>NZ_JAUETT010000011.1:0-5987 GCF_032484835.1 Bradyrhizobium sp. SZCCHNS1022 | reverse complement strand
TTCGACCAGGTCGCAGCCTTCACGCATGAGTTCGAGACCGCGTTCGATCAGGTGAGGAAGGGCGAGATCAGCCCGACGGAAGATCTGATCTCGGTCGCGCTGGCGGCGAGGGACTACATCCGTGCGCTGATCGAGGCACCGGACGACACCGACGCGATCATCGGCGAAGCGATCCTGGATGATCTCAGGCAGTTCGTGGCTCCGCGGGAGCAGGCGGCGGAGCTGCCTGCCGCAACGATAGCCGTGGCGCCGGTGCAGGCGGGCGGTGTCGCGGGCTGGAAGCTCTATCTCGAGTTCGAGCAGCAGGTGCTGCGCAACGGCTCGAACCCGCTCGACCTGCTCGACGATCTCTGCAAACTGGGTCCGTGCTTTGCGGTGCCGCTGACCGACGCCATCCCGCTGCTGGATGCGCTGGAGCCGGACGACTGCTATCTCAAATGGGACGTCACGCTGCAGTGTGACTGCGAGCGGAGCGCGATCGACGACGTCTTCATGTTCGTGTGCGACGAGATGAAGCTCGTGGTGACGCCGCTTTCGCCGGCCGATCTGGCGCTGGTGCCCGTTGCTGCAGCACCAGATACGCCGGCGGCGATCGTTGCTGAGGTTGACGCGGTGCCAATCGTCTCCGTTGAGGAGGCGCCGCTTGCGCCGGCCGCCGTCGCGCCCGCCGCCACCGAACCTGCAGCTGCGCCGGCCGCACAAGCTCCGGCCAAGGCGCGGCGCGAGGAGGGCAAGCGGGGCGAGGATCGCGCGGTGGCGACGGTGCGGGTGCAGGCCGAGCGGCTCGACGAGCTGATGGACCGGGTCGGCGAGCTCGTGATCGCGCAGGCAAGACTGAGCCAATTGGCCGCGGCAAGCTCGGACCTGTCGATCAAGATGATCGCCGAGGAGATCGAGCGGCTGGCCGGCAGCCTGCGCGACACCACGATGGGCGCGCGCATGGTGCCGATCGGCTCGCTGTTCGGCCGCTTCCGCCGCCTGGTGCACGACCTGTCGCGCGATCTCGACAAGCCGGTCGAGTTCATCACCGCGGGCGAGGACACCGAGCTCGACAAGACCATGATCGAGTGCCTGGCCGATCCCCTGGTGCACCTGATCCGCAATGCGATCGACCACGGCATCGAGGATACGGCGAGGCGGACCGCGGCCGGCAAGACCGAGCCGGGCCGCATCGAGCTGCAGGCGATCCATTCCGGCGCCCAGGTGCTGGTGACGGTGCGCGACAATGGCGGCGGGCTCAACACCGCGCGTATCAGAGCCAAGGCCGAGGAGCAGGGCCTGATCGCGCCGGGCGCGAGCCTGTCCGACAGCGACATCCACCAATATCTGTTCCACCCGGGCTTCTCGACCGCACAGACGATCTCGGCGCTGTCGGGCCGCGGCGTCGGCATGGACGTGGTCAAGCGCACCATCGAGAACATGCGCGGCACCATCGACCTTGCGACGAAGCCAGGGCAGGGCACCACGGTGACGCTGCGGCTGCCGTTGACCTTGGCGATCATCGAAGGGCTTTTGATCCGGGTCGGGGCAGGCCGCTACATCATCCCGCTGTCGGCGGTGGAGGAATGCGTCGAGCTGACGGCTGAGGACCAGCGCTCGCGCGGCCGCAGCTTCCTCAATGTGCGCGGCGGCCTGGTGCCGTTCCTGCGGCTGCGCGAGCTGCTGCATGCCGGCGGCACGCCGGACCCGCACCAGAAGACGATCATCATCTCGACCGGGGAGAGCCGGGTCGGGCTGGTGGCGGACCAGATCATCGGCAACCACCAGACCGTGATCAAGTCGCTGTCGAAGCTGCATTCGGACGTCACGATCTTCTCGGGCGCGACCATCCTGGGCGACGGCACCGCGGCGCTGATCCTGGATGTGGCGCAGCTGGTGGCGCTGGCGCAGGCGAAGGCCGAGAAGCAGATGAACGAGGCGGCGTGATGAGCATCGGGCAGAGCCGGGACATGACCGCGGCCGGCGACCAATCGCTGCAGGTGGTGATGATCGGGCTGGGCGAGGAGAAGTTCGCGCTGGAAGCCGAGCTGGTGCGGGAGATCATCGATCCGGTGGCGGTGACGCCGGTGGCGGGCGCCAAGCCGTTCGTGGCGAGCGTGATCAACGTGCGGGGCAATGTGATCCCATTGGCGGACCTTCGCGTCCGCTTCGGGATGCCGCAAGCCGACGCCTCGGTCGACAGCCGGATCGTGGTGATCGAGATCAAGCTGGACAACGAGCCGGTGCTGGTCGGGCTGACCGCGGACAAGGTCTACGAGGTCACCGAGATCACGCGGGCCGACGTGCAGCAGACGCCGCGGGTCGGCATGCATTGGCGGCCGGAATACATCCGCTGCATCAGCAAGTGGCGTGAAGAGTTTGTCATCGTACCGAATATGGAACGCATTTTGAACTAAGGACGTCCTGGGCTGGGACGAGTGGGGCTGATATGAGATTTACCATCAAAGCCAAGCTGGCATGTGCGTTCGGAGTGATCATCGTCCTGTCGATGGCGGCCGGCGGGATCGCTTACATGAAGCTGAGCGATATGATCGCCAATGCAGACAGCATGGCGCTGCGCGCGAAGCGGATGGAGAAGGCTGCGGAGATCGAGAAGGAGATATTGATCCAGCTTCGCAACGAGAAGAACGCCGTCCTCGGGACGGAGCAGCAGGCCGAGCAGTTTGTCGCAGACACCGCGAAGAGCCGGGAGGTCACGCAAAAGACCAGGGACGAGGTCTATGGTCTGGCAAGCGAGACCGGAAGAAAGCTTCTCGACGGCTTCTCCTCTGCCTATTCGCGAATGATGGCGTTCCAGGACGAAACGCTCAAGCTCGCCCGAACGGACAAGGCAAAGGCGACCGAGCGCACGATGAACGAGGGCCGCAAGGTGGTGGCCGAGGCTCTCGAAGCCATGACGGCCTATGTCTCGAACACGAAAAAGCTGCTGGCTGAGCAGGTGGTTCAATCGCGAGTCGAAGGCCAGCAAGCCCAATTCATGCTCATGACCATCATCGGAGCGTCGCTGGCGATCGCGATCGCGGCTGCCATCTGGATTTCACTCAGTATCAGCCGGGCTCTCGGGCGCGCGGTCGATTTGGCGGGCGCGGTCGCCAACGGCGATCTCAACCGGACCATCCCTTCGGCGAGCAATGACGAGATCGGAGACCTCATTCGTTCGCTCAACGGCATGGTGGAAAAACTGCGGCAGGTGGTCACCGAGGCGCTGACCGCGGCGAACAACGTCTCCGCCGGCAGCCAGGAGCTGTCGGCCTCCGCCGAACAGCTGTCCCAGGGTGCGACCGAGCAGGCCTCCTCGGCCGAAGAGGCCTCCTCCTCGATGGAGGAGATGGCCGCGAATGTGAAGCAGAACGCTGAGAACGCCAACCAGACCGAGAAGATCGCGACGCAGTCCGCCAAGGATGCTGAGACCAGCGGTGCCGCGGTTGGCCGTGCCGTCCAGGCGATGCAGACCATCGCCGAGAAGATCACCATCGTGCAGGAGATCGCACGGCAGACCGACCTGTTGGCGCTGAACGCGGCGGTGGAAGCCGCCCGCGCCGGCGAGCACGGCAAGGGCTTCGCGGTGGTCGCCTCCGAAGTGCGCAAGCTCGCCGAGCGCAGCCAGGCTGCGGCGGCGGAGATCGGCACGCTATCGACCGACAGCGTCAAGGTGGCGCAGGAAGCCGGCGCGATGCTTGGGAAGCTGGTGCCTGACATCAAGAAGACCGCAGAGTTGGTCCAGGAGATTACCGCAGCCTGCCGCGAGCAGGACGTCGGCTCGGCGCAGATCAATCAGGCGATCCAGCAGCTCGATAAGGTCGGCCAGCAGAATGCCAGCGCCTCCGAGCAGGTGTCTTCGACCTCCGAGGAATTGGCCTCGCAAGCTGAGCAGCTGCAGGCCACCATCTCCTTCTTCCGGATCGACGACGCCGCAATCGATGCGGCCGGGGAAACTGGGGCGCCCATCGATCGCGCCGTCGGCCAGCTGCGCGCCAAGGCGGCCAAGATGGCGGTGGTCGAGCGTGGCGCCAAGAAGTCCACGCCGGGGCGGGCAGCGCCGCCGCGGCGCAATCTCAAGGCAGCCGGCGGCGGCGGCTTTGCCTTTGCGATGGACGATGGCGTGGACGAGCGCGACGGCGATTTCCAGCGCTGAGCCAGGCGGCAGCGCCGGCCTGCATCGATCGCGCATCGGAGTTCATCGAAGCCGGATCAATCCGGCTTCGATGGCAGCGAGCGCATTCGCATCGGAAGACGCAGTCCGGGTGAAGGCTAAGCTCTCTCGAACTTGATGGCGATCGCGTTTGGGACTGGCGCGCGATGGCCGCGCTCAGGCCACCAGCCGTGACGGCCGGTCCTTGCGCTGGAACGGCGGCAGTGACTGCGTCGTTGCGATCGTCGCGACTTCGTCCCAGCGCGACAGGAACGCGTCGACGCAATCGGGATCGAAATGCTGGGCCCGGTTCCCGACCAGATAGTCGCGGGCGTCCAGCAGCGACATCGGCTCTTTATAGGGACGCCGCGTCGTCAGCGCATCGAAGACATCGGCCACGGCGACCACGCGCGCCGCAATCGGAATCTCCGCCCCCTTCAATCCATTCGGATAGCCGGCGCCGTCCCATCGCTCATGGTGTGCGAGCGCAATCGTTGCCGCGAGCCGGATCAGGTCGCAGTCGCTGTCCGCGAGGATGTGTTCGCCGATCTTGGCGTGAGTCCGCACGATCGACATCTCGCTGTCGGTGAGCCGGCCGGGCTTGAGCAGGATGTGGTCCGGAATCCCGACCTTGCCGACGTCGTGCAGCGGGGCGGCGAGATAGATCTCGCGACAGACGCGCGACGGCAGGCTCAGTTGCTCGGCGATGATCTGGCTGTATTTGGCGACCCGCAACGTATGCTCGCCGGTGTCGTTGTCGCGATATTCGACGGCAAGCGCGAGGCGCAGGATGATCTCCTCCTCGCGTTCCTGCAGCTTGCGCGTTGCAGCTGCGACTTCGACGGCGAGATGCGAGGCGCGGTCGTTGAGGCTTCTGACGGCCTGGCCGAGGCTGACGAGATTGCGCAGGCGCACCCTCACTTCGACGCTGTTGGGACGTTTGGGAAGGAAGTCGGTCGCACCGGCCTCCAATGCGCGCAGCTTGATGTCGTCGGAGTCGCTCGATGTGATCATTGCCACCGGCGTCTCGCTGAAGCCCGCCAGCGAACGCAGCTCGCGGATGAAGCGGATGCCGTCCATCTTCGGCATTTCATAGTCGACCAGTACGATGTCGAAATGGCGCTCGCGGGCGACGTCCAGGGCCTGGACGGGATCAAGGAATGTGCTGGCCTCGACTGCGCCGTCGGCTTCGATGAGACGCTTCAGGAAATCAAGAACCGATGGGCTATCGTCAACGATGAGCGCTTGGGTCAACATCCGCCGATCTCTGCTGAAAATTTGGACGGTAGCACCAAAGTCGCCAAAGCTAGGGGCCGGTTCTTACCTCGCGGTTAATCACCCTGTCCCTTGCAGAAGCCGGGCTCAATCGTCGACGTAAGCTCACTGCCCGCGCATTTACGTAATGATACGGGAAATTTTTCTTATCGCTTTTTAGCAATTCCCTAATCCTCCATTCCTACCCTGATGCCGTCTTGGCGCTTCGAGGGCGCGGCGAGCCAAGATCGTGTGGGGGCATGCGTGGCTGATCCTGTCGACTCGAAATTCCGGCTTCCTGTCAGTTGCGACATGGTGGCCAGCCGTAATGGCCATGGCGTCACGCAGCAGGCCGATCGACGGCCGTCGATTGAGTTCGTCTTGAGCGCCAAATTGGATGAGGCGGGACGGCCATGAGCAGTCTCGATCCCTCCGAGGTTTTTCGCCAGGAAGCAAGCGAACTGTTGGAGGCGTTGGAAGGAACGCTGCTGGATCTTGGTCAGCGTCCGGAAGACAAGGAGCTGGTCGACACTGCGTTTCGTGCGCTGCATACGATCAAGGGCTCCGGGGCGATGTTCGGCTTCGACCAGGTCGCAGCCTT
>NZ_JAUETT010000010.1:0-56636 GCF_032484835.1 Bradyrhizobium sp. SZCCHNS1022 | reverse complement strand
CCATTGTCGCCGAACGGCAAGCTCGACCGCAACGCGCTGCCGGCGCCGGAGTGGCAGGGCCGGGGCGAGATCATCGCGCCGCGCAACGCCACGGAAGAAGCGCTCGTCGCGATCTGGCGCGAGGTGCTCAAGCTGGAACGCGTCTCCGTCACCGACAACTTCTTTGAACTCGGCGGCGACTCGATCCAGTCGATCCAGGTGGTGGCGCGGGCCAAGCGGGCCGGGCTGAGCCTGACGGCGCGGCAGGTGTTCGAGCAGCAGACCATCGCAGCGCTTGCGGCGGTCGCCGGTCATGCGACGGCGGTCACGGCCGAGCAGGGGCTGGTGACCGGCGAGGTGCCGCTGAGCCCGATCCAGCACTGGTTCTTCGACCAGGAGCTCGCAGCGCCGCATCACTTCAACCAGGCGGTGCTGCTGGATGCGGCTGCGGCGGTGACGCCTGGACTGGTGAGCGAGGCAATGAGCCATCTGCTGCGCCATCACGATGCGCTGCGGCTGCGCTTCCATCGGCAGGGAGAGAGCTGGCGGCAGCTGCATGGGCAGGACGAGGCTGCCGTTCAGCTCGCCTGCGAGCCGATCGATCTCACCGAGCTTGGCGCGGCGGTGCAGCCCGCGGCGCTGAAGAAGCATGCCGACCGGCTGCAGGCGAGCCTCGATCTGGCCGACGGCCCCTTGCTGCGCGCGGCGCTGTTCGATCTTGGGGAGCAGGGCATGCGGCTGCTGCTGATCGTGCATCATCTGGTGGTGGACGGGGTGTCGTGGCGGATCCTGCTGGAGGACCTCGCCACTGTTCTCTCGACGCTGCAGCGGGGCGAGCCGGTCAGGCTGGCGGCGAAGACCACCTCGTTCCGGGTCTGGGCCGAACGGCTGGCGGCGCATGCCGGCTCGGAGAGCTTGCAGCGCGAGCTGGCCTATTGGCAGGGCCAGCCCTGGGCGGAGGCGTCCCGTCTGCCGCGCGACCATGACGGCGGGACCAACCGTGCCGACACGGTGCGCATGGTGAGCGTGACGCTGGATGCGGCGCAGACGCGGGCGCTGCTGCAGGACGTGCCCGGGGTCTATCACACCCAGATCAACGACGTGTTGCTGACGGCGCTGGTCGAGGCTTGTGCCGAGTGGACCGGACAACGACGGCTGTTGGTTGCGCTCGAAGGCCATGGCCGCGAGGAGCTGTTTGCCGAGCTGGACGTCTCGCGCACGGTAGGCTGGTTCACCAGCCTGTTCCCGGTGCTGCTCGAGGTCGAAGGCACATCCGATGCCGGCGCGGCGCTGAAGGTGGTGAAGGAGCAATTGCGGGCCGTGCCCCACCGCGGCATCGGCTATGGCCTGCTGCGCTATCTCGCTGGCGCAGCCGTGCCGGAGGTCAGCCCCGAGATCAGCTTCAACTATCTCGGCCAGCTCGACGGCAGCGGCGGAGCAGGGGCCTTGCGCTTTGCGCCGGAAGACGTCGGTGCCCAGCAGGACGGGCGCAACCGGCGGGCGCATCTGATCGACGTCTCCGCCCATGTCCGCGACGGCTGCCTGCAGCTGCAGTGGTTCTACAGCTCCGAGCTGCATGAGGCCGCCACGATCACGGCGCTCGCCGAGGATCATGTCGCAGCCTTGCGTGCGCTGATCGCGCACTGCGCGGCGAGTGACGGCGGCCTGACGCCGTCGGACATCCCGCTGGCCGGACTGCGCCAGGACGAGCTTGACCGCGTCGTCGCCTCAGTCGGCGGCCCACGGCAGGTCGAGGACATCTATCCGTTGTCGCCGACCCAGCAGGGCATGCTGTTCCACAGCCTCTATGCGCCCGAGAGCGCGGTCTATGTGATCTCGCTGGCCTGCCGGCTGGAAGGTGCGCTGGATGGCGATGCGTTCGAGCAGGCTTGGCAGACAGTGGTGGCCCGTCACGCGGTACTGCGCTCGGCCTTTGTCGGCCAGGATCTGGCGGTGCCGCTGCAGGTGGTGTTGCGCGCAGCGAAGCTTCCGTTCGTGCGCGAGGATTGGCGAGGCTTGCCTGCCGCCGAGCAGGAGGTGCGGTTCGAGGCCTTGCAGCAGGCCGAGCGCAGCCGCGGCTTCGACTTCGCATCTCCGCCGCTGCTGCGGCTTTGCCTGATCCGGACCGGGGATAATGACTACCGCCTGCTCTGGAACAGCCATCACATCCTGTTCGACGGCTGGTCGATCCCGCTGCTGCTCGATGAGGTGTTCGCAGCCTATGTGGCCCTGAGCCGGCGCGAGGCGCCGCAGCTGATCCCGCTGCGTCCGTTCCGCGACTACATCGCCTGGCTGCAACGCCAGGACATGGCTGCGGCGGAAGCCTATTGGCGGCAGCGTCTGGCCGGCTTCGGCACGCCGAGTTCGCTCGGGCTCGGCCGTCCTGCGGCCTCGGTGCTGACGGAGCAAAGCCAAGACCGCTATGCCGAGCAGGCCTGCGAGATCGCGCTTGGCGCGATCGAGAGCTTCGCGCGTCGGCACCGGCTGACCGTCAACACGCTGGTGCAGGGGGCCTGGGCGCTGCTGCTCGGCCGCTACGGCGACAGCAATGACGTCGTGTTCGGCGTTACGGTGTCGGGCCGTCCGGCCGAGTTGCCTGAGGTGGAGCGCACGGTCGGGCTGTTCATCAACACGCTGCCGCTGCGCGTGGCGCTGCCGGAGCAGGCAAACGTGCTGGAGTTTCTGGGTGAGGTGCAGGCGCGGCAGAGCGAGCTGACCGACTACCAATACTCTCCGCTTGCCGAGGTGCAGCGCTGGAGCGAGCTGCCGGCTGCGACGCCGCTGTTCGAGAGCATCGTGGCGTTCGAGAACTATCCGGCGGAGATGTCGGCGCTGGGCGGGCTCGCCGAGACGATCCGGATCAGCGAGGTCCGTCCGCTGGAGCGCACCAATTATCCGCTGACCCTGCAGGTGACGGTCGGCGAGCAGCTCTCGTTCCGCCTGATCGCGGAGCGCGAACGGTTCGAGACAACCGCGGTCGAGCGCTTGCTCCAGCACCTGGCGCGGCTGCTGGGGGAGATCGTGGCCGATGCGGACCGGCCACTCTCGGCGCTGTCGCTATTGAGCGATGCCGAGCAGCAGCAGGTGGTCAGCGCATTCAACGCCACGGCGGCGGGTACTCCGCAAGGGCTATTGCATGAGCCGTTGGCGATCCAGGCGGCGCGCACGCCTGACAGAATCGCGCTGCGCTTTGCGGACGCCACCTTGAGCTACGGCGAGCTCGACCGCCGTGCTAACCAGCTGGCGCATCATCTGCAAGGGCTGGGTGTCGGCCCCGACGTCGTGGTCGGCGTGCTGGCCGAGCGATCGTTGGAGATGGTGGTCGCGCTGCTTGGTATTCTCAAGGCCGGCGGAGCCTATCTGCCGCTCGATCCGAGCTATCCGGCCGAGCGGCTGGCCTACATGATGGATGACGCCATGGCGCCGGTGCTGCTGACCCAGGCGAACCTGGTCGAGCGCCTGGCTGCGGGCACGGCGAGCGTGGTGCGGCTCGATGCCGACTGGCCCGAGATCGCGCGCCATCCCGACACCGCGCCAAGCACCAGCTGCACGCCGGCCAACCTCGCTTACGTGATCTACACCTCGGGCTCGACCGGCAGGCCGAAGGGGGTGATGAACGCCCATCGCGGCATCGTCAACCGCCTGGCCTGGATGCAGGCGGCCTATCAACTCACGCCCGACGACCGGGTGCTGCAGAAGACCCCGTTCGGCTTCGACGTCTCGGTGTGGGAGTTCTTCTGGCCCTTGGCCCACGGCGCCGAGCTGGTGATCGCCCGGCCCGGCGGCCATCAGGATCCGGCCTATCTGGCCGAGCTGATCGAGCAGGCCAGGGTAAGCATCGTCCACTTCGTGCCCTCGATGCTGCAGGCCTTCCTGGAGGCTGCGGATCTGAAGCGATGCGGCTCCTTGCGCGCGACCATCTGCAGCGGCGAGGCGCTGGCGGTGGAGACGCAGAACCGCTTCCTCGACCTGCTGCCGTCGTGCCGGCTGCATAACCTCTACGGCCCGACCGAAGCTGCGGTCGACGTCAGCGCGTGGGCGTGCCGGCTGGAGCCTGCCGCCACGCAGGTGCCGATCGGCCGTCCGATCAGCAACATCCAGCTCTACGTGCTGGATCATCGCCTCAACCCGGTTCCGATCGGGGTGGCCGGCGAGCTCCATATCGGCGGCATCGGTGTTGCCCGCGGCTATCTGCTGCGGCCTGGGCTGACTGCGGAGCGGTTCGTGCCGAATCCGTTCACGCCCGGCGAGCGGCTGTACCGCACCGGGGATCTCGCGCGCTGGCGCAGTGACGGCGCGCTGGATTACCTCGGCCGCATCGATCACCAGGTCAAGATCCGCGGCTTCCGGATCGAGCTCGGCGAGATCGAGGCGGCGCTCTCGGCCCATGCCGAGGTGGAGCAGGCCGCGGTGGTGGTGCGCGAGGACAGCGGCGAGCGGCGGCTGGTCGGCTACGTCACGACACGCGACGATGCGCGCTGCGAGGCCGACGCGTTGAGGCGGCATCTGCAGGCCACGCTGCCGGACCACATGGTGCCGTCGGCGATCGTCCGGCTGGACCGGCTGCCATTGTCGCCGAACGGCAAGCTCGACCGCAACGCGCTGCCGGCGCCGGAGTGGCAGGGCCGGGGCGAGATCATCGCCCCGCGCAACGCCACCGAAGCCGCGCTCGCTGCGATCTGGCGCGAGGTGCTCAAGCGCGAACGTGTCTCCGTCACCGACAACTTCTTCGAGCTCGGGGGGGACTCGCTGTCGGCGACGCGCGCCATCGCCCGCGTGCAAAGGGAATTGCAGGTGGCCCTGCCGCTCAAGGCGATGTTCGAGACGACGACGCTTGGCCAGCTTGCCGACCGGATCGAGGTTCTTGGCTGGGCGAATGCCGGACCGCTTGCCGTCGAAGCGGAAGCCGAACTGGAGGAAGGGATCATCTGATGATTGAAAACCTGCTCTCCCTGCTGCGGCGCGACGGCGTCCAGATCTGGTCTGAAAATGGTCAGGTACGTTACCGTGCTCCTCGCGGCGTGATGACGCGCGAACGGATTGATGAGGTCCGCGCGCGTCAGCAGGAAATCACCGCGTTTCTTGAAGATATCCGCTCGCAGAACAGCGAGCTGCCGCCGGTCGTGCCTCGCTGTACGAGCGAGCTGCCCTTGTCCTTTGCACAGGAACGACTGTGGTTTCTTGAGCAACTCGGCAGTGCGGGCTCCTCCTACCATGTCGCCGTCGCACTTCGGCTCGAGGGCGAACTCGACGCGAATGCTCTTGAGCAAGCTTTGAGCGAGATCGTTTGGCGGCATGAAATGCTGCGGACCCGGTTCGAGACGGTGAGCGGGCGCGCCGTTCAGATCGTCGATCCTGCGGCGTCGTATCGGCTCGATGTCTTGGACCTCTCACATCTTTCCAGGCAGGAGCAGAACGCTGAGCTGGATCGGCAAAGCCGAGAGCACGCTGCTGAACCATTCGATCTCAGCGCGGCGCCACCCTTCCGCACCCGGCTGATCCGGCTTGGGTCCGAGCAGCACCTCCTGCTACTCGCCATGCATCACATCATCTCGGATGCGTGGTCGTCGGAGGTTCTGATCGGAGAGGTCACCGCGCTGTACCAGGCCTTCCGCGCAGGGAAGCCTTCTCCGCTCGAGCCGTTACCGGTGCAATATGCTGATTATGCGCTCTGGCAGCGGCAGTGGCTCCGAGGCAACGCGCTCGAGCGCCAGCTCACCTATTGGACCGAGCGCCTGGCAGGTTCGCCTCCTCAACTCGATCTGCCGACCGATCGCTCGCGACGACCGGACCCAACGTTCGCCGGCGCTCATCATCGGATCTCCATCGCGGAGGCGACTGTCACAGCGGTTCAGCGCCTGGCCCGACAGGAGAATGCCACTCTGTTCATGGTGCTGCTATCCGCATTTCAGCTGCTGTTGTCGCGCTATTGCGGTCAGACCGACATTCTCGTCGGGTCGCCGGTCGCCGGCCGGCGCCGGCATGAGCTCGAGGGATTGATCGGCTTCTTCGCCAATATCTTGGTGCTGCGCGCGAACTGCTCCGGCCAGCAGAGCTTCAGGGAGCTGCTGCAACAGGTCAAGACGACAGTGCTCGATGCCTATGCGCATCAGGATCTGCCATTCGAGCGGCTCGTCGAAGCGCTTCAGCCGGACCGCGACATGGCTCGGCATCCGTTGGTCCAGGTGATGTTCGCGCTTCAGCAGGCGCCGTTCGAGGGGCTTGTCATTCCTGGTTTGCAACTGACGCCGATCCCTGCCGAGAATAAGCAGGCCAAGTTCGATCTGACTGTTCATGTTTACGACGCGAAGCGAGGTCTGGACGTATCGATCGAATATGCGACCGAGCTGTTCGATCAAACAACGATCGAGCGCCTGGCGTGCCACTTCGCACAACTGCTGGACGCCATTGCTGCCAATCCGGATTGGCGGATTCGCGATCTCCCGCTGCTGAGCGAATTGGAACGACGCGAGCTCTTGGTTGAATTGAACAACACTGCACGGCGCTATCCAGCCGAACGCAGCCTGCACGAGATATTTGCCGACCAAGCCGTGCGCTATCCGAATGCAATCGCGGTGGATGATGGAGGGCGCCGCATCAGCTATCGCGAGCTCGATGCCTGGAGCAACGGGATCGCCGCCGGCCTACGCGGACTTGGCATCGTTCCTGGCGCAGCCGTTGGCCTCTCCGGCGAGCGCTCGGCCGGCCTGATCGCGGGCATGCTCGGAATCCTAAAGGCCGGTGGCTGCTACGTGCCGCTCGATCCGAGCTACCCGGAGGAGCGCCTGACCTTCATGGTAAGAGACGCCGGCTTGGCTGCGGTCGTCGTTGCTCCAGGCGGATGCGCTCCGGCTGAACTGCCCTCGCTCCGCGTGGCCGATGCGCCTTATACGGATGCGCAGCCGTCGGCTGAGCTGGGCGGCGAAGCGGTCGCCTACGTAATGTATACATCGGGCTCGACTGGGCTTCCCAAGGGCATTGCGGTGCCGCATCGGGCGATCGCGCGTCTGGCCATTGGAGCCGACTACATCGCGCTCTCGCCAGGCGATCGGGTGAGCCATCTTTCGAGCCCGTCCTTTGATGCGGCCACGTTTGAATTGTGGGCGGCGCTGCTCAACGGATGCTGCATCGTCATCATTGATCGGGACACTGCACTTTCGCCGAGCCGGTTCGCCGCCACCGTGCGGGAGCGACGTCTCGATAGTGTGTTCGTGACCACGGCGCTGTTCAATCGGCTGGCGCAGGAGGCTCCTGACATCTTCGCGTCCGTCAGGGATGTGTTGTTCGGCGGTGAAGCGGCGGACCCGCAGGCCGTACGCACCGTGCTCGAGCACGGCGCGCCGCGGCGACTGCTGAATTTGTATGGACCTACTGAGGGCACAACCTTCAGCACGTGGATGGAGGTCAAGGCCGTCCCAGCTGATGCGCGAGCGATTCCGATCGGCCGTCCGATCGCCAACAGCACCTGCTACGTGCTCGATGCCGCGCTCCAGCCCGTCCCGATTGGGGTCGCGGGTGAACTCTATGTCGGTGGCGCCGGCCTCGCCCACGGCTATTGGGGCCGGCCGGCTCTGAGCGCCGAAAACTTCATCCCTGATCCGTTTGGTCGGGCCGGTGGCCGGCTCTATGCGACAGGCGACATCGTGCGCCGCCTTGCCGATGGCGCTATCGAGTATCTGATGCGGCGTGACGGCCAGGTAAAAATCCGTGGCTTCCGCATCGAACTGAGCGAGATCGAAGCCGCGTTACGGCATCATGTCGGCGTCGCGCAAGCGGCGGTCTTGGCGCGCGACACCGCGACCGGCAAGCAGCTCGTCGGCTACGTCGCGGCAAAGCCGGACCGGACGCTCTCGACAGATGCGCTGCGACAGCACCTGCAAAGGTCGCTTCCGGACTACATGGTGCCCGTGCACATCGTGGTGCTGGACTCCTTGCCGCTGACAGCGAATGGGAAAGTCGACCGTGCCGCCTTGCCGGAGCCGACGCCTCAGTCGAATGATCAGCGCACGATGCCGACGGGGGGCGTTCAGGAGGTCGTATCCGCAATCTGGTGCGACGTACTGCAGCTCTCGGAGCTGGGTGTCGACGATAACTTCTTTGCGTCCGGCGGCCACTCCTTGATCGCGGCGCAACTGATCGGACGGGTGAATGCCGTATTCCAGGTGGCGATACCTCTGCGGGCAGTGTTCGAGGCGCCGACGATCAGGATGCTGGCGACGAAGATCGATGAAGCGCAGCGCCAGCAGACCGGATTGGTTGCGCCAGCACTCGTCCCAGGGCCACGCGTCCGGACTCTTCCGCTGTCGTATGCCCAGGAGCAGCTCTGGTTTCTCGACCAGGTCGAAGATGTAGGGGCGGCCTATAATATGGCTGGTGCGCTTCGCCTCGACGGTCTGTTAGATGGGCCCGCGCTGCAGTGTGCGTTCTCAGAGATCGTGCGTCGCCATGCGAACCTGCGTACCCGCTTCGAGCTCGTGGATGGCCGCGGCGTCCAGGTGATCGACGAGACGCAGGCGTTTCGGATCGGGTTCACCGATCTTGGGGCGCTTGAGCGCGAAGAACGGCAGATCGAGGCACGCCGGCTGATCAACGATCATGCCAGGCAACCTTTCGATCTTCGCACAGGGCCGCTGCTCCGTGCCATGCTCGTCAAGCTCGGCGAACGCGAGCATCTTCTGCTGGTCAACATGCACCACATCATCTCGGATGGGTGGTCGCTCCGGGTATTGTTGCGGGAACTTGGGCTGCTCTATCGCGCCGAAGTGGAGGGGCGCACTGCGTCGCTGCCGAACCTTGCCGTTCAATACGCCGATTATGCGCTGTGGCAGCGCAACTGGCTCGATGGCGACGTTCTCAGTCGCTACGTCGACCACTGGCGCGGCCAGCTGGCTGGTGCTCCGACGACGCTGGAGTTGCCGACCGACCGGCCGCGGCCGCCGGTGCAGTCCTTTGCGGGCGCGACAGTGCCGTTCGTCGTATCAGGTGAGCTGCGTGCGCAGCTCATGGCCTTGGCACGCCGCGAAGACGCAACCTTGTATATGGTGTTCCTCGCTGCGTTCTCGCTTTTGCTCTCTCGCTACAGCGGCCAGCAGGATATTCTCGTCGGGTCTCCGGTTGCAGGTCGTTCTCGGCTGGAGCTGGAAGGCCTGACCGGAATGTTCGTCAACATGCTGGTCATGCGCTGCGAACTCTCCGGAGATCCTACGTTCAGGGATTTTCTCGGTCGGATCAAGGAGACCGCGCTCGGGGCTTATTCACACCAGGACATTCCGTTTGGGAAGCTGGTCGATGCATTGCAGCCGGAACGCGTCCTGTCGCGACATCCGCTATTCCAGGCCTGTCTGTCATTCGAGAACACGCCGTTCGACTCCCTGGAATTGCCGGGTGTCGCCGTCAGCCGGATTGAAGCCGATGCCGAACATCAGACGGCAAAATTCGATCTCACGCTGTATGTGCAGGAGGTGCCGTCCGGCATCGAATGCTCCCTCGAGTATGCGACCGATCTGTTCGATCGCGCGACCATCGACCGTGTGATCGGTCATTTTTTGCAACTTCTTGATCAGATTGCCTGCAAGCCGGACCGAGCATTGTCCGAAATCGATCTGCTGAGCGAGGCGGAGCGGCGGCGGCTGATCGTGGACTGGAACGACACCGCGGCGAGCTACCCGCAGGATGTCTGCCTGCACGAGCTGTTCGCCGCGCATGCGGAACGCCGGCCGGATGCGGTTGCGGCGATCTGGGAAGATGACGAGCTTTGCTATGGCGAGCTCGATCGCTGCGCCAACCAGCTGGCGCATCATCTGCGCGGGCTGGGCGTCGGCCCCGACGTGATCGTCGGGCTGTGTGTGGAGCGCTCGCTGGACATGGTGGTGGGGGTGCTCGGCATCCTCAAGGCGGGCGGGGCCTATCTGCCGCTCGACCCGCGCTATCCGGCCGAGCGGCTGGCCTACATGCTGGATGATGCCAAGGTTGAGGTGCTGCTGACGCAGGAGGCGCTGCTGCAGCGCCTGCCGGCGAGCGATGCGATCGTGGTGCGGCTCGATGTCGATGGACAGGCGATTGCCGCGCATCCCGAGACGGCGCCGATGAGCGGTGTCGATGCCGATCATCTGGCCTATGTGATCTACACCTCGGGCTCGACCGGCAAGCCGAAGGGGGTGATGATCAGCCATCGCGGCATCATGAACCTTGCCGACGCGCAGCTGGCACGGCTGCCGCTGGAGGAGAGCGACCGCATCCTGCAGTTCGCCTCGATCAGCTTCGATGCGGCGGTGTGGGACCTGGTGATGAGCTGGCGGGTCGGGGCGGCGCTGGTGCTGGCGGCCCAGCACGAGCTGATGCCGGGCGAGCCGTTGCGCGAGCTGCTGCTGCGGCAGCGCATCAGCACGGTGCTGCTGCCGCCGGCGGCGCTGGCCGCCTTGCCTGTCGCCGAGTTCAAGGATCTGAAGACGCTGCTCGTCGGCGGCGAGGCCTGCTCGGCGGAGCTGTTGCGGCCATGGCTGGCGGGGCGGCAGGTATTCAACGCCTATGGTCCGACCGAAGCCAGCGTGTGCACCACCATGTTCCGCTGCGACGGCGCTGGCCGGCCGCCGATCGGCCGTCCGTTGCCGAACACCAGGAGCTATGTGCTGGACCGGCGACTGCAGCCGGTGCCGGTCGGGGTGGCCGGCGAGCTCCATATCGGCGGCATCGGTGTCGCGCGCGGCTATCTGCGGCGGCCGGGGCTGACGGCGGAGCGCTTCCTGCCGAACCCGTTCACGCCCGGCGAGCGGCTGTACCGCACCGGAGACCTGGTGCGCTGGCGCGCCGATGGCGAGCTGGAGTTCTTGGGGCGGCTGGATAGCCAGGTGAAGCTGCGTGGCTTCCGCATCGAGCTCGGCGAGATCGAGGCGGCGCTATCGGCGCAGGACGGCGTTGCGCAGGCTGCAGCCGTCATACGCGAGGATGGCGCCGGCAAGCGGCTTGCCGCCTATGTGGTGGCGGATCCGGAAGCCTCGACCGACATCAGCGAGCTGCGCCGCCAATTGCAACAGATGCTGCCGGACTACATGGTGCCGTCGGCGATCGTGCGGCTGGACCGGCTGCCATTGTCGCCGAACGGCAAGCTCGACCGCAACGCGCTGCCGGCGCCGGAGTGGCAGGGCCGGGGCGAGATCATCGCGCCGCGCAACGCCACGGAAGAAGCGCTCGTCGCGATCTGGCGCGAGGTGCTCAAGCTGGAACGCGTCTCCGTCACCGACAACTTCTTTGAACTCGGCGGCGACTCGATCCAGTCGATCCAGGTGGTGGCGCGGGCCAAGCGGGCCGGGCTGAGCCTGACGGCGCGGCAGGTGTTCGAGCAGCAGACCATCGCAGCGCTTGCGGCGGTCGCCGGTCATGCGACGGCGGTCACGGCCGAGCAGGGGCTGGTGACCGGCGAGGTGCCGCTGAGCCCGATCCAGCACTGGTTCTTCGACCAGGAGCTCGCAGCGCCGCATCACTTCAACCAGGCGGTGCTGCTGGATGCGGCTGCGGCGGTGACGCCTGGACTGGTGAGCGAGGCAATGAGCCATCTGCTGCGCCATCACGATGCGCTGCGGCTGCGCTTCCATCGGCAGGGAGAGAGCTGGCGGCAGCTGCATGGGCAGGACGAGGCTGCCGTTCAGCTCGCCTGCGAGCCGATCGATCTCACCGAGCTTGGCGCGGCGGTGCAGCCCGCGGCGCTGAAGAAGCATGCCGACCGGCTGCAGGCGAGCCTCGATCTGGCCGACGGCCCCTTGCTGCGCGCGGCGCTGTTCGATCTTGGGGAGCAGGGCATGCGGCTGCTGCTGATCGTGCATCATCTGGTGGTGGACGGGGTGTCGTGGCGGATCCTGCTGGAGGACCTCGCCACTGTTCTCTCGACGCTGCAGCGGGGCGAGCCGGTCAGGCTGGCGGCGAAGACCACCTCGTTCCGGGTCTGGGCCGAACGGCTGGCGGCGCATGCCGGCTCGGAGAGCTTGCAGCGCGAGCTGGCCTATTGGCAGGGCCAGCCCTGGGCGGAGGCGTCCCGTCTGCCGCGCGACCATGACGGCGGGACCAACCGTGCCGACACGGTGCGCATGGTGAGCGTGACGCTGGATGCGGCGCAGACGCGGGCGCTGCTGCAGGACGTGCCCGGGGTCTATCACACCCAGATCAACGACGTGTTGCTGACGGCGCTGGTCGAGGCTTGTGCCGAGTGGACCGGACAACGACGGCTGTTGGTTGCGCTCGAAGGCCATGGCCGCGAGGAGCTGTTTGCCGAGCTGGACGTCTCGCGCACGGTAGGCTGGTTCACCAGCCTGTTCCCGGTGCTGCTCGAGGTCGAAGGCACATCCGATGCCGGCGCGGCGCTGAAGGTGGTGAAGGAGCAATTGCGGGCCGTGCCCCACCGCGGCATCGGCTATGGCCTGCTGCGCTATCTCGCTGGCGCAGCCGTGCCGGAGGTCAGCCCCGAGATCAGCTTCAACTATCTCGGCCAGCTCGACGGCAGCGGCGGAGCAGGGGCCTTGCGCTTTGCGCCGGAAGACGTCGGTGCCCAGCAGGACGGGCGCAACCGGCGGGCGCATCTGATCGACGTCTCCGCCCATGTCCGCGACGGCTGCCTGCAGCTGCAGTGGTTCTACAGCTCCGAGCTGCATGAGGCCGCCACGATCACGGCGCTCGCCGAGGATCATGTCGCAGCCTTGCGTGCGCTGATCGCGCACTGCGCGGCGAGTGACGGCGGCCTGACGCCGTCGGACATCCCGCTGGCCGGACTGCGCCAGGACGAGCTTGACCGCGTCGTCGCCTCAGTCGGCGGCCCACGGCAGGTCGAGGACATCTATCCGTTGTCGCCGACCCAGCAGGGCATGCTGTTCCACAGCCTCTATGCGCCCGAGAGCGCGGTCTATGTGATCTCGCTGGCCTGCCGGCTGGAAGGTGCGCTGGATGGCGATGCGTTCGAGCAGGCTTGGCAGACAGTGGTGGCCCGTCACGCGGTACTGCGCTCGGCCTTTGTCGGCCAGGATCTGGCGGTGCCGCTGCAGGTGGTGTTGCGCGCAGCGAAGCTTCCGTTCGTGCGCGAGGATTGGCGAGGCTTGCCTGCCGCCGAGCAGGAGGTGCGGTTCGAGGCCTTGCAGCAGGCCGAGCGCAGCCGCGGCTTCGACTTCGCATCTCCGCCGCTGCTGCGGCTTTGCCTGATCCGGACCGGGGATAATGACTACCGCCTGCTCTGGAACAGCCATCACATCCTGTTCGACGGCTGGTCGATCCCGCTGCTGCTCGATGAGGTGTTCGCAGCCTATGTGGCCCTGAGCCGGCGCGAGGCGCCGCAGCTGATCCCGCTGCGTCCGTTCCGCGACTACATCGCCTGGCTGCAACGCCAGGACATGGCTGCGGCGGAAGCCTATTGGCGGCAGCGTCTGGCCGGCTTCGGCACGCCGAGTTCGCTCGGGCTCGGCCGTCCTGCGGCCTCGGTGCTGACGGAGCAAAGCCAAGACCGCTATGCCGAGCAGGCCTGCGAGATCGCGCTTGGCGCGATCGAGAGCTTCGCGCGTCGGCACCGGCTGACCGTCAACACGCTGGTGCAGGGGGCCTGGGCGCTGCTGCTCGGCCGCTACGGCGACAGCAATGACGTCGTGTTCGGCGTTACGGTGTCGGGCCGTCCGGCCGAGTTGCCTGAGGTGGAGCGCACGGTCGGGCTGTTCATCAACACGCTGCCGCTGCGCGTGGCGCTGCCGGAGCAGGCAAACGTGCTGGAGTTTCTGGGTGAGGTGCAGGCGCGGCAGAGCGAGCTGACCGACTACCAATACTCTCCGCTTGCCGAGGTGCAGCGCTGGAGCGAGCTGCCGGCTGCGACGCCGCTGTTCGAGAGCATCGTGGCGTTCGAGAACTATCCGGCGGAGATGTCGGCGCTGGGCGGGCTCGCCGAGACGATCCGGATCAGCGAGGTCCGTCCGCTGGAGCGCACCAATTATCCGCTGACCCTGCAGGTGACGGTCGGCGAGCAGCTCTCGTTCCGCCTGATCGCGGAGCGCGAACGGTTCGAGACAACCGCGGTCGAGCGCTTGCTCCAGCACCTGGCGCGGCTGCTGGGGGAGATCGTGGCCGATGCGGACCGGCCACTCTCGGCGCTGTCGCTATTGAGCGATGCCGAGCAGCAGCAGGTGGTCAGCGCATTCAACGCCACGGCGGCGGGTACTCCGCAAGGGCTATTGCATGAGCCGTTGGCGATCCAGGCGGCGCGCACGCCTGACAGAATCGCGCTGCGCTTTGCGGACGCCACCTTGAGCTACGGCGAGCTCGACCGCCGTGCTAACCAGCTGGCGCATCATCTGCAAGGGCTGGGTGTCGGCCCCGACGTCGTGGTCGGCGTGCTGGCCGAGCGATCGTTGGAGATGGTGGTCGCGCTGCTTGGTATTCTCAAGGCCGGCGGAGCCTATCTGCCGCTCGATCCGAGCTATCCGGCCGAGCGGCTGGCCTACATGATGGATGACGCCATGGCGCCGGTGCTGCTGACCCAGGCGAACCTGGTCGAGCGCCTGGCTGCGGGCACGGCGAGCGTGGTGCGGCTCGATGCCGACTGGCCCGAGATCGCGCGCCATCCCGACACCGCGCCAAGCACCAGCTGCACGCCGGCCAACCTCGCTTACGTGATCTACACCTCGGGCTCGACCGGCAGGCCGAAGGGGGTGATGAACGCCCATCGCGGCATCGTCAACCGCCTGGCCTGGATGCAGGCGGCCTATCAACTCACGCCCGACGACCGGGTGCTGCAGAAGACCCCGTTCGGCTTCGACGTCTCGGTGTGGGAGTTCTTCTGGCCCTTGGCCCACGGCGCCGAGCTGGTGATCGCCCGGCCCGGCGGCCATCAGGATCCGGCCTATCTGGCCGAGCTGATCGAGCAGGCCAGGGTAAGCATCGTCCACTTCGTGCCCTCGATGCTGCAGGCCTTCCTGGAGGCTGCGGATCTGAAGCGATGCGGCTCCTTGCGCGCGACCATCTGCAGCGGCGAGGCGCTGGCGGTGGAGACGCAGAACCGCTTCCTCGACCTGCTGCCGTCGTGCCGGCTGCATAACCTCTACGGCCCGACCGAAGCTGCGGTCGACGTCAGCGCGTGGGCGTGCCGGCTGGAGCCTGCCGCCACGCAGGTGCCGATCGGCCGTCCGATCAGCAACATCCAGCTCTACGTGCTGGATCATCGCCTCAACCCGGTTCCGATCGGGGTGGCCGGCGAGCTCCATATCGGCGGCATCGGTGTTGCCCGCGGCTATCTGCTGCGGCCTGGGCTGACTGCGGAGCGGTTCGTGCCGAATCCGTTCACGCCCGGCGAGCGGCTGTACCGCACCGGGGATCTCGCGCGCTGGCGCAGTGACGGCGCGCTGGATTACCTCGGCCGCATCGATCACCAGGTCAAGATCCGCGGCTTCCGGATCGAGCTCGGCGAGATCGAGGCGGCGCTCTCGGCCCATGCCGAGGTGGAGCAGGCCGCGGTGGTGGTGCGCGAGGACAGCGGCGAGCGGCGGCTGGTCGGCTACGTCACGACACGCGACGATGCGCGCTGCGAGGCCGACGCGTTGAGGCGGCATCTGCAGGCCACGCTGCCGGACCACATGGTGCCGTCGGCGATCGTCCGGCTGGACCGGCTGCCATTGTCGCCGAACGGCAAGCTCGACCGCAACGCGCTGCCGGCGCCGGAGTGGCAGGGCCGGGGCGAGATCATCGCCCCGCGCAACGCCACCGAAGCCGCGCTCGCTGCGATCTGGCGCGAGGTGCTCAAGCTGGAACGCGTCTCCGTCACCGACAACTTCTTTGAACTCGGCGGCGACTCGATCCAGTCGATCCAGGTGGTGGCGCGGGCCAAGCGGGCCGGGCTGAGCCTGACGGCGCGGCAGGTGTTCGAGCAGCAGACCATCGCAGCGCTTGCGGCGGTCGCCGGTCATGCGACGGCGGTCACGGCCGAGCAGGGGCTGGTGACCGGCGAGGTGCCGCTGAGCCCGATCCAGCACTGGTTCTTCGACCAGGAGCTCGCAGCGCCGCATCACTTCAACCAGGCGGTGCTGCTGGATGCGGCTGCGGCGGTGACGCCTGGACTGGTGAGCGAGGCAATGAGCCATCTGCTGCGCCATCACGATGCGCTGCGGCTGCGCTTCCATCGGCAGGGAGAGAGCTGGCGGCAGCTGCATGGGCAGGACGAGGCTGCCGTTCAGCTCGCCTGCGAGCCGATCGATCTCACCGAGCTTGGCGCGGCGGTGCAGCCCGCGGCGCTTAAGAAGCATGCCGACCGGCTGCAGGCGAGCCTCGATCTGGCCGATGGCCCCTTGCTTTGCGCCGGGCTGTTCGATCTCGGCTCCCAGGGCCGGCGGCTGCTGCTGATCGTCCATCATCTGGTGGTGGATGGGGTGTCGTGGCGGATCCTGCTGGAGGACCTCGCCACTGTTCTCTCGGCCTTGCAGCAAGGTGAGCCGGTCAGGCTGGCGGCAAAGACCACCTCGTTCCGGGCCTGGGCCGAACGGCTGGTGGTGCATGCCGGCTCGGAGAGCTTACAGCGCGAGCTGGCCTATTGGCAGGGCCAGCCCTGGGCGGAGGCGTCTCGTCTGCCGCGCGACCATGAGGGCGGGACCAACCATGCCGACACGGTGCGCATGGTGAGCGTGACGCTGGATGCGGCGCAGACGCGGGCGCTGCTGCAGGACGTGCCCGGAGTCTATCACACCCAGATCAACGACGTGCTGCTGACGGCGCTGGTCGAGGCTTGTGCCGAGTGGATCGGGCAACGACGGCTCTTGGTTGCGCTCGAAGGCCATGGCCGCGAGGAGCTGTTTGCCGAGCTGGACGTCTCGCGGACGGTGGGCTGGTTCACCAGCCTGTTCCCGGTGCTGCTCGATCTCGGGGCAGCATCCGATCCCGGCGCGGCGCTGAAGGCGGTCAAGGAGCAGCTGCGGGCCGTGCCCCACCGCGGCATCGGCTACGGCCTGCTGCGCTATCTCGCTGGCGCAGCCGTGCCGGAGGTCAGCCCCGAGATCAGCTTCAACTATCTCGGCCAGCTCGACGGCAGCGGCGGAGCAGGGGCCTTGCGCTTTGCGCCGGAAGACGTCGGCGCCCAACAGGACGGGCGCAACAGGCGGGCGCATCTGATCGACGTCTCCGCCTACGTCCGCGACGGTCGCCTGCAGCTGCAGTGGGTCTACAGTCCGGCATCTCACGACGCATCGACCATCGAGGCTCTTGCAGCGGGTCTTGTCGCATACCTGCAGGCTCTGATCGAGCACTGCGAAATCAGCGATGGCGGCTTCACGCTGTCTGATTTCCCACTCCTCCAGGGCCACCTCACTCTCTGAGATCGGAGCCGATCGATGAACATGCATACGAGCAAGACCAAGGGACAGCCCAGGATCGGTCAGCAGCACCTCGATCGCCTCATCGCCTCAGTCGGCGGCCCACGGCAGGTCGAGGACATCTATCCGTTGTCGCCGATGCAGCAGGGCATGCTGTTCCATAGCCTCTACGAGCCCGACTCCGCGCTCTACGTGATCTCGCTGGCCTGTCGGCTGGAGGGAGCGCTCGATGTCGATGCCTTCGAGCAGGCCTGGCAACTGGCGGTGGCGCGTCATGCCGTGCTGCGGAGCGCCTTTGTCGGCCAGGATCTGGCAATACAGCTACAGGTCGTCTTGCGCAGGGCTGTGCTGCCTTTCGCGCGCGAGGATTGGCGAGGCTTGCCTGCTGCCGAGCAGGAGACTCGGTTCACGGAGCTGCAGCAGGCCGAGAGGACCCGCAACTTCGATTTCGACCGCCCGCCGCTGATGCGGCTCTGCTTGATCCGAACCGGTGAGCGCGCTTACGGCCTGCTCTGGAACAGCCATCACATCCTGTTCGATGGCTGGTCGATGCCGCTGCTGCTCGATGACGTCTTTGCTGCCTACGTCGCTCTGAGCCGGCGTGAGGCGCCGCAGCTGATTCCGGTGCGTCCGTTCCGTGACTACATCGCCTGGCTGCAGCGCCAGGACATGCCGGCGGCGGAAGCCTATTGGCGGCAGCGTCTCGCAGGCTTCGACACGCCGACCTCCTTGCTCCTGGCGCGACCCCAGCCTGACGCCACGCGAAGCGAGCGTTATGCCGAGCATAGCCACGTGATCGGGACGGAGTTGACCACGCTCGAGAGCTTCGCACGCCATCACAAATTGACCATCAACACGCTGGTGCAGGGAGCCTGGGCTCTGCTGCTTGGCCGCTACTGCGACAGGGATGACGTGGTATTCGGCGTCACGGTATCAGGACGCCCAGCTGATATACCGGACGTCGAGCGCACAGTCGGCCTGTTCGTCAACACGCTGCCGCTGCGTATCGCACTGCCGCGTCATCACCATGTGCTGGATTGGCTGCGCGAGGTCCAGGCGCGCCAGACGGAGTTGCTGGAACATCAATATAGCCCGCTGTCCCTGGTCCAGCGCTGGAGCGAGGTGTCGGATGGCACACCGCTGTTCGAGAGCATTGTCGCATTCGAGAACTATCCGACGCAACTATCCGCGGTGACCGCTCTCACGCGGACCTTGCGGATCAGGAGTGTCACCACGTCCGAGCGGACCAACTATCCGCTGACCCTGCAGGTCATCGGCGAACAGTCGCTGCTGGTCAAGCTGATCTATGATGCCGAGCGGTTCGAGGCGTCGGCGATCGAACGGCTGATCGGTCATTTTGAGCAGATTTTGGATCAGATCATCGTCGATCCGGCGCGGCCGCTGTCGGCGATGTCATTACTGAGCGAGGACGAGCAGCGCCAGGTCGTGACGGAGTTCAACCCAGCGCCGGCGAGCTATTCGACAGCTGTGCTGCACGAGCTGTTTGCTGCGCAGGCTGCGCGGACGCCGGACGCGGTTGCGCTCAGCTTCGAAAGCGAGACGCTGACTTACGGTGAACTCGATCGTCGCGCCAATCAGCTAGGGCATCACCTGCAGGAACTCGGCGTCGGTCCCGAGGTCGTCGTCGGCCTTTATCTCGAGCGCTCGATCGACGCTGTGGTCGGCCTGCTCGGCATCCTCAAGGCGGGCGGCGCCTATCTACCGCTCGACCCGAGCTACCCGGCCGAGCGGCTCGCCTACATGCTTGATGATGCCAGGGCGCGGATCCTGCTCACCCAGCAAGGCCGCGGCGATCGCCTGCCTGCGAATGACGCCATCGTGGTGCAACTCGACCGCGACTGGCCAGATATCGCGCGCCATCCTGAGACGGCGCCGGCAAGCAACTGCGCGTCCGACAACCTCGCTTATGTCATCTACACGTCAGGTTCTACCGGCAAGCCCAAGGGCACGCTCATTCCCCATGATCGTGTCACCAGGTTGTTGGCTGCCACGGATGCCTGGTTCAGCTTCGGCCCAGAGGACGTCTGGACCTTGTTTCATTCGCTCGCCTTCGATTTTTCTGTCTGGGAGGTGTGGGGTGCGCTGCTCAAGGGCGGCAGGCTGGTGGTGGTGCCCTACTGGATCAGCCGGTCGCCCGATCTGTTTCATGAGCTTTTGGCGCGCGAAGGCGTCACGGTCCTCAATCAGACGCCGTCGGCCTTCGCCGGGCTGATCCGGGCCGATCGCGATGCGGCCCGGGAGCTGGCGCTCCGCTTTGTGATCTTCGGTGGCGAGGCGCTGAATTTTGCCGAGCTTGCGCCTTGGTTCGAGCGGCATGGCGACACGCAGCCACAACTCATCAATATGTACGGCATCACCGAGACCACGGTCCATGTGACCTGGCGGCCCGTCAGGCGGGCGGATGTCGAGGCCGCCGCGAGCGCGATTGGCTGCCCGATTCCCGATCTGCAGACCTACGTTCTCGACCGGGGGCTCGAACCTGCGCCGATCGGGGTTGCGGGCGAGCTTTATGTTGGCGGCGCAGGCCTTGCCCGCGGCTACCTCGGCCGGCCCGGCCTGACGGCCGAGCGCTTCGTGCCAAGCCCGTTTGCATCGGGTGAGCGGCTCTACCGTACCGGCGACCTGGTGCGTTGGAGGGCGAACGGTCAGCTCGATTATCTCGGCCGCATTGACCATCAGGTGAAGATCCGCGGTTTCCGTATCGAGCTCGGCGAGATCGAGGCAGCGATGCTGGCGCAGCCCGGGGTCGAGCGAGCAGCCGTGGTGGTACGCGACGGCACTGCCGGCAAGCAACTTGTCGCCTATGTGGTGCCGTCTCGGGATGTCGCCCTCGATGTGAGTGAGGTGCGCGCTCGACTGCAGCAATCCCTTCCGGACTACATGGTGCCTTCGACTGTGATGCGGCTCGATCGTTTGCCGCTGACCTCGAACGGCAAGCTCGATTACAATGCGCTGCCGGCGCCGGATCGGCACGGAGAGGATGACTACATTGCGCCCCGCAACGCGGCTGAACTGACATTGGCGGCTATCTTCGCCGATGTTCTCGGTGTTGATCGCGTTGGCGTCAATGACGATTTCTTCGCGCTCGGGGGACATTCACTGCTTGCGACCCAAGTGGTGGCCCGTGCACAGCAGGAACTCGCAGTCCAAGTCCCTTTGCGCACGTTGTTCGAGTCGCCCACGGTCGCAGGCTTGGCCGAGCGGCTGCAGCTCGCGCCAGCGCCATCAGCGCCACTGTTGTTGCCGGTACCGCGCGATGCGCCGTTGCTGTTGTCGCATGGTCAGGAGCGGCTTTGGTTTGTGGAGCAGCTTGGGCTTGCGGGCGGGACCTACAACATCTCGGCGGCGGTGCGGCTGGTGGGCCGGCTTGATGGCGCGGCACTGTCGGCGGCTTTGAGCGAGGTGGTTCGACGGCACGAGGTGTTGCGGACGCGGTTCGAGCCGCAGGGTGAGAGCGCGGTGCAGCGGATCGATCCGCCCTGGCAGGTCGAGCTGGAGCCGGTTGTGGTCTCCGCGGAGGAGGCGCGGCAGCGGGCGGAGCGCATCATGCAGCAGCCGTTCGACCTGGCCCGTGACCGGCTGTTGCGGGCGGCGCTGCTGCAGCTGGCGCCCGAGGACCACGTGCTGGTGCTGTCGATGCATCACGTGGTGTCGGACGGCTGGTCGATGGGGGTGCTGGTCGGGGAGGTGGAGCAGCTATATGCGGCCTTTGCGGCGGGACGTTCCTCGCCATTGCCAGCCCTGCCGATCCAATATGCCGACTATGCAGTGTGGCAGCGGCGCTGGTTGGCGGAAGAGACGCTGCAGCGGCAGCTTGGCTATTGGACGCAGCAGCTGTCCGGCGCACCGGCCGGGCTGGAGCTTGCAACCGACCGGCCGCGGCCGGCGGTGCCGAGCTTCCGCGGCGCTTTGCATCGCTTCACGATCGACGAGAGGCGCACCGTGGCGCTGTCGCAGCTGGCGCGTGCGGAGGGCGCGACCCTGTTCATGGTGCTGCTGGCGGCGTTCGACGTCGTGCTGGCGCGCTGGAGCGGCCAGGACGATGTGGTGGTGGGGACGCCGATCGCAGGACGGACACGGGCCGAGACGGAGAACCTGATCGGCTTCTTCGTCAACATGCTGGCGCTGCGCACCGATCTTGCGGGTGCGCCGTCGTTCCGCCAACTGCTGCGGCGGGTGAAGGCGACCGCGCTCGATGCCTATGCGCATCAGGACCTGCCGTTCGAGAAGCTGGTGGAGGCGCTGCATCCGGTTCGCGACCTGAGCCGGGAGCCGATCTTCCAGGTGGTGTTCGCGCTGCAGAACATGCCGCAGCGGGCAGGGCGGATGGCGGGCCTTTCCATCGAACCGTTCGCGACCGGAACGGTGGCGGCCAAGTTCGATCTGGAGCTGTCGCTGGCGGAAGCCGATGGCGCGCTACAGGGCTCGCTGGTCTATGCCGCCGATTTGTTCGAGGACAGCACGATCGCACGGCTGGTGGAGCACTTCATGCGGGTGCTGGACGGGATCGTGGCGGAGCCCGACCGACCATTGTCTGCGCTCGATCTGCTGAGCGAGGCCGAGCGGCGGCGGCTGATCGTGGACTGGAACGACACCGCGGCGAGCTACCCGCAGGATGTCTGCCTGCACGAGCTGTTCGCCGCGCATGCGGAACGCCGGCCGGATGCGGTTGCGGCGATCTGGGAAGATGACGAGCTTTGCTATGGCGAGCTCGATCGCTGCGCCAACCAGCTGGCG
Source organism: Bradyrhizobium sp. SZCCHNS1022 (assembly GCF_032484835.1). Taxonomy (NCBI): domain Bacteria; kingdom Pseudomonadati; phylum Pseudomonadota; class Alphaproteobacteria; order Hyphomicrobiales; family Nitrobacteraceae; genus Bradyrhizobium; species Bradyrhizobium sp. SZCCHNS1022. The sequence continues at coordinate 34,581 of NZ_JAUETT010000010.1, read as the reverse complement.
CATCATCTGCGCGGGCTGGGCGTCGGCCCCGACGTGATCGTCGGGCTGTGTGTGGAGCGCTCGCTGGACATGGTGGTGGGGGTGCTCGGCATCCTCAAGGCGGGCGGGGCCTATCTGCCGCTCGACCCGCGCTATCCGGCCGAGCGGCTGGCCTACATGCTGGATGATGCCAAGGTTGAGGTGCTGCTGACGCAGGAGGCGCTGCTGCAGCGCCTGCCGGCGAGCGATGCGATCGTGGTGCGGCTCGATGTCGATGGACAGGCGATTGCCGCGCATCCCGAGACGGCGCCGATGAGCGGTGTCGATGCCGATCATCTGGCCTATGTGATCTACACCTCGGGCTCGACCGGCAAGCCGAAGGGGGTGATGATCAGCCATCGCGGCATCATGAACCTTGCCGACGCGCAGCTGGCACGGCTGCCGCTGGAGGAGAGCGACCGCATCCTGCAGTTCGCCTCGATCAGCTTCGATGCGGCGGTGTGGGACCTGGTGATGAGCTGGCGGGTCGGGGCGGCGCTGGTGCTGGCGGCCCAGCACGAGCTGATGCCGGGCGAGCCGTTGCGCGAGCTGCTGCTGCGGCAGCGCATCAGCACGGTGCTGCTGCCGCCGGCGGCGCTGGCCGCCTTGCCTGTCGCCGAGTTCAAGGATCTGAAGACGCTGCTCGTCGGCGGCGAGGCCTGCTCGGCGGAGCTGTTGCGGCCATGGCTGGCGGGGCGGCAGGTATTCAACGCCTATGGTCCGACCGAAGCCAGCGTGTGCACCACCATGTTCCGCTGCGACGGCGCTGGCCGGCCGCCGATCGGCCGTCCGTTGCCGAACACCAGGAGCTATGTGCTGGACCGGCGACTGCAGCCGGTGCCGGTCGGGGTGGCCGGCGAGCTCCATATCGGCGGCATCGGTGTCGCGCGCGGCTATCTGCGGCGGCCGGGGCTGACGGCGGAGCGCTTCCTGCCGAACCCGTTCACGCCCGGCGAGCGGCTGTACCGCACCGGAGACCTGGTGCGCTGGCGCGCCGATGGCGAACTGGAGTTCTTGGGGCGGCTGGATACTCAGGTGAAGCTGCGTGGCTTCCGCATCGAGCTCGGCGAGATCGAGGCGGCGCTGTTGGCGCAGCCCGGCGTGACGCAGGCTGCAGCTGTCATACGCGAGGATGGCGCCGGCAAGCGGCTGGTGGCCTATGTGGTGGCGGATCCGGAAGCCTCGGCCGACATCAGCGAGCTGCGCCGCCAGCTGCAACAGGGGCTGCCGGACTACATGGTGCCGTCGGCGATCGTGCGGCTGGACCGGCTGCCGTTGACCCCGAACGGCAAGTTCGACCGCAACGCGTTGCCGGCGCCCGACCGCAATCGCGGGGCCGGCGAGCAGCCGCCGCGCAATCCGGTCGAGACCGTGCTGGCCGGCCTGTTCGCCGAGGTCCTCGGCCTCGACCGCGTCGGCATCAATGACAACTTCTTCGAGCTCGGAGGCCATTCGCTGCTGGCGATGCAGCTCATCGGCCAGGTGCGGGCCACGCTTGGAATTGAGCTGCCTGTCCGTGTGATCTTCACGGGACCCACGGTGGCTGACATTGCGCTGCATGTTGAAGAGGCGCTCGCCGGCGATATCGAGTCGATGACAGCCGAAGAGCTCAAGATCGCCTTGCAGGATCTGGACGATGTCAGCGCCAAGCGCGACCAATCCGAGGCCGTGATCGGGAGCATGGGATGACCAACATTGCATCGTTGCGGCGTGAACTGCTGCAGCGGCGAATGGCCGCCGCTGCCGAAGGACGGCGTGTCGTTCGGGATATCCCGTGCGCTCCGCGCGATGCGCCGTTGCTGTTGTCGCATGGTCAGGAGCGGCTTTGGTTTGTGGAGCAGCTTGGGCTTGCGGGCGGGACCTACAACATCTCGGCGGCGGTGCGGCTGGTGGGCCGGCTTGATGGCGCGGCACTGTCGGCGGCTTTGAGCGAGGTGGTTCGACGGCACGAGGTGTTGCGGACGCGGTTCGAGCCGCAGGGTGAGAGCGCGGTGCAGCGGATCGATCCGCCCTGGCAGGTCGAGCTGGAGCCGGTTGTGGTCTCCGCGGAGGAGGCGCGGCAGCGGGCGGAGCGCATCATGCAGCAGCCGTTCGACCTGGCCCGTGACCGGCTGTTGCGGGCGGCGCTGCTGCAGCTGGCGCCCGAGGACCACGTGCTGGTGCTGTCGATGCATCACGTGGTGTCGGACGGCTGGTCGATGGGGGTGCTGGTCGGGGAGGTGGAGCAGCTATATGCGGCCTTTGCGGCGGGACGTTCCTCGCCATTGCCAGCCCTGCCGATCCAATATGCCGACTATGCAGTGTGGCAGCGGCGCTGGTTGGCGGAAGAGACGCTGCAGCGGCAGCTTGGCTATTGGACGCAGCAGCTGTCCGGCGCACCGGCCGGGCTGGAGCTTGCAACCGACCGGCCGCGGCCGGCGGTGCCGAGCTTCCGCGGCGCTTTGCATCGCTTCACGATCGACGAGAGGCGCACCGTGGCGCTGTCGCAGCTGGCGCGTGCGGAGGGCGCGACCCTGTTCATGGTGCTGCTGGCGGCGTTCGACGTCGTGCTGGCGCGCTGGAGCGGCCAGGACGATGTGGTGGTGGGGACGCCGATCGCAGGACGGACACGGGCCGAGACGGAGAACCTGATCGGCTTCTTCGTCAACATGCTGGCGCTGCGCACCGATCTTGCGGGTGCGCCGTCGTTCCGCCAACTGCTGCGGCGGGTGAAGGCGACCGCGCTCGATGCCTATGCGCATCAGGACCTGCCGTTCGAGAAGCTGGTGGAGGCGCTGCATCCGGTTCGCGACCTGAGCCGGGAGCCGATCTTCCAGGTGGTGTTCGCGCTGCAGAACATGCCGCAGCGGGCAGGGCGGATGGCGGGCCTTTCCATCGAACCGTTCGCGACCGGAACGGTGGCGGCCAAGTTCGATCTGGAGCTGTCGCTGGCGGAAGCCGATGGCGCGCTACAGGGCTCGCTGGTCTATGCCGCCGATTTGTTCGAGGACAGCACGATCGCACGGCTGGTGGAGCACTTCATGCGGGTGCTGGACGGGATCGTGGCGGAGCCCGACCGACCATTGTCTGCGCTCGATCTGCTGAGCGAGGCCGAGCGGCGGCGGCTGATCGTGGACTGGAACGACACCGCGGCGAGCTACCCGCAGGATGTCTGCCTGCACGAGCTGTTCGCCGCGCATGCGGAACGCCGGCCGGATGCGGTTGCGGCGATCTGGGAAGATGACGAGCTTTGCTATGGCGAGCTCGATCGCTGCGCCAACCAGCTGGCGCATCATCTGCGCGGGCTGGGCGTCGGCCCCGACGTGATCGTCGGGCTGTGTGTGGAGCGCTCGCTGGACATGGTGGTGGGGGTGCTCGGCATCCTCAAGGCGGGCGGGGCCTATCTGCCGCTCGACCCGCGCTATCCGGCCGAGCGGCTGGCCTACATGCTGGATGATGCCAAGGTTGAGGTGCTGCTGACGCAGGAGGCGCTGCTGCAGCGCCTGCCGGCGAGCGATGCGATCGTGGTGCGGCTCGATGTCGATGGACAGGCGATTGCCGCGCATCCCGAGACGGCGCCGATGAGCGGTGTCGATGCCGATCATCTGGCCTATGTGATCTACACCTCGGGCTCGACCGGCAAGCCGAAGGGGGTGATGATCAGCCATCGCGGCATCATGAACCTTGCCGACGCGCAGCTGGCACGGCTGCCGCTGGAGGAGAGCGACCGCATCCTGCAGTTCGCCTCGATCAGCTTCGATGCGGCGGTGTGGGACCTGGTGATGAGCTGGCGGGTCGGGGCGGCGCTGGTGCTGGCGGCCCAGCACGAGCTGATGCCGGGCGAGCCGTTGCGCGAGCTGCTGCTGCGGCAGCGCATCAGCACGGTGCTGCTGCCGCCGGCGGCGCTGGCCGCCTTGCCTGTCGCCGAGTTCAAGGATCTGAAGACGCTGCTCGTCGGCGGCGAGGCCTGCTCGGCGGAGCTGTTGCGGCCATGGCTGGCGGGGCGGCAGGTATTCAACGCCTATGGTCCGACCGAAGCCAGCGTGTGCACCACCATGTTCCGCTGCGACGGCGCTGGCCGGCCGCCGATCGGCCGTCCGTTGCCGAACACCAGGAGCTATGTGCTGGACCGGCGACTGCAGCCGGTGCCGGTCGGGGTGGCCGGCGAGCTCCATATCGGCGGCATCGGTGTCGCGCGCGGCTATCTGCGGCGGCCGGGGCTGACGGCGGAGCGCTTCCTGCCGAACCCGTTCACGCCCGGCGAGCGGCTGTACCGCACCGGAGACCTGGTGCGCTGGCGCGCCGATGGCGAACTGGAGTTCTTGGGGCGGCTGGATACTCAGGTGAAGCTGCGTGGCTTCCGCATCGAGCTCGGCGAGATCGAGGCGGCGCTGTTGGCGCAGCCCGGCGTGACGCAGGCTGCAGCTGTCATACGCGAGGATGGCGCCGGCAAGCGGCTGGTGGCCTATGTGGTGGCGGATCCGGAAGCCTCGGCCGACATCAGCGAGCTGCGCCGCCAGCTGCAACAGGGGCTGCCGGACTACATGGTGCCGTCGGCGATCGTGCGGCTGGACCGGCTGCCGTTGACCCCGAACGGCAAGTTCGACCGCAACGCGTTGCCGGCGCCCGACCGCAATCGCGGGGCCGGCGAGCAGCCGCCGCGCAATCCGGTCGAGACCGTGCTGGCCGGCCTGTTCGCCGAGGTCCTCGGCCTCGACCGCGTCGGCATCAATGACAACTTCTTCGAGCTCGGAGGCGACTCGATCCAATCCATGCAACTCGTCTCGCGTGCGCGCGCCAGCGGTGTGACGATCACGCCGCGGCAGATCTTTCAATACCAGACCGTCGCGACACTGGCCCAGGTCGCGGATCGATCGCAAATTGTCGTCGATGTCGATAGCGCGCCGGACCGTGCACCTTTGACTCCGATTCAGCGCTGGTTCTTCGAACAGCCGGGACCGATCAACCACTTCAACCAGTCTGTCCTGCTTGAAGTGCCGGCTGATATCAAACAGGCTCACCTCGAGCGCGCGCTCGCATCGCTCCTGATCCATCACGATGCGCTGCGCAGCCGATTTGTCCGAGAGGAGGCCGGCTGGCGGCAGCAGCTTTTGCCGGTTGATGAGGTCTCCGTCACGCTCTCACATTTCGATTTGGCGGAGCTCGCCCCCGCCGCGCGAATATCTCAGCTGGAAATTGCAGCGACCGCGCTTCAGCAAGGTCTCGACCCCAGCGCCGGCCGGCTGGTTGTTGCCGCCTGGTTCGATTTCGGTGCCGAGGCCCCCGGCAGGCTTCTGTTCATCATCCACCATCTCGTCGTCGACGGCGTGTCCTGGCGCATCCTGATCGAGGATTTCATGGCCGGCTACGATCAGCTCGAACGCCGCGAGACGATCACTCTTGCCAACAAAACCACTTCGTTCGGGACATGGGCCACACGAATTTCAAGCCATGCGCACTCGGCGGAAGTATTGGACGAACTCGATTTTTGGACCGCCACCTGTCGGGATGCGCCGGAATTTCCGACCGACCACGCCGTTGATTTCAGCTTTGCAACCTATGGTGAAACCGAAGGTCTGACGACAGGATTGTCTGCTGAAGACACTGAAGCGCTGCTCACGATCGTGCCGAAGGCCTATCATACTCGTATCAACGACGCTCTGCTCGCAGCGCTCGCCGTCGCACTGACCGATTGGCGTGCGGCCCGAGGCGAGACCGAGACCGCGACGCTTGTCGATCTTGAGGGCCACGGTCGTGAAGACATGGTTGCGGCCGTAGATCTGTCGCGGACCGTCGGTTGGTTCACCACCATGTTTCCGGTTCGGCTCGATGCGGGACAACTGGACGTTGCCGATTTCAGGGATGGCGGCTTGGCGGCAGGCATCGCGCTCAGGCGCATCAAGGAGCATCTTCGCCGGGTACCCCAAGGTGGCATCGGCTGGGGATTGTTGCGCTATCTCAACGACGAGACCGTGGACGTCTTGCGATCGCTGCCACGAGCCGCGATCAGCTTCAACTATCTCGGACGCTTCGATGAAACCACGGAGCAAGGCTGGCGTCTCGCGGGCGAGAGTTCGGGCGTTCAGATCGCACCGGAGCGGGGCAGGGACCATCTGCTCGAGGTGGTGGCGCTCATCAGTGGCGCCAGGCTGAAGCTCGAGTGGCGCTGGTGGCCGGCGGCGCATGATCGGGCCTCGATCGACGATCTGGCCGAGCGCTTCACGGCAGCCTTGCGCGGGGTGATCCGCCACTGCGCTGCACGCCCGTTAGGGCAATTTACACCGTCCGATTTCTCGTTGGTTCGCCTCGACGAGGCGCGGCTTGCTGCCCTGCAGCAGCACTATCCCGATATCGAAGACATCTGGCCGCTCGGGCCGATGCAGCGGATCATGCTGGCGCACGCCCGGCGGTCACCGGATAGCGTAGCTTATCACGAGCAGATCTGGCTGCATCTGGAAGGCGAGCTCGATTGTGCTGCGTTAGAGGCAGCATGGTACGAATTGGCGGCTCGGCATCCTGCGTTGCGCGTCGCCTTTCCGGACGACGAGGGGGAGCCATTGCAGGTCGTGCGGCGGAACGCAAAGCCGCGCTGGTCCGCCACTGACAATTCGGTGGCCGCGGCTGACATTGCCGAGCAGCATCTGCAGGAGTTTCTCTCCGAGGATCGAAAGCAGGGGCTCGATCTTGCTGCGGGAGACGTGCTGCGTGCGAGCCTTCTGCGCCACGCGTCCACACAGCACACCCTGGTTCTGAGCTTTCACCATCTGCTCCTCGATGGTTGGTCGATTGCGCCTCTGTTGCGGGAGTTCATGGACCTCTATCTCGCCGCGCGCGGAGTTCGCTCGGCCATGCCTGTACCCAGATCGTTTCGCGACTATCTCGCCTGGCTCGTCTCCGCCGATCAAATCGCTAGCCGTGCGTTCTGGCTCGACCGCCTGGAAGGTGCAGCCTTGCCCTATCGGTTGAATTTGCCGCCAGGTGATCCAACAGCTCCGGCCGATGCATGCGCGGAGCATCGCGCGATACTCTTGGAGCGGTTGACCGCACGGCTCCAGGCCACAGCCCAAACTCAGCACCTGACAATGAATACCCTTGTTCAGGGCGCGTGGATTTTGGCTCTCGTGCGTCAAGCAAACAAGAACGAGATCGTGTTCGGCATGACGACCGCTGTCCGCCCCGGCGAATTGCCCGGCGTCGAGCAGATCCTGGGATTGTGCACCAACATCCTGCCGCGGCGTATTCATATAGATCCGGGAATGCTCGTGACGGATTGGCTGACGGATTTGCAGGTTCGGCAGGCCGAGGAACAGGTGTACGACCGAAGTCTGTTGAGCGACATTCAACATTGGGTCGGTGTGCCGTCGGACCAGGCTCTGTTCGAATCGGTCGTTGTCTTTGAGAACTATCCGACCGGGAGTTCGCTTGCGAGCAGCACAGCTGTGCCGCCGGCTGAAGTCAGGGTCACCGCGACCGGCAGCTTCGAAGCGGGCATTGATTTTCCATTATGCCTCGTGATTGCACCGGCCGCGCGGCTGGGCTTCCGGCTGGTCTTCAGCCCGCATCGCTTTGATGCGACGGCGATGAAATGTTTGTTGGACGATGTGGTTGAACTGCTGATGGCGATCGCCGCCGATCCCAAGTTGCCTCTTGCGATGTTTCGGCGAGACGTTCCAGCGCTCGGCGCAAGGCAAAGCCAACGAACCGCGCGGGTCGATCCGGTTACACAGCTATGACGCCGAGCAGCACGCGCGGCGCGCCGAGCACCGCCTTGCCGAACGCTGCGGCCACCCGGACGGAAGCAGCGTCGGTTGAAGATCGGTCGGCAGCAGTGCGACTGACGGCAGCCGAGCGGTCCAACTCGACCGGCGAGGCGCCGCTATGGCGGGAGATGGTGCGGTTTGCGATCCCGCAGACTGCAAGTGCGGCGCTGCAATTGCTGTCCGGCACGATCACGGCCATCTATTTCGGCCAACTCCTTGGGTCATCGGCGCTGGCCGTTGCGTCCGCATTCTTTCCGATCTTCTTTCTCCTCGTCTCCTTTCTGATCGGGCTGATTTCCGGTGGCGTCGTGCTGGTCGCGCGGGCCCATGGGGCAGGGGACATTCTTCAAGTCAAAAGCGCCGCTGGAACGACGCTTTCTGTCTGCGCCTTGCTCAGCGTTGCCGTCGCGATCGTTGGCTATCGCATCTCTCCGGAGTTGCTCGAGATCATGGCCACGCCGCAAGACATCATGACCTCCGCCATCGACTATGCGCGCGTGACCTTCATCTCGTTGCCTGCGGTGACGTTGGTCTTTGCGTATATGTTTCTTTTGCGCGGCACGAGTGACGTGCAAACACCGCTTCTGGTTATGGTCATCTACATCGGTATCACGCTGGTGCTGACGCCGGCCATGATCCAGGGGTGGTGCGGACTGCCGCAGCTTGGCGTGACGAGTGCTCCATGGGCGAGCTTCATCGCCTGCGCCATATCGCTGCCGTGCCTCATCGTCTATCTGCGCGTGCGGCGGCATCCTATGGCTGTCGACCGGGAGTTCCTGCGTCGGCTTCGTATCGATTCCAAGATCGCTGCGCCGTTTTTCGGAATCGGCGTGCCCGGCGGGATCCAGACCGCGGTGACCTCGCTGTCGGAAGTGGCGATGGTCGCACTGATCAACCCGTTCGGATCGAGCGCGACTGCGGCTTATGGCGCCGTCAATCAGGTGGTCGGATATCTGCTCGTGCCCATGCAGGCGTTCGGGCTCGCCGCGACAGTTTTTGCTGCACAGGCGATCGGTGCAGGCAAGCCCGACCGCCTGGGAAAGGTCACGCGGATCGCAATCACGCTCGACCTGGCCGTAGGAATTTCGACGGTGATCGCGCTCGGCGTGTTTTCGCGGGCGGTTCTATCGTGGTTCGTGGTCGATCCCGCAACATTGGCGATTGCCGAGCGCGCGCTGCTGATCTCGCTGTGGAGCTATGTGCTCGCGGGTGTCAGCGAGGTTCTTGCCGGCGTCATGCGCTCGACCGGAACGGTCGTCTGGCCAACAGTGATTGCATTGGCCGGGATCTGGCTGGTGCAATTGCCGGCTGCCGATCTGCTGTCGCGTTGGGTTGGGCTGGAGGGCGTCTGGATGGGGTATCCGGCGGGCTTCACTGCGGCGCTCGTCGTGCAACTGGCGTACTACGGATTGATCTGGCGGGGACGAAGTCGCGGGTAAGGGCGGGGCGCATGCCTTCGCTTCAGCAGTTTTCTCAGTCGGAACATGCGGCGATGACCAGGACGCGTTTGCGAGATTGAGCCGCCTTGTGCATTGCGCGCGCTGCGCGATGCGGGGTTATCCAGAAATATTCACAGGCGTCGCAAAAAGTTCTTGTGTCGAATGCGGCATCGCACTATCACCCCGCCACGCCAGCCGGACATCACTGATGACTGAGGCCTGAACTTTCGGGACGAAGTTATTTTCTGGTTGGCCCTTGACGATCTCGGAAAATAAGCTATGTGAAGCGCCCCGGCTTTCGGGACTTCCTCGCTACCGAAATAATCGAGGTTGAAGCTCTTCGCAGCCTTTATGGCTTCGAAGCGCAGGCTGTTTGACAAGTGAAGATGAAGAAAGAGAAACGTGGACGGCGGAGTCCTTGCGGGTCTTGGGGTTGAGAGCTTCGGCTTTTGGTTCTGAGATCGGACGAGAAGACTTCGGCGGACAATGTTTCAAAGGTAACACCATGATCATTTGCGCTGTGAAGCGTGGGTGATTGATAGGTGGGACCTCGTCAAACGTTGTGATCAGCCGGTTCAAAGCTTCAAGTTCAACTTGAGAGTTTGATCCTGGCTCAGAGCGAACGCTGGCGGCAGGCTTAACACATGCAAGTCGAGCGGGCGTAGCAATACGTCAGCGGCAGACGGGTGAGTAACGCGTGGGAACGTACCTTTTGGTTCGGAACAACACAGGGAAACTTGTGCTAATACCGGATAAGCCCTTACGGGGAAAGATTTATCGCCGAAAGATCGGCCCGCGTCTGATTAGCTAGTTGGTGGGGTAAAGGCCCACCAAGGCGACGATCAGTAGCTGGTCTGAGAGGATGATCAGCCACATTGGGACTGAGACACGGCCCAAACTCCTACGGGAGGCAGCAGTGGGGAATATTGGACAATGGGCGCAAGCCTGATCCAGCCATGCCGCGTGAGTGATGAAGGCCCTAGGGTTGTAAAGCTCTTTTGTGCGGGAAGATAATGACGGTACCGCAAGAATAAGCCCCGGCTAACTTCGTGCCAGCAGCCGCGGTAATACGAAGGGGGCTAGCGTTGCTCGGAATCACTGGGCGTAAAGGGTGCGTAGGCGGGTCTTTAAGTCAGGGGTGAAATCCTGGAGCTCAACTCCAGAACTGCCTTTGATACTGAAGATCTTGAGTTCGGGAGAGGTGAGTGGAACTGCGAGTGTAGAGGTGAAATTCGTAGATATTCGCAAGAACACCAGTGGCGAAGGCGGCTCACTGGCCCGATACTGACGCTGAGGCACGAAAGCGTGGGGAGCAAACAGGATTAGATACCCTGGTAGTCCACGCCGTAAACGATGAATGCCAGCCGTTGGTGGGTTTACTCACCAGTGGCGCAGCTAACGCTTTAAGCATTCCGCCTGGGGAGTACGGTCGCAAGATTAAAACTCAAAGGAATTGACGGGGGCCCGCACAAGCGGTGGAGCATGTGGTTTAATTCGACGCAACGCGCAGAACCTTACCAGCCCTTGACATGTCTGGGACCGGTCGCAGAGATGTGACCTTCTCTTCGGAGCCCGGAACACAGGTGCTGCATGGCTGTCGTCAGCTCGTGTCGTGAGATGTTGGGTTAAGTCCCGCAACGAGCGCAACCCCCGTCCTTAGTTGCTACCATTTAGTTGAGCACTCTAAGGAGACTGCCGGTGATAAGCCGCGAGGAAGGTGGGGATGACGTCAAGTCCTCATGGCCCTTACGGGCTGGGCTACACACGTGCTACAATGGCGGTGACAGTGGGAAGCTAAGGGGCAACCCTTCGCAAATCTCAAAAAGCCGTCTCAGTTCGGATTGGGCTCTGCAACTCGAGCCCATGAAGTTGGAATCGCTAGTAATCGTGGATCAGCACGCCACGGTGAATACGTTCCCGGGCCTTGTACACACCGCCCGTCACACCATGGGAGTTGGCTTTACCTGAAGGCGGTGCGCTAACCAGCAATGGAGGCAGCCGACCACGGTAGGGTCAGCGACTGGGGTGAAGTCGTAACAAGGTAGCCGTAGGGGAACCTGCGGCTGGATCACCTCCTTTCTAAGGATGATCCTTCAGTGAACATCACGTTCACTATCGGATCGTTTTAGAAACATTCAGGGGCCATCACGATCGCCAGATCCTGATGAGCTCCATTGGCGGGATTTCGCCGTCTTCGTTTCTCTTTCTTCGCGGACGAACACGCGCCAGGGGCTGAGCGCAACGATCGGGCGCGACAGCGTCGTGGATCGCGGCACCGCAGGCCTCGTTAAGCGTTAAGGGCTTGTAGCTCAGTTGGTTAGAGCGCGCGCTTGATAAGCGTGAGGTCGGAAGTTCAAGTCTTCCCAGGCCCACCACTTTTCTGGCGCAGCATGGCATTCGTCTTCTGGTTACGGGGCCATAGCTCAGCTGGGAGAGCGCGTGCTTTGCAAGCATGAGGTCGTCGGTTCGATCCCGTCTGGCTCCACCAGATGGTTTGATTGCCGGTCGGCAGCTTGAGAGAGCGCAGGTTCGACATCGTCCGCGAGACACCAATTCGCATCTCATTGTCCTCACCAGGACTTGAGGCTGCGTGTTATCTGACATCGTGAAGAGGAGATCGATCCGAGTTGGGATCGTGCAGGCTGAGGGCATTCACTCGAGCAATCGAGCGGGAGCTTTCGGCATTAAACTGTGCGTGACCTTCACTATCTCCGGGCCGTTTCGGCGCAAGACGGAAGCTGTGAAGCTTTCGTGTTGTTGTAAACGGCTCTGTTAGCGAAGCTTGACCGCCTCGCTATCGGTTCGATCTTAAGAAGCAAGCTGGTCTTTCTAAATCAGTGTCCGCGCCGCCTTGACGCCTGTCCTTCGGGAGAGGTGAGGGCGGTGAACATTCTGCCGAGTGTGTGGACATTGATGATGAGAGCAATCAAGTGCCTTAAGGGTGTTCGGTGGATGCCTTGGCGCTGAGAGGCGATGAAGGACGTGCTACGCTGCGATAAGCCGTGGGGAGCTGCGAAGAAGCTTTGATCCGCGGATTTCCGAATGGGGAAACCCACCTTCGATAGCCGGAACTCCAAGACCTTGGTTTTGGAGTTTGATCAGATACTGAGAGAATTCGAGGCCGTGAGGTCTTGGATTTCCGGTTATCAAGAGAAGGTATGAGACTTCTGAATACATAGGAGGTTTCAAGCGAACCCAGGGAACTGAAACATCTAAGTACCTGGAGGAAAGGACATCAACCGAGACTCCGCTAGTAGTGGCGAGCGAACGCGGACCAGGCCAGTCATGAATGAACGACAACCAGAACCTGTCAGGAAAGCAGGGCCTCAGAGGGTGATAGCCCCGTATGGGTAATTCAATCATTCATGCTCGAGTAAGGCGGGACACGTGCAATCCTGTCTGAACATGGGGGGACCACCCTCCAAGCCTAAGTACTCCTCAGCGACCGATAGTGAACCAGTACCGTGAGGGAAAGGTGAAAAGCACCCCGACGAGGGGAGTGAAATAGACCTGAAACCGGACACCTACAAACAGACGGAGCCCAAGATGCGTTCTGGGTGACGTCGTACCTTTTGTATTATGGGCCAGCGACTTAATTTAACGAGCAAGCTTAAGCCGATAGGCGTAGGCGCAGCGAAAGCGAGTCTGAATAGGGCGCCAAGTTCGTTGTATTAGACCCGAAACCTAGTGATCTAGCCATGAGCAGGTTGAAGGTGAGGTAACACTCACTGGAGGACCGAACGGGTGCCTGTTGAAAAAGGCTCCGATGACTTGTGGTTAGGGGTGAAAGGCCAATCAAACTGGGAAATAGCTGGTTCTCCGCGAAAGATATTTAGGTATCGCCTCGGACGAATACCTCAGGGGGTAGAGCACTGGATGGGCTAGGGGGACTTACCGTCTTACCAAACCCAACCAAACTCCGAATACCTGAGAGTACTATCCGGGAGTCACACGGCGGGTGCTAACGTCCGTCGTGGAGAGGGAAACAACCCTGACCTACAGCTAAGGCCCCCAATTCGTGGCTAAGTGGGAAAGGATGTGGAAATCCCAAAACAACCAGGAGGTTGGCTTAGAAGCAGCCATCCTTTAAAGAAAGCGTAACAGCTCACTGGTCTAAATAAGGGTTTCTGCGCCGAAGATGTAACGGGGCTCAAGCCACGAGCCGAAGCTTAGGGTGCATCGCAAGATGCGCGGTAGCGGAGCGTTCTGTAAGCCTGCGAAGGGCGACTCGTGAGAGCGCCTGGAGGTATCAGAAGTGCGAATGCTGGCATGAGTAACGACAAACACTGTGAAAGACAGTGTCGCCGAAAGTCCAAGGGTTCCTGCGTAAAGTTAATCTTCGCAGGGTTAGCCGGTCCCTAAGGCGAGGCCGAAAGGCGTAGTCGATGGGAATGCAGTGAATATTCTGCAGCCAGTGGATGGTGACGAATCCCGTGTGTTGTCCGACCTTAACGGATTGGTCGGGCCTCGAAGGGGTTCCAGGAAATAGCCTCCACATCAGACCGTACCCGAAACCGACACAGGTGGACTGGTAGAGTATACCAAGGCGCTTGAGAGAACTATGTTGAAGGAACTCGGCAATTTACCTCCGTAACTTCGGGATAAGGAGGCCCATTGTATGCGCAAGCATGCAGTGGGGGCACAGACCAGGGGGTGGCAACTGTTTAACAAAAACACAGGGCTCTGCGAAATCGTAAGATGACGTATAGGGTCTGACGCCTGCCCGGTGCCGGAAGGTTAAGAGGAGAGGTGCAAGCCTTGAATCGAAGCCCCGGTAAACGGCGGCCGTAACTATAACGGTCCTAAGGTAGCGAAATTCCTTGTCGGGTAAGTTCCGACCTGCACGAATGGCGTAATGACTTCCCCGCTGTCTCCAACATAGACTCAGTGAAATTGAATTCCCCGTGAAGATGCGGGGTTCCTGCGGTCAGACGGAAAGACCCCGTGCACCTTTACTGTAGCTTTGCGCTGGTATTCGTGACTGTTTGTGTAGAATAGGTGGTAGGCTTTGAAGCTCGGGCGCCAGCTCGGGTGGAGCCGCAATGTGAAATACCACCCTAATGGTTATGGATATCTAACCGCATCCCGTCATCCGGGATCGGGACAGCGCATGGTGGGCAGTTTGACTGGGGCGGTCGCCTCCCAAAGAGTAACGGAGGCGTGCGAAGGTAGGCTCAGAACGGTCGGAAATCGTTCGTCGAGTATAATGGCAAAAGCCTGCCTGACTGCGAGATCTACGAATCGAGCAGAGACGAAAGTCGGTCATAGTGATCCGGTGGTCCCGCGTGGATGGGCCATCGCTCAACGGATAAAAGGTACGCCGGGGATAACAGGCTGATGACGCCCAAGAGTCCATATCGACGGCGTCGTTTGGCACCTCGATGTCGGCTCATCACATCCTGGGGCTGGAGAAGGTCCCAAGGGTTCGGCTGTTCGCCGATTAAAGTGGTACGTGAGCTGGGTTCAGAACGTCGTGAGACAGTTCGGTCCCTATCTGCCGTGGGTGTTGGAATGTTGAGAGGATTTGCCCCTAGTACGAGAGGACCGGGGTGAACGTACCTCTGGTGGAGCTGTTGTCGCGCCAGCGGCAGTGCAGCATAGCTATGTACGGACGGGATAACCGCTGAAGGCATCTAAGCGGGAAACCCACCTCAAAACGAGCATTCCCTTGAGAACCGTGGAAGACGACCACGTTGATAGGCCGGATGTGGAAGTGCAGTAATGCATGCAGCTTACCGGTACTAATCGTTCGATCGGCTTGATTGCTCTCATTGTCAGTGTCCATTTGGACCTCGATCGCATCGCGATCGAACAGCTTGCTTCTTACCCGTTGTCCTTCGCCGGCCTGGTGGTCTTAGCGAGGAGCCTGAACCCGATCCCATCCCGAACTCGGCCGTTAAACTCCTCAGCGCCAATGGTACTAAGGCTCAAGCCTTGGGAGAGTAGGTCGCCGCCAGGCCTGCAAAGGACAATCCAACACCTCTTCACAAACCCCACATCAAAACCGCCGCGAAGGAAACCCCTCCGCGGCGGTTTCGTTTTGGCAATTTGTCAAATGGACTCGGATGAGTAATCGGTGCTTCGGATTCCGAACATTCGCTCGCAGCAGCCTTCATCCGATTCGTTTGCGGCCTTGCCGGCCCAGACGCGGTGATGCGGATGGTGGCCGCGGCGGGCAGTGCCAAGCAGCGAGCGCGCTCGGCCCCGGTCGATAAAGTCGATAAAGCGGAAGTTGACCGGCGCGCAGCCGCCATAAGGTCGCCTCATCCGGGTGACGCGTCTCGCGAAACTCTCTGGAACCGAATCGGTTCTTTTCCGTATTCAACGGGCAATGTAGACGCGTGGCCCTTTATCCGGGCACGCGCCAATGGAACCGGCCGGCTGCCGAGCGATTCCGGATCGGCAGCCGCACACGTCGGAGCGACCGATGCTTGGCAAGCTCACCTGGTCGGCAATTCCATTCGATCAACCGATTCCCCTGGTCGCCGCCGGCGTGGTGCTTGCCGTGATTCTCGGCGTTCTGCTGTGGGTGCTGATCAAGGGCTACATTCCCTATCTCTGGCGGGAGTGGATCACCAGCGTCGATCACAAGCGGATCGGCATCATGTATGTGCTGCTCGCCTTCGTGATGCTGCTGCGGGGCGGAACCGACGCCATCATGATGCGCTTGCAGCAGGCGATCGCGTTTCACTCCAACGGCTATCTGCCGCCGGAACATTACGACCAGATCTTTTCCGCCCACGGCACGATCATGATCTTCTTCGTGGCGATGCCGTTCGTGATCGGGCTCATGAACCTCGTCGTCCCGCTGCAGCTCGGGGTCCGTGACGTTGCATTCCCCACCTTGAACTCGGTAGGCTTCTGGTTGACCGCGACCGGTGCGCTCCTGGTCAATCTCTCACTCGTCGTCGGCGAATTCGCACGCACCGGGTGGCTGCCGTTCCCGCCCTTGTTGGAGCTGACCTATTCGCCCGGCGTGGGCGTCGATTATTACCTGTGGGCGCTGGAGATTTCGGGCGTCGGGACGTTGGTGGCCGGCATCAATCTCGTGACCACCATTCTCAAGCTCCGCACCAGAGGCATGAGCTACCTGCGGATGCCGATGTTCTGCTGGACCACGCTCGCGTCGAATCTCCTGATCGTGGCGGCGTTTCCGATCCTGACAGCGACGCTGACCATGCTGATCCTGGACCGCTATTTCGGCTTCCATTTTTTCACCAATGAAGCCGGCGGCAACGTCATGATGTTCATGAACCTGATCTGGGCCTGGGGCCATCCCGAGGTCTATATCCTGGTGCTGCCGGCGTTCGGCATCTATTCGGAAATCGTGCCGACCTTTTCCGGCAAGTCGTTATTCGGCTATCGTTCGATGGTGTTGGCCACCATGGCGATCTGCATCGTCTCGTTCATGGTCTGGCTGCATCACTTCTTCACGATGGGGGCGGGGCCGGAGGTGAACGCCATCTTCGGCATTGCCAGCATGGTGATTGCGATCCCGACCGGCGTGAAGATCTATAATTGGCTGTTCACGATGTATGGCGGTCGTGTCCGCTATTCGACACCGATGCTGTGGTCGGTCGGCTTCATGGTGACGTTCCTGTTCGGCGGGCTCACGGGCGTGCTCTTGGCGATGCCGCCGGCGGATTTCCTGCTGCACAACAGCCTGTTCCTGGTGGCGCATTTCCACAATGTCATCATCGGTGGCGTCCTGTTCGGGGCGTTTGCCGGCATGACCTACTGGTTTCCGAAGGCCTTCGGTTTCCGCCTCCATGAGGGATGGGGCAAAGCGGCGTTCTGGTTCACCCTTGCCGGGTTCTATGCGACCTTCGTGCCGCTCTATGCGGTCGGGCTTCTCGGGATGACGCGTCGCATGCAGCACTACGATGTCGCCGAATGGCGGCCATGGATGCTGGCTGCCGGTGCTGGAATGGTGCTCCTCGTCATCGGAGTCGTCCTGCAGATCCTGCAGCTTGTCTTCAGCATCCGTGATCGCGAACTGCTACGCGATCGGACTGGCGATCCCTGGGACGGACGTTCGTTGGAATGGGCGACGTCCTCGCCGCCGCCCGCGTTCAATTTCGCCGTCCTGCCCAATGTGACCGGGCTCGACGCCTATTGGACGATCAAGGAAAAGGCCACGGCCGAGCAGCTTCGCGAGAAGGAGTCGCGGGAATACGAGGACATCGAGATGCCCCGCAATTCACCGACCGGATTCGTCTGTGCCTTCTTCGCGACCGTAATGGGGTTTGCGCTGATCTGGCACATCTGGTGGATGGTTGCGCTGGGCGCCGTCGGTGCGTTTGCGACCTTCGTCGTCTTCGCCTGGCGCGATCGCGACGAGTATGTCATCCCCGCTGCCGAGGTGGCGCGGATCGACCGTGCGATCATTGCGTCGCGCCGCGGGCTCGTCACGGCAGCAGGCGACATCTGATGCTGAAGGGCGGAATTGCGAAGTGGGCCGTGGCTTGGACCGGGCGGCCGAGGTCGGACGGCTGGTCGGATCAGGTCTGCCTTCGATGGCCAGCCGCGCGGCCCGATTATGGAATCGCCGCGCGGGATCGCTTTACATTTTGCAGACTCGAAAAGCAGCAAGGTTTTGAGGCGCTCAGCGCCTCATCGTTCCGTTCGATCACTTCCATCGGGCTGATTCAACATGGTCGCTCTGAGCAGCCCGAATAGCCGACGCGGCCATCTGCATCCGCACACGTGATGCTGTGCATCGGCACGCTCCGCCAGGGCTCGCATTGGCTGGCGACGGCTGTTGAAGGAGAGTGGTATACAGATCGTTCAGAGAGTTGAACGCCCGTATCGTCACCGTGCCATAGATTTGACGGCGGGCTCAACCATCGGGCAGCTCCCATGAGCAGGTCACTATGAGCAGGTCACCATGAGCTGGTTGGTCCAGTCGCGTCTGATCAATGATGTATTCGGCGATCCCGGCCTCTACGTCGATTTTCGCTTTGGCCGTCGCGCGATGCTGTTCGATCTCGGCGACCTCGGTCCGTTGTCGGCGCGGGAGTTGTTGCGGGTGAGCGACGTCTTCGTCAGCCACCGTCACCTGGACCATTTCTGCGGCTTCGACCGGTTGCTGCGAGTGCGTCTCAACCATGAAGGAGTTCTTCGTATCGTCGGGCCGGCAGGCCTGATCGATGGCATCGCCGCCAAGCTCGCCGCTTATGAATGGAATCTGCTCGGGGAGAATTCGCCCGATTTCTCGATCGTCGCGGCTGAGTTCGTCGAAGACCGTCTGACGCGATCGGTCACGTTCAGGGCGCGTGACGCATTCGAAGCTCGGCCGCTGGGTCTCACCCCATTGCCCGAGGGCGTCGTGTTCGACGATGGCGAGGTGCGGATTGAGTCGCGGATGCTGGAGCACAGCCTTCCTTGCCTGGGATTCGCGTTGCAGGAAGCCCTGCGTGTCAACGTCTGGACTGAGGGGGTGAATGCACTGGGGCTGCAGGTTGGGCCCTGGCTCAATCGCGCCAAGAGTGCTGCGCGGCGAGGTGAGGGCGATGAGACGCCGATCGATGTCGGCAATGGTCGCGTCGAACTGCTCGGCCGATTACGTCGGCATGTGCTCAAGAGCGGGCCGGGACAGCGCATCGCCTATGTCACCGATGCTGCCTTCACGCCGGCGAATGTCGAGAGCGTCCTTATGCTCGCGAAGGAGGCCGATCACCTCTTCATCGAGAGCGCGTTCGCGGGAGCTGACGAGGACATCGCCCGTCAGCGCCGGCACCTGACCGCAACGCAAGCCGGCGAGCTCGCGCGCAAGGCGGGCGCGAGGCGGCTCACGACCTTCCATTATTCGCCGCGCTATCTTGAGGAGCCGGAGCGCCTGCGGCAGGAGGCGGAGGCGGCATTCCACGGCGATGTCCTCGCACGGGAGCCGACCAGCCCGTAGCGCTGGGTATCGGCGAGAGGCAATACCTGCGAGAGCGCTTTGCGGTTATCATGGCCCCAAATCCTCCATCGCGAACAGCTTCTGCGCTCGCCGCAAGGGCTTCGGTCATACAGGCAGCACAGGGCTGCTATCCCGACCGACAGTCGATTTGCCGCGACCTTTCCTGCTATTGCGTTGCAGCAGGAAAAGGGATTTCCAGGATGAAAGCGGTCGAGACGAAGCAGCCCGTCGCCAGGGCAGGCGAGATTGGGCGCGGGACGCTGCTCGCCATGGCGGCGGCGACCGGCATTGCCGTCGCCAATATCTATTACAACCAGCCGATGCTGGGGCTGATCGAGCGCGAATTCCATGGCCAGGCGGCGGCCGGCTACGTTCCGACCGCCACCCAGCTCGGTTATGCCCTGGGGCTGTTCTTCCTGGTGCCGCTCGGCGATATCCACCGGCGCCGCACGCTGATCATCGCTCAGTTCGTCCTGCTTGCCGCGGCGCTCGCTGCAACGGCGCTTGCGCCCTCGGCGATCTGGCTTGCGATCACCTCGCTTTTGACGGGCGCCGGCGCCACCGTCGCGCAGCAGATCGTGCCGTTCGCGGCATCGCTGGCCTCTGCCAAACGGCGCGGCGCGACCATCGGCACGGTGATGTCCGGACTTCTGCTGGGCATCCTGTTCAGCCGTACCCTGTCGGGCTTCGTCGGCGAGCATGCCGGATGGCGCGACATGTTCTGGCTCGGCGTCCCGCTCGCACTGGTGGCCGCGCTATTGATGGCGGTCGCCTTGCCGGATCATGCGGCGGCCTCGCGAATGGGCTATCACACCGCGCTGCGTTCGCTCGCCACGCTGTGGATGCGGCAGCCCGCACTGCGCACGTCGACCCTGGTGCAAGCGGCGCTGTTCGGCTCCTTCAGCGCTTTCTGGACCATTCTGGCGCTCTATCTGCAAGGTCCCCAATTCCATCTTGGTGCTGATGTCGCCGGATTGTTCGGAGTTGTCGGCGCGGTCGGCGTTCTCGCTGCGCCGTTCACCGGCAAAGCCGCGGATCGCCGCGGCCCGCACGTCATGATCTGGCTCGGCGCCACGTTGGTGTTGTTGGCGTGGGTTATTTTCGGCCTGTGGGCTACGCTTGCAGCCTTGGCGCTGGGCGTCGTCCTGCTCGATTTCGGCATTCAGAGCGCGCTGATTTCCAACCAGCACATCATCTTTGCGCTCGATCCGGAGGCGCGCAGCCGGGTCAACACGATCTTCATGACCGGCATGTTTCTTGGCGGAGCTTTCGGTTCTGCCGTTGCAACGTTCGCCTGGACCACGCATCATTGGATCGGCGTCAGCTGTCTCGGCGGCGCGCTCGTCGTCGTGGCGCTGGCGGTGAAGGCGCTGGAGTATCGCTCGCGACGCGCCGCCAAAGCCGCCGTAGCTCTGAACCAATGAGCCGATTTTGAGAGGATGTTTTCATGGCACGCGTGCGCTGTATCACCGAAATGGGCATGGGTGTCGACGTGCACGGGCGCGATGCCACGAAGGCTGCGAAGCGCGCGGTCTCGGACGCGATCCGCCATTCGAGCGTGGGCTTTTTCCGCCTGCTCGGCAAGACGCCGCACGACATGTTCGTTGACGTCACGGTTGCGGTCCCCAATCCTGAGACTGTCGACACCGACGCGGTCGCCAAGGAGCTGCCCTATGGCACGGTCAAAGTCACCGCCGTGAAAGGCGGGCTGGAAATTCCAGCCGAGCAGGGCGTCGATGCGATCATCATTGCCAATGCCGCGGTGCTCGTCAGCCTGGATGACGAGAAGGGCGGCTAAACGGGTCCTGTTTTCGGAGCGCTGCGGAGCAGCTTGATCTGCGGCAACGCATCGGCCGGAGAGCCGATGCAGAATTCGTGTCGGCGCTTTTAGCTTCGGCACGACACCGCATGAACAGACGAACTTTGCTCATTGGCGCCGGCACTCTGCTTGCCGCCGGCACGGGCCTCTCGGCATGGCGCAGGGCGGCCGGATCGATGGCGGACTACGAGGCCTATTCTGCGCAGCTCCGCGCAGCGATGACGTCCGACATCGCCGATGTGATCCGTTACGCTGTCCTCGCGGCGAATAGCCACAATACCCAGCCCTGGCGCTTTCGTGTGACCGGCGAGGCGATCGACATCCTGCCGGATTTTGCAAGGCGCACGCCGGTCGTCGATCCGGACGATCATCATCTTTTTGTCAGCCTCGGCTGCGCTGCGACCAACCTTGCGACTGCAGCATCTGCGAGCGGTCGTCCCGGTGAGATCGCCGTGCTGCCGGACGCGTCTGGGGTGCGCTACGCCTTCGCAAGCGGACAGCCCCGGCCGGAGCCGTTGCTTGCAGCCATCGCGAAACGGCAGTCGACGCGCGCGGATTATGATGGCCGCACGGTCCCTGCCGCCGATCTCGCTAAGCTGCAAGCCGCCGGTGCCGAACCAGGCGTCAATCTTGTCGTCGTCACTGCGCGCGCGGAGATGGCGAAGATCGGAGACCTCGTGATTGCCGGTAATTCCGCGCAGATGGCCAATCCCGCCTTCATGCGCGAGCTTGAGCAGTGGGTACGCTTCAATCCTCGCAGCGCCATGGAGATGGGGGACGGACTGTTCTCGGCTGCGAGCGGAAATCCATCTTTGCCGACCGCATTGGGCCGCATCGCCTTCGACCATGTGATCAGTGCTGCTTCGGAGAACGATAGATATGCGCGCCAGATCGCATCCTCGGCCGGTCTGGCGATCTTCATCGGCGACGAAGCCACATCGGCGCATTGGATCAAAGTGGGACAGGCGTGCCAGCGCTTCGCGCTTGAGGCGACGCGGCTCGGATTGAAGCTTGCCTTCATCAACCAGCCCATTGAGGTGGCGAGCTTGCGGCCGGAGCTCGCACGGCTGATCGGGACGGCCAAGCGCCCGGACCTCGTCCTGCGCTTCGGCTACGGGCCGACGCTGCCTTATGCACCGCGCCGTCCGGCCTCCCAAGTGCTCAGTTCATGAGTCGTTCCTGTCAAGATTGACGGATTGGCAAAGCGGTGCATGGTAAAGCCATGTTCGAGAACACCCGATTGGCGCGGATGAGCGATGGGCATTATTGCCTGGTGCGCGACCTTGGCCTGGTCAAGGGCGGCAAGGGCATGCGCTATCATGAGGTGGTGATCGACTTCAGCTTTCGCGGCATGAAGGTGCTGGTGAAGCAGGGCGCCAGCGCGCTGCTGCGGTGGGCCGTCGTGAAGCTCGAGCAGCACGATGCGACGGCGAAACTGCCGGCGCTGCTGCGGACGCGGACGCGCGAGCCGCAATAAGCGGCATCAACGCCGGGGTCTTTTGCGGGACCGAGATGAACCGACGTTGGTTACGAGTCGCCGCTTCGGGTCGTAAGGGCTCTCCGGGTTCACATCGATATCGACGTCATCGACGCAGTGTTGCGCCTCGGTGTGGCTGCTGCCTGAATACCAGGGGCCGGCACGCAGTGTGACATCGCTCATCTTTGCAAGCTCCAGACACTTCCAATCGCCTCCCGGCGGCAAGTTCTTGCTGGAGGCGCCTGCGAACTGAAAAGCCAGCGTCTTCTCCCGTCCGTTCTTGTGGCCCAGGATGATTGGACACACCTCGCGGGCAAAGCCCTCGTACACGCAGAGCACCTGTTTGCGCTCCGTCATGGCCTGCGCGATCAGCTCATAGGTCGGACTGGGCATGATGTCCTCCTCCTGTGCTATTGCTGTAACTCGCTTTGCAGCTGTGCCGTTCCCAAGAGGGGGGCCTTGCCCCTTGGCTCCTGCGTCATAGATTGACGTCGAGCCATTTCGCGCGAGCCACAAGATGACCGATCTCTCCAGCTTTTCGATCACCAGGCGCTGGCCGGCGCAGCATCCGGATCGACTGCAACTCTATTCACTGCCGACCCCGAACGGGGTCAAGGTTTCGATCATGCTCGAGGAGATCGGTCTGCCATACGAGGCTCATACGGTCGATTTCGGCAAGGACGAGCAGAAGTCACCTGAATTCCTCTCGCTCAATCCGAACGGCAAGATTCCGGCGATCATCGATCCCGACGGACCGGGCGGCAAGCCGCTTGGTCTGTTCGAGTCCGGGGCGATCCTGCACTATCTCGCCGAGAAGAGCGGCAAGCTCCTCCCGTCAGATCCGGCGAAACGCTGGCACACGCTGCAATGGGTGCATTTTCAGATGGGCGGCATCGGGCCGATGTTCGGCCAGGTCGGCTTCTTCCACAAATTCGCCGGTAAGGAGATCGCCGACAAGCGGCCGCTGGAGCGTTACGTCGCTGAGAGCAAGCGCCTGCTCGGCGTGCTCGAGGGGCGGCTCGCCGGCCGGCAGTGGATCATGGACGACGAGTATACGATCGCCGATATCGCCTCGCTCGGCTGGGTCCGCAACCTCATCGGCTTCTATGGCGCGCGCGAACTCGTTGCTTTCGATGACCTGACACGTGTGCCGGCCTGGCTGGAGCGCGGGCTGGCGCGACCGGCGGTCCAGCGTGGGCTGGAGATCCCGAAACGGCCGTGACGGTCTCGGCAGCAGATTTCGATCATTGCCTCGAGATGGTGCGCGCCGCGCCCGAAGCGCGCGGCGGCGGAATCTTCGGACCTGAGAGCGTGACGTGGCAGGTCAATCGCGAGGCCGCGATCTTCTTGGGAGCGGGGCGCGCGTTGCTGCTGCAACTGGCGCATCCCTGGGTCGCGGCGGGCATCGCCGATCAGTCGCACGTATTTGCCGATCCGCTTGGGCGTTTCCACCGCACCTTCAACATCGTCTTCACCATGGTGTTCGGCACCCGCGATCAGGCGATTGCGGTGGCCCAGCGGCTGTACCGGCGGCACGCGGCGGTGGTGGGTGAGATGCCCGAGGCCGTCGGGCCGTTCGCTGCCGGCTCGCGCTATTGTGCCAACGAGGTCAATGCATTGCGCTGGGTTCATGCCACTTTGGTGGAAACGGCGCTGCTGGCGCATGATCTGATGCTGGCTCCGCTCGGCCCCGTGGAGCGGGAGCGTTATTGGACCGAGGCGAAGCTGTTTGCGACTCTGTTCGGCATTCCACAGGAGGCGCTCGCACCGACTTGGGGCGGGTTTCAGGCCTACGCGACTGAGATGCTGGAGTCCGACGTTCTCACCGTCAGCGCGGCCGCGCGCGACATCGCCCATCGCATCTTTTCCGGCGCGGCCACGCGGCTCGCTCCACCATTCTGGTATCGTGCGTTGACAGCGCAGATGCTGCCGGAGCGGCTGCGTCTTGCGTTCGACCTGCCGTTTGGCACGGCGGAGCAGCGCAGCGCCCAACGGGCAGTGCGCTGGCTGCGGCGCATCTATCCCATGCTGCCGGATGCGCTCCGGACCGTCGGCCCCTATCAGGAGGCGCAGGTGCGGATCGCCGGCCGGGCTGAGCCGACACTCACCGTGCGGTTTCTGAACCGCGCCTGGATCGGACAGCCCGGCATGGGCGGCGGCGAGCGACGCACCAGAGCCTGACATTCGATCGCCATCGCTGGGCGAAGCGCGGCCTTGAAGACGGTATGCGTTCCCGCGGAAGTTGTTAAACTTCGTGCGACGCCCACCCACTGGATCCGTGCGTCACGCACGCAACAGGGAGGACAACATGAACGCGCTGACCATCCTGATCATCCGCCATGCCGAAAAACCTGATGGTGACATCACCGGCCCCGGCCTCACCCACAAGGGTCAGGAAGATCCGAAAGCGCTGGTGATCAGCGGCTGGGAGCGGGCGGGGGCATGGACCGCGCTGTTCGGCAGCGGGCTCGGTGGAACCGATTATCCTACGCCACACGCGATCTATGCCGCCGATCCCGACAGCGGCACCAGAGACTCCGAGCCGAGCCGCCGGCCGTATGAAACGGTGCAGTCGCTCGCTGCGCGGGTCGGGCTATCGAAGCCGGATATCTCGTTTGGCAAGGGCCACGAGGCTGCGCTCGTAGCGGCGCTCCTCAACCTCTCCGGCGTCGTGCTGGTGTCCTGGGAGCACAAGGCCATCGTTTCCGATATTCTTCCGCGGCTGCCGGTCAGCAATAAGCAGGACCTTCCGGCGCACTGGTCGAGCAAGCGCTTCGACGTCGTTTTGCGCTTCGACCGCGAACCGGGCGAGACCGAGTTCAAGTTCAAGGAGCTGTTTCCTTGCCTGATGCCCGGGGATTCGAACTCCCCGCTGAGCAGTGATCCCGGCGAGTGAATGCGTTCGTGATAATCTGAAACTCGATCTTCTAAGCACGGATTGGCGTTGCAGGACGAGCCGCGGCTGGTGGTCAGGCCACCTCGACCGATTTGCCGTGACGGCTATCCTCGACCCAGGCATGGGCGGCAAACCATTCATGGTGGATGCGGCAGTGCGGGCAATATGAACGCGAGAAGAACACCGGCATACGCTGAAAGCGCGCGGCATCCATCTCCATTCCCGTCTCGATGGTCTGCCCGGTCTGCGGACAACGTACCATGATCTTGCCCATCGCGGCCTCCTGCTGCGGGCCTGATACGCGGGCGATGCGAAGAAATTGTAATGCTCTGCGGACAGTTTCGTGGCAAAGCACGACGACAAGTTACCCATGGAACTCTTGCTGTTGCAGCTGTCAAAAGCCGGTCAGTTCAAGCCCTGGCACGATGGCAAAATGTCGCGAACGGTGCGAGAGCTGCGGCTGTACACAGGCTTTTGAGGACGCCTTGCATGAGCATCACGATTTACGGAATCAAGAACTGCGACACCATGACGAAGGCGCGTGCCTGGCTCGACGACCACAGCGTCGCGTATGACTTTCACGACTACAAGACGGCAGGAATCGAGAAGAGCAGGCTCAAGCAATGGAGCGACGAACTCGGTTGGGAGACGCTGCTCAATCGTGCCGGCACGACCTTCAAGAAGTTGCCCGACGCCGACAAGGAAGGTCTCACCGAAAGCAAGGCAATCGCGCTGATGCTGGCGCAGCCCTCGATGATCAAGCGTCCGGTGCTCGATCTCGGCGGCAAGCTCCTGGTCGGATTCAAGCCGGACATCTATGCCAAAGAGGTAAAGGCTGCGAAGTAGGGGCCGGCGTATCTGAAGTTCAGATCAGCTGGCCTCGACGATGTCGACGTCATCGTCGGCACCGAGCGCGGACTGCATGACGGTTTCGACGTTGATCACGGTGTTGACCGCCCGCACGGGGGCGCAGCGCGCGTCGGGTCCCATCAGATTAGCCAGCCGGAACGCGCCTTCGATGCTGATGGACTTGTAGGAGCCGACGATCTGTTCGACTCCGTCGTCGTTGCCAAATGGAAGCAGCAGCCGTTCGAAGCTGACCTCCTTGCCATCGGCATCGCAAACCGTCGCGATCGAATAGGTCGGCCGTCTGTGGCGGACGCAGGCGAGATAGTACGGCGCGACCCGGGCGTAACGTTCCGGTCCGATTGCATCGTCCAGATAGCGATTGATCCGCTCCTCTGGCCGAAGGTGGTCGCCGCCGTAGGTAGTGGTCAGGTGTGCGCCTTCCTGGGTGATGAAAAAGCGAACGCTTGCCCCCTCGGTTTCGACAGCGAAGCGCATCATGTCGGGCAACTCGTCGGCGATGTCCTCGGGGTGAAAGCCGGCGAGCCCGGGCAAGGGCCGTTCGTTCTGCCTCGCGCGCAACCAAGCGTTCAGCAAAACGCGCTGCCTGATGGATTTGACAACCGAAGGGCCGGCACTCTCAAATTCCATAGCTCGCAGCCCGAATCAAATGGCCTTTGCCCGGCCGCTTCAATGCGGGTCCGAGTTCGCAATTGCAGGAGCACATACAGCCTTCAATACCGGATTCGCAATGTCGGCTCGGTAAAATGATTGGTTGGATCGGCTCCCACATGGTCGCGGGGATTTCAATCGAGCCGATCATCCGTCCTGGTGTTGCCACGCGTGCGGTGCACGGGTTCACGATCGATCGCGGGCGCGGAGCCTCATGTAGTCGCGCGCACATGCAGCGGACCTGCGTAGACAGCCTGAGCAAGCAACTTGAGATCGCACTGCTCAATTTGTCGGACGACGCGAAGCCATGATGCATTCGAAATGTCTAAGCTGCGCTCCGGCTGTGAATCGCATCGGATCAGGCGGCAGACGAGCGCAAGAGATTCTCTGAGAGCGCGAATTGGCTGGCTTATTCAACGACAGGTCAATGTCCGCCGCGGGGATGTGAATGCACAGCTTTCCGCCTTGCCTAACTGCCTCGTTTGACGGCATATTCCGCGCCAGGAGGCGGCCGGCCTAGGATAGTCAAAGGAAATGTCCAGGCTTCCAAAGGGTCAGCCGAGAACGAATAATGATCCGGGCGTCCGCTTTGATGGCGCCGGGCAGGGGGAAATTTGTTTGGCTGATGAGTTCATTCTCGAAACCCACGGATTGACCAAGGAGTTCGCGGGGTTCTTCGCCGTACGCGATGTCTCGCTCAAGGTTCGCCGCGGGAGCATCCATGCGCTGATCGGCCCGAACGGGGCCGGCAAGACCACCTGTTTCAACCTGCTGACCAAGTTCCTGCGGCCTTCGGCCGGCAAGATCGTCTATAACGGGCAGGACATTACCGCGATGGCGCCGGCCGATGTCGCGCGCCTCGGGCTGGTCCGCTCGTTTCAGATCTCGGCGGTATTTCCGCATCTGACGGCGTTGGAGAACGTCCGCGTCGCATTGCAGCGCCAGCACGGCAGCTCCTTCGATTTCTGGCGTTCCAAGTCGGTGCTGAACCGTTTCAATGGCCGGGCGCACGAGCTTCTGAACGACGTGGGCCTGAGCGAATTCGCCAACACGCCGGCGGTCGAGATGCCGTATGGACGCAAGCGTGCACTTGAGATCGCGACGACGCTGGCGCTCGATCCGGAAATGATGCTGCTCGACGAGCCGATGGCCGGCATGGGGCACGAGGACATCGACAAGATCGCGGCGCTCATCAAGCGGATCTCCGCCAAGTACACCATCCTGATGGTCGAACATAATCTGAGCGTCGTCGCCAATCTCTCCGACATCATCACCGTGCTCACGCGCGGCCAGGTGCTGACCGAAGGTCCTTATTCCGAACTCTCCAAGGACGAACGGGTCAAGGAAGCCTATCTGGGAGCCGGTCATGCCTGAGGTGATGGTCGCGACCCGAGGCGCAGAGACCGCTGCGACCGACACCATTCTCGAGGTCAAAAATCTCGAGGCCTGGTACGGCGAATCCCACATTCTGCACGGCATGAACTTCAACGTGAATGCCGGCGAGGTGGTTACGCTGCTCGGCCGCAACGGCGCCGGCAAGACCACGACGTTGAAGTCGATCATGGGGATCATCGGCAAGCGCACAGGCTCGGTGCGCTTCAACGAGCGCGAATTGATCCGCATGACCTCCGACAAGATCGCGCGGCTCGGCATCGCGCTGTGTCCGGAGGAGCGCGGCATCTTCGCGAGCCTGGACGTGCGTGAGAACCTGCTGCTGCCGCCGGTAGTCCGCGCCGGCGGACTTTCGCTCGAGCAGATCTTCGAGCTGTTTCCGAACCTGAAGGAGCGCTTGAAGAGCCAGGGGACCAAGCTCTCCGGCGGCGAGCAGCAGATGCTGGCGATCGCGCGCATCCTGCGCACCGGTGCGAGCCTGTTGATGCTGGACGAGCCGACCGAGGGCCTCGCTCCGGTGATCATTCAGCAGATCGGCCACACCATCGCGCGGCTGAAGAAGGAGGGCTTTACGATCCTCCTGGTCGAACAGAACTTCCGTTTCGCCTCCACCGTGGCCGACCGCTATTTCGTCGTCGAACACGGCAAGGTGATCGACGGCTTTTCCAATGCCGAACTGCCGGCCAATATGGACAAGCTGCACAGCTATCTCGGCGTCTGACGGCCGCCGAGGCCTTGCGCCGACGGATGCCGGGACGGAAAGCATCAGGATAGGCGTCGCCAAACGACGCCAACGCAATCGACGACGAGCGAAACGACGAAGAGACACCAAGGATGCAAGCCCTCTACGCACAGCTTCTGGTCGGACTGATCAACGGCTCGTTCTACGCGCTGCTCAGTCTCGGGCTTGCCGTCATCTTCGGCATGCTCAACATCATCAACTTCGCCCATGGCGCGCTCTACATGATGGGCGCGTTCTGCGCCTATTTTCTCCTGAACGTCACTGGACTCGGCTATTGGTGGGCGCTGATCCTGGCGCCGATCGCGGTCGGGATCTTCGGTATGATCCTGGAGCGCACGCTCCTGCAGTGGCTGGCCGGCCTCGACCATCTCTACGGCCTGTTACTCACCTTCGGCATCGCGCTGATCGTGCAGGGCGTCTTCCAGAACTATTTCGGCTCCTCTGGTCTGCCCTATTCGATCCCAGAGCAGCTCCGCGGCGGCATGAATCTCGGCTTCATGTTCTTGCCCGTCTATCGCGGCTGGGTCGTGGTGTTTTCGCTCGTCGTCTGCGTCGCCACCTGGTTCCTGATCGAGCGCACCCGGCTCGGTGCTTACCTGCGCGCCGCGACCGAAAATCCCACCTTGGTGCGTGCCTTTGGCATCAACGTGCCACGCATGATCACGCTGACCTACGGGCTTGGTGTCGGTCTTGCCGCGCTCGCCGGCGTATTGTCGGCGCCGATCAACCAGGTCCGCCCGCTGATGGGGGCCGACCTCATCATCGTCGTCTTCGCGGTCGTCGTGATCGGCGGCATGGGCTCGATCATGGGCTCGATCATCACCGGCTTTGCGCTCGGCGTGATCGAGGGATTGACCAAGTATTTCTATCCCGAGGCTTCCAACACCGTGGTCTTCGTACTCATGGTCCTGGTGTTGCTGGTGAAGCCGACGGGTCTGACCGGACGGGCCGCCTGACATGACTTCGATCACCGACGCTACATTGCCGATCACCCCGCGCGCGATGCGCGACGAAATGATCGCCTTCGTCATCATGGCAGCGCTGCTTGCGCTGGTGCCGTGGACCGGGATCTATCCCTTCTTCGTGATGCAGGCGCTGTGCTTTGCGCTGCTCGCCTGCGCCTTCAACCTCTTGATCGGCTATGGCGGCCTGCTGTCATTTGGCCACGCGATGTTCCTGGGCACGGCCGGCTATTGCAGCGCGCACGCCTTGAAAGTGTGGGGCTTGCCGCCGGAGCTCGGCATCCTGGTCGGCGTCGCGGGAGCCTTCGCGCTTTCGGTCGTCACCGGCTATATCTCGATTCGGCGCCAGGGCATCTATTTCTCGATGATCACGCTGGCGCTGTCGCAGTTGCTCTATTTCATCTATCTGCAGACGCCGTTCACCCATGGCGAAGACGGCATCCAGGGCATCCCGCAGGGGCACCTGTTCGGCATCTTCGATCTGTCGAAGTCGACGGTCCTGTACTATGTCGTGCTGGTGGGCTTTCTCGCCGGCTTTCTGCTGATCTTCCGGACCATCAACTCGCCCTTCGGCGAGGTGCTGAAGTCGATCCGGGAAAACGAGCAGCGGGCCATCTCCCTCGGTTACAAGACCGACCAGTACAAGCTGCTGGCCTTCATCCTGTCGGGGACGATCGCAGGCTTTGCCGGCGCGCTGAAAGTGTTCGTGGCGCAGAACGCCTCGCTGACCGACGTGCACTGGTCGATGTCGGGCGAGATCGTGCTGATGACCCTGGTCGGTGGTCTGGGGACGGTGTTCGGACCGGTCGTCGGCGCCTTCGTGATCATCGCCATGCAGCAATATCTGGCCGGGTTCGGCCAGTGGGTGACAGTGATCCAGGGCGTGATCTTCGTCGCCTGTGTGCTGACCTTCCGCCGCGGCGTGGTCGGCGAGATCGCCCATTTGTTTCGGCGCTCGCTCTAGCCGTTGATATTGCAGCAATTTTTTGCCCAAGAAAGCGGTGGACGACGAGGCTTCCGCTTCTATCGGAACGCGATCCGCGTTATGACAGATTTGTGACGGGCCGCCCTCGGCCCGTTTCCGATCGATGGATCTCGTCTCATGCTGCACTTGTTTCGCGCCGTCCTCCCCAAGGAGGAGCGCTTTTTCGACCTGTTCGCTCGCCACAACAAGGTGGTGATCGAGGGGGCACTGGCGCTGCAGGACATGCTGAAGGGTGGCGATGACATCCTTATGCACTGCCAACGGGTCAACCAGTTCGAGAACGAGGCCGACAACGTCACCCGCGAGGTGCTGACGGCTGTTCGCCGGACCTTCATCACGCCGTTCGATCGCGGAGATATCAAGAGTCTGATCACCTCGATGGACGACGCGATCGATCAGATGCAGCAGACCGCCAAGGCGGTCATGATGTTCGAGGTCAAGGAGTTCGAGCCGACCATGCGCGAGATGGGCGGGCTCCTGGTCGAATGCGCCAATCTGACCGGCCGGGCTTTGCCGCTGCTGCGGGCGATCGGCCAGAATGTGCCGATGATCACCGCCATCACCGAAGAGATGACCAAGCTCGAGGGCCGCGTCGACGATCTCCACGACATCGGGCTGAAGGAGCTGTTCCTCAAGCACCGCCACGCCAACACCATGGACTTCATCATCGGCGCCGAGATCTACGACCACCTGGAGAAGGTCGCCGACCGTTTCGACGACGTCGCCAATGAGATCAATTCGATCATGATCGAACAGGTGTA
Organism: Bradyrhizobium sp. SZCCHNS1022; assembly: GCF_032484835.1. Lineage (NCBI taxonomy): Bacteria > Pseudomonadati > Pseudomonadota > Alphaproteobacteria > Hyphomicrobiales > Nitrobacteraceae > Bradyrhizobium > Bradyrhizobium sp. SZCCHNS1022. The sequence goes on along the minus strand of NZ_JAUETT010000010.1, from coordinate 2,929 downwards.
GGGCGCCGTCGTGGATGCTCCTCTCGGTCTTCCGCTCCTGGTCGGGTTGATCGCGGTCGCGCTCGCCTTCGATTTCCTGAACGGGCTGCATGACGCCGCCAACTCCATCGCGACGATCGTGTCGACGCGGGTGCTGCGGCCGCAATATGCGGTGTTCTGGGCGGCCTTTTTCAACTTCATTGCCTTCGGGGTGTTCGGTCTGCATGTCGCCCAGACCATCGGCACCGGCATCATCGAACCTTCGGTCGTCGACGCGCAGGTGATCTTCGCCGCGCTGCTCGGCGCCATCGCCTGGAACCTGATCACCTGGGCGGCCGGCATTCCATCGTCCAGCTCCCACGCCTTGATCGGGGGCCTGGTCGGGGCAGGGGTGGCCAAGGCGGGTCTGTCGGCGACCGTGTGGAGCGGGCTGTCGAAGACGGTGCTTGCGATCGTGCTGTCACCGCTGCTCGGGCTGGTCCTGGCCATGATCCTGGTCGCGATCGTCTCCTGGGCCTCGGTGCGCTCCACGCCCTTTGCGGTGGACCGGGCCTTTCGCATCCTGCAGTTCGCCTCGGCCTCGCTCTATTCGCTCGGCCATGGCGGCAACGACGCCCAGAAGACGATGGGCATCATCGCGGTGCTGCTCTATTCGCAGGGGTATCTCGGGGGCGACTTCGGCATTCCATTCTGGGTCGTGCTGTCGTGCCAGGCGGCGATGGCGCTGGGCACCCTGATGGGCGGATGGCGGATCGTGCGCACCATGGGCCTGCGCATCACCAAGCTGACCCCGATGCAGGGTTTCTGCGCCGAGACTGGGGGCGCGATCACGCTGTTCATGGCGACTGCGCTGGGCGTGCCGGTCTCGACCACCCACACGATCACGGGCGCCATCGTCGGTGTCGGAGCGGCCCGCCGGGCCTCGGCGGTCCGCTGGAACGTGGCCGGATCGATCGTCTATGCCTGGATCTTCACGATTCCGGCCTCGGCCCTGGTCGCCGCGCTGGCCTATTGGCTGGTCTCGGTGCTGCGGCACTGACCCGAAGGGACCGTTCCGGCAGTATTTCGCCGGTTGGAGTTGCGCTGCAAAACCCCTATATGAGGGGCGCGCAGCGGCCGTGATCCCGCGCGCTTCCCGTCACACATCACGTCCGACGCCCTCAAGACGCTCGCCGCCTCATGTCCGATTCCGCGCTTATGACCGAAACGCCAATCCGCTCGCCGCTCTCCGACGAGGTGGCACGACGGCGCACCTTTGCCATCATCTCGCATCCGGACGCCGGCAAGACCACGCTGACGGAAAAGCTGCTGCTGTTCGGCGGTGCCATCAATCTGGCCGGACAGGTCAAAGCCAAGGGCGAGCGCCGCAACACCCGCTCGGACTGGATGAAGATCGAGCGCGAGCGCGGCATCTCGGTCGTCACCTCGGTCATGACTTTCGAGTTCGAGGGGCTCGTGTTCAACCTGCTGGACACGCCGGGCCACGAGGACTTCAGCGAGGATACTTACCGCACGCTGACCGCGGTCGATTCCGCGGTCATGGTGATCGACGCCGCCAAGGGCATCGAGGCGCGCACGCGAAAACTGTTCGAGGTTTGCCGCCTGCGCGACATCCCGATCATCACCTTCATCAACAAGATGGATCGCGAGAGCCGCGATACTTTCGAGCTGATGGACGAGATCGAGAAGACGCTGGCGCTCGACACCACCCCGATGACGTGGCCCGTGGGCCGCGGCCGCGACTTCATCGGCACCTACGACATCCGTGACGGCGGCGTGCGCCTGCTCGAAGGCGGCGGCGCCAAGACCGGTGCTGCGCAGCAGATCGAGATCGGCGAACTTTCCAAGATCAATGCCAATCTCGATATCGGCCAGATCAAGGACGAGCTCGAACTGGTCAGGGAAGCCTGCAAGCCGTTCGAGCTGGAGGCGTTCCGAGAGGGCCATCTAACCCCGGTCTATTTCGGCAGCGCGCTGCGCAATTTCGGCGTCGGCGATCTGCTCGAAGGCCTCGGGCGCTATGCGCCGTCGCCGCGCGCCCAGGATTCCGACCTGCGCAAGGTCGACGCGGCCGAGCCGCGCATGAGCGCCTTCGTGTTCAAGATCCAGGCGAACATGGATCCCAACCATCGAGACCGCATCGCCTTCGCGCGGCTGTGCTCGGGCAAGCTCAGCCGCGGCATGAAGGCGAAGCTGGTGCGCACCGGCAAGACCATGCCGCTGTCGAGCCCGCAATTCTTCTTCGCGCAGGACCGTTCGGTGGCGGATGAGGCCTTTGCCGGCGATGTCGTCGGCATTCCCAATCACGGCTCGCTTCGCATCGGCGACACCCTGACCGAGGGCGAGGACCTGACCTTCGTCGGCGTGCCGAGCTTTGCGCCGGAAATCGTCCGCCGCGTGCGACTGACGGACGCGATGAAAGCGAAGAAACTGAAGGAAGCGCTGCAGCAGATGTCGGAGGAGGGCGTCGTGCAGGTGTTCCGGCCGCGCGATGGTGCACCGGCGCTGGTCGGCGTCGTCGGCCCGCTGCAGCTCGACGTCTTGAAGGCGCGGCTCGATGCCGAATATTCACTCCCGGTCGAATTCGAAGTCTCGGAATTCTCGCTGGCGCGCTGGATCTCGTGTGACGACAAGAAGAAGCTGGAGGCGTTCATCGCTGCCAACAATTCCGGCGTCGCCGACGACGTCGATGGCGATCCGGTGTTCCTGGCCAAGAACGAGTTCTATCTCGGCTACACCAAGGAGCGCGCCGAGGGCATCACCTTCTCCAACGTCAAGGACGTGAAGAAGCGGGCGTGATTTGATCATCTAAGGTCGGTCGTCCTCGCGAGGACAAAGGCTGTCCACCTCGTCATTCCGGGGCGTGCGCAGCACGAGCCCGGCGACTGTCTTAGCTGTCAAGCGATTGCTGGGTATATCGGGTGTTGTTTTTGACCATGGTGTTTGCGGT
>NZ_JAUETT010000009.1:0-119840 GCF_032484835.1 Bradyrhizobium sp. SZCCHNS1022 | reverse complement strand
ATCACGGCGGATTCCAACACTCAAGCATAAACTTAACGCCTATGGGGAAGGCCGGGAGCTCGCCGCCCCCATGGCCCCCGTGCGAATGAAATGCACGGGGCAGGAACCACAGGTTCGGCCTGAGACATCCCGGCCTTCCCTGCGCGATGGTGTTAACGCTTATACGTGCTCTCCCTGGGGACCGGCTCTCTTGCCCCCATGATCAGCGCGATGCGAAGCATCGTCGCCAACTTGACGCCAGCTCCGGGGCGCCAGGACCACACGATTTCACGTCCGCGTCCTGCCGTTCGTCCGCGAGCTTTTATTGCGCCTGATCTGAATCGGAAAACCGCTTCGCACTTTTCCGGATCATGCGCACCCGCTGCGGCCTGCCCGCGTCCATCGCATTCCGTTGCCAACGTCCGTGACGATCGCGATACGTCCCTCAGCGGAACGGAACGGGCGGAGGATAGGACTGATTTGGGGAAGGCGCCAAGCGATTTATGTTTTTCCGAAGGGCTTGACGAGGATGGAGAAGGCGGAGGTGGTTTGCCTGGCGGGCAAACGAGTTAGCGAGTTATTCTTGGCTTTGCCCTACCGAATTCCCGTACGTCCATTCAGATTTTATACTGCCGGCCTTTTCGGAATCCCTCCGATTCATTTTTGAATAGCGTTTGGTAGTCACCCGGTGGCTCTCGTATCTCGTCAAGGTCCAAGCCGAGGCTGTTATGTCTTATATTTTGGGATTGGATCCTGCTGAGACGATATTTCTGTATTATTGCGGCGTCTCGTTACGGTGTCCCCATCCAAGACGGTCGAAGCCTGCGGAGACAGCCAAGCCCTGCAGACGTTCCGGAGCTTTCGTGCTAAGTTCGCGCGGTGCTGCTCAATTGAGAGCGAATGACTGAGCATCGATGCAACGGGCGCTGAAGCGTGAACCGCATGTACAGCTGGGCAACTTTGCTGAACCAAGCCGGACTGCTACTCAACATGGTTGGCGCAGTGCTCGTATTTATATGGAGCCTTCCCCAACCCAATTCGGATAGCAAAGGCACAAGACGTCTTCAAGGAAGCACACTCTCGCCTGATGGACGGCCATATACACGAGTGTGGATCGAGGCGGCCCTAACCAAAATCACATATCGTAGAATTGCGATATGCGGCCTGTTCTTCATGTTTCTAGGTTTCGCGCTGCAGTTTGGTGCAACATTATAGCCTAACCGAATAGCGCTCACCTTAGCAGCGATGCGATGAAATCCGGTCGGATGTACACGAAGTAAATGAACCCACAGAATAGGAGCAGTAGTCCAAAGATCCCCCAGAGGTCCTTTGTTTCCTCGTTTTCCGATGGATTGAAGGCGCTCCAGAATATTAGCAGGCCGAATGCTCCCCAAGCGAGCCATCCGAAGATGTCGCCAAGGGTAAGACTTGCCAGTGGAATATTCAGGACCGAGCGAGGCGCGTTCGAATACACCGCTATGAGCAAAGCGACATAAGTGGCCGGGCGAGCAATATACGCCAATGGTCTGAAGAAATTCCGGTCTACCTCTTCGTTGCTGATTGCGGGGTCCTGCAGACGACGGCGCTGGAATGCGAGGTAGGCGAGCCACAATACACCTACCCCGATGGCCAGCACACCCATCGAGAGCTGTCGATCATTCAACATTGGCGGACCTTCAACTGCCAAGTCTCTGACTAAAATAAGAGAAGCCTATTGACGGGAATCACCTCACAAAATGCAACCCTCAAGTGCAGATCGATTGGTGTTTTCTCGGATCGGCTCGTAATGCATCGGCCAACTCTGGGGCTGTGCCGTTATTCGGTATTGTCAAGCTAATTGCCGGTGAAATTACGTGAAATTACGGTGACACTCCTGGACTGCACCCCTGAAGTGAGACACGATAATTTCAGTGACAGGCATTCCGAGGATGACCTGTGGCAGTACGAGGAAAGAACCGTCAGCCCGTAGGGCGGCTTAGCCGCAGGCGTAAGCCGTCGCGCAGCGTTGTCGCTCGACGATGGCGGATTACGCTGCGCTAATCCGCCCTACCTACTCGATTTGCCCGACGGGCATGTCGTATGAGAGTTGGCCCTGCCCTATCCGATACAGTCCGGCATTTAGCAGTCGTAGGGTGGGCAAAGCGAAGCGTGCCCACCACCCAGTTGCGAACTCCAAACGGTGGGCACGGCGCCTTCTGACACCGCGAATGGGACAGGCAGCGCTGCAATGCGCCTTTGCCCACCCTACGGCTCCTCGCAACGACTCATCCACGTGGGGATGACAGCGGAGTGCGGAGCGCGCGTCTCCCTCAGCTCGCCTTCACACTGACGATGAACGCATCGACCTCGCGCTTCAGCGTCTCGGCCTGTTGCGACAGTTCGACGGCGGCGTCGCGGGCGTCGCTCGCCATCTTGCCGGTTTCGGCCGAGGTCGAGGTGATCTGGGCGATGTGGTTGGAGACGTCGAGCGTGCCGCGCGCGGCCTCCTGGACGCTCTTGGAGATGTCCTGGGTGGCGTTGCGCTGCTGCGAGGTGTCGACCTCGATGCCGGACATGATGGCGCTGATCTCCGACAGCGTGGTGGAGATGCCGTCGATGGCGCCGCGGGTCTCGGCGGTGATGCCCTGGATGCTGGCGACATGCGCGGAGATCTCGTCGGTGGCCTTGCTGGTCTGGTCGGCGAGGTTCTTCACCTCGGAGGCGACCACCGAAAAGCCCTTGCCGGCCTCGCCCGCCCGCGCCGCCTCGATGGTGGCGTTGAGCGCCAAAAGGTTGGTCTGCGAGGCGATCGCCTGCACGAGCTGCACCACCGCGCCGATCTTCTCGGCGGCATCGGACAGCGAGTGGATCGTGTCCTTGCTCTTCTCGGCCTGGGCGGCGGCGCCTTCGGCGCGCTGGGTGGCGTCGGAGACGCGCCGGCTGATCGTGCCGATCGACTGCGTCATCTCCTCGGTCGAGCCCGCGACCGTCTGCACGCTGCGATTGGCGTGGCTGGCCGCAGCGGCCACCGCGTTGGCCTTGGTCGAGGTGTCGTTGGCGGCGCGCGACAGCGTCTCCGCGTTGCTCTTCAGCCTGATCGCCGAGGACGCGACGCTGCCGACGACACCAGCCACCATGTCGTTGAAGGTCTCGATGCGACCGCCGAGATAGCGCGAGCGCTCGCCCTGGCGCTGCGCCTCCTGCCGTTCGCGCTCGGCCAGGCGCTGCCGCTCCATGCCGTTGGTCTTGAACACTTCCAGCGCGCCCGCGAGCAGGCCGATCTCGTTGGAGAGGCCAAGGCCGGGAATGCGGGTGTCGAACTTCTGGTCGGCGACGTCACGCATCGCGCTCACCATCGCGGCGAGCGGGCGCAGGATGCCGTTCTGCACGGCCGCATAGGTCGCAAGGCACACGATGCTGGCGAACACGGCTATGACGGCGCAGGCGAGGAGAAAATAGGAGAAGGCCGATTGCGCCTGCTGATAGATCAGCATGGCGTGGTCGCGGGCCGGTCCGCTCAAGGCGGCGAAATCCGACGACAGGCTGGTGATGTGATTGTTGAGGTAGAGCACCGCGATGAAGCCGGTGCCGCCGCCGATCGCCAGCAGGAACAGAAGAGACGCCACGACGCCTCCCACCAGGACGCGGATCGTCAGATTGCTGTTCGAGAACATCGGCTTTGCTCAGTCACCACAGGGAAGGACTGCCAGCAAAGTTTCAGAGAAAGGTAAAATAAGCGGTAAGCTCCATCCCGTGGCGAATGCGGATGGACAGGCTGCAGCGCCGTTATATTTCCACGAAAATACCGTTCACGCCGCCGGCGGCGGCGACTCGGCCGACATCAGCGCGGCCAGCCGCGCCTCCTCCTCCGCGCTGAGCCCCGGTGCGGAGGCGCCTGCGCGCCGTCCCCGCCGCCTCACCTGCAGCCACAGCGCGAGGCCGCCACCCAGCAATACCAGCGGCGGCAGCAGCCAGAGCAGCAGCGTCTCCCGCTCGAAGCGCGGCTTCAAGAGGACGAACTGGCCGTAGCGGGCCACCAGGAAATCGATCACCTGGTTGTCGTTGTCGCCGGCGGCGATGCGCTCGCGCACCAGGAGCCTGAGGTCGCGCGCCAGCGGCGCCTCGGAATCGTCGATCGACTGGTTCTGGCAGACCATGCAGCGCAATTCGCGCGACAGGTTGCGCGCGCGCGCCTCCTTGGCCGGATCGGCCATGATCTCGTCCGGCTGCACGGCGTGCACCGCCGGCGATATCGCCAGGGCGAGCAACAGAACAGCTGCGCTGAGAAGTCGCCGCATCGCCCTACTCCGCCGGCTGAAGCCCGCGCAGGCCGCGCGCAGGCTGCGGAGCGCCGACGCGCAGGCGGCGGTCGGACAGCGACAACATGCCGCCGAACGCCATCAGCACCGGACCGAACCAGATCAGCGCCACCAGCGGCTTGTGATAGGCGCGCACGGCGATGCCGCCGTCGGGGGTGGCATCACCGAGCGAGAGATAGAGCTGGCTGACGCCGCGCGTCATCAGCGCGGCCTCGCTCGTCGACATCCCGCGCGTGGTGAAGCTGCGCTTGGACGGCGCCATCACGCCGATGGGCTTGCCATCGAGGCTCACCGTGAACTTGCTGACGACCTCGTTGTAGTTCGGCCCCTGCCGCTGCGACATGCCGTCGAATTTGAGCTCGTAGCCCGCCAGCCCCCGGACGTCGCCCGGGCGCAGCGTGCCGATGAATTCGCTGTTCCAGGTGGTCTCGCAGACCACGCCGATCAGCGCGACGCCGAGCCCGGCATGGGCGAAGGCGGTGCCCCACATCGCCCGCGGCAGGCCGCGCGCCCGATGCAGCGAGATCCTTGCCGGCAGCCGGAACAGGCCGAGGCGCTCGGCGAGATCGACCGCGGCGCCGGCGATGACGAAGATCGCAAGCCCGATCGCCAGCGGGGCCAGCGCACTGCCGCCGCGGGCCCAGGCCCAGGCGATGGCGACCGCAACCAGGGCCGCGATGCCGGCCGCCAGCAGGCGCTGGGCGGCGCCGACGAGGTCGCCGCGCTTCCAGGCCAGCATCGGCCCGAACGGGACGGCGACCAGAAGCGGCACGAACAAGGGACCGAAGGTGAGGTTGAAGAACGGCGCACCGACCGAGATCTTCTCGCCGGTGAGCACCTCCAGCGCGAGCGGATAGAGCGTGCCCACGAACACGGTGGCACAGGCCGTGGTCAGCAGCAGATTGTTGAGCACCAGCGCGCCCTCGCGCGAGATCGGCGCGAACAACCCGCCCTGCTTCAGCGACGACGCCCGTCCCGCGAACAGGGTCAGGCTGCCGCCGATGAAGACGCAGAGGATCAGCAGGATGAACACGCCGCGGGTCGGGTCGGTGGCGAAGGCATGCACCGAGGTCAACACGCCCGAGCGCACCAGGAAAGTGCCGAGCAGGGACAGCGAGAACGTCAGGATCGAGAGCAGGATGGTCCAGACCTTCAGCGCGTTGCGCTTTTCCATCACCAGCGCCGAATGCAACAGCGCGGTGCCGGCCAGCCAGGGCATCAGCGAGGCGTTCTCGACCGGATCCCAGAACCACCAGCCGCCCCAGCCGAGCTCGTAATAGGCCCAATAGGAGCCCATCGCGATGCCGAGGGTGAGGAAGATCCAGGCCAGCAAGGTCCAGGGCCGCACCCAGCGCGCCCAGGCGGCGTCGATCCGGCCCTCGAGCAAGGCGGCGATGGCGAAGGAGAACGAGATCGAGAAGCCGACATAGCCGAGATAGAGCATCGGCGGATGCACGGCGAGGCCGATGTCCTGCAGGATGGGATTGAGATCGCGGCCCTCGAGCGGCGGATTAGCCAGCCGCGCGAACGGGTTCGAAGTGGTCAGGATGAACAGATAGAAGGCGCTGGCGATCCAGGCCTGCACCGCGAGCGCCCGCGCCCGCAACGACAGTGGCAGATTGTTGCCGAAGGCTGCGACCAGGCCGCCGAACAGCGCCAGGATCGACACCCACAACAGCATCGAGCCCTCGTGGTTGCCCCAGACGCCGGTGATCTTGTAGATCAGCGGCTTCATCGAATGCGAGTTCTCGAACACGTTGGCGACGGAGAAGTCCGAGATCACGTGCAGCGTGACCAGCGCCACGAACGAGCCGCCGGCAAACACCAGCTGCGCCAGGGCGGCGGCGCGCGCGACGTTCATCAGCGCCGGATCGCGCAGGCGCGCCCCGATCAACGGCACGACGGATTGGATCAGGGCAAGGCCCAGCGCCAGCACCAGCGCATAATGTCCGCTCTCGGCGATCACTCCGTCGCTCCCGTCGCCGTGGCCGTCGCGCTGCGCTCGGCGCCGTCGCGCATCGAGACCGGGCCGGGCTTGGCCGGGCGCGGCTTGCCGTAATCGTCCTTCCAGTGCCCCTGCTTCTTCAAGGCGTCGGCGACCTCCTTGGGCATGTAGGTCTCGTCATGCTTGGCGAGCACGGTGTCGGCCTTGAACACGCCGCCGGCATCGAGCGCGCCTTCGGCGATCACGCCCTGCCCTTCGCGGAACAGGTCCGGCAGAATGCCTTTGTAGGAGACGGGGAGCTTGGCGCCGCCGTCGGCGACCTCGAAGGTTACCGCGAGGTCCTGACCGCGGACCAGCGAGCCCGGCTGCACCAGGCCGCCGAGCCGGAAACGCGTGCCGGGCGCGACATGCTTTTCCGCGACCATGGTCGGGGTCGAGAAGAACACGATGGAATCGCGCAGCGCGCTGAGCACCAGCGCCGCCGCAACCGCAAGCACGGCGAGCGCGCCGCCGATGATCGTCAACCGCCTTTGTTTCCGCGTCATCCCGTCATCCTGACCGCAGGGAGCCCCCTGCTCATCCATCCAACCCGAACGTCTTGGCGCCCTCGTTGAGCTGCCGCAAACGCGTCTCGTCGTTGGCGACCGCCTGGCGGGCATCCGACAATGCGCTCCTGGCCTTGTCGAGATCGCCCATCACCATATAGGCGCGCACCAGCCGCAACCATCCGTCAACGTCGTCCCCGTTCTGCTTCAAGCGGGTGGCGAGGCGATCCACCATGCCACGGATCATCGCCTCGCGATCGCCCTCTTTCATGTTCTTGGCCGCCGCCATGGCCTCGGCGGGCAGCGCCGGGGCCTCGACGCCCGCAGGAGGTTGGCCCGCCGGAGGCTGGCCGCCGCCGACGCGGCCGAGCGAGGCCGTCACCAAGGGGCGCCACGGCGCATCGGCCGGCGCCTTGGCGAGCATCGCCCGCCAGATCGCGGCGGCATCCGCCTTGCGCCCGTCCTGCTCGGCCGCAAGGCCCAGGAAATAATTCGCCTTCGGCTCGTCGGCGTCGAGCGCATGCGCCCGCTCGAGCTCGGTCTTGGCGTCGGCCGTGACCACTCCGCCGGCGGTCGCGATGAGAACTTCGCCGAGATCGGCCCGGAGCGCGGCCTTGTCGCCGCCGTAAGTGATGGCGTTGCGATAGGCGCGGATTGCGTCGTCAGAGCGGCCGAGTCGGGCCAGCACTGGGGCCAGCACGCTCCAGCCCCGCGCGTCGGTCGGGCTGGACTGCAGATGCTGCTCGACCTGCGCCACCAGCACCTCCAGCGGCTGGGAGCCGCCCGGCTGGCTGTTGCGGGCGGCCAGCGGAAAATCCGGCAGCTGCGGCGAGCCGAGCGGCAGATAGACCGCGAGCGCGACGATCGGCAGGCCGACCAGCGCCAGCACGGCGGCGGTGCGGCGCATGCCGACGCTCTTGCCGGCCGGCTGTGCCTCGTCCTGGTCTGCGGCCGCAAGCAGGCGGCGGCCGATCTCGACACGGGCCGCCTCCGCCTCGGTCTTGCCGATCAGCCCGGTGGACAGATCGCGCTCGATTTCCGCCAGCTGATCCTTGTAGACGGCAACCTCCTGCCCGGCGGCGCTGCGCGCGCCGAGCCCCAGGGGCAACAGGACGGCAAAGATCGCCGCGGCCGTCATCAGCGCGAACACGAACCAAGGGGTCATCGGGCAGAGTTCCAGGCGGCGCTCACCGGCAAGCGCCGTGCGCCGCTTTTAGCCAGCGCCGCTCCTTGCGGCAATTCACAATTGGCCGCTTGGTACCCCGGCAGACGGAGGCGAAAAACTCAGGATCACTACGTAGTTAGGCCACCTCGAACGCGCAGCTTTTGGCGACGACGTCGCCCCGCGAGTTCAGCGCCATCAGACAGTAGGTTCCCGGCCCGACCGACTCGGGGAGCCTCATGCGCACCGCCCCCACCGGCATCCGCGAGGTGATCGTGACGACGGGATCAGCCAGTTGCGCGCCGCTCGCGTCGATCAGCACGACCTTGGCCTTCACCATTAGGTTGCGATACGTAGCTGCAACAACTCGATTCTCGAGCTCGACGAAATTCAAGATGGAAATCATGGACGTAATCGAATGAACAAATGAAATGATATAATCGACCGTACGCGCGAAGCTGCGCGACGGTCAACCGGTAATTGTACCAGTCGATCTCGTACTAATTATCGTGGACGAATCCTTAACCGGCGCGTGAAGTCTTGCGCTCACCGCTCGCCGCATTCTCGGCGGCCCGGCTCATCAGCGCGGCATAATCCTGGCCGAACAGCACGCCGCAGAACTTGATCGCGGCGTTGACCTGCGACTGCCTGTAGGCCCGCGCCCTGGCATCGCCGCTGCGCAGCGATTGCACCAGCGCCTCAGTTGCCTTCTCGACATATTGCTGCAGGTCGGAATAGGTGCGCAGCGTCACCTCGTTGATCGCAAGCTCGCTGGCATAGGTGCGGCAGACCGCGACGAACTCGATCAGCGCGGCGACTTCCTCGACCTCGCTGCCATCCACGCCGGCGCCGGGCGGAATGTCCTTGTCGGCGCGCTGGCGCAGGATGCGCCGGACGCGGCCCGGGACACTGTCGATCTCGGACTGCAAGGCGTTGGAGATGTCGGCCCGGATCGCGGTCAGCTGCTTGCCCCAGGTCGATTCGCTGCGCAGATCGAGCTCGGTGCGCAGGCCGCGGACGCCGTCGTGCAAGGTCTTCAACGTGTCGCCGAGATTGGCGAAATGGCCGCGCCTGATATCGGCGCGCAGTCCCGCGGCGAGATTGGCCAGATCGTACAGCGCCATCGTGACGGCAACGCCATAGGGCGTGGCGGCGACCCGGATCTCGTCGTCGGAGGCGGCGATCTTGATCGCAAGGCGGATGATCTGCCACGGCGCGACCAGCCGCTGCGTCACCATCGACAGCGCGAAGGGAAGCATCTGCGGGGTCTGCAGCGAGGGCACGTTGATGGCGTCGGTCACTGAGGCGATCTGGGAATCGCCGAGGGCGCGGATCATGCCGGGCAGCCGGCCATTGAGGCCGTCGAGGGCTTCGCGGTTCTGCAGGACGAGCGCGATCGGCAACAGGTCCTCGATCACGGTCGGCGTCCCGATCCGGGCCAGCGCCCGCTGCCGGTCGCCGGTCGCGTTCGGCCCGACCAGCTTCATCAACGCCTCGGCAGCCGCGAGCTGCAGCTTCCGCGCGGCCATGTCGGCCTCGCGTGAATTCTCGCCGTGGGCGGAGATGGCGTCCTCGTAGTCACGGGTCTTGTCCGGCGCGCCTTCGCGCCCCAGCCACAGCCACACCGGCATCAGCGAGGACTTGCGGATCTGTCCGGGCCTGACGGCCCCGCTGGCTTCGGTCAGAAACGGCTCGATCGGCCGGAACAGGCGGCGCGGCGCATCGCCGCTCTCGCGCGGCTCAGCAGCCGGCGCCGGCTTGGCAGACGCGACATGAGCCTCGGTCCGAATCACCTTGCGCAACTGCTCGAGCACCAGTGTCGCGACCGCCACATCCTGGCCACGCTCGATCGCACGCTCGAATTCCCGCATCAGCAGCGCCTGCGCCTGCGGCGGCAGCTGCCCGAGATAGTCCCTTAAGCGTTCGTGAGCTGTCTGACCCATGCGCCGGCATGCATTTCAACGTAGGCGGCGCGCCAAACGCGTCCCCGTCCCGCTCAACATAGGGGGAGCGATGTTAAGAACCCCTTTAGGGTGGCAAATTTCGCCGGCCTCGGCCTCAGATCGCCGGCAGCTTCAACTCGGCCCGCAAGCCGCCGATCGGCGCGTCGGACAGGGTCAGACTCCCGCCATAGAGCGCCGCCAGATCGCTGACGATCGACAGCCCCAGCCCGGAGCCCGGCTTGGACTCGTCCAACCGCTGGCCGCGGCGCGAGACCTGGGCGCGCTCGGCCGCCGACAGCCCGCGCCCGTCATCGTCGACGACGATCCGCAGCATCGGAGCGGCCCCTGCTTGCGCGGGCGGCATGAGCGCGGCTTCGATCGAGACCCGCGAGGTCGCCCATTTGCAGGCATTGTCGACCAGGTTGCCGGCCATCTCTTCGAGGTCCTGCCGTTCGCCGCGAAACCTGGCCTGCGGATCGGCGGTCGCCTCCACCACGATGCCGCGCTCGCGATGGATCTTTTCCATGGTTCGCCTGAGTGCCTCGATCGTCGGCGCCACCTCGGTGACCGTGCCGACGATGGTGACGCGCGCCGCCAGCCGCGCCCGCTCGAGATGATGAGCGACCTGGTCGCGCATCACATCGGCCTGCTCCATCACCTTGGTCGCGAACGGATCGGCACGATGCACGGCGGCTTCGTTTACGATCACCGACAGCGGCGTCTTGATCGCATGGGCGAGATTGCCGACATGGGTGCGGGCACGCTCGACGATCTCCCGGTTGGCGTCCAGCAGCGCATTGGTCTCGCGCGCCAGCGGCGCGATCTCGACCGGAAACTCGCCCTCCAGCCGCTCCGCCCGCCCGGATCGGATGTCGGCAATGCCTTCCGAAATCCGCTTCAAGGGCGCGAGGCCATAACGGACCTGAAACAGCGTGGTGAGCAGCAGCACGATGCCGAGCGCGGTGAACGTGCCGCCGAGGTAATAGTCGAAGCTCCTGGTCTCGTCGAAGATCTCCGAGGCGTCGCCGGCGACGCTGACCAGGAACTTGCCGTCCGCGCCGAGATCGACCGGACGCTCGACCATGCGCAGCTCCTGGTTCTCGGGCCCTTCGACATAGCCGATCCGAATGCCGGCCGCGGACAGCTCGATGCCCTCGTCCTCCAGCTTCGGCAGTTTCTTGTCCCACAGCGAGCGCGAGGCGCGCACGTCCGGCTTGTCGCTATCCGTGCGCGTGATCTGCCAGTACCAGCCGGACAGCGGCAGCTCGAACAGCGGCTCGCCCAAGGACTGGAACTGGCGGTCCGGCGGGTCGTCGGGAGTCGCCACTTCCGCGATCAAGGTGCGGAGATAAAGGTTGAGACGGCGATCGAAGGCCCGTTCGGTGGCGTTGCGGTAGACCGACGACAGCACGATCCCGGTGATCGCGAGGATCACCACGAGCCACGCGGTCGCGGACAGGAACAGCCGGGTGGCGAGCGAACTTTGGCGCATGGCGGCAAATTAGCGGAAGGTCTCGTGTTCGGCCACCCGCGACGGCAGGCCGCTCGCGCCCGGCTCAGCTGCTCGGCGAGGATGGCGGCGGGGTCAGGAGATAGCCGAGACCGCGCACGGTCTGGATCACGTCGACGTCGAGCTTCTTTCTGATGCGGCCGACGAACACCTCGATCGTGTTTGAGTCGCGGTCGAAGTCCTGGTCGTAAAGATGTTCGACCAGCTCGCTGCGCGACACCACGCGGCCGACATGGTGCATCAGATATTGCAACAGGCGGTACTCGTGCGAGGTCATCTTGACCGGATTGCCGGAGACCGTGACCTTGTTGGTGCGGGTGTCGAGGGTCACCGGGCCGCAGGTCAGCTCGCTCTGGGCATGGCCGGCAGAGCGCCGCAACAGCGCGCGGATGCGCGCCAGCACCTCCTCCATATGAAACGGCTTGGCGACATAATCGTCGGCGCCCGCATCGAAGCCCTGGACCTTGTCGCTCCAGCGATCGCGCGCGGTGAGAATCAACACCGGCATCGAGCGACCGTTGCGACGCCAGGCCTCCAGCACCGAAATGCCGTCCATCTTGGGCAGGCCGATATCGAGCACGATGGCATCGTAGGGCTCGCTGTCGCCCAGATAGTGACCTTCTTCACCATCGAAGGCGCGATCGACCACGTAACCCGCATCGGTCAGCGCCGCCGTGAGCTGGCGATTGAGATCCGGGTCGTCCTCGACAACGAGCAGGCGCACGCTTGCCTCCAGAGGTGAACTGCACGATTTCGTGCCTTCAAGATGAGCCGGAACGCCGTGAACCGTCCATGAACGGAACCGTGTCGCCGACCTTACTTTTTGGTCATCAAAGCCGCAGCGCAGGTTCGGCCCGGCCAGCGTGCAAAGATATTGGAGGGTATAGACGTTGGATGAGGCATTGGGGAAGCCCGCACCCTGGGTGAGGTGCCGACGGCGCACTGCGCGACGGGGCTCAGATCGCAAGGGGCGAGGTTCCGGACGCCAACTTGCGCTCTATTGGGCTTGGGCTTGCACCCGCCCCGGCTGCCGGCTGGCGGATGCCACATGCGGCAGCGCCGGTAGCCCGACGCCGCCGCCTGCTCGCTCAGGTGTGGAAGAACACGAACCAGATCAGGCCGAGGATCAACAAAGCCAGTCCGGTCGAAATGGCCAGCATCGCGAAAACCGACGGACCAGGCTCGCCCTGCCGGGCCTCGGTTGGGGTTTCGACGATCTGCGACTGTCGTCTCGTGGCCATGACGCTCAGCTCCATGGTATCTGCAAGGTGTATCAGCAAAAGGCGATTTTCGTCGTTATGCCCGGTGCAACGTCCCATGCCAGATGACGTTCCGGGCCACGGCGGCCTGCGACGACCGGTTAACGCCGATGCAAAATTCGGCTTTCCGCCTTGCTTGAATCCGGGGGGCTCGGTGTTATCCTTTCGGACCGTCACTGCTGCGATCGGTCAAATCGTCGAGTTTGGAGTCACCCAGTTCGGAGTAGGTCATGGCCCCGCGCGCCAATTGGAAGGGTTTTCTGCGCCTGTCGCTCGTGACCTGTCCGGTCGCGCTATATCCGGCGACGTCGGAATCCGAAAAGGTCGCGTTCAACCAGATCAACCGTAAGACCGGCCACCGGATCAAATATTCCAAGGTCGACGCGGAGACCGGCGAAGAGGTCGCCAACGAGGACATCGTCAAGGGCTACAAGGTCGACACCGATACCTATATCGAGGTGACCAAGGACGAGCTCGAGGACGTCGCGCTGGAATCCACCCATACGATCGAGATCGACGAGTTCGTGCCACGCAGCGAGATCGACAATCGCTATCTGATCCGCCCCTATTACCTGGTCCCCGACGGCAAGGTCGGCCATGACGCCTTCGCCGTGATCCGCGAGACCATCAGCAGCATGAACAAGGTTGCAATCGGCCGCATCGTGCTGACCAACCGCGAACACATCATTGCGTTGGAGCCGCTCGGCAAAGGGCTGATGGGGACGCTGCTGCGCTACCCCTACGAGGTTCGCAATGAGCAGGACTATTTCGACGACATCCAGGATGTGAAGATCACCAAGGACATGCTCGATCTCGCCAAGCACATCGTCGAGCGGAAGTCGGCCGATTTCGAACCGGAGAAGTTCGAGGATCATTACGAGACGGCGCTGATCGACCTGATCAACAAGAAGCGCAGCGGTATGACGATCACGGCCAAGGCGGCGCCCAAGACCAGCGGCAATGTCATCAACCTGATGGATGCGCTCAAGCGCAGCCTCGCCGGCACAGACCAAGCGGCGGCGGTCGCAGCGCCCAAGGAAACGCCCGTTGCGAAGTCCAAGGCCAAGCGGACGAAGAAGCGGGTCGAAGGTCAGCGCGAGATGCTGCTGCCGATCAGCGGCAAGAAGGCCAAGGAAACAGAGAAGCAGGCCGAGAAGCAGGAGACGAAAAAGTCCGAAAAACCGGTCCGCAGCACGACGCGAACCAGGAAGGCCAGCTGAGGTCCCTCCTCTCGCCGCGAGTCGCCGGACCCTTACTTGAGCGAGCTGTTGACCGAGGAGAACTTGCCGCTCAGCGTCGTGCCCATGCCGTTGACGGCGGCCAGAATGACGATGCTGAGCATCCCAGCAATGATCGCATACTCGATCGAAGTGGCAGCGGCCCGATCCTCGAAGAACTTCGCAATCATCTCGCGCATGCCAGGCTCCGGTCGGCGGGTCAAAATCGTCTTACGTCATTCTGGGACGTACAAATGAAGGGGCTTCGAGTCGATGGACCCTCGGAGATCGGGTTGAAAAATAGGTTAATTCGATCGAATAGACCGGCCAATATTGCCAAGATTCCGCGACATCCGCACGCCGATCGCACCTGCATGATCTGGGTCAAAGGCGTCTCGAACCAGTGGCTTATGGATGACGTTCCCGATCCAATTTGTGGCCCATGACCGCTCCCGATACCTCACGCCCGCAGCTCCGCATCCGAAGCGTCGCCCTGGATACGGGGCGCGAAAACGTCGTGGTGATTTCACGCCGGTCCAGGGCGCTGCGGCCCGAGGTCTTCCGCGGCTTCAGCCGCGTCGAGCTGCGCTGCAATTCGCGCGTCCTGCTCGCCACGCTCCTGATCACGGACGATGACGGCCTGGTCGGGCCCGACGAAATCGGCCTGTCCGAACCAGCGCTGCGCCGCTTTGCCGAGCCGGTCGGCACCCTCGCGAGCGTTTCGCCCGCTACACCTCCCGAGAGCCTGGAAGCCGTCCGCGCCAAGATCCGCGGTGAGACCTTCAGCGACAAGGCCATTGCCTCCGTCATTGAGGACCTCTGCCATTACCGCTACTCGGACATGGAGATCGCAGCCTTCCTGATCGGCTCCGCGAGCTTCATGACCTCGGGCGAACTGCTGGCATTGACCGGCGCCATGGCCAGCGCCGGCACGCAGCTGAAATGGAACGCGCCCATCGTCGTCGACAAGCATTGCATCGGCGGCATTCCGGGCAACCGCACATCGATGGTCGTGGTGCCGATCGTCGCCGCCCATGGCCTCCCGATCCCGAAGACATCATCGCGGGCGATCACATCGCCGGCCGGGACCGCCGACACGATGGAAGTGCTTGCACGGGTCAATGTCAGCGCCGAGGAAATGAAATCGATCGTCGCCGCCTGCAACGGCTGCCTGATCTGGGGCGGTCACGTGAACCTGTCGCCGGCGGATGACATCCTGATCTCGGTCGAGCGTCCGCTTAGCCTGGACACCCGCGAGCAGATGGTCGCCTCGATCATGTCCAAGAAGCTTGCCGCCGGCTCCACGCATCTGTTGGTCGACCTGCCGGTCGGGCCGACCGCCAAGCTGACCAGCGGCGCGGAGGCGATGCGGCTGCGCAAGCTGTTCGAGTTCGTCGGGGGCCGCTTCGGCATCGCGGTCGAGGTGATCACGACCGATGGCCGCCAGCCGATCGGCAACGGGATCGGTCCGGTGTTGGAGGCGAGAGACGTGATGGCGGTCCTCGCCAATGACCCGGCGGCGCCGGCCGATCTGCGCGAGAAGTCGCTGCGGCTGGCCGCGCATCTGCTCGAATACGACCCGCAATTGCGCGGCGGCGCCGGCTACGGTCGCGCGCGCGACCTGCTCGACAGCGGCGCGGCCATGAAGCAGATGCAGAAGATCATCGACGCGCAGGGGCCGCCGGAATGCCAGAGCCGGCTCGGCGATCTTGCCTTCGACGTCAAGGCCGAGCGCGACGGCGTCATCAGCGCGATCGATTGCCTGCAGCTCAACCGGCTGGCGCGCACGGCCGGCGCCCCGATCAACAAGGGAGCCGGCATCCGCCTGTTCAAGAAGATCGGCGACAGTGTCCAGCAGGGCGAGCCGCTTTATCGCGTGTTCACCTGCGATCCCTCGGAGCATGATCTCGCCGCCGCGGCGGCCAAGGCGGCCGACGGCTATACGCTGGGTCCGTCGCCGTTCCTCGACGGCGGCACACGGTGATGGCGAGCGACGATTCGGAGCGCAAATTATGAGCGTCACATTGCGGTTTTGCGGCGCGGCGCACACCGTGACCGGCGCCTGCTATCTCCTGCAAACGGATGCCGGTCGTTTTCTCGTCGATTGCGGCCTGTTCCAGGGCCAGAAAACGCTCAAGGAGTTGAACTACGGCGACTTCCCGTTCCGTCCATCCGACATCGACGCCGTGCTGCTGACGCACGCCCATATCGACCACAGCGGCCTGGTCCCGAAGCTGGTGAAGGACGGCTTCCGCGGACGCATCCTCGCGACGCGCGGCACCATCGATCTCTGCTCCTACATGCTGCCGGACGCCGGCAACATTCAGGAACAGGAGGTGCTCGCACTCAACCGCCGCAACGCCGCGCGCGGCCGTCCCGAGGTGAGCCCGATCTATACCCAGGCCGACGCGGTGGCTGCGATGCGCGCCTTCCAAGCGGTCGACTATGAAAGCTGGACCGACGTCATCCCCGGTGTGCGAGCCCGCTACTGGAATGCCGGCCACCTGCTCGGCTCCGCCTCGATCGAGATCGAGATTGCGGGTGAAGGCGCTGAGGGCTCACCGCTACGGCTGCTCGTGTCAGGCGACATCGGCCCCGATGCCAAGCTGCTGCAGCCCGATCCGCAGGCGCCGGCGGGGTTCGACTACGTCCTCTCGGAATCCACCTATGGCGACCGCACCCGCGAGCGCACGACGCCGGAGCTGCGGCGCGAGCGGCTCGCCGCGGAGGTGCGCGACGCCGCGGCGGCGAAGGGCGCGCTGCTGATCCCGGCCTTCGCGGTCGAGCGCACCCAGGAGCTGATCGTCGATCTCGTCGCGCTCATGGACAGCGGCGCGATCGCGCCGGCTCCGATCTTCCTGGACTCGCCGCTGGCGATCCGTGCCACCGAGGTGTTCCGGCAGCATGCCGCAAGCCTCGACAGCAGCATCGATGTCAGCCGCCTGCTCTCCTCGCCGCATCTGCGCTTCACCGAGACGGTCGACGAAAGCAAGGCGATCGCGAAACTCACCGGCTTCCACATCATCATCGCCGCAAGCGGCATGTGCGATGCGGGCCGCATCCGTCATCACCTGAAGCGCTGGCTCTGGAACAGCCATGCCACCGTGCTCCTGGTCGGCTATCAGGCGCGCGGCACGCTCGGCCGCTTCCTGCAGGACGGCGTCAAGGCGGTACGCATCCAGGGCGAGGAGATCAGGGTCGCCGCGCGCATCCGCATGCTGGACGACTATTCCGGTCATGCGGACAGCGCCGAGGTCGCGCGCTGGATCGCGGCGCGCCGTCCCATCGGCCGCGGCCTGTTCCTGGTCCATGGCGAAGACGCCGCGATTTCCGGGCTCGCGGCGCGTGTGGCCGAGCGGATCCTTCCCTCGGCGAAACTGTTCGAGCCGCTGCTCGACGACGTCTATGAGCTCACAACCGCGGTGCCGATGCCGCTCGACGTCGCCCACCGCCGCCGGCTCGCGCCGGAGGCGGTCACCCGGCTGGACTGGCACAACGACATGTCGGAGCTCATGCTCGACATCAACGCGCGCATCGAGCAGGCCGCCGACGACCGCGCCCGCGGCATCATCGTCCGACGGCTGCGGCGGGCGCTGGAAGGCACCTAATCTTCATCAGGGGTGGTGGCGGTGAAAGCCAATTGGCAGTCAGCCAATCAGCCTGTCGTAGGCGGCATGCGAGCCGATCCAGAACCAGAGCAATCCGTCCTCGACTTCGACTGCGGGCGCCCGGTACTGCAGACCGACACGGACTGACCAGTAGTTACCGACCTTCTTGAGATGCAGGGAGGGATGGCGCGGATCACGTTTGAGGAGGTCGAAATTCTCATCAGCAAGCCGTCGAACTGCTGACGGCAGCGCCTCATACGCCGCCCAGAACCTCTGGGAGGCGCGGTGTTTCACAAGTCCCGGGAGCGGCCAGCGCGGTGCTCCGCAAGCGCGTCCGCCGCCAACGCATCAAGTCTGCCGGCACGGGCGTCGCGCTCGATCCTGGCATCAAAGTTGCGCGCCTCAAACGCCTCAAACCACGCCCGAAATCGTACGAGCTCAGCAGGAGCGAGCTGTTCCACGGCCTTTTCGATCTCTTCAGCGGTTGTCATGCCACATCGATACCACGCAACACCGTGTCAGAGAAGCCCGGCAGCCGCTCGCTGAGCCTGCGCCCCCGCTACTCCGCCATCTCGATGGCCTCCGGCCGCGCGGCTGGCCCGGCGAGCGGCCGCTCTTCCATCAGGATCATGCAGACAGCGGCACAGCCCAGCATGGCAGTGGCCGCACCGAAGACGAAGCGGAAGGCGTGGACCATGTCGGCTTCCGCGATGCCGCTGACCGAGCCGCTCGCGCCCTCGGCCAGCGAGACATCCGCGCCCAACACCGTCAACAGGATGGCGCCGAAGGCCGCCACGGTGAAGGAGCACATCATGGCGCGGAAGAAGTTCATTCCGCCCGTGATGGTGCCGATCTGCGAACGCGGCACCGCATTCTGCAGCGACACGACGCAGATCGGAAACGGCGTGCCGAGGCCGATGCCGAACACCGAGAGCAGCAGCAGCAGCATCCAGAGCGATGGGGTCGTGAGCGTCATGACGGCAGCCGCCACGGTCGCGACCAGGGTGCCGAAGATCGCGACGCGCTTATAATGCTTGACCCGCGCCATGGTGCGGCCGGCAACGGCCGCGCCCAGCGTGGAGATCGCCGCCAGCGGAATGAGCCCGAGCCCGGCTTCGCTGGCGGACAGGTGGTAGACCACTTCGTAATAGAGCGGAAGGTACACCGTGAGCCCGATCATGGCACCGAGCGCGCAGCCGCTCGTCAACAGGCCGTAAGGCACGACCGTGCCGCCGATCAGGGACAAGGGAAGGAACGGCTCGGCCGCGCGGCGCGCATGCCAGACGAAGACGAGCGCCAGCGCCACCGCGGTGCCGATCATGGCCAGGAGGGTCGGCGACAGCCAGGCGAGCTTATGGCCGCCCCAGGTGAGGACCAGCATGAACACCACGGCGGACCCCATCAGCAACAGGCCGCCGGCCCAATCCACCTTACGCATGCGGTGATAGACGGGGATCCGCGCCATGTTCGGCAGCAGCAGCGCGAGCGCCCCGATCGCAAGCGGCAGATTGATCCAGAAGATCATCGACCAGTGCAGGTGGTCGGCGAAGAAGCCGCCGATCACCGGCCCGAGCAGGCCGGCCACCATCCAGACGCTGCTGAAATAGGCCTGGTACTGGCCGCGCTCGCGCGGGCTGACCACGTCCGAAATGACCGTCTGCACCACCGGCATGATGCCGCCGCCACCGAGCCCCTGCAGGCCGCGGGCAAGGATCAGGACCGGCATGCTCGGCGCCAGCGCACAGACCACGGAACCCGCGATGAACAAAGTGAGCGAAGTGATGATCATGGCGCGGCGGCCATAGATATCGCTCAAGGTGCCGAACACCGGGGCCACCGCAGTGGACGCCAGGAGGTAGGCGGTGATGACCCAGGACAGGTTGGCGACGTCCTGGAACTCGCGGCCGATGGTCGGCAGCGCCGTGGCCACGATGGTCTGGTCGAGCGCGGCCAGGAACATCGTGAGCAGCAGGCTCATGATGATGGTGCGAACCTCGGCCCGGGTCAGCGGCGCCTGTGGCGCGATCGACGGCGCGTCCTCGATCGCCTGCATCTGCGGCGGCAACGCCGGCAATTCGGCGGCGATCTCTTCGGGCACGGAAGTGGCGGCGGCAGGATAGCGGCTCTGCCGTTCAAACTTGTTCATGGGAATAATGTTGTCCGGCGCGCGATGGGCACCGCGAAGATTCGCTGAGCAGCCAATCATCTAAGGGATAAGTTTCCCTCGCGGCAGCGGCTCTTGCGCATGGCCGCATGCCTGCACCGGGCAGCGGGTCGCGGCGATGTGAGTTGCTGCGAGCGCGAAGTGAGCGGCCCCTCTGCGCGCTATTTGGTGGGCCGGCGCTTCAGCCTGGCACGCTTGGGCAGCAGCACCGGCCACTGCACGATGTGGTCCTCGAGCTCGTCGACGGGGACGTTGTCCTCGCTGCCTTCGACCCGGCCGCGCACGGACACGCCGGCCTCATGTACCGTCTGAGCATCCCCGGAGATCAGCGGGTGCCACCAATAGAGATCGCGCCCTTCGGCCGCCAAGCGGTAGCCGCAGCTCGGCGGCAGCCAGGTAATGGTGCGAACATTCTCAGGTGTCAGACGAACGCAATCCGGTACCATTTCGGAACGATTTTCATAATTTTTGCAGGCACATAGGCCGGCATCCAGAAGCTTGCAGGCAATGTGGGTGAAATAGATCCTGCCGGTGTCCTCGTCCTCCAGCTTCTCCAGGCAGCAACGTCCGCAGCCATCGCACAGGCTCTCCCATTCGGCCTCGGACATCTCCTCCAAGGTCTTGGTTTTCCAGAAAGATCCTTCCTGGCCGGAGGGACGTTTGAGCGGTGCGGTCATTTTTGGGTCCGGGTCACAGATGGCCGGCATCTAGGGGTGCGCGGCAGGCCGGCGCAAGGGCCACATCGCGGTTCCATGAGACCAGATGAGGCTTGCCCCATCAATTTGTGAGCATCACCATTGGTTTGTGCCCCCCGCTCGGCTAGATAAGACACCGAGTCATGCCCGGCGCAACCGAAGCGCCATGGGTTTGCCGCAACAGTCCCGCAAGACCATCCGATGGCCCAGCCGGTGGTCGAGCGCATCTTGCAGCTGATCGGCTTTCGTAGAGACCAGGTTTTCCGTGCGCCAGATCATCCCACCAGAGTGGAAGACGAAATTCCGGCATCTGCTGCTGGATTGGGACGCGCGGATCGACTCCACCCTATTCTCGTCCGGCCGCGGCGTCCGCGAGCTCTACGAGCGCTATTCCGCCTTCATGGACCGCTTCTATGTCGGTGGCTGGAAGCGCTGGGTGTTCGTCGAGCCGCTGTCGGAGGCCGCCACCATCGGGCTCGGCGGCCTCGTCCTGCTGCTGGCGCTTGCGATCCCGGCCTTCCGCGAGACCGCGGACGAGGATTGGCTGAAGAAGTCCGACCTCGCCGTCACCTTCCTCGACCGCTACGGCAACCCGATCGGCAGCCGCGGAATCAAGCATAATGATTCGATCCCGCTGGAAGACTTTCCGGACAATCTGATCAAGGCGACGCTCGCCACCGAGGACCGCCGCTTCTACGATCATTTCGGCATCGACGTCGCCGGCACCATCCGCGCGCTGGTCACCAACGCCCAGGCCGGCGGCGTGCGCCAGGGCGGCTCCTCGATCACCCAGCAGCTCGCCAAGAACCTGTTCCTGTCGAACGAGCGCACCATCGAGCGCAAGATCAACGAGGCGTTCCTGGCGATCTGGCTGGAGACCCGGCTCACCAAGAACGAGATCCTGAAGCTCTATCTGGACCGCGCCTATATGGGCGGCGGCACCTTCGGCGTCGACGGCGCGGCGCATTTCTACTTCAACAAGTCGGTGCGCGACATCAACCTCGCGGAAGCGGCGATGCTGGCCGGCCTGTTCAAGGCGCCGACCAAATTCGCCCCCCACATCAACCTGCCGGCCGCCCGCGCCCGCGCCAACCAGGTGCTCGACAACCTCGTCGATGCCGGCTTCATGACCGAGGGCCAGGTGTTCGGCGCCCGCCGCAACCCGGCCTTCGCGGTCGATCGCCGCGACGAAAGCTCGCCAAACTACTTCCTCGACTACGCCTTCGACGAGATGCATAAGCTGGTCGACACGTTCCCGAAATCCTACATCGAGCGCGTGTTCGTCGTCCGCACCTCGATCGACATGAACGTCCAGCACGCCGCGGACGAGGCGATCGAGAACCAGCTGCGCCAGTTCGGCCGCGACTATCACGCGACGCAAGCGGCGACCGTGGTCGCCGATCTCGACGGCGGCGTCCGCGCCATGGTCGGCGGCCGCGACTACGGCGCCAGCCAGTTCAATCGCGCGGTCGACGCCTATCGGCAGCCGGGATCGTCCTTCAAGCCTTACGTCTACACGACGGCGCTGCTCAACGGCTACAAGCCGACCTCGACCATCGTCGACGGGCCGGTCTGCATCGGCAATTGGTGCCCGCAGAACTATGGTCACTCCTACTCCGGCACGGTGACGCTGACCCAGGCGATCACGCGCTCGATCAACGTCGTGCCGGTGAAGCTGTCGATCGCGCTCGGCGGCAAGCAGGGACCCAAGGCCGGCCGGGCCAAGATCATCGAGGTGGCGCGCCGTTTCGGCATCAAGGCGCCGCTGCCGGATACGCCGTCGCTGCCGATCGGCTCCGACGAGGTCACCGTGCTCGAGCACGCGGTCGCCTACGCCACGTTCCCGAACCGGGGCAAGGCGGTGACGCCGCATTCGATCCTCGAAGTGCGCACCGGTACCGGCGATCTGGTCTGGCGCTGGGACCGCGACGGGCCGAAGCCGCGCCAGGCGATTCCGGCTTCCATCGCCGCCGACATGGCGGGCATGATGAGCCACGTGGTCAGCGAGGGCACCGCGCGGCGCGCCGCGCTGGACGGCATTCCGACCGCCGGCAAGACCGGCACCACCAACGCCTATCGCGATGCCTGGTTCGTCGGCTACACCGGCAACTTCACCTGCGCCGTCTGGTACGGCAACGACGATTATTCGCCGACCAACCGCATGACCGGCGGCTCGCTGCCGGCGCAGACCTGGCACGACATCATGACGGTCGCGCATGAGGGCGTCGAGATCAAGGAACTGCCCGGCGTCGGCATGGGCGAGAAGCTGCCGCGCGAAGGTGCGGCGCAGGCCATGGCGTCGGCCGGCGCGCCGAAGGCGCCCGAAATCAAGCCGGGTCCGCCGCCGGTCCTGACCCGGCGCGGCGCCGAGATCCTGGTACAGGTCGAGAAAATGCTCGACGACGCCGCCCGAACCGCGGACAAGGCTGCCCCTAGCGACGGCCCGAAGCCGGCCAAGCCGGTGTCGTCAAGCGCGCTCGCCTTCCCGGAAAATTATGCCGCGGCGGCGCCTTCCGGCGACGCCGACCCTGCTTTGCGCAAAAACTGACTTTAGCGATCCCGTGCGGCTGCTCCTCATCACCTTGCTGGCTCTTCTGATCGCTACCGGCGTCGGCATCGGCGCGACCTGGATGACGACGACGCGCGGCACCGAGTTCAACACGCTGACGATCGGCAGTTGGACCGCCCGCCCCAAGACCGGCACCGCCGACATCGACCCCTATGCGCGCGCCACCATCACGCGGAACGGCGAGCTGCCGATCGGCACCGGCGACGGCATCGCCTTCTCCGCAACGACCGACGACAAGAAGAAGCCGCTCGACGGCCGCTGCGATATCCTCGTCTCCGGCGTCACGCCGCCGGCGCGGTTCTGGACTCTGACGCTCTATGACCGGAAGGGCCATCTCGTCGCCAATGCGCTGCAACGCTATGGCTTCACCAGCCAGGAGATCGTGCGCGCCGCCGACGGCTCGTTCGAGATCCACATCGCCTCGCGCTCGCGCTCCGGGAACTGGCTGCCGACCGGCGGCATCGAGCGCTATGCGCTGATGCTGCGGCTCTACGACACGCCCGTCGGGGTCGCGACGCGCACCCAGCGCGACGCGCCGATGCCCTCGATCAGAACAGTGGGGTGCCCGTGATCCGGCTGCTGTTCACCATCATCGTCGGCGTGCTGCTCGGCGGCGTCGTGCATCTGGTCAGCGTATTGGCGCTGCCGCGGATTGCGACCCAGGACGCCTATTCGCGGCTGACGCCGATGACCGCGCTCAACGCGGTGACGCCGTTGCCGCTCGCCGATCCCAACACCTCGCCGATGCCGTTCATGGATCCGGCATTTGCGGTCGCCGTCTGCCGCTACGATCTCGCTGACGGCCCGCTCAACCTGACGGTGCCGGTGAGCCAAGCCTATACGTCGGTGTCGTTCTACACGCGCAACGAGATCGCCTATTATGCGATCAACGACCGCTCCGCGGGCAAACGCGTCATCGAGCTCGACCTGATGACCGAGGCGCAGCACGGCGACCTGCCGGAGGACGAGGAGATCACCGCGGCCGACCGGCTGATCATCGATTCGCCGACGCCGACCGGCCTGATCGTGTTGAAAGCGCTGGCGCCGGAGCCCGGACTGATGCCGCAGGCCCAGGCCTCGCTCGCGGCGGCCAAATGCGGCATCCAGAGCGAGCCGCCGGCGAAGGTCGAAAAGCCGCGCGGCAAGCGTTGATCTCCCGGTGGAAGCTTCAAGAGCCGGCTCTTCACCCATTGTTGCATAGTGGCTTGCTGCGGTAAGCTGATATGACGTATCAGCGACATCAGCGCATCGCCCCTCATCTGCTCATGCCGGTCGAAATCGAACGAAAGTTTCTCGTCAAGAACGACTCCTGGCGGGACCAGGCGACCCATAGCGAACGATTGCGGGACGGCCTCGTCGCCCGTGAGCACGATCTGAAGGTTCGCATCCGCTGTTACGGGGATCGCACCACGCTGTGCGTGAAAGGCGGCCGTCAGGGGATCTCGCGCGAAGAATTCGAGTATGAGATTCCGCGCGAGCATGCCGCGGCGATCTTTGCCCATTGCGGCGGCCGCATCCTGGAAAAGACCCGCTACTACGTGCCCGGCCAGAGTGGAATCTGGCAGGTCGACGTCTATCAGGACGTTCTCGACGGCGTCGTGATTGCCGAGATCGAGCTGCCGAGCGAATCCGCAACCGTTCACCTGCCCGACTGGGTCGGCGAGGAGATCACCGGCAATCCGCGCTACAGCAAGAGCAACCTGCTGGCGGAAGGCCCGCGCGCCCTGCGCGCCATTGTCCGCCAACCGTCCCTGGCAGGGGCGTGACCCGCCGACGTCCGTAATTTGATGCGGGTCAAATCAGAGGGTTGATGCGGGCCCTAAACAGCCTCGCTGTTATGGCCGCGGACAGCGGCATCGGGAGGAGTGTTGGCATAATGAATTCATCACTGGTGATGTCGCAGGCGCTGCGCGCAAAGTTGATGTCCGCAGACGACGCGGCCGCGCTGGTCCCGGCGGGCGCCAATGTCGGCATGAGCGGCTTCACCGGCTCAGGCTATCCGAAGGCGGTGCCGCAGGCGCTGGCGCGGCGTATCGAAGTGGCGCATGGCCGCGGCGAGCCGTTTCGCATCAGCGTGTGGACCGGCGCCTCGACCGCGCCCGAGCTCGACGGCGCGCTCGCCAAGGCCAACGGCATCGAGCTGCGCCTGCCCTACCAGTCAGATCCGACCACGCGCGAGCGCATCAATGCCGGCAGCATGGAATATCTCGACATCCATCTCAGCCATGTCGCACAGTTCGCCTGGTTCGGCTTCCTCGGCCATCTCGATGTCGCCGTCATCGAATGCGCCGGCATCCTGCCGGATGGACGCCTGATCCCCTCGACCTCGATCGGCAACAACAAGACCTGGCTCGACCAGGCCGACAAGGTCATCCTAGAGGTCAATTCCTGGATGAACCCGGCGCTGCTCGGCATGCATGACATCTATTACGGCACGCGTCTGCCGCCGGACCGCAAGCCGATTCCGATCCTGGCCCCCGGCGACCGCATCGGCGAGACCACCTATCGCTGCAATCCCGACAAGGTCATTGCGATCGTCGAAACCAACGCGCCGGACCGCAACACGACATTTGCGGCGCCCGATGCGACCTCCAAGGCGATCGCCGGCCATATCCTGGAATTCTTCGAGCTCGAGGTGCGGCAGGGACGACTGCCACGCAACCTGCTGCCACTGCAGTCGGGTGTCGGCAATGTCGCCAACGCCGTGATGGCCGGCCTTGACGACGGCCCCTTCCCGCATCTGACGGCTTATACCGAGGTGCTGCAGGACGGCATGCTGAACCTGATCCGCTCCGGCCGCATGGACCTCGCCTCCGCGACCGCGCTGTCGCTCAGCTCCGAAGCCGCGCTCGAATTCAATCGCGAGATCGAATTCCTGCGCGACCGCATCGTGCTGCGGCCGCAGGAAATCTCCAATCATCCGGAGGTGATCCGCCGGCTCGGCGTCATCGCCATGAACGGGCTGATCGAGGCCGACATCTACGGCAACGTCAATTCGACCCATGTGCGCGGCACGGCGATCATGAACGGCATCGGCGGTTCCGGCGACTTCGCCCGCAACGGCTATCTGTCGATCTTCATGACGCCGTCGACGGCGAAGAACGGCACGCTGTCCTGCATCGTGCCGATGGTCACCCATGTCGACCACACCGAGCACGACGTACAGATCCTGGTGACCGAACAGGGCCTCGCCGATCTGCGCGGCCTGTCACCGAAGCAGCGCGCGCGCATCATCATCGACAAGACCGCGCATCCGTCGTTCCGCCCTGCCCTCGCCGATTATTTCGAGCGCGCCTGCCGGCTGTCGCCCGGCAAGCACACGCCGCATCTGCTCGAGGAGGCGTTCAACGTCATTCGGCCCAGCTAAAGAGCGTCGCCCTTGGCGATCTCGTCATTGCGAGGAGCGTAGCGACGAAGCAATCCAGATTTCCTTGGTGGCTCTGGATTGCTTCGTCGCTTCGCTCGCAATGACGGCGGAACACTGTTCCTTATTCCGACTGCATTAGCCTCGCGTCGTCAGCGGACGCTGAATCAGCGGTCGCGCGGCGACCGGCGGGTTTGCGGTCTGTGCCGCGAGTTCGCCGATCAGGCGGTCGGCATCGGCGGCCATTCCGTCGGGCGCCTGCAGCACCAGGCGTTCCAGCGCCCAACGATAGGACGAGACGCGCTGCTCCAGGCTGAGCTGCACCCATTGCACGATCAGCGAATTCTCCTGCATCCGCGCCACCGCATCGGCCTTCTCCCGCGGCGACAGCTCGGCCATGTAGCGCATGCTGGCGTCACGCTTGCGGTCGAGATCGATGACGCGAATCGCGGACGCAAAGAACGGCTCGAAGCGCGTGATGTCGTCGCGGACGTCGTCGATCAGCTGCGCATAGCGCGAGGCGTGCGAGCGGTGCGGCTCGTCGATCAAGGCCCGGCCATAGGCGGTGCGGTCGAACACCACCTTCTGCCGCCACGGCGAGGCTGAGGGCTGGTAGTCACCGAACACGCTCTTCCAGGCGGGGCGGGAATGCGGCGGCTCGATCAGAGGATAAGCGAGATCGCGGAGCTGGCGCTCATTGTCCGTCAGCTGGAACTGAGACGGAGCGACGCCGACGCTGGCGGTGGCTTCCGCTCCGATCCATTTGTGCATGTCGTCATTGCGGAAATCGGCACGGGTCCGGCCGAAATCGCCGCCGCTGCAGGCGGCGAGCGTGCTGCCGGCGGCCAGAAGCGTGACAGCCGGCACGACGCGCCGGACCAGAACCAAGATGTCCGGCATTCCAATTCTCATGATCTCTTACCGACGGCGACGGCGGCGAGTCGGGGCTGCGCCTTCGCGCGGTCCACGATCGTCGTTAGGCTCCGAGGTTTGGCGCTCGATCCGCACAACGGGGAGAATCAGGATCTTCCCCATGCCCTGCTGCGGCGCGCCCGTCGCGGCGGACCGCGCGCGACGCGCGGCGTCAGCCGGAAATTCGATGATGGTCGCCATGTACTTCTCTCTTGCCCCGAAGTTCGTGACCTTGCATCCCCCCATGCATGAACTTCAAAGGCAGAGGGGCACACGCAAACCGACAAACCGATGCCGCATGTCGACTGACACGTTGCGAGACGAGATCGCGCGGCACTCAAGACTTGCAGAGAACCGGCGGCGATCATCGCCGCCAATTGCTCCTCGAACGAATGTGATTAAGATCAGGACGTGGTTAACGGCATCTTAACCGGCAGCTCGGGGAGCTGACGCATCGCTGCGGATCGCAGCCAAGCGTTGCGCCTTTGTCTCACCGCGAGACTTGCACCGGGAAATTTCGGCCGATCTTCACGAATTATTTTCCTTAACGGCCTATTAAAACAACTGGGGATAATTTGACGCAACAATTGCCGAAGTTGCGTACCCCGACATGACGAGATCATCGCTTTTCCTGGGCCTTGATGGGCTGATGACGTTGTCCCGCCGCGACGGGGTCGACATCCGACCCACGCTCTTGCGCGTGTTGACCGATCTCTATGTGCAGGCGAGCGCGCATTCCGCAGACGAGGAACGGCAATTCATCGAGCTCGCCTCGCGACTGATCGACGAGGTCGATGATGCGACCCGCGCCGCGGTGTGCGCGCGCCTTGCGATCTATCCGTCGACGCCGACCGAGATCCTGCGCAAGCTCGGACTGCGTCCGACCCGCGAGAACGAGGCGCTGCCGCAGGCCGCGCCGATTCCGGCATCCATGCTGCCGAGACCTGCGGTCGAGCCTCGCATCGTCGAGCCCTCTCCGACCGGCCTGTCGATGCAGCCGAAGGATGCCGCCGAGCTCTGCGAGATGTTTTTCGGCGCCAGCGCCAGCGAGCGCACCGCCATCCTGCAGAGTCTGGCCGATACGCCGCTCAAGCCGGCCATGAGGATTCCCGAACATCGCGCAAATCGGGCGATCGAAGCGCTGGAGATGGCGGCCTTCGTTTCCGACGTGGAGAATTTCACGGCCGAGCTCGGCGAGAGCCTGCTGCTCTCGGGCCGGATCGCGGCCCAGATCGTCGACGATGCCACGGGCGAACCGCTGGCATGTGCAGCCAAAGCGTTGGGCATGCCGAGCGCGGCGTTCCAGCGCGTGCTGTTGTTTCTGAAGCCGGAGCTCGGCCAGTCCGTCCAGACTGTCTTCAGGCTGTCGCGCCTCTATGAGCGGCTGAGCGAGCGTGCGGCACTGATCATGCTCGCTGCATGGCGCGGCTCCGCCCTCGCCGCAGCGGCGCGGTCCAAGCATCGTCCCACGCTCTACGACGACGAGCGGCAGCGTACCCGCGGCGGCGCGGCGCGACCGCAGGCAGGCACGGCGCCCACCGTGCGCACCGGCACCGATGGGTACAAGCGCTGAGCACAGGTCTCGCAGCTTATTCGCCCCCTGCTGGAAAGGGGCATCGTCATTCGGAGGGCCAGTGACTGTGCCCTCTCCCCTTGCGGGAGAGGGCAGCACCGGCGCCAACGTCATGTTCGCTTGGGTGAGGGGTTCGTCTCCACGAGTTCGACCGTCTCTGCAGAGGCAGACCCCTCACCCGGCATGATCGCGCTTCGCCTGATCATGCCACCCTGCCCACAAGGCAGAGCGATCGCATATGGGGAAAAAACTTGGCCGGCGATCTCTCTCGCGGCCGTCCTTCGAGACGCTCGCCTCCGGCGAGTTCCTCAGGACGAGGGCTTGTTTTGCGGCAAAATGACAGACCTCCATGGTGAGGAGCGCCGCTTGCGGCGCGTCTCTAACCATGAGGCCCCGTCCGGTTTGGGGCCATATGCGGTCGCCCTCTCCCACAGGCAGAGAGGGTGCACCGCTGTCATGGCAAGCGACTCGATGCTTCACGAGAGACGCAATCACATGTTCTCTTCGCCAAACGAAAACGGCCGGGATCGCTCCCGGCCGTTGTCTGTTCGAAACTCAGAGAACCTCAACCGAGGTTGAGCTCCTTGAAGAAGTCGTTGCCCTTGTCATCGATGATGATGAAGGCCGGGAAGTCGACGACCTCGATGCGCCAGATCGCTTCCATGCCGAGCTCGGGATATTCGACCACCTCGACTTTCTTGATGCAGTGCTCGGCGAGGTTCGCCGCCGCACCGCCGATCGAGCCGAGATAGAAGCCGCCATACTTCTTGCACGCCTCGCGAACCGCCGGCGCGCGGTTGCCCTTGGCGACCATCACCATCGAGCCGCCAGCCGCCTGGAACTGATCGACGAAGGAGTCCATGCGGCCCGCTGTGGTCGGGCCGAACGCGCCCGAGGCGTAACCTTCCGGCGTCTTGGCCGGACCGGCGTAATACACCGGGTGGTTCTTGAAGTAGTCCGGCAGCGGCTCGCCTTTGTCGAGCCGCTCGCGCAGCTTGGCATGCGCGGCGTCGCGCGCGACGATCATGGTGCCGGTCAGCGACAGCCTGGTCTTGATCGGATGCTTCGACAAGGTCGCGAGGATATCCTTCATCGGCTGATTGAGGTCGATCTTGACCACCTCGCCGCCGAGCGCCTGCTCGACCTCGGGGAGATATTGCGCCGGATGATGCTCGAGTTCTTCCAGATAGACGCCGTCCTTGGTGATCTTGCCGAGCACCTGTCGGTCGGCCGAGCACGACACGCCGAGACCGATCGGCAAGCTCGCGCCGTGACGCGGCATGCGGATCACGCGCACGTCGTGGCAGAAATACTTGCCGCCGAACTGTGCGCCGACGCCGAGGCTTTGCGTCATCTTGTGGATTTCCCGCTCCATCTCGAGATCGCGGAAGGCGTTGCCGTCAGCCGAGCCGTGGGTCGGCAACGCGTCGAGATAGCGTGCCGAAGCAAGCTTCACCGTCTTCATGCAGAGCTCGGCCGAGGTGCCGCCAATCACGATGGCGAGGTGATAAGGCGGGCACGCCGC
This sequence comes from Bradyrhizobium sp. SZCCHNS1022, assembly GCF_032484835.1. NCBI lineage: Bacteria > Pseudomonadati > Pseudomonadota > Alphaproteobacteria > Hyphomicrobiales > Nitrobacteraceae > Bradyrhizobium > Bradyrhizobium sp. SZCCHNS1022. The sequence goes on along the minus strand of NZ_JAUETT010000009.1, from coordinate 89,572 downwards.
GGTGCCGAGGGTGAGGATCTTCTCCTTCAGGAAGGCGAGCAGACGGTCCTTGGTCAGCACCGACGGGGTCGCCTGGAACAGGAAGCTCTTGTTGGCCGAGCCGCCGCCCTTGGCCATGAACATGAACTTGTAGGCGTCGTCGCCTTCGGCGTAGATCTCGGTCTGCGCCGGCATGTTGTTGGCGGTGTTCTTCTCTTCATACATCGACAGCGGCGCGACCTGCGAATAGCGCAGGTTCCGGCGCAAATAAGCGTCGCGCGCCCCCTCCGACAGCGCCGCCTCGTCGTCACCGTCGGTGATGACGTTGCAGCCCTTCTTGCCCATGATGATCGCCGTGCCGGTATCCTGGCACATCGGCAGGACGCCACCGGCGGCGATGTTGGCGTTCTTCAGGAAATCGAGCGCGACGAACTTGTCGTTGGAGCTGGCCTCGGGATCGTCGAGGATCGCGCGCAGCTGCTTCAGATGTCCGGGGCGCAGGTAATGATTGATCTCGCCGAAGGCCGCTTCCGACAGCGCTCGCAACGCCTCGCGCGACACGACCAGCATGTCGCGGCCGAGCACCTTCTCGACCCGCACGCCTTCGCTGGTGATCTTCTTGTAGGGCGTGGTGTCGGCCCCGAGCGGAAACAGCGGCGTATGCTTGTAGGGCGGGACGGGCTTGGACTGGTCGGGGAAAGCGGTGGGCGCGTTCATGGGAAGCTCGTGGGGTTCTAAAGATGGCCGCCCAAAGCGGTCTTGACAGGCCTGATAGACTACCCCCTCGAGCAAGCGCAATACATCTCTCCGCATGGCCGGTCAGGAGGATCGCAATGGCCACTTTCGTCCTCATTCCCGGCGGTTGGCGCGGCGGCTGGTGGTATGCGCCGCTGGCCGCGCGGCTTCGCGCCGCCGGCCATGCCGCCTATGCGGTCACCTTGAGCGGGCTGGAGGAGACGCCCGCCTCCCCCTCCCCCATCAATCTGGAGACCCATATCGCCGACGTAGTGGCGCTATTGTCGGTCGAAGACCTTTCCGATGTCGTTCTCTGCGCGCACAGCTATGGCGGCATGGTCGCGACGGGAGTCGCGGACCGCGCGCCCGAGCGACTCGCAGCCCTGATCTATCTCGATGCATTCGCTCCCGAGCATGGTCAGGCCTGGTGGGATCTCGCCGGCGACGGCTATCGCGAATTGGCGATCGCGGGCGCCGGCCACGACGGGCTGACCGTCATGCCGCGCGACGGGGTCGATCCTCGTTGCCGGCCGCATCCGCTCGGCACTTTTGTGCAGAGGCTGCGCCTCACCCGCCAACCGCCGGAGCTTCCTCGCGTCTTCGTTTATGCCTCCGGCTGGAGCGCCACACCGTTTGCTGCACAATATGAGCGCCTGCGCAACGATCCCGCCTGGGAGGTGCGCGTCATCCATTGTGCCCATGATCTTGTGCAGCACGCCCCGGATGAGACGTTCAAAATTCTGAGCGACACGGCCCGCGAGGTGACCACGGCAGGATGAGGTCAGCTTGCCTCCCGCCTGCAGGCCGCAAGCGCCGCATCACCTGCATGCTCGCGGATCCTGTCTGCCACACTCGCCGCCATCCTTCGCTCACAGCGGCCGCGATGCTTGCATGATCCGCACGTGCGCGCTTCAATGCGCGGGGGTATTCATAATGATGTTGAAGACGATTTTGCGTGCGACCGTATGTTGCGTTCTTTCGGTATTTGCAGCCGTGCTCGCGGCCTCGCCCGCGCGCGCCGACCGTTGTGACGATCTCGCCAAGGAGCTGAAGAATCAGATCGACGGCTTGCGGATCGGCCAGACCGTCGCCGGCACCGTTTACCTCGCCCATCCCAAAGCCCGCGAGATCACGCTCGGCTGTTCGGCCAAGAATTTCAGTGGCCAGCTGTTCGCAAAGTCAGACCGCAAACCGCCGCCGGCTTTCATCGACTTGACTGCGGGCGCCGCCGCGATCGTCTTCACACTGCCGAAGGACGACATGCAACGCGGGATCAGGCGCTGCTTCGGCCGCCTGGGGCTGTTCCGCGGCGATGACGTCACCAGCCGCTATCGCCGGCTCGACATGCGCTGCGTCAGGACGAAGACCGAGTCGACGATCACGATCACGCGCAGCAAGGATCAATAGCCGCGCCGGGTTTTCCCCCCATGGTAAACGGTGTGTTTACCGGCCCTGCTACATGGTGACGCAGGAAGACGGCCAACGGCGGCCGCTCTGGGGGACAATCCATGGACATTTCGGGAATTGGCGCCGCGAACGGCTTGCATGCGATGTCGGGCGCCAGCAGCAGCGGCCCTCCGCGGGAGAAGATGGCGAGCCTGTTCGACTCGATCGACACCTCCGGCTCCGGCAGCATTACCCAGAGCCAATTCGATCAGGCCTTCCAGACCAAGAATCCACCAGCCGTGTTCCAGAACCAGGGCGCGGATGCGATCTTTGCGACGCTGGATCCCAGCGGCTCCGGCAGCGTGTCGCGGCAAGACTTCGTTAGCGGCATGTCGCAGTTGATGTCCTCGCTGCGGGCCGACAACGCCGGGCAGTCGGGCACGGCAAGCTCGTCGCAGGCCTCGCTGGCCGCGAGCCTGCAGTCGCTCAGCCAGATCGATCCGTCCTCGGTGCCTACCAACGCCGCGCCCGGCACGCTGGTCGATCAGATCGCGTGAGATCGCAGTTCACTGAGCCAGCAACGGCTCGGTCCCACTGCAGCGGCCCTCGGCGTCCACCACGATGTGACGCACGCCGAGGCCCTGCAACCACGCGATGCCATCACGCCCCTTGAGCATCGCCATGGTCGCCAGGCTTCCAGCCACCAGGCAGCGCGGCGCGAGGACGGTCACGGACGACAATCCCTGCGCCGGCCAGCCGGAACGGGGGTCGAGGATGTGGCAGTAGCGCATGCCGTCGACCTCCACGAAGCGCTCGTAATCGCCGCTGGTCGCCAGCGCTCCCTCAGCCAACGGAATCTCGGCCAAGACTGCGGCAGCGTCGCGCGGATGACGTATGCCGATCCGCCACGCATCGCCGCTCCTCTGCGGGCCGATCACGCGGATGTCGCCGCCGAGATCAACGAACGCGCCCGCCGCTCCCATCTCGCTGCAGATCTCGGCGGCACGGTCGCAGGCATATTCCTTGCCGAGACCACCGAAATCCAACTCGAGGCCCTCCTGCGCAAAGGACAGGCGGCCATCGCCCAAGGTGACCTTGTCCAGGCCGATCAACGGCAGCAACGCTGCAACGGCACTCGCCTCCGGCAAGCGGCCTTGCGTAAAATCCCAGGCACGCCGGAGCACGCCCGAGGTGATGTCGAAGGCGCCTGCGCTGGCGCGATGGCAGCCCTGGGCGAAGGCGATCAGGCCGGCGGTCTCAACATTGACATCGACCGTATCGCCGACGGCCGCGGCCTGATTGATCCGGGCAAGCTCGCTATCCGCGCGGTAGCGCGAATAGCGCGCTTCGATCCTGCGGATTTCCGCCTCCGCGGCGAGCGCGATCGCAGCAGCCCCGGTATCGGCCTCGATGTGAATGGCGCAGGCGGATGCCATCGCCTGAAATCGGTGAACCACAGGGGTCATCGGCTCGCATGGATCGACAGAGTGAGTCGCTGCATTATACCGGCCGGGCCGGCTGCGCAGTCATGCGTGCGCGACGAACTGCCCTGACGCGAGCTTCGGCAGGGCAGCGGGCCGCAACGGCGCCTGGATCTTTCTGTGACCGGGTCAGGCACCCGTTCACCATTGCGGCTGCCACCGCCAGTTGCAGACAATTCGACCGATCGGATTGACGAAACGTTCGTTTGACGCTGGCCACGCTTGGCGCGAGCAAGCGAGGATCTGGACCATGTCCGTATCGACCCTATCACCATCCTCGTCGCCACCGCAGTCGTCGGTGTCGGCCGAGGCGAACAAGCCGCAGACCCAACAGACGGAGGGGACGCAGACTGCGGCCTCGCGGGCGGAGAAGACCGGCGACCAACACGAAGCTGAGAAGCAGGCCTCCCGCCCACCACTGCCGCCGGGACAGGGCACCCGGGTCGACATCCTCGCCTGATCCGCAGCGCCGGACCAGGGACGAGGCTGGCGCTCATGTGTCAGCCGCAGCACGCGCGATGGCGTCCATGACCCGGCCCCAGCCCGGGCTCATCATCTCAAAGGCGAATTTGTTGCCGGGGAATTCGAAGCCATCGTGGACCAGGCGCAGATGCGTGCCGCCCTCGACCGGCGTCAGGGTCCAGGTCACCTCGCTGTCCAGCCGCGAACCATAAGCCGGATTCGAATCCGAGCCGCCCTGCCACGCGTAGCGCAACAATCGCGGCGGCTCGCAGGCGAGCACCTCGCATTGCACAACACCATCCCAATCACCCATCGGCTTGGTGCGAAAAGTGAAGCGGTGGCCGACCACGGCAGCGAAATCGTTCGGCATCAGCCATTTTGCGATCAGTTCGCTGGTCGTCAACACGCGCCAGATCCTATCTGGCGCATACGGCAGCACCTTCTCGACCACGATCGCCTGGGTTTGCCGCATCACTCGCCTTCCTTCAGCAGTTTCTCAAGCTTTTCAAAGCGTTCGCGCCAGAACGTGCGGTAGTGATCGAGCCAGCCGACAAGCGGATCAAGCCCATGCGGCGCGACCCGATAGTGAACGTAGCGACCTTCGCGGCGCTCCGTCACCAGTCCGGCGTCGCGCAGCGCCTTCAGATGGTGCGAGATTGCCGGCTGCGAGACCTCTGATCCCTCCACCAGCCCCGTGGCCGCCACCTCGCCCTCGCGCGCGATCCGCTCGAACACGGCCCGCCGCGTGGGGTCGGCAAGACTCTTCATCACCATCGTGAGTTCGGCTGCTGCGGTCATGATGAATATATAAATGATTGTTTATATATTGTCAAAGACGCTGCATCCCCCGCTCCGCTTGCGCTATCGTTGCGCCGTTCCATCAGGAGGAGCGGCAATGACCGAAAGGACCTTCACCGGAGGCTGTCACTGCGGACAGGTGCGGTTCGAATGCACGACCGATCTTGCGATGGTCACGGCTTGCAACTGCTCGATCTGCACCAAGAAGGGCCTGCACTTCGCCTTCCTGCCGCCGGCCAAATTCCAACTCCGCGCCGGTGAGGAAAACCTGCGCGAATATCTGTTCAACAGACATCTGATCCGGCATCAGCTCTGCATCGACTGCGGCGTCGACGTGTTCGCACGCGGCCGCAAGCCTGACGGCAGCGAGGTCGTCGCGCTGAATGTGAGCTGCATCGACGGCATCGAGCTCTCAAAGCTTGCAATGACGCCGATCGACGGCCGCAACATGTAGCGCGCGATTCCTCTGCGACGGCGTTCGAACCAGACCGGGGCCGGGCAACCTCAGGCGTCGAGCGCCTTGTAGTGGCGGAAGATGCCGTCCTCGTTGAACGGAATGCGGCGCTCGCTCGCGAGATAGGCCGCGATGTTGGGCCGGGCGGCGACGCGGTCGTGCAGTCCGACCAGGCCGGGGATCTTGCGCTCGAACGCTTTCATCCGCTGCGGAAAGGCATAGCGCAGGCCGTCCACGATCTGAAACAGCGACAGATCGATATAGGCGAGCCGGCGGCCGGTGACGTAAGGCCCCTTGTCCTTCAGGATGTCCTCGAAATAGCCGAGGAATTTCGGCACCCGCTCGTTCCAGAATTCCATGGTGCGCTTCTTGGCCGCCGGGCGCTGATCTTCGTAGTAGAGCGTCGGTCCGAGCGGATGATGGGTGTCGTGAATCTCGACGACGAGATCGGTGATCGTGAGCTGGAGCTGATGCACCCACAGCTGCCCGGCCTCCGCCTTGGGCGCGAGATCAAGCCGGCCGCCCAGATAGAACAGGATGTTGGCGACCTGCCCGATCACGAGCTTGCCGGCTTTCAGAAACGGCGGCGCGAAGGGCGGCGTACCGCTCTTGGCGTCGAGCATCTTGGTCATCGCGGCCATGCCGCCGGGTTCGCGGGCGACGTCGCGATAGTCGGCACCTGCCTCTTCGAGCGCGAGCCGCACATATTCACCGCGGCCCTGGATCATGGGCCAGTAATAGAGCTCGTAGCGCATGGATGAATCCTCGCGGGCGGGACAGGCGCAATAGATTTAGCAGGGGTATTCGTTTTCCCAAAGCAAAGGCGCCGCGGATGGTTCCGCGGCGCCCTGCCATACAGTCTATTCGTAGGATCAGTTGGCCTGCTGGATCGCCGAGAGCTGCCAGCTGCTGCCGGGATGGCGCGAGAAGGTCCAGATCTCCGTCACCTGCTGCGGCTGATCGCCGCCTTCCACGAGCCGTCCGGTCACGCGCTCCACCGTCTTGTCGACCAGCGAGAAGCGCAGCGCCACGGTGGCGTAATCGGTGTCGCCCTCGCGCCAAGCCTCCGCCAGGTCGCCCTGCAGCAGCTTGGTCGCGCTGACCTTGTTGACCACGCCGCGCGCCTGATTCTGCTCGAGGTCGCGCTCGAAATAGGAGGCCATCTCAGGCGTCGTCAGCAGCCGCAGACGGCCGACATCCTCGTTCGACCACGCGGCTTGGATGTCGCCAAGCAGCCGTTCGAAAGCCTCATAGTCGGCCGGCAGGATCTCCAACGGGGGCGTGTTCGCGCCGCCAAAGCCGCCGAACCCCATGCCCGACCGGAAGGTCTGGCCGTCAGGCGCCGGGGTTGCGCCGGCATAGGCCGGTTGGTTGCGCCGCTGCCACCAGGCCATCGCCATCCGCGCCAGGAACACGATCAGCAGGATCTGCAGGACGAGACCCAGGATCGAGCCGAAACCGCTGAGGCCGGAGAACAGGCCGCCACCGAACAGCATCCCGAGCAGGCCGGCGCCGAGGAAGCCCGCGGCGAGACCGCCCAGCATGCCGCCGCCACGGTTGAAGAAGCCGCCTCGCGCCGGCGAATTAAAGCCGCTGCTGCCATTGTAGCCCGGCTGCGTGAGCGTGCGGTTGAAGGGGCTCGCAGTCGATGGCGCCGTCGAGGTCGACGGCGGTGCGGAGAAGGTTCGCGAGCCGCGGGAGCCCGAGCTGAAGCCGCCGCCGACGCGGGCGTCGGCCGCCGAAACGACGAGCACCGTCGGCAGCGCGAGCGAAAGGACCAGGGCCATCGCCTTGAGGAGGCCGCTTTTGCGCTGCATGAAACTCATTTGCATTTTCCTAAATCCCCAGGATGGGGATGCCTGTAACATGGGCAAAGCGGCCGAAAAAAGAAGGCGGCACGACGCCGCGCGGCTGCGGCGTGGGGTCGCGGGGAACCGCCGCTTTCGATTGCGGTATCCTATTGTGGCGGCGCCATGGTTTCCTTCACGGCCGCAACCAGCTGGCTGAGCGTAAACGGCTTTGGCAGGAAGGCGAATTGCTGGTTCTCCGGCAGGCTCTTCTCGAAGGCGTCCTCGGCATAGCCGGAGACGAAGATGATCCTCACCTCGGGATTGCGGTCGCGCATCGCCTTCAGCAAGGTCGGTCCGTCCATCTCCGGCATGACGACGTCGGAGACCACCAGATCGACGTTGCCGTCGCGCTCCTCCAGCGCTTCCATCGCCTCGATGCCGTTGGAGGCTTCGATCACGCTGTAGCCGCGTGAGCGCAGGCCCCGTGCATTGAGCGCGCGCAATCCCTCTTCGTCCTCCACCAAGAGAATCGTCCCCTGGCCGGTGAGGTCGGTCCGCGGCTTGGCCTCAGGCTTGGCATCGGTGGCAGGCGCGTCCTTGCCTGCCGCGCCGTTCGTCGCATGCTGCGGCTCGGCATGCACCTCCTGCTCGGCATGATGGCGCGGCAGGAAGATGTGGAACGAGGTCCCCTTGCCGATCTCGCTATCGACATAGATGAAGCCGCCGGTCTGCTTGATGATCCCATACACCGTGGAGAGGCCGAGCCCGGTGCCCTTGCCGACCTCCTTGGTGGAGAAGAACGGCTCGAAGATCTTCTCCCGAATCTCGGCCGGAATGCCGGTGCCGGTATCGGTGATGTCGATCCGCACATAGTCGGCGACCGGCATGCCCTTATAGTTCGCCTGTGCCGCCTCCTCCGCCGCGACATTGGCGGTGCGCACCGTGAGCTTGCCGCCCTCGGGCATCGCGTCGCGCGCATTGACCGCCAGATTGACGATCACCTGCTCGAACTGGGACACGTCGACCTTGACCGGCCAGAGGTCGCGGCCATGGATCAGGTCGAGCTTCACCTTCTCGCCGATCAGCCGGCGCAGCAGCATGGTGAGGTCGGACAGCGCGTCGCCGAGATCGAGCACCTGCGGACGCAGCGTCTGCCGCCGCGAGAACGCGAGCAGCTGCCGCACCAAGGTGGCGGCGCGCGTTGCGTTCTGCTTGATCTGCATGATGTCCTGGAACGACGGATCGGTCGGCTTGTGCGCGTTCAGCAGGAAGTCGTTGGCCATCATGATGGCCGAGAGCACGTTGTTGAAGTCGTGCGCGATGCCGCCGGCGAGCTGGCCGACCATCTCCATCTTCTGCGACTGGTTGATCTGGTTTTCCAGCGCGCGCCGCTCGGTGGTCTCGAGCATGTAGACAATCGCAGCTTCGGTCTCGCGCTCGGGCTCGTCGACGGCGGTGACGAAGAATTGTCCGAACCGCTCCTTCGGACCGTCCAGCATGACCTCCACCGGAGGAATGTCCGCCTGCCCTTCCGCGGCCTGGTTGATCGCGGCGATCAGCAGATGGCGATCGCGCGGGCTGACGGCCCGGAAGATCGACCGCGCCGCGGCGGCATCGGTGCTCAGGCCCTGCGCCAGCTTGGCGTAGCGGGCATTGGCGCGCACCACGGCGCCGCCGCGATCGACGGTGGCGATCGCCATCGGCGTATGGTCGAAGAACCGCATGAAGCGCACTTCGGCCGCGCGCTCGGGGTCGGAACGCTCGTCGCGGGCGCGGCTGATGACCAGCGTCCGCGACGGTCCCGGAGCGCCGTCGGCGCCGAAAGCGAGCTTGTGATAGAGCCGCGCCGGCACGGTCTTGCCGCCGCGCATCTTCAGGTCGATGTCGAACACCTCGGTCCTGACCTCGCCGGGCACGGCCACGATCGAGGTCAGGAGCGAGGCACCGTCGCCGGAGACGACATCCGAAAGCTTCAGCCCGCCAGAGGCGATCTCGGCGAGATCGTAGTCGAGCCAGTTCGCCAGCGTCGCGTTGACGTAGACCAGGCTTCCTTCCGCATTCACCGAGAAGAAGCCGCACGGCGCATGATCGAGATATTCGATCGCGTGCTGCAGCTCCTGGAACACGTCCTCCTGCCGCTCGCGGTCGCGGGTGATGTCGGCGATCGCCCACACCGCATATTTCGATTCGCGCTTGCCGCGGCTGAGCGGGCGCACGCGCATCCGCAGCCAGCGGCCCTGGCCGCCTTCACCGGAGGCGATGCGAACTTCCTCCTGCTGCCGCTTGCCTTCGCGCGCGGCCTTGAGCAGGCGGAAGACGGCCTCGGACACGTCGGGATTGCCGATAAAAACGCGCTCGACCGGACGCGCCTCCTGCGCGCTGGTGGCGCCGGTCATGGCGAGATAGGCGGCGTTGGCATAGACGACGTGCCCGCGCGGATCGGTCACCGCGAGCCCGTCCGGGGCGAGGTCGGGGACGCGTCCCATCACGGGATCGTCGGTGGTGCGGTCGGCGAAGCGGACGATGCCGGCCGCGAAGGCGAACAGGTTGAACAGCCCGACCGTGGCGAGCAGCGCCAACAGGCCGAGGATATAAGGCTGCGCCTGGGCCCGACCGATCGTCATCAGCACCAGCGCGACCGCGACCAGGCCGCCTGCGACCAGCAGCACCAAAAGGATGCTGCCGCTGCGGCGTGGCCGGTCCGGCAGGTTCACCTGATCCTGTGACGGATCGTTGTCGGGTTGGGCGCTCATGGCAATAGGACGCGACCTGTCGGCAGGGACGTCACGCGCATTGGCGCGGCTCCCGTCCCCACCTGCCTGAATCGGACGCTCAAGCGCAAGCCCGTCAAGCCGATATTCCATGATTTATCCGTATTTTACGTGTTGGGCCGATTCGAAACGCGATGAACTGCTACAGTCGCCCGGACAGGTTGCGCCTGAGACCCATGACGTAGCCGATGATCTCCGCCACCGCGTGATAATGTTCCACAGGAATTTCGTCATCGATCTCCACGGTGGCGTAGAGCGCGCGGGCCAGCGGCACGTTCTCGACGATCGGGATGTCGTGGGCGCGCGCGACCTCGCGGATCTTGAAGGCGATGTTGTCGACGCCCTTGGCGACGCAGATCGGCGCCGACATGCCGCGCTCATAGGCTAGCGCCACCGAATAGTGGGTCGGGTTGGTGATGATCACCGACGCCTTCGGCACCGCCGCCATCATGCGCTTCTTCATGCGCTGCTGGCGCAGCTGCCTGATGCGGCCCTTGATGTAAGGATCGCCTTCCGACTGCTTGAACTCCTCCTTCACCTCCTGCACCGACATCTTCTGCCGCTCGTACCATTGCCGGTACTGGAACAGGTAGTCGCCGATCGCGACCAGCGCGAGCAGTGCGACCACCGAGCCCATCAGATGCTTGGTCAGGGAGAGCGTGACGCCGAGCACCGCGCCGGGGTCGAGATGCAGCATGGATTCGAGCCGCATCCGCTCGGGCCAGAGAATCATCACCATCACTGTGCCGAGCAGCACGAGCTTGAAGATGCCCTTGGCGAAGTTGACCGCGGCCTGCTTGCCGAACAGGCGCTTGGCGCCGGAGAACGGCGAGATCTTGCTCAAGGCAGGCTTCAGCGGCTCGCCGGACCAGACCATCCGGTGCTGCAGCATGTTGCCGGCGAGCGCGGCCAGCATGAGCATGAAGATCGGCAGGCCGATCGCAACCACCACCGCATAGGCCAGGCTGCGCCCCAGCGCGAGCAGGCCCGCTCCATCGGTGTGGATCATCCAGGAATTGGCGATCAGGTTGCGCAGCGGCACCATGACGCCGGTGCCGATCGAATCGGAGAAGGTCGTCAGCACGAGCGTCGCCGCCGCGATCACGAACCAGGTGTTGAGCTCCTGGCTCTTGACGACGTCGCCGCGCTCGAGCGCCTGGTCCAGGCGTTTTTGGGTCGGGTCTTCTGTCTTGTCGGAGGTATCGTCCTCGCCGGCCATGCGTCAGGCCCTCATCTTGGGGTGAGGTCGTGCATGACGCCCTCGAAATAGCCGAGGAAGGTCCCCATCATCGCCGCGAGCACCAGCGCGAAGATCAGGAAGCCGATCATGATCGAGAGCGGAGCACCGACGAAATAGACCTGCATCTGCGGCATCAGCCGCGCCAGCACCGCAAGCCCCATATTGAAGACGAGCCCGAAGACCAGAAACGGCGCCGAGAGCTGCAGGCCCAGCTTGAAAGCGGCGGCAAAGGCCCGCGTCGCCAACGAGGCGACGTCGCCGCTCGGCACCAATTCGCCCGGGGCAAAGATGTTGTAGCTGTCGTTCAGCGCCGCGATCACCAGGTGATGGCTGTCGGTCGCGAACAGCAAGGTCACGCCCAGCATGGTGAGGAAATTGCCGACCAGCACGCCCTGCTGGCCCTGGGTCGGATCGATCTCGGTGACGAAGCCGAGCCCCATCTGCTGGGCGATGACGGCGCCCGCGACCTGCAGGGCGGCCAAGGTCACGCGCGCGGTGGCGCCGAGCACGATGCCGATGATGATCTCGTGCAGCATCATCACCAATAGCGGCGTCAGCGCCTGCATATCGACCTGATAGGCCTGCCGGTGCAGCGGCAGGATGATCATCGTGAGCAGCAGCGCAATGGCGAGCTTGATGCGAACGGGAATGTTGCTCTCGCCGAGCCCCGGCAGCAGCATCACCATGGCGCCGATCCGGGCAAAGGCCAGCATGAAGGCTGCGGCCAGCGCCGGCAGGAATGAAATATCGATGCGCATCGCGCGCTGCGTCCGGGCCCCTGACGGCGCAAAGAGACAGTCGCGCCGCGGCGCACATTGCCCTATCCGCCGATGATTCGCGACGAGATCCGCATCATGTGGGAATGCAGCGCGTCGGCCATGAACGGCAATGCCAACAGCAACGTGACGAAGATCGCGATGATCTTCGGCACGAACACCAGGGTCTGCTCCTGGATCTGGGTCAGCGCCTGAAACAGCGAGACGATGACGCCGACGACGAGGCCGACCACCATCAAGGGCGACGAGACCACGACGATGGTCCAGATCGCATCGCGCGCGACATCCAGCGTTTCAGCTCCGGTCATTGGCAACGCCTTCCCCAGTGCATTTCCCGCGCCTCTCGACGGCGATCAGGAGGCCCAATAAACGAGTCTTCACCGATGGCTCGCGCAGCAACCGCACAAGCCTGTCCGATGTCCGAATTCGATGATCCGAACGCGGCGTCAGATCGTCATCTTCATGATGTCTTCGTAGGACTGGATCACGCGGTCGCGCACCGAGACCAGGGTCGACACCGCAACATCGGTCTCCGCCACCGCGGTCACCACGTCCATGACATTGGCCTTGCCTGAAGCCATCGCCACCGTCTGCGCATCGGACTTGCGGCCGGTCTCGACCACGCTCCCGATCGCGTCCTTCAACAGGGCGCTGAACGACGGACCAGAGTTCTCCTGCCCGTTCGCCGACCCGAGAAAGTCGCGCACGCGGGCGAGGCTGCCGAATGTATTGCCCGATCCGGCGGTGTCGAGCACGCGGGCGGAATTCGCATAAGCGTTCGCAGCGGAAATGGGGGAAGCCATGGCTAACGTTCCTATCCTAGGTCTTGAGAATGTCGAGCGTACGTTGGATCATGCGGCGGGTGGCGCCGATGACGTTCAGGTTCGCCTCGTAAGATCGCTGCGCATCGCGCATGTCGGTCATTTCGATCAGCGGGTTGACGTTCGGGTACTTGACATTGCCGGTCGCATCCGCGGCCGGGTTACTGGGATCGTATTTGACGCGGAACGAAGACTGGTCCGGCACGACCTTGCCGAGGCCGACCACCTTTGCGTCGAGCGCACGGTCGAGCGCCGAGGTGAAGGTCGGGACCTTGCGGCGATAGGGATCGCCGCCGGCGGTCGCAGCCGTGGAGTCGGCATTGGCGATATTTTCCGAGATGACCCGCATCCGCCCCGCCTGCGCGCGCAGGCCCGAGGTCGCGATGCTCATCGATCGCAGAAAATCGCTTGTATCGTTCGACATGCTGGTCGTTCTCCGTGTCTAGCCGCGCGCCTCGACCCTTGCCCTCAGCCCTTGCCGATCGCTGTCTTCAAGAGGTGCAGGCTCTTGCCGTAGAGCGAGGTGACGGCGGCAAAGTCCATCTGGTTCGCCGAGACCTTCAGCATCTCGTCCTCGAGGCTGACGGCGTTGCCGGCCGGCCGGGTCTGGAAGCCCGCCTTGCGATTCTGATCGAAGCCCGTATTCTGGCCAGATGACGGTGCGATATGAGCGGTGCTGGTCAGGCTCAGCGGCAGCGGCGCGAAGGCGTTCGCCGGCGCGCCGGTTGAATCAAACTTCGGCTCAACCAGGTCGCGCGGCTTGAACTTCGGAGTATCCGAATTCGCGACATTTTCGGACAGAACGCGCTGCCGCTCCTGGTGCCATTGCATCTTGGTCCGCAACGCCGACAACACTGGAAGATCGTTGATGGACATTGCGCCGCTCCGCGTCCTTGGGCGTCTTCACCACCCGTTAAACTAGGCACAACTTGCCGTGCGTATGGTTAATGCGAAGTTAACGCGATGTGCGCCGCACCCCGGGAAAGTTCCGGGGCTTTACGATTTTTTTAGGCCTGTGGCAGGAACCGGGGCCCGCTGCACCAAATTGGGACGCGTGGCCCCGCCAAGAAGTCGTTTTGGCCCGGCCGATTCATGGGTTATTAAGACCCCGGGCGGCAGTTCCTGCCGTGGGTCGTTAACACGTAGTTCCGCGCCTTCAGGCCCGTTCGCTGCGACCACCCTGCGCTCGAGCGGCGAAACGCGTTGATGGAAGCGGATTTGTAGGGGACCGACATGCCGGCACCACTCACATTTTTCTTTGCGTTCCTGGCCGTGCTGGCGCTGATCGGCCTTGCCGCGTGGCTGGTGCGTCGATTCGCCGGCAGCCGCCTGGGCACCAACACCAGTCGCGGGCGAATGCCGCGCCTCGCGGTGATCGATGCCGCCGCCATCGACGGCCGCCGCAGGCTCGTGCTGGTACGCCGGGACAACATGGAGCACCTGTTGATGATCGGTGGCCCGACCGACATCGTGGTCGAGTCCAATATCGTGCGCGCCATGCCCATGCGCGAGCAGCTGCCGCGGGCCGGCGTCGCGGCCGAATCGCCGCCCCCGCCACGAATCGCTCCGCTGCCGGACGCACCGGTCTGGCCGGAGAGCGAAGCGGCAAAGGCTGAGACGCCGGAGGCCCATGAGCCGCAGATGCCCGAATTGCCGCCGCGTCCGCTGCGGCCGGCCTTCGCCGACGAGCACCGCCGCCCGGCCCCGATCTTGAGCGAGCGGCGCGGTGAGCCTCGCAGCGAGGGGCGCGGCGATCTGGCCGATCGCCGTGAGCCGCTGACGGGGTTTGCGCCCGAGCCAATACCTGGACGTCCGGAGCAGCGACCCGAGCCCCGCCATGAATTGCGCGGCGAGCCGAGGATGGAACCTCGCCCCGAGCGAATGATGCCGCGCAGCGAGCCGGCCGCGCCGCGTCCATTGCGGCCGGCAGAACCTTCGCGTTTGCCGGAACTGCCGAAGGAGCCCGCCAAGGAAGCGCAAAGGGAATTCTCGAGGGAATTGCCGCGGGAACCTTCCAGGGAGTTGCCAAGGGAATTGACGAGGGAGGTGCCGCGCCCGGCGCCGCTCCGCGCGGCCGAACGTGCGCCTGAGCGCCCCGCCGTGGCCCCGCCGCCCCCACCACCGTCGCCGCCAACGCCCGCTGCGCCGCCTCAACAGAGCGCCGAGGCCAATCTGGCCGAAATGGCGCAGCGTCTGGAGGCTGCTTTGCGCCGTCCCGCTGGCGAGCCGCCCGCACCGACCGCCGCGGCTCAGGAGCCGCCGGCGAGGCCCGCTGCGCGCAACGAGCCCCCGCCGCCCGTGGCGCCCGCGGCGCCGCCCAAGAGCAGTTTCGAGAACCTCGAGGATGAGATGGCATCCCTGCTCGGCCGTCCGAAATCCAATCAGTGAGGGGCCTGCTCTCCCCGCGTAGAGTTCTGTTCCTTTTCGCCCTGATTGCCGCCGGTTCGCTGGCGGGGAGCGCGGCTGCCCAGGACATCAGCATCAATCTTGGGCCAGGCAATGGGGGCGTCACCGAGCGCGCGATCCAACTGATCGCGCTGCTGACGGTGCTGTCGATCGCACCGTCGATCCTGATCATGATGACGTCGTTCACGCGCATCGTCGTGGTGCTCTCATTGCTGCGCACGGCGATGGGCACCGCGACGGCGCCGCCGAACGCGGTCATCATCGCGCTGGCGATGTTCCTGACCGCCTTCGTGATGGGGCCGGTTCTGCAGAAGTCCTACGACGAGGGCGTCCGTCCGCTGATCGAGAACCAGATCAGCGTGGAGGACGCGCTGCAGCGCGCGGCGGTGCCGCTGCGCGGCTTCATGCAGAAGAACGTGCGCGAGAAGGACCTCAAGCTGTTTATGGATCTCTCAGGCGAGCCGCCGCCGGCGACGCCCGACGAGATGTCGCTGCGCATTCTCGTGCCCGCATTCATGATTTCCGAACTGAAGCGCGCCTTCGAGATCGGCTTCCTGCTGTTCCTGCCGTTCCTGATCATCGACCTCGTGGTCGCATCGGTCCTGATGTCGATGGGCATGATGATGCTGCCCCCCTCGACCATCTCGCTGCCGTTCAAGCTGATCTTCTTCGTGCTCGTCGACGGCTGGTCTCTGGTGGCGGGAAGCCTGGTGCAGAGCTACGGCGGATGAGCGTCGGCAGGCACCAAAGATGCGGCCTTTGTCCGACGCCGCGTTGGCAGCGCTTGAGGCTCAAGCGCCTGAGGCCGAGATCATGTTCCGAAGCCGGTTTCCAGTTTTCCGGATCATGCTCTAGCGAACAAAACTGAGATACGACGCGAGCGCCTCGATTTCATTCGGACCCAGCGCGCGCGCCACAATGGGCATCGGGGTGCTCATCCCCGAATGGTAGCCTTGGCCCCATTGCTCAAGTCGCGCCTTGAGGTAGAAATAGGCGAGCCCGCCAAGGCGTGGAATCTCGCGGATGCCTTCGGCATTCGGTCCGTGACAGGCATAGCATGAGGCGATGTTGGCCTCCGGGATTCCGTCCATGTAGATCGTCTTGCCCTTGGCGATCAGGCTCGGATCGCCGTCGTTGGCGGGCTTGGCCGGAATGGTGGCGAAATAGGCGGCCAGATCCCGTACGGAATCTGGATCGAGCGCGGCCACTGCGCCCCACATGTACTGCTTAGAAAAGGGATTGTCCCGCGAGTGATCGCGAAAGCTTCTGATCTGGCTTTCGAGATAGGCCGGCCGTTGTCCCGCCAATCTCGGCGCCACCATATAGCCTTGCGCGGACGTTCCATGACACCAGGTGCAATTGCGGACATTGGCGTCCCCTGCCGCCGCAGGGCCGATGCAGGACAGGACGAAGAGCAGAGCTACCGTCAATCCGGTGCGCTTCATGACCGCTCACTCTCGTGCATTCTGGTTGATCGGCTCGGCATTGGTCGACTTATGCCCCTTACTGCAAGTAGCTGACATAGGCGGCCACCGCTTCAACCTGCGATCTCGTCAGATTGTGTGCCGTCGGCGCCATCACCGCCGAGGTGTCCACTCCCGATCCCAGCCCCCGCACCTTGGACCAGCCGCTCAACTGGCCGACGGTGTATTCATAGAGTTGGCCCGCCAGCCGCGGGATTTCGTTCTGTCCCTTGCCATCGGGGCCGTGACAGGCCGAACACGCCGGCACATTGGACTCGGGAAGTCCTTCCTCATAGATTCGCTTGCCGACGCCTACGGCTCCTCGGGGCGCACCACCGATCGGCTTCGAATCAAGATTCTTCAGGTGCGTCGCCAGCGCCGAAATCATCGAGGGGCTGAGGGCGTGGGACACATTGGCCATGATGGGATTGGTGCGCCGGCGCTCGCTGAAGGCGCGCAACTGATTCTCGATATATTGCGGCTGCTGTCCCGCCAGCCGCGGCATCGGAAACCACCCCCGATAGCCTTGCGCCGACAGTCCATGGCAGGTCTTGCAGTACTCGAGCTTGGCTTCGAGGCCGCCTGTTGCAACGACTCCCCGCTCCGCGGCGTGCCCGGCGATCGGGAGGCCTACTGCCAGCGTCGAAGCCAGCAAGGTTCGGCGGAGGCCAGCCACGTGCCCTAGAACAACGAGCCATGATGCCGAGGTCGGGGCCATTACAGACCAGCCCCCCACATGTGGAAGTTCAGCCCGACCTTCACCACCTGGATGCTCTGCCCGATGGTCACCGGACCCGAGAAGCCGGTAAGCGGGTCGGTCATGTTCACGGTGCCGTGGCCGAACCCGTAATAGTCATATTCGAAATTGGCGGACCAATGCTGCGCGAAGGCCCAATCCACGCCTGCCCCCGCGGTCCAGCCGAACCTGTTCTCAAGTCCCCGGAAGTCATAGGGCACGCCGCCGAACGTACCGCTGACCTCGTATTTGTCGCCGGCGAGAGCGCCGCCAGCTTTTGCGTATACAAGCACGTTGTCGAAGGCGTATCCGACGCGCGCGGTCACGCTGGACAGAAAGTCCGTATTCGCCTGCACAGTGGCGACGTCGGGAATGCTAAGCGGAAGCGCGACTGTCTTGTTGGCCTTCATCGTCGAGCCAGAGGCGGCGCCCTCGATACCGACAACGACTGACGAGCCGGAAAACTGATAGTCGCAACCGATCTGGCCTCCGATGACCACCCCGCTCGGCCCCGGATTCACCGTGGTGACGCCGACGGTGCTGCCGGGAGCAATGAACGAGTCCTGGACGAGTTGCACGGGGTCGGTGACGTTCTTGGTCGCGAAGCCGCCGCCGAGGTGGAGGCCGCCATAGCAACTTGTCCAGTTGAAGCGCGCGGCGAAGGACGCTGGAGGAGCGACCGCCAGATCGGCCGCCGCAGCTGAACCTGCAGTGGCCATCGCCAGCGCTGCGACATTTGCGAAAAGCAATCTTCTCATCGGACCTCTCCCATGCGACGGAGCTACATCGCAAACCAAGCGTGGAGGAACAGCGAATTGTTGTCTTGGGCCCCGACCGCGGTGCCGTTGAACTTGTTGTAGTAGGTGTATTGCAGCCCGATGCGGGCGTTGAACCACGGCCAGCCAAAGGACTTGCTGGCGCCGAACGGGATGTAGGCGATCTCGGCCTGCCAGCCGTTGCTATTCGGGGTCATCGCCAGTCCGCTGACCGGATCGAGGCCGTAGAGATTGGCGTCGGCGGTGCCGCTGATATCAAAATACTGCCCGGTCAGGACGACACGATTATCGCTCCCGAGAGCGACCGAGCCTTGCAGCTTCAGGCTGTTGACCACGTTGGTCGGATTGGCTGCGGCCAGCATGGCGAAGCTTGCATCGAGCCGTTGGAATTCGCGGATGTAGCTGCCGCGCAGGGTCACCCAGAAATTGTCCCCCTGATACTGGTATTGCGCATCGACGCCGACGTCCGTGAACTTGTTCGACAGCGGAAAGACATCCGTCGACCAGCTCGCAAAGCTCGTGTCGATCCACGGATGCACATCGAGATACATTCCGAAGGTGCCGAACATCAGCGAATGCCGGCCCCAATGCGGCTCGACCGCTGCGCGCCAGTAAGGCGCTACGCCGCCGAGCTGGCCGGGCGCGCCAAACGGATCGGTGCCGAGTGCATTTTGCTGGCTGAAGCCGAGCGTCTTGTAGCCGGTGACCTCAAGATAAAGCAGATCGTTGATCATCGCGTAGGCGCCGACGCCGCCGACATGCGCGGAAAACGCGCCTTCGATCATCGTCTTGGTGGCCGGCGTCGATGCAAGCGTCGATGCGGCGTAGGGGAAAGACCAGGCCGGCGTGGTGTTCCACAAGTCCTGCACCGTCGGATTGTTGTTGGCGGTGATGCCGTAGATGACGTCCAATGGACCGAGGCTGGCCTGTCCTGCAAAGCGGACGTCGGTGTTGTCCCACGTCCAGGTGTGTCCGAACGGATCGCCGAAGCCGCCCGCAGGCACCGCGTTGTACGTCACCTGCGCAAAGGCACCGACATTGCTGGTGATCGCCCCGCCCCAGAACATGCTGAACGGCGACAATACGGTGTTGTTGTTCGGACTGTAGGGATCGGTCGGCGGAGGCAGATCCGCTTGCGTGTGAGTGAAGCCGACGATCGCCATCATCGAAACCGGCGGCACCCAGACCTTGCTGTCATCACTTGCGGGCGGCGCATTGTTCGCGGGCGGCGCGCCGTTCACCCCGTTCGCATAGCCTCGCAGCTTGTCGTATTCGGCGCGCACATTGATGGCGTCGTTCGAAGAAAACGGCGTCGTGCGAAACTGACCACCCCCGGCGGTGTAGCCCAACAGCTTGAACCGCCGGCCATATGGAGTAAGCGCGGGAAAGTCGGTGTGACAGGTGCCGCAAGGCTGCCCGGTTTGGCGCGCGAAGCTCGGCAGCGCATTCGCCGGAGAGGTCGATCCGACCATGAGCGCGGCTGTGGCAATGATGGTGAGCCAGAGTGCGACAAAAAGACACCTGCCGCCCCCTGCGCTTGCCATGTATCTTGGTCCAAGCATCGCGTCCGCCCCCGCGGCGCTTTGACAGCGCTTCGGCCATCAGTAGGCCAAGGTTTTGACACTTCGCCAAGCAGTGTTGACTACTGCTCGGCTCTATTTCCGTGTGTCGCGACAATTCTGCCACTCCAGCTGCTTGTGCGACTAAGAAGCATATTCATGTCGCACCTTATCGTGCGTGCGAAGGGTTTGGCTCCTCACCTTCCGTGCACTCGCCGGCAAGACATACCGTCTCAGGTATCCCGCTCCGTGATCGGGGAGCGCGGCTAGAATCAACTGGACCGCGCCGACTTGCTGCGCGTAGCTTGCGCGTGTCAAACGCGGGGGCGTTCATGAACTTGCAATCGGCAAAGCGAGCAGCGGCTATTGTTATCCTCGTGTCCACCTGCACGATGGCACATGCGGAAGACAAAGCCGGTCAGGTGTCGAAGCAGGAACTCAAGGCGAAGACGGACTACTGCAAGACTTGCCACGGGATTGATGGACAAGGGTTTCGCGGGTCATTCCCGATGCCGCGACTGGCCGGTCAGCAGCCGGAATACATTGAAAATCAGCTGAAGGCCTTCATTGAACACCGTCGCAACAACCCGGTGATGTTCAACGTCGCGCACACGCTGAGTCCGGCAATGCTGGAGGCGCTCACGGGCGATTTCAAGGATCTGAATCCAAAGCCGCTCGGTGGCGCGCCGAAAGCACTCGTTTCCGAAGGCAAGAAGATCTACGAAGAGGGCGTTGCGAGCGCAAACGTCCCCCCTTGCGCATCATGTCATGGTCCTGAGGCGAAGGGAGATGGCCAGTTTCCGCGCCTTGCAGGTCAGCTCTACGACTACGTCACGAAGAAGCTGACCAACTGGGACAAGGAGCGCGGGCAGGACAAGGCCAATCCCGACAGCTCGGCCATCATGCAGCCCATCGCCCACGATCTGACCGAATCGCAGATCAAGGCCGTGGCCGCCTATGTCAGCCAATTGGATTAGCTCGGCTGCTGACTGCCCGCCATTTATTTACGAGCGGACCTCACTCGGACAGCGCCGTCCAGACACCGATCCGAATTAGAACATCTGACAGGTTTTCAGGCCAGACCTGTTCGGACGTCGAGAGCAACTCTTCGGCCGACCACCAGTGATGAGTTGCCATCACCTCACGTTCCAGATCGGTCCAGCGTTCGGTTGAAGGCATCTGCGCAGCTTCGACCCTGATGAGGAAGAACCGCTCGTCGGCACGGACCATCTCGCCGTCCGGCATTTGGAAGGTCACGATGCGCTGATCGACGACCGGCCCTGGATCGTCGATGACGAGCCCGGTCTCCTCCAATAGTTCGCGGCGTGCGGCCTCCGTATAACTCTCACCTAGGTCAAGCCCACCGCCGGGCGTTGCCCAGAAGCTATGTCCGGCGAGCGCGCCTTTCGTGTGCTCAAACCTGAACAGGAGAATGCGATCCAACGGATCAAGGACCAGCAGCCGAGATGACGGGCGTTCGCGCATGATGCCGTCATTGTACGAGGTCCGGTGCGCCAAGCCCAGCGCCGGCGATCAACGGCCGGCCACCGCCTGTTTCACGCCCTTGATCTGCGGCAGGCTCCCGGTCGTGTCGGGCTCGGCACGGGCCGAATCCTTGCCGTCAGGCGATTTGCCGGTCGCGTCGGGAAAGCGCGCCCTCATATCGCGCAGGAAGCCGTCGAGCGTATCGACGCCTGCCGCCATCTTGGCGATCTGGGCGAATTCGGCGCTGGAGCCGCTCGCAGGCTTGCTCGCGACGTCGAAGGCCAGCTTGTCCGCCTCGCCGGTCATCAGCGGCGCGTATTTCTCACGGAAGCGCGCCAGGCCGATCGCGTCCTCCGCCAGCGCATAGCCGATCACCGCGCGGAGGATGTCGCCGCGCTCGGCCGGATTGAGTGGCCGGAAGTCGTGCCAGCGATCGCCGTAATAGAGCTCGATCTGTTCGGAGGCCTCGCGCCAGCGCCGCGACGCCCAATAGATGTCGGAGCGCAGCCTGATCGCCTCCCGCCCCGCGATATTGCTGATGATGTCGAGCGCGAGGTCGTGACGGCCGATATCGCTGTTCGCCCTCGCCTCGAGCAGAAGGCGTTGCTGCCGCAACTCGCCGGAGAGATCGGCGATGCGGGTGGTGCGCAGCGCCTCGAGAGCGCGGTCGGGCTTGCGGTTGGTCAGATACACCATCGCAAGCCGGGCGGCGACCTGGGCGCGTGCGGCGCCTTCGAGCCGATGGTCGATCTGATACTGCAACAGCTCGGCCGCCTGATCCAGGAGGTCGACACCGACCAGCCGATCGGCGAGCTTGCGGATCATCTCGTCGCCACGCCGGCCGATCGGGGTGAGCTCGCGGAATTCGTAGAAGATGCTGAGCGCATCGACCGGCGGCAATTCGTCGGCCTTGCCGGCGAGGAACAGCTGCGAGAACAGCGCGGACGCTGCGTCCTGCGCATTGCGCGCAACTTCTGAATTCGGCATCAGCCGCGTCGCCATGCGTGCGGCGCCAAGCGAATCGGCGTAGCGCCCGGCGTCGTTGTAGAGCTGCGCCATCATCTGCAAGGCCTGCACTTCGATCGCGTCGCCCCGCCAGACCGCCTGCAACCCTTCCAGCTCGTTCAGCGCGTCGGCCGGCTTGATCTCGCCGCGCTTCTGCAACAGCTTGATCTCGAGCAGCTTGGCTTCCGCGGCGGAGGCCCGGTCGTTGGATGCGACCGCGAAGCGATATTCGTCCAGCGCGTCCTTCTCCTGCGCCATCGCCTCCGCGAGCCGGCCGCGCAGCACCGCGATGGCGGGCTTCATGTCGGCGGGAACGCCGATCACCTCGAGCTCCGCGCGCCGCTTGGCCGCGCCGGCGTAGTCCTTGATCTCGATCGACGATTTCATCGCATCCGAGGTCACCACGCGCTGCAGTTCGAGCGGCAGCGAGGCGATGGCGAATTCGACATTCTTGAACTTCTCGCGGGCATCGGCAAACTTGCCCTGGCGTGCATAAGCGAGCCCCTTCCACATCTGGGAGTCGAAATTGTTGCCGATCGTCGGGCTCGCCAGATCCTTCAGGCCCTGCTCCGGCCGCCCCATCAGGATGCTCGCCACGGCGTGGATCATCAGCATCCCGGTCTCGTCGGTGCGCGGGTCGGCGTCGGAAATCATCAGATTGGTGATGCCCCTCGCCTCCGGATACATCTCACGCGCCATGTAGAAGCGCGCGAGCGCCAGCCGCGCCTGCGCCCGCTGCTCCGGCTCAGCCGCGGCCGACGCCTTGACGAGCGCATCCAGCCGCGTGTTGAAGGGCTGAGTGCGGTTCTGCCGCCATTCCTCGACGTCGAACAGCGGCCGCATCGCGGTCGCCGCGCGCTCGGGCGCATAGCCGATCGAGGACAGGGTCAGCCCGCCCGGCCGTCCGAGAATGACCTTGTCGGGCGCGATTTCGACCGCGACGTCATCCGAGTTCGGCCGCACGGCAATGCCGTGGATCGAGTCGAGCAGCGACAGGTCGACAAAGTCCTGCCGCTTGATGAAGCCGCGGATCGGCGGCGGCGCGGTGACGACGAGCAGCGTGTCGCCGGCATCCGGATCGGTCAGGCGGTGCAAGAGGCCGGGACCGGGATTTGCGAGCGGCACCATCACATTGGCCAGCGCGGGATCGGTGACGTTGCGCATCACCATCAAGGGCTGCTGCGTAGTCTGTCCCTTGTCGGCAAAGGTGAGCGTCCAGCTCTGGCCCTTGCCATCGTCGCTGCTCATGGAATGCATCTGCGGCCGGTTAAGGCGAATGCGGATCGCCTGGCCCTTGTCGAGCGGCACCCGGTTCACCTCCCCGATCACGGCACCGCCCTTGGCCCGGATCGGCTCGACATCAAGCGGCTTGGTCGAATCGAATACCATCCACACCGTGTCACCCCGACGGAACAGCGCCGCCGGCGTCACCTGACCGAAATCGAAGGTCACGCGCAGCCCCTCGCTATCGCGCGTGGCCGTGACCGTCGCCGCGCCGGCGCGATCAGCGGGTTGCGCAGTCGTGGCAGCCGGCTTGGCGGCCGCTTGCGTCATCGCTTCCGGCTTGGCCGGCTCCGCTTTTGCCGCGTCAAGCTTCGGCGGATTCGTCTTCTGAGCCTCCGCGCTCGCAAGCTCCGCTTTCGCCGGCTCGGGCTTTGCGACTTCGGTTTTGGCCGGCTCCGGCCTGGTCGCCTCCGCCTGCACGCTCGCCGCGGGCGGCGTCGGCGCCGCGGCGCTTTGCGCAGCCGGTGCGGCGGCCGCAGCGACCGGCATGGCCACCGGTGTCCTTGCTTGCGCGCTCATCTCGCGCGCGATCGTCTCCGAGGTCGGCGGCACGATCTCCGCATGCGGCTCGGCCTTGGGCTTCTCCGCGGGCGCGGCATTCGCTGCCGCGGGTTTGGCGGCCGGCAAGGTCTCGGGCAGCACCGTCGCGGTCTTCGGCTTGTCCGGCTGCACATAGGAGACGTCGATATTGTAGGTCTTGTCATCGCGGAATGCGCGGAGGTCGACATCGCCGATCAGGCCCATCTCCACCGTGGTCTTGGCGATCTCCGTCTTCTGGGTGATCGCCGCGATATTTGGCGGGGCCGCGATCTTGGCGTCGGCCAGGTCGAAGGTCAGCGGCGCGCCGAAGAACAGCGACAGCTTCTGCTCGTTCATCACCGAGGAGACGCCGACGCCATCCGGGATCTCGAACACGAAACGGACGAAGGTCGGCTGCACCACGGCGCGGACACGGATCGGCGGCCGCTTCTTGGCTTCCAGTTCGGCGCGCTGCAGCCGCAGCGCCCGCTCGGCCGTGCGGGCCCGCTCCGCCAGTTCACGCACCACTTCGGCCGGCAGCGGCGGCGGCGGTCCGGTCCAGCTGTCCGGCAGCAGGTCGATGAACACGCGCTCGCCGGCGGTCATCGTGTTGACCTGAACCTTGCGCGACAGCGACAGGCGGAGCGCCGAACCATCGGGATCGCCGCGCGCCCCGGAGATGTAGTCAGGCGCGGCATCCACCCAGCGGTCGATCGGGATGTCGGCGGGCCGGTCGAACCGGACCAACAGGATCGAGCCGGCCGTAGTCACCTCGGTGCCGACATCCTCGGCGAATTTGAGCACCAGCCGGGCATAGCCGTTGGCCACCGAGAGGCTCGCCTGGCCGGGCACCGGTTCGGCACGGCAGGCCGTCGACAGTGCAAGACCGATGACGAGCGCTAAAACCCAGCCAACTCCGGGCCGCGCGCCAACGCGAGCCTGCGACCACAATCCGATGGAAGCCGTGCGCACCATGGTCAACTACTTTCAGTTCGACATCCGTCACGCGACGGACGAGCCCGGCCGTTGCGCCATATGAGACTAGCGACCGGCGTTTAAGGGCTCATTAAGCATCCAGTTCAATTGGTCTTCGCCGGCAGCACCTTGCCTTCGATCTTCGGCAGCTCGGCACTCACCTCGGCCGGCTTGTCGGCGCCGGCCCGCCGCGCCAGCTCGACCGTCAGCCGCTCGGCGGCTTCAGGCATCATCAATCCCAGAATGTCCGACATCTTGCGCGGCTGGATCTGCGATGCGATCTCGATCAGGACCGACATTTCGAGCCGGTCGAACACCTTGGCGGCATCCTTCGGCTTCATGCCTTCGTACATCGTCACGATGCTCTTGAAGCGCGCGCTGTCCGCCTCGCTCTTCTGGCTGCTCACCGCGGAGATGCGCTGCTCGATCGCCTTCATCTCATCGGTCTTGGTTTGGATGCGCTGCTCGGCCGCGCGCAACAGGCTCTCACGGATGTCGATCTCGCGCGCCCGCGCATCGAGCTCCTGGCGGCGTGACTGCAGCCGCTCGAGGATCGCCTTCTCGGCTGCCGACACGTTCTGCGGATTGTCCTCGGGATGCAGCACCACCCCCTCGGGCTTGGTCTCCGGCGCGGCCGGCTTCGGCGCCTCCTCCTTCTTGGCCTCCTTCGCGCCGTGCGTGGAGCCGGTGATGTCGGTCTCCACACCGCCCGGGAAGTTCAGGTTCTCCTGCGCCCATGACCGTCTGGTCGACTGCGGATCGTAGTCGAACACATAGGCGCCATCGAGCACGAGGCCGGCGACCTTGAGGACCGCGAGGCTTGCGATTGCGATCAGCGCGACGGGAATGACGCGGATATTACGGAACGATTTCATGCGGCAAGGCCACCGGACCTTCGACGTTCAGAGAAAGCCTGCGCCGCGGCAGCAACCGCCCTGGCGCCGGAGACCCTGGCGGGCTCGACTGCGGGCGCAGGCGCGGGCTGGGGCGCGACAACCGGCGCCGGCTCGGGTTCGGCCGATGTGGCCGGCCGCGCGGCGCTCGCGATTCGCGACAGCCTTCGGACCACCGCGTCGCTTTCCGCAAGCTGCCTTCTCAGCTGGTCCGACATCTGCGTCGCCGCTGTGAGCTGGTTGCCGAGATTTTCGTTCACGTCGCGCACCGCAAGCTTGAGGCCGCCGATCGCCCGCTCGGCGATTTCGGTCGCGGTGATCAGTTCCGCGATCACGGCCTTCAACGAGTGCTCATCGGCCTTCAGGCGCTTCAGCCTTGCATTCAACAGCATGCAGTAGCCGATGGTCAGCACCAGGAGAACCGCGACCAGGCTCTCGATGATCAATCCGAGGGAGTGGTTCATTGTGCCTCCATCAACTTGTTCTGTCCTTCCGCCCCTTCGAACATGGCGAGCGTGGTATTCGGCTTGCGCAAATTCTTCGTGACACGGATCGCGACGCGGTCGCCGACCCGGCCCATCCGCCCTTCCGTCAAGGTCGTGCTGCCGCAGCGGATCGCGACCAGCGCATCCGGGCGCATGTCGAGCGGCAAGGTGTCGCCGACCTTCAGCCGCATCAATTGCTTCAGCGGCACGTCGGCCTCGTAGAGCACGGCATCGACGGCGATCTCAGCCTGCGCGATCTCAGTGGCGAAGTGGCCTTCCCAGACCGGGTCACGGCCGAACTTTTCGCCCATGAACATCTGCAACAGCACCGGGCGGATCGGCTCGATGGTCGCATAAGGCAGCAGCAGCTCGACATTGCCGCCACGATCTTCCATGTCGATGCGCAGCTTCACCAGGATCGCTGCGTTGGCCGGACGGCTGATCGCGGCAAAACGCGGATTGGTTTCGAGCCGGTCGATGGTGAAGGTGACCGGTGACAGCGGCCGGAACGCCTGTTCGGCGTCCGCGAGCACCACCTCGATCAGGCGCTTGACGAGGTTGGTCTCGATTGTCGTGTAGGGTCGTCCCTCGACGCGCATCTGGCTGGTGCCGCGCCGGCCGCCCAGGAGCACGTCGATGATCGAATAGATCAGGGTGGAGTCGACGGTGGCGAGCCCGAAATTCTCCCACTCCTCGGCCTTGAAGACCGAGAGCACCGCAGGCAGCGGGATCGAGTTCATGTAGTCGCCGAACCGCACCGAGGTGATGCGGTCGAGCGTGACCTCGACATTGTCGGAGGTGAAATTGCGCAAGCTTGTCGTCATCAGCCGCACCAGGCGGTCGAAGACGATTTCGAGCATCGGCAGACGCTCGTAGGACACCATCGCCGAATCGATGATGGCGCGGATACCGGAATGGTCGTCGAGACTGACCTCGCCGGCGGTGAAGCCGAGCAGATTGTCGATCTCCTCCTGCGACAGCACCCGCTCGCCGCCGCCATTCTTGGTGGCGCCGAACTCGCGGCCGCCGTCCTCGACCATTTTGGCCCATTGCAGGGCCATCGACTCCGTGAGTTCATTGGCTGCTGCGGCTTCCGCGGCCTCGGTGGGATCCTCCGAATCGAGCGAGGCTTCCCATTGCGCGGCTATCGCATCTTGGTCGACTGGATCGTTGCCCGCCATGGCTGCAATTCCGTGCCTTACTGAACCACGATTTCCTTGAACAACACCGCGTTGACCTGGTTGGGTGCCAGCGCGACGTTGACCCGCTTGGTCAGCTCTTCCTTGAGCCGGAACAGGCCGGCGGAGCCGTTGAGGTCGCTCGGCCGCAATTCGCGCAAGTAGGTCTGGAAGATGTCGCTGACGCGCGGCAGGGTCGGCTTGATCGCCTCGACCTGCTTCTCCTCCTTCACTTCCAGCACGACCTTGACCTTGAGATATTGGACGCGGTCGCCGGGATTGCCGACCAGGTTGACCAGGAGATCAGGAACCTCGACGAAGGCCGGCGGCTTCGGCGGCGGCGCCGCTTCCGCATGCTGCTCTTCGCTCTTATGGCCGAAGAAGAAGAAATAGCCGGCACCGCCCATCGCCAGCAGCGCCAGCACGCCGACCGCCATGATGATCAGCTTTAACTTGCTCTTCGGGGTGCCTGCGCCTTGTTCGGCCTCGCCGGCACCGCCTTCATTCTCAGCCATGGCTTTCGGGTCCCCTTACGGAAATCGATCCGATGCCGCCAGAAAGCCCTATGACGCGATACCAACACGCTCCCAGCGCATCTGCGCTTGTTGGCTGAACGCTACGGTAACAATGGTTAATGGAAGCTTTCTTTTACGCGACCGGTGGGAAAAAGTTGCCGGGCAAACATGGTTGATGAGCGGTTATTGCCGGGTGTTTTGATCTGTCTCAAAATGACAATCGTTTGATTTTTCTTATCTTTTTGACTTGGCACGGTCTTCGCTATCCCCACTGCGACCCCCGTAAGGCTTGGGAGAGCCGAACGGGGTTCGATGACCACCCGTTAACGATCGCCTTGGGAGAGGCGCCGCTTGCGGGGTTCGTAAATCAGGGGAGCTTGACCGATGGAGAATTCGCTTCTCGTCGGATTGTCACGGCAGATGGTGCTGGAGCGACAACTCGACGTCGTTGCCAACAACGTCGCCAACGTCAACACCAACGGCTTCAAGGCCGATCAGCAGCTGTTCGAGGAATATCTCACCTCGGGCGCGCATGAAGACAATTTCCGCGGCAACGACCGCCGGGTCTCCTATGTGCAGGACCGCGGCACCTATCGCGACTTTTCGCAGGGCTCGTTTCAGCGCACCGGCAACCCGCTCGACATTGCCGTCCAGGGCGACGGCTTCCTGGTGGTGCAGACTGCCGGCGGCGAGCGCTACACCCGCGACGGCAGCCTGCATGTGAGCAACACCGGCCAGCTCGTCACGGCGGCAGGCGATCTGGTGCTCGGCACCGGCGGACCGATCACGCTGCAGCAGACCGACCACGACATCAACATCTCGCCGGATGGCACGGTCACGGTGGTCGAAGGCACCAATCCCACCGATTCGATCCGCGCCAAGCTGCGCCTGGTCAACTTCGCCGATCCGCAGGCCGCGCAGAAGCAGGGCAACAATCTCTACGCCGCCCAGAACGGCGTCGTGCCGCAGCAGGATACGAAGTCGACCATCCAGCAGGGCTACGTCGAGAAGTCGAACGTGAATGCGGTCGGCGAGATGAGCCGCATGGTCGAAGTGATGCGGTCCTACCAACAGGTCGCCACCATGCTGCAAGGCCAGAGCGACCTGCGCAAGAACGCGATCGAGAAACTCGCCGACGTTCCGGCCTGAACCTCGCAGAACACGAAGGAGACTTGACATGCAGGCGCTTCACACCGCTGCGACCGGAATGGCGGCACAGGAACTGAACGTTCAGGTGATCTCCAACAACATCGCCAACCTGCGCACCACCGGCTTCAAGAAGCAGACGGCGGCGTTCCAGGACCTGATCTACGAGCATGTCCGCCGCGTCGGCGCTCAGTCCTCCGACCAGGGCACGATCCTCCCGGTCGGCATCGATCTCGGCGGCGGCGTCAAGACCGTCGGCACGCCGCGCTCGATGACGCAGGGCACGCTGTCGCAGACCGGCAACGACCTCGACCTCGCCGTCTCGGGCGAAGGCTTCTTCAAGATCCTGATGCCGGATGGCACCAACCAGTACACCCGCGACGGCACGTTCCAGATGGACAATCAGGGCCGCATCGTCACCGCGCAGGGCAATCCGGTGCAGCCGACCATCACCATCCCGCAAAACGCCTCCGGCATCACCGTGAACTCGCAAGGCCAGGTCTCGGTGACGCTGCCGGGCTCGAGCACGTCGCAGATCATCGGCCAGATCCAGCTCACGCGCTTCATCAACAAGGCCGGTCTGCAGCCGGTCGGCAACAACCAGTTCATCGAGACGCCTTCCTCCGGCGCGCCGCAGGACGGCATCGCCAACCAGCAGGGCTACGGCAGCATCACGCAAGGCAGCCTGGAGCAGGCCAATGTCGACGTGGTCAGCGAGATGAGCGAACTGATCGCGGCGCAGCGCGCCTACGAGATGAACGCCAAGGTCATCTCCGCTGCCGACCAGATGATGCAATCCACCACCGCGCTGTTCCGCTGAGGCAATAGGAGCCTGCCATGAAGATCCGCACCGCGCGTCCGCTTCTCATCGCTGCAGCCCTGCTGGTCTCGACCGCGCTTCCCGCCCTGGCCGGCGGCGCCGACGAGCAAATCGCCGCTCCCGTGCTGCGCGCCACCGTCAACGTCACCGGCGATATCGTCCGCGTCGGCGACCTCATCGACAATGCCGGCGCCGCAGCGCAGGTCGCGGTCTACCGAGCACCCGATCTCGGCACCACCGGCATGCTGCCGACCGCCCAGGTGATCTCGGTGCTGCGCGCGCACCAGGTGATCGGGGTCGACACCCGTGACATCAAGGAAGTCGCGGTGACGCGGCTCGCACGCAGCCTCGCGACCAAGGACATCGAGCAAGCGGTGGCGCAGGCGCTCGACCACCGCTCCGGCCTTGGCGATGCCGCCAATATCAGCCTGAGCTTCGACCAGGCGGTGCAAGACCTGAAGTTCGACGCGGCAACCAGCGGCGCGCTGATCCCGACCTCCGTCCGTTTCGATCCGCGCTCCAGCCGCTTCGATGTGGCGTTCGAGATCGGGGCGAACAGCGGTACCGCGCCGGTGCGGCTGCGTTACACCGGTGTCGCGATCGAGACCGCTGAGGTCGCGGTGCTCACCCGCAATGTCGACCGCAACGAGCTGTTGCGCTCGGGCGATCTCGTGATGGAGCGGCGGCCTCGCGCCGAACTCGGCGGGGCAGAACCCGCCTCGCGCGAGTTCGCGGTCGGCATGCAGATGCGTCGTCCGGCGCGCGCCGGCCAGGCGCTGAAGAGCACCGATCTCGCCAAGCCCGACCTGGTGCAGCGCGACCAGAACGTCACGATCGTCTTCCAGACCGCCGGCATCTATCTGACCACGCGCGGCAAGGCGCTGGACAACGGCACGGAGGGCGACGTCGTCAGCGTGCTCAACCTGCAATCCAAACGCACCGTGACCGGTCGCGTCAGCGGCCGCGGCCAGGTTTCGGTCGAGATCGTCGTGCCCAAGCCCGCGCAGACCGCCGAAGCCGAGATTCCTGCTCCTGTATCCGTCGCCGCGCGACTTCCCGCGTCCGCCACCCCGAAAGCCGAGTAAGTTCCATGTCGAAGTTCACGTCTGATGCTCCGTCCTACAACGGCTTGCGGCGGCTCGCGCTGGTGTCGGCCTCGCTCGCGGTCCTGTCGGTGGCAAGCGGCTGCTCCTCGATCGATCGCCTGTCGCAGGTCGGCGAAAGGCCGAAGCTGACGGAGATCGACAATCCGACCACCCAGCCCGGCTACAAGCCGGTGCAGATGCCGATGCCGAAGCCCGAGACGGTGTCCTATGCGCCGAACTCGTTGTGGCGCAACGGCTCGCGCGCTTTTTTCAAGGACCAGCGCGCGCACCAGGTCGGCGACCTCCTCACGGTGACCGTCAACATCACCGATCAGGCGAACTTCGCCAACGAGACCCAGCGCAGCCGCACCGGCAAGGAAGACTCGGGGATCACCGACTTCATCGGCTCGAAGACCATCACGCAGGCCAACAAGATCCTGCCCGGCCGTATCCTCACCGAGGACTCCTCGTCGACCTCGGACGGCAAGGGCTCGATCCAGCGCTCGGAATCGTTGACCACCAGCGTCGCCGCAGTCGTCACCCAGGTATTGCCGAACGGCAATCTCGTGGTCGAGGGCAAGCAGGAGATCCGGGTGAACTACGAGATCCGCGAACTGATCGTGGCCGGCATCGTGCGTCCCGAGGACATCCAGAGCGACAACACCATCGACTCCACCAA
Organism: Bradyrhizobium sp. SZCCHNS1022; assembly: GCF_032484835.1. Taxonomy (NCBI): domain Bacteria; kingdom Pseudomonadati; phylum Pseudomonadota; class Alphaproteobacteria; order Hyphomicrobiales; family Nitrobacteraceae; genus Bradyrhizobium; species Bradyrhizobium sp. SZCCHNS1022. The sequence continues at coordinate 57,870 of NZ_JAUETT010000009.1, read as the reverse complement.
GATCGCCCAGGCCCGCATCTCCTATGGCGGCCGCGGCCAGATCACGGACATCCAGCAGCCAAGATACGGCCAGCAGGTGATGGATATCTTGCTACCGTTCTAGCGAGAGCCTGAGGTCCAGGAAACGCAACTAACGGCCTCCTTCCGTCAGAGAGGCAAGACAGCAATGTCCCCTCCCCCGCTTGCGGGGGAGGGTCAGGGTGGGGGCGCCCAGAGCGCGACGTCAGTTCGCAACAAAGGACGACGGCAGCGACGCGCCCCTTCCCTCACAACGAGCTCCCACATCGCTCGCCTGCGAACCTAGGCGCAGAAGAGTGATGGTATACACGGCCTCCGGTAGCTCCCCTGCCGGGGGCCGTGTTTGTTTGTGGGAGCCAAGAACGCCGTTCTACCCAAAGCCGCCCTATCCTCTCGATTCCCATTGGGTGAGTGCCTAGCATTCGTTAAATGCACTGGGAGAACATTGTCCTTGACGCATCGCTCAACCTCCTTTATGTTCTTGTTTTGTTCTAACCTCTAATCGAGGGACGTATCGCGATCGTCACGAACGTTGAGGTTGGAATGCGATGGCTGCGGGCGCGCCGAACAGACGAGCGGCGCGGACGCGGACGGTGAAATCGTGTGGTCCTGGCGTCCCGGTGCTGGCGCCAAGGTCGCGACGAGGGCCTTGGTCCTCGCGCGGGTGACGGGGGCAAGACAGCCGATCCCCGGGGAGATCACGTATAAGCCGTAAGCCCATCGCGCAGGGAAGGCCGGTTGTTCGGCTCGTACCTGTGGTGACTGCCGCCTGCTTTTTTGATGCAGGCGGGCCATGGGTGCGGCCTGCACCCGGCCTTCCCTGCGCCCTCGTGTTGCCGAGGGTGATGACCAGCAAAACCTCGGGCGGATCGGCGCCGCGGGAACGTCGTTGCTTTCGGTCGTTCTCGCGACGGAGGCTTTGCGCCTGTAAAGCAATACTTGACTGTGTAAAGCGTTACTTTACATTCGAATGGCTTAGAGCAGTGATCGAGAGTTTTCGGCACAAGGGCCTGCGACAGCTGTTCGAGGACGACAATGCGCGAGGCGTCCGTCCGGAACATGTCCGCAAGATCAGGCAGGTTCTCGCCGTTCTGGACGTGGCGGAAACGATCGACGCGCTCGATCTGCCAACGTTTCATCTTCATCCCCTGAAGGGCGATCTCAAAAGCTTCTGGGCAGTGACCGTTCGAGCCAACTGGCGGATTGTTTTTCGATTCGAAGACGGGGTGGCCTGGGACGTCGATCTCGTCGACTATCACTGAGGATTCTCCATGGCGATGAAAAGCCCTCCCCACCCCGGCGAACTGCTTGGCGATACGCTGGAGGAGATCGGCGTCTCCATCAGCGCGGCGGCCAAGGGCCTCGGGGTCACGCGCCAGCAACTACATAATGTCATTGCCGGGCGAAGCGGCGTCAGCGCCGAGATGGCGGTGAGGCTGGAGAAAGCAATCGGCAGCACTGCCGATGCCTGGCTCAAGATGCAGATGGCCTATGACCTCGCAGAGGCCCGCAAACGCCCGATCGACGTCAAGCGATTGGCGCCGGCGTGAGCGAGCGAAGGCGAATTTGTAAAGCGCAGCGTGCCCCTCCTACACTCACTCGAACCTCGCCTCCACCGTACCCAGCCCGTCCAGTTCCATCCGCACGCGGTCGCCGGGCTTGAGCCACACCGTCTTGATCAGGCTGCCGGTCAGCACCAGCTGACCGGCCTCGAGCCCGTCGCCGCGAGCGGCAAGATGATTGGCAAGCCAAGCCAACGCGTGCAGCGGATGTCCCAGCACGTCGGATCCGGCCCCCGCGCCGGCCAGCGCATCGTTGATGAAGGCGCGGCCCTGCACTGCGGCGAGGTCCGGCACGGCACCGCGCGCCACCGCCGGACCGAGCACGCAACCGGCGGCAAAGAAATCGTCGGCGATGAGCGTCGGCGCGCCCAGCGTCTCCCACTGCACATAGCGGTCGTCGACGATCTCGATCGCCGCATGGCAGTCGCCGATCGCCTCCGCGACATGCGCGATGGTGAAGGGCGCATCCAGCGGCAGCAGGTCTTGCGCGAGCCGTACCGCGATCTCGCATTCGACGCCGACGCGGACGAAGTCGGCCGCGCGCAACACGGCACCGGACTCGTGAACGCCGCGCGCAAATACGCCACCGGCGCAGGGATGCGGAATGCGAATGTAATCCTGCATCACCTTGCTGGTGCAGCCGATCTTGTAGCCGGCGAAATCGCCGGCGTGCTCGGCAAGCAGCCAGTGAACCTCATGCTGGATCTCATAGCCCGCCGCTTCATCCTGCGGCTGAAGCTGAGCCGGCAGCGCGGCCAACGGCCTCCTCTCCTGGCGGGCGCGCATGATCAGTTGCGCGGCAGCCAAGACCTCGTCTGCTCCCATTGTCGTTCAACTCCCGTTGTCAGCCGCCCCAAGCGGCCGTTCAGGATTGCTGGCGAACGGATTGTTTATAAACGACTTTCATCAGCTCGTCTCATCCTGCATTGCGGCAGCTTCGGACCACGTTCAAAACGCCTGCCGGGCTGTTCAGATGGAGCTTTAGCGCGCTCACGGCTGCACCAGCCCGAGCTTCAGCAGGCTCTCGGCGGTGGCCATAATGATCTCCTCGTTCGGCCGCGGGTTCCAGCCGAGCACATTGCGGGCCTTGTCGCCGCTGGCGGCGCGGCGGAGCCCAAGCAGCGGCTTGACGTCACGCAGTTGCGGCACGGCGAGCGCGACGACGCGCGCCAGCCAGTTCGGCATTTCGAACCGAGGTGCGCGCCGGCCGGCCCGGCCCATCCGTTCCCGCAGTACCGACGCAATGTCGAGGATCGACACCGGCGGGCCGGCCACCGCAAGGAACCGTTCCCTGTTGGCGGCCGGATCGGTCATCGCGCGCAGGTGCAGGTCGGCGACATCGCGAACATCCACCAGGCCGAAATAGATCTTGGGCGCGGCCGGCGCCCTGCCCTGCATCAGCGCCTGCACCACCGCGATCGAGGGCGAGAAGTCCGGACCCAGCACGGGGCCGAGCACGGCGACCGGGTTCACCGCCGCAAGCTCGAGCCCGCCCCCTTCGCGCGCCATGAAATCCCACGCCGCACGCTCCGCCAAGGTCTTGGACTTCGGGTAAGGCTGCACGTCGGGGCCGTTAAGATCGGTCCAATCGGTCTCGTCGAAGGGCTTTTCGCGTGGAGAATGCCCATAGGCGATCGCGGCAAAGGAGGAGGTCAGGACGACGCGCTTCACGCCGGCATCGCGCGCCGCACGCAGCACCCGGAGCGTTCCCTCCCGTGCCGGCACGACCAGCTCGTTCTCGTCCTTCGGCACGTAAGGCGGCAGGGGCGAGGCGACGTGCAGGACATAGTCGCACCCCTTCACGGCGTCGGCCCAGCCGGTATCAGCGGTGAGATCGGCGGCAAAAAAGGACGGATTATCGATCGAAGCCGCGCCGCCCGCCCGCAGCATCGCCAACGCGTCGTCCTTGCGATCGGGATTGCGGACGGTGGTGCGGACCGTGTGGCCGGCGGCCAAGAGCTGCAGGATGCAATGCGCGGCGATGAATCCCGAGCCGCCCGTCACCAGAACCTCGCTCATCGCACACCTCAGTTCGGCAGGCCATTGCCGCCGCAGGGATCATGCGGCGCGCGCCTGCGTTTTGTGGGCGCAGCTTGTGACAAGGAGAAGACGACCGAATACGGCAGGCGGAGGCCCGCAACAGCGAACCAGCCAGAAACGACGACGCCCCGCATTGGTACGGGGCGTCGGACAAAACAAACCGCGAATTATTCGTCGCGGTACACCTTCTCGCGCTTCTCGTGACGCTCCTGCGCTTCCACCGACAGCGTTGCAATCGGACGGGCTTCGAGCCGTTTCAGCGAAATCGGCTCCCCGGTCTCCTCGCAATAGCCGTAGGTGTTGTCCTCGATGCGCTGGAGCGCGGCGTCGATCTTGGAGATCAGCTTGCGCTGGCGGTCTCGGGCCCGAAGCTCGATCGCGCGATCGGTCTCCGACGACGCGCGGTCGGCGAGGTCCGGATGGTTCACGTTCTCCTCCTGCAGAGCCTGCAGGGTGAGCTTCGATTCGCGAAGTATCTCCTCCTTCCATGCCAGCAGCTTGGCGCGGAAATACTCGCGCTGGCGTTCGTTCATGAAAGGCTCTTTTTCGGAAGGCTTGTAGTTTTTCAACTTTTCCAAGGTCGGCCCATCTGTACGTGCTGGCGCCGGTCGTCGCGGCACCGGCGGACGGAATACGCCCGTTCGCGGCCGCCTTATATAGCGACGCCCGGTGCCAGACAACATTCCCGTGGGCGGGGACGGCCCGCCCCCAAACCCTTGCACAGGCAAATCTATCGGGACCGTGCGGGGCGCCCTCGGGAATCCTTAATAGCCGACCGTGAAGCGCTGCCGCAGATGGGCCGGCTGCTCGATCTCGTCGGCCAGCGCGACCGCATAATCCTCAAAGGAGATCCAGCTTTTACCGTCGCTGGCGGTCAGCAGCTGATCCGTTCCGAGCCGGAACTTTCCGGTCCGCTCCCCCGGAACAAACATCGCCGACGGCGACAGAAAGGTCCAGTTCAGCTCCTTTTCCTGCCTCAGGCGATCAAGAAAGGCGGCTCCCTTCTCCGCTTCGGCCTTGTATTGCGGCGGGAACGAGGGGGTCGTGACCAGGCGCACGCCGGGCGCCACCTCCAGCGAGCCGGCGCCGCCGACCACGAGATAACGGCCGACACGTGCATCCTTGGCGGCACCGATCAGCGCCTCGGGATCGCTGACCAGGAAATGGATCGAACTGATCGCGACATCGTGGCCGGTCCACAGTCTGGCCAGCTCGCCGCGATCGTTGGCATCGCCCCTGACCGGGGTGACATTGGGCAGCTCGGCGATCTTCTCCGGGTTCCGGGCGATCGCGGTGATCTGGTGGCCGCGGCCGGCCAGTTCGGCGGTAATCCGCGACCCGGCATTTCCGGACGCGCCGGTGACGGCGATCTTCATTGACAAGCTCCTGTCTGGCATCTGTGACGTGGTAACCAACGGGAACTAGATAGCGGATAGAATGCTGGTGTTAAGAACGCACTTTAAGATCACCTGGTCACGCCGGAGTAACCCATGAGAGCCGCCGACGCCTATTCGGCCGATTGTCCGACCCGGAAGATCCTCGATCGCGTGGGCGACAAATGGGCCGTGCTGATCCTGCTGCTGCTTCGCGACGAGCCTTTGCGCTTCAATCAGTTGCGCCGCGCCATTGAAGGCATCTCGCAGAAGATGTTGTCGCAGGTCTTGAAGAGCCTGGAGCGCGACGGGCTGGTCCGCCGCCGCGCCATCGCGACCGTGCCGGTGACGGTGGAATATTCGATGACGCCGCTGGGACTGACGCTGGCCGCCGCCGTCGATCCTCTGAGGGACTGGGCGGAGAACAATTTGAAGGATGTGCTCGCAGCCCAGCGCCGTTACGACGCACAGCACCGGCCCAAAGCCAGCATCAAGTCGCGGGTCAAGGCCGCGTAAGCGGTGGTGCGCTCAACCCTGCCCCGCTTTGGCGAGCTCGACCTCAACGCGCAGCTCAATTTCTGACAGCACGGCATCGAGCCCGGGATCGCCAGACGACTGCTTCAGCGCGGCAGCGGCATCGCGCAGACGGCTGGCCATGCCGGCGTCGAGCTTGCCGGAGAGCAGCGAGAGCTTGAGTTCGTCGAGTGCATCGAGCGCGCGCCGGCCGCGCTGGACTGAGCGCTTGCGGCGCTCCCGCGGCTCCTCCTCGATTCCCTGCAGCGCCAGCAGCGCGTCGATATTGGCGGTCTGCTTCGGCGCCAGCGTCGCACGCGTCTCCTGCGTCGTTCCGATATCCGGCAGCATGAAGCCGCCGGACGATGTCTTTCGCGTCGAACTGGTGGATGTCGTCGGCGTGGTGCCGTTCGGTCCGATGATGCGCATGGGTCTTTCCCGCGGCTTCGTGTGCAAGGCGAGCTTGGCCGCTGCATGGTTAATGACGCGTAAACGGCCCGGCAAAATCTGCCGGGGCGGCATTTTCGATCGCGCAGAAGACGCGATCCGGAGAAAGGAGCATCGATCAACTTCGTATGATTTCAATCAGTTAAGCCACGGCGTCGAGGTGGCACGGTGCTCGCATAGTTAATGGTGATCATGCGGTCATGGGAGTGGCGGCAGCGATCGCTCAGATTTTGAGAGTTCGAGGGGAGCATAGGATGCGACGCATCCGTTCGACGCGCCTGTTTCAGGTGGCCTGCGCAGCATTGCTTGCGCTGGCGTCATCGACCATATCGGCCACCGCAACGTCGCGGATCAAGGATCTCGCCAATATCGAAGGCGTGCGCCAGAACCAGTTGATCGGTTACGGCCTCGTGGTCGGCCTCAACGGCACCGGCGATACGCTGAACAACATCCCCTTCACCAAGCAGTCGCTGCAGGCGATGCTGGAGCGCATGGGCGTCAACATCCGCGGCGCCACGATCCGCACCGGCAACGTCGCCGCCGTGATGGTGACCGGCAATCTGCCGCCATTCGCCACCCAGGGCACGCGGATGGACGTGACCGTCTCCGCGCTCGGCGACGCCAAGAACCTGCAGGGCGGCACCCTGCTCGTCACCCCGCTGTTAGGCGCCGACGGCAACGTCTACGCAGTGGCGCAAGGCTCGCTCGCCATCTCGGGCTTCCAGGCCGAGGGCGAAGCGGCGAAGATCGTACGCGGTGTGCCGACGGTCGGCCGCATCGCCAACGGCGCCATCATCGAGCGCGAGATCGAGTTCGCACTGAACCGGCTGCCGAATGTGCGGCTGGCGCTGCGCAATGCCGACTTCACCACGGCGAAGCGGATCGCCGCGGCCGTCAACGATTTCCTCGGGGTCAAGTCCGCCGAGCCGATCGACCCGTCGACCGTGCAGCTGACGATCCCGCCCGAATTCAAGGGCAACGTGGTCGCCTTCCTGACCGAGATCGAGCAGTTGCAGGTCGATCCTGACCTCGCCGCCAAGATCGTCATCGACGAGCGCTCCGGCATCATCGTCATGGGCCGCGACGTCCGGGTTGCGACCGTTGCTGTCGCGCAGGGCAATCTCACGGTCACGATCTCCGAAAGCCCGCAGGTGAGCCAGCCCAATCCGCTGTCGCGCGGCCGCACCGTGGTCACACCACGAACCAGCGTCGGCGTAACCGAGGACGGCAAGAAATTCGCGGTCGTCAAGGACGGCGTTTCCCTGCAGCAGCTCGTGGACGGCCTCAACGGGCTTGGCATCGGGCCGCGCGATCTCATCAGCATCCTGCAGGCGATCAAGGCCGCGGGCGCGATCGAAGCCGACATCGAGGTGATGTGATGTCGGCCTATATCGACACCTATAGCGGCCGCGTTCCGCTCAGCCTGCCGAGCCCGGTCGGCCCGACCGAGCCGCGCACCGATCTGGACCTCGCTGAAGCGCTGACCAAGGTCTCGCCGAAAGCGCAGGCCAAGGCGAGGTCAACGGCCACCGATTTCGAGGCGATGTTTCTGAACTCGATGTTTTCGCAGATGACGAGCGGCGTCAAAGGCGAAGGCCCGTTCGGCGATACGCCCGGGACAGGCGTCTGGCGGTCGATGCTGACCGAGCAATACTCCAAGAACTTCGCCAAGGCCGGCGGCGTCGGCATCTCGGACGAGGTGTTTCGTACATTGATCCTGCAGCAGGCGAAAACAACGGGCCAAAGCGCGGCCTGATCAGTTCAGTTGAGTGGCGCGCAAGCGCGCGCAATCGAGGAGTAAAGACATGACGGCACAGGTGCAGGCCAAGCAGACTACCTATCAGGCAGCGACCAACGCCACCGAGGCGCGGGCGCTCGCCGATCAGCTCATGACGGCGATGAGCGATCTGCTGGGAGTCATCGAGCAGGAGACCGAGCTGGTGCGCGCCGGCAAGCTGCGCGAGGCGATGGCCTTCGGCCCCAGGAAGACCGAGCTGTCGCGCCATTACGTCGCCGGCGTTGGCCGCCTGAAAGCCAGCCAGACCTTCATGCAGGCGCAGGCTCCCGAGCTCCTGGCCGCCCTGCACCGCCATCACGACGCGTTCCGCGCCATGCTGAAGGTCAATCTGACCGTACTCGCCACCGCACACTCGATCTCCGAGAAGATCGTGCGTGGCGTCAATGCCGAGGTCCAGCGCCGCAACATTCCCGATACCTACACGGCGAATGGCCGGCGCGCCGCCCCGACTTCGCGCCAGCTGACCCCGCTCACCATCAGCCGCTCGCTCTGACGGACTAACTCCCATTGCCCGCAGGCGCCGCGCCTTGGGCGCCGCCTTAATCTATCTTAAATGCCAGGAATGGTTGAAACGCGCCATTTATTCTATTTCCTAACGTAACTTTGAAACATGACAGACATGGTTGCATCGCGGATTGGTTGAGATTTGACTCGACTGGCACGAGGAGGCTGCCATGAGTACCGACTTCAGCGTCAGGCCGGTGGGGGCTGCATCACCCGCCCCTGTTGTCGCGCCGTCGAGCCCGGCGGTGAGCAATGCTGTTCAGACGGAGCTACCGCCGAGCCAGAGCGTCACCGCGGCCGACCCCAGCGTCATGATCCGCAACGACACGCAGTCTCAGGTCCAAGGCGAGGTGTTCCTGTCGCATCAGGCCTATTACGACCGCGCCGCAGCTGCCATGGTGTTTCAGGTGGTCAACCGCCGAACGGACCAGGTCGTCGACCAATATCCCGACGAGGCAGTGCTGCGCCGGCGCGCCTATTTCCACAGCCTCGATCTGCAGAAGGACTTGCAGAAAGAAGAAGCCCCGCGCGTGCCGCCGACCGACCGGACCGCATGAGCGGCCGCCGAGCGTAGTACGGGCAGCAGGCCCATCCGCCGCCCTCGATCCTACAGGTGCAAAGCGTTTATCTCACGGCCTGCTTAGCCGCTCTGCGTCGCATAGGCCGTATCGAGATAGGTCTGGCCGGAGGCCGGATCGGTCACCACGTTCTTGATCAGCGCCTTGCCCTTGCCGGTCAATGTGAACTTGGTGTCGCCGATCCGAAACGCATTGTCCTTGATCAGGACGTCCTGGTACTTCGACGTCCCCTCGCTCTGATAGCGTACCCTGGCGCGAAAGCCCTGGACGTTCGAGACCGTCACCGTGAACGATTTGTTGTTGGCGTAATTGCCGGTCCAAGTGCCCTGATAGAGGGTCGGATCCACCGCAACATATTTGCTGCTGCTCTGTGCAGTGGTCAGGACGTTGGATTTGTAGGCGGACGACAGGATGCTCATCACATCGGCCATGACGTTCCCTCCTTCGACCGGCAAATGGCCGATCAGCCTCGTCCTGAGAGGCCGGCGGCGATATGGCAGTTGATGTCGATCAGCGATTTGAGTTTTGCCGGGTCGGGATTCAACTGCATCTCGATGGTCTGCTTCATCACGAACACGCCGATATTGGCGATGTTCTGACGGATCTCGAGCGGATTCGGATTGTCATCCATCTCCATGGCGCTCATGAAAATCGTCCAAAGCCGACGATTGAACAGCAGCGCCTTATGCATGTTGCGGTCCGGACCGCTCCAATTGGCCTGCACTTCCTGCAGTTGCCGCGCCGCCTTCAACAGGGCCTGTGCTTCGATCTCCCGGGGTGATGCTGTCGTTTGGGACGTGCGTGCATAGGCTTGAGCGGCATGTGACATCAACTACTCCGGGACTGACGCGAAGGACACGACCAATTGCACAGGTTTTGTACGTTGGGTGCCTTTAAAATATGGTTAGCGGGTATTATCCTATTTGTTCGAGGTTGCCTGACTGGTGCCTCAAAAACGACATCCCCCACCGCGCGCCTTAACGCCAAACAAAGATCGCAAATCAAACTGCAGAAATTTTTCTGCAACTAATAGCGATCCGCCCCGAAGGTCCCGCTCGGGTCACATGAATTGAAAAACTGCCAAAACGGCGCCGCCCAGTCTCGTCCGAAGACACCGATCTTTCAAACGAAAAGCGGCGGGTTTTGCCCGCCGCTTTCGTCGTATCAAAGATGCAGTGATCGCTTAGCGGAGAAGCTGCAGCACGCTTGCCTGCGACTGGTTGGCCAGCGCGAGCGCCGAGACTGCGATCGACTGACGGGTCGACAGCGCCTGGCTGTTGGCCGCTTCCTGGTTGGTGTCGGCCAGCGTCAGGTTGGACGAGCCGGTCTGCAGCACGTTGATCAGGTTCTTGTTGAATTCCTGGCGGACCTGCACGATCGAAAGGTTCGAACCGAGCGCGGACGCTTCCGAACGCAACGTGGTGGATGCGCCCTGCAGCGAGTTCAGGATCTTGTTGGCAGAGCTGGAGTCGAGGAAGTCGACGCCGGATGCCAGCGGGCTCAGTCCGAGTCCGGTGATGTTGAAGGTCACGCCCGTGATCGAGAGCGTCGACTTGCCGGTCTCGTCGAACACCAGCTTCAACGTATCGCCGTTCAACAGGTTGATGCCGTTGAACGAGGCGTCGACCGCAGTGGTGTTGATCTGCGAGAGGATGTTGTTGTACTGCGTGACCAGGTTCGAGCGGATCGCCTGCGAGTTGGTGTCGATCACCGGCGTGGAGCCCGTCAGGCCATTGAACGCCGCACCGGCGGCTGCCGCCGTACCACCGATCGCGCCGATCGTCGAGGACGCCGCATCGTTGATGGTGGTGATCGCGATCTTGCCGGTCGTATCGACAGAGGCCTGCAGGTTGTTGGCTGCGAGCGCCGCGTTCAGGTCGTTCAGCGAGTTGACCTTGCCCGTCCCTATCCCGAACGTGACGCTGGTCGGGGTTCCACCGCCTGTCGCAGCGATCGTGAGCGTCTGGCCGGCCAGACCATCGCCGACTTGGCTGAGGCCGAGCTTTGCCAGAGTGCCGGTCGTGCCTGACAGCGTGAGCCCTGTCGGCGGTGGCGTCAGGGTGATGGCGCCCGAAGCGCTGATGGAGCCGCTGATGCCGGTCGCCGTCTGGATCGCCGACAGCAGGCTGCCGACCGTGTCGCCGATGCCGATCGAGGTGCCCGACGAGGTCGATCCGGCGATGAACGTGAACGTCGTGCCATTCACGGTCAGCGTGTCTGTGGTGGTGAAGCCGGTGGCGAGGTCATTCGAGGTGCTGCTGCCGGTGCCCGACAGCTTGGTCGAGCTGGTGATCGCGGCCGGTGTCGTATTGTCGTTAAGAAGGGCGGTGCCGGTGGTGGGGGTGATGGAGGCCCCGAGCAGGCTGGTCGCGTTGGCGCCGGTCAGCGCAGCCGAGGTGACGGTGGATTTCGTCGCGTAGCCCACCGCTGTCTGCAGCACCTGGTTGGCGATCGACTTGGCGCTGTCGACCAGCTTCTGGAGCGAGGTGATGCCGGTGTTGGCCGCCTGCAGCACCTGAACGCCATTGCCGATACCATCGAGCAGGTTTGCGATATCGCTGGCGCGGTTGTTGAGGCCTTGCGCGGTGAAAAATTCGGTAGGGTTGTCGAGCGCTGTATTGACCTTGTTGCCGGTGGCCAGGTTGTTTTGAGTCGTGGCCAGCAGCTGCGCCGTGTTTTGCAGCGCGAGCAGGTTTTGGCGAGCTGAAGCCGAGAGGACGATACCGGACATTCGTGTGAAACCTTCCTAGTTATTCACTAGCCGGTTTTATGCATTCCCCTTTAAAACATGGTTAATCGCCGTTTAAATTCTTTGATTAACGAATGGTTACCTCCTCCCTGCCTGGGATACCGGTCATCGCATAGCGGCCCGGCAAGCGCGGCCCGAACGCAAAAACGGCGGGGTTTCCCCCGCCGTTTCGCAACGTCGTTTCGCTCGGGTCGAGATCAGCGCAGCAGCTGCAGCACGCTCGCCTGCGACTGGTTGGCGAGCGAGAGCGCGGACACCGCGATCGACTGGCGGGTCGACAGCGCCTGGCTGTTGGCCGCTTCCTGGTTGGTGTCGGCCAGCGTCAGGTTGGACGAGCCGGTCTGCAGCACGTTGATCAGGTTCTTGTTGAAGTCCTGACGGATCTGCACGACTGACAGGTTCGAACCCAGCGTCGAGGCCTCGGACCGCAGGTTGGAGCTGGCGGAGTTGAGGACGTTGAGCACCTTGTTCGCCGACGAGTTGTCGAGGAAGTCAACGCCCGAGGCGAGGTTGGTCAGGCCGAGGCCGGTGGTGTTGAAGTTCACGCCGGTGATCGACAGCGAGGATTTGCCGGTCTCGTTGAAGGTCAGCTTCAGCGTGTCGCCGTTCAACAGGTTGACACCGTTGAAGGAGGCGTCGGCAGCGGTCGTGTTGATCTGCGCGAGCACGTTGTTGTACTGCGCAACCAGGCTGGCCCGGGTGGCCTGCGAGGTCGGATCGGCCACCGGAGCCCCAGCCACCAGACCGTTGAAGGCCTGGCTGGCTGCCGCCGCCGTGCCGCCGACCGCGCCGATCGTGAACGACGCCGCATCGTTGGTCGTGGTGATCGAGATCTTGCCCGTCGAGTCGACCGAGGCCTGCAGGTTGTTGGCGGCAAGGGCTGTGTTGAGGTCGTTCAACGAGTTGACCTTGCCCGTCCCGATACCGAAGGTGATACTCGTCTGAGTACCTCCGCCTGTCGCACCGATCGTCAACGTCTGGCCGGCGAGACCATCGCCGACCTGGGTGAGGCCGAGCTTCGCCAGAGCGCCGGTCGAACCTGACAGCGTGAGACCGGAGGCCGGAGGCGTCAGGGTGACGGCGCCCGTTGCGCTGATCGAGGCGGAGACGCCGGTCGCCGTCTGGATTGCCGACAGCAGGTTGCCGACGGTGTCGCCAACACCGATCGAGGTGCCGGACGAGGTCGAGCCCGCGATGAACGTGAAGGTGGTGCCGTTCACGGTCAGCGTGTCGGCGGTGGTGAAGCCGGTGCCGAGGTCGTTCGAGGACGTACCGGCGGTGCCCGACAGCTTGGTGGAGCTGGTGATCGCGACCGCGCTCGACGTGTTGTCGTTGAGGACGTTCGTGCCGGTGACGGCGCTGGTGGAAGCCCCGAGCAGGGTGCTGGCAGTCGCGCCGGTCAGCGCGGCCGTGGTCACGGTCGACTTGGTGGAGTAGCCGACCGAGGTCTGCAGCACCTGGTTGGCGATCGACTTGGCGCTATCGACCAGCTTCTGCAGCGAGGTGATGCCGGTGTTGGCGGCCTGCAGCACCTGCACGCCGTTGCCGATACCATCGAGCAGATTGGAGATGTCGCTGGCCCGGTTGTTGAGGCCCTGCGCGGTGAAGAAGTTGGTCGGATTGTCGAGAGCCGAGTTGACCTTGTTACCGGTAGCAAGGTTGTTCTGGGTGGTGGCGAGAAGCTGAGCCGTCGACTGCAGCGAGAGCAGGTTCTGGCGCACCGACGCCGAGAGAACGATACCTGACATTATTCATACCCTTCTGGTGTGAAATGAGATCCTGATCCCTTCGAGACCAGGTGAAGCCTTCGATCGACTTCGCGATCAGGCGACACGGGCAAAGTGAACGGGAGTGGCTAACAAAACCTGAAGCGCCGCGGGTGCCGGATCGATTCCCGTTGCCTCCACAAGGGTTCGATAGGCGCGACTGCGAGTCACGGCCCGGCAAAAGCCCTTTGATAAGTCAGCGTATTTACCATCCAGCTAGCCCGTTTACCGGTCATTAACCTTGTTCGGAAAGGATTTGCCTCGTGCGCCGGCCGACCTTTGCGCGCGCAAGGCGCGAGCGATCTACTTCGCCCCGGACCGCCACCATTGATGACAGGCCTCGAGGAGCCGGCTCATGGACCGGACACGACGCGGCAACGGAGAACAAGGATGGCCCTGAAAGTCGAACTCAAGCCGCACGAGCGGATCATCATCGGCTCATGCGTGATCACCAACACCGATCAACGCGCGCGGCTTCTCATCGACGGGGACAACGTCCCGATCCTGCGCGAGAAAGACATCCTCACTCCGGAAACGGCCGATACGCCCGCGAAGCTCGTCTATCTTGCGGTGCAGCTGATGTACATCTCGCCCGCAGCCGACACCAGTCACGGCACCTACTTCAACCTGCTGCGCGACATCATCACGACGGTGCCGAGTGCCTGGCCGCTGATCGAGGCCATCAACGCCCACATCCTCAATGGCGACCTCTACCAGGCTCTGAAGGAAGCCAAGAAGCTGGTCGCTTATGAAAAGAAGCTCCTGGAGCAGGTCGAGGCCGAACAGGCGAAGCGCGTCAGCAGCGCGGCCTGATCATATGGACCCGGCCAAGCAAGCCGGGCTCCCTCTCCTACGCGCAAACGTAACGCCGCTGCCCTGCGTCACAGCGCCAGCGGCGGCGCTTCGATCTCCATCAGCGGTAGCTGGCCGGCGGCGCGCTGCCGGCCGAACATCAGCACCGCAGCAATCAGCGCATCGACGTCCCGCACCTCGGTGCGGTGATTGACGATGGCTGCGCGGATCGCCAGCCTGCCGTCGAGCATCGTGCTGGACGGTGCGGCGATCCCCGCCTCCTGGATGTCGGCTACGATATCGCCGTTGAGCGCATTGGCATCCGCGGCACGATAGCGGAAGCAGACGATGTTGAGATTGACGGGCGCCAGCAGCTCGAGCTCCGGCTCGGCGCGCACCCGACCTTCGAGATATTTGGCGAGCTCACAGCTGCGCGCGATCATGGCGCCCAGCCTATCTGCGCCGAATGTCTTGATCGTGAACCAGGTCTTCAGCGCGCGAAAGCCGCGCGACAGATCTGGACCGAGATCGCACGGCCATTGCGCGCCTGCGGCAAGCCCGCGCGTCTCCCGCCGCAAATAGGCCGCCGGCGCTGCAAATGCGGCGCTGTGGCGCTCGCCGTCGCGGACCAGCAGGAAGCCCGCGTCGTAAGGTACCTGCCCCCATTTATGGAAGTCGAGCGCGATCGAATCCGCCTGCTCGATCCCGGCCAATCGCGGCGCCAGCGCCGGCGACAGGATCGCCAACGCGCCGAACGCGCCGTCGACGTGAAACCACAGCTTCTCTTCGCGGCAGAGCGCGGCCACCGCGGCAAGATCGTCGATGGCGCCGATGTCGACGGTGCCGACCGACGCCACCACCAGGAACGGACGCAAGCCCGCCTTGCGATCAGCAGCAATGGCGCTGCGTAGCGCCGAAACGTCGATCCGATGGTCGCGGTCGACACCGATACAGCGCAGGGCATCGCTGCCGAAGCCAGCGATATCCATCGCTTTGCTGATGCAACCATGCGCGGCCTTCGACGTGTAGGCCTGCAGCAGCCCTCCCGTCTCTCCGATCCCATATTGCCGCACCCAGGAGCCGAGCGCAGCGCGGCGCGCCACCAGGACCGCCATCAAATTCGCCATCGAGGTGCCGGTCACGAAAAGCCCGCTCGCGCCGGGCGGGAAGCCGAACATCTCGCGCGTCCATGCAACGATCTGCCGTTCGACCTCGATCGGCATGTGGTCGCGCCCGCCGAGATTGGCATTCAGGCCCGCCGCCAGCATCTCCGCCAGCATGCCGACCGCGGATCCGCCGCCATGAACCCAGCCCATGAAGCCCGGATGCACGTTGCCCGTCGCATAAGGAACGACGTAATCGGCA
Source organism: Bradyrhizobium sp. SZCCHNS1022 (assembly GCF_032484835.1). Lineage (NCBI taxonomy): Bacteria > Pseudomonadati > Pseudomonadota > Alphaproteobacteria > Hyphomicrobiales > Nitrobacteraceae > Bradyrhizobium > Bradyrhizobium sp. SZCCHNS1022. Next base: position 42,365 of record NZ_JAUETT010000009.1, on the reverse strand, counting down.
AATTCGCGGTAGACCTCGCCGAGCTCACACGGCGCGTGCGGGAGAGCTTCGCGAAACCGCTCACGCGCCTCCGATGGAATCGGCTGCCAGACCGGCCGCATGCGAATATTGGCGATGTAGTCGATCATGTCATCGAGCATGCGATGACCTTGCGCGCGGATCTCGTCCCAATCCTGCGGGTCCAGCGTCCGACCCTGCTGCTGCTGATGGTCCGTGTCCGGCAACGCGGTGGTCATGCAGCCTGCTCCCGCGAGGCCGCCACCCGGCGTTCGATCATGTCGAGGAAGGCTGCAAAGATCTTCCGCATCTGCGGTTCTTTGTAAGGATACACGTCAGGCTGATCCATATTGTGCACCACCGCGGTGTTGTCGGCCTCGAACACCAGGAACGAACCATCCTTGGTCTCGGCGCAATCGATGATGAAATAGTCGAGCCCAATGCGCTCGGCGATCGCCGCCAGTGCGGCGCGATGGCGCCGGCCGAAGCCGATGTCGAATGTCTGCATGAAGGTCGCCTCTTCGAGGCGCTTGGCTTCGCTCGTCGCCATGCCGGCGTTGAGATACCAGATGTCCCAGCGGCGCGCGATCGCCATGTGGCACGCATAAGGCCGACCGTCGACGAAGACGACGCGATATTTGCGGAACAGCCCGTCTTCACTTGCGTAGTCGACGAAACGCGCCACGAAGAACTCCTCCTCCGCGTGCTCGTCGAGATAGAGCGAAAGCTCGATGGGCTCATCGACCTTGGCGAGACCGACACCGGCATGCGAACCGCGCGGACGGATGATGATTGGAAAAGCGAGATCTGCGGCGATCGCCGTCAGCCATTCCCGCTCTTCGGAGATCTCGATCAGTCGTTCGCGGCCGACGGCCACGGTTTCGGGAATCATGAGCCCGTCAATATCGGCGAGCAGCCGGTGCAGCTTGTCGCGATCGAGATTTGAGATCAGGCGCGGCGGATTGAGCAGCGGCCGCGGCCAACGCGCCGCGACCTGGTCGATCTGTTGCAGCGTATGCTGGCAATCCTCCGAATCCGAGGCGATAACGATAGCGAGATCATGCTCCGGCAGCGGCGACGGCAGCTCTGCCCCGGGGATGACATAGAGCGTCATCAGCTCGACGTCGGCGTCCTCGAGCAGGAATTCGATCGGCGTGTTGCTACCCATGTCGGTCGCGGCGGCGAGCGCAAGCACGCGCAGCCGCGGCGCCGTGCTCCGACACGGTACGCGATACAATTGCTGCGAGAGCAAGATATCCTGCTGGATCGCAAGTCCGGCGGATTTGTCGCCCAGCAGCTGCGCGATCAGCGCGACATCGAGTCCCTCCCCGGCCGTCGCGCTACCATCGAGCAGCTTGGCGATCAGTTCGCTCCACAGCGGCTTGAGATCCTTGCCGTCGAACGCCGCCTTGGCGAGCCTGGCGAGGCCGATGCGGTCGGCGATCTGCGAATGCGCCGATACCGCGAGCACGTCAGATACCATCACACATATCCCTGAGATCCTGGCCGCTCACGTCGGTGACGAGCAGCTCTATTTTGGCAATCACATCGGCGATACGGCCGATTTCCGCATCGATATTGACGCGGGCGGTCGTGAGATCATCGCTCCAGGTTTCAGTCACCTGCCGCGCGCCGAGGCACAGCCGCAGCAGCGCGATCGAGCCGCGCTCGGGCGTGTCCACCCGAACCGGCTGGCCGATCAGACATTGGCGGGCGGCGACATCGGCCGCGCGGCCGCTGAAGTGAGCGCTGAGATCGCGCTGGAGCGCGCGGTGGATCAGTTGAACCTCGCCGGCGCCGACCAGGCTGCCGTCGCGCTGCAGGGCAAACGGAAAGATGGTCGGCTGTCCGAACTCTTCGTCGTCGGCATCGGTCTCGGCGACTGCGAGCGGCCGCAGCATCGGCGACAGCATCAGGAGACTCTCGGTGATCATGCCGAGCTCGCGCAGCACCATGCGACGGTAGCGATCCGGCACCTGGTAATAGGCCGAGATCTCCTCAAGTGCGGCTTCCCAGCGCAGCCACTGACCGATATTCGCCCGCTCCGGAGATGCGGCGCGCAGCGCCGTCCAGCTCATCGGCCAATCGCTGCGGCTGACGTAGTCAGACAACCCCGCTGCAAGCGGACCGCGACCTTCGACCACGCATGCAAGCTGCGGCGGAACCAACATGGCGCCGCTGAAAGCAGGCCCACCGAAAAATTTGGAGCCGGTGACGAGCACAAGATAGCCGCGATCGAGATAGTGGCGGATCCGCCGGCGGCCGAGCCGCATCTGGCAGGCGTCCACCACGACCTGCACCTGCCCCGGCCAGCGCCGCACGATCTCGTCGAGGCAGGACTGATCCGGCGCACGCCAGCCGAGCTTCGATGCGTCCATGACCTGCAACAGCACGGCATGGCCGAACGCGATCGCTGTCTCCACAGCGGCGACAACCGCCGGGCCATAATCCCCGTCTGGCGCGAGGGTTGCACCGTCGAGCAGTGGCACAGCGACGCTGTCGACGGCGAGCCCCTCGATCGGCCCACCCTTCTGAACGGGCGCGCCCTGCGCCGTGGTCACGCAGAAGTGGCGGCCGCGGGCGGTGAACTGCGTTCCACTGCCCGTCTGATCCGACGCCACCACAATGGTGGTCAGCGCATCGCCGCGCAACGCCTGCGACAAGGCCAGCGCATGCAGCTGCGCATCCGTTCCCGACGGCGAGAACACGATGCCCGTCCCGACGTCGAGGCCGAGCAGCGTCTTCAATTCGCCGCGCATCTCCTCGGTACGCCGGTCGAGCGCCTCGCCGACCCCATGATGGATGGCCGCATGCATCAATCGCTCGCGCGCAAGCTCGGCGCGCGCATAGGCGCGTTCCGAGATCGAAGACGCAGTGCTCGAGGCGAAGTTCAGGATATCAGGCGAAGGTGCCGGACCGCAGCCATAGGCATTGCGGCCCCAGGGACGGTCGAGCGCGAGCCGCGCATCACCGCCGTCGATGAGCAGGTCGCCCAACAGCGCGAACAGATCGCGCAGGCTGCCTTGGCGACCGCGATCGGACCTGAATGGAGAGATTTCGGATGAAGACGCGACCGGCGCCATGATGCACGCGTCAGGCCGCATCGGCTGCCACTGCAGCCGGCGCGAATTGAGAGGCTACGTTGCCATGAAACACCGAAGGACCGACGTGATCGAGGCGGCTGTCGAGATCGGCCCAGATCTGGCCGCCGAGATCGGTCCAGCGCTTGCAGAAGGCGAAATCCTCGGACAGATAGGTCCCGGTGTCCGGGTCGATCATGCATTCGAACAGAGCGAACCGGTTCGGACTGCCTGCCAGCGCATCGTGAGAATGCTCGCGGAAGAACTGCAATGGCGCGTAGCCGGGATACCCGCACATCTGCTCCAGCACCTGGCGGCGGATCATCAGAAAACCGGTTCCCGCAAATCGCACGCGGGCAAAGCCGTTCACCACCACGACGTGATCGGGATTTTCAATCTCCAGCACGTAGTCGAGTGCGGCCGAGGGGACGTCGGACCGACCGGCGTCGAGCGCCCGCTTCGCCTTGTTCCAGTTCACGCGCTTGATCGGGTAGACGCCGGCGACGACGTCACCGCCCGATTCGATCAACCGAAACACCTGCTGCGGCGTGAAGCCGATATCGGCATCCACGAACAGAAGATGGGTCGCAGTGGGATCGTTCAAAAACAACGTGACCAGATTGGCCCGTGCCCGCGTGATCAGCGCATCGCCGTCGCGCATGTGGACGGTCAGACTCACATTGGATGTCGCCCGCAGCTCACGCTGAAGCGCGAAGATCGAGCTGGCGTAGATGCTCGACACCTGCCCGCCGAAACAGGGGGTCGCAATCACCAGATGGATCCGCTCGCTCACGTCGGTCACGACTGCCTCCAAACGCAAAGAGACGCACTGCGACGGTTCGCCCCACGCCTGAACAAAGGCTAAACAGACGTGGTTAACGAAACCTGAATGACCGGTCTCAAAGGTACTTGACGAGCGACAGCTGCGACAACATCGAGGTCGTCTGGTAGGACGCCTGCAGATTGGTCTGCAGCTGCAGGATCTGGCTCGCCACCTCGTTCTGCGAGATGCCCTCGGTGCCGTCGATCAGGCTTTGCAGCGCCGCCTTCGACTGTGTCTGTCGGGCGCCGGCATCCTTCATCGCGGTCTGCGCATTGGCGAAGTCGGTCTGGATGTCCGAGATCGTCTGCTGCCCCGGCTGCGAACTCAGATTGGCGGCGATACGCTGCGAGAGCGCCGCGATCTGGGCGCCGGAATTGGGCGCGGTCGGCGACGCCGTGACAGCGGAATAGACTGCAGTTTGCTGGAGCGCCTGGCGGATCGCCTGCTCGTTGGCCTGGGCGCCGAACTGTACCTTCTGGGAGCCGTCGATGCGGACCGTCGAGGTCGAGCGTGCCGCACCGGGCGCATTGTTGCCGGTGTACCAGGCGACGGTGTTCGCGGCGCCTGGGGCCAAGCTGGTGGCCGTCCCAAGCGGGGAGCCCGAGACGCGCAACGGAGACGTCGCGGTCACAGTGCCGCTGAAGCCCAGCGCCTGGAATGCCGCCGCGTTCGAGCTCGATATGCTGAGATCGGGGGCGTCATTGGTGTTGATCCTGATCGCGGCGCCGCTCACCGTCGAAGCCGTCTTGGTGCCCGTGATCTGATCGACCTTGGACAGCAGAGTCTGAACGCTATCGGTCACGTTGAGCTGATTGCCGGTGGCTCCCGACGCGACGAACGTCAGGGTGGTCCCGTTCACGGTGATTGTGTCGCCGGGCACGAAGTTGCTCGCGATCGAATCCGTCGCCGCAGCGCCGGACAGCAGGGTTGCGCCCGTGATCGGCGCCGCAGCCTTGTTGTTGACCGCGCTGCCGGTCGCCACACCGTCGGAGAAGAAATTGTTGCCGGCCGCGACCGCCGAGGCCGCCACCAGCGACGTATTGGCGAGCGTACCGATCGCGCTGTTCATGGCCGCGTTCAGGTTCGCCGATGTGGCCGCCGGGGTCGCGCCGATCGCAAACGTGTTGGGCTGGGCCGGCGTCGTGTTCGACGCGGTCAGCTTGATCGATTCGGTGGTGCCGTCCGGCAGGTTGAACACGACGCTGAGCTGGTCGCCCGGATTCGGATTGCCGGCGGTGAGATCGACCGACACCGATGGCGGCGACCCCGACGGACCGGTGACGGTGGCGTTGGTCAACGACGAGGTGACGGAGTTCAGTTTCAGCCCGAAGGGCGAGCCTGCGACATCCTCTGACAGCGTGATCGGCATCGTCGCCGGGGCCGACAGCACCAGGCGACCCATGCCGGAGGTGCCGACATCGGCCTGCAGCCGTTCGGCGATCACCTGTTTCAAGCCGGCCTGGGTGGCGGTTCCGTTCAGGATGTCGGCGGCGGATGCCACCGCCGGCTTGTCGATGGCCGAACCCGAGAAGATGTAGCGATCGCCGACCTGGGTGTTGAGCATGCCGACCATCGCCGACAGGTTCGACTGCGCGTTCTGCTGCCCGATGCTCTGGCCGGTGCTGGTCAGATTTTGCGGTGTCGCAGCCGCCGCACTTTGAATCTGTCCCGCTGTCTTCGACAGCGACTGCAGGACAGTGTTTGCCGCCTGCACGATGGTGTTGACGTGCGTTATCGTGTCGGTGAAGGCCTGGATGTTCGAAAGCTGCGACCGCGCCGCGACCGCAAATCCCTCGTCCGTACCCATTCCAGCGTAGTTGCTCGACTTCACGCCCGTCGAGAGCTGGGTCGAGAGGTTGGCGAGCTGATCATTGATATTCCGCACGGAAAGCCCGAGCAGAGACGAACCGTAATTGATACTGCTGATCGACATGTGACGCGCCTTACTTGGCCTGGAGCAGGGTTTGCATCATGCTTTGCACGACCGACATGATGTGGGCGTTGGCCGCGTAGGTGTTCTGAACCTGGATCAGGTTCGACATCTCGCTGTCCATGTTGACGCCGGCCGTCGAATTGAATTTCTGCTGCAGGGTGCTGACGATCACGCTCTGCCCCTGCTTCAGCTGGGTCGCCAGCGTGGAAGCATTGCCCTGCTGGCTGATGAACTGCTGCAGATAGCTCGAGACTGTTCCCTGGAACGGCTGGGCCGCCGAACCAAGTCCGGTGGTCGGCGAATAGCTGAACTTGGCGGAGGTCAGCTGCGCGAACAGGAAATCGGGCCGGGTGGAGTCGCCGGCCGGCGTGGCCGGCGATGTTGAATAGGTCGAGAGCTTGGTCGGGTCGTTGACCAGCGCCGGATTGACGGAGATGCGCCCGGCCAACCCGGTCATCTGCGAGCCGGTCCCGGTGATCGCCCCGGTATAGAGCGCGGTGCCGCCGTCCGTGAACACCGGCAGCTGCGCATTGCCCGATGCGAGCGTCTGCACCGTCGTCGTCGCCGACGCAGCATTGACGGTCGCCTGACTGGTTCCGTCGTCGGTGACGCGCAAGGTCGAGCCGGAAGGGTTGGCAAACTGCAAATGCGCGCCGCCGAGCGCGCTGTTGAGCTGGGTCACCACCGAGGCCATGCCAAGCGAGAAGTTCACGCCCACATAGGTCGGATTGGCGCCGACCGCATTCTGCAGCGGCAAGGCGGTCGGATCGGCCACATTGACGATCTTGACCTGACGCTGGACGTTGCTGGAATCCGTGTAGGTCAGATTGATCGTGTTGCCGGGCAACACGCCCGAAGTGGGGACGTCGAAGCCCGAGGGCGGCCCGGCAACTGCGGTGCCAGCCGTGGTCTTATCCGACAACGCCGAAGACATGGTGGCCGCGAGCTGATCGACCTGGGTCTGCGCTTGAACCAACGTCTGGTCGCGCAGTTTCAGGTCGGCCGCGATCTGGCCCGAGCCGAGCAGATTGTTGGCGACGACATCGAGCGAGACGCCGTTGGAAAGCCTGAGGTTGAGCTGGCCGACACCATTCTTGGTCGGATCCGTGTTGTACAGCGAGGTCGCGTCGAGAGAACCCGGCGAAGAAAAGGTGAATTGGGAGGCGAGACCGGCGCCGACGAGCTGGATGCCCGAATTCGTGAACACGCTCACCCCGTTCGTCGAGTCGTTGACGACGCGGATGTCGACATATTTAGCCAGCGTGTTGATGGCGTTGTCCCGCTGGTCCTGCAGCGTCGCCGCAAGCGGGTCGGACGGATCGGTCCCCTGCAGCCGGCTGTTCAGATCCGCAATCTGCGAGATTGCTGCATTGGCTTGGGTCGCCGAATTGCCGATGTCCTGATTAACATTGCTCCGCAGGGTCTGGATGCCCTTGGTGGTCGTGTTCAGGCTCTGGGCCAGCGTCTGTGCCGCCGATAGCGCCACCGACTGGGCGGACTGGCTGTTCGGGCTGTTCGACAGCGACTGCAGCGCGGTCGTAAAATTGTTCAGCGCCGTTTCCAGCGTGCCGCTGCCGCCCGGCGTGCCGTAGACGCTCTGCAACTGAGTGAGGATGTTGGCGACTTGGTTGGCATAGCCTCCGGCCGAGGTCTCGGTGCGGAGCTGGTTCTGCACGAACAGGTCGAGCTGCCGGCTGACGCCGACAGTCTGCACGGTCGAACCGAAGCCGCCGCTGGCGACCTCGATCTGGTTGGGCGTTTGCGCGACATAGCCCGGCGTCTGCGCGTTGGCGACGTTCGACGAGATGATCGAGAGCGCCGCTTGCGTCGACCGCAGACCCGACATTGCGGTGGCGAGCGCTGAACTCAAACCCATGATGTTACCTGCCTCAAATCATGTCAGAACGCGAAAGCCCGGGGAGCGATCAGCGCAGCGTGTTCAGAAGATCCTGAACCATGCTGTTGGCCGTCGTGATCACCTTGGTGTTGGCGGAATAGGCTTGCTGGGTCACGATCAGCTTGGTGAACTGATCGGCGATGTCCGTGTTGGAGCCCTCCAGCGACGATCCTGCGATCTTGCCGGAGGCGCCGATGATCGCCTGCCCCGACTGGTCCGTCACCTCATAGGCGCCGCCGTCCAGCGCCTTCAGATAGTTGGTGCCGTTGAAATGCGAGAGCGTCACCTGGGCGAGGCTGATGGTCTGTCCGTTGGAGAAGGTGCCGACCACGATCCCGTTGTTGTTGACGGCGACCGACTGCAGCTGACCGGCGGCGTAGCCGTTCTGCTGGATCTGGTTGATGGTCGCAGCGCCCGAGGTGCTTGCATATTGGGTCAAGGCGCCCGACGAGATGTTCAGGCTGACCGTGCCGAGCGAAATGCCGTCGACCGTGATATTCGGGATGGAGATCGAGGACGTCGTCGGCGATTTCAGCGAGCCGTCGGCGGCAAAGGTGAAATTGGTGCCGGTGTTGACCCAGGCCACCGCCGAACCCGTAGCCGTGGAGTTGGTCTGGTAGAACAGATTCCAGACGTCCTTGTGTCCGGTGCCGAGCGTTGCGCTGTCGGTCTTGGCCCAGCGCAGTTGCACGTTCACCGGCGTGCCCGCCGAGTTGTAGGTGGTGACCGCGCCGCCGCTGATGGTCTCGTTGGTGAAGTTGGTGATGTCGTTGCCCACCACGATGCCGGTGCCGGGACTGGAGTTGCGGGTCAGCGTCACGGGCGAGGTGAGGCCGAGGGCCGTGAAGCCGCCAGAAGTGCTCGCGATGCTCCAATCCTCGCCGCTGCCGGAATGCAAGGTGATGGCGCCGCCCGCGACCGTCGGCTGCACGCCGGTGACGGCGCCGATCTTGGAGAGCAAGGTGCCTACGGAGTCGGTGACGTTGATCTGATTGCCGCTCGCGCCGGAGGCCACGAAGGTGAAGGTGACGACATCGCCGGCGCTGCCGGTCATGGTGATGGTGTCGCCGGGCGCGAAGTTGGTGCCGATGGAGTCAGTGGCGGCAGCGCCCGACAGCAAGGTATTTGCGGTGATCGCGGTCGCGTTCTTGTTGTTCGCCACGGTGCCGGTGACGGTTTTGTCGCTATAGAAATTGGTGCCGACCGGAAGCGGCACGTTGGACAGATCGGCCGAGTTGAGGCCGCCGGCCGCGGTCAAGGTGCCGGCGGCGGCGTTGGCGCTGGCCTGCGTCTTCGGCTGGGTCGGCAGGTTGGCGCCGTATTGAATGGCCGTCGACGCCTGGGCCGGCACGAAGTTGTTGGCGAATTTGAGAACCTGGGGCACGTTGCCGGTGGGATTGCCAGTCTTGGGATCGACGGTCATGCCCATCAGATAGTAGCCGGCGCCGTTGACTAGGTTGCCGTTGGCGTTGAGCTGGAAGTCGCCGCGACGGGTGTAGTTGGTGACGCCGGAGAACACCGGCGCGTTGTCGACCATCGAGGTCGCCTTCTGCACGGAGAAGAAGCCATCGCCGTTGATCGCCATGTTGGTGGCGACCGTGGAGGTCGAGACCGTGCCCTGGGTGGTGATCGTCGCCTGCGCATAGGCCGTGACGCCGCCGGCGTTCTGCCGGCTCGGGTTGGTCGCGTTGGGGATGAGATCTTCGAAGCTCGTGCCGATGCCCTTGTAGCCGACCGTCGAGGCATTCGCGATGTTGCCCGAGATGTTCTGCAGCGCGAAGGATTGAGACGAGAGGCCGCTGACAGCAGTGTTCAGCGCATCGAAGATACCCATACCATTGGCTCCACGTTGACCAGCGGCGGGCTCACTCCCCGACCGCATTTCGCGGGAAGCGTCGCAATCGCTGTGCCAAATATGAAACCGGCGAACTATCAGTCACTTAGCAAATCGGAACGTTAAAAAAGCAGCGCCAAAAGTGGTGAACAATTGCCGAGCCGGCAAGTCTTGCCGAGCCGGGGCGCGCCGCATCGCGCTCCGGACAGGGCTGTTTTCACAGATGCCGACGCGTCGTTCAGGTCGCAGATGGTCCTTGAACGAACGAGCCCGCAAATTCCGTCACGTTGCGGACGGGCTTGCCGGATGAAAAGTGAGCGCAAGCCCGTCCATGCAGTAGCGCAGGCCGGTCGGCTTCGGGCCGTCGTCAAAGACGTGGCCGAGATGGCCGCCGCAGCGGCGGCAATGCACTTCGCTGCGCAACATGCCGAAGGTCCGATCCTCGCGGGTCGCCACCGCGTTATCCAGCGGCTTGTAGAAGCTCGGCCATCCGGTGCCGCTCTCGAACTTGGTTTCGGACGAGAACAGCGGCAGGTCACAACCGGCGCAGGCAAAGGTGCCCTTACGATGCTCCTTCAGAAGCGGGCTGGTCCAGGGGCGCTCGGTGCCCTCCTGCCGCAGGATCTCATATTGCTCTGGCGAAAGCTGCGCGCGCCATTCGGCATCGGTCTTCTCGATCTCGAATTTCTCGGCCGCGCGCGCCGGCGTGCTGCCGCCGAACCAGCGCAGAGCAGCAAAGCCGAACAGGCCGGCGAGCGAGGTCAGCATCAGGCGACGATCGATCATTGGCGGTCTCCGTAGCGAAGAATGGCTGCCGAAGTTACGGCCGAGGTCGCCGGACGTTACATCGGGGCAAGCTCCGCCCGCTCACTTTATTGCGAGTGAGAGGACCTCACATGTCCTCGCCTTCCCCGCCCCCCATCAGGTCGGACGGCTTCGGGCGAATCGGCAAGCGCCGCGGTGCGGCGGCCCGGCGTCGCGCTTCGGCCGCTCGCGCCGCGCGTGCCCGCTCCTTGACCCGCAAGCGCTCGCGATGCCGGGCGAGACCGCCGGCGAGTGCCGAGCTGCCACGCGCCCACAGGCTCACGGCGTAGCCGGCGACGCGTCCGCTGACCCCGCCGGCCCAGACCAGTTCGAATGGCGAGAACAGCCGCCAGCGGTCGTCGCCGGCCAGGATGCCGCCGGCGATCAGTTGTCCGGCCATCGCGGAGGTATTGAGGCCCTGGCGGCCGAAGCCGCTCGCCACCCACAGGCCTTTGCGCAGTTGGCCGACCTGCGGCATGCCGTGCACGGTCTGGCCCGTCGCCCCGCCAAAGGTCTCCGTGATCTCGCAGCGGCCGAGCTGCGGAAACACGCTGCGAATCCGACGCCCCACGGCCCCGGCGAAGGCGCCCGGCCGCGCCGACCAAGTGGTTTCGGGGCTGACCCACATCAGCCGGTCGCCGTCGACGATGCGGAACTGATCGATGCCGTCGAGATCGTTCACCGAGCCGCCAAAGGCGATCGCCTCGGCTAGGCCTGCGCCGAGCGGCGCCGTGATCCCGCCGTAACGCCAGACCGGCAGCAACGTATCCGACAACCGCCGCAGGGGCGCGCCGAGATGGATGTTGCCGGCCAGCACGATATGGGCGGCACGCAGCCGTGCCGATGGCGTGACGATGCGCTTGCGCACGCCAGTGGCATCGATGCTGACCACCGGCGTGTCCTCGAATATCCGCGCGCCCGCGCGCCGCGCGAGCCGCGCCAGTGCATGGACATAGCTGCGCCCGTCGAGCTGGAACGCCTTCGGATAGTGGATGCCGTGAAAATAACGGTCGGTCTTGAGCACGGAGCGAACGCGCTCGACCTGCCAGCCCTCGGCCTCGGTGGCAAAATCCTCGTTCAGCATCTGCAGGCGGCGCAGCAGAGTGTCACCGGCATCGACATTGGAGACTTCGAGCGCCCCCTCACTCAACGCAATCCCGGGCATCATGTCTTCGCTGGCATTGGCGCGGATGAACTCGGCGCCCTCCCAGGACAACGCCCAGAGCTGCCGCGCATGCTCGACACCGACGCGCTCGATCAGATCCGGCAATGGCAGTGCAAAACCGGGCATGACCGCGCCCATCAACTGGCCAGAAGCGTTCCAGCCGACATGACGGCCCTCGAGCACCACCACGCTGGCGCCCTGCCGGGCGGCGCACAAGGCGACCATCAGCCCGGCAATCCCGCCACCGACCACGCAGATGTCGGCATCGAGATCGAAGGCGAGCCGGGTCCGCCCGATGGCCCGCTCCTCGCTGATCGCGCTTGTGGAAGTCTCACTCATGGCGTTTTCTTAACCAAGCCTGCCGGCGCTTGTCACCTTGCGTCATCATCCTTTTAGTGCCGAGCAGTAGGTGAAGCATAGCCAGACCGAATAGAGACCACAGTTCATGCGCCGATTGATGCTGTTCCGCCACGCCAAGACCGAAAGGGACGCGCCATCCGGCCGCGATCAGGATCGCCGACTCGACGAGCGCGGGCATCAGGATGCCGCGAGACTCGGCGATTTCCTTGCTCGCCATCCCCCCTTCCCCGATCTGGTTCTGGTCTCGACGGCCGTGCGGGCGCGGCAGACCTGGGAGCTCGCCTGGGAAGCCATGCGGGACCGGGTCCCCGAGCCGGTCGTCGAATTGGTGCCGGAACTCTATGCCGCCGAGGTGGTGCAGCTCCTGCACAACATCCGGCTGGCCGAGGCCAGCGATCCCAAACGGCTGATGCTGGTCGGCCACAATCCCGGCATGCACGAGCTGGCGCTCGCCCTGACCGGCGGCGGCGACAAGGCGGCGCGCGAGGAGCTCGCGCACAATCTGCCGACGTCAGGACTTGCCGTCCTCGACTTCGACATCGACGACTGGACCGATGTGTCCTTCGGCCGCGGCAAACTGGTGCAATTCGTCACCCCGAAGCTCCTGAAGCAAGCGTGAGCCAATTGACAGCGCAACACCGGAGGGCGCCTAATCGATCAGCTCCTCATTGAGCATGGGAAGCAGGGAGGCGTGTGATGTTCAAATCCATCCTGGTCCCGATCGATCTCGCCGACACCGACCTTGCCAAGCCCGCGATTGCGACGGCGGCGACGCTCGCCAACACCTGGGACGGCACCGTGCGCCTGCTCAACGTGCTGCCGATGACGCCGGTGATGCTCGCCGAATATGTTCCGGCCGATTTCGACGCGCAGCAGCGCGAGGCGGCGGAAGAAGCCTTGTCGATCGTCGCGCGCGAATCCGGGCTTCCCGAAAACCGCATCTCCTACGCGGTACGTCAGGGGGGCATCTATCACGAAATCCTGGAGGAAGCGGCCGCCGTGAAGGCCGACCTCATCGTGATGACGTCACATCGCCCGGCGATGCGCACCTATTTCCTCGGCTCCAATGCCGGCCACGTCGTGCGCTACGCCAAATGCTCGGTGCTGGTGGTCAGGCATTAGAGCATGATCCGGAAAAGTGGAAAGCGGTTTTCCTCGCGACAAACGCTATAGGCGTTTGCGCGGAGATCATGCTCGATCAAAGAGATGAGATCGTGATGCGATTCCTTCTAATCGCATCACGATCTGGAACCGGCCGGGCCCTCACGGCCATTCGGCGATGAAGCCCTTGACCTTGTACGGCGCGATCTTGTCCCATTCGGCCAGCACGCGGCGGCGGAATTCGGGATGGGTGTGCCAGCGCCCGCGGGGCACGCCGAAACTGTCGATCGTGACGAGCATCTTCGTCACCTCCGGCCAGTGCCGGTGCAGCGTCATCGGATAGCGCCGCGCGGTCCAGCTGTTGCCGAGACAGATCACGCTGCCGATGTTCGCGAGCCCGAGCGCGGCCTCGATCACCGGCAGCGAGAGGATCACGTTTTCGCCGGTGTTGGTGGCCCTGTGTTCCTCCAGGATCAGGTCGGCTGGAATGCCGCCGTCGACCATCGCCCGTTTGATCACCGCGCATTCGGATTCATCGCCGCCGGGCGTGACGCCGCCGCTGACGATGGCATGACGGAAATAGCCCTCGCGCCACAGCCGGCAGGCTGCCTGCGCCCGCAGGCTTTCCTCGACGCGCGTGCCGAACACGAACAGCAGATCCGCCGGCTGTAAGGGCGTTTCGATGAAATGCTGCGCGTTGATCGCGGCGATCTCCGCGGCGTCCGGCAGCCTCAGCGATCGGTCCTGCATAGATCCTGTCCTCACCTATCGCGCACAGCATGCCTCCGTTCCCTGGCCGTAGAAGTCACATTTGATTGCGTCCGATGACGTCTCGCCGGGATCACGGCAACAGCCCAGACGGAATGTCCGCGAACGTATAGCTGCGCGGCTTGTTGCGGACGATGAAGCCGCCGATCTGCCAGGCGAACAGCGCAACGAAGCCGACGAGAAATAGCGCGCCCGACCATTCGCCTGCCAGCAAGGCGCGAACGAACAATGCGGCGATGGCAAGGCCGAGCAATGCGACAAGCGCCAGCGCTGCAGCATACGTCGTTTGCCCGAGCCCGGCGGTCAGCACCGCCTGGCTGCGATGCGCAGCGAGTTGCGCATGCAGCGCCATAACGAAACGGCGGTAGGCCTCGCTCTGCGGCGCGACCAGCGTCGCGGTCTGCCAGGAGGTCGAAATCAGGCTGAGCCGCGCGCCGCTGCGATGGGTGATGTCGGCGCGAAAGCGCCGTGCCTGCATCGACACCGGCCGATAGGAGAGCCGCACGGCGGCGATCTCGGCATAGGGCCAGAGCCCGGCGCGTGCGCCGATGCGCCACGACACCCCCTCGTCGGTCAGCTCGAATCGATGCGCGGTCCCGATCAGCGACGCCTTGAAGGCATAACCGACCGTGGCGTCATCGTCTGCTGACGTCATTTCCTGCGCGTGAATGGATCAGCCTCACTGCTTGCACGAAGCCTGCCGCTTATCCTACACATCGCTCATGACCGAGACGACCCATTTTCCCCGACTGCTGATCCTGGCCGGCGCGATGGCTGCAGGCGTGCTGCTCGCGCTCGCCGTGCACATGATGGGCGCGCGTTATGGGCTGGATCTCGGCGGGCTGTGGCGGACGGACACCGGGGCGTTCATGCCGGCCGGCTCGGCCATCGCCTGGTGGCTGATCGCAACCGTTGCGTTCGCCGGCGGCTATTTCATCGCGAGCCTGATGCATAGTGCCGTTTCCGGAGATATCCCGAAACGGATGCAGCACTTCCTGATCGGCATCGGCGTCCTGCTCCTGATCGGCGCCGGCCAGACGCTGTCTGGACCAAGCCCGACACCTTCGATCGCGGGCGTGCTGGCCGGCATTGCCGCGCTCGGCCTCGGCGCATTGATGGCGTTTTGCGGGGCCAATTTCGCGTTACGGAAGGCGTGATCGCCTCTCCTTCGTCGCGCCTCATCGCCCATGCTGCGCCGACCCGCCCCAGCGGATCACTCCCGCGGCCGTCAAAAGCACCGCGGCAGAAATGACGAGCGACCATCGGAGCCCCGAGATGAAGGCATCCGGCTGCCCGATCAGCGCCGAACAAGGCCACTCCGATCACGCTGCCGGTCTGCCGCGTCGCATTCAACACGCCGGCTGCCACGCCGGACCGGGACTTCTCGACACTGCCAAGCAGGGTCGAGGTCAACGGCGGCACGAGCAGACCGAGCCCGCTGCTCACACCGATCAGCTGCGGACCGACCGCCCAATAAGGCGTTCCCGGTGCAGTCCGCAGCAGCGCCAGGCAAGACAGCGCCGACAGCGTTGCACCGAGCGCGATGGTGGCGCGCGGCCCGATCCGCTCGGCCAGGCGCGGCGCGGCCAGATTGACCGGGAACACGACACCGAGCATGGGCACGAAGGCAAGCCCGGTCGCGAACGCCGACAGGTGATTGATCTCCTGGAAATACAGGCTGAACACGAAGATCAGGCCGTAGATCGAGACGTTGGCCAACAGGCCCACCAGCGCGCACAGCGCAAACAGGCGGTTGCGAAACAAGATCAAGGGCAGCATCGGCTGCAGGGTGCGTGCCTCCTGCCAGACGAAGGCGCCGCCTGCGCCGATCGCGATGGCGAAACCCAGCAGGACGGCGCGATCGGTCCAGCCCCGTGCGCCGGCTTCGATCACGGCCGCTGCGAGCGCCCCGAGCGAAGTGATCGCCGCAGCCTGCCCCGGCCAGGTCGACCGAGCGGTCGGCATGGAGCGGCGTCTCCTGCGCATAGATCTTCGCGAGCCAAAGTCCCGCAAGACCAATGGGCACGTTGACAAAGAAGATGGCGCGCCAGCCGACCAGCGCGATCAAGGTGCCGCCTACGAAGGGGCCGGCAGTCAAAGCGAGGCTCGCGCCGGCGGCCCAGACTCCCACCGCACGCCCTCGTTGCTTGGCATCGGCATAAGTATGGTTCAGCAACGCAAGCGAGTTCGGAACGAGGACGGCTGCCCCCAGGCCCTGGATGCCGCGGAGCGCGATCAGGCTGATGGCGTCGGGCGCGAGGCCGCAGCCGATGGATGCGAGCGTGAACAGCGCAAATCCGCCCATGAAGATACGTCGGGCGCCGAGCCGATCGCCGAGCGCCCCCGCGGTCAGGATGAAGGCGGCAAACGCGATCGTATAGGCGTTCACCACCCATTGCAGCTCAGCCACGCCGCCCCCGAGGGCAGATCGGATGCTGGCGAGCGCGGTGTTGACGATGGTGACGTCGAGCTGGACGACGCCGAAGCCGAGACTCATGGCGGTCAATGTGAGCGCGCTCGCCAGCCGGGATGGCGGAGCTTGCCGCGCCGCGGCTAGCCGTGAGGTATCTGTTGCGAGCGATAAGCGAGTCATGCCGGCACCTCTCATCTTGAGGACGGCCTGTTCATTAGCCCTGGCGCGCACCACGATGCTTCGATATCGGTCGAACCATCGATCACATGCGCCATGGCGGCTGAAGCATGAGGAATGCCTGGCGCCAAAACGCCGCGCGCGGCGCGGCGTTTTGCCTCAGCTGAACCATTTTCGGGCGAGAGATCAGCTCGCCGCGCGCAGGTTCACCGCACCTTCGGCCAGGCTGGTCAGCTTCTTATCCGTCGCCTTCTCCTCGTCGAGCGTCTTCTGCAGGATGGTCGCGCAATCCTTGCGGCCGAGCTGCTTGGCCCAGGCGATCAGGCTGCCGTAACGGACGATTTCGTAATGCTCGGCGGCCTGCGCGGCGTTGATCAAAGCCGCGTCCAGCACGGCCTTGTCGGCAACCTCGCCGGCCACCTCCTCGGCCTCCTCAATGATCCCGTCGATGGCCCGGCAGTCGACAGCGTTGGCTTCGATGCCCTGCATCTTGAACACCTGCTCGAGCCGCTGCACGTGCGTTTTGGTTTCATCCAGGTGGGTCAGGAATCCCTGTTTCAGCCGCTGATCGCTGGCCTTGCTGGCCATCTTCGGCAGCGCTTTGACCAGCTGGTTCTCGGCGTAATAGATGTCCTGCAGCTGGTGAACGAACAGGTCGTTCATGGTTTTGATGTCTTTGGTAAACAGTCCCATTGTCTCGCCTCCTTGCGCTCGGAACGCCGTTGGCTCCCGGCCATCGTTTTCGCGCGTTCATCTGGTGGTCTGCGCTCGGCTAACCGGTGGCTTGGCCCGTTGTTCCGGCACAGCACAAACATCGGAGCGTGCCCCATTTGCGGAACTGCGCGGCGCAATCGGACGTTGGCGGCGACGTGATTGTGACAAATCCAGGGCGTCAACATTATGTGACCGACGTATGACGGGTCAGCACGTTCGAAAGCTGAAGCCGGCCTTGTCAAGGACTGCACAAGAGGCGTGTTTTGCCGTAAGGAACTCTCCGTAATGGAATTCCCGCCCGCCATCGAGTAATGGTTTCGCCCCTCTTCACATCTGTGGTGCCGCCCCGCCGGGAGGATGAATGCAGCGTCTGCTGACTGCGCTCGGGCGCGGTTTCAAGAAATGGATCGGCTGGAAGCGGCTTGGAATCGCAGCAAGCTTCGCCATCATCGCCTTCGCGGTGACCACCCTGGTGCGCACGCTCCGGGGGGTCGACGGCGGCGTGATCCTGACCGCCTTGGCCGACATCCCTCCCGGACACATCGCGCTCGCCGCACTCTGCGTCGTCGGTGCGTTTTGTACCCTGACCTTCTACGATTTCTTCGCCCTGCGGACGATCGGCAAGAAGCACGTGCCCTACCGGATCGCGGCACTGTCATCCTTCACGAGCTATTCGATCGGCCACAATATCGGCGCTACCGTCTTCACCGGTGGTGCCATTCGCTTCCGGATCTACTCCGACTATGGACTGAGCGCGATCGACGTCGCCAAGATCTGCTTTCTGTCCGGGCTGACCTTCTGGCTCGGTAATATCTTCGTGCTCGGCATCGGCATGATCTTGCACCCGTCCGCCGCCTCCACGATGGACCAGTTGCCGGAGGCGGTGAACCGACTGATCGGCGTCGGGCTCGTTCTGGCGATTTTCGCCTATCTCGGCTGGCTCGCGACCGGCAAGGACCGCCGCAAACTCGGCCAGAACGGCTGGAAAGTCGTGCTGCCCTCGACCCGGCTGACCTTTGTGCAGATCCTGATCGGCGTGGTCGATCTCGGCTTCTGTGCGCTGGCCATGTATCTGTTGGTGCCCTCCGACCCGCCGATCGATTTCATGTCGCTCTCGGTGGTTTTCATCCTGGCCACCTTGCTGGGTTTCGCCAGCCATGCGCCGGGCAGCATCGGCGTGTTCGACGCGGCGATGCTGGTGGCGCTGCCGCAGTTCGGGCGCGAGCAGCTGCTCGCCACGCTGCTGGTGTTCCGCGTCCTCTATTTCGTCATCCCGTTCGCCACGGCAATCTCGATCATGGGGTTCCGGGAACTCTGGATGAATGTCGTGCAGCCCTGGCAGGAACGGCGCAAGCTCAACGACGTATCCCGCCGCCATGTCACGCCGCCTCAAGCCACGGCAACTCCTGCGCCGGCCCCGCTGCCGCAGCGGCTGAAACAGCACTCGCGGCGCTGATCCGACGCGATGTCGGCGCAGCACCGAGCTGAGGCATGGCTGACTTGTCCCAGGCAATCGGCTTGATCTGACAGGCGGCCCTCTTATTTCCGCCGCATCTTTGCCGTGAAACGTCGCGCCATGATCCCAGATTCCCTTCGCCTGCTGCTGGCGGCCGCATTGCTCGCGCCCGCGCTCTCCGTGATTCCGACCTCGCTGGTCGGCGCCCAGATCAACAGCCCGGTCACTGCCGCCCCGATGCAGATCAGCTGGGAGGTGCGCAACCGTTTCCGCCTGTTCCGCGAGGAGCGCGACTTCCTGCTTCACGTGGACGCTGCGCGCGACCGCAGCATCCTCGCCGCCGAGCAAGGCCTCGAACTGCAGAGCGACGGCCGCGGCTGGGCTCGCAACATCGTCAACCGGCTCTGCATCGATCTGCAGGGCCGCGTCAACGAGCCCTGCACCCGCGACAATGTGAAGGAGAGCTATCTCACCCCGATCGATCACCCGATCACGGTGCGGCTCACGGGCGCGGTGCCGGTCGGCGCCACCTGCGCCTGGTCGTTCGACGATGGTGACGGTCCGCAAAGCTCGACCTTCGACTGTGCCGAGCCGGTCAACCTGCGTGTCCGCTATGGCCGTCAGACCGTCGCCACGGTCGACGTCTCCAGCGCGGACGGCAGCCAACGGGTATCCGCCGGCATCCAGGTGCGCGACATCTTCATCGCCGGTCTCGGCGACAGCATCGCCTCGGGAGAGGGCAATCCCGACCGCGCGATCGCGCTGGCCGACGAAGGCTTCTGCTTCCGCTCCTATCTCGGCGGCGCGACCGGGCAATATTACCGGCCGAGCCGCGCCGGCTTCAAAGGCGGCCGTGCCTGCGAAGCGCCGGATACGCTGCAGAACTGGCAGCGCCACAGCGCCGTCTGGTTCAATGCAGCCTGCCATCGCTCGCTCTACAGCTATCAGACCCGCACGGCGCTCGCGCTCGCGGTGCGCTATCCGCACATCGCGGTCACTTATCTGCCGCTCGCCTGCACTGGTGCCACCATTGCCGACGGCCTGTTCGGCAGCCAGCGGGCGCGCGAATGCCCGCCCGGCCGCTCGATCGCGACGTGCCAGAGCAGCGTCAACGGCCAGCTTTCCGAATTGCGCGAGGCACTCACGGCGGCCAAGCGGCGCCAGCCGGATCGCCGGCTCGACCTCGTGCTGCTGTCGATCGGCGCCAACGACATCAACTTCTCCGGTCTCGTGTCCGACGTCATCGTGGACACGCCGACCGAGCGCACCCTGTTCAAGCGCATCGGCCTGATCGGCTCGGTGGAGGATTCCCGCGCCGAGCTTGCGCGCGACCTGCCGCAGGGCTTCGCCAAGCTGCGCGAGGCCCTCAAGCCCTTGGTCGGCGACCTCTCGCATGTGATCTACACGTCCTACGGCAATCCGGCGCTCGCCAGTGGCGGTACGCCCTGCCCTGGCGGGCGGGCGGGGTTCGACATCCATCCCGCTTTCTCCGCCGATCCGCAGCGGCTCGCCAATGTCACCGCCTTTGTCGAGAACGAGTTCCTGCCGACCCTGAAGGCACTGGCGCAGTGCCAGGGCGGCGTGCTGTGCCGCGATCCGCGCAGCGACCGCATGACCTTTGTCGATGCGCATCAGGCTGCGTTCGCCGACCACGGTTTTTGC
This sequence comes from Bradyrhizobium sp. SZCCHNS1022, assembly GCF_032484835.1. Lineage (NCBI taxonomy): Bacteria > Pseudomonadati > Pseudomonadota > Alphaproteobacteria > Hyphomicrobiales > Nitrobacteraceae > Bradyrhizobium > Bradyrhizobium sp. SZCCHNS1022. Next base: position 22,181 of record NZ_JAUETT010000009.1, on the reverse strand, counting down.
GCGCGCGCCGCGAGCGATCCCGTATTCGACCGCGACTGCTTCTCTGCCAAGGGCGACAGCTTCGATCCCGACATCGTCAATGCCGCCAATGACCCCTTGCGCTGCGGCCGCGGCGCCAGCGAGTACCGGGCCTATCTGCCGCGGGCACGCTGGATCCGCGATGCCAATGACAGCTATTTTGCCGCGATGACCTATCCGCAAGGCCTGCCGGCTGCGATGCAGCCCTCCGATATCCACGATGCGACCTGGGGTGTGCTGTCGGCGGTCTATGGCGGCGCGGTACACCCGTCCGCCGAAGGGCACGCGGCGATGGCGGATGCGGCCTTTCCGGCCGCAGCCCAGGTGCTCAGCCTGGACGCCGCCGAGCCCAACATCAGCGGCGAGCCGCTGCCGCCCGCAAGCGCAGTGCAGCAATAGGCCAAGATCGATCCGAACGCGCTTTCCAAGCCGCGTGAGCGCGGCTTACACTTGACATGCGCGCGACCTATACGCGCGCGGCACAACTAACAAGTTGGCCCAACAAGATCGTCAAGGGAGAAACGCATGCTTCGGTTCGATGCCTGTTCGCCGCCGCTTGCCATGTTGACCGCGGCCACGACCCTCTGCCTGACCGCGCCTGTATACGCGCAGTCCGGCGATCCTATCAAGATCGGCGTGATCGCCGAAGTGCAGGCGATCGCCGGTGCCGCCACGCCCGGCGGCGCGCAGATCGCGGCCGATGAGATCAACGCCAAAGGCGGCGTGCTCGGGCGCAAGATCGAGATCGTCACCTACGACGACCACTCATCGTCGGCAGATGCCGTGCGCGCCTTCCAGCGCGCCGCCAATGAGGACAAGGTGTCGGCCGTAATCGCCAGCTACATCAGCGAGGTGGTGCTGGCCTTGGAGCCCTGGGCCGCGCGGCTTAAGTTGCCGCTGATCACCCCGGGCGCGGCATCCAACGAGATCACCAAGGCGATCCACAACGACTATGAGAAAAACAAATACACCTTTCACGGCTACCTGACCTCGGCGGCGCAGGCCCAACTGGTCTGCGATGCGGCCAAGGACCTGTTGGCCGATCAGCTCAAGTTCAAGACCGCCGCGATCATGAGCGAGGACGCGGCCTGGACCAAGCCGCTGGACGTCGGCTACGAGGCGTGCCTGCCCAAGGCCGGGCTGAAGGTGGTCGAGCACATCCGCTTCTCGCCCGACACCACCGACTTCACGCCGATCTTCAACAATATGGAGGCCAAGAAGCCGGACGTGATCGTCACCGGCATCTCCCACGTCGGCGTACAGCCCACCGTGCAGTGGAAGAACCAACAGGTGCCGGTGCCGATGTTCGGCATCAGCGCGCAGGCGCTCAGCCCGACCTTCTGGAACGATACCAACGGCGCGGCCGAAGGTATTCCGTCGCTGGCCGTCGCGACGCCGGAGGTCGCGGTGACGCCGAAGACCAAGCCGTTCGCGCAGGCCTTCAAGGCCAAGTTCGGCACGCCGCCCGCCTATACCGGCTACACCGGATACGACGACGTTTACATCATCGCGGAAGCGATTAAGCGCGCTGGCTCGACCGATCCGGACAAGATGGTCGCCGAGCTCGAGAAGACGAACTACGAAGGCACGATCGGCCGCCTCGCCTTCTACGGCAAGGACGACGAGTTCACCCACGGGCTCAAGTCGGGTCCCGGCTACGTCACCGGTCTCGTCTTCCAGTGGCAGAGCGGCAAGCAGGTCACCGTGTGGCCGCCGGCGATCGCGGAAGGGAAACTGAAGTTTCCGGACTTCGTGAAGCTGTCGCAGTAGGGCCGGAGTTGGATCCGCTCTCGGATCTGTATTTGGCTATCTTTACTGCGTCACAAGTACCGTCATTCCGGGACAGCCCGTCAAGGCTGAACCCGGAATCTCGAGATTCTCAGGTGCGCAATTGCGCACCATAGTTCGATGCTGGCGCATCGCCCCAGAATGAGCGTGAAGCAGGCCATGTCTCGCGCTTGTGACGCAGTAATACTCTTTCCCTTGTATTTGGGGAACTTTCGACATATGTCATCAGCATATGCCGGAAGTTTTCGAGGGCTACCGAGTATGTCCGACGCTAGGCAGGTCAAACTTTTTCGAAACGGCCGCAACCAGGCAGTACGGATTCCGATGGAATTTGAACTCCCTGGGACCGACGCCATCATGCATCGGGAGGGAGACCGGCTCATCATCGAACCCCTACGCAAGCGAGGGCTCCTCGCGCTTCTTAAGACCATGGAGCCGATCCCCGAGGAGCTACCTGAGATCGATGATCCCGCTCCAGCTCCGGAGCGCCTGCTTTGACGCGTTACATGCTGGATACAAATATCATTTCCGACCTACTCAAGAATCCTCGTGGAAAAGCTTACAAGCGATTGAGTATGGTCGGCGATCGGAACGTCTGCACGAGCATCATCGTTGCGGCCGAACTTCGCTACGGATGCGCCAAGAGCGGCTCTGATCGGCTGCGCAAAGCTGTTGAAGAACTATTGAACGAGATTCCTGTGCTCTCCTTCGACGCTCCAGCCGACCGGCATTACGGATCCGCTCGCGCAGAGTTGGAAGCCTCAGGCACTCCGATCGGCGGCAATGATCTATTGATCGCCGCCCATGCTCTTACCACGGACGCCACGATCGTCACTGCGAATGATCGGGAGTTCAAACGTGTTCGAGGTCTCAAAGTTGAGAATTGGCTTATCTAAAGGCGTGGCGACAAGGTCCTTGAGATCCTAGCGGTTCAGTGCTCCCTAAAGGCTAGGTGCGACGCCCCTGTCCGATGTATGCCGCGAGCATGCTTGCAAAGGGCGGCGGACTTCTCCGCAGCCCCTTGTATCGGACCTCTTCCTCGACCTCAGTAGCGATCGGTGCCGATGCCGACGCTCACGCCGGGCGCGTCGATACCGACCCCGCCCCGGTCGCGATAGCTGCGGCGCTCGTAATAGCGCTCGCGAGGCGCGTAATCGAGGCATCGCGACCTTCTCGGACGATGACGCGCCGCTCAGTGCGCTGACGCCAGCAACGTCCGTCTTCATTGCAGACCATGCGAACATTTTGGATGTAGCTCGCTGCCGCGGGGGGACACCGCTGACAGCGGGGCAGCGGACACAGAGGTCACCACAAACGTACTTGCAGCGGCTGCCAATGCGATTGCGAAAGCCCTCATAGCATTTTCTTCAGTTAATGATTGTGCCGGTGAGCAATGGGCTTGCGACAGAATGGTTCCGGGCGACGCAAAATTTTGCGCCGCGTGGCAGCTCCGCTGATGACCGTAGGAGAGACCCGATTTGCTAGCTGGCCCTATGCGGCCGGTTCCTGCGGCTTCTGCTAATCCGACGGACGCCAATCGCGCGCTGAGAAGCTGACGTTCTGAAACCTTGCACGGCAGGAGTTCAGCTCGAGCATCACCGTCTCAGGAATACCACGTCGCCCGGACGAGCCGGGCGGCAACAGGGAGATTGATATGTCGGACGTGACGTCTCGCAGCTGACTACTTCGCCGGCGCGATCTTCTTGCCCGTCGTCGCCGGCTGCTTCGCCGCTGCGGCCTGGGCCGGCAGGTACTTCGCGATCACGGCCGGATCGATCTGCGCCATGGCGCTGTCCGGCAGGCGCACCCAGGTCTCGTCGCGGCCAAGAAACGAGATGCCGATATAGCCGCGCAGCGTCAGCGTCTGTCCATCCGGACTGAGCGTCATCTTGGCGTCGTAGATCTTGCCATCGCGCGGATCGAGCACGTTGCCGTCCTCATAGACCAGCCCGTCGCGCTTCATGTCGCGAAGCTTCATGTCACGAATGAAGGAGATACCGAGCCATGGCGCGTTCTTGCGGTCGTCGGTGCATTTGGAGCAGATCGGATTCGGCGAATCGGTAGGTCTCGGGAACAGCTTCGCCATCACGCCCTCGTAGACACCGTTGTGATCGACGACAAGAACGTAGAGCTTCGGCTCCCCGTTCTCGACCTTCTGCCACAGGCCGGCGGCGGACGGTTCGGCGGCTAGCGCAGGCCGCGCAACCAGCGACCCAGCAAGCAGGACGGCGAGGGTGGCAAATGTCGCGACACGTGGCATCAGCCGAAGCCGGGGAAACGTTATCAGCATCATCATCTCACCTTGACCAATCCACAAAGCGCATGGACGCAGAGTACGGCCATTTCGAGGACCGTGCCAGCACATAGCAGGTCTTGCGCGGCTGTGGAATCGCAGCCGCCCAGAAACATCCAGTCACATTCCGGTTGGAGCCGGTTCCCTCCAATCCACCGCTTAGTTGACGCCGAGCTTCTTCTGCAGGCTCGATGACGATGTCGTGTATTGGAACACCAGCCGCTTCTCCGGGTAGACGTAGCGGTGCGCCTTCTGCGCCATCAGCGCGCCCTCGTGGAAGCCGCACAGGATCAGTTTGATCTTGCCGGGATAGGTGTTGATGTCGCCGATCGCGAAGATACCGGGCACGCTGGTTTCGAACGCCGAGGTCTCCACCGGAACCAGATTGTTCTCCAGCGCGATGCCCCACTCGGCGACGGGACCGAGCTTCATCGTGAGGCCGAAGAACGGCAGCATCCTATCGCAGGCGATCGTCTCCACCGTGTTGTCGTTGCCCTTGAGGGTGGCTGCCGTGAGCACGCCGCCTCCGCCTTCGAGGCCGGTGACCTGGCCGATCCTCAAGTCCATCTTGCCGGAGGCGACGAGCGCGCGCATCTGCTCGACGCTATGGGGAGCGGCGCGAAAATCGTCGCGCCGGTGCACCAGCGTGATGCGCTTGGCGATCGGATGCAAATTGAGAGTCCAGTCGAGCGCGGAATCGCCGCCGCCGACGATGACGATGTTCTTGTCGCGGAACTCCTCCATCTTGCGCACCGCATAGAACACCGAGGTGCCTTCATAGGCTTCGATGCCCGGAACCGGCGGCCGCTTGGGCTGGAACGAGCCGCCGCCGGCAGCGATCACTACGACCTTGCATTCGAACACCTTGCCTGCATCCGTGGTGATGCGGAAACCGGGATCGCCGATCTTCTCGACCCTCTCCACCATCTCACCGAGATGGAAGGTTGGATTGAATGGCTTGATCTGCTCCATCAACTGATCGGTCAGGCCCTGCCCCGTGACCATCGGCACGCCGGGAATGTCGTAGATCGGCTTCTCCGGATAGAGTTCGGCGCATTGGCCACCGACCTTGTCGAGGATGTCGATCAGATGTGCCCTGATATCGAGCAGCCCCAGTTCGAATACGGCAAACAGTCCGCAGGGGCCCGCGCCAATGATCAGCACATCGGTCTTGATCGTTTCGCTCATGTCGCTCTTCTCGTTGGGAGGCCGCAGGCAAGATGTCGCGGCAAGTGGCGGTGTCCAAATGTGTAGCCAAGGCGGCTCACCCAGGGAAGCCTCAAAACCGGCTGGCGCCGGGCGGGGCGCATGCTCGTCGGATAGGTCTCAATTCGCATCCGCCGGCCTGGGGTCGACAGCACCTGAAAGTGGTGCACATCAAATACAACGACTCTTGCGCGAACGTGAAATCCGATCGATGATGCCGCCCATTCATTCAAGACATGCTCTCAAATCATACGTCCATGGAGATGGTCTCGTGAATGTCTCCCCCTCGCATGAGGACGCGCTTCGTCTGGAGGATTTTCCGTACCGGCTCGGCGACAACGTTCGGTTCGGCGATCTCGATCCGAACTGGCACGTCAACAACGCGGTGTTTGCGACTTATTTCGAAAGCGCCCGCGTGATGCTGATGAAGGACCCTAACAACGATCTGATGCCGAAGGGATTGACCTGGATCATGGTGCGGCTCGACATTCAATTTCGCGCCGAGCTGCGCTGGCCGGGAACGATCGAAATCGGGCTTGGCATTGCCAAGCTCGGACGCACCTCAGTGACGTTCGACCAGGTGATCTTCGCGCAAAACACCTGCGTGGCTTCGGCGCAGGCCGTGAACGTGCTGATCGACGAAGCGACACGCATGCCGACGCCGCTGCCGCCGAAGCTGATCAGCAATTTCCAGCCCTGGCTGCGGCGCGGAGCGGCCGCATCGGCCTGAGCATGTCGGCGCGCGGAAAGGTCGCGGAAGCAAGGCGGCGCGCGCGGGAGGCGCTTAGGCCTGACGTTCCGGCGTCGAGACGACGAGGCCGTCGAGTTCGTCGGAGACCTTGATCTGGCACGACAGGCGCGAGTTCGGCCGCACGTCGTAACCGAAGTCGAGCATGTCCTCTTCCATCGGCGTGGGCGGCCCGACCTTCTCGCGCCAGGCTTCGTCGACATAGACATGGCAGGTCGCGCAGGCGCAGGCGCCGCCGCATTCGGCCTCGATCCCGGGAATGGCGTTGCGGATGGCCGCTTCCATCACGGTCGCGCCGTTCTCGATCTCCACGGTTCGGGATTCGCCGGTGTGGTCGACAAAGGTTATCTTGGCCATGTTCGCTCGATGCTGCGGGGGAATGAAGTCGGGCTGTCCTATAACGGGTCGACCCGCCCGGCGCTAGTGCCGCCCGGTGCGCCGTGTTCGGGGCGGTTCGCGTCTCCGGACGAGAGTATCAGGACGCCGCCAGCATCTCCGCAATCGCCATGCGCGCCTCGCCAACGGCCGTGCCGAGTTCGGCCAAGGTAAGGGTCAGGATATGGGCCTGGTCGCGGTCGCGGAGCGCCATCTCCAGCGCTTCGGCGGCTTCTGCGACCCCCAGCGCCCCGATCGCCCGGGCGGAGCCCTTCAGCGTATGCGCAAGCGCCGCGGCATCGCCCGGCAGTCCCATCAGCTGGCCAAGGATACGGCCGGACTGGCTCGCAAACATCCCCAGCACCTCGCGCTCGAGATCGAGGTCGCCAAGCGTCATCCGCCTGAGCTGGTCCAGGCAGATCGGCCCGTCATCGGGAACAAGCGGGGGCGAAGGCATCCATTCGATCCGGTGGAGGTCTGGCGTCATGGCGTACGTCTCGGGGAGTCCATTTCCGCGAACTCTCATCCCGAGGGCCACGGTTGCGCCAGCCAAGCATGGGAATGGTTAATACCTCCTTACCTGTATATTGCCGCGGCTCTGCCTTGTTTCAGGCGCGGGACCGCCCCAATTGCGGCCGAAATCGAATTTTCGGGACTTTCAAATGCGTTACCGGTGGGTCCTGTTAACGATGATTAAGAATCTCTTAACCGCGACCATTTCTTTCACCTCGCCCAGCCAATAGGATGCGCTTTGGATGGAGCGGGCTAGCCGGCAAGTGCCGCGCCTGGGCGCCCGCGGTGGATGAATCCGGTTCCGAGCCCGGCGATGGGGCATTCGTGCGCGGCTCACCGGATCAAAAAAATACGACGAGGCTCGGACTGAACATGGCAAACACCCCAAAAAAGGTCAAAGACCCGACTGAAGTTGCGCTGTCTGCCATTCAGGAGGCTTTGAACATCAGCGATACGGCCGCGCCGGAAGAGGCGCAGGCGCCGAATCGTGCTGACGAGGCGTCGCCGATCATGCCGATCGGCCCTGCCTTTGGGGAAACCACATTCGACGCGCGTCAAGGCGCGGAGCGCCCGGCCTTCGACGACAATGATGCGCCGCCGTTGATCGCCCGTCGCCCCGCCAACGACGATCGCGAGACCATCGGCCAGCTCCTGCAGGCCATTCAGAAGGGCCGCCCCTCGCGCGGCGTCTACACGATCGCGACCGCCTTTGCCGGCGTGTGGATCGTCGGCTGCGGCCTGCTGACGGTCGGCTTCCTGCCCTCGCTGCAATCGGCGATCGGGCAGAGCGGCGGCGTCCTGGTGCTGGCAGGATTGGCAGCGCTGTTTTTCGCCCCCGTGCTGTTGTTCTATTTCCTCGCAAGCCTCACCTGGCGCGGCCAGGAACTGCGCATGATCGCGCAGTCGATGGCCCAGGTTGCGATCCGCTTCTCGGAGCCGGAAGGCGCAGTCAGCGATTCGATCGTCACCGTCGGCCAGGCGATCCGGCGCGAGGTCGCAGCGATGGGCGACGGCGTCGAGCGCGCGATTGCCCGCGCCGGCGAATTGGAGACCCTGGTCGCCAACGAGGTCGCCGCGCTGGAGCGCGCGTATAGCGACAACGAAGTGCGGATCCGGGCGCTTCTGCAGGACATCGCCCATCAGCGCGACAATCTCGTCGGTCAGGCCGAGCAGGTTCGCAGCGCCATTTCCGGGGTGCAGATCGATCTGCGCCACGACATCGCGCTGATCTCGGACGCGATCGCCTCGCGCGTCGACGAGGTCGCCAAGAGCATCACCAGCGCGCTGGAAGAGCGCGGCGCCCACATCACGGCTGCGCTCGGCAATGCCGGCGACAACATGATCCTGGCGCTCGGCGAGCGCGGCGGCGACCTGCTCGATCGGCTCGAGGAGGCCAGTTCCGAGACCACGCGTGCCGTGCTCGACGCCTCCGAGCGCCTGACCACAAGCCTCAACTTCAAGACCGGACACGTCCACGACGAGTTCGCCGATCTCTCCGATCGCGTCCATGAGATGCTCAACGAGCGGATCGACCGCATCACCGCCGAGTTCGAGCAGCGGGCCGCGGTCATCGTCGACGGCATCTCGGTGCGCACCGAGCAGGTCCACGATTCGCTCAAGGCTTCCGGCGACTCGCTCCTGCTCGAGCTCGAGCTGCGCAGCGGCGAACTCGTGCGCAAGATCGACGATGCGAGCCAGCGAATGTCGGGCCATATCGCCTCGAGCGGCGAGAAAGCCAGTGAATCCCTCGATGCGACCGTCAGCTCGCTGGTCGAAAAGGTGGTGAGCCAGACCGAGGCCGCGCACGACACGCTGTCGATGCAGATGAGCGCGTTCGATGAGCTCGTGAAGAACCAGGGCACCGAACTCGCCGAGCGCTTCGCCCGCGACTCGAGCACCCTGGGTGCGCTGATCACCCGTCATATCAGCGAATTCGATCGCACCGTGAAGACGTTCGGCGGCGATATCGTCGAGCGCATGGGCCAGCGGACCCAGGACATCACCGATAATCTGAAGACCTATGTCGACACCTTCGATAGCCGTCTGTCCTCGAACGGCGGGCAGATCACGGCCACGCTGGATCACCGCCTTTCGCAGTTCGAGACCACGCTCGAAGCGCGCATCACCAATCTCGATGCCGCGCTGGAAAACAAGATCAACGCCTTCCACCAGAACCTCGACGGCCGGCTGAAGTCGCTCGAAGAAACCTTCGACTCGCGCGCGACCTCGGTCACGACGACGGTCGAAGGCCGTCTCAACGCCCTCTCCTCGTCGCTGACCGACGGTGCGGCCCAGGTGCTGCATACGATCGACTCCCGCCTCACCGTGCTCACGTCCTCGCTGACCGACGGCGCGGCCCAGGCGATCCATTCGATCGATTCCCGCCTGACCCTTCTCACCTCCTCTCTCAGTGACGGCACGGCGGAGGCGCTCGAAGCCATCGACCAGCGCGTCGCCACCGTCTCGCAGACGATCGACGGCCGCACCACGCAACTGGCCGATACCGTCACGGCGCGTTTCCAACAGATCCACCAGAGCATCGAGACCAGGGTCGGCGGCATCGCCGGCGACATCGACCAGCGCGTCGCCCAATTCGAAGATCTGTTGGGGACCCGCATCGAAGCCGTGGCCGGCCGCATCGAGAGCAGCGGGCGCCAGGCCAGCGACGAACTGATGACGCGCGCGGAGCTGTTGTCCGCCAGCATCAAGTCGCATGTGGAAGACGCCGAGCGTTCCCTGACCAATCTCGTGGTCAACACCAGCGAGACCATCCAGACCGGCGCGCGCGCGGCGCAGCAGGCGCTGCTCACCGTCTCGACCGATGTCGGTGCGCAGCTGAAGACCACCTCGACCGAAGTCGAGCGGGCCCTCACCGGCGCCGGCAGCGGGGCGGCCAATGCCATCCTGTCGAGCGCGCGCGACGCGCAGCTCACCTTGGTGACGGCTTCCGGCGATACCGTCGCCCAGATCAAATCGCTATCCGCCGATGTCGAGCGCACGCTGGCGGCGGCAGGCTCCGCAACGGCGGCCTCGATCGTGGCCGGTGCGCGCGAAGCACAAAACACCCTGGTCGCGGCGTCATCGGAAGCAGTCGGCCAGGTCAAGTCGCTCACCATCGACGTCGAGCGCTCGCTGTCGAGCGCCGGTGTTTCGACCGCGGAAGCCATCACCGGTAGCGCAAGAGAGGCACAGGCCACCCTGCTTGCCGCCTCCTCCGAAGTGGCCGACGAGGTCAAATCGCTGACCGCCGACGTGCAACGCTCGCTGTCGCTCGCCGGCACCACCACGGCGGAAGCAATCACCAGCGGGGCGCGCGAAGCGCAGACCACACTGATCAGCGCCTCGTCGGAAGCCGCCAATCACGTCAAGACGCTCGCTGTCGACGTGGAACGGACCATGTCGGCGGTCGGCACCAGCACGGCAACCACGATCGTGAACAGCGTCCGCGACGTGCAGAGCAAGCTGATCGCCGCTTCCGCCGAAGCCGCCGATCACGTCAAATCGCTGGCATCCGACGTCGAGCGCACCCTCGCCGCAGTCGGCACCAGCACAGCGGCCTCGATCGTGAGCAGTGCACGCGACGTGCAGTCGACCCTGATGGTCACTTCCACCGAGGCGACGGACCACATCAAGTCGCTGGCCTCCGACCTCGAGCGTACGTTGTCGACCGTCGGCGCGGACACGGCGAGCGCCATCCTCAATAGCGCGCGTCAGGCCCAGACCTCGCTGACGGCGACCTCTGCCGACACGGCGGCCGCGGTGGTGGGCAGCGCGCGTGAGGCCCAGGCCCTGCTGACCGCAACATCGACCGACACCGCCGGCCAGCTCAAGACGATCTCCTCGGAGATCGAGCAGGCGATCAATGCGGTTGCCGCGAACACCACGGAGAACATCCAGACCAGCGCCGCGAACGCGCAGAATATGCTGCTGGCAGCGGTGAACGAAGTCAGCTCGCGAGTGAAGTCGACCTCCACCGACATCGAGCGCACCGTGCTCGCGGCCGGCAATTCGTTCGGCTCGGCCATGACCGGCAAGACCGACGAGATCGTGACCTATGTTCAGCAGCACACCGAGCGACTGTCGCAAATGCTCGATGGCCGGCGCGGCCAGCTGGTCGAGGCACTCGGCTCCAAGGCGAACCAGCTCACGATCGAGATCGATCGCGTCACTTCGGATGCGTTGAAATCGATCGAATCGCGCGGCCAGGCCTTCGCCAAGACCATGATGGGCAACGGCACCGAGGTCGCGCGCACGATCACCTCGGCCGGCGAGCTCGCGACCACTGCCATCGGCAAATCGCTGAAGGAGCTGGAGCAGGCTTCCCGCGCCGCGATCGAGCAGTCGCGCCAGGTGTCGGTCGCCGCAGTCACCGAGATGCAGGAAACCAGCAAGATCCTCCGCACCGACACGGTCGCCCTGTTCGAGCGGCTGCGCGAAGGCAACATCCTCCTGCAGGAGGTGCTCACCGGCGCCCACGACAACCTCAATTCGCTCGAACGTGCTCTGGTCACGCGCGTGGCCGACTTCGTCACGGCGATGAGCGATTTGACGACGCGCAACGGCGCGGCCACGGAGACGCTGGAGGAGCAGCTCAGCGTCTTCAACGTCAAGACCACGAAGGCGCTGGAAGACCTCGGCTCGCTCGCGGGTCAGTTCGACGCCCATGGCAAGGCGCTGATGGAAGCAGCAGCCGTTGTCGATCAGAGCAACCGCGAGGCCAGCGTCTCGATCGGCGAGCGCAAGGCGACGCTGGAATCGCTGATCACCACGATCGACCTTCGCACGGCCGATCTCGACCAGCGGCTGTCGCGCTTCACCACGCTGCTCGACGAGTCGCTCGCCGCGGCCGAAGAGCGCGCACGCGACATCGCGCGCGTGGTCGCGGAAACCGCGGGCGCCGGCTCGACCGCGATCAGCCGCCAGTTCGAGGCGATCCGGGCCACCGCCGAGGAAGAGCGGCGGGTGACCACAGAATCCATGCACGCGATCTACGAGCAGAGCACGCAGGAAGCGGATGCGATGTTCAAGCAGTCGGCGGAGAAGTTCGCCAGCCTGGTCACGAACATGAAGCAGATGACCGCGGAGATGCAGCGCGAGCTCGAGGCCACGCGCAACGAGCTGCGCCGCGGCGTGCTGGAAATGCCGCAGGAGGCCGCCGAGAGCACTGCACAGATGCGCAAGGTGATCGTCGACCAGATCGAGGCGCTCGCCGAGCTGAACCGGATCGTTGCCCATCACGGCCGCGGCCTCGACGTGGTGAACACGACGAGGACGGCGACCGTGACCACCACGGTCCGCCAGGAGGAACCGGTGGCTGCTGCTGCCGCCGTCGCGGCGGGCGGACGGGGCGACATCCGTATGCGCGAGCCCTCGCCCACGAGCGCCGCCAATCTGCCGCCCCCGGACCTCGGCGTTCAGCCGCCGTCCCGGCGCGTCGAGGCCCCGCCGATGGGACCGGCCGCCGATCCAGGCCGCGACACCTGGCTGTCCGACCTCCTCAACCGTGCCGACAATAGTGCCGCCGGTCGCGAAGCGCCGCGTGGTCGCGGGCCCGTGCCGCAGTCCGGCAATCCGCTGGAGTCGCTATCGCTCGATATCGCTCGCCTGATGGATCGCGCGCTCGCCGCCGAGATGTGGGATCGCTATCAGCGCGGCGAAACCAAGGCCTTCACCAAACGGCTCTACACGCCGGCCGGCCAGAAGGCGTTCGACGAGGTGGCACGCAAGTATCGCGCGGATCGCACCTTCAAGCAGACCGTCGATCGCTACATCACCGAGTTCGAGCGGCTGCTCGACGAGGTGGCGCGCGACGACCGCAATCCGCAGGCGCTGCGCAACCAGCTGACCTCGGAAACCGGGCTCGTCTACACGCTGCTCGCACATGCCGCCGGACGGCTGGCGTGAGAACAGTGAATGGCTGATCGCAAACGGAAAACGGAGGCCTCACGGCCTCCGTTTTGCTTTCCGAGATACTTCGTAGGATGTCGACTAACGACCAGATCAGCGGTGGGCCTCACATAATCGACCGCGCTTCGTAGCTTACCTCGCGCGCGCCCCCCTACTCGCTTTATTCCCTATTCGCGACTTGCCTTCTCACCGCCGTCGTTCGCTGGCGACGGGCGCCGGCTGCGAGGCCTGGGCGTTGCTGGGACTGGAACTCGAGCTGCTGGCGCCGAACAGCACCCGGGTCGGGTTGCGGTCGAAATTGTTGACGGCCCGGCTGATGTCGCCGAGCGTCCGCCGGCCGTCCACCATGAGCGCACCCGACCGCTTGTCGAAATCCTCCGCCAATTCACGGATCGATTTGACCGTCAGGAGCAACTCGCCGCCGTCCTTGCCGCCGGCGAGCGTGTTGAGCCCGAGCATCAGGCTGTCCGCCTTGCCCATGATGCCGTCGACCCGTGCCATCACGCCGTCGATCCGCTCGGAATTGCGGGCCAGCGATTGGGTGAAGACTTCGAGGTTCTTCAGCGAATTGCGGACAGCTTCCTGGTTGTCGGCGACGACCCGGTTGATATTCTGCAAGGTGGCGCGGATCGCCTCGGTCACGTCCTGCAGCCGGTTCGGATCGGCGCGCAGCACCGGCACGCCGTCTTCATCGAGCGGCGGCGGCGGCGCGGCTTCCTCACCGCCCTTGAGCGAAATGGCGGCAACGCCAGTCAGGCCCTGGAACTCGAGTCCTACCAGGGTGTCTCGGCGGATCGGCGCGCTGTTCTCGACCATGGCGAGCGCGACAACGCGGCGGGGGTTGTCGAGCTTGACCGAAATGACCTCGCCGACCCTGATACCGTTGAAATTCACGCTACCGCCATTGCGCAGTCCTGCGGCTGGACCTTCGAAGATCACCCGCAATGGGCCACGCTGCTTGGTCGTGTGCAGGCTCTGAAACCAAAGGACGAAGCCGACCGCCGCTGCGATCACCGCCAGCGTGAACGACCCGATCAGCACGTAATTCGCCCGCGTTTCCATCAAAAACTCCGGTGCTTGCGTGCAAGCATCGCGCTACGCCATTACGGCGCGGGCGCGTTTGCCGTGGAAATACTGCCGCAGCCAGGGATGCTCCGAGGCCTGCATATCGGCCATCGATCCTGCGGCAATGACCTTACCGTCGCCTAAAACGGCGATGCGATCACAGGCCGTATGCAGGCTATCCAGGTCGTGGGTTACCATGAAAACCGTCAGGCCTAAAGTGCGCTGCAGGGTACGGACCAGTTCGTCGAAGTCGCCTGCGCCGATCGGATCCAGGCCGGACGTCGGCTCATCCAGAAACACCAATTCCGGATCGAGCGCGAGTGCGCGCGCCAGCGCCACGCGCTTGATCATACCGCCCGAAAGCTCGCTGGGGAACCGATCCGCGACCTCCGGCTTCAGCCCGACCATCACCAACTTGGCCACCATGATCTCGTCGAGCAGGCGCTGGGAGACCTTGAGGTACTCGCGCATCGGAAACTGAATGTTCTGGCGCACCGTCAGCGAGGAAAACAAGGCGCCCTGCTGGAACAAAACCCCCCAACGCCGTTCGACGGAACGGCGCATCCCGGAATCGGCAGCGTCCAGGTCGACCCCGAACACCTCGATATGGCCGGAGAGCTTGGGCACGAGCCCGATAATGGTACGAGTGAGCACGGATTTTCCGGCGCCGGACGGACCTACGAAGCCCAAGATTTCACCGCGCTCGACGTCGAGATCGAGCCTGTCGAGCACGCGCGTCTTGCCGAACTGAACGGTCACGTCGCGCACCCGGATGATGGCACCGGACGATTGCTGCACCGTCATGGTCACATTCCGATCGCCGCGAAGAAGATCGCGAACACGCCATCCATCACGATGACGAAGAAGATGCCTTTGACCACCGACGCGGTGGTGTGCCGGCCGAGCGACTCCGCGCTGCCCTGCACCGAGAGCCCCTCGACACAGGCGACGATGCCGATCACCGCCGCCATGACCGGCGCCTTGAGCAGCCCGACCTTGAAGTGATCGATCGAGATCGCGTCGCGAAGGCGCAGCAGGAACGCTTCCGGCTGAACGCCTCCATAAAGCCAGGCCACGAGCCCGCCGCCGTAGAGCGCAGCAATGTCGCCGAGAAACGCCAGGATCGGGAGCGCAATGACCAGGGCCAGCATCCGCGGCAGGATCAGAACCTCGATCGGATCGAATCCCATCGTGCGCAACGCGTCGATCTCCTCGCGCATCTTCATCGAGCCGAGCTCGGCCGTGTAGGCGCTGCCCGAACGACCTGCGATCATGATCGCGACCAGCAGCACGCCGATTTCGCGCAGGACCAGAACGCCGAGCATGTCGACGACGAAGATGTCGGCGCCGAACCGACGAAAATGGAAGATGCCCTGCTGCGCGATGATGCAGCCGATCAGGAAGGTGATCAGCACGATGATCGGGACCGCCCGCCAGCACACTTGTTCCAGATGATGGACGGTCGAGGTCAAGCGGAAGCTGCGCGGGTGGAGAAACACGCGTGCGCTGGCGACGATGACGGCCCCCAGCATATCGACCAACGCGGCGATGGTGCCGAAGATACCGGCGACGGTGCGGCCGATCTGATCCAGCATGCCCACCACGGTCACCGCTCCGGTCTCATCGTCAGGCGCGGGCGTCACGCGACGGACCTCATCAACGAGGCTGGCATAAGTGACGGACAAACCATCCACCTTCGCCTCGATGGCGCCCTGTGTGAAACTGCGCCGCAGCCGCTCGATCAGCCAAGCTCCGAACGTATCGAGCTTGGAGATTTGGGAGACGTCGATCGCGACATCAGGCTTGGTGCCCGCGAGTTTCTCCGCCTCGGCGACCAGTTTTTCGAGAAGCGGCGCGAAGGATGCCGTCCATGTGCCAGCTGCGCGGAGCAGCAACACATCGCCTTGAGCGCTCCGCTCCAGAGTCGGACCGTTGATCATGATGGCCGCCCTGAGCCCAGCCGGCCGCTTTTCGGCAAGAATAGTCTGCGCACGCTGCTATCACCTTGTCGAACCCCGGCCCAACCAGCCATAGTCGGTCGCGCCCCGCAAGCCCACGATTCGAAAATCGCGAACTTTTTAAATGACTTCCACCAATTCTCCAAACCTGATCGGAAACATCGAGCAATGGCCGATCGCCGGCAGCTTCACGATCAGCCGCGGCGCCAAGACCGAAGCGGTGGTCGTGGTGGCCGAACTACGGCAGGACGGCTTCGTCGGACGCGGCGAATGTGTGCCCTACCCTCGCTACGGTGAAACTCCCGATGCGGCCCTCAGCGCTCTGCTGGCAATGCGCGACGCGGTCGCCAATGGCCTCGATCGGACGGCTCTGCAGGCGGCGATGCCGCCTGGCGCAGCGCGCAACGCATTGGATTGTGCGTTGCTGGACCTGGAGGCCAAGCGAAGCGGCCGGCGCATCTGGGACCTGCTCGGCCGACGTGCACCCGAGCCATGTGTCACTGCTTATACGATTTCGCTGGGCTCTCCGCAGGCGATGGCCGGCGCAGCGGCCAAGGTGGCGCATCGGCCGCTGCTGAAGGTCAAGCTCGGCGGTGACGGCGACGGCGAGCGCATCGTCGCGGTGCGCCAAGCGGCGCCGCAATCGCAACTGATCGTCGACGCGAACGAAGCGTGGACGGAGAAAAATCTGGAAACAAATCTCGCAGCCTGTGCAGCCGTCGGCGTGACTCTGGTGGAGCAGCCCCTGCCCGCTGGCAACGACCGCGCCTTGGCACGGATCGATCGGCCGCTGAAGGTCTGCGCCGACGAGAGCGTGCACGATCGCGCATCGCTGGAGGGTCTCCGCGATCGCTATGACGCCGTCAACATCAAGCTCGACAAAACGGGCGGCCTGACCGAAGCGCTTGCGGCGGCGGATGCCGCCCGCGACCTTGGCTTCGACATCATGGTCGGCTGTATGGTCGCAACCTCGCTGTCCATGGCGCCGGCCATGCTGCTGACGCCTTTCGCCCGATTCGTCGATCTGGACGGCCCGTTGCTGCTCGCCCAGGACCGGGCGAATGGGCTGCATTATGAGGACAGCCTGGTCTACCCGCCCGATGCCGCGTTGTGGGGATGAGGCGTCAATCGCAACCGCACGAGCCACATCAGCGCGCCGCCGAGCGCTGCCATGGTCGCCATAAGGTAATAGACGCCTGGCCCAAACTGGGCATAGACGGGCCCGGACATCACTGACGCGGCCGAACCAACGATGCCCGTCGCCGCCGCGTAATAGCCTTGGCCGCGCGCAGTCATATGCGCAGGCACATGCCGTACCAACAATCCCATCGTGCCCACCAGCGTCAGGCCGAAGGTGAAGCCGTGGCTAAGCTGCACGGCAGCCAGCGCGAACGCATGCGGCTCATGAGCGGCGATGACCCAGCGAAGCACAGCTGCGCCGGCGCCGATCATAAGCAGATTGGCCGGTGCCCAACTGAGGCGCGGAGACACGGCGAACACCACGATCTCGGCGATAACGCCGAGCGCCCAGAGCCCGCCGATGGTCAGGCCACCAAACCCTTGAGCCTGCCAGTCGATGGCGGAGAACGCGTAATAGGCCGCGTGGCTGCCTTGCACCAGCGCGGCCGACAAGACGATACAGATGAAGTCCCGATCACCCAGCAGCTTCCTGCCACGCTTCGCTGCCCCCGCTGCGCGTGTCGGCAGATCCAGAGGCGCCAACGCTGCGCTGCTCACCGCACCGAGCAAACCGGCCGCCATGATGACCCAGATGAGTTGGGTCGCCGGGATCACATCGGCCAAGGCACCACACAGCAACGTGCCGATGATGAAGGCTGCCGAACCCCAGAGCCGCAGGCGGCCATAGTCCAAGCCGTAGCTCACGACGCCCCGCAGAGCGTAGGCGTCGGTGAGCGGCACGAGCGGCGTCCACAGGCAGCAGATCGCGACGTACATCAGAAAGATCGACCACGGCAGATGCTGGAGGCCAAGGATCGCGAAACCTGCCGCGGTTGCACCTGCCGAAAGCCTCATCGCACCGCGCAGGGCGTGATGGCGCTCGGCAAATGCGGTGATCAAGGGCAGCACCGTAAAACGCGTCACCGCAGGGACCCCGATGATGAGGCCGATCCACGATGGGTCCAACTCGATGGCCCGCAGCCACACGGGAAAGAATGGCAGGTGGGTGCCCGACAAAAGGAAGATCGCGCCGTAGAACAGTCCCAGCCGCCGAGCGAACGATGGGAACGTCTTACGTGACGCGGTGGGGATTTGTCGGGTGGACTGCATCAATTCAATTGCGATTCGGTCAATATCGTGATGTTCGTTATGCCAACGCGCAGCAATTTGCGCGACGGGTTTGCCATGGTCGATGACGTCTTCGCCCTTTCGCCGATCTCCGCCCGCGCGGCCCAGCCGAGCGAGGCTGACTATGAGGCGATCCGCGATGCCTTCATGGAAACCTCGCGGGGGCGCTGGTTTCTCGGCGAGTATGCCAAGCGCAACCGCAACGCGGACACCAGCATGGTGCTCAACGCGGTTGCCCGCATCGAGCACGCGCTGGCCGCGCAGCGCGAACAGCAGCAGGAGCAGCAGTTCGACGAGCGGGCGCTGCCCGAGGCGCTCGCCGCCATTCGAGGAGCGGTCGAGGACGCCGCTGCAGCCGCGGGCGCGGCGATCGATCGCTTGGCGCTCGAGCACAACTTGGCCCCGGTCCGCAAGGGAACCCGAATCATCAAGGAGATTTCCTGGCGGTGGCGGGAGATCGGGGCGGATTCGCGGATCTGCGATCTGATCGATACCCAGATCGAGGCCATCGAATCAGGCTGCGACCAGCTCATCGGCGCCGATCCAAGGGCTGCGCTCCTGGCCGCATTCGACAGCATCAGGGCTGGGTTGAACGCCTTCGAAACGGCTGACAACGCCGTGCCTGCGGCGGCCGCCGAGGTCGCCACGGCCACCGATGCCCCGCCGGCTGGCGAGATGGCAGTGACGGTAGACCTGCCGACGGCCGAAAGCGCGCTGGCCGAAGCCGCGAGCACGCCGGCGGAGGTGGATTTTGTCCACCCGCTGAAGACCGCCGCGGGTTTGGACGCCGTGGACACTGCGCCCGAGCCGGTGGCGGCCGCTGCTGCCGAGGCGACAGCCGAACCGGCTGCAAGGGAAGCGAGCGAACCGGCCGCTCCCGGTCATGTTGAAGCGCTGTCGCAAGTCGGGCTTAACCGAGAGCCCGTTGCTGAGGAAAATCAGCGCCTTGGCGCGACGGTCGAATCGGCTCACGCAACGCTTGAGCTTGCTGAGATCGAGGTCGAAGCGACCGCGACCGCCAGCGCCGTCGTCGAAACCGCAGACGATGTCGACCCAGCAGCCGCGGACGCCCATGACGAGGAGGTGCTCGAGCTGGTGGCGGCAGAGATGGCCGCGCCGGACCTGATCGAGGATGAAGACCTCGCCCGGGTCCGCACCATCGGCTTCGATATCCAGGAGCCGGCTACGGTCGACGACGACATCGTTGCGACCTTTGCCGACCCCACGGCTCCCGAGCCGGCGACCTTTCCCGCACCGACCGTCTCCGATTCCGAGCCGCCTGTCTCCGTGACGGTCGCCCCCGCCCCGCAACCGTTGCCACTCGTGGTCGCCCCCGAGCCGCAGGTTACGGCGGCGCCTGAGTTCGTTCAGCCTGCTCCGGTCATGCCGGAGCCGCCCGAACCCGCCGCAGCGATTGCGCCCCAGCCGGCGGTCGCAACGGCGGTTCAAGCCATGCCCAAACCGTCTTACGAACCATCGCTGGGCTCGGCGCTGCTTGCCAACGGCCTCCTGCCGCGCAAGCCGATTACCGCCAACGACCCGCTGATGCCGATCCGGCGCATGACGCAGCCGGAGAAGATCGCCTTCTTCTCGTGATGCGGCCGCGTCCGGCTGCGCGCAAGTCCGGAGCGTGTCAGGCGATCAGCCGCGCGTAGAGATCGGCGTCGACATTGCCGCCCGACAGCACGATCACGACGATCTTGCCGCTCACATCCATGTGGCCGGCGAGAAGCGAGGCGAGGCCCACCGATCCGCCCGGCTCGACCACGAGCTTCAACTCGCGGAACGCGAAGCCGATGGCGCGGCCGACCTCCTCGTCCGAGGCCGACACGGCGCCCGACAGCAGCCGTCCGTTGATCGCAAAGGTGATCTCGCCGGGCATCGCCGCCATCAGCGCATCGCAGATGGTACGGCCCTTGGCGTCATGGGCGACGCGCTGTCCGGCGCGCAGCGAGCGGGCGTGGTCGTCAAATCCTTCCGGCTCGGCGACGATCATCTCGGCCTGCGGAAACTTCGCCTTCACCGCAGTCGAGACCCCCGCGACCAGGCCGCCGCCCGAGGCCGGCACCACGACGACGCCTGGCGCGAGGCCGAGCGCGGTCAGATCCTCCGCGATCTCGCGGCCGACGGTGCCCTGCCCGGCGATCACCAGCGGATCGTCATAAGGCGGCACCACCGTCGCGCCGCTTTTGCCCGCGATCTCGCGCGCGATCGCCTCGCGGTCCTCGCGATCCCGGTCGTACAGCACGACCTCGGCGCCGAAGGCCTTGGTGCGCTCGCGCTTGGCGGCCGGCGCATCGGTCGGCATCACGATGGTCGCATGCATCTTCAGCAGCTGCGCGGCATGCGCGACTCCCTGGGCATGATTACCCGAGGAGAACGCCACCACGCCATTGCCGCGTGCGCTCTCGGGGATCGACGCCAGTTTATTGTAGGCGCCGCGGAACTTGAACGAGCCGGTCCGCTGCAGCACTTCCGGCTTGACGAAGACGTGCGCGTTCAGCCGCTCGCTGAGCACGGGCGAGGCCAGCAGGGGCGTACGCACTGCGACGGGTGCGAGCACGCGCGCGGCCGCATCGATGTCGGCCGCAGTGACGGTAGGGATCGAAGCCTGAATGGTCATGCTACGACTTTACCGCGCCCCGGGACCGCCTCGCAAGCCCGCAGGCATCAACCCAGCTCAGGCCACACGGCGGGAGCAGACGGCCCCTGCCCTTGCGGCCCGTTCGTCACGCCGCGGCGCGCGCCGTCACCCGCGGCACGGGGGCCGGTTTGCGCAACTGGTCGGTCCAGGTGATGATCTCGAAGGAACCGTCCTCGTGCTCGGCGAGCGCGGTGCAGCTCTCGACCCAGTCGCCGCAGTTCATGTAGCGGATGCCCTGCTCGTCGCGGATCACGGCGTAATGGATGTGGCCGCAGATCACGCCGTCGCAGCCGTACCGGCGCGCCTCGGCGGCGAGCGCGGTCTCGAACGCGCCGATGTAGTTGACCGCGTTCTTGACCTTCTGCTTGGCCCATTGCGACAGCGACCAATAGGGCACACCGAACATGCGCCGGAAGAAGTTGACGAACCGGTTCATCTGGATGGCGAAGTCGTAGGCCCTGTCGCCGAGATGGGCGAGCCAGCGCGCGTTCTGCACGACGAGGTCGAAGATATCGCCATGGATCACGAGATAGCGGCGACCGTCGGTGCCGGTGTGCACGGTGTTCTCGACCACATCGATGCCGCCGAAATGCGTGCCGTAATAGCCGCGCAGGAACTCGTCGTGATTCCCGGGCACATAAACGACCTTGGCGCCCTTGCGCGCCTTGCGCAGCATCTTCTGCACCAGATCGTTATGGGATTGCGGCCAGTGCCAGCTCGACCTCAGCGCCCAGCCATCGACGATGTCGCCAACCAGATAGATCGTATCGGCGTCGTGATGGCGGAGGAAATCGACCAGGAGATTGGCCTGCGAACCGCGGGCCCCGAGATGAACGTCGGAGATGAACAGCGTGCGAAAGCGCCGGTCCGGGCTTTCTTCACCTGCAGCGTTCTCAATTCCCATGCGCGCCCACCTAACAGCTTCTGATGACAAACCAATGACGAGCGACGTCGCTGCTAGCGCGCATCCCCCGTCCGGACCGCTGCTGAAAGCCGCTCGCGTGACGACTCAGGTATCCCTTGCCGTTTACCCGCGATAACAGCGCGATGCGACAATCAGGCGACAGAAAGGGTGCTTTATGGGGGAAATGCCCGCGTTGGTTTTGCACAAAGATTCGGCCTTTTCCTTGAACGGCTGACCAAAAGCCTGACCGAGGTTTCGTTCCATTGCGCCATTGCGAGCGCAAGCGAAGCAACGACGCGACCACATACGATCCCGCTCTCGCGGCGCATGGCGTCCGAGTTTTGCAGCTAGCTCCACCCTCCTATCAGTCGGAGGGCACAGGGAAGGCCGCATAGGCGTTAAGTTTATGCTTGAGTGTTGGAATCCGCCGTGATTCGAACAGGGGATGGCAGACG
>NZ_JAUETT010000008.1:0-202877 GCF_032484835.1 Bradyrhizobium sp. SZCCHNS1022 | reverse complement strand
CGCAAACACCATGGTCAAAAACAACACCCGATATACCCAGCAATCGCTTGACAGCTAAGACAGTCGCCGGGTTCGCGCTACGCGCGCCCCGGAATGACGCTATGACCTATTTCTTTAACTCGGCCGCGCGTTCGACGAAGGTCTTGCCGCCCTTCATCTTGTGGGAGAGCGGCGCCTCGTTGATCTGGATCACCACGGCTTCTGCATCGACGCCGAGATGCGTCACCAGCGCCTTGGTGATGTCGCGCATCATGCCAGCCTTCTGCTCGTCGGTGCGGCCAGCGGCCATGTTCACGGTGATCTCGGGCATGCATTGCTCCCTGCTGTTTCGTTCTGGCCGAGCAAAAGCGCGAAGCGCGTCTTCGCCCTGAATGTCCCGGCCATCCACGTTGGGCCTATCAAACAAGACGTGGATGCCCGGCACAAGGCCGGGCATGACAGCAGAGCGGAATGCCTACCCCCAGTTCACATCATGCCTCGCGAGCACCTCGCGCACGCCGGCAACGAGCTCGTCCTCCTTGCAGGAGAACTGCGCCGGCCGGCTCTCGCGCCATTCCTGGTTGGAGGCGATCGCGGCCGCCGCCTTGGCGCCCTCGATCAGATCCTTGATCTGCACCTCGCCGCGCGCCTTCTCATCCGAACCCTGGATGATGACGCAGGGCGCGTTGCGGCGGTCGGCATATTTGAGCTGGTTGCCCATGTTCTTGGGATTGCCGAGATAGAGCTCGGCGCGGATGCCGTGATTGCGTAGCTGCGAGACCATGGCTTGATAATCGGCGACGCGATCGCGGTCGAACACAGTGACGACCACAGGTCCGAACGCCGGGCGCGTGTCGAGCTTGCCCAGCATCGTCAGCGCCGCCTGCAGCCGCGACACGCCGATGGAGAAGCCGGTCGCGGGGACCGGCTCGCCGCGAAAGCGCGAGACGAGGCCATCGTAGCGCCCGCCGCCGCCGACCGAACCGAACCGCACCGGCCGTCCCTTCTCGTCCTTGGTGTCGAGCAGCAGTTCGACCTCGTAGACCGGGCCCGTGTAGTATTCGAGGCCGCGGACGACGGAGGGCTCGATGCGAACGCGGCTGTAGCCGTAGCCAGCCGCACTGCAGAGTTTCGCGATCTCAGTCAGTTCATTGATGCCGTCGGCATAGGCCGCGGACGACATGAACAATTTCCGCTGGGCGACCGAGCCCAGCACCGTTGCATTGAACTGCAAATCCTGCTCGTCGTTTTGAAACGCCGGCTGAGCCACCTTCATCTCAAAAAAGGCCAGCAGCGCCTCGATCTGGTTGTTGTCGAGACCCGCGCCCTTGGTGAAGTCGCCCTTGCCGACCTCACCGCCATCCCAGCGGCCTTCACCGAGCAGCTTCCTGATTTCCGCGATCGGAAACTTGTCGGCCTTGTCGATCGCGCGCAGGACTGTGAGCCGGCGTCCTGCATGCTCTTCGCCGCCGATGCCGATCGCCTCCATCACGCCATCGAGCACCTTGCGGTTGTTGACCTTCACGACATAAGAGCCGCGCGGAATGCCCAGCGCCTCCATCGTGTCGGCCGCCATCATGCACATTTCGGCGTCCGCCGCGGGCGAACCCGACCCCACCGTATCGGCATCGAACTGCATGAACTGGCGGAAACGGCCGGGGCCCGGCTTCTCATTGCGGAATACGTAACCGGCCCGATAAGACCGATACGGCTTCGGCAGGTGATCGAAATTCTCGGCGACGTAGCGCGCGAGCGGCGCGGTGAGATCGTAGCGCAGCGAGATCCACTGCTCGTCATCGTCCTGGAACGAGAACACGCCCTCGTTGGGACGGTCCTGGTCGGGCAGGAATTTGCCGAGCGCGTCGGTGTATTCGAACGCCGGCGTCTCCACCGGCTCGAAACCGTAGCGCTCATAGACGGCGCGGATCTTCTCGACCATCTCGCGCGTGGCCGCGATCGCGGCGGGACCGCGATCCTCCAGCCCGCGCGGCAGCCGCGCCTTCAGCTTCTGGGGTTTCTTGGGTTTGTCGGACATGGCGGCTTGGTAGCAGCCGTCGCACAAGGCGGCAACCGCCGCTGACATGCTTCAGTGCTGCGAGCTGCTCACATGTGGCGAGAGCCCCCGATCGCCGCGCATGCGGTGCGCTCCCTCCCCACTTGCGGGGGAGGGGTTGGGGTGGGGGGCGCCGCGGGCAGTCTGCGTGGAGCTACCCCCACCCCCGCCCCCTCCCCGCAAGGGGGAGGGGAGCCTACCGTCCCTGTGGCACGGTTCGCCCGGCTTACTTCACTTCGCGGATCCAGTTGTGCGGATCGGGGCTGCGGCCATACTGGATGTCGACCAGCTTCTTGCGCAGGCCCATGGCGACCGGACCGGCCTCGCCGCCGCTGATCAGGAAGTCGCCGCTCGCCGAGCGCACCTTGCCGATCGGCGAGATCACCGCGGCGGTGCCGCAGGCGAAAGCTTCCTTCAGCCGGCCGCTCTTGGCGTCGGCGCGCCACTGGTCGATCGTGTAGGGCTCCTCGCGCACCACCGTGCCGGCATCTCTCGCCAGCGTGATGATCGAATCGCGGGTGATGCCCGGCAGGATCGTGCCCAGCGGCGGGGTCGACAGCGAGCCATCGTCGAACACGAAGAAGACGTTCATGCCGCCGAGTTCCTCGACATAGCGGCGCTCGACCGCATCGAGGAAGACGACCTGATCGCAGCCGTGCTCGATCGCTTCGGCCTGGGCGCGCAGGCTCGCGGCGTAGTTGCCGCCGCATTTGACGCCGCCGGTGCCGCCGACCGCCGCGCGCGTATATTTCTCGGAGACCCAGATCGACACCGGCGCGGGTCCGCCCTTGAAATAGGAGCCGACCGGCGAGGCGATGACGGCGAAGAGATATTCGCCGGACGGCTTCACACCGAGGAACACCTCGTTCGCGATCATGAAGGGCCGCAGGTAGAGGCTGCCCTCGCCGCCCGGAATCCAGTCGCGGTCGATCCGCACCACCTGCTCGACGGCTTCGATGAACAGGTCCTCGGGCAGCGGCGCCATCGCCATGCGCTCGGCCGAATTCCAGAAGCGCTTGGCATTGGCATCGGGGCGGAACAGGTTCACGCCGCCGTCGTCGCGCTTATAGGCTTTCAGGCCCTCGAAGATCTCCTGCGCGTAATGCAGGACGGCCCCGGCCGGATCGAGCGGGAAATGGCTGCGGACGATGATCCGTGCATCGTGCCAGCCCTTCGCGTCGGTGTAGCGGACCACGGCCATATGGTCGGTGAACACCCGGCCGAAGCCCGGATTGGCGAGCTTCGCCGCGCGCTCCTCCGCCGAAATTGGATTGCTTGCCGGCTCGATTTCGAACGTCAGACTCATTTTTGCTTTCCCCGCTGTCCTGGCCATCGCGAGTTGTGGGGACCGACCGATCTGTTCGGCCCCGCTGGCTTGATCAATCCGGACGTCACGACCGCCGGCCCCAGGGCCGGTTGCGGTGCCAGCAAGTCGACGAGGACATGCTTTTGCGCTGGGCGGAAGTCCAGTATGTTTGCCGAAATGCCGCTCGACAACACGGTAGATCGCTGCCCAAGCCCTTTGCCGCCTGCGACGGCTTCTTTGGGCCAATGGAACAACCTGACCTCCGATCGAAAAGACCTAAAATTTCGTCGGAACCGACCGTTTTGTAACATTGAACCCAAGATACGTCAATATGGCTGACATAAATTTCTCAACGCCCGTGCCAGGCTCCGATTCGCGCTCTTCCGAGCCCCAGGCGGCGGCTGGGGACGACCCGGCGTTGCGCTGGGACATCATCGAGCTGTTGTTCTTTGCCTATCGCGATTTCGTCGGCGATGCCGATCACGAGTTGGAAGCTTTCGGCTTCGGCCGTGCCCATCACCGGGTGATCCATTTCGTCACCCGCTATCCCGGGCTCAAGGTCGCCGATCTCCTGGACGTGCTGCGCATCACCAAGCAGTCGCTCGGGCGGGTGCTGAAGCAGCTGCTCGACGAAGGCTACATCGTGCAGAAGACCGGCAACAACGACCGCAGGCAGCGCCTTCTTTTCGCCACCCCCAAGGGCGAGGCGCTGGTGACCAAGCTTGCCGGCTTGCAGACCCGGCGCATCGATCGTGCGCTGGAGCAGATCGGGCCGGCAGGCGCGGACAAGGTCCAGCAGTTCCTGCGCGCGATGATCGATCGCGA
Organism: Bradyrhizobium sp. SZCCHNS1022; assembly: GCF_032484835.1. Lineage (NCBI taxonomy): Bacteria > Pseudomonadati > Pseudomonadota > Alphaproteobacteria > Hyphomicrobiales > Nitrobacteraceae > Bradyrhizobium > Bradyrhizobium sp. SZCCHNS1022. Next base: position 198,714 of record NZ_JAUETT010000008.1, on the reverse strand, counting down.
CGACCCGGACAAGGTGCTGGAAGCGATCTTCAAGATGCCCGTCGTCACCGTAAAGGAGTGATCGTGCCGCTCGCCGCCATCACCACCCGCGCTCCGCAGACACCCGCCGACGACGCGCCGCACCTGCTGCTCGTCGATGACGACCGCCGCATCCGCGATCTGTTGTCGCGCTTCCTGCGCGCCGAAGGCTACCGCGTCACCACGGCGATGAGCGCGAGCGATGCCCGCGCCAAGCTCACCGGCCTCCATTTCGATCTCTTGATCCTCGATGTGATGATGCCCGGCGAGAGCGGCTTCGACCTCGCCCGCTTCATCCGCACCCAATCCTCGGTCCCGATCGTGATGCTGACCGCGCGCTCCGAGCCGGAGAGCCGGATCGAGGGACTGCAGCTCGGGGCGGATGACTATGTCGCCAAACCGTTCGAGCCGCGCGAGCTGGCGCTGCGCATCGGCAATATCCTGAAGCGGGCGGCGCCGCCGCCGGCGGAAGAGGTGATCGAGCAGGTCGCCTTCGGTCCCTTCAGCTATCATCTGGCGCGGGGCGAGCTGAAGCAGGGCGAAGAGGTGATCCACCTCACCGATCGCGAGCGCGAGATGCTGCGCATCCTCGCCAATGCCCGCGGCGAGACCGTGCCGCGCGGTGCCCTCACCGGCAACGGCACCGTGAACGAGCGTGCGGTCGATGTGCAGATCAACCGGCTCCGCCGCAAGATCGAAATCGATCCGGCCAATCCGCTGTTCCTGCAGGCCGTGCGCGGCATCGGCTATCGGCTGATGGTGGCGGGGTGACGTGCGTGAGAGATCGATTTCCGATGATGGCATCATACCGAGCCACAAGCGCGTTGCGCTCCCTCTCCGGTAGGGAGAGGGTTGGGGTGAGGGGTTACGGTCTTTCGATCGAGAGCTCCCCCTCACCCGGATTGCTATGCAATCCGACCTCTCCCCGCAGGGGAGAGGTGTCCCGGATTCGCGGCGCCGTTGTCGGTGCGAAAGCCGCCGTCCGACTCACATGACCACCCTCGACACCGGCTTAGCGTTCATCCGCACTGCCTCGCGCCGCGTGTCGGCTGCGAACGGCTGGATGGGCCATGCGTTCAAGAGCTGGATGCCGACCGGGCTCTACGCACGCGCGCTCCTGATCATGATCGTGCCGATGGTGATCCTGCAGACGGTGGTGGCCGGCGTGTTCATGGAGCGGCACTGGAACACGGTGACGCGACGACTCTCGACGGCCGTCGTGCAGGACATCGCGGCGCTGATCGACATCTACAAAGGCTATCCGCAGGACAAGGACCGCACGATGCTGCGGCGGATCGCCCAGCAGCGGCTCAATCTCGTGGTTGATTTCCTGCCCGCCGGCGACATGCCGCCGCCAGGGCCGAAACCGTTCTTCAACCTGCTCGATCAGTCGCTGTCGGGCCAGATCGGCCGGCAGATCAGCCGGCCCTATTGGATCGACACCGTCGGCCGCTCCAACCTGGTCGAGATCCGCATTGCGCTCGACGACGCGGTGATGCGCGTGTTCGCGCAGCGCAGCGCGGCCTATGCCTCCAACACCGACATCTTCCTGTTCTGGATGGTCGGCACCTCGTCCATCCTGCTCATCGTCTCGGTGCTGTTCCTGCGCAACCAGATCAAGCCGATCCTGCGACTGGCGGATGCGGCCGAGAGCTTCGGCAAGGGCCGCGAAGCCCCGAACTTCCGGCCGCGCGGCGCGCGCGAGGTGCGGCGGGCGGCGCACGCCTTCCTGGAAATGAAGGCCCGGATCGAGCGCACCATGGACCAGCGCACGGCGATGCTCGCCGGCGTGAGCCACGACCTGCGCACCATCCTCACCCGCTTCAAGCTCGAGCTCGCCTTGCTCGGCGACGGCCCCGAGATCGATGCGATGCGCAAGGACATCGACGAGATGTCCGGCATGCTGGAAGACTATCTCGCCTTCGCTCGCGGCGACGGCGGCGAGGTGGCGCAACCGACCGACATCTCGAACGCGCTGGAGGAGTTGCGCAGCGATGCCGAGCGCAACGGCCACACGGCCTCGGTCGCATTCCGGGGCCTGCCGGTCGTCACGGTGAAACCGCAGGCGCTGAAGCGCTGTCTCGGCAATCTCGTGTCCAACGCGGCGCGCTATGCCGACACGATCGCGATCTCAGGCCATCGCGATCACCGCTACCTCACGATCACCGTCGATGATGACGGCCCGGGCATTCCGCAGGCGATGCGCGAGGAGGTGTTCAAGCCGTTCCTGCGGCTCGATCATGCGCGCAATCAGGACGAGGGCGGCACCGGTCTCGGGCTTGCGATCGCCCGCGACATCGCCCGCTCCCATGGCGGCGACATCATGCTGGGCGAGAGCCCGGCGGGCGGCCTGCGCGCGACGGTGCGCATTCCGGTGTGAAGGCTGCAAAAGCACGGCAGCCAAGCGACAGGCTCGCGGAGTGTAGGAATCGGACGCTCGGGTGTCGCCGGGGCCTCAGTGATGCCCCTGTGCCTGCGCTCGAATCCCGCCTACTGCTTGGCGCCGGGAATCAATGCCTTCAGCTTGTCCATGTCTTTGACGTTCAGCTTGAAGCCACCGCCTGGCATCACGATGTCACCGGGCTTCTGACCCGGCTTGCAGGCCCCCAACCACTTCGCCTCGATCGTCATCGTGGTGTCGCGCAGGACCTTGGCCAGGCTGGTGTCGCGCACGACATTGCTCACGCCCTCGCTGTGTGAGGTCGTCTTCACCGTGTAGGCCGAGTTGAAGTCGCCGGTGATCTCGGCATGTGAGGCGGTGTTCACGCCGCGCATGCTGCATACCGAATCGACGACATAGCCGGTCGGCGTCTTCTGCACGTCCTGCTTGGAGCAGATCTGCTTGGCCATCGGCGAGACCATGTTGTTGAGGTCCTTGTCGGTGGTCTCGTCGGTGCAGTGCTGCATGGTCATGTCGGGCATCTGCGAGCCCGTCCTGACCATCTTCATTTCCCAAAGCCCCGGCTTGCGGGTCGGCAGCTCGGCGGCGAATGCGTTGCTGAGGGATGCCGCGAGCAGCACGCTGCATCCCAACAGCTTCGCGCCGACCTGTCCGCGGATCATATTCGCCTCAGCTTCCCGGGTGATTCCAGACCGGCTCAGTACAGCGTGCGCAACGGACGCTGCGCCGAGCCGTACGGCACCCAACGGCACGAGAACGACAAATAGCCGCCATACCGGGCGTCCACCGCCAGGAACTTGACCACCTTGCCGTAGGACGCGCAGTGGTCGACCGCCAACTGCCTGGCATCGGTGGTCTGGGCGAGCGAATAGGCGATGATGCCGCCGGTGTCATTACCCTTGAATGCCGGCACCCAGTCGGCCCGAGCCGGGCCTGCAGCCAGCGCGACGCCCACGGCCATCAGCCCGACGGCCTTGGAAACGACGTCGAAAAAACTGGGCTTCGTCATCAGCATTGCAATCTCCATCGGTTAGCTCCCATCCTAAATGGGCTGTCCGCGCAAGAAAAGAACACCGCGCGCGGAGTCCCCGACTTGTCGTGGAGTGTTGCCGCGTTGCACTTGACCTCATCAGGCCGGCACGGCACGTTCCGTTCTTCTCTCCAGCTTTGCGGATGGCCTATGCGCGACCTCAGCATCTCGTTCAAGACCATTGGCGCTGTCTGCGGCGCGGTGCTCGGCGTTGTCACGGCTGTTGCCCCAGCGCAGGCTGCCAACCCGCTCGAGCTGAACTTCTGGCTGTCGGGTCCGAAATATGATGGCCGCCTGTCCCCCTGCGAATCGGCCCTGTCCAGAGTCGCCAGCGACTTCCGGGACAAGGAAAGCACGTTCTGGAATTCCTCGTTGACCATCACGGGCTTTTCAAACATCCACGAAATCGCTTTCCGGCCCTGGCAGTCCGACAATATTCCGCGACGCTACTGCACCGGCACCGCGATGATCAGCGACGGCAAGGCGCGCACCGTCAATTTCTCGCTGATCGAGGATGCCGGCTTTGCCGGTTACGGCGAGGGTGTCGAATTCTGCGTGGTCGGCCTCGACCGCAACTGGGCCTTCAACCCCGCCTGCCGCGCGGCGAAGCCCTAAGACTCCCACCGACTGAACGGGACTGGACGAGACGCGTCGCAGGCTTTCGCCGGCGCGCGGCTCCAATTTTGTTCTTGAATTGTTCTTTCGCCTCCTGGTAGAGTTCTCGCCATGTTCCTGGGAGCTCGTCATGTTGGATCGGTTGTCTGATCGCCTGCCCACCTACTCCGGCCGCGGACTGCGGACAATTCAGATCCTCGCCGCTCTCGCGCTCAGCGGGATCACCCTGTGGTCGGCCCAGCTCTCGCCAGCCCAGGCGCAAGACCGCCGCCAGAACGCACCGGGCGCATTCGATTTTTACGTGCTGTCCTTGTCCTGGTCGCCCTCGTTCTGCGCGGACGTCGAGGAGCGCGGCAATGGCGGACGGTCCCAGCAGTGCAGCGGCCGTCCCTACTCTTTCGTGGTCCACGGGCTCTGGCCGCAATATGAGAACGGCTATCCGGAGTATTGCGAGCAGCCGTCGCCGCGGCTGCCGCGCAACATCATGGTCTCGATGCTCGACCTGATGCCGGCGCCGGGGCTGATCTACAACGAGTGGGACAAGCACGGCACCTGCTCCGGACTGCCGGCCAAGGCCTATTTCGAGACCATCCGCAAGGCTCGGGCGGTGATCAAGATTCCGCCGGAATTCCTCGACTTGTCCGAGCCCAAGACGGTGACGCCGGCCGCGGTCGAGGAGGCCTTCGTCAAGGCCAATCCCAACCTCACCAATTCCGCCGTCGCCGTGACCTGCAACCGCACCCGGCTCAGCGAGGTCAGGATCTGCCTCTCGAAGGAGCTGCAGTTCCGCTCCTGCGATGAGATCGATCGCCAGGCCTGCCGCCGCGACGAAGTCACGATGCCGCCAATCCGCGGCGGCTGAGGCCCGCGATCTCGTTCAAGGCGTAATCCCTGGAACGGCGCCATCGCTGATGAGCGCTGTTTCCGTGATGATGCAGGGTTACTTTCGTCGCAAGACGTCGTAACTCACAGCGATGAACTACCGTCACGCCTTTCATGCCGGCGGCTTCGCCGACGTCATCAAGCACATCGTGCTCACGCGCATCCTGATCTATCTGCAGGAGAAGCCGGCCGCGTTCCGCGTGATCGACACCCATGCCGGCGCGGGTCTCTATGACCTCACGGGCGAGGAGGCCAGCCGCAGCGGCGAATGGCGGACCGGAATTGCCCGCATCATGCAGGCGCGATTCTCCGATCAGGCGCTTGCTCTGGTTGCCCCCTATCTCGACATCGTCCGGGCCTTCAATCCCAAGGCCGAGCTCGCCGCCTATCCCGGTTCACCCTTGATCGCGCGCGCCCTCCTGCGGCCGCAGGACCGGATGACGGCCTGCGAGCTCGCACCTGTCCCGCGCAAGCATCTGATCGACGTGCTGCGGCGCGATACCCAGGCCCGCGTCGTCGATCTCGATGGCTGGGTGGCGCTACCGGCTTTCGTGCCGCCAAACGAACGGCGCGGCCTCGTGCTGATCGATCCCCCCTTCGAGGCGAAGGATGAATTCGAGCGGTTGGGCGAGCGCTTCGCAATCGCATTCGCCAAGTGGCCGACTGGTATCTATTTGCTCTGGTATCCAGCAAAGAGCCGCCGTGCGACCGACGAGTTGGTGCAGCACGTGGCGGGGCTGGCGGCGGCGGCAAAACCGCCCGGTAAGTTGTTACGTGTCGAGTTCAGCGTGGCGCCGCAGGTCGCCGGAGAGGGGCTGGCCACGACCGGCCTCCTGGTCGTGAACCCGCCCTGGACGTTGCATGACGAGCTTAAGGTCATCCTCCATGAGTTGGAGAAACCTCTCGGCCAGGGCGGTGCAGCGCGCTTCCGGCTCGAGTTCCCTAAAGCCGGGGCTGGCAATTAGTCGAAAATCCATAGGCAATTGCCGAGGAACCGTAGTAAAATAACTGATTGTAGACTGGCTTTACGTTCCGCTTCCGCGAATGGTTGCGGCGGGGTGATCAAGGCCCAACAAGAATCCGAGCGACCCGACACATACAATGTCGGCTCGTAAAGGTGGCCACGCTTTCCGATTCAGTGATGCCCGGTCGGACGCTGCGCATGTCGCGCAGTGGAGGAAGCAATGCGGGGGGAGGAGTTTCCCGATGCCAATGACGGGTACGGTCAAGTTCTTCAATGGTGAACGCGGCTACGGCTTCATCAAACCGGATGATGGCGGGCGCGACGTGTTCGTGCATATCACCGCGGTCGAGCGCGCCGGATTGAAGGATCTGACTGAAGGACAGCGGATCAGCTTCGAGGTTGAACCGGACAAGAAGGGCAAGGGCCCGAAGGCGGTCAATCTGGTGCTGTCGTCGTAAGGCCGCTGATCGACACTCGTCCGCAGTTTGCGGCGGAGTGCGAAGGCGAGGAATACGAACGTCCTTTTGTTTGTCGTTTGAACTTGGAGCCGCGGACGGCGCAGCCGGCTCGTGTGCGGCGAAGCTCGCAGCCGACATTCGCGTAGATGATGCAAAAAAATCCCGGCCGCGCGCGGCCGGGAGATTATGATTTTTGCGGTTTCTTCTTCCTATCAGAAGTGGAAGTTGATGCCTGCGCGCACCACTCCAAACCGATAGTCGTTCTTCGCCCCCGTAACCACGAAATTGCTGCTGTCGAGATCGACATAGAGATATTCGATCTTGGCGGTCCAGTTCTGCGCCAGCCCGAATTCGGTGCCTGCGCCCAAGGTCCAGCCGATCGTCGAATGCGATTCGGACAGGCCGAAGGTTTCGCCGCGCAGCTCGCCGAAGGCGAGACCGCCGGTGCCGTAAAACAGGATGTTGTTGAAGGCGTAGCCGGCGCGGCCGCGCACGGTGCCGAACCACGGGTTGGAGAATTTCCAGGGCGCGAAGGTGTCGTTGGCGCCGGTCAGGTTGATGTCGCCCTCGATGCCGAACACCCAGGGACCGGTCTGCCAGTTGTAACCCGCCTCGATCCCGCCGGTGATGCCCGACGGCTTGGTCGGATTGTTGCCGACCTCGCCCCAGCTGTAACCGAGCGTGCCGCCGAGATAGGGGCCGGCCCAGCTATAGGCATTCAACGGCTGGTTCACCGTGTAGCCCGGACGCGGTGCATAGTTGAAATCGGCGGCCTGCGCCGACACCGTTCCCAGCGCCCCGAGCGCAACCGCGCCGGCGACGAACCTCTTCATGACCTACTCCACGCAACACCCGTGCCCGCCGGCTGCGTGCGGCGCCTGCACGAGGCAGCGCACCTGACCGGCATGGTTACGGAACTCCAGCTTTTTTCGTGAAGATTTATCGAGAGTTTGAGGTTAAAGCCTCATTAAGCGCGGTTACCGGCCGCTTAACGTCCTTAATGGACGGTTACCGCCGCGCCTGTGCATGGGCGCCGCCGCGTGCTGGCATGCGCAGCCCCCAAAGCTTAAATTCGTATCCATGGCCACCCACAGCTCCGATCCACCCAAGGCGCCCGTGCCCGAGATGAAGCGCGCCGACGCCTCGCCGCAGCCCCTGGAATCCCCCGACATCGATCCAGCCGCATCCTCGACCGACGAGGACGAGGAAGGGCGCCTGCCCGAGCTGACCGAGGAAAGCACCGAGGTTGTTGCCGAAGGCCCGCTTGCGATCGGCCATGAGGCGATCGAGAAGGCGGTGCGGCTGGCCCCGACTTCGCCTGGCGTCTATCGCATGCTGAATGCGAACAACGACGTGCTCTATGTCGGCAAGGCCAAGAACGTCAAAAAGCGCCTGTCGTCCTATGCGCGGGCCAACGCACCGCTGCCGGCGCGCATCCTGCGCATGATCGCAGCGACCGTGAACGTCGAGATCATCTCGACCACGACCGAGACCGAAGCGCTGCTGCTCGAGGCCAACCTCATCAAGCAGCTGAAGCCCCGCTTCAACGTGCAGCTACGCGACGACAAGTCGTTCCCCTATATCCTGATCACCGGCGACCATTGGGCGCCGCAGATCCTCAAGCATCGCGGCGCGCAGTCGCGGCCCGGTCGCTATTTCGGCCCGTTCGCGTCCGCCGGCGCCGTCAACCGCACCATCACAGCGCTGCAGCGCGCCTTTCTGATCCGCTCCTGCACGGATTCCTTCTTCGAAAGCCGTACCCGGCCCTGCCTGCTCTACCAGATCCGCCGCTGCGCCGGCCCGTGCACCGGCGAGATCGATTTCCCCGGCTATACCGAGCTGGTGCGCGAGGCGACCGACTTCCTCTCCGGGCGCAGCCATGCGGTGAAGCAATTGCTCGCGGTGGAGATGGAGAAGGCCTCCAGCGAGCTCGAATTCGAGACCGCGGCGGTCTATCGCGATCGCCTCGCGGCACTGTCGGCGATCCAGTCGCAGCAGGGCATCAATCCACGCACGGTCGAAGAGGCCGACGTGTTCGCCATCCATCAGGAAGGCGGCTATTCCTGCGTCGAGGTGTTCTTCTTCCGCACCGGACAGAACTGGGGCAACCGCGCCTACTTCCCGCGCGCCGAAAAGACCTTCACGCCCGAAGAGGTGCTGGCGGCGTTCCTCACCCAGTTCTATGACGACAAGCCGCCGCCGAAACTGATCCTGCTGTCGCACGAGATCGAGGAGACCGAGCTGCTGGCCGAGGCGCTCTGCGTCAAGGCCGGCCACAAGGTCGAGGTCACGACGCCGAAGCGCGGCGAGAAGAAGGAATTGGTGATCCACGCGCTGACCAATGCGCGCGAGGCCTTGGGGCGCAAGCTCGCGGACACTGCGACGCAGAGCCGGCTGCTGGAGGCGATGACGTCCACGCTCGGCCTGCCGACCGTGCCGAAGCGGATCGAGGTCTACGACAACAGCCACATCCAGGGCACCAACGCGGTGGGCGCAATGATCGTGGCCGGCCCCGACGGCTTCATGAAGAACCAGTACCGCAAGTTCAACATCAAGTCGGAAGGGCTGACGCCCGGCGACGACTATGCGATGATGAAGGAGGTGCTGCAGCGCCGCTTCAAGCGGCTGTTGTCGCCGTCGGAAAAGGACACCGCGCGCGCCAAGGAGGACGATGTCCCGCAACGACCCGACCTTGTCATCATCGACGGCGGCCGCGGCCAGCTCAACGCCGTCAGAGAGATCTTCAGCGAGCTCGGCGTCACCGATGTCGCGCTGATGTCGGTCGCCAAGGGTCCGGACCGCGACGCCGGCCGTGAGACGCTGTTCATCCCGGAGCGCGAGGCGATCAAGCTCGAGCCGCGCGATCCCGTGCTCTATTTCATCCAGCGGCTGCGCGACGAGGCGCATCGCTTCGTGATCGGCTCGCACCGCAAGCTGCGCAAGAAGGACATCCGCGAGGCCGGCCTGCAGGAGATCCCCGGCATCGGTCCCGCCCGCAAGCGCGCCCTGCTGTTGCATTTCGGCACGCTGAAGGAGATCGAGCGCGCCTCGATGGCCGATCTCGGCAAGGTGCCCGGCGTCTCGGCCGAAAGCGCGCGCAAGATCTTCGAGTATTTCCACAGCCAGCCGAATTAGGGCATGTATTGACAAGCGAGGGGCGCGGAACAGACCGCCTGTGACGTCCGTTGTGGTCCAAGCGGAGCGACGCCTTACTTCACCCAAATGTAAGATCGAACATATAGACCGCGAATCCGAGGCAGGCGCGGGACAGGCATCTCAACCGGGGCATGACATGGTCAATCGAGTAGCGGCGCCGCAATCCACCGGAACGATGCGGCGCTGGGGGCTCTCCGCCATCGGGGTGCTTGCAGCAACGCTTGCGTTGACCGCCCATGCCGGGGCACGGCAGGCGCGCCCTGCCCACACCGCGGAGGCTGTGGCGCCGCGCGAGGCCGGCGAGCCGATCATGGCGATCGTGTCGATCAAGGCTCAGAAGGTCACGTTTTACGACGCCGAGGGGTGGATCTATCGCGCGCCGGTGTCGACCGGAATCACGGAGCGCGAGACGCCGGCGGGTGTCTTTGCCGTGATCGAGAAGGACAAGGACCATCATTCGACGCTCTACGACGACGCCTGGATGCCGAACATGCAGCGCCTGACCTGGAACGGCATCGCGCTGCATGGCGGGCCGCTGCCCGGTTATCCGGCCTCGCATGGCTGCGTGCGGATGCCTTACGGCTTTGCGCAGAACCTGTTCGACAAGACGCGCATCGGGATGCGGGTGATCATTGCGCCCGACGATCCGGCTCCGGTCGAAATCTCCCACCCGGCGCTGCTCGTCCCGAATGCGCAGGCGCTGGCCGCCGCATCTGGACGTGCCGAGACGCTGGCGCGCGAGGCCGCGGACGCGGCCCAGGCGGCCGACCAGGCCAAGCAGGCAGCCGCCGCGAGCTCGCGCGAGGCGACCTCGCTCACGACCTCGTTACGTAAGCTGGAAAGGGCCAAGACTCGCGCCGACGCCGAGCTCGCCTACACCGACAAGCTGCTCGCCGCGGCGAAAACCGACCAGGCCAAAGCGCGCGCCGAGGACCTGAAGCAAAAGGCCGCCCTCAAGGCCACCGATATCGGGACGCAGCTCGAAGCCGCCAAAGCCGACTCGAAGCCGAAACTCGATGCTGCCGCGGCAACGAAGGATGCGACCAAGGCGGCGGAGGCCAGGAAGGCCGAAACTGCCAAGGCGGCGACCGAGGCGAAGCTCGCGCTCGAGCCGGTCTCGGTCTACATCAGCCGCGCCACCCAGAAGCTCTATGTGCGGCGCAACACGCACAAGCCGGCGCGGGACGGCGGCGGCGAGGTGTTCGATACCAGCATCGAGGTTCCCGTCACGATCCGCGATCCCAACAGGCCGATCGGCACGCATGTGTTCACGGCGATGGCACAGAACGGTGCGGGCCTGCGCTGGAGCGTGGTCACGATCGACAACGGCGACGACGCCAAGACTGCGCTCGACCGCATCACCATCCCGCAGGAGGTGCTCGATCGGATCGCGCCCACCGCATTGCCGCGCTCCTCGATCGTGGTCTCGGATGAGCCGCTCAGCGAGGAGACCAACTATCGCACCGAGTTCGTCGCGGTGCTGAGCAACCAGCCCCAGGGCGGCTTCATCACCCGTCAGCCGACGGCCGACATCGTGAGCAGAGACGATACGTACGACGACGGCTACGGGTCCTATTACCAGCAGAGCTGGGACTCGCAGCCCACCTACACCCGTCGGCGCGGCGGCCAGAATTATCGCCCGATGCAACAACAGGGGTTTTGGCCCTCCTGGTAAGGCGCGCCAGGGCGGATACACGCCTCCGCCTGCTCTCGAAGGAGATGATCCCGATGCGCTCCAAGTAGATATTGACCCGGATAAAAAAGTAAGGCAATTATTATCCGGGTAATAATTACGGAACACGCGATGACCCCGGCCCAACGCAAGGCGGCCCTTGCCGCCTACAAGGAGCGCAAGACCGCCGGCGGCATCTATGCCGTCGTCTGCCGGGTCACGGGCCAGCGCTGGATCGGCCGCGCCGCGGACTTGGACAAGATCCAGAATCGGCTCTGGTTTACGTTGCGCCAGGGCGGCCATCCGCACGCCGGTCTACAGGCCGCCTGGTCGGCCCATGGACCCCAGGCCTTTGCGCTGGAGGTGTTGGAACGGCTCGACGACGAGGCGGTCGCCTATGTTCGCGACCGGGTTTTCGCGGAGCGCCAGGCCCACTGGCGCAAGGTCCACGGCGCAGAAGCGATCTGACCGCCCCGCCGGGCTGGCGCCCTGCCGATCAGTCTGCTTAATGGCGTTTTGAAATCGCGTTGCCGGCCTGCGCGCCAGCTCATATCTCCCGCGAACGGCTTCAATGCGATTAGCGTAATATCTCCGTCATCTTCCAGAGGGCACTCCTGCTCTACGGTTGACGTCCGCGCGACAGCAGTATTGGTACATCGGATGAACATCGCCACCGCCCGTGGGACCAGCAAGATCTCGACGTCCCTGCCGAACATCCTGACCTATGCGCGGATCGCCGCCATACCGGTCGTGGTCGGCTGCATCTACGCGCAATCGATCCTGGATTATCCGCTGTGGCTGCGCTGGGTCGCCGTCGCGGTGTTCATCGCGGCCGGCGTCACCGACTATCTCGACGGCTATTATGCGCGGATCTGGAACCAGCAATCGGCGTTCGGCCGCATGCTCGACCCGATCGCCGACAAGCTCCTCGTTGCCTCCTGCCTTCTGATGTTGGCGGCCGACGGCATCATCCATGGCTGGACCTTGTGGGCTGCGATCGTGATCCTCTGCCGCGAGATCCTGGTCTCGGGCCTGCGCGAATATCTGGCGGCGCTGCGCGTCAGCGTTCCCGTCACCAAGGTCGCGAAATGGAAGACCACGATGCAGCTGGTTGCGATCGGTTTCCTGCTGGCGGGCGAGGCCGGCGACATGGTGGTGCCGGTGGTGACCCAGATCGGACTCGTGCTGCTGTGGACCTCGGCGATCTTCACGATCTACACCGGCTATGATTATTTCCGTGCCGGCATCCACCATCTCATCGAGGAAGACGCCCGATGAAGGTGAAATATTTCGCCTGGGTGCGCGAGCGAATCGGCAAGGCCGAGGAGACGATCGAGCCGCCGGAACACGTGCACACGGTCTCCGAGTTGATCGCCTGGTTGAGCGACCGTGGCGAGGGTTACGCCTACGCATTCGAGAAGCCGAAGGTCATTCGCGCTGCGATCGACCAGGCCCATGTGCAGCCGGACACGGCGATCTCGGGCGCGCGCGAGATCGCGTTCTTCCCGCCGATGACCGGCGGCTGAAACCGCATCGCGCGTCGAACAACAGGACGCCCATGACTGCCATCGTCACCGTCCGCGTGCAGCAGGAAGACTTCGACACGGCGCGCGAGATCGCCGCGCTCAGCCGCGGGCGCACCGATGTCGGCGCGGTCGTGACCTTCTCCGGCATCTGCCGCGGCAGCGACCACAACGCGCCGCTGGCGGCGCTGACCCTGGAACATTATCCCGGCATGGCCGAAGCCGAGATCATGCGGCATGCCGAACAGGCGATGGCGCGCTGGCCGCTCGCGGGGCTGACCGTGATCCATCGCTACGGCCGCATCACGCCGGGCGAGAACATCGTGCTGGTGGTGACGGCGTCGAGCCATCGCCAGGCGGCATTCGAAGCCGCCGAATTCCTGATGGATTATCTGAAGACCAACGCGCCGTTCTGGAAGCGCGAAGAAACCGAGGACGGTACGAGCTGGGTCGAGGCCAAGAGCCACGACGATGCAGCCGCCGCGCGCTGGAAGGCATGATGACGAAACCGGTCAAGAAGGCGTCCCCGCCCAAGGTGTCCAACCTGCCGAAGGTCGGCGCGGGCGAATTGCAGACGCTGCTCGATTACGTCCGCTGCGCCGTGAGCTGTTTCCAGGCGGCCGAGCTTACATTCGCGCATGGCACCACGGACCCGATCGCGGAGGCCGCGTTCCTGGTCGGCGAGGCGCTGCACCTGCGCCCCGAGCAGTTCGAGAGCTTCGCTACCGCGCGCGTCACCGCAACCGAAGGCAAGACGATCCTCGACCTGGTCGAAGCGCGGGTGACGACGCGCAAGCCCGCCGCCTATCTCGTCAACAAGGTCTACATGCTGGGCTTGCCGTTCTATGTCGACGAGCGCGTCATCGTGCCGCGGTCTTTCATCGGCGAACTTTTGGAGTCGCATTTCGGCGGCAGCGAGAGCGAGGGCACATCGCTGATCGACGATCCGTTCGCGGTGGAGAGCGTGCTCGATCTCTGCACGGGATCCGGGTGCCTTGCGATCCTCGCCAGCCGCCATTTCCCGGACGCCACGATCGATGCGGTCGACATCTCCAAGGATGCGCTCGCCGTGGCGGAACGCAACGTCGCCGATTACGGCCTTCAGGACCGCATCTCGCTGCATCGCGGCGACCTGTTCGCGCCGATCAAGGGCCGCCGCTACGACCTGATCATCAGCAACCCGCCTTACGTCGATGCCGAGGGCATGGCAGCCCTGCCCGATGAATGCCGCGCCGAACCCAAGCTCGCCTTCGACGGCGGTGCTGACGGCATCGACATCATCCGCCGCATCCTCGAGCACGCCCGCGACCACCTGACGGCGGAAGGCGGCCTCTTATGCGAGGTCGGCCGCGACCGTCCGCAGATCGAGGCCGCCTATCCCGACCTGCCGCTGCTGTGGCTGGACACCGAGGATTCCGAAGGCGAGGTGTTCTGGATCACCGCGTCGGATTTGAGCTGAGAGCGTCCGCCTCTGCTGCGGGCTCCCTGATCGGGATTTGCCGGGAAAAGATGCAAGCACTCCGATCCGCAGGATTTTCACGCGGACGCCGTGCAGAAACCGCTCATCAGCTCAGCAGAGAACGCCGGTCCTTTGACATTTCCGTCCGCTTGCGAAGCTGATAGCTTGCGCGCAGCCGGGAGCCGCGGTCTTTGCCGCGCATCCGACCTTGAGCACCATCGTTCCGGAAAACGGGTCTTCCACTTTTCCTGACCATGCTGCCGATCTGAACATTCGCCTTGAACGTCCGAAGAGGTCCCCATGCTGGACAAGAGCCCACATTCCCCTGTCACCGTCCCGAACGATCTTGCCGCGCATTGGATGCCGTTCACTGCCAATCGGGCCTTCAAGAAGAATCCACGCCTGCTCGCGGGCGCCAAGGACATGCACTACATTACCGTCGACGGCCGCAAGATCATCGACGCCGCCTCCGGCATGTGGTGCACCAATGCCGGCCATGGCCGCACCCAGATCGCGACCGCGATTGCCAAGCAGGCCGAGGCGTTGGACTATGCGCCGCCGTTCCAGTTCGGCATTCCGCAGGCCTTCGAGCTTGCGAGCCGCATCGCCGACCTCGCGCCGGCCGGCCTCGACCATGTCTTCTTCTGCAACTCCGGTTCGGAAGCCGCCGATACCGCGCTGAAGATCGCGCTCGCCTATCACCAGATCAACGGCCAGGGCAGCCGCACCCGACTGATCGGCCGCGTCCGCGGCTATCATGGCGTCGGCTTCGGCGGCACCTCGGTCGGCGGCATCGTCAATAACCGCAAGCTGTTCGGCACGCTGCTCACCGGCGTCGACCACATCCCCGCGACCTATGACCGCGAGAAGCAGGCCTTCACCAAGGGCGAGCCGGAGTATGGCGCGCACTTCGCGGACGAGTTGGAGAACCTCGTCAACCTGCACGGCGCCAACACGATCGCCGCCGTGATCGTCGAGCCGATGGCGGGCTCGACCGGCGTGATCCCGGCGCCGAAGGGCTATCTGAAGCGGCTGCGCGAGATCACCCAGAAGCACGGCATCCTGCTGATCTTCGACGAGGTCATCACCGGCTTCGGCCGTCTGGGCTATGCCTTCGCCTCCGAGCGCTATGGGGTGACGCCGGACCTGCTCACCTTCGCCAAGGGCGTCACCAATGGTGCGGCGCCGATGGGCGGCGTGGTGGTGCGCGACACCATCCACGATGCCTTCATGACCGGCCCAGAGCACATGGTGGAATTCACCCATGGCTACACCTATTCGGCCCACCCGATCGCCTGCGCGGCCGGTCTCGCGACGCTCGACATTTATCGCGACGAGAAGCTGTTCGAGCATGCCCGCGGTCTCGAACAGAAATTCGCCGACGCCGTGATGTCGCTGAAGGGCCTGCCCAACGTGGTCGACATCCGCACCGTCGGACTCACGGCCGGCATCGATCTCGCATCGCTGCCCGACGCCGCCGGCAAGCGCGGCTACGCCGCCATGGAGTCCGCGTTCCACAACAATGACCTGATGCTGCGCATCGCCGGCGACACCCTGGCGCTGACCCCGCCTTTGATCATCAACGAGGACCAGATCGGCGAAATCGTCGAGAAGGTCGGCAAGGTGATCAAGGCCGTCGCTTAAGAGTCTCCTCTTCAGCGGCTCCCTCACGTCTCGATCCCCTCCATCGCGCGCGATGGAGGGGATTTTTCGTTGGGGTGACGCGGACGGAATGATCCGGCCCCGGCAACGGAACCATCCAAATCGCTCCACGTTCATCCCGGCGAGCACGGCGGGGCGACCGGCTTTGCTCGAGGATTGGCTTTTTTCCGAAAAGGAGACGCGCATGCTCGCGCCGCCGGGAGATTTGTTGCGACTGGGCCTCGAGCAGCGGCTCACCCGCGTCAAGCGCGCGACCAACGCTTATTTGCGCGACCGCGCGCGCCAGGCCACCGGGACCGCAAAATCCTACGCCATGGCCGGGGCGATGTTCGCCGCCGCCGGCCTGTTCGTGCTGCTGGCTTTCCTGGTCGGGCTCGGCACGTTGTTCTACTGGGTCCGGACTGTCGCCGGCACCTACGCGGCGTTCGGTACGGTCGGCGGTGTCTTGCTCTTAATTGCCATCGTCTGCGCCGTGATCGGCGCCATCCGGATGAAGCGGCCGGCGCCGGAGTATCCATCGCTCGCCAGCCGGCTCCGGGTCGCGATCGCAGCGCCTGTCCGCGATCCCGCTGCCGACGATGTCGACCCCGACACCATTCCGCTTGCGCCGTCAGCGGCCGACAGGGATGGGGCGGCCCGTTCCGTCCGCAACAATACTGTCAACATCCCGGTCGGCATCGCCGTTGCGGGTCTGCTGCTTGGCTTGGCCGCGCTGCGCCGCCGCCAGCGCTGACTCGTGTTTCCGGAGTCGTCCCGCAACGCTCGCGTGGCGGATGACGGTTCCTCGTCGAATGCGCCCAAAAGCAACGCAACGCAGAAATCGACTGCGCACGCGAGCTTTTGAATCCGCGCCGCTATCCTCGCGAATCAGCAACAGTGCTAAGAGTCGTTCTCGGTTGGGAGCGTCTCACAGCATGATCCGTATTTCCACGATCTTCGTCGCCATCTGCATGGTTCTGGTCGCAGCGTCGCTCGGCCTCATCCTTTATTCGGTGGCCGGCATCAGCGGTCCCGAATCGGCGATCGTGGCGCTGACAGCGCTCACTTTCCTGATCCTCTACAACGCAGTGTCGATGCGGCTGCGTGACCGCAGCGATGTCGGCAACCAGATCGCCGACCTGTCGCGCGGCACCGCGGACCTCGCCCGCCAGGTGGCCGAATTCGGCCGCAGGCTCTCGGCCATCGAAGGCCGGGTCGCTTCATCCAATTCCGCCGGCAATGATCGGCTGCAGGGAGTCATCGGCGAGATCAACGAGCTCGGCGGGCTCGTCAAGCAGCTCGCGACCACGGTCGCGCAACACGAGGATGTCTTGGCTGCGGCGGCGGAGGCGCCCGCGCAGGCTCCTTCGCTGCAAGGACCGCTCGATGACGCTCCGGCCGCGAAGCCAGAGGCAGACATGCTCCAGATCCAAACCCAAGTCCACGCCCAGCTCCATCCCGAGCTCCGGACCCAAGTCCCCGCCCAGCCTTCTGCCGACGAATTCAAGCAAGTGCCGGCCAAGGCGCCCGCGGCGAAGACTTTGCCGCAAGCTGCAGCCGGCAGTGCCGCAGCGACGGCGGCGGCTCCAGCCCCGCAGCCAGCTCCCGCGGCCGGTGCCGCCGCCCCTGCCCCGCGCAGCCAGGCGCAGATTCTCGCTGCCGTCAGGGGCGCGATCGACCAGAACCGGCTCGACATCTACCTGCAGCCGCTGGTCAGCCTGCCCCAGCGCAAGGTGCGCTTCTACGAGGCGGTGACGCGGCTGCGCGACGAGCGCGACCAGGTGTTCGCCGCAGAGGATTTCATCGGCGTTGCCGAGGCCGCCGGCCTGGTCGGGCGGATCGACCACATGGTGGTCCTGCGCTGCGTGCAGGTGCTGCGCCGGCTGATGGTCCGCAACAAGGAGGTTGGCATCTTCTGCAACATCTCCTCCGCGACGTTGCGCAATCCCTCGATCTTTGCCCAGTGCCTCGACTTCCTCGAAGCCAACCGGGCGCTGGCGCCGTCCTTCGTGCTGGAGTTCAAGCAGTCGACCTTGCGCAGTCTCGGGCCGACCGAGACCGAGCACCTCGCCGCCCTTGCGCAGCGCGGCTACCGCTTTTCGATCGATCATGTCACCGACCTGCGCTTCGAGCCGCGCGAGCTCGCCGATCGCGGCGTGCGCTACATCAAGGTGCCGGCGGCGCTGCTGCTCGATCCGAAGCAGAGCTCGGCCTCCGACATCCATCCCTCGGACCTGTCCGACCTGCTCGGCCGCTTCGGCATCGACCTCATCGCGGAGCGGATCGAGGGGGAGCGTTCGGTGGTGGACCTGCTCGATTACGATGTCCGCTTCGGCCAGGGCTTCCTGTTTGCGCCGCCCCGCCCATTGCGGCCCGAAGGCGCATCTGCTACCGGCGAAGCCGCACCCGGCCCGGGAACCGGGCAGGACATCAAGATTCAGGACCCCAATGTCCCCGGCAACACAGTATCCGATGCCGCAAGCGCCAATCCGCCGCCACGCGCGGTCGGCAACGCTGCGCTGGCCCGTCGGATCGCAGGGTCGGTTTAAGCGGTTTTACGAGGCATGACCGAACTCCGCTTCGTCGAGCGGTTGCGCGACCTTCTCGACGGCAAAACGGTCGTGCTCAGCGACATCTGGGGCGTGGTCCATAACGGGCTCGAATCCTTCCCCGAGGCCTGCGATGCGCTGCATCGCTTTCGCCGGGACGGCGGTACCGTCATCCTGATTACCAACGCGCCGCGGCCGGCGGATTCGGTGCAGCGGCAGCTGCGCAAGCTCGGCGTCGCCGACGAGACCTACAACGCGATCGTCTCCTCCGGCGACCTGACCCGGCTCTATGTCGCCGAGCATCCCGGACGCAAGCTGTTCTGGCTCGGCCCGGAGCGCGACAACTCGATCCATCGCGGCCTCACGCCGGTGCTGTCGACACTGGAAGAGGCCGACTACATCATCTGCACCGGGCTGCTCGACGACGAGACCGAGACGGCCGAGGATTACCGGCCGATGATGCTGCGTGCGCGCGAACGAAAGCTGCCCCTGATCTGCGCCAACCCGGATATCGTGGTGGAGCGCGGCGACCGGCTGATCTACTGCGCCGGCGCCATCGCCGAGCTGTATCGCGATCTCGGCGGCGAGGTGATCTTCTACGGCAAGCCACACCGCCCGATCTATGACCGCGCCATGACGCTGGCCACCGAGCATGCCGGCCACAGCATCGCGCCTGGCCAGGTGCTGGCGATCGGGGATTCCGTGCGGACCGACCTCGCCGGCGCGCACGGCTTCGGCATCGACTGCCTGTTCATCACCCGCGGCATCCACTCGGAGGAATTCGCCGGCGTCGACCAGCTCGACCCGGCCTCGGTCAGGGAGCTGTTCGGCCATCCGCCGCGCGCCTTGATGCGCGAATTGAAGTGGTGAAACGAAAACGCCCGGCGCGTGCCGGGCGTTTTCTCTTGTCTCTTGGTGAGTCGTAATGCCCGAGCGCACGCTCAGGCGGTCGCGAGATCCGGGAACACCGCCTCGATCTTGGTCTTCAGCGTGGCCGCGTTGAACGGCTTGACGATGTAATTGTTCACGCCTGCCTTTTTCGCCGCGATCACGTTCTCGGTCTTGGATTCCGCGGTGATCATGATGAAGGGCGTGGTGGCGAGATTGGGATCGGCGCGCACCTCGCGCAGCAGATCGTAGCCCGTCATCGGCTCCATGTTCCAATCCGAGATCACCAGGCCGTACTTCTTGGCGCGCATCTTGTTCAGCGCCATCGAGCCGTCGCTGGCATCGTCGATATTCTCAAATCCAATCTGTTTCAGAAGATTCCGGATGATACGGATCATGGTGCTGTAATCGTCGACGACGAGCACCGGCATCGTCAAATCCACCGCCATCTTGACTCCCCCACACGCGAACAAACGCGCAGACTCAATACTTGAACTCAACCGCGGACGAGGCCGGCAACGGCCCTCCGCATCCACTTCCACGACTAGCATCAGGCGTTAAACAGCCCGTTAACTGCGGCCGGTTCGCAACTTCGAACCACTGCCTGAGCCGGAGCCAGCGGCTTGACTTCGAGGCCCCCGCCGCCCACGGTCCCGCCAACGATCGGCCCTTCCCGGCCAACCGCAGAATTCTTAAGGTCGTCCCGCGACATGCCTGGCTTCACCGTGATCCGCGACACCACCCCGTCATCGGCAATCCCCAGGGGGGCGGTGGTGGCGATGGGCAATTTCGACGGCGTTCATCTCGGTCACCGCGCCGTCATCAACGCCGCGCTGGAAATGGCCAAGGCGCATGGCCGCCCCGCTCTGGCGCTGACCTTCGAACCGCATCCGCGCCGCTTCTTCAGCCCCAATACCCCCCAATTCCGCCTGACCGACGAGAGCGCCAAGCTGCGCCTCCTGGCCGGGATCGGGCTCACGGGCGCCGTGGTCATGACCTTCGACAAGAGCCGGGCGCAAACGACGGCGCAAGATTTCATTCACCATGATCTGATCGGACGGCTCGGCGCGTCCGGGATCGCGGTCGGCTACGACTTCCATTTCGGCAAGGGCCGGGTCGGCTCCCCGAGCCTTTTGGTCAACGAGGCGCCGCGGCTCGGTATGGAGGTCGATGTCCAGCCGCATGTCGACATCGACGAGCGTCCGGTCTCCTCCACCGCGATCCGGGAGGCGCTGGCAGAGGGCCTCATCGACGAGGCCACCACCATGCTCGGCGGCCCCTGGTTCGTCACCGGCGAGGTGATCCACGGCGACAAGCGCGGCCGCGACCTCGGCTATCCGACCGCCAACATCCGGC
Organism: Bradyrhizobium sp. SZCCHNS1022; assembly: GCF_032484835.1. Lineage (NCBI taxonomy): Bacteria > Pseudomonadati > Pseudomonadota > Alphaproteobacteria > Hyphomicrobiales > Nitrobacteraceae > Bradyrhizobium > Bradyrhizobium sp. SZCCHNS1022. The sequence goes on along the minus strand of NZ_JAUETT010000008.1, from coordinate 178,102 downwards.
TCGACCGCGACTGCGGGCTCAAGCATGGCATCTACGCCGTCCGCGTCGGCCGCGGCCGGGGCGCCAGCCGGGTCCTGATCGACGGGGTCGCCAATTTCGGCCGCCGCCCGACCTTCGACAATGGCGCGCCGCTGCTCGAGGTCTTCCTGTTCGACTTCAAGGACAGCCTCTATGGCGAGACGCTCGATGTCGCTTTCATCGGCTATATCCGGGAAGAGGCCAAATTCACCTCGATCGAAGCCCTGATCCGGCAGATGGACGAAGACAGCGCCAAGGCGCGCGCCCAGCTCGCCGCCGACCCGGCCGCCTTCCCGAAGCTCGGCGAGATCGGCTAAATCGGCCCCCAAGGCTTTGCGAAACCGGCCCGCGGCTGCTATGGAAGCTCCATGTTGACGCGGCGCATCATCGGCATTAGCGGCCCGGCTTCCGCCTGAGCTTTTCAAGCTCGGCGCAAGACCGGGATTTCTCTGTTTCGCCGCCGCGATCCAATCGCGCCTCAGCGCCCTGTTTTCAGCCAGCCAGATCACGATGTCCGAGAAGCCGCAAAAGTCCGACGCCAACGACTATTCCAAAACCCTGTTCCTGCCGCAGACGGATTTCCCGATGCGCGCCGGCCTGCCGCAGCGCGAGCCGGAGATCCTCAACTACTGGAACGAGATCGACCTCTACGGCAAGCTGCGCGCGAGCGGCGAGAACCGCACGAAGTTCGTGCTGCATGACGGCCCGCCCTATGCCAACGGCAACATCCATATCGGGCACGCGCTGAACAAGATCCTCAAGGACGTCGTGACCAAGAGCCAGCAGATGCTCGGGCACGATTCCAACTACGTTCCCGGCTGGGACTGCCACGGCCTGCCGATCGAATGGAAGATCGAGGAGGAGAACTACCGCAAGAAGGGCAAGACCAAGCCGGACTTCCGCGACTCCGCCGCCATGGTGGCGTTCCGCAAGGAGTGCCGCGCCTATGCCAACCACTGGCTCAACGTGCAGCGCGAGGAATTCAAGCGCTTGGGCGTGATCGGCGATTGGGATCATCCCTACACCACGATGAGCTATCCGGCCGAAGCGCAGATCGCGCGCGAGCTGATGAAGTTCGCCGCCAACGGCACGCTCTATCGCGGCTCCAAGCCGGTGATGTGGAGCGTAGTCGAGAAGACCGCGCTCGCCGAAGCCGAGGTCGAGTACGAGGACCACACCTCGGATACGGTGTGGGTGAAGTTTCCGGTCACCTCGCCGGCGCATGGCGCGCTCGCCGCTGCCTCGGTCGTGATCTGGACCACGACGCCCTGGACCCTGCCCGGCAACCGCGCCATCTCGTTCTCGCCGAAGATCGCCTATGGCCTCTACAAGGTCGCCGACGCCCCCGCTGACAATTGGGCCAAGACCGGCGATCTCTTGATCCTGGCGGATGCGCTGGCCGAAGGCGTCTTCAAGCAGGCCCGCGTCACGGCTTACGAGAAGCTGCGTGACATCCCCGCCGACACGCTGGATGCGGTGGAATGCGCGCACCCGCTCAAGGGTTTTGCCGGCGGCTACAATTTCACCGTGCCGCTGCTGCCCGGCGAGCACGTCACCGACGACACCGGCACCGGCTTCGTGCACACCGCCCCCGGCCATGGCCGCGAGGACTTCGACGTCTGGATGGCCCATGCGCGCGAGCTGGACAGCCGCGGCATCGCAACCACGATCCCTTACACCGTCGACGAAAACGGCGCGCTGACCGATCACGCGCCGGGCTTCACCGGCAGCCGCGTGCTCACCGACAAGGGCGAGAAGGGCGACGCCAACGAGGCCGTGATCAAGGCGCTGGTCGAGGCCGGCATGCTGCTCGCCCGCGGCCGGCTGAAGCATCAATATCCGCATTCCTGGCGCTCCAAGAAGCCGGTGATCTTCCGCAACACGCCGCAATGGTTCATCGCGATGGATAAACCTATTGTGGACGCCCCGGGTAAACCCGGGGCTATGGACATCGCGGACCACGGCAAGGCGACATCCGGCGACACCCTCCGCGCCCGCGCGCTCCGTGCGATCTCGGTGACGCAATGGGTGCCGGCGGCCGGCCAGAACCGCATCAACGGCATGATCGCCAACCGTCCCGACTGGGTGATCTCGCGCCAGCGCGCCTGGGGCGTGCCGATCGCGGTGTTCGTGCGCGAGGCCGGCGACGGCTCGGCGGAAATCCTGCAGGACGAGGCCGTCAACGCGCGCATCACGGAGGCCTTCGAGCAGGAAGGCGCCGACGCCTGGTACGCCGACGGCGCGCGCGAGCGCTTCTTAGGGAAGCGCGCCAACGAAGACTGGAAGAAGGTCGACGACATCTGCGACGTCTGGTTCGACTCCGGCTCGACCCATGCCTTCGTGCTCGACGATCCCGTGCACTTCCCGGGTCTGGCCGGCATCAGGCGCAAGGTCGATGGCGGCCAGGACACGGTGATGTATCTGGAAGGCAGCGACCAGCATCGCGGCTGGTTCCACTCCTCGCTGCTGGAGAGCTGCGGCACCCGCGGCCGCGCGCCCTACGACATCGTGCTGACCCACGGCTTCACGCTCGACGAGAACGGCCGCAAGATGTCGAAGTCGCTCGGCAACACGATCGAGCCGCAGAAGGTGATCAAGGATTCCGGCGCCGATATCCTTAGGCTCTGGGTCTGCGCCACCGACTATGCCGACGACCAGCGCATCGGACCGGAGATCCTCAAGAACACGGTCGAGACCTATCGCAAGCTGCGCAACACCATCCGCTGGATGCTCGGCACCTTGCACCATTTCAAGCGCAGCGAGGCGGTCGCCTATGCCGAGATGCCCGAGCTGGAACGGCTGATGCTGCATCAGCTGTCGCAGCAGGCCGAGATCGTCAGCCGCGCCTATGCCGCGTTCGACTACAAGACGGTGATCGCCTCGCTCGCGGCCTTCATGAACTCGGAGCTGTCGGCGTTCTATTTCGACATCCGCAAGGACACGCTCTACTGCGATCCGCCGTCCTCGGTGGTGCGCAAGGCCGCGCTGACCGCGATCGACATGATCTGCGACGCGATCCTGAAATGGCTGGCCCCGGTGCTCTCCTTCACCTGCGAGGAAGCCTGGCGCATGGCACGGCCGGAGGCTGAGCCATCGGTGCACCTGACGCTGTTCCCGGACGGGCTTGGCGACTATCGCGACGAGACGCTCGCGGCGAAGTGGGAAACCATCCGCGCCGTCAGGCGTGTGGTCACCGGTGCGCTCGAACTCGAACGCGCCGCCAAGACCATCGGCTCCTCGCTCGAAGCCTCGCCGATCATCTATGTCGGCGACCGCGCCCTGCTCGCCACGCTGTTCGATGCTGATCTGGCCGAGATCTGCATCACCTCGAACTACGAGGTACGCGAGGGCGAAGCGCCGGCTGGCGCGTTTCGTCTCGAGTCCGTGCCTGATGTGGCCGTGGTGGTCGAGAAGGCCCAGGGACGCAAATGCGCGCGCTCCTGGAAAGTGCTGCCGACCGTCGGCGAGGATCCCGACTATCCCGACGTCTCGCCGCGCGATGCGCAGGCGCTGCGCGAATGGAAGGCGCTGGGGGTGAGTGTTTAACCCGGCCCAGCCACCTCGAACTCCGCCGTTATCCCGGCGAACGCCGGGATCCATAACCACCGTCCTCGCTTGTCAGAAAAGACAGATGATCGGAAGTCTTTCCGCCAAAAACCATCACGCGGTATGGGTCCCGGCGTTCGCCCGGACGACGTCCTTGATTGCCGCGAGCACCCCGGCATGAAATCTCCGCTCCGTCTCGGCCTGATCGCCGCCCTCGCCACCTTGGTCATCGACCAGGCCTCCAAGCTCTGGCTGCTCTATGTCTTCGATATTGCCAATCGGGGCCGGGTCAGGGTCACGCCGTTCTTCGACTTGGACCTCGCCTGGAACATCGGCATCAGCTTCGGCTGGCTGCAGAACGACAGCCCCCTGGCCCAGTTCGCCTTGATGGCGGTGAAGGCCGTCGCGGTGGTCGCGCTCGCGATCTGGATGGTCCGCTCCCAGACCAGGCTCGCGACGACCGCGCTCGGCATGATCATCGGCGGCGCGGTCGGCAATGCCATCGACCGCCTCGCCTATGGCGCGGTGGTCGACTTCGCCCTGTTCCACGTCGAGATCGCCGGCCACGTCTATAATTGGTACGTGTTCAATCTCGCGGATGTGGCCATTGTTGCTGGCGTGGCCGCCCTATTGTATGATTCCTTCATCGGAGTCCCCGCCGCAAAAGCGCCCTGATCCGGGTCGATACGACGCTTTGGCGAGTGATCGCTGAGGGGCAGCAAGGGATTGAGCCTCCTCACTTTTTCGCGATCGGCGGATATTTGCACCGTTCGGGGACACGAGCCGAAACGAGGGAAAGCCATGCGCAAGACCGATAGCACCGAGACCCGCGCAAGGAGCACTCATCGCGCGATGACGAGCGTCCTGAAGCTCTCCGCCGCAGCCTTCGGCATCGGCCTGCTGCTCGTCTCCGGCGCCGCCCGCGCCCAGGACGACGAAGAGGACGACAAGACCTTCGAAGAGAAGATCATCGACAACCTCATGCGCGGCATGGGCGCGACCAACATGGAGACGCCCTCCATCGACTATCGGGAGCGCTCCCCGCTGGTCGTGCCGCCCAAGATCGACCTGCCGCCGCCGGCCGCTTCTGCCGAAGCCAACGCACCGAACTGGCCGAAGGATCCGGACGTGCAGCGCCGCAAGGCGGCCGCCGCCGCCCGCAAGAAGGACAACAAGGATCCGGCGGCATCCGCCCGTCCGCTGACGCCGGCCGAGTTGAGGGCCGGGACCGCGGTGGCGGAGAAGAAGAGCAACGATCCGGTCCAGCCGGGCGTCACCGGCAACCCGATGCTGAGTCCGGCCCAGCTGGGCTTCAAAGGCGGCCTGTTCGGCATGTTCAAGGGCAACGACAGCGAGAGCAAGCCCTTCAGCACCGAACCGACCCGGGAAACCCTCACCCAGCCACCGCCGGGCTATCAGACGCCGTCGCCGAACTATGCCTACGGCACCGGTCCGATGGAGCCTTTGAACAACAAGCAGATGGACATCATGTCCGGCAAAGAGAAGTGAGGCGCGCGCTGCCCGCATTTTTCCGGGATTGTGCGCATCATGCTTAACGCGTGTGGTGGTTCGGAATGCGCCCCGGCTGCGCTCACGGCGCGGAGGGTTGCTGAACCAAGCCACGCTGGAACTTTGAGCATGATCCGGAAAAGTGGAAGCCGGTTTTCCGAAAAGATCATGCTCAATCAAAGAGATGAGATCATGATGCGATTCCTTCTAATCGCATCATGATCTAGGGTTTTTGAACTGCCCTTCGAATCCTCATTCGCTGACGTGGTCGTCGGGAATGTTAATTCGGATTCGGAATACGCCGGCGCTGCGATTTTCGTCGCCGCTTTGTGACGCCGGGCGTTTTCGGCTCGGTGTAGGATGCCGTTGCCCCACCCGATCGCTTGTCTTCGGGTTTTCAAAAGGATCAGGATGTCCGCTTTCCGCTTCGTCTTCGCCGCCGCCCTCATGTCGCTCGCGGCGATCTCCACCGGCGCCAAGGCACAAACGACGTTCGCATCGGAGCCTCCCGCCAGCTTCACGCTTCCGAATGGCCTGCAGGTGGTGGTGATCCAGGATCACCGTACCCAGGTGGTCACGGAGATGATCTGGTACAAGGTCGGCTCCGCCGACGAGACGCCCGGCAAATCGGGCCTCGCGCATTTTCTCGAACACCTGATGTTCAAGGGCACGGCCAAGCATCCGGCCGGCGAGTTCTCGCAGACCGTGCTGAAGATCGGCGGCAATGAGAACGCCTTCACCTCCGTCGACTACACCGGCTACTTCCAGCGGGTGCCGCGCGATCAGCTCGCCAAGATGATGGAGTTCGAGGCCGATCGCATGACCGGGCTCGTGCTGAAGGACGAGAACGTGCTGCCTGAGCGCGACGTCGTGCTCGAAGAATACAACATGCGGGTTGCCAACAATCCGGAGGCGCGGCTCAACGAGCAGATCATGGCTGCGCTGTATCTGAACCATCCTTACGGCCGGCCGGTGATCGGCTGGAAGCCCGAAATCGAGAAGCTCGGCCGCGAGGATGCGCTGGCCTTCTACCGGCGCTTCTATGCGCCCAACAACGCGATCCTGGTGATCGCGGGCGACACCGATATCAACGAAGTCCGTCCGATGGTCGAGCAGACCTTCGCCAAGGTCCCGGCCCAGCCCGATATCCCACCGCGACGCATTCGCCCGCAGGAACCCGAGCCGGTGGCCCCGCGCACCGTCACGCTCGCCGATCCGCATGTCGAGCAGCCCTCGATGCGCCGCTTCTACCTGGTGCCGTCGGCCGCGACCGCGGCCCCGGGCGAGTCCGCCGCGCTGGACGTGCTGGCGCAGCTGATGGGCAGCGGCAGCAACTCCTATCTCTACCGCGCGCTGGTGGTCGACAAGCCGCTCGCGGTCAATGCGAGCGCGTCCTATCAGGGCACCTCGCTCGATCCGACCCAGTTCTCGATTGCGGTCTCGCCAAGGTCCGGCGTCGACTTCGCGCAGGTCGAGGCGGTGGTCGATGGCGTGATCGCCGAACTCGCGCAGAACCCGGCACGCGCCGAGGATCTCGAGCGCGTCAAGACCCAGCTGGTCGCAGAAGCGATCTACGCCCAGGACAACCAGGCGACCATGGCGCGGTGGTATGGCGGCGGCCTCACTACGGGCCTCAGCATCGAAGACATCAGAAGCTGGCCGGATCGGATCAAGGCCGTCACCGCCGAGCAGGTGCGCGCGGCGGCCCAGAAGTGGCTGCAGAAGACACGCTCCGTCACCGGTTATCTGGTCAAGGACAATTCGGCCAAGCGCGAGGAGAAGCGTTCGTGAGCCATATCAGCACTTTCGCCCGCCGCTTCGCCTGCGTGCTCGTCGTCGCAACGGCCGCGCTTGCGGCATCGACCTCTGCGCAGGCCGCCGCCAAGATCCAGCATCTGATCTCGCCCGGCGGGATCGAGGCCTGGTTCGTGCAGGACTCCACCGTGCCGCTGATCGCGATGGAATATGCCTTCGCCGGCGGCGCTTCGCAGGATCCGGCGGGCAAGCCCGGCGTCAGCAATCTCGTCGCCAGCCTGCTCGACGAGGGCTCCGGCGACCTCGATTCCAAGACCTACCATGAGCGGCTTGATCGCCGCGCCATCGAATTGAGCTTCTCGACCTCGCGCGATCAGCTTCGCGGCTCGCTGCGCATGCTGCGCGACAACAAGGACGAGGCGTTCGATCTGCTCCGGATGGCGCTGACCTCGGCGCATTTCGACAGCGAGGATGTCGAGCGGATCCGTTCGCAGGTGATTTCGAACCTGCGGCGCGAGAGCACCAATCCGTCCGCGATGGCGGGCCGCAAATTCCTCGAGCTCGCCTATCCCGGCCATCCCTATGGCCGGCCGGCCAACGGCACGCTGGAAAGCGTCCCGACCATCACCATCGACGACCTCAAGGACTATGTCCGCCATGTCGTCGCCAAGGACACGCTGAAGGTCGCCGTGGTCGGCGATGTCGATCCGGCGACGCTCGGCAAGCTGCTCGATCAGACCTTCGGCTCGCTGCCGGCCAAGGCCAGCCTGACTCCGGTGCCCGACGTTGCCGCCACCCAGCCGCCGCAACGCGTGCAGGTCGCGCTCGACGTGCCGCAGACCGTGATCACCTTCGGTGGCCCCGGCATCGCCCGGCACGATCCGCAGTTCATGGCGGCCTATGTCGTGAACCACATCCTCGGTGGCGGCGGGCTGTCGTCGCGGCTCTACCGCGAAGTGCGCGAGAAGCGCGGGCTTGCCTATTCGGTCTATGACGCGCTGATCTGGATGGACCATTCGGCGCTGTTCATCGGCAACACCGGCACGCGCGCAGACCGCGCCGGCGAGACCATCGACGCCGTGGACCGCGAAATCCGCCGTATCGCCGAGGAGGGCCCGACGCAGAAGGAGCTCGACGAGGCCAAATCCTACATCAACGGCTCGCAGATGCTCGCGCTCGATACCTCCTCGAAGCTGGCCCAGGCGCTGTTGCAATACCAGCTCGACAAGATGCCGATCGACTACATCGAGAAGCGCAGCGAGGTCGTCAACGCGGTAACGCTGGAGGACGCCAAGGCCGTCGCCAAGCGGCTGTGGAGCCAGGGCCTGCTGACCGTGATGGTCGGCCGCACGCCGCAGGCCGTGGCCCAGCCCGCCGCCGCCACCGCACCGGCGATCAAGCCGGATTGAGCCGACCAACCAAAGATGCAGCAAATTGAGCTTAGCCCTGCCCTCATCGGCAGGGCTTTGCTTTATGGCCGGCAGCCGCACGGTTCGAGATGCGCCGCTACCGGCGCTCCTCGCCGTGAGGATCGCACATTGCGCCGCAGAGCCTGTCCTCATCCCGAGGAGCCCGCCATCGGCGGACGTCTCGAAGGAGGGCCACAAAGAAAGACCGACAGCTTCCAGCCTCTGGAACAGGCGGAAATGACATGCGCGCTGAGGCGAATTTCGCGTGCCACTTCAAGCTGATTTGGCCTGTCCAGCCTTGCCGTGAGAAATAAATCACTTTCGTATTTTCAGAAATAATGGTTGTCTAGCGCCATCCCGCCTCGGCGAGAGGGGCGTTGCGCGCGATCGTCACGACACGTGAGGCGGGGATGCGATGGCCGCTGCCATGACGCAACGTAGCTTGCTACGCAGACGAACGGCATGGCGCGGACGTGAAGTCGCAGGGTCCTGATACCCCGACGCTGGTATCACCTGCGCAACGCGCCTCGCGCGTTGTCGCAGCATGGTGGCCAACAAGCCCGGCGCACCAGGGAGACTGCGTATAAGCGTTAAGACCGTCGCGCGGGGAATGCCGGTTGATCGGCTGCACCTGTGGTGACTGCCGCCTGCTTTTTTTCTGCAGGCGGGCCATGGGTGAGGCCTTCACCCGGCATTCCCCGCGCCCTCTCGATTTTCAAGAGGGACGAACTGATTGCAGACCTCGGGCGCGATGCGCCGCGAGACCGCGCTGACACGTCCGTTACCTGCCATGGCTGTTTGAGACGTAAATCCAACCTCGCCTCCGCTGTCGTCCCGGGCAAGCCGCGACGCGCGCCAGCGCGGTCGTGGCGCCGACCCGGGACCCATACGCCGCGGCGGATGTGATGCGGGAGGTCCAACGACGAGCGTGCCCCGAACTGCTCCCTGGGAGTATCGGTCCCGGCTGAACGCCGGGACGACAGCGGAGTTTTAGTTTCTTACCCGGGCCAGCCTCGCTCCAGCCATCCAGACCCGCGCAAACCCGCCATAAACCCGCTATGGTGCACGCCGAATCCTTAGCGCCTGGTGCCTTCATGCTGCGGATCGCCCGCGACCTTGCCATCGACGAGAACGACATCGAGATCACTTTCGTTCGCGCCTCCGGTCCCGGCGGGCAGAACGTGAACAAGCTCTCGACCGCGGCGCAGCTGCGCTTCGATGCGGCTCGTCTGCCTCTGCCGGAAGATGCCGCGGCGCGGCTGCAACGCCTGGCCGGGCAGCGCATGACCAAGAACGGCGTCATCGTCATCCAGGCCGATCGCTTCCGCACCCAGGAGCGCAACAAGGCCGACGCGATCGAGCGGCTGGTCACGCTCCTGCGCGAAGCGATGGTGCGACCGAAGGTGCGCCGTCCGACCAGGCCGACGCTCGGCTCCAAGCAGCGCCGGCTCGAAGGCAAGAAGCACCGCGGCGACATCAAGGCCGGCCGCGGCGCGCGGAGGTTTGATGATTAAGTGAAGTCGATGACCGATGCGACCTCGCGGCACGCTCGGTTCACCTCTCCCGGCGGGAAGAGGTCGATGGCGAATGTAATGAGTGATCCGGTGCGGGGGCTCCACGCTCACGAAGGACCGTAACCCCTCACCCGGATTGCATCTGACGATGCAATCCGACCTCTCCCAACGGGAGAGGTGAACCGAGCGCGCCGCACGAGATCGACCACATTTCATTCTATTAAGGCGGACATTCTGAAGCCTTGCGCATTGCAAGGAGTGCATCACTCGTTTTGTTCTTTCCTGAAATAGCCCGCTACTACCAACGCCAATTCGCTACGACCTAGTCTCCTCCAAAACGATGGGGAGGCTCGATGTCGGGACGGCGTGCAGTGCGGCGCATTGGAATTGGACTGAGCCTTGGATTGAGCCTTGGACTGAGCCTTGGATGTTGCGGCGCGGTACTGCTTGCCGGCATCGCGACGGCGCAAATGCCACTGCCCGCGCCCAAGCCGGTCGACGGCGCGACGCTGTTCAAACAGCAATGTGGCACCTGTCATACCACGACGCTCTCCGAGCCGATCCGCCAGGGCCCGCCGCTGGTGAGCGTGATCGGGCGCCGCGCCGGCAGCTTCGCGGGCTTCCACTACTCGGCGGGCTTCGCCAAAGCCGATTTCACCTGGGACGCGGCGAAGCTCGATAGCTGGCTGACCAACCCGCAAGAGGTGATCGCCGGCGCCGTGATGGCCTATCGCCAGGCCAAGCCGGAGGTCCGCACCGCGATCATCACCTATCTGAAGGAGCTGAAGTAACATGGCCAAACCCGTTCATTCGATGATCCGTGTCTTCGACGAGGCGAAGTCGCTCGATTTCTACAAGCGCGCCTTTGGCCTCGAGATCGCCGATCACCTGCGGTTCGACGATTTCGCGCTAATCTATCTGCGCCATCCGTCATCGCCGTTCGAGGTCGAGTTGACCGTGAACTACGACCGCAAGGAGCCCTATGTGCTCGGCGACGGCTATGGCCACCTCGCCGTCGTGGTCGACGACCTCGAGGCCGAGCACGCCCGCTTCGAACGCGAGCAGCTGTCGCCGGGGCCCCTGCGCGACTTCAAGCACAATGGAGCAACGCTCGCCCGCTTCTTCTTCGTCACCGATCCCGACGGCTACAAGATCGAGGTGATCCAGCGCGGCGGGCGCTTCGGCTGAGAACGGCAAGACCCAATCAAAATCCCACGGAGGAAACCATGAGAGAAGTCGATCCGCGCAGCAAGTTCGACCGCCGCATCTTTCTCAAAGGTGCGGCATCGACGGTCCCCGCCGTTGCCGTTGCCACCACCACCGGCCTCGGGGTCACCGACGCCTGGGCCGAGGACGCCAAGACGCTGACGCTGGCGACCTTGAAGACGCTAGTGAAGGTGGCGCGCGACATCTATCCGCACGATATCCTCGCCGACCGCTACTACATCGTCGCGGTGAAGCCATGGGACGGCAAGGCGACGGCAGACGCCGCGGTCAAGAGCATGATCAATGACGGTGTCGCGCGCCTCGACCAGGATGCGCGCGACCGCCACAACGTCGCTTACGCGGACGTACCATGGGAAGCCGATCGCGTGGCGCTCCTGCAGGGCATCGAGCACACGGCCTTCTTCAAGGCGATCCGCAGCGATCTCGTCGTCTCGCTCTACAATCAAAAAGAGGTCTGGCCGAAATTCGGCTACGAGGGCTCCTCCGCCGAGCACGGCGGCTACATCAACCGCGGCTTCTCCGACATCGACTGGCTGCCGAAAGCCTGAGCCCGAAAAACCAAGAACGCGGAGGAAACCACAATGGCCAAATTCGATCAGAACGATTCAAGCGTGGTCGTCATCATCGGCTCCGGCGCCGGCGGCGGCACGCTGGGCAACGAGCTCGCGCAGAAGGGCATCAAGGTCGTCATCCTCGAGGCGGGAGACCGCTACGAGATCCCCGACTTCATCAATGACGAGTGGGACAGCTTCACCCAGCTCGCCTGGAAGGACATGCGCACGACCTCCGGCACCTGGCGCGTCCATCAGGACTTCCCCAATTTGCCGGCCTGGATCGTCAAGGCCGTCGGCGGCTCGACCGTGCACTGGGCCGGCGCGTCGCTGCGCTTCGACGAGCATGAGTTCAAGGTCAGGACCACCTATGGCGCAGTGCCCGGTGCCAACCTGCTGGATTGGCCGATCACCTTGGCCGAGATGGAGCCATGGTACGCCAAGGCCGAGTTCAAGATGGGCGTGACCCGCACCAACGGCATTCCGGGGCTGCCCGGCAACAACAATTTCAAGGTGCTGGAGGCCGGCGCCAAGCGGCTCGGCTACAAGACCGTGCACACCGGCAACATGGCGATCAATTCCGAGCCGCGCGACGGCCGCGGCAGCTGCCAGCAGATCGGCTTCTGCTTCCAGGGCTGCAAGTCCGGCGCCAAATGGTCGACGCTCTACACCGAGATCCCGAAGGGCGAAGCCACCGGCAATCTCGAAGTGCGCCCCAACAGCATGGCCATCAAGATCGAGCATGATGCCTCGGGCAAGGTCACCGGTGTGGTCTATGCCGATGGCCAGGGCCAGATGCAGCTGCAGAAGGCGCGCGTGGTCGCCGTCGCCGGCAATTCGATCGAGAGCCCGCGGCTTCTGCTCAACAGCGCCTCCAGCATGTTCCCGGACGGCCTCGCCAACTCATCGGGCCAGGTCGGGCGCAACTACATGCGGCACATGACCGGCAGCGTCTATGCGAGCTTCGAAAATCCGGTGCACATGTATCGCGGCACCACCATGGCCGGCATCATCCGCGACGAGGCGCGGCACGACCCCAAGCGCGGCTTCGTCGGCGGTTACGAGATGGAGACGCTGTCGCTGGGCCTGCCCTTCATGGCCGCGTTCCTCAATCCCGGCGCCTGGGGCCGCAGCTTCACCGCGGCGATGGAGACTTATCCGCGCATGGCCGGCATGTGGCTGGTCGGCGAGGACATGGCGCAGGAAACCAACCGCATCACGCTCGACGCGAGCGCCAAGGACAAGTTCGGCATGCCGGTCGCCTCCGTGCATTTCGACGATCATCCGAACGACCTTGCGATGCGGGCGCATGCCTACAAGCAGGGCGCGGCGGTGTATGAGGCGGTCGGGGCGACCGTGACCTATCCGACCACGCCCTATCCCTCGACGCACAATCTCGGCACCAACCGGATGAGCGAGAAGCCGAAGGACGGCGTCGTCAACAAGTTCGGCCAGACCCACGACATCAAGAACCTGTTCGTCTCCGACGGCAGCCAGTTCACATCGGGCGCGGCCTGCAACCCGACGCTGACGATCGTGGCGCTGGCGATCCGCCAGGCCGACACCATCGCCGGCATGATGCAGAAGAAGGAGATCTGAACGCGTGACTTTGAAGGGGCCTCATGGTTATCAAGGCGATGCGTAGCATCGTCCGGAGACGCGCGGCTTCGCCGCTCACCATGAGGATCAAGGATCGCGCCGCAAAAACATCCTCATCCTGAGGAGCCCGCCGCAGGCGGGCGTCTCGACGGATGGTTGCGATTCATTCCGCCGCATCCAGGATCGCGGCCGCGCTGTCGGGGAATGCCGGCATCGCGGCGGTGGTCCTGGCGCGATAGATCAGGCAGGAGCAGCGCAGCAGCGAGGCGAAGTTCCTGACCTCGCCATGATGGTCGAGCACTTCGCTGTACAGCGTGGTGAGGAACTTGGCGAGGCTCATGCCTTCCTTCGCCGCGATCTCCTCCAGCGTGTCCCAGAACGACAGTTCGAGCCGGATCGAGGTGCAGTGGCCGCCGATGCGCAAAGACCGCGTCTGCGATTCATAGTCGCGTTGCGGCTGGTGGGCGAACAGATGGCACATGGTTCCCTCCCGGCAGATCGCTGTTTTTCGAAACGATATACCCGCGCCTGTCGCCTCACAATCCACCTGAGGCCGGGCTGTCCTCCCGGGGGCGGGATTCGATGGCTCGGCGCCATAATTCTGGCGCGACGCCATGGGGACAGGCGCGATTTCGCTGCATCCATCGACCTCGAGCGCGGCTACAATGGGCGGCTCTTTTCGAATCGCAGTGCAGCATCGCCCATGCCCGTCCGCCAGTTACCCGAACAGGTCGTCAACCGCATCGCCGCCGGCGAGGTGGTCGAACGGCCCGCGAGCGTGGTCAAGGAGCTGGTCGAGAACGCGATCGATGCCGGCGCGAGCCGGGTCGACATCTTCACCGATGGCGGCGGCCGCCGGCGCATCGCCATCACCGATGACGGCGCCGGCATGACCGCAGCCGATCTTGCGCTTGCGGTCGAGCGCCACGCCACCTCCAAGCTCGACGACGAGGACCTGCTGCAGATCAGGACACTGGGCTTCCGCGGCGAGGCGCTGCCCTCGATCGGCTCGGTGGCGCGGCTCTCGATCACCACGCGCCACAAGAGCGAGCCGCATGCCTGGGCGCTCTCGGTCGACGGTGGCGTGAAGTCGAAGGTGATGCCGGCCGCGTTGAACCAGGGGACCAGGGTCGAGGTCAGCGATCTCTTCCATGCGACCCCGGCGCGGCTGAAGTTCCTGAAAACGGACCGCACCGAAGCGGAAGCGATCCGCGAGGTGGTGCGCAGGCTGGCGATGGCGCAACCCGATATCGCCTTTACGCTTGCCGGCGAGGAGCGTGCGCCCGTGACCTGGGCCGCGGCGCTGCCGGGAGCGCCGGGGCAGCTCACGCGGCTTGGCGACATCCTCGGCGCGGATTTCCGCAGCCATGCGATCGAGGTGCGGAGCGAACGAGACGGAGTGGTGGTCGAGGGCTTTGCCGCGGCACCGGCGCTGACCCGCGCCAACGCGCTTGGCCAGTATCTCTTCGTCAATGGCCGTCCGGTGCGCGACAAGCTGATCCTGGGCGCCGTGCGCGCCGCCTATGCCGATTACCTACCGCGCGACCGGCACCCGGTGGTGGCGCTGTTCGTCACGCTGGATTCCCGCGAGGTCGATGCCAATGTGCACCCCGCCAAGACGGAGGTGCGCTTCCGCAATGCCGGCCTGGTGCGCGCGCTGATCGTGCATGCGCTGAAAGAGGGGCTGGCGCGCGAGGGCCGGCGCACCGCGGCCAATGAGGGCGGCGCCACCATCACCGCATTCCGTCCCGCCTTCACGCCGCCGCCGCGTCCGGGCAATTGGGACTGGCGCAGTTCGCCATCGTTTCCGGCGGGCCCGATGGCCGCGCTGGCCGGCGCCGCAGCCAACGCCTTCGCCGAAGCGGGGCAGCGCGCCTTCGATGTCGGCGCCCCCACCGCCGATGTGCGGCTGCATGAGCAGCCCGCCCCGCTCGATCTGCTCGACCGTCCGCTGGGCGCGGCGCGCACGCAGATCCACGACACCTATATCGTGTCGCAGACCCGCGACGGGCTCGTCATCGTCGATCAGCACGCCGCGCATGAGCGCATCGTCTATGAGCGGCTGAAGGCCTCGCTCGCCGCGCATGGCGTGCAGCGGCAGATCCTTTTGATCCCTGATATCGTCGAGCTGGATGAAGCCACCGTCGAGCAGCTGCTCGCGCGGGTCGAGGAGCTGGCGTCGTTTGGCTTGGTCATCGAATCCTTCGGTCCCGGCGCCATCGCGATGCGCGAGACCCCATCGCTGCTCGGCAAGGTCGATGCAGCCGCGCTTTTGCGCGATCTCGCCGAGCACATGGAGGAATGGGGCGAGGCGCTGCCGCTGGAGCGGCGCCTGATGCATGTCGCCGCCACCATGGCCTGTCACGGCTCGGTGCGCGCGGGCCGCCGACTCAAACCGGAAGAGATGAACGCGCTGCTTCGCGAGATGGAGGACACGCCGAACTCCGGCCAATGCAATCACGGCCGGCCGACTTATGTCGAACTGAAATTATCGGATATCGAGAAGCTGTTCGGGCGGAGATAGCGGATCACGCGCGCAGGAATATGAACTCGGTATCGTCATAGGCGCGGCGCTCGAGCTCCTCGAAGCCATCAGGCGCTTTGAACGCGGCAGCCTTGGCCTCTTCGACCACGACCAGCGCCGATGGCACGAGCCAGCCGCCCTCGCGCAAGGAAGCGAGCGCCTTCTCAGCGAGGCCCTTGCCATAGGGCGGATCCAGAAAGATGAGCGAGAACGGCTCGATCGGATGCGCAGGGCCGAGATTGGTCGCATCGCGGCGATAGACCTTGGTGACACCGCCGAGCGCGAGCGCCTCGACATTGTTGCGGAGCAGCGCCCGCGCTTCCGCGCCATTGTCGACGAACAGCGCAAACGCAGCCCCGCGCGAGACCGCCTCGATACCGAGCGCACCGGTACCGGCGAAGAGGTCGAGCACCCGCGCGCCTTCGATCGGGTTGTCGTAGGCGTGGATCAGGATGTTGAAGACGGACTCGCGCAAGCGATCCTGCGTCGGACGGATCTCTCGCGAG
The DNA here is from genome assembly GCF_032484835.1 of Bradyrhizobium sp. SZCCHNS1022. Lineage (NCBI taxonomy): Bacteria > Pseudomonadati > Pseudomonadota > Alphaproteobacteria > Hyphomicrobiales > Nitrobacteraceae > Bradyrhizobium > Bradyrhizobium sp. SZCCHNS1022. Next base: position 161,944 of record NZ_JAUETT010000008.1, on the reverse strand, counting down.
GCAGGCGAGGCGATGTTGCGGCCCTTCAGCCGTCCCCCGACGACGCGCATCAGAACGTCCTATTCGTCCCGCGGCGCGAGATCGCGCTTGCCGTGATAGCCGCGCTTCGGCCGCCGCGGCGGGCCGGGGAAACGCGCCTCGGCCTCGTGGCGGGCACGCGCCTCCTCGCTGCCGGTCCGCTGCACCAGCACGCGGCGGCCCTTGCGATCGGCCACCACTTCCCGCTTGGCTTTCGGCTTCGGCGACGGCAGCGGTTCACGTTCTCCGCTTCCCGATTTGCTCTCCGCCGCCACTCCGAAATCGGCACCGGCCTGCGCAATCACCTTCTCGCCGAGCTGCTCGCGCAGCACCCGCGACTTGATCTCCTGCACCTCGCCCTCGCCGAGCTCGCCGAGCTGGAACGGTCCGTACGAGACGCGGATCAGCCGGTTCACCTCCAGCCCGAGATGCGACAACACGTTGCGCACCTCGCGGTTCTTGCCTTCACGGATCGCCACCACCAGCCAGACATTGGCGCCCTGGTCGCGCTCGAGCGTGGCCTCGATGGGCCCGTATTTGACGCCGTCGACCTCGACGCCTGCGGCGAGCTGATCGAGCTGCGCCTGCGTGACCTCACCATGGGCGCGGACGCGATAGCGGCGCATCCAGCCCGTTTCCGGCAGCTCCAGCACACGCGCCAGGCCGCCGTCATTGGTCAACAGCAACAGGCCCTCGGTGTTGAAGTCGAGCCGGCCGATCGAGATCAGCCGCGGCAACCCCTCCGGCAGATTGTCGAACACCGTCGGCCGCCCTTCGGGGTCGCTGTGCGTCGTCATCAGCCCGCGCGGCTTGTGATAGAGGAACAGTCGCGTGCGCTCGCGCTCCGGCAGTGGCGCACCGTCGACGGTGATTACATCATTCGCGGTGACGTCGAGCGCTGGCGAGTTGATCACCCGCCCGTTCACGGCGACGCGGCCCTGCGTGATCATCTCCTCGGCGTCGCGGCGCGAGGCAAGACCTGCCCGGGCCACCACCTTGGCGATCCTCTCGCCGGTCTTCTTGGACGTCGCCGGCTCAACAGCCGTGCGTGCACTGCGCTTGTCCGTGTCAGGCTTGCGTTCGCGATAGGGTCCGCGACCGCCAAAGGCCGGACGCTTGGCGAACACCTGACTATCATCCTCATTCTCACGGCGCGGCCGCTCGGCGAAACGGTCACCGCCACGGCCCTCGCTGCGCGGATGCTCCTGCCAGTCGCTGCGGCCGCGACTCGGCCGCTCGTCGCCCGCACGTTCGAAACGCGGACGGCCGAACTTCGGACGGTCCTCGCCCGTGCGCTCGGATCGCGGCCGGTCGAAATTGCGCGCGCCCTCCCGAGGCGGACGTGCGCTGCGCTCCGGACGATCCGCATCGGGCCCGCGTTTCTGCCAAGGCTTGCTGTCGCCACGGGATGGACGGTCACCAAAATTGCTGCGCGGACCGCGATCGCCTTTGCGGTCCGTCCAGGAGCTCTTGCGATCGCCGTCCGCACCGCGCGAGAACTTCTTGTCCCCACCGAATTTCCGCTCCGGCCGATCGCCGCTGCGGGGTGGACGGTCGCCAAAGCTTCGCTCTCCGCGGGGGCGATCGTTGCGGTCACCGCGCGGCGCGTAGGGGCGTTTGTCTCCGTCGCGGTCTCGCGAGGCGTAAGGCTTTCGCTCGCCAAATTTCCGCTCGGACGATCGGGCTGCGGGGCGGCCCTCATCGCGATTGGCGCGCGGCGTGTAAGGACGCTTATCGCCTCCACGATCGTCGCGGTCGAATTTCGGCCGGTCTCCGCGCGGCTTGAAGGCGCGCTTCTCGCCGTCCTCGCCGCGCGAGCGACGATCGGCGAACGGCCGGTCGCCCCGCGGACGTTCATCGCGGTTGAAGCGTGGCTTGTCGCCATAGGGACGGCGCGGCGCATCGGCGTCCTCGCGACGGCGCGGCGGTCGCCCCTCTCCGGCGGTGCGCTTACCGCCGTCGCGCTTGGCGGCGAAATCCTTGCCGCCGCCAGCGCCGCGCTTGGCGAACTTCTTCTCCGGTCCGCGAGCCGCGCCGGAACGGCCCTTGCCGCCATCAGACCGAGCCCGCTGAGGCCGATCACGCCGGCCGCGGGAGTCGTTGTCTTTATCGGTGTCGCGGGGCATGAAGGTCTCACTTCGAGGTACAGGACGGAAAGAGTGATACACGCGCTCTCAGCGGCGCATGTCACGCAAAAAACCGGGGTTCACTTGTGCTGAAGGCCAACCCAGTAGCAGACTTATCCAGGCAATACGAGCCATGAACACGCCTTCTTTCATGGATTTGGCGCTGGAAGCGGCCGAATCGGCCGCAAAGGCCGGCGAAGTCCCGATCGGCTGCGTGGTGGTACGGAACAACGCTGTCATTGCCACGGCCGCCAACCGGACCCTTACCGACCGCGATCCGACCGCCCATGCCGAGATGCTGGCGTTGCGCCAAGCGGCCCAGGTGATCGGCAGCGAGCGGCTGGTCGATTGCGATCTCTACGTCACGCTCGAGCCCTGCACCATGTGCGCCGGCGCGATCTCCTTCGCCCGCATCCGCAGGCTCTATTACGGCGCCGCCGATCCCAAGGGCGGCGCGGTGGAATCGGGCGTCCGCTTCTTTGCGTCGCCCACCTGCCATCATGCGCCGGAGGTCTATTCCACCGTCGGCGAGCAGGAGGCGGCGACGCTGCTGCGGGAATTCTTCAAGGCGAGGCGGTAAGGATGCCCTGCCTTCACTCTCTCGCCTTCTCCTGCTCGATGGCTTGCCAAGCGATGTCGCGGCGGCAAAAGCCATCGGCCCATTTGATGCGATCCACGGCCTGATAGGCGCGGGCCTGCGCTTCGGTGACCGTCTTGCCGGAAGCGCAGACATTGAGCACACGGCCGCCATTGGCCACGATCGTGGCATCCTTCGCCACCGTGCCGGCATGGAAGATCTCGACACCTTCGATCCTGGCCGCCTCGTCAAGTCCCTCGATGACGCTGCCCTTCTTGTAGTCGCCGGGATAACCCTTCGCCGCCATCACCACCGTCACTGCAGGCTCCCGGAACCAGCGCAGGTCGAAATTCTTCAACTGCCCGTCGTAGGCGGCGAGCATGGCCGGCACCAGGTCCGACATCAGTCTGAGCATCAAGACCTGGCATTCGGGATCGCCGAAACGAACGTTGTATTCGAACAGCTTCGGCCCCTGCTCGGTCAGCATCAGCCCGGCATAGAGGATGCCCTTGAACGGCGTGCCACGCGCCTTCATGCCCGCTATCGTCGGCAGAATGATGCGATCCATGATCTGGTCGTGGATGTCTGGCGTGACGAACGGCGTCGGCGAATAGGCGCCCATGCCGCCCGTATTCGGTCCCTCGTCATGGTCGAACACGCGCTTATGGTCTTGCGCCGAGGCCAGCGGGATCGCGGTCTCCCCATCACAGAGCGCGAAGAACGAAACCTCTCGTCCTGAAAGGAACTCTTCGATCACGACCTCGGCGCCGGCACTGCCGAATCCGCCGCCGAACATCATCTCGATGGCCGCTTCAGCCTCCGGCAACGTCTTCGCCACCACGACGCCCTTGCCGGCGGCGAGGCCATCTGCCTTGACCACGATCGGCGCGCCCTGCGCCCGCACATAGGCCAGCGCGTCGGCGGCGTTGGCGAAGCGGCGATAGGCGCCGGTTGGAATGTCGAACTCACGGCACAGATCTTTCGTGAACCCCTTCGATCCCTCGAGTTGCGCAGCCGATCTGCTCGGCCCGAACGCCTTGATCCCGGCAGCGGTGAGGTCGTCGACGATGCCGGCGGCCAGCGGCGTCTCCGGCCCGACCACGACCAGCGCCACGTCGTTCGCCCGGCAGAAGGCGATCACGGCCGCGTGGTCGCTGACATCGAGCGCGACGCATTCTGCCTCCTTCGCGATTCCCGCATTGCCGGGCGCACACCACAATCTGGTCACCAGGGGAGAGGCGGCGATCTTCCAGGCCAGGGCGTGTTCGCGGCCGCCGGAACCGATCAGGAGAATATGCATGTGTCGCGCCGTCGCTGTGGTGGAAGCGCCAGTGCGAAGCACGAATCGGCAGGATCTCGCAAGAGCCCCCCATTTCCACAGCGCCGACGGGCGGCACGCGGCAGAATATGATTGGCGACGCCGGCCCAAAATCCCTACGTTGGGGCTGCCCCAAACCCGAATCAGTTGCGATGCCGCCCGCAGAAGCCCTGCCCAACGCGCCCGAATTTACCGTTTCCGAGCTCTCCTCGGCGCTGAAGCGCACGGTCGAGGACCGGTTTGGTCACGTCCGGGTGCGCGGCGAGATCACCGGCTTCCGCGGTCCCCATTCCTCGGGCCACTGCTATTTTTCGCTCAAGGACGAGAACGCCAAGATCGAGGCGGTGATCTGGAAGGGCACCCACTACCGGATGCGCTTCAAGCCCCAGGAAGGGCTCGAGGTCATCGCCACCGGCAAGCTCACCACGTATCCGAACTCGTCGAAATACCAGATCGTGATCGAGGCGCTGGAGCCCGCCGGCATCGGCGCGTTGATGGCGCTGATGGAGGAGCGGAAGAAGAAGCTTGCTGCCGAAGGCCTGTTCGATCCGGCACGCAAACGACCCCTGCCCTGGCTCCCGGAGGTGATCGGCGTGGTCACCTCGCCTACCGGCGCAGTGATCCGCGATATCCTGCACCGGCTGGAGGACCGCTTTCCGCGTCGGGTCTTGGTGTGGCCGGTGAAGGTGCAGGGCGACGGCTCGGCCGAGCAGGTCGCAGCCGCCATCCGCGGCTTCAATGCGCTGCCGGAACACGGCCGCATCCCTCGCCCGGACGTGCTGATCGTCGCCCGCGGCGGCGGCTCGCTGGAGGACCTCTGGTCCTTCAATGAAGAGATCGTGGTCCGCGCCGCGGCCGAGAGCATGATCCCACTGATCTCGGCGGTGGGTCATGAGACGGACGTCACACTGATCGATTTTGCGTCCGACAAGCGCGCTCCGACGCCGACCGCCGCCGCCGAGATGGCGGTGCCGGTACGCAGCGATCTGATCCAGGAGATCGAGAGTCTCGCGCGACGCACCCGGATGTGCTGGCTCAGAGGCCAGGAGAACCGCCGCAACGAGCTGCGCGCCGCCGCGCGCGCTCTGCCGAATGCAGGCGACCTGCTGGCGATCCCGCGCCAGCGGTTGGACGCTGCGGCCGGCCGCCTGCCTCGCGCACTGAAGACCAACACCCACGTGCATTTCCGCCAGTTTGCCGCGGCGAGCGCCAGGCTGACCTTGCGGGTGCTGCATGCGCAGATCGGCCAAGCCGACCATCGTCTCGTGGTCGCCGCCGAACGGCTGTCGCTGTCGGCCCGTGCTTTGTTACACCGCCGGCGCGAGCGCTGTGACGGACTTTCCGCGCGTCTGAAGGCCTCCAAGTTCGCCAACGCGCAAGCGCAGCGCCAAAGAATCGGGCGCGACCGCGAACGCACCCAGCGTCTCGCAGAGCGCGCGCGACGCGCGCTTTCGACGTCGTTGCAGCGGCTTTCGGCCCGCATCGAGCAGAATGAGAAGCTGCTGGCGGCGCTATCCTATCGCAGCGTGCTGGCGAGGGGCTTCGCGCTGGTGCGGGACGGCGCCGGCCATCCGCTGCACAATGCCGCGAGCATCAACCCCGGTGCCGCACTCTCGATCGAGTTCGCCGACGGGCGTGTCGGGGCGACGGCCGATGGCGATCGGCCGACCACGGTCAGGCCCGAGGATCATCAAAGGACCACACGCGAAGCGCGGCCAGCATCGAAGCGCGTGTCGAAACCGGCCGGCCAAGGAAGCCTGTTTTAGACCATGATCCGGTTTCGGAGCATGATCCGGAGAAACGGCAACCAGTGCTCCCTCACGACAAAGGTCGAGCGCGCTTACGCAGAGATCACGCTCAGGCAAAGCGATGAGATCGGAATCCGATTCCGTCTCGCCGGATGATGATCCAGCAGCTCAGCGCGCGAGCCACTCGGCGACAAGCTTCTGCGCGTTGGCGCGTGCTTCCGGATCCGACCCGACATGGCCGCGCTCGGGTGTCCCGGCATCGGTACCAGCCAGCGCATGCACGGGCAGATTGACGCGGTCGAAATCGTGATAGGCGCCCGGATAGATCACGATCCGCGTCAGAGCGCTGCGGCCCCGCGCCCCCTCGATCATCTGCCGGCAGGCCGGCGGGGAGTAAACGTCATCCTTGCCCCCGATCAGGATCAAGGTCGGCACACGTGCGCTCCAGCCAAGGCCGGACGAGGCGCGGCAATCGGGATAAAACGCGATCGCCGATCGAAAGTCCGGCTCGACATGATCGGGCAGTTGCGGGCGCACCGCCCACAACATCGCGCTGGCACCGCTGCCCCATCCGAGCAAGCTGACGCGGTCGGGCATGGCCCAGGCCTGCTGCGCCAGCCACTTTCGTGCGGCGATGATGTCCGCGACGCGGTCGCGGCGACCGGTGATGTGGCGCTCCTTGACCCGGCATTGCGGCCCCAGTCCGCGCGAGCCATAGCTGTCGGGCAGCAGCACGGCCTTGCCGTCCTTGACCAGCTCTTCGGCCCAATCGCGATAGCGCGGCAACACCGACTCGGAGCGGCCGGACAGACCGCCGCAGCCATGCAGCGCGATCACGATCGGAAACGGCCCGGCCCCGGGGGGTTTGTACAGCTGCGCGTGCAGAACCACGCTGCCGGAGGGGATCTCGACTTCACCAGGCGGAGCTGACGACCCGGCATTTGCCGCCGAAAGGGCAGCACAGAGCAGCAGGACGACTGAGAGTGCGAGGGAGCGCATCGATTGGTGAGACGCGGGATCTGCGGCGGACCGTCCCCTAGCTAGCACGGGGTTTTGGCCAGAAGCATCACAAATCGGTGGGTTTGCGGAAGCGACAGGACGGCTTATCTATGCTAGATATCAATGAACAATCGGTTTTACCTGCTTGAGACGCAAGCGGTATTGGAGACAGTGGACGTGCTCAACAAGTTTGGCCCTTCGAGCCAGGGCGAAGCCCAGGTGCAGTATCTCGACGGCGATTTCCGCGTGATCTCGCCGGGGAGCTATGTACGCTGCGCCATTACCGACGTGCGGATTCCGCTGGACGAGCTCAAATATTGGAGTGTCGACCTGCAGGAGGCCTATGCGGTGCCCAGTGCCGTGCTGCAGCGGCATTTTCCCGGCGCATTGAAGGCGCAAGGCTGAGCAGCTGTCAGCCGAGCTGGACCAAGCCAAAGCTGGAACAGTGGCTGCCGAGGTGCAACTCAGCCTGCGTCCTGGAATCGTTTCTGACGCGATGAGAAGAGGCGAGCACTCAGAAAGTCTCGCAATCTCGCGACATCATCAAACTGGAGTGTCACCGGGAAGGCAGCGATCGCCCGCGCGGCCGGCGGCAACGCCCCGCCTCGGCGCAGCCGGGCCAGGTCCTTCTCCGTGGTGACCAGGGTTAGCCCGTCTTTTTCCGCCTCCGCGATCAGAGCGGTGATTTCATCGGCGGCGAAGGGGTGGTGATCCGCAAAGGCCCGCTCGCGTTGCACGTCGATGCCGGCTGCACGCAGGGTGCGGATAAAGCGCGCCGGATCGCCGATGCCGGCGAAGGCGAGCACTTGCTGGCCCTTCAAGGCGGTCACAATTTCCGCATCGGGTTGCAAGCTTGCCGCCAGCACGGGTTTGCCGGCCGACGCGATGGCCGCAGACACCGTATCGGCGGCGTGGCCCCGTCCGATCACGATCAGCGCATCCGTAGCAGCAAGCTGCGGCGGCAGCGGCGCGCGCAAGGGTCCTGCGGGAAACACCTTCGCATTGCCGAGCCCGCGCTCGCTGTCGATCACGATCAGCGCGACGTCCTTGGAAATGGCCGGATTCTGGAAACCGTCATCCATCAGGATCAGGCTCGCACCTTGTGACTTCGCCAGGGCGACACCGTCGATCCGGTTACGCGCCACCGCCACCGGCACATGGGCCGCCATCATCAGCGGTTCGTCGCCGACCTCCGCCGCGCTGTGCCTCGCCGGATCGACCATCACAGGACCCTGCAGCCGGCCGCCATAGCCTCGGCTCAGCACCACCGGCCGCTCGCCGAGATCGCGCAGGATATTCGTCAGCGCCAATACGGTCGGCGTCTTACCGGCGCCCCCGACATGATAGTTGCCGACACAGATCACCGGGATGCCGGCATCGAGACCTGCGCGCTGCAGCCGATGCGCGGCCACGGCGCCATAGAGGGCCGACAGCGGGGAAAGCAGGTGGGATTGCCAGGAGGATGGCCGGTGCCAGAAGGCCGGCTCACGCACTGGCGGCTCCCATCTCGAGTTGGACCTGCAACAGATACGGCTCCAGCGCCGCGAGCGTGCGCTCCAGCGCACCGCCGAGCTGCTCGACGACGCGCCCTCCCGCCGACGCCAGCGCCTGCCGCGCCTCCTGATCCGCCAACAGCTGGCCGAGCTGCCGCACCAGGGCTTCCTGTCCATCGGCGAGCCGTGCACCGCCGGCGGCATCCAGCGCCTCGTAGACGTCGCTGAAGTTGAAGACATGCGGTCCGTGTACGATCGCAGCCCCCAGCTTCACGGCCTCGATCGGGTTCTGGCCACCATGAGCAACCAGCGACCCGCCCATGAACACGATCGGCGCCAACCGATAGAACAGGCCAAGTTCGCCCATCGTATCCGCGACGTAGATGCCGGTCGCGGCGTGCGGCAGCTCCTCGCGGGAGCGCAAGCCGACCTGCACGCCGGATGCGGCAACCAAATGCGCGATGGCGACGCCACGATGGGGGTGCCGCGGCACGATCACGGTGAGCAGCCCGGGAAAGAACCCGGACAGCGTCTTGTGCGTGGCGATCAGGATCTCGTCCTCGCCTGGATGGGTGGAGGCAGCCACGATCATCGGACGCCCCCGCATCGTCGCCATCAGCCGCTCGAACTTGGCCGGATCAGCCGGGGGCGCCGGCACGTCGAGCTTGAGATTACCTGTCGTCACCACATTGCGGCCGCCAAGCGCGATGAAACGCTCCGCGTCGGCTTTCGATTGTGCGAGGCAAACATCGAACCGGCCGAGCAGCGCCGAAATCGTGCCCGACATCCGGCGCCAGCGCGGAAACGACCGCGGCGACATGCGGCCGTTGATCAACACCATGGAGAGCCGCCGCGCCGCCCCGGCCAGAATCAGATTGGGCCACAGATCGGATTCGATGAACAGCGCAAGCGAGGGTCGCCAATGGTCGAGGAACCGTTCCACGAAGCGTGGCGAATCGTAGGGGACGTATTGGTGAATGACATCGGGCGGAAAGCGCTTGGCCACGATCGCAGCGGAGGTCACCGTGCCCGACGTAATGAGAATGCGCAAATTCAGCGCCCGCAGCCGCTCGATCAAGGCCGCCGCTGCCAGCACCTCGCCCACGCTGGCGCCATGAATCCAAACCAGCGGCCCCTGCGGCCGCAGATCATGGCTGAGCCCGCGCCGTTCCTCGGTGCGGGCCGGATCTTCCTTGCCACGTTTCAGGCGCTGCCTGATCACGGCGGGCGCGAACGGTGCCGCCGCCGAGGACAATCCGCGGTAGACGCGCAATGCCATCGGCAGCGTGTTAGGCACCGGATGCTCCCTGAGGACAATCTTGAGGTCGGCCGATGATCTCGTAGGCGCGGCGCGTGCATTCGTTCAGCGTCGCCTCGAGGTCCAGGCGAAGCTGTTCCATGGTCGCGGCATCTGCGTCAGGGGGCACGCTGATTTCCTTGATCCCCACCAATGCGCCGCGACCGAATGGCAAATTGATGGTGGTGCTGTCCCAATTCTTCAGCCGGATGAAACGGCTGGTGACCATCGCAAACGGCATGATCGGTCGTCCCGATTCCCGCGCCAGCATGATGATGCCGAGGCCCGCCGCCCGTGCGCGCTTCGGCACGTCGGCAGTCAGTGCAACGTTATAGTTCTCATCGAGCGCGCGCACCATCTCCTTGAAGGCTCCGACCCCGCCTTTGCGGTGGAAGGCCGCGCCATGGTCGCCCGAGCCCCTGATCGTGCCGACGCCGAGCCGCTCGACGGCGATCGCGTTGAATTCGCCGTCCCGATGCCGCGAGATCAGGACCTTGGCGCGGTAGCTCGCCTTGGTCTTGATAAACGGCGTCATGAAGTGCTGGCCGTGCCAGAACGCGAAGATCGCCGGCATCTGCGGTTCGACGATGTCGTAGACGTCCGGCGGCTCATAGGTGAAGCGGTTGGTCAGCCACACCAGGCGAAGATACTCGGCCGCGAGGAAGCCCACAGCACGCTGAAACCAGTTGCTGCGCAGCGTATTACGAATGAGTTGCTTCAAGTCGCGGGCTTTGCGTCGTGACCCGGGTCGAGCAGGCGGTGCAGATGCACGATGAAGTAGCGCATGTGCGCGTTGTCGACGGTCTGTTGTGCCTTGGCTCTCCACGCCGCATAGGCGGTCGCGTAATTCGGGAACACCCCGACGATATCAACCTTATCGAGATTCTTGAATTCGTTCGTCTCGAGGCTGACGAGCTCGCCACCAAGAACGAGGTGAAGCAGCTGCTGAGGGGCGCTATCTGGCATAATGGCAGTTCCTAATTCCGCGCCTGGTGTCCCGGCGCTGACATTCATAGTGCGACGAATGTCAAATCCACCGCACTAACAGGCGGCGACTTGAACGGCGCAGATCGAAGGCTCAAGGCTTGGACGCTTCTCGAAAATGCGTGACGATTTCAGCATGTCGATCGCGTCCTGCTGCTACCAGCACCCCGTGCGCCACATCCCGACGATTATAGAGGATCGGATCGCCGGACAATGCGGTCATTTTACCATTCGCTTCCTGCACGATCAAATGCGCCGCCGCAAGATCCCAATCGCGGCTTTGTCCGCCTGCAAAAGCAGCATCGAGTGCGCCATGCGCGACACGGCACAGCCGCAGTGCTAACGAGCCGATTCGCGGATGAGGTTCAATCCGGGCTGTTCCGGACACAAGCTTTTCAACCAGCGGTTTCGGACCCGCCATGCGCGAGACGTCGAGCACGCTGCCTGCGGAGGCGCTGACAAGCTCGCCATTGCGGATGGTGCCCTGCCCGCGCGCAGCGAAGAAGAACTCGTCGGTCACGGGAACGAACACCGCCGCCAGGATCGGCGCCGAATCCTCGACCAGGGCTACGCTGACACACCAATCGTCGCGGCCACCGAGATAAGAGCGCGTGCCATCGATGGGATCGACGATCCAGACCCGCCGTTTGCCGAGGCGCGCCTCGTCGTCGACACTCTCCTCCGAAAGCCAGGCATATTCGGGGGTCGCCGCGCGCAGCCGGCTTTCCAGGAGGTCGTTGACCGCAATATCGGCTTCCGAAACCGGCGACGAGGCCCCCTTGGTCCACCTCCGCAAATCCGTTCCGAACAGCGACAGCGCGAGCCGGCCAGCGTCTCGCACCGCGTGCTTCAGGAGCTCGGCATCGCGCAGCAAGCTTTGTGCGTCGGAAGGTTCGAGATCAGCGGCCGCCAAGCGTCAATCCTTCGACGCGCACCGTCGGCGCATTGACGCCGTAGCGGAATTCCAGATCGTTGGCGGGCACCATCGACTTGAATATCTCGAACAGATGGCCGGCGATCGTCACCTCGCTGACAGCATAGGTCGCCTTGCCATTCTCGATCCAGAAGCCGGAGGCGCCGCGGCTGTAGTCGCCGGTCACGCCGTTGACGCCCGAGCCGATCAGATCGGTGATGTAGAAGCCCTGCTTGATGTCGGACATCAGTTCGGCCGGGCTGACGCTGCCGGCTTCCAGATGCAGATTGTAGGGCCCCGGGGATGGGGAGGAGGAAACGCCCCGATGCGCGTGACCGGTGGTGACCAGGCCAAGCTCGCGCGCGGTCCCGGAATCGAGCAGCCATGTCGTCAGTACGCCGTCATCGACAAGCGCCGTGGTCTTGACCCTGACGCCCTCGGCATCGAAGGGCTGCGAACGAAGCCCGCGCTTGCGCAAAGGATCGTCGATGATGCGGATGCCCTTGGCGAACAATTGCGCGCCAAGCTTGTCCTTCAGAAAGCTGGTCTTGCGCGCGATCGAGGCGCCATTGATGGCCCCGACGAGATGGCCGACCAGCGAGCCCGAGGCGCGCGGATCGAACACGACCGGCACCTGGCAGGTCTCGACCTTGCGCGGATTGGCACGCGCGACCGCGCGCTCCCCGGCATTGCGCCCGACCGTCCCAGGCGGCAGCAGATCAGCACCGTGCGGTGCGGACGTGTAGTCATAATCCCGCTCCATGCCGGTCCCCTCGCCGGAGATCGCGGTGGTCGAGATGCTCTGGCTGGAGCGCAGATAGGCGCCACGGAAGCCGGCGCTGGTCACCAGCACCATGCCGCCAATGCCTGCCGCGGCCGAGGCGCCGCCTGACCTTGTCACGCCTTTCACCGCGAGTGCCGCAGCTTCGGCCTCCTGCGCCCGGCGCTCCAGTTCCGCGGTCGACGGGATATCCGGATCAAGCAGATCGAGGTCGGGGAAATCGCGCGACAGCAGCGCCGGATCGGCGAGACCGACATATTTGTCGTCGGGCGCGACGCGCGCCATCGCGACTGCGCGTTCGGCAAGCCGGGCCACGCCGTCGCCGCTGACATCGTTGGTCGAGACCACCGCCTGGCGCTGGCCCACGATCACACGCAGGCCGACGTCATCGCCTTCCGAACGTTCCGACTCCTCGACGCGGCCATCGCGCACCTCGACTCCTTGCGAAACGCCGCGCACCGCGATCGCATCGGCCGCATCCGCGCCAGCCTTGCGCGCCGCCTCGACGAGGCGTTCAGCCAATGCACTGAGCGCAGATTGATCGAGCAGATCGCTCTGGGCGGCTTTCGTGGGCGAAGTAGCTGACGGTGAAGAGGTCACGAACAGGATCCCAATGGGTACGGGTGGCGCCGAGACGGCTCTATTGAGACAAATGTGCGCGACGGCCGCCGACTTCAAGCTGATGAGGCCGATTACGCGTCGGATTGTCGGCAACTCGGCAAGGCTTCGTCAATCATGCAAGCCAAGCTCTTGTCAATCATGCCAGCAAGAGCATGCCTCGTCACGTCTGATTAACCAGGCTTTTTAAGCAGAAACGGGCGGGAGCCGTGGCAAGGTCACACGCATCGACCGGGAACATAATCCTGGCGGGGAGATCAAGCCGTGAGGCGTCAAACAGCAACAGGCGGAAGCAATTCCGCTGGGTCGGGCCGCAGCCTGCGGCTCGACCCTCCTTCCCTGCCCGTCTCGTTTTCCACGCACGATATCCGTGCCGATGGCGGCGTACGGCAGGTCGAACTTCATCGCGAGCGCGTCGTGCTGCGTCGCGCCGTGCGCGGCATGCGGATGGCGGTGAATGTTCGGGTCAGCGACTTCCGCGGCATCGCATTGCGCGAGGCCGATAGCGTGCACATGCTGGTGCTGGTGCACCGCGACCCCTCGCTCAGCGTGCCGCTTTGCATCAGTGCCGATGACGACGAGATCGAAGCCGCCTGGACGATGTGGAGCGAAATCTTCGCGCTGCCCCAACTGCAGGACACCACAAAGGAAGCGGCCCCGCGCCGCCGCCGCCGTAATGCGATCCGTTCGCGCCGCCCGCGTTTCCTGATGCGCCGCCGCGTCGGTGACCTGCTGAACGGCGCGACGATCCATCGCGGTGAGCGCGAGATCATCGCCCGGGATTGAGTTACACCAGCGACCGCAGCACCGCATCGGCCACGAGGCCGGCGAACAGGAACAGCCCGGCGTCACGGTTCGAATAGAATACCCGCTTGCACAGCGCTGTGTCGGAGATGTCGAGCCGACGGATCTGCGAGCCGAGTTGCACCGCAAAGGCGGCAAGACCGACCCAAGCCGCGACGTGAGAGCCGGCCGACAGCAGCGACGCGCCAATCAGCACGACGGCAAGTGTGTAGAGGATCGCCAGGGCGCGATACGTGCGCGCGCCGAACAGCCGAGCCGTCGACTTGATGCCGATCAGCGCGTCGTCCTCGATGTCCTGATGCGCATAGATCGTGTCATAGCCGATCACCCAGAAGATCGAGCCGGCATAAAGCAGAAACGCCGTTGCATCGAGCCGCGCGAAAGCGACGGCAAATCCCATCAGCGCGCCCCAGGAGAAGGCGAGCCCGAGCACGGTCTGTGGCCACCAGGTGATGCGTTTCATGAACGGATAAATCGCAACAATCAGCAGCGAGGCGATCCCGGTCACAATCGCGAACCGGTTGAACTGCAGCAGCACGATCAGTCCGATCAGCGCCTGCGCGACCAGAAACACCAGCGCCTGCTTGACACTGATCTGGCCGGCCGGAATCGGCCGGGACCGCGTGCGTTCCACCTTGGCATCGAGGTCGCGATCGGTGATGTCGTTCCAGGTGCAGCCCGCCCCGCGCATCACGAAAGCGCCGATGAAGAACAGCGCGATCCAGAGCGGCAACCGGATAAGATCGTGTGCAATGCCTGAGGCCAGTGCGGCCGACCACCAGCACGGCATCAACAGCAGCCATGAACCGATCGGCCGATCGTAGCGCGCGACTCTAAGATAGGGCCGCGCCCATGGCGGCGCCGCCGTATCGACCCAATTGCCGGTCGCGTCAGCAACGCGTACGGCCGCGTCGCTCATCGCGTCAGAACGTTGCCGGTCAAGGTATCGAACGCCGATCCGCCCTTCTTGGCCGTGTTGGCTTCGGGCAGCGAGGCCGAAGACCCCAGCACGTCGCTCAAGGTGGGACCGGCCGGCCCGCGCTGCTGCATCTGCTGGGCGACGTTGCAGACCTTCTTCTGCAGCGCCTCGGTGTTCTTATGGCCAGCCTTCAGTTGATCGGCGATCTGGGACGGAATACCGCAGCCCGCGGCATGCGCATCGACATATTTGATCATCTTCAGTTCGGCAGCACCGAAATTGCCGATCAGCTTGCAAGCCTCCTCGGGAGAGGCGTGGCGGTCACTCGCCGCCTTGATCAGCTTTCCGCGCCGTTCCGCTTCCTCGCGCAGCGGAAGAAAATCCTTCATGCAGGTGTCTGACGGACCGCCCTGCGGACGAGCCATTGGCGACGAGAAGCCGCCGCCTCCCCCAAAGGGAGCGGTACCGGCGCTCGGGAACGGGCTCGCCGGCGCGGCGGCGCTGGCGCCGGAATTGCCGTTGACAGGGGGAAAAGGTGAACTGCTGGTCTGCGTCTGGCCCGGCAGCGGCGCAGGAAACGCGCTCTGCGCGACCGCCTGCCCCGCAAACAGGGGCACAGCGGCGACGGCGAGCGGCATAATCAGGCTGCGAATGATCAAGGCTGGTTCTCCGGCAAGACCAAGCTGTCCTTCAAGCTTCCGGATCAAAGCGCGATCGGATTCAGGGGCTTTTACGATTCCTCTCACTTGTAAACAACCGCCGAATTCGTGAGCAACGCGGCGCAGAGGCGCAGTCCACCGGCCAAAAGGACCGTTTCGGACCCAAACCGACCCGTGTGAACTGCGATCAGAGTTCAGGCAGGCGAATCGCCGCCGCCAGGTTCGAGGGTTCAGCATTGTCCTTGGTCACCATGGACTGTACCACCATCCCAAAACGGACGGGCTCGATCAACGAAGCACGGTCACCGGGCTCTACAGGCGCCCGCTGTGTCAGCGTGCAGACCTTCTTCATCAGCGCCACGGTGCTCTCATGGCCCACCCGGAGCTGATTGGTGATCTTGGCCGGAATCCCGCAGGTCTCGGCATGTGCCACAGCAAAATCGATCATTTTGCTCTGGGCCAATTCGTAGTCATGCACCAGCCGGCAAGCTTCCGCATTTGGCGCATGCCGCTCGCCCGCCGCTCTCATCAGCCTGCCGCGGAGCAGCGTTTCGTCGCGCAAGGGCGTGAACTCCTTGAGGCAGCTTTCGGGCGGCTTGAAACCGCCGGCGAGCGGGCGCGACGGTGCCACGGCCGGAGGCGACGGATTGCCGGTCTGGGCAGTCCCTGGTGATGACCCTTGCGCCGAAGCCTGGCCAGCCAGCGCTAGCGCAGCGAGGGCCACCAGCGGTTTCAACGAACGTCTGATCATCAACTCGGTCCTCCGCCCGGGCATCATGCGCTCCCGGACGCCCTCGGAAGAAGGCCTGCGGGTCACAATCGATTTTGGCGAGGAATAGAGCTTGAGAAATCTGTCAGGAGCGCGGCGCGGCTTGGTTCCGCATTGCCGGCCCATGATTGCCGGCTCATGGCCCGCATGCATCTGCGCGGAAATCGCGTCGCCGCGCCGTTGAGGTCTTATTTTATGCTTTCGAAATCCCCGGTCGGCCCATTGGGAGGCCAAACGCGAGTCGGGGCCGTCGGCGCCGGACCCAGCATGTCTGGGCCCGCCTTTCCCGCCGGTTGTTGCGTCACTTGCTCCGCCAGCGCGCAGACCTTCTGCAGTAGCCGCTTCGTGTTCTCGTGACCGCTCTTGAGCTGATCGGAGACCTGAACGGAAATTCCGCAAGCGTGTGCGTGGGTCTCGACATATTTGACCATCTTGGCTTCCGCCTGCTCGAAGCTTCCGATCAACCGGCAGGCTTCGTCGGGCGGCGCGTGGCGATCGCTCGCCGCCTTGATCAGCCTGCTGCGCTGCTCGGCTTCCCCTCGCAGAGAAACCAACTCCACCGTGCAGTCGTCGCTCGGGGCGGCAGCTGGCGCGCTGCTGCCGGAAAAAGGGCTATCGAGAAAACCGATGGAGCCGTTGCCGGCATCTTTGCTCGGGGAGAACGTCGGATCGCTCGTCTGGGCCTGATTCGGCAGAGGCGCAGGAAAAGTGTCTTGGGCCAGGGCCTGTTGGCATCGGATGATTCCCACAGAGATGAGCAGCAGAATCAGCAAGCGAAGGGTCAAGGCGCGCTCCGAGCCCGATCGAGATTTCCGCAACGCGCGCTATTCGCGCTACAAGTGTGCGTCCGAGATCATCTTACCTCGTTCCAGCCAGCCCGAACAACCGCATGCCGAACTACGATTTCTCCGCTCCGCGCCTGTTCATCGATGCGTCCTTGAGCACCGGCCAGGTGATCACGCTGGAACGCGACCAGAGCAACTATCTCGGCAATGTCCTGCGGCTGTCCGCAGGCGATGCCGTCCTGGTGTTCAACGGACGCGACGGCGAATGGCGCGCGGCGATTGCCGGCCGCAAGCGTGCCGAGCAACTGACCATCCAGGAGCAGATGCGGCCACAGGACCACCTGCCCGACGTGGCCTATGTCTTTGCGCCGCTGAAGCACGCCCGCCTCGATTACATGGTGCAGAAGGCGGTGGAAATGGGCGCCAGCCGACTGCAGCCGGTCATCACGCGCTTTACCCAGGTCTCGCGGGTCAATAGCGAGCGCATGCGGGCCAATGTGGTCGAGGCCGCCGAACAATGCGGCATTCTCAGTCTCGCCGAGGTGGCCGACCCGGTGCCGCTCGCGCGCTTCCTTGCCCAGCGTCCGCCCGAACGGCTGCTGGTGTTCTGTGACGAGGCCGCTGAGGTCGCGAGCCCGCTTCAGGCTCTCCACGCCGCCGGCGCACCGGCCACCGGCATCGATTTACTGATCGGACCGGAAGGCGGCTTCGCCGACGAGGAACGGGCCTTGCTGCTCCGGCAGCCGCGACTGGCCCGGCTTGCGCTGGGACCGCGCATCTTGCGGGCAGATACCGCTGGCGTCGCTGCGCTCGCCCTGATTCAAGCGGTCCTTGGCGATTGGCAGGGCGACATCCGTTAAGACCGCCGCGAAGAGTCCGGCCGGAGCGACCCGTTCCCTGTCGAAACCGCGGATGTGGCATGCTAAGGGGGCCGCGCGCCCGGCCGGGCGCTACCCGAGTTTTGGAACCTTGAAGACGATGACCGGATCCGCCACTCCCGGAACCGCCGCCTGGGCGGACACGCTGCTGCAATCCCTTGCCCAGGCCGGCTATGTCAGGGCCGAGCCGGCCATCCTGCAGCCCGCCGAGCCGTTCCTGGACCTTTCGGGCGAGGATATTCGCAAGAGCCTGTACCTCACCACCGACGCAAGCGGCGAGGAACTGTGCCTGCGTCCCGACCTGACCATCCCCGTCGCCCGCGATTATCTCAGCTCGCCGCAGTCCGGCCAATCGGCCGGTTTCAGCTACCTCGGACCGGTGTTCCGCTACCGCGACGGTCGCCGCAGCGAATTCCTGCAGGCGGGCGTCGAATCCTTCGGCCGCCACGACCGTGCCGAGGCGGATGCCGAGATGCTGGCGCTCGCACTCGAAGCCGTCACAGCCGTCGGGATCAAAGACGTTGAGATCCGGACCGGCGATGTTGCGTTGTTCATCGCGCTGATTGACGCGCTCGATCTTTACCCCGTCTGGCGCCGCCGGCTGATCAAGGATTTTAATCGCAAGATCACGCTGGAACAGGATCTGGAACGGCTCGCCCTCGCCTCGTCGACGGTCCGTAACGAATATGAGGGCGTGCTGGCCGCGCTTGCCGGCAGCGACCGCAAGGCGGCGCTGGCGCTGGTGACGGACATGATGTCGATCGCGGGAGCCACCGCCGTCGGCGGCCGCACCGTGGCCGAGATTGCCGACCGCTTCCTCGAACAATCGACCTTGAAGGGCGGCGCCCTGCCCCGCGACGCCCTCAATCTGATCAAGCGATTTCTTGCCATCAGCGGCGCTCCGGACGAAGCCATCGCGACCTTGCGGAGCTTGGCCGGCGAGGCCAAGCTCGACGTCGGCGCCGCCATCGATCAGCTCGAAGCGCGGGTCGGCTTCATGGCCAAGCGCGGCATCGACGTGAAAACGATCCGCTTTGCCACTGCATTCGGACGGGGCCTGGACTACTACACGGGTTTCGAATTCGAGCTGCATCGCAAGGGGGGCGGCCCCGAGCCGCTGGTCGCCGGCGGGCGCTATGATGGGCTGCTGAGCCAGCTCGGCGCGCCGACGCCGATTCCCGCGGTCGGCTTCTCGATCTGGGTCGAAACGCTGACGCAAGCGAATGCTTCGCGTGCCGCCTCGCGCGGGAGAGTATCATGAGCGGTCCCCTTGTCGTCGCCGTCCCGTCCAAGGGACGCCTGCAGGAAAACGCCGAAGCGTTCTTCGCTCGGGCCGGCCTGACCTTGTCCAAGCCCGGCGGCGCCCGCGACTATCGCGGCACGATCGCCGGCCTGGACAATGTCGAGATCGCCTACCTTTCGGCCAGCGAGATCGCCTCACAGCTCGCGCGCGGCGCCGTCCATCTCGGCGTCACCGGCGAGGACCTGCTCCGCGAGAGCATCGTGGATGCCGACAGACGCGTGCTGCTGATCGACACGCTCGGCTTCGGCAGCGCCAATGTCGTCGTCGCCGTGCCGCAGGCCTGGATCGACGTTCGCACCATGGCCGACCTTGACGACGTCACCACCGGCTTTCGCGCCCAGCACGACCGGCGCATGCGGGTCGCGACCAAATATATCAACCTCACCCGCAGCTTCTTCGCCGCCCATGGCGTGGTGGATTACCGCATCGTCGAAAGTGCAGGCGCCACTGAAGGCGCGCCGGCCGTCGGAACGGCCGAGCTGATCGTGGACATCACCACCACGGGCGCCACCCTCGCCGCCAACGGGCTGAAGGTCCTCGACGACGGGGTGATCCTGCGCAGCCAGGCCAACCTGGTCGCCTCGCGCGAGGCCGATTGGTCGGAGGGGCCGCGCGAGAGCGCCCGGGTGATCCTCGACCACATCCACGCCCGCGCGCGCGCCAGCAAATACCGCGAGGTGCGCACCCGCTTCAAAGGCTGTGACGCCGCCATGCTCACCGAGGCCCACAACCGCTTCGGCGTGGTCGCCCCGTTCGGCGGCCCGACCTCGTCAGGGATGCTGACCCTTCATTGCCCGCCCGGGCAGATCTACGCGCTCGGCACCTTCCTGCGCAGCCATGGCGCAGAGACCGTGTCGGTCGCTGCGCTCGACTATGTGCTGGACCGCGAAAATCCCCTGTTCGCGAAACTCGAAGCCTTCCTGCGGTCATAAGTCGCCGTTCATCGTAGCGACAGGTCGTCGCGCCTACCATATGTTGAGGCTATGACCCGGGGGCCTGGGAACCTGACCGATGATGCTGGGTACTGACGTTTCGGATCTTTCGACGACCAAGGCCGATGCCGCGGCGCAGGGGCTGTCGATCGTGATCCCTGTCTACAACGAAGCGGCCGGACTGGTCGCGCTGCATGAGCGTCTCAACGGCTTGGCGCGCACGCTCCGGCAGCGCTTCGGGCTGCCGTGCGAAGTGGTCTATATCGACGACGGCAGCACCGACAATACGCTCGCGGTCGCGCGCAACCTCTCCGCCGACGCGTTCGACGTGCAGGTGATTTCGCTGTCGCGCAATTTCGGCAAGGAAGCCGCGCTGATGGCGGGGCTCGATCATGCCCGGCGCGGCGCCGTGATGTTCATGGATGGCGACGGACAACACCCGCCGGCACTGGTCGAGCAACTCGTCGCGCACTGGATCAATGACGGCTACGATGTCGTCTATACCGCCAAAGCCCACCGCGACAACGAGCCTTTGCTGCGCCGGGTCGCCGTGCACGGCTTCTACGCGCTGATCAATTGGGGCGCGCGGCAGAAGATCCCGGAGGACGCCGGCGATTTCCGCCTGTTGTCGCCGCGCGCGGTGGCCGCCTTGCGGCAGCTTCCCGAGCGCAACCGTTTCTTCAAGGGGCTTGCGAGCTGGATCGGCTTCCGCCAGATCCGGGTCGATTATGAACCGGCGCCGCGCGCGCACGGCGTCACCACGTTCAACCTGATGCGGCTGCTCGGGCTGTCGATCGAGGGCCTGACCTCGTTCTCGGTGGCGCCGCTGCGATTTGCCAGCCTGCTCGGGCTGCTGCTGGCGACGGCGGCCTTCCTGTTCGGTCTGTCGATCCTGTGGGAGACCTTGACGACGGGCAAGTCCGTGCCGGGCTATCCGTCCCTCGTGGTCGGACTGATGACGATCGGCGGCGTCCAGCTGATCATGATCGGCATCATGGGCGAATATATCGGCAAGATCCTATCGGAGTTGAAGGCACGCCCGATCTACTTCGTCGCCGAGCACAACGAGAAGCGCGCGGCGGATGCAGCCGCCGGCCGGCCCGAAAGGACTGCGGCTGAATGAGCGAGGCACACCGGCGCATCTGGCTGTGCGCCGATGATTACGGCATCAGCCCGGGCGTGAACCGCGCCATTCGCGACCTGATCGGGCGCGGCCGGCTGAATGCGACGTCGGTGATGACGGTCGGCCCGGCCATCGGCCGCGACGAGGTCGCCGAACTGCGCAAGGTCGCGGCTGACAGCGCGCGCTGCGCGATCGGCCTGCACGTGACCCTGACCGCGCCGTTTCGTCCGCTGACGATGCATTTTCGTCCGCTCCACGGCGGGCTGTTTCCGCCGTTTCCGAAGCTGCTCCGCACCGCGCTCATGCGTCGCATCGATCCTGAGATCATCCGCGCCGAAGTGATGGCGCAACTGACTGCGTTCGGCGAACTGTTCGGACAGGCGCCGGACTTCGTCGACGGCCATCAGCACGCGCAGCTCTATCCGCGAGTCAGCGAAGGCTTCCTGGCGGCGGTCAAGCATGCGGCGCCGTCGGCCTGGGTGCGGCAGGGCGGCCGCAATGCGCCGCTGTCGCAGAGTTTGCGATCACCGAAGGCGCTCGTGCTCGACATGCTCAGCGCCCGATTCCGGCAGCGCGCGGCGCGTGCCGACATCACCTTCAATCCCGCCTTCGCGGGGGCCTACGACTTCACCCGCGATTCCGACTTCGGCGCGCTGATGGGTGGCTTTCTCGCCGGCTTGCCCGAACACGGTCTCGTGATGTGCCATCCCGGCTTCGTCGATGACGTCCTGATCGAGCTCGACCCGCTGACCGTGCAGCGCGAGCATGAGCACAGCTATCTCGCCGGCGAACAATTTCCCGACCTGCTTGCCGAACACGGCGTGCGGCTGGATTGACGACGCTGCCGTGAACGCGGCGGTCACTTTGACGCATACAGAAATTTAATCCGCCCCCCACTAGCTGCCACATAAACCGCCCTTAGATTCTTGGCCGCGCTTCGCCAGACGAGGCGGCAGGAGGATCTGATGACACCGCAAGAACGCCAACTGATCGACGATCTGTTCGACCGGCTTGCAAGGCTGGAGAGTGCACCGCGTGATCCGGAGGCCGCCGCCGCTATCTCCCAGGGACTGCAGCGCGCACCGCACGCGGTCTATCCCCTGGTGCAGACCGTGCTGGTGCAGGACGAAGCGCTGAAGCGGGCCAATGCGCGAATCGAAGAGCTGGAGCAGCAGGCGCAGGCGCCGCAGCAGAGCCAGTCCGGCGGCTTCCTGGACTCGATGCGTGAGACGATCTTCGGCTCCGGCCAATCCCGCGGCTCGGTCCCCAACGTTCCGCCTCCAAGTGCCCCTAGCCGGCCGGTGTGGAACAGCGGCCAGGCGATGCCCCAGGGGCAACCCGGCTATTACGGTCAGGGCGGCTACGGCCAGAGCGCCGGCTACGGCCAGGGCGGCGCCTACGGTCAAGGCGGCTACAGTCAGCCGCAAGGCGGTATCTTCGGCGGCGGCGGGGGCTCGTTCCTCGGCACGGCTGCAGCCGCGGCGGCCGGCATGGTCGGGGGCTCGCTGCTGTTGGGCGGCATCCGCAACATGATGGGCGGCGGCCAGCATCAGGCCTTCGGCGACACCACCATCATCGAGGAACGTCCTGGATCGAGCTCGCCCTGGAGCGATCAGTCCAACAGTTCGCTGGCGCGCGATGCCGGCATCGACGATATCGGCCGCTCCGGCGACAGCGGCCGCTCCGGCCTGTTCGACCAGGCCTCTAATGATGACAATGATCGCGACGACATGGATGCGGATGCCGGCGATTATGACAATGGCGGTGACGACGGCAGCGACTACGCGTAATAGCCCCTCCCTCTGCTAAGAAAAAAGGCCGCCTATTGGGGCGGCCTTTTGCTATTGAAAGCCGATCGGCTTCAAATGACGATCACCCTGGTACCCACATTGACGCGGCCATACAGGTCGATCACATCCTCGTTGCGCATCCGGATGCAGCCGGACGACACATTGGTCCCGATCGTCCAGGGCTCGTTGGAGCCGTGAATCCGATACAGCGAGGACCCCAGATACATCGCGCGCGCGCCGAGCGGGTTCTGCGGCCCGCCTTCCATGTGCCGCGGCAGGTCGGGCCTGCGGGCCAGCATCTCCGCCGGCGGCGTCCAATCCGGCCACTCGCGCTTGTTGGTGATGGTCTTGACGCCCGACCAGGTGAAGCCGGGACGGCCGACACCGATCCCATAACGCAACGCCTTTCCGTCTCCCTGAACCAGATAGAGGAACTTGTTGGGCGTATCGATCACGATCGTGCCCGGCCGTTCTCTGCCGTCATACTCAACGATCTGCTTCTCGTATTTCGGATCGAGCGGGCGCTGCGGATCATAAGCCTCCTCCTGCTCGGGGACTGCCCCGCCGGAGCGCTCCGGCTCATAGTAGGACGGCTGCTGCTGATAGATCGGCCGCTCCGCCGGATCGTCGCGGTAGCCCCGTCCCTGCGGGTCGCCAAACAGGAATTCGATGAAGCCCCCACCCATGCGCGAACGCTCGACATAGGCGGAGCGGACGGGGGCGCTCTGCTCCGGTGGGCCGGCATAGATCACGGTCGGCTGCTGAAATCCCGCGGCGTCGATCGCCGCGGCCCGATCGACCGCCATACAAGAGAAGCACGCGCCGGCAATCAGCGCTGGAAAGATGGACTTGAACATCGACGTACTCTGTACTGTTTCGTCTTGAAGATTGTTCATCGCGCGGGGTCGAGCATCCGCCCGCGCATGCCGCCAACTAAGATCAAAAGCCGATCGGTTTGGTAAACACGGGCCGTGTTTTGATTCACCATCGCGCCAAGCCGGGGCGGATTCGGCGGCTAGCGTTTATTTTGGATGAAGGGCTCATCGGCATGGTTAACCGCGGCTAACCGCGGCCGCAAACACGTGTCCGTTGAGAGTTTCCGTTGTGAACGTGATGTTAAATAGCGTTCGCTTAGAACAGACTGAAGTTGAGGACAGGGATTATCTCATGTCGGTTCGCAAGCGTTTTCGTATCGAAGAAGGAATTCTCGGCCATATGCCCGAGCCCGATTTCGCGGGCGGCGAGATTGGCCCGCAGCACAAGGAAATCATGGACGAGCTCCGCGCGATCCGCACTCAGATGGCCAATGTCATGCGCAACGGTGGCACCAGCTCGGCAAACGCCGCGATCGAAGAATCCGCAGCTCGCGAGGTCGCCGAAGCGCGCGCGCTGCTCGAGACCTACCGTGCGCAAATCGAGCAGTGCGAGAAGCTCAAGGTCGAACTCGACCTGATCCACGACGCGATCAACCGCACCAAGGGCGAGATCGCGGTACTCCATGCCAAGAGCTTCGACGGCCAGGAAATGGCCAAGGTCAATGGCGAACTCGGCGCGGTGGTCGGCGGCACCGAACAGGCGACCCAGCAGATCCTCGAAGCGGCCGAAGCGATCGACCAGGCGGCGAGCGCGCTAGCCAAGGTCGACTCGGCGGATCAGCAGCGAATCCTTTCCGAGGATATCCAGGAGCGCGTGGTCTCGATCTTCGAGGCCTGTAACTTCCAGGACCTCACCGGTCAGCGCATCAACAAGGTGATGACCACGATGAAATTCATCGAGCACCACATCGTGGTGATGATGGAGATCTGGGGCGGCGTCGACGCCATCAAGGCGCATACCCCTCCGATCGTGGACACCCGCGAGGGCGATGCGCGCCTGCTCAACGGCCCGAAGGCTGAAGGCGAGGTCGGCCATGCCTCGCAGGACGACATCGACGCCATGTTCAACTGAGCCATCGACCGCGCCGGACGGAGGGTCCGGCGTCAGGGCGAGAGACAAAACGCCGGCACAATGCCGGCGTTTTTCATTTTGATGGATGAAGACCGTCCAACGGTCGGTTCGATCGTCAGGCCCGCGGCCCACAACGGACATAGACCATGTTGCCGTAGCGGGTCGCGGCATCCTTGTCGACGAAACGGGTCACCAGCACCCGCCCGTCGAACGACAGCACCTCGCGATCCTGCTCGCCGCCGGGAGGCCCGGCCGGGCCGATATAGTTCTTGCCGCTGGATGAGCCTTTCAGCCGCAGCTCCTGCGGCGTGGCCTGATCGGCGAGATGCATCACCACGCCGCCCGAAGTGCCGGCCCCGATCGTATAGGGCTGCTTGCACTGCGCCACCGCCATCTTCTCGGTGCGCGCGCGGTCGGTGGGGTTCTGATACGAGGCGAGCCCCCACTTGCCGACCAGCTCATCGGGGCGGATCGTCGACGGGACCTCAGGTTCGACGCCGGGTTCGGGCGCGACGGGAGCCGAGGGCGATAGGCTGAAGCTGCTGCACGCGGCGAGAAAGATCGTGAGCGCTGAAGCGATTCCCAGATTGGCAACCGCCCGCGCGCACCGTGAACTCTTCATGGGATCCCCTTAGAAACAAGATCATGGCTGCCCCGTCCGGCAACCAAGCGCAAATCAGGCGTAAGGGCAACGACGTCGGATGCCGCCGTTGCCTCGCCACCATGGTTTACCCCAGGTAGCATCTTATAACAGCCTCAAGAACGGCTTAACCGGTTTGCTTGACAGGATCGGCGTCAAGCCATATTTCCCGAGCGACCTTAGCACTCGGAGGGCACGATTGCCAAAGGGGCGAGTCAGTTGGCGCCAGCTTCGCGCTAAATGTGGCCGCATTCAGATTCTTTTCCGACAGCAACCCCGTTCGAAGCGCCCGCAAAGGGAAACGTCATGGCCAAATCGAAATTTCGTCCGCTGCACGACCGCGTCGTGGTGAAGCGTATCAGCGCCGAGGAGAAGACCAAGGGCGGCATCATCATCCCCGACACCGCCAAGGAAAAGCCCTCGCAGGGCGAAGTGGTGGCTGTCGGCCCCGGCGGCCGCGATGAAAGCGGCAAGCTGGTGCCGATCGACCTCAAGGTCGGTGATCGCGTGCTGTTCGGCAAGTGGTCCGGCACCGAAGTCAAGCTCGACGGCGAGGAACTCCTGATCATGAAGGAGTCCGACATCATGGGCGTGCTGGCCTGATCCCCTTCGCGCCCCGCGCGTCCAAGCGCGACGGGGCGACAGATTTTGCAAACCTCATCAGCCACCGAAGGGCGGACACAGCCCTGGCGATGAGGTCCCACCAGAGGAACATTCAAAAATGGCAGCCAAGGACGTCAAATTCGCCGGAGACGCGCGCGATCGCATGCTGCGCGGCGTCGACATTCTCGCCAACGCCGTCAAGGTCACGCTGGGTCCGAAGGGCCGCAACGTCGTGATCGAGAAGAGCTTCGGCGCCCCCCGCATCACCAAGGACGGCGTCACCGTCGCCAAGGAAATCGAGTTGGAGGACAAGTTCGAGAACATGGGCGCGCAGATGCTGCGCGAGGTCGCCTCCAAGACCAACGACACCGCCGGTGACGGCACCACCACCGCGACCGTGCTGGCCCAGGCCATCGTGCGCGAGGGCGCCAAGGCGGTTGCCGCCGGCATGAACCCGATGGATCTCAAGCGCGGCATCGACATCGCGGTGGCCGCCGTGATCAAGGACATCGAAAAGCGCGCCAAGCCGGTCGCCTCGTCCTCCGAGGTCGCCCAGGTCGGCACCATCTCCGCCAATGGCGACGCCGCGATCGGCAAGATGATCGCCCAGGCGATGCAGAAGGTCGGCAACGAGGGCGTCATCACGGTCGAGGAGAACAAGTCGCTCGATACCGAGGTCGACATCGTCGAAGGCATGAAGTTCGACCGCGGCTATCTCTCGCCCTACTTCGTCACCAACGCCGAGAAGATGACCGCCGAGCTCGACGACGTCTACGTGCTGCTGCACGAGAAGAAGCTGTCCGGCCTGCAGGCGATGCTGCCGGTGCTCGAAGCCGTGGTGCAGTCGGGCCGTCCGCTGCTGATCATCGCCGAGGACGTCGAGGGCGAGGCGCTCGCGACCCTGGTCGTCAACCGCCTGCGCGGCGGCCTCAAGGTCGCCGCCGTCAAGGCGCCGGGCTTCGGCGATCGCCGCAAGGCCATGCTCGAGGACATCGCGATCCTGACCGGCGGTCAGCTGATCTCGGAAGACCTCGGCATGAAGCTCGAGAACGTCACCATCAAGATGCTCGGCCGCGCCAAGAAGGTCGTGATCGACAAGGAGAACACCACGATCGTCAACGGCGCCGGCAAGAAGGCCGACATCGAGGCGCGCGTCGGCCAGATCAAGACGCAGATCGAGGAGACCACCTCGGACTACGACCGCGAGAAGCTGCAGGAGCGGCTGGCCAAGCTCGCCGGCGGCGTGGCGGTGATCCGGGTCGGCGGTGCCACCGAGATCGAGGTCAAGGAGAAGAAGGACCGCGTCGAGGACGCCCTCAACGCGACCCGCGCCGCGGTGCAGGAAGGCATCGTCCCCGGCGGCGGCGTCGCGCTGCTGCGCGCCAAGAAGGCGGTCGGCCGCATCACCAACGCCAATTCGGACGTCCAGGCCGGCATCAACATCGTGCTGAAGGCGCTCGAGGCTCCGATTCGCCAGATCTCCGAGAACGCCGGCGTCGAGGGCTCCATCGTGGTCGGCAAGATCCTGGATGAGAAGTCCGAGACCTTCGGCTTCGACGCCCAGACCGAGGACTATGTCGACATGGTCGCCAAGGGCATCATCGACCCGGCCAAGGTGGTCCGCACCGCGCTGCAGGACGCCTCGTCGGTCGCCGGCCTCCTGGTCACCACCGAGGCCATGGTCGCCGAGCTGCCGAAGGAGCCGGCACCGGCCATGCCGGCCGGCGGCGGCATGGGTGGGATGGGCGGCATGGGCTTCTGAGCCTGCCCTTTCGCACCTGCCAGAGATGACGAAGGCCGCCTCCGGGCGGCCTTTTTCTTGCGAAAGATGAGTGAGGCGCGGACCAACCGTTCGGAACTTCAAATTCGCCACACGCGATTTGCTTAAGGCGGATCACGGCGGATATGTAGCGGACCTCGAAGTCGGGACATTCGGGTCATTCGATTCTTACCCAAAGCAGGATTTTCATGATGCGCGCGATTTTGCTTGCTGGTGCCGTGGTTGTCGCGGCAGTGCCGGAACTCGGTTGGTCCCAGAGCAAGGTGGGCAAGACTGCCCCAAGCACGAGCGAGACCAGATACTTCACCGCGATCGACGGGCTGATGGACGGCAATGCGGATGTGATCCTGAAGGAAACCAGGCAGGGCAAGACAATCACCGCGGCGACGCTGGATGTCTGCTATCCGGTGGAGAAGAATTCCGAACGCAAGGATCGCTTCGTGGCCAATCTGGCGGTGAACGGCCAGACACTGACCGGCACCGCGCAGAGCAACGGCACCAAGGATCCCGTATCGGTCAAGCTGACCCAGAAGGCCAGCGGCGACACGTTCGAATTCCGCGGCCAGATCACGGTCGGCAAGACGGTCACGGAAGTTGCCTCGACGGACAATTCCGACATCAGCGAAAAGGAGTTCCAGGACAGTCAGTCGACCGACGACGGTATCGTTGCGCAGCCGAAGGATTTCACCGACGTGTCGCCGGAAGCCGTCGCCGTGCGCATCAAGCTGGATGCGGCGCTCGATTTCCTGAAGAGCCTCAGGGGCCAAGACGTCGAGCTCGGGCTGTCCAGCCTGACCGTTGGCTGCGATGCGCTGCGTGCGGGTGAGCAGACCATCAGCATGACCGTCGATCCCGATCGCGCCCCGGCGCTGATCGCCAAGGCGCGAACGATGAACGGAGTCGTCACTGCCGGCTGGACGGCGGGTGCCGTCGAGATGGACCGCACCTTGCGTTTCGCCGCGGCCGACTGGCGCGATGGCGACAAGATCAACCGGGACAAACTGGCAGCGACGGTCTCCGACGTGCTCGCCAAGAGCTACGGCGCCAAGGCCGTGGCTACGACCTGGAGCCCTGTCTCCGGCAAGATGAAGCTCACCTTCAAGCGGCCGAGCCAGTTGATGCCGGGCCTCGATCTCACCGAGGTCATCGAAGTCACCGGCTTGGTCGCACCGGACAAGCCGGGTGAATCGGATGCCTTGATGTTGTGGGTCGGCAGTCCCGTCACGACCACGGTGGACGAGGCCGGCGGCGCAAAATTGATCCTGGCGGAGGAATCGTCCGGGGACGAGGAAGGCGACCAACGCGACGATGGCGGCACCATCGCTGAGCTGGCCAAGGTGCTGAAGGCGAAACGCTGGGACGCCGACAACTCCGTCTGGAAATAACTGCGGACCCGATCCGCCCGGTCGCAGCCGAACCTGCGACCGGGCGCGTCCACGGGCTCAATTGGTATTGAGCCGAAAGTGAAGCGTCTTCGGTCCGACGAAGAAGATCGAATCACCCTGCCGTTTCCAATTCGTTGCTGCCGTCAGTGCGGCAATCAGCTCGTCATCGGCCTGCGCGCGCGAGGCCGGGCAATTGCGATCCTCGATGGTTCTGGCCAGGAAAATCACGCTGTCGCCCGCGACCGAGAACTGCCCTTTCGCGCCTTTGCACCACAGCTCCAGCACGGTCTCGCCGTTGTCGCCAATATCGAGATCGGGCACCCGCTTCGATCCAGGTTGCGGCAGCGCGTCGAGGGTCATCTCCATGCCGAATGGAAAGCCCGCGTCGGCACGGGCCGCCTGCAAGCCTGCTATCGCGACAAACAACACGGCCACGCATCCAGCAGCCCCTCGCTTCACAGAAACCATAGCCCCCTCTCGATCGTTCAACGTTCGCCTTCATCCACAGGCGATCACGGCGGCGGCACGGCTCCCGCATAATTGTGACCCAAAAATAGCAATCCCCGCGCGAGCTGGCCTCGCGCGGGGATTTTTCCAAAGTGAAGCGGCTTTACTTCAGCACCATCGCCGTGAACGGATAGACGTAAGCCTGCAGCGTCACGAAGATGCCGACCAGGCAGGCCAGCACGATCGAATGCAGGAAGACGTAGCGCAGGATCGAGCTTTCATGCCCGTACCAATTGGTCGCAGTAGAGGCGACGACGATCGACTGCGCGTCGATCATCTTGCCCATCACGCCGCCGGACGAGTTCGCCGCCGCCATCAGAATCGACGGCAGGCCGAGCTGCTCCGACGTGATCTTCTGCAGATTGCCGAACAGCACGTTTGAAGCGGTGTCCGATCCTGTCAGTGCCACGCCCAACCAGCCCAGCAGGGTGCCGAAGAACGGATAGAGCACTCCGGTTGCAGCGAAGGCGAGACCAAGCGTGGCGTCGACGCCGGACAGCCGCGTCAGCGTTCCGATCGCAAGCATCGCCGAGATGGTGATCAGCGAGATCGCGCAGAGCCTGATCGTCCGGCCATATTCAGCGATGAGCTTGCCGGGCTTCACCCCCATCAGGAAGCCGGAGATGATCGCCGCGATCAGCATGCCCGTGCCGGTAAACGACAGGTAGGTGAACGAGAACACCGCTCCCTCCGGCGTCGGCTTCGCCGCAACCGGCGGCATCTTGTAGATCATCTTGTCCAGCTCGGGCACGGCGTAGTTCCAGGTGAAGATCGAATTCGCCCAGGTCTTGAAGCCGCCATTGCCCCAGATCAGCATCACGATGCAGACGATGATCCACGGCAGCAATGCGCTCCACAGCTCGGCTTGCGTCAGCGGCGTGCGATCGAGCGGCTTCGGCGCGGTCATGGTCGCAGCCGATTCGTCGCGGCCACGCAGGGCGGGCGACAGCCACAATTGCTTCGGCTGCCAGACCCGCAGGAAGAGGATCAAGGTGCCCATCGAGATCAGCGAGGCGCCGATATCGACGATCCAGGGGTTGACGTAGTTGGAGATCAGGAATTGCGGGACCGCAAAGGAGATGCCGGTGACCAGCACGGCCGGCCAGACGTCCTTCATGCCCTTCCAGCCCGCGAATGCCCACACCACCCAGAACGGAACGATCAGGGAGAACACCGGCAGTTGGCGTCCGACCATCGCGCCGAGAATGTAGGGATCGAGACCCGTCACCGAAGCGAGGCCCTGGATCGGCGTGCCCAGCGCGCCATAGGCCACCGGTGCGGTGTTGGCGATCAGCGACAGGCCGGAGGCCGCCAGCGGCGAGAAGCCGAGGCCGATGAGCACGGCACCGGTGATCGCCACGGGCGTGCCGAAGCCGGAGGCGCCTTCGAAAAATGCGCCGAAGGAAAACGCGACCAGCAGCAATTGCAGTCGCCGATCCTCGGTCACGCCGCCGACCGCACGCTTCAAGAGTTCAAAGCGGCCGGTCGAAACCGTAACCTGGTAGAGGAAGATGACGTTCAGCACGATCCAGCCGATCGGGAAAAAGCCGGTCACGATGCCGAGCACGGTGGCCCGGATCGACATATT
Organism: Bradyrhizobium sp. SZCCHNS1022; assembly: GCF_032484835.1. Taxonomy (NCBI): domain Bacteria; kingdom Pseudomonadati; phylum Pseudomonadota; class Alphaproteobacteria; order Hyphomicrobiales; family Nitrobacteraceae; genus Bradyrhizobium; species Bradyrhizobium sp. SZCCHNS1022. The sequence goes on along the minus strand of NZ_JAUETT010000008.1, from coordinate 130,660 downwards.
GGGTGGCATCGTGAAGATGAAGATCGTGATCAGGTTGGTCACGATCACGGCGATGATGGCCGCGATATGCGCCTTCACCTTGCCGCTGGCGATCAGCACCAGCAGCGTGACCACAGGGATTGCGGCCGCGATGGTCGACAGCGCGGCGCTCCCGAGTGGGTTATAGATTTGGTTCCACATGACTTTCCTCCCCAACTCCCCATTTGAGCTTCTTGGGCCTTTGCCCGGCAGGGCGGGTCAGGCCGATATGGCGCCGGGGGCGCGAATCACGCCGGAACACGGAATGTGATCACATGCTTGGCAGCGCCAAACTGTGCTCAAATTCTCGCGAAATCTTCGGCAGTTCCCACCCCGCGCCGTGGCCCATGCTAGGGTCTGAGGCAACTGAACCACAAGTGAACCCCGGTCGCGCCGCTTACGACTTTAGTCTACCCTCCATGAGGGTCCACCCCGGCTATTTGCGCCGCGGCATTCTTTCCCGGTTGGGGGCCATGAGCCCTGTCTTCGGAGCAGTCAGCTAGTGAACAATCTGCGCTCGACCATCGCCATCGTCTGGCGGATCGCCATCCCCTATTTCCGGTCCGAGGACAAGCTCGCCGGCCGGGTTCTGCTCGCGGCCGTGATCGCGATCGAGCTCTCGCTGGTCGCCATCCAGGTCCTGGTCAATGAGTGGCAGAACCGGTTCTACAACGCCCTTCAGCAGTACGACTGGAACACCTTCGTTTGGCTGATCGGCGTCTTTCTCGTCCTCGGAGCGGCCTTCATCGTCCTGTCGGTCTACCAGCTCTATCTCAATCAGTGGCTGCAGATCCGCTGGCGACGATGGATGACCGAGGTCTATCTCCGCCGCTGGCTCGACGGAGCCAACCACTATCGGATGCAGCTCAAGGGCGATGCGGCCGACAATCCCGACCAGCGCATTGCCGAGGACGTCAAGCAGTTCATCGAGCAGACATTGGGCATCACGATCGGTCTGCTCAGCTCGATCGTGTCGCTGGCGTCCTTCGTCGTCGTGCTGTGGGGTCTGTCAAACGCCGCTCCGCTGCGCCTGTTCGGCGGCGAAGTCGCGATCCCCGGGTATCTCGTCTGGATCGCCTTGATGTACGCGATTTTCGGCACCGCGCTCACGCAGTGGATCGGCTCTCCGCTGGTCAACCTCAATTTCGAGCAGCAGCGGTTCGAAGCCGATTTCCGCTTCAATCTGGTCCGTGTCCGTGAAAACTCCGAGCAGATCGCGCTGTTGAGAGGCGAGCAGGCGGAGCAGGGACAGCTGTCGACGCGCTTCGGCCGCGTGGTGAACAACTGGTACCAGATCATGAGCCGGACCAAGCGGCTGACGGCATTCACAGCCGGCTATTCGCAGGCGGTCGTGATCTTTCCTTATGTCGTGGTTGCACCCGCCTATTTCGCCAAGACGATCGCGCTGGGCGGCATGATGCAGACTGCTTCCGCGTTTTCGACCGTACAAGGTGCATTGTCGTTTTTCGTCAGCGCATACCGAACGCTTGCTGATTGGCGCGCGACAGTCGCCCGCCTCGACGGCTTCGAGATGTCGATCGACAGCGCGATATCGCTGTCCAGCGAGCCGGAAACCGTCGACCTTGTCAGTGCGGCCGGCCGCGACGCGATCGAGATGGAGCAGCTGCTGCTCAAACTTCCGAACGGCCTGCCGTTGATCTCGGCGGATGGCTTCAGCATTCGCGGCAGTGAAAGCACCCTGGTGACCGGCCCATCAGGGGCAGGCAAGTCGACCTTATTCCGCGCCATCGCCGGCGTCTGGCCATTTGGCGCCGGCGTCATCAGCGTGCCCGCGCATACCAAGCTGATGATGTTGCCGCAGCGGCCCTATTTCCCGATCGGGGCTCTGAAAGCGGCGATCGTCTATCCGGCGCCGTCCGATGCCTTCAGCGATGACCAGGTCAGGGCTGCGCTCGCGGCGGTGGGGCTGCCGCAGCTCAGCGAGCAGCTGGAAGACGACGGCCACTGGAATCGCACGCTGTCGCTGGGCGAACAGCAGCGGCTCGGGATCGCGCGGGCGTTGCTGCATGCGCCTCAATACCTGTTCCTGGACGAGGCGACGGCCTCCCTGGACGAGCCGTCCGAGGCCACGCTCTATCGCATGCTGCAGGAGCGCCTGCCCGATACCACCATCGTCTCGATCGGCCATCGCTCGACGCTTCACGAGCTTCACGACCGCAGGGTCGAACTGACCCGCGAGGGCGATCGGTTTGCCCTCCGCAACAAGGACCAGCAAGCGAAAGCCTACTCCGCCGGAGGCGGCGAGTAGAGGAACGGCGAAGCCGCTGGCGGCCTACGGTGCGGAGTTGGCCTGTTGCAGGCTGCAACGGAGGTATTGCTGGCGTTGCGCATGTCGCAATCCACCGCCGTCCAGTGCCAACGGCGGAGCTGGAGCGATGCGCTCGCGAGCGCCCATCATCGGCTTCCCCGCGAAGTCCCGTTGGTTCGCATGTCGATCCGACGCCCGCCGCGTGCTCGCCTTCGATTGATCCTCACGCAAAAGCAAAGGGCGGCAGATCGCTCTGCCGCCCCTCGTCCTCAGGTCTTGAGGACTGAACTTACTTCAGATTGCTGATCGCCGTCAGGTCGAACGAGAGCTTGGCGATGCCAGCCGCGCCGCACCAGTTCGAACTGGCTCCCAGCGGATTGTTGCCGGTAACGGGCGCCGCTCCGACGGTCGCGTTGAAGGCACCGGTGAAGACGCTGCAATCACCCTTCGACAGGTTGGTGTCGGAGTAACGCAGGTCGAGCGTGAACACCTTGTAGGTGAAGCCGATGCCGACGTTCCAGGTGTTGTAGTCGGCGTAATGGATGCCATTCGGGAATACCGCAGTGCCGTAGAAGCTGTCGGTGGTGCCGAACCACTGACGGCCGAACTCACCGGAGACATACATGCCGACGCCGCTCGAACCGAACAGATCAGCCGGCGCGGTCCACTTGCCGGTGACCGAGGTGTAGTTGCCCCAGGCGCCGGAGTTCAGGAAGCTCGGCGTATAGAACTCGGTGAAGCCGACGGCCCAGTTGTCGTTGATGGTGTAGGTGCCCTTGCCGTAGACCTCGAAGAAGCTGACGTCCTTCTTCATGGTGTTGCCGTTGAGCAGGAAGTTGGTGGCGCACTCAGTGCCCTGGAAATTCCCGGCGAAGTCGAACCCGGTGCCACCGAACTGGCAGGTGCCGCCCGGATACAGATAGCCCCACACGCCGATGTCGAAGGCGAAGGCGCCGAAGGTCGGGCGGATACCGCCGTAGACGTCGATCTCAGCCGCGGCGCGGTTGGCGAAGGAAATGCTCTCGCCGGAGACGCCCAAATAGAGCTGCAGGTCCTTGGTGACGTTGTAGCGCGGCTCGATGTAGGCGGCGACCGACGGCTTGTGGTTCGACTGGGTGACGCCGCGGAAGATGTAGTCGTTCATGATCGCGCCGCCGAAAGCGACATCCCAGGGCTCGAAGGCCGGAGCCGGAGGCGCCTTCAGAGCTTTCATCGGCAGATCCGCCGCGAAAGCCGACCCCGATACCATTGCCAGCGCCGTTGCCAACAAAGTCCATTTCCGCATGACGATCCCCATCACCTAGCTTCCAAACATCAGTCCGATTTCCGATCCCCCCGGGACACAAACAAACCGACTGCGTCAAACCATCGGCAATTTGTGTCAGGTCCCAGGCATTGGAGAAGCAAAAAAGCGCGGCATTTGCCGCCTTTTTAGGCGTTTTGGCGCTTCTACGGCAGGTTGTCGGCAGCTGTTGCATTTGAACAACAAACTTTACCGCGAGTAGAAGTATCGGGAATGCATCCGAGACATGACAGCCACACCAGGATGGCACGGGGCGCAGCCGAGCGAATCAGCCCGCGCATTTTGCGCCGGGCGTCGAGATCAATGTCGCGGCGGGAAACCCTGGCCCGCGAGTAGGTTCGAGCCAGCGCAAGCAAGTTCGAGCCGGCGCAAGCAAAAAGCCGCAGCAATCGCTGCGGCTTTCCGAATGATTCAAGCAGGGACTAGCTTCAGCTACCGGCCCGCGCCGGCGGCCGTTTCATCGTCGCCGGTTTCGACGGGCTCGGACGTCGGTCCCGCCCAGCTTTCACCCTGCGCCGATTCGGTTTCGGGCGTTTCGGCGTGGCTCATGTCGAAGATCGGCTCGGCTGGCGCGGCCTTCGGGGCGCGCTTCTTGGCGGCTTTCTTCTTCGGCGCCGGTACGGCTGCCGCCGCTTTCTTGGCGGGCGCCTTGGCCGCCTTCTTCGCCGCAGCCTTCTTGGCTTTCTTCGCCGGAGCCTTGGCTACCTTCTTCGTCGCCTTCTTTGCAGCTTTCTTCGCGGTCTTCTTGGTGGCTTTCTTGGCTGCCTTCTTCGGAGCCTTTTTCGCTGCCTTCTTTGCAGACTTCTTGGCGGATTTCTTCGCCGTCTTCTTGGCTGCCTTCTTGGCCTGCGCCATCAGCTTCTTTTTCTTTTTATCCTTCTTGTCTTTCTTGTCCTTTTTGTCTTTCGCCATCGTGATCCTCCTGTTGCCGCCGAGCATTCCGGCGGACGCCGGATGGGGCCGGCTGGTCGCGCACGACGCCCATCGCTCAATTGATTCCTGGCCGAGGACCGCCCGTCGCCCAGTCGAGAAGCTCAATCGTGTGGACCACAGGAACTGACGTGCCACTGGCGATCTGCATCATGCAGCCGATATTGCCCGCAGCAATCACATCCGGCTTGACGGTTGCGATGTTGGCGACCTTCCGATCACGCAGCCTCACCGCGATGTCAGGCTGGAGAATGTTGTAGGTCCCCGCCGAACCGCAACACAAATGACTCTCCGGCACATCTTTCACTACGAATCCCATCTTGGAAAGTAATTCTTTCGGAAGGGCCGTGATTTTCTGACCATGTTGCAGCGAACATGCGGAGTGATAGGCCACCACGATCTCAGCTTTAGGTGCGGCCGATCTCAGTTCGATCGCGCCGAGATACTCGGTGATGTCCTTGGCCAAGGCCGAGACGGTCGCGGCGGCCGCGGCATATTGCGGGTCTTCCCGCAGCATATGGCCGTAGTCCTTGATCACGGTTCCGCAGCCGGATGTGGTCACCAGGATGGCGTCCAGGCCGCCGCGATCGCGCTCCGCGGTCCACGCCCGGACGTTGGCGCGGGCCCGCGCCAGCGCGTCTTCGTCCCGTCCCATGTGATGAGTTAGCGCGCCGCAGCATTGCTCGTCCCGGACCAGCACCACCTCGACGCCGTGCCGCGTGAGCATGTTGATCGCGGCCTGATTGATGCGCGGCGCCAGAGCCTGTTGCGCACATCCCTGCAGCAGGGCGACCCGGCCACGGCGCTCGCCCTGGGCCGGAAACACCGCGCCGCCGGCGGGGCCTGGCGGCGGCAGCTCGGCCGGCGCCAGGTCCAGCATGGCCCGCACCCTGCGGAGCAGGCTCGGTGTGGGGCCACTCGACGCCGAGGGCTTGGGCAAGAGGGCGGTCACCGGCCGCCCCAGCCGCGCAAGCCGCGTGGCGAGCCGAAACGCCTTGGGGCTCGGCAGGACGGCGGCGAGCACGGCCCGCAGCAGTCGATCGGCCAGCGGCCGCCGATAGGTCTTCTCGATCCGCACCCGCGCCTGGTCGACCAGGTGCATGTAGTGGACGCCGGACGGACAGGTCGTCATGCAGGACAGGCACGACAGGCAGCGGTCGATATGCTTGACGACGTCAGCGGTCGGGGCCTGGTCCTTCTCCAGCATCTGCTTGATCAGGTAGATCCGGCCGCGCGGGCTGTCGAGCTCGTCGCCGAGCAGCACATAGGTCGGACAGGTCGCGGTGCAGAACCCGCAATGCACGCAGGCCCGCAGGATCTTGTCGGCGACCGCGATATCGGGATCGGCAAGCTGCGCCAGGCTGAATTCGGTTTTCATGGCGCAACACTCCGCCGCAGACGGCCGCGATTGAGAATGGCTTTCGGATCGAAGGAGGCGCGCACGCGCTCCTCGAGCGCGGCCACACCGGCCGATTGCGGCTGGAAGACGTCCACCCTGTGCCGGACGTCTTCGGATGCGCGCAGCAGCGTCGCGTGGCCGCCGGCGGCGCCGACATGCCGGCGCACCTGCGCCGCCGCGGCTTCGGGCTGCGGCGGCAGCGCCAGCCAGATCAGGCCGCCGCCCCAATCGTAGATCACCTGCCCGCCCGTCTCCCGCGCGAGAACCTGGCCCAGCCTGCCGCCCGAGCCCGGCGGACAGACGATGCGCCACACCGGCCAGGTCCCGAGCGGACCGTGGGCGGCGAACGGCAGCACGTCGCGCACGGCGCTCCAGATTGCGGCCGATGCGTCATCCTCAAGGATCTCGGCCGTTCCGAACGGCATCAGCTGCTTGGCAAGCGAGGCGGCGCGATCCACCGCCGACGCGGTGATGCCCTCCAGGCGCAGCAGGGTCATGGACTGTCCCGGAGCAGCAATTTTCTTCAGCCCGTCGGCCTCCGTGCCGGACAGCGATGCAGGCAGATGCGCCGCCCCCGACACGTCGAAGGCCGACCCAAGTGCCGCCGTCATCGCCTGATTGGCCCTATCGGCGTCCAGGCCGCGCAGCACCAGCGTCCGCTCGGCCTCGGGACGCGGCATCACCTTCAGCGTCACCTCGGTCATGACCGCGAGCGTGCCCCAGGACCCCGCCAGCAGCTTGCAGAGGTCGTAGCCGGTGACGTTCTTCACCACCTTGCCGCCGGTCTTGAAGCTCTCGCCGAAGCCGGACACCGCGTGCGCGCCGAGCAGATGATCGCGCGCGCCGCCGGCCTTGATCCGGCGCGGACCGGCCAGCCCGGCCGCGATCATGCCGCCGATCGTCCCCCTGCCCGGCAGGCCCAGCAGCGGCCCGGTATCGACCGGCTCGAAGGCGAATTGCTGGCTTTTCGAATCGATCAGCGACAGCACGTCGGCGAGCGGCGCGCCGGCCTGCACGGTGATGATCAGCTCGTTCGGCTCATAGGCGATGACGGCGTTCAGCGCCGAGAGGTCGAGCACCGCATTGGTGGCCATCGGCTGGCCGATTGGCCGCTTCGAGCCGTGCCCGATGATCTCGAGCGGCTGATCGCCGGCGATGGCGGCGCGCACCGCCTCCTCGACATCGGCTGCATTCCGTACTTTGAGGGCGTCCACCACTGCTGCCTTGCTTGTTGATGATCCCAGGCGGCCGCGCAAGGCGCCGCCACCGGCGTTGGAATCCTTCTAGAGCATGATCTGCGAAAAGTGCAGCCCGGTTTTGGCCTCGCGACAAACGCCGTCCGGCGTTTGCGCGGAGATCGTGCTCAATCAAGCAGATGAGATCATGATGCGATCCCTGCCAATCGCATCATGATCCCGAGCGTTGGAGGCCGGACACAAGGGTGGGCGTGACGGAACGTGCAGCCTGCACACGGCGCATCCGGCTCGACGCCGCGGAACGCTTGGGCGCTCGCGTCATTCCGCATCCATTGTTCATCCGCGATCGAACTATCCGCTACCGAAACGGAGCTATCGATGGCCTCGCGGAACCCCGAACGAGAGGATGACGACAATGGCGCGATATGCAATCGACACGACAACGGTGAACGAGGCCGTCAGCGGCGGCGGCCTGCTGGTGGTGGCGCAATGGGAAGCCAGGGACGGCGAGGCCGACCGCGTCGCCGAGATCCTGTCACGCTTCCTCCCCGAGGCGCAAAAGGAGCCCGGCGCCCAATTGTTCCTGATCTCCCGCGCCAAGGACAACCCGGCGCAGTTTCTGTTCTACGAGCTGTTCCGCGACGAGGCCGCGTTCCAGGCGCACCAGGAGAGCGCCCACTTCAAGACCTATATCGCCGGCCAGGCCCTGCCCCTGCTGGCGCGGCGGGAGCGGATGCAATACGGGCTGATTTAGACGAGCGCTTTCAAAGCCTCGGTTCCTATCGATAAGGAAATGTAGACCCTCGCTGTCATCGTCCGCGAAAGCGGACGATCCAGTATCCAGAGGCCGTTGTGGGTCACCGAGAAGCCGCGGCGCGCTGGATCTCACTCATCTTGATTGAGCCATAAGCATTTTGTATATACAAAATACTTATGCAAATCGTTTGAGATGAACCGAAGCGCATCGCAAACATTGCCAAACACCGCTTGAATTTCGCCAATTTGACCGATGAGTTCTTTGCGAACGCCCTGGTGCTTTCCGCAAAAGGCGGTCGTGACCCGAGCGATCGGAACGGATGCAAGCGGCGTGATCTCGGTCGTCTTCGCCGTTCTTGGCCTCGAAGGACTCTCGGTGATTTCGATGCGCGCGGCTTCGAAGAAGGAGAGGAAGCTGTCCAATGCCAAGAGCTAAAGCGAAACCCGCCTACTCGAAGGCAGACATGAAAGCCGTCTCGGATAACCCGGAATTGACCGAGAAGGATTTCGCCAGGGGCAAGCCATTTTCTGAAGTCTTCCCTGACCTTGCGAAAATGATTCCCCGGCGCGGTCCACAAAAGCAGCCGACAAAGATCCCGGTGAATATCCGCTTGAGCCCCGCCGTCGTGAAGTATTTCAAATCGAAGGGCCGGGGCTGGCAAACGAAGATCGATGACGCCCTGGTTGAGATCGTCACGAAGAAACCAGCGAAGAAGCGCAAGGCAGCGAAGAAGTCACCTCGCCAGGCGGCGTGAGCGACCGGTGAAGGTCACGTCGCAATTGGTATTGCGGTCGAGGGTCCGATCGCGACATGGGGATCGGTCATGTTGGCCTCCGTAAATGCAAACGGGCCGTTTAATGAATTTGACCGAGCGAAAGCGAACTCCATTTCTTGCGCTGGAGTCCACGCCTAACGGAGACGAGCCCCACAAGCCGCCTGATGACTCCCATCGGACAGCCGGAAAGCGAGCGCCCGTGGTTGACGGATGAAATTTTTCCAAGCGAGCACCAATTGCCACAGGCCTGTTTTCTTCTACGCTGAGATAAGAAGGGGAGCTGAGGCGCGCCGCGAATCAGCAGAGTCCGACAGCCGTTGATTGGGTCCACCGAACGAATACAGTTGAGCCATATGTCCAAAATCGTCGAAGATCTGATCCATTTTGTGGAATATGCGAGCGCCCTTGAGGGCGATGAGAAGGGTGAGGCGCAGGTTTTTTGCGATCGTCTTTTCCAAGCCTTTGGCCACGGTGGGTACAAGGAAGCTCAAGCGACGCTTGAGTTCCGCATTAAGAAGGCTTCGTCAAAGGGCACTAGTTTCGCTGATTTGATGTGGAAGCCTCGTCTTCTGCTTGAGATGAAGAAGAGAGGCGAGAAACTTCATCTGCACTATGGGCAGGCCTTCGACTACTGGCTAAACGCGGTACCCAACCGACCACGTTACGTGGTGCTCTGTAACTTTGACGAATTCTGGATATATGACTTTGACAAGCAACTCGACGAACCTGTCGACGTCGTTGCGTTAGCAGATCTTCCGAAGCGTTATACGGCTCTCAACTTCTTATTCCCGGACGATCGAAAGCCGCTTTTCAACAACGACCGAGAGGCCGTTTCCCGGGAAGCTGCGAACTCAATGGCGATGCTCTTTAAGAAGCTGACCCATCGCTTGTCCAATCCTGTTCCCCGCGCGCAGGCTCAGCGTTTCGTTCTGCAAACGGTCATTGCGATGTTTGCAGAAGACATTGATCTGCTGCCCGCAGGCACGGTTAAGGGTATCGTCGACGACTGTTTTGAACACAAGCAGAGTTCTTACGATCTCTTCGGCGCGCTTTTTAATCAGATGAATAATCCCAAGTCGGCGCCGGCCGGACGATTCAAAGGCGTCCGCTATTTCAACGGCGGCTTGTTTTCAAAGGTGGAGCCCATCGAACTGACGAACGCCGAACTTGAATTAATCGGCGGTGATGACGGCGCCGCGCTGATGGATTGGTCCAAGGTCAATCCTGCCATCTTCGGTTCGTTGTTCCAGCAGAGCATGGATGCGGACGAGCGACACGCGTTAGGAGCGCACTTCACCTCCGAGGCTGACATTCAACGGATCGTCGGGCCAACGATCGTTCGGCCATGGCGTGAACGGATCGATCAAGCCAAGACAGCGAAGGAATTGTTCGAGTTACGCCGCGAGCTGATGGACTTCAAAGTCCTCGACCCCGCCTGCGGGAGTGGAAACTTCCTTTATGTTTCTTTTCGCGAATTGGCGCGTCTTGATCTTCGTATCCTTACGCGAGCCGAGGAGATGTTGACTCCGAAGGAGTTTGCAAATCGGGCGAAGCCCCATCTGTGCGATAAGTCCGAAACAGTTCTACGGGCTCGATATCGATACCTTTGGTGTCGAGTTGGCGAAAGTCTCCTTAATGATGGCGAAAAAGCTGGCCCTCGACGAAGCAGTCGCAGTTTTATCCCACGATCAAGCCCAGTTTGCCTTCGTAGATGAAGATGCGCTACCGCTCGACAATCTTGATGGTAACGTGCAGCGTGCCGACGCCGTCTTTTGTGACTGGCCCACGGTCGATACAATTATCGGCAATCCACCGTTCCAGTCCAAGAACAAGATGATAGACGAGTTCGGGCGGCCTTATGTAAATCGTGTTCGTGCTGCGCATCCCGAAGTGCCGGGCCGGGCCGATTATTGTGTTTACTGGCTTCGAAAGGCCCACGATCAACTTCAGCCAGGACAGCGTGCAGGTCTAGTTGGTACGAACACAATCCGACAGAACTACAGCCGCATTGGTGGACTTGATCATATCGTTCGCCACGGCGGCACAATAACCGAAGCTGTGAGCAGCCAGGTGTGGTCCGGTGATGCCGTCGTGCACGTCTCGATTGTCAACTGGATCAAGGGAGAACAACCGGGTTCCAAAAAGCTTTTCAAGCAAAATGGAGACCAGCTCAGCAGCCCCTGGGAGGTCCGGGAAGTCGATACGATCAACTCAGCATTGTCCTTTGGTATAGACTTAAAGGATGCAGCGGCACTCACCGTAAACGCTAAGTCAGATGCCTGCTATCAGGGCCAGACGCATGGACATGACGGCTTTTTGATGAGTCTCAACGAGGCGAAGCTCATGATAGCAGGCGAGCCGTCACTCGCTCAGGTTCTTTTCCCTTTCCTGATTACAGATGATTTGATTGGGACTGCATCCGGCAAACCTTCGCGATACGTCATCGATTTTGGCAAGCGCTCCCTTCTAGAGGCGCAAGGTTACAAAGAGCTCTTCAAGAGAATTGAGAAGCGCGTATTGCCCGACCGGAAAAAATCGGCTGCCAAGGAAAGGGCCGAAAATGAAAAGGCCTTAAAGGAAGATTCCAAGGCGAAAATCGCTAAGGACCATGCGAGCGCGCTTGAAAAGTGGTGGTTGCTATTTCGAGCTAGAGAAAAAATGCTCTCTGCCACTGCAAAGCTGCCGCGCTATATCACATGCGGCCGCGTAACCAAACGCCCAATTTTCGAATTTATTGACCCAGCGATTCATCCCAATGACTCGCTGACCGTATTTCCACTGGCCGATGATTACTCTTTTGGTGTTCTGCAATCCGGAATTCACTGGCAGTGGTTCAACGAACGTTGTTCCAGCATGAAAGCTGACCCGCGATACACCTCCAACACCGTGTTCGACAGTTTCCCTTGGCCACAAGATCCAAAGCCTAAAGCGGTAAGGGCTGTTGCTGAAGCAGCCGTTGCTCTTCGAAATTTACGGCACGAGCTGCTGAAAAAGCACAACATGGGGCTTCGCGAACTGTACCGCACGATCGAAACACCTGGCTCGCATCCGCTTAAGGATGCGCAGGCAAAGCTGGACAAAGCGGTGCGTGAGGCCTTTGGAATGCCGAAGGGTAAGGATGCCATCCAGTTTTTGTTCGACCTCAATCAAGAGCTCGCCGCAAAGCAAGAAAAAGGGCAAGACGTCCGCGGCCCAGGTCTTCCCACATTCATCAATAATCCCGCCGCGTATATTACTTCAGATCGCATAACCCCCTGAGGCATGGGCAACAAATCCAGAGAATTTGCTTTGAAAATTGTGAATAGCCCCCGTGATCCAGTCTTCCGGTATCGCATCCAACCGAAGACGTCTGCAAGTCTCCTGCTGTGAGAAGCGCAGGAGCAGTTCGCTAAATCCCACGGGTTCGGTGGGGTTGCGGCCGATCAGAACCTGAACCTCGCGATAACATTTCAGGTCGAGCGGTTCGAACCCGCAGAGGGATTCGCGCCGACCAAGCCTTATCTTACGTGACTGCGCTGGTACGATGCCGATGCGGACTAGAGCAAACCTCTTCCTAACGCCGCGGAGGATGTACCTAGCGGATTGAGTACGGCTATCGACGTATGCCCTCTAGCGCCGCGCGGAAGCGCGGCTCCGCCAACCTACGGCGCGCGCGACGAAATGGGCGGGCACACTTACCTCCTGCGCGACCGCAAGCGAAATATGTCGGAGTTCAGCCGGGCAATTGCTCGGCTGTCTCGCGCTAGGCGCCCCCATTCCACTCTTTCAATTTCGCCATGAGGACAAGTAACGCCGCATAGGGCTCGTTCACGTGCTTAGACTCGTAAAGGTCGAGTTCGCTTTGCGCGAGGATCTTGATATGCACATTATTGCGATGCAGCCACAATTGCTTCAGCGTTGCGCATTGCTCTTTCGTTATCCAGCCTTCTTCCTCTGCTTTTTTGAGCCGCGGCTGCACGCCAGCTCCGTTCTTTGCCGAAAGCACACTATTTTTTGGCAACCCTGGTACATGCAGTGATACCTCGAGGATCGTGCCGAGCGTCACAATAGCTGACTTCAAAGTCATTTGCTTTCCGACGCTTGCAATGTCGGTGCGAGACGCCAACCACCAGAGCACATCCAGAAACATAAAACCGTAAGCGCAACTACTAATCTGGTCGCGGTTGAGATAGGCGGGACACCGTTCCCGATACGAATTGGCAGTCCCAATCATGCCTCGGGGAAATTTTATCTTCGCGTCGGCTCGCAGTTTGCGGCCGCAGTAATCGTGAATACCTTGAACAAGCGAGCTGGCGTGAGCCACCGCCACATTGAGTTCTGCATCAGTCATGATTGCCATGCGAAATCCTGATGGTGCCTGGGGGAGCCGCCCCATTACGGTGCCGCTGCACTTAATAATATTGTTATGGGGCGAAGAAATTATATAGGACGACGACAGCGCCACGACGCCCCTGCAGTTCAGTGCACTGAAATTCAGTTCGCTCGTTGCGGCTAAGCGCCGTTGAGCCCGCGGCCTCCGCGGAACAGACACCCCGGAAAGGACCTCTCCGAGGCGTCGGGCAAATCACCTTTGCGATTTTGCGCGATCTTACTACACAAAGGCGGTCGACGGAGGTCAAAATCGCCAGCGCAGAAAAACTAATTTCGCGAGCTATTTCAACGCACATCGGCAAGCCTCCGCTAGGCACCGAAAATTTCCTATTTCGTTTTTCCAGAAATCGTGCGATCCTCCACGCATCCTGCTTCGCCGAGAGGGACGTACGCGCGGTCGTCACGATACGTGAGGTGGGGATGCGGTGGCCGTGTCGGGTCGCAGCGTGGCAGCATGATCCGGAAAAGTGCGAAGCGGTTTTCCGATAAGATCATGCTCAATCAAAGCCATGCCGACGAACGACTGCGACGCGGACGTGAAATCGTGTGGGCCTGGCCTCCCGGTGCTGAGGCCTAGCGCAACGCGCAAGCGTTGTCGCAACGCGATGAAGCTTTGCTTCACGCGGACGGGGGCAATCGAGCCGGTCCCCGGGGCGAGCACGTATAAGCGTTAAAACCAGCGCGCGGGGAATGCCGGATGCTCGGCTGAACCTGTGGTGACTGCCGCCTGCTTTTTGTTTGCAGGCGGGCCATGGGTGAGGCCTTCACCCGGCATTCCCCGCGCCCTCTCGATGGTTTCGAAGGGTGTGTCGGTCGCAACACTCGGGCAGATGACGCCGCGGGAATGCGAAGTCATGTCCAATGCTGAGATGTGAACCTGGATCTGATGCGATGATGGAAATCGCCGTGGCATCGGCCATGCCATTCCCTCCCCGTCGGCCGACGCGATCGCATATGTTGTCAGCGTTTTTGAAAATGCATCCACATCGTCATGGCCGGGCTTCGACCCGGCCATCCACGTCTTTCTTCCCCTCGGGGGCCAAGACGTGGATGCCCGGCACAAGGCCGGGCATGACGAGATCGTGGGCCGACTTGTCAAAACTGCGAACAGCGAATCCGCGGCCTGACCGCCATATGCGACCGCCATGCTCCCCGGAGCGCGGTTCAGAACCGCGGAATGTCCGGGAAGGCGAGCTTGCCGCCATGGACGTGCATGCGGCCGAGTTCGGCGCAACGATGCAGGGTCGGGAAGACCTTGCCGGGATTGAGCAGGCCTTGATTGTCGAAGGCACACTTGACCCGCTGCTGCTGATTGAGGTCGATCTCGGTGAACATCTCCGGCATCAAATCGCGCTTCTCGATGCCGACGCCATGTTCGCCGGTCAGGACGCCGCCGAGCTCGACGCAGCAGCGCAGGATATCGGCGCCGAAGGCTTCCGCCCGCTCGATCTCGCCGGGCTTGTTGGCATCGTACAGGATCAGCGGGTGCAGATTGCCGTCGCCGGCATGAAAGACGTTGGCGCAGCGGAGCTGGTATTTTTCGGACAGTTCGCGGATGCGCGCCAAGGCCTTCGGCAGCGCGCCGCGCGGAATCGTGCCGTCCATGCAGAGATAATCCGGCGAGATGCGGCCGACGGCCGGAAACGCCGCCTTGCGGCCGGCCCAGAACAGATTGCGTTCGGCTTCCGAGGTCGAAATGCGGCAGGTGGTCGAACCGCAGCCATTGGCGATCGCTTCGACGCGGGTGATCAGTTCGTCCACTTCGACTGCCGGCCCGTCGAGCTCGATGATCAACAGCGCCTCCACGTCGAGCGGATAGCCGGCATGGACGAAGGCTTCCGCCGCGTGAATGGCCGGCTTGTCCATCATCTCCATGCCGCCGGGGATGATGCCGGCACCGATGATGCGCGCGACGCATTCGCCGGCCGCCTCGACCTCGGCAAAGCCGACCATCAGCGCGCGCGCCGTTTCGGGCTTCTGCAGGATGCGCACGGTGACTTCCGTGACCACGCCGAGCAGGCCTTCCGATCCCGTGATCAGCCCCATCAGGTCGTAGCCTGCGTTCTCCGCGCACTTGCCCCCGATTCGCAACACCTCGCCCGTCATCAGCACGAACTCGCAGCCGAGCACGTTGTTGGTGGTCATGCCGTATTTCAGGCAATGCACGCCGCCCGAATTCTCCGCGATGTTGCCGCCGATCGAACAGGCGATCTGCGAGGACGGATCGGGCGCGTAGTAGAAGCCGGCATGCGCGACCGCCTGGCTGATCGCGAGATTGGTGACGCCGGGTTCGGTCACGACGACGCGGTTGTCGAAATCGATTTCGCGAATTCGCTTGAACTTGCCGAGGCCCAGCAGCACGCCATCCGCAAGCGGCAGCGCGCCGCCCGACAGCGAGGTTCCCGAGCCACGCGGAACCACCTTGATGCCTTGCTCGTGGCAGTATTTCAGAACTTTCGAGACCTGTTCCGTCGAGTCCGGCAGCACGACGACCATCGGAGGCTGCCGGTAGGCCATCAGTCCATCGGACTCATAAGGAAGCATCTCGGCAGGGCTGTCGATGACGCCTTCGCCCGGTACGATAGCGCGCAAGGCGGCGACGATTTCGCTGCGGCGCATCAGCACCGCCTGATCGGCTTCCGGCATCTTGATGGCCATAGCGGCTCTCCCAGCGTTTCGATTTATCGAGCCATATCAATCACAACGACAGCGGCTTGGATAGGCTGCGAGACCCGCTTTCGATCTTTGCTGCTGCGCAAACAGATCGGAAAGATTGATAACTCCAACGGGAGCGTGGCGGCTTGTCTCTGCGGAAACGTCATGCCACAACCGCAGTGCACATTTGTCTCGCAACCACAGAGCCTGAAAATCCATGAACAAGCTGACTTTGAGTGCGCTCGTTGTCATCACCGCATCGTCGCTGGCTTCCGCTGCGCTGGCGGAGGATCTGGCGGCCGGCAAGACCTCGTTCAACAAATGCCTGCCCTGTCACTCGATCGGCGAAGGCGCGAAGAACAAGGTCGGCCCCGAGCTCAACGGGCTCGATGGCCGCAAATCGGGCACCGTAGAGGGCTACAACTATTCGGATGCCAACAAGAACTCCGGCATCACCTGGAACGAAGCCCAGTTCAAGGAATACATCAAGGATCCGAAGGCCAAGATCCCCGGGACCAAGATGACCTTCGCCGGAATCAAGAACGAGAACGAGGTCAACAATCTGTGGGCCTACATCTCGTCCTTCGACAAGGACGGCAAGCAGAAGCAGTGATAGACGGCGATGTTGCAGCGCCGCATGGCGCTGCACATTGGCTCTGTGAGCAACAGCGCCTGATCATAGCCCCGGTCCCGCGGCCGGGGCTTTTTCATGCCGAGCGATCAGAGCCCCGCCGGCAACGCGTCCGCGGGCGCGATCCCGGCGACCATCCGATCGATCTCGCCGATCACGAGCTCAGGCACCGCGTTCTGCACCATGTGCCCGAGACCCGCCCGCACGATCAGCCTGGTCTGCGGCACGGCCTGGGCAAACGGGCGCGAATGGATATCCGTAAAGACAGTCCGGTCGGCGTCGCCCGCGATGATGGTGACCGGGACCTTGATCTCGCCATAACGCGGCACCTGCTCGATGACCGCCTGCTTGAGGGTCACGAGATCCTGCGCATTGGCGATGAATTCCCGCGGCCGGAGCAGCAGGGGCGTTGCGGTCCGATCCAGGAAATCCTCCGGCACGGGCTGGGGCAGGAACACGCTCCTTGCGGCAGGCCTCGCCAGCAACAGGCCGAGCGGCAGCGTGATGGTATGGGCGAGGAGCGGCCCAAGGAGAGGCGTCGTGACGGCCTTGTTGTACCGGCCGACGCCGCCACGCCAGGGATAGGCCACCGGCGCCAGCATCACGAGGCCGGCCACGCGCTCCGGGAAATCCAGCGCCATCCGGGCGCCAAGGGCGCCGCTCCAGGAATGGACCACCAGGATCACGCTGGTGATGCCGAGCTTCTGCAGCGCATCCGTCAGCATCCGGGCCTGGGCGGCGGGGGTCGAATCCTGCACCCGGTCGCGATCGCTCCAGCCATGGCCGGGACGGTCCACCAGGAGCACCCGGTACCGCTTGGCGAGGAGATCGCCAAGCGGCTGGCGCATGGCTTCGAGGTTCGAACTCGCGCCGTGGAGCAGCAGGAGCGGCGGCGCATCCGGCCTCTCGAAACCGATATCCACAAGATTAATGTTCGCGCCGTCGATTTTGATCGCCGTGCCCTGTGCCGGGTAGCGGCGCTCGACCAGCGCCACTCCAAGACGCGTGACCGCAGCAAGCAACCCCAAAGCGCAGATAATGACTATTGAAATCATTGATAATTTTCTGCCCGTCACATTCCCGATACGAAGTCAGCATGGCAAAGGTTGCGAATCATCGCTGCTCTGCAGCCGGTTACGCGCGGGAAGGCTGTCATCAGCGCGTCGTCGGCCATTTTATAACCATGGTCCGGACTTTTTGTTGGACGTGGGCGCATGCCAAGAACCGTTCGCGATCCGATCCATCCACGTGATTCACAGCAACAAGGATCGGAGTGCCGGAGTTAGTCGAGTAGGTTTTGGGAGGGGGTATCCGATGAGTTTACGTTCAAGCGAGGCGGCTATCGACGAGATCGTCGCGAGCTGCAATGGTGATCTGCGTGGCGCACTGAAGGCGCTCCTCTTGGTCAACGAGCACCTGGAAGCGGAAATTGCCCAGCTCTATGCGGCCGCCGCCCAATACGGCCTGACCGAGCGTCGCAGCAACGCGCTGCACTGATCGCGGCCTGCGAAGGTTCCGATGACGGGTGTGCGGGGAAATTGATCGCAAGCTCAATTCGCCGCGCTCATCTTGCCCGCATCAATCCTGCCGCATCAATCGTCGGCAGGGTCATCCTTGTTGGGACAGGCGCGGATCGTCGATCGCGCCAGCTTCGCATCGGCAAGCGTCTTGTAGGGACCGTCGGCGAACCAGATATCGCCGTCCACGACCGGATTACTGGTGACGATGGCGCATCGGTCGGTCGCGCGGTTGCCGACCACCCAGAACAGATCTTCCGCCGAACTTGGCGTCGTGACCAGGACGGTCAGGCTCGCGGCCAGCACCCAACGGTTCATCGCAACAGGCTCCTGCCCCATTCATGGCAGCCGATCGCGAGTTAAGAACGACCGCTCCGACGGGCAAGGCCGCCGCAGCAATCATGGTAAATCGAGCGTGAATTCGCTGACGATGTCGCTGCGAATGCAGTGCGCCTTCGGGATTGCCGCACTAGATGTCGCGCCCCTCGACCTTCTCGCTCAGCGTCTTGACGAGCTCCGGCACCTTCTCCAGGTGCGGATTGATCTCCAGCGCTTTGCGGAAGGCGTCGAGCGCGCGCTTATCGTCGCCGAGATCCTGCATGATCATGCCGAGCCCGGCCAACGCGCCGAAGTGCCGGGGCTCTCGGATCAGAACCTGCTGAATGTCGGCGAGGGAATGCGCGTAATCGTTCTGCAGATAATACAGCGTCGCGCGGCGATTCCAGGCCTCGACATAATCCGGGCGCAGCTTGATCACCGCGTCCAGCAGCTTGCGAGCCACCTCGGTCTGATGCCCGTCCAGGGCGGCCTTGGACCGCGACATCAGCAGCGCGACCGTGTCGCTCGGTGTCTGCAGCCAGGTCGCCCAGATTCGCGCCTCGACATGGCGGGCGCTTACCTCATCCGGCGCGGCCTTCAGCGCTCCGAAGAGAAAATCGAGGCCGCGCGTCTTGTCGGCGCCGACCCTGGGCAGCTTCGCCGGAGCTTCCGGCAGCTTGGGCTTGGGCTTGGGCTTGGCGTGCGGATTGTCCTGCGCGCAGGCAAGGGAGGATGTCGCAGCGAAAAGCGCGGCGAGCAGGATCGCGCGGAAAGATCTCAGTGTCATTGCCGAAGTGTAGATGCTCTCAACCGACCTTGCAAAGCAAGGTCCGTCTCAAACACCCGTGAGCAGCACTTCGGCGGCGCAGAGCCGGCAATCAGCCCTGGCGGGCCTTGAAACGGCGCTGCACCTTGTTGATGACGTAGACGCGGCCCTTGCGACGGACAAGGCGATTGGCGCGATGGCGGCCACGCAGCGATTTCAGCGAGTTACGGACCTTCATGGGACGTCCTGATGCTTCGAAAGGCCGTGTTGAACAGGCCGAAAGTGGCAAAAACGAATTCTTTCCCGCTGGCGGCCGTGCCGCCCGAGACGACCGGTTCTTAACCACCGTCCGGCCCGATGTCAACCAAATGGGCCACTTGCCGTGGCGGGAACCTTCGCCATTTGTCGGGACCGGATTGAACGGCAGCGCGTTTCCGTCCGAATTCACACGCGCCAGACGGCTCCGCTCACGATCAGGCTGGAGACGGCGCGGCCACAGCCCTGCTCCGGCAAGTGCAGGGAAACGGCGCGAGTCCTGCTTGCCAAATTTGTTATATCATATAATCAATTTTCCAACGCCTAAAGAAGCAATCCAGGAACGCCCATGCCCAAGCTCGCTCTGCCGAAGATCGACGACGTCGTCGCCATCGACATCCACACCCATGCCGAGGAGCCTTGCGGCATGCATCCCGACGACGGCTATGACGACTTCCAGGCGCAGATGGCTGACTACTTCAAGTCCCCGCACAAGCATCCGCCGACCGTGCCGGAGACTGCTGCCTATTATCGTTCGAAGAACATCGCCGCCGTGATCTTCCCGGTCGATGCCGAGCGCGAGACCGGCTTCCGCCGCTACAACAATTACGAGATGCTCGAGGTCGCCTCAGATCATCTCGATGTGCTGATTCCCTTCGTCAGCATCGATCCGCACAAGGGCAAACTCGGCGTGCGCGAGGCGCGGAAGCTCATGGAAGAGTACGGCGTCCGCGGCTTCAAATTCCATCCGACCATGCAGGGCTTCTACGCCAATGATCAGCTGGCCTATCCGCTTTATGAAGCGATCAATGACGGCGGCGCCATCGCACTGTTCCACACCGGCCAGACCGGCGTCGGCTCGGGCATGCCCGGCGGCATGGGCATGCGGCTGAAATATTCCAATCCCATGTATATGGACGACGTCGCGGCCGACTTCCCCGACCTCAAGATCATTCTCGCCCACCCCTCATTTCCCTGGCAGGAAGAGGCGCTGTCGGTCGCAACCCACAAGCCGAACGTCTATATCGACCTCTCCGGCTGGTCGCCGAAATATTTCCCGCCGATCCTGGTCCGCTACATCAACTCGATTCTGCAGGACAAGATGCTGTTCGGCTCGGACTGGCCGGTGATCACGCCGGATCGTTGGCTCGCCGATTTTGCCAAGCTCGACATCCGCGACGAGATCCGGCCGAAGGTGTTGAAGGCGAACGCCCGCAAGCTGCTGGGCATCTGATCGGCTCACGTTTCAAAGCAAACGTGATCCGGTCCCCGGTCTCCTGTGCGGCGTTGACATGATACGGTCGAGCGCGGCGGAACGCCGCGCTCATGCTGTCGGGAGAGTGCCGTGCCGATCAAAGCCGTGGTGTTCGATGCCTATGGCACGCTGTACGACGTGCAGTCTGTCGCCGCCGTGACTGAACAGGCGTTTCCCGCCCGCGGCGATCTGATCACGCAGTTGTGGCGCATCAAGCAGCTCGAATATAGCTGGCTGCGCTCCCTGATGGGCCGCTACGAAGATTTTGCCACGGTCACTCGCGACTCGCTCGCCTACACCTTGCGGGTGCTCGGCCTCACGGCTGATGCCGCCGCCTTCGAACGCATCATGGCGAAGTATCTGCATCTCGATCTTTATCCGGATGCGCTGGCGGCGCTCGCCGCGATGAAGGACCGTAAGCTCGCCATTCTGTCGAACGGCAGCCCCGCCATGCTGAACGCGCTGGTTCGGAACAGCGGTCTTGAGCCGGTGCTCGACGCCACGATCAGCGTCGATATGGCCAAGATCTTCAAGCCGAACCCACAAGCCTATGCGCTGGTCGAGCCGGCGCTCGGCATCGGTCCCGCCGAGGTGCTGTTCGTCTCCTCCAATCCCTGGGACGCCTGCGGGGCCAAGGCATTCGGCATGAACGTGGCATGGATCGAGCGCGTCACTCCCGAATCGATGGCAGCGGCCTGCGCCAACAGCGTATCCCTACCGCCGCTGACCATGTTCAAGGCGTTGCGGACGCAGATGGACGAGTTGGGTTTTGCGCCAGACTATCGTATTGCTGCTTTGTCCGAATTGCCCGAGATCGTCACCTCAGCATGAGCCTAGAATCCGTCCGCGCCTTCTTCGCCGAAAAAGCCCCCGACATCGACGTCCTCGTCTCCAGCCAGAGCTCGGCCACGGTCGCGCTCGCGGCAGAAGCCTATGGCGTTGAGCCGGCCCGTATCGCCAAGACGCTGAGCCTGCGGGTCGGCGAGCGCGTCATCCTGATCGTCGCGGCCGGCACCTCGCGCATGGACAACAAGAAGGTGAAAGCGCTGTTTGGCGGCAAACCGAAGATGCTCGGGCTTGACGAGGTCGCCGAGATCACAGGGCATGAGGTCGGCGGCGTTTGCCCGTTCGGGCTGAAGGCACCGCTGCCAGTGTATTGCGACCTCTCGCTGAAGGCGTTCGACATCGTCGTTCCCGCGGCAGGCTCCACCCACAGCGCGGTCAAGATCACACCCGCACGCCTGTCCGAATTGACCGGAGCCGAATGGGTCGACGTATGCGAATCCAAGGATTGATGACGTGAGCAAAACCGAGGAACGATAGGGAGCGCCCGAAGGGCTCACTCCTCGTCATCGGCGTCATAAGTCCGCCGCTGCGCCGGATAGGCTCGGGGCGACGCCGGCCGATGCTGTACGACGCGCCGCGCCGAATGCTGCTGAACCTGTGCCGTGCTCGGCTCAAAGACGGCGCGACATGGCCCCGACAACTGCGGCGTGTTCTGTTTCAGGCATGCGACGATGCTGTCGCGATCCGGAATATACGCGCTGCAGAGCCGCCATACATCCGGCGTGCAGGCCATCTGTTGATCCATCGTGCCGCGGTTGTCCTCGGCGAGGGCGGCACCAGCAGCGAACATCGGAGCCAGTACGATCATCATGTGCTGCAGGCGCATGCCTAAGTCCCTTTCGTCCAAATTAACGGCCCGGCCCCGCCGCTCTGCCAATGAACGGAACATTCAAAGGTTCGGTCCAGACAAACAGACGTGATCAGAACACCGCCGAGGCGACATGCGGCAGCGATTGTTCCCTGGGCAGCCACTACGGAACTCGCCCTGGTGTCCCGCGTTAGAGGTTCCGTTAAAGCTCATTATCGCAAACGACCTCTTTCAGCCGGATGACCACGACCTTTCAGCCTCTCCCGCGCGTTCTTCCGCGCGCTAACACGGGAATTCCGGGCCTCGACGACGTGCTCGTAGGCGGGCTGGCTCGCAATCGCCTTCATCTGCTGGAAGGAATCCCAGGTACGGGAAAGACCACCATCGCACTGAGATTCCTGCTAGCGGGCGCCGAGGCTGGTGAGAGCGGGCTCTATGTGAGCTTGGCGGAAACCGAGGAAGAACTTCGTGACGGCGCGGCATCGCATGGTTGGCGGATCGGAAATCACATCAAGATCTGCGAGCTCGTGCCGCCCGAAAGCATTCTCGACGCGAGCCAGCATCAGAGCCTGCTGTATTCGTCGGATCTCGAACTCGGCGAAACCGTAGAACGCATTTTCGAAGCGATCGAAAAGCGCCGGCCGCAGCGCATCGTCATCGACAGCTTGTCCGAGATCCGCCTTCTGGCGCAAAGCTCGCTGCGCTACCGCCGTCAGATCCTGGCCCTGAAGCACTATTTCGCGCGGAACAAATCCACCGTCATCACGCTGGACGATCTCACGACCGAAAGCACCGACCGTGCCGTTCACAGCATCGCCCATAGTGTGATCCACCTCGATCAGCTCGCGCCGACTTACGGCGCCGATCGCAGGCGGCTGCGTGTCGCAAAATGTCGCGGCCAGAGTTTTCGCGGCGGCTATCATGACTTCACCATCGCTCATGGCGGCGTGCAGGTGCTTCCGCGCCTGGTTGCGGCCGAGCATCGCCACGGATTTGCCGGCTCGCTCATCGGAAGCGGCATCACGCAACTCGACGATCTCTTGGGCGGCGGCATCACCGGCGGCTCCAGTACTCTGATTATCGGTCCGGCGGGCACCGGCAAATCGCTGCTCTCGCTGCAATTCCTCGCCAGCTCCGTTCGCCGCGGCGAGCGCGCGGGCCTGTTCGTCTTCGATGAAGAGCTTGGGCTTCTGATATCGCGCGCCAAGAGCCTCGGCATCGACATCGAGGCGATGCGCAATGCCGGGGGCCTCGTCGTCGAGCAGATGGATGCCGCTGAAATGTCCCCCGGCGAATTCACCCACCGGGTCCGACGCAGCGTCGATCAGGAGAACATCAAGACGGTCGCCATCGACAGCCTCAATGGCTATCAGGCCGCAATGCCGGAGGAGCAATTCCTTATCCTGCACCTGCACGAACTGCTGCAATATCTCAACCGCCGCGGTGCCGCCACGCTGCTCACCGTCGCTCAGCACGGCATGATCGGCGAAATGAGGCAGCCGGTCGACGTCACTTATCTCGCCGATACCGTGATCATGCTGCGCTATTTCGAAGCGCGTGGTCGGGTGCGCCGCGCCATCTCGGTGATCAAGAAGCGCACGGGCGCTCATGAGGACACGATTAGAGAACTGATGATCAACGGTGGCGGCATCAAGATCGGCGAACCGCTCGTCGACTTCCAAGGCGTACTGCGCGGGATTCCGACCTATGTCGGAGGCGCCGCGCCGCTGATGGAAACACCGTGAACAGGTCCGACAGCATCGAACCGGCTGAGCGAACGCTGATCCTGGCGCCACGCGGAAGGGATGCCAAGCTCGCGCAGAGCATCCTGCAGGAAGCGGATATCAGCGCGCAGATCTGCGGCTCCCTCCAGGAGCTCCTTGGCGGAATTGCCCGAGGCTGCGAGCTTGCGATCGTGACGGAGGAGGCATTCCGCGGCATCGACATTCGCCCACTCGTCGACTGGGTCAGCCGCCAGCCGGCCTGGTCGGATTTTCCTTTCATCGTGCTCACCGAACACGGCGGCGGCGTCGAGCGAAATCCGACCGCCGCGCAGCTCACAGAAGCACTCGGCAGCGTGAGCTTTCTCGAGCGCCCGTTTCATCCGACTACCCTGATCAGCGTCGTCCGCACCCATCTGCGCGGACGCAGACGACAATATGAGTGCCGCAGACTCAACGAAGAGCTCGAGGAACGGGTGCAGGAGCGGACCAGGGAACTCGGCGCAGCCAATCGGCAGCTGCTAGCGCAGATGGAGGAACGCGAGCGGGTCGAAAGCGCGCTCAGCCAGATGCAGCGGCTCGAGGCGATCGGTCAGCTGACCTCCGGCGTTGCGCATGATTTCAACAATCTGCTCACCGTCGTGCTCGGCAATATCGCCTTCATGGAAAGGGATTTCGCCGCCCGCGGCATCGACGGCAAGCTGTCGCAGCGGCTCCAATTCATGCGCGCGGCGGCCGAGCGCGGCGCCAAGCTGACGGACCTGCTCCTGTCGTTCTCGCGCCGCCAGCGGCTCGAGCCGAAGGTGCTCGACCTCAATCACACCATTGCCAATATGCACGATCTCCTGCACAGCACGATCGGCGGCAGCGTCCAGATCGAAACGTCGCTTGCCGACGGGCTCTGGCACGCCCTTGTCGATCCCACGCAGCTCGAGCTCGCCGTACTTAACCTCGCGATCAATGCGCGCGATGCCATGGGCGTCGGCGGCCGACTGACGGTATCGACGAACAACGCGACGTTGGGAGAGCCGGCTTCGGCGGAAGAGCCGGCAGCCGGTGACTATGTCGAGATCTGCGTATCGGACAGCGGCTCCGGCATGAGTCCGAGCGTGCGTGCGCGCGTGTTCGAGCCGTTCTTCACCACCAAGGAAATCGGCAAGGGCTCGGGCCTCGGCCTCAGCCAGGTGCTTGGTTTTGCCAAACAGTCAAATGGCGGAGTCCGCATCGACACCGTCGAGGGTCGCGGCACCTCGATCCGCATATTCGTGCCGTGCTCGGACTTGGCCGAAGATCGCGCCGAGACCGCCGAGCCCTATGACGGTGGAGCTCCCAGGATGCCGGCACGTATCTTGATAGTCGATGACGACGACGCCGTGCGTCAGATCGCCGCCGACATCTTGCGCGACCGTTGCTATGATGTCGTCGAGGTTGGCAGCGCCGGCGCTGCCTTCGACGTGTTGCAGTCGCAGACCGATATCGACCTTTTGCTGCTCGACTTCGCGATGCCCGGCATGAGCGGCGCCGAGGTGGCGCAGCGGATCCGCACCCGTTATCCGAAACTCCCTATCCTGTTCGTGACGGGCTACGCCGACCGCACAACGCTCGCCGGCATCAACGAGGCCCAAACCATCGGCAAGCCATTCCGCAGTGATGACCTCTGTACGAAGATCGCATCGGCATTGAACCGAGACGCGAGAGGCATCGCGCAGCAAACGGCATAGCAAACCCTCAGCCTGTGCGCTTGCGATCCTTCGCGAGTTGTTTGACCAGAAAATCGGCCAACGCTTCGACGCGGGCGGGGCGCGGCCCACCGGGCGGCATGACCAGATGCATGGCGCCTTCCGGCTGTTTCCAGCCTTTCAAGATCACTTCGACCTGGCCGGACGCGATGGCATCTCCGACGATGAACTCCGGCAGATCCGCGATGCCGAGCCCCGCAATCACCGCAGGCAGGACCGCTTCGCCATTGTTGACCCGCAACTGACCGGCGGGGCGGACGCTCGCCTGCTCGCCGGCCGCATTGGTGTAGTGCCAGACGCCGGCGGTCGCGAGATAGGCATAGCCAAAGCATTTGTGCTCGGCGAGATGCATCGGATGCGTCGGCCGGCCGTAACGCTTCAGATAGGACGGCGCCGCCACCGTGTAGCGCGGAATCGCACAGAGCCGGCGCGCAATCAGCGAGGAGTCCGGCAGTCGGGCGATCCGCAGCGCCAGATCAAAGCCTTCACCGATCAGATCGACCGTGGCATCACTGAGATGCAGATCGATCGCGACTTCCGGGTACTGCTCCAAGAAGCTGGGTAGGAGTGGCGCGATCTTCTTGACGCCGAAGGTCATCGGCACTGCGAACCGTACCAGCCCACGAGGTACCACGGACTGGGCGAGCGCTTCGGTCTCGGCCTCCTCACCGTCCGCAAGCAGCCTGATCGCGCGCTCCGACAGCCGCTGCCCGGCGTCAGTGAGGGCGAGACGGCGCGAGGTGCGGTTGAACAGCCGCGTGCCGAGCCGCTCCTCGAGCCGGCTCACCGCCTTGGAAACGGTGGCCTTCGAGAGCGTCAGTTCCTGCGCGGCGCCAGCAAAGGAGCGCTGCTCGACCACCTTGGCGAAGATCGCCATCGCTTCGAAATCGGGGAGTTTTGCCATCGGACCATTGGTACGTTTTTAGAAACAATACGTTTCAACAGTTTCTATTTCTATATCACGGGGAACTGCATATCCAAAGGCCAACAGCGCGGACCAAAGCATCTTTCGCCGGAGGTCTCGCGTTCAGATCACAAGGAGCAGTTCGATGATTGAACTCAGGCCATTTTCGAAGCTGGGCGGCGCCGACCACGGCTGGCTGAAGGCCAAACATCATTTCTCGTTCGCCAGCTACTATGACCCCAACAACATGGGCCATGGCGCGCTCAGGGTGTGGAACGACGACGAAATCGCGCCCAACACCGGCTTTCCGGCGCATCCGCATTCCAACATGGAGATCATCACTTACGTCCGCGAAGGGGCGATCACCCACCAGGACAGCCTGGGCAACAAGGGCCGCACCGAGGCCGGCGACGTCCAGGTCATGAGCGCGGGCAGCGGCATCCGGCATTCCGAGTACAATCTGGAGCCGACCACGACCCGGATCTTCCAGATCTGGATCGAACCGACCACGGACGGCGGCCAGCCGACCTGGGGCGCCAAGCCGTTCCCGAAGGCGGACCGTTCCGGCAAGCTCGTGACGCTCGCCAGCGGCTTCGCCGAGGACAGCGATGCGCTGCCGATCCGGGCCCAGGCGCGCGTGCTTGGCACCACTTTGAAGGCTGGCGAGTCCGCCGAATATGCCGCCGACACCTCGCACCATCTCTATCTGGTGCCGGCGGCCGGCAGCCTCGAGGTCAACGGCGTCCGGGTGAATGCCCGCGACGGTGCAGCGATCCGGAACGAAGCCACGCTGAAGATCACCGCGCTGGAAGATTCCGAGCTGGTGCTGGTCGACGCCGCCTGAGCCACGCTCCCCGACACGGCCGGAGGTCCGGCCGTGTCCCCTTCTTTTTTCCCTGACCGTTCAAGCCTACGGAGCACTTCAATGACCAAGGTCCTCGTCCTCTATTATTCCGCCTACGGCCACATCGAAGCGATGGCCAAGGCGGTGGCGGAAGGCGCCCGCGAAGCCGGCGCGACCGTCGACATCAAGCGCGTACCGGAGCTGGTGCCGGACGAGATCGCCAAGGCCTCGCACTACAAGCTCGACCAGGCCGCGCCGGTCGCCAAGGTCGAGGAGCTCGCCGATTATGACGCGATCATCGTCGGCGTCGGCACCCGCTTCGGCCGCATGGCTTCGCAGATGGCGAACTTCCTCGATCAGGCCGGCGGCCTCTGGGCCAAAGGCGCGCTCAACGGCAAAGTCGGCGGCGCCTTCACCTCGACCGCGACCCAGCATGGCGGGCAGGAGATGACGCTGTTCTCGATCATCACCAACCTGCTGCACTTCGGCATGACCGTGGTCGGGCTCAACTACGGCTTTGCCGGCCAAATGAAGCTCGACGAGATCACCGGCGGCTCGCCCTATGGCGCCACCACGATCACCGGCGGCGACGGCAGCCGGCTGCCGAGCGAGAACGAGCTGGCCGGCGCGCGCTATCAGGGACGCGTGATCGCGGAGACGGCCAAGAAACTCCACGGCTGAGATTCACGGCTGAGATTCACGGCTGACTGCATGGCAGATGCGATGCGGTCGGCACTTCTCCAAGAGATGTGCCGACCCATCTCTCACGTCGCGGGAAGGAGATCGCGATGCTTGATCTATTGATGTTCGCGCAACTGGCGCGCAATCCGCTGCAGGTGATGGCGCGCCGTTGGTATTGCAAGAGCCTGTACCGCGCCACGCGCGGACAACGCCGCTGTGCGGAATGCGCGCGCGCATAGCGCGCGCCTGTCCCGCTTACACCGCCGTCGAGCGGGCAAACTCGATATAGATCTCGCGCAAGCGCGCGGCCATCGGCCCCGGCCTGCCCTCGCCCACCGGCTTGCCGTCGATCGAGATCACCGGCTGCACGAACGAGCTCGCGCTGGTGATGAAGGCCTCCTTGGCAACAAGCGCTTCCGCGACCGTGAACGGTCGCTCCTCGACCTTAAGCTGACGCTCCTCGGCGAGCGCGACCACCGCTTTGCGGGTGCAACCCGGCAGGATCGCGTTGGAATTCGGCCGCGTCACGATGACGTCGTCCCGGGTCAGGATGAAAGCAGACGACGAGCCGCCCTCGGTGACAAAGCCGTCCTCGATCATCCAGGCTTCACCCGCCCCGGCGGCAGCCGCCGCCTGCTTCGCCAGCACCTGTGCGAGCAGCGCCACGCTCTTGATGTCGCGGCGTTCCCAGCGGATGTCGGGCACGGTGATGACCCCGATGCCGGCCTTGGCCGAAGGCGCGTTGACGATGTCCTTGGCGGTTACGAACATGACCAGCGTCGAGGACACCTCGCCCTTCGGGAAGGCGAAGTCGCGGCCCGTGTCCGCGCCGCGCGTCACCTGCAGATAGACCATACCGTTGTCGAGCTGGTTGCGCGCGACCAGCTCCTTCTGCAGCGCCTCGATCCGGGCGATGCTTTCAGGGAGCGCAAGCTGGATCTCGCCGACCGAGCGCTCCAGCCGGGCGAGATGAGAAGCGCTGTCGACCAGCTTGCCCTCGAGCACCGCGGCAACCTCGTAGATGCCGTCGGCGAACAGGAAGCCGCGGTCCAGCACCGAGACTTTCGCCTCGGACAGCGGGATGAACGAGCCGTTGACGTAAGCGATCGGGTCCAAGTTCTTTCTCCTAACTTCGAGATTCCGGGCTCGCTCGCGCCGCGAGCGCCCCGGAATGACGTGCCTGTCAATGCGACAAGATCTTCGACAGGAATTTTTGCGCCCGCTCGCTGCGCGGTTTGCCGAAGAAATCCTCTTTCTGCGCGTCCTCGACGATCTCGCCCTGGTCCATGAATATCACGCGGTTGGCGACCTTGCGGGCAAAACCCATCTCATGGGTGACCACCATCATGGTCATACCTTCGCGGGCGAGGTCGACCATCACGTCCAAGACCTCGCTGATCATCTCCGGATCGAGCGCCGAGGTCGGCTCGTCGAACAGCATCGCGATCGGGTCCATCGCAAGCGCGCGCGCGATGGCGACGCGCTGCTGCTGGCCGCCCGACAGCTGCGCCGGGAACTTCTGCGCATGCTCCTTCAAGCCCACGCGCTCCAGCAGCTTCATCGCCTTGGCTGCCGCCGCCTCATGACCGCGCCCCAGCACCTTCTCCTGCGCAAGGCACAAATTATCGATGATCTTCAGGTGCGGAAACAGCTCGAAGTGCTGGAACACCATGCCGACCCGCGCGCGCAGCTTCGGCAGATTGGTCTTGGGATCATTGACCCTGATGCCATCGACCGTGATCTCGCCGTCCTGGAACGGCTCCAGCGCGTTGACGCATTTGATCAGGGTCGACTTGCCCGAGCCCGACGGGCCACAGACCACCACGACCTCGCCCTTGGCGACGGAGGTGGTGCAGTCCTTGAGAACCTGGAAGGCCGGGCTGTACCATTTGTTGACGTGGCTGATCTCGATCATGGAACGTTCGTCGCCTGCTTCAACGAAGACGGTGCGCTCCCTCTCCCGTTGGAAGAGAGGTGGGGTGAGTGGTTCGGGTCTATCCGGGGAGCGTATCCCCTCACCCGGATCGCTGCGGGGCGATGCGCCGCATCGCCAGCGGCGATCCGACCTCTCCCCATGGGAGAGGTGAACGACCGCGTGTGTAACTGCTTGCTCATTCCGGCAACTACCTGATGATGGCGATGCGCGACTGCAGGCGGCGGACGCCGAAGGACGCGACACAAGAGATGGTGAAATAGACCAGGGCTGCGAACAGATACATCTCGACCAGCCGGCCGTCGCGCTGCGCGACCTTGGAGGCGGCACCGAGAAAATCCGGGATCGACAACACGTAGACCAGCGAGGTGTCCTGGAACAGCACGATGGTCTGGGTCAGCAGCACCGGCAGCATGTTGCGGAACGCCTGCGGCAGCACGACGTAGCGCATGGTCTGGCTGTAGGTCAGGCCGAGCGCCGAGGCCGCCGCCGGCTGTCCACGCGAGATCGACTGGATGCCGGCGCGCATGATTTCGGAGAAATAGGCCGCCTCGAACAGGATGAAGGTGATCAGCGACGAGGCGAAGGCGCCGACCTTGATCGGCTTGGAGGCGCCGGTCAGCCACTGCCCGATATAGGGGACCAGGAAGTAGAACCAGAAGATCACGAGGACCAGCGGCAGCGAACGCATGAAGTCGACGTAGAGCCCCGCCAGCCAACCGAGCATCCGGTAGCTGGAGAGCCGCATCAGCGCAATCAGCGTGCCGAAGACCAGCCCGCCGGCCGCCGAGAGCGCGGTCAGCGTCAGCGTGAAGGTCATGCCGTCGACGAAGAGATAAGCGAGCGAGCGGCGGATGACGTCGAAATCGAAATTGGCGAACATCTATTTCCCCGTGATGTAGCCGGGGATCGCGACGCTGCGCTCGATCAGGCGCATCGCGACGACGACGACGATATTGATGGCAAGGTACATCAGGGTCGCGGCGGTGAACGCCTCGAACACCTGAAACGAAAACTCCTGCATCGACCGCGCAGCTCCGGTCAATTCGATCAGGCCGATGGTGATCGCCACCGCGCTGTTCTTGACCGTGTTGAGAAATTCCGAGGTCAATGGCGGCAGGATGATGCGAAACGCCATCGGCAACAACACGTAGCGATAGGCCTGCGTGGTCGTCAGGCCAAGCGCGGTCGCTGCCATCTTCTGCCCGCGCGGCAGCGAGCCGATGCCGGCCGCGAGCTGCACGGCGACGCGCGCCGACATGAACAGGCCGATGCCGACCGCCGCCGTATAGAACGCCGCGTTCGGCAGCTGCTTCAGCCACAGGCCGGCCGCCTGCGGCAGCAGCTCCGGCAGCACGAAGAACCAGAGGAAGAGCTGCACCAGCAGCGGCATGTTGCGGAAGAATTCGACATAGAGGAAGCCGAACCAGCCGGCCGTCTTCGACGGCAGGGTGCGCAAGACGCCGACGATCGAGCCGCAGACCAGCGCAATCGCCCACGCCAGCAGCGAGGTCCAGATCGTCAGCTTCAACCCCGACAACAGCATGTCGAGATAGGTCCCGGCCCCGGTCGGGTCGGGCTCAAAGAAGATATGCCAGTTCCAGTGATAGTTCACGAGAAAGTCCTGAGAGGGATGACCTGAGCTACATCTTCGATTCGAGAGCTTCGGAAGCTGCCGTTGCGCATGCGGTATGCCCCCTCCCCCCTTGCGGGGGAGGGTTGGGGTGGGGGGTAGCCCCAAGCAAGACTGCCGTTGGAGACCCCACCCCCAACCCCTCCCCGCAAGGGGGAGGGGAGCGCACCGACTTCGTGGCGACAAGCCCACGCAACGAATTACTTCACCTTGTACGAATCCGGATCCGGCGAGTCCGACGGCTTGGCGAATTCAGCCTTCAGCTCCGGCGAGATCGGCGTGTTCAGGCTCAATCCCTTCGGCGGGATCTTCTGCATGAACCACTTGTCGTAGAGCTTGGCGCCCTCACCGCTGGTGTAGATCGCAGCCGTCGCCGCATCGACCACCTTCTTGAACTGCGGATCGTCCTTGCGCAGCATGATGCCGTAAGGTTCCGGCTTGGAGAACGCGTCCGTCGAGATCGCATAGAGGCTCGGGTCCTTCGAGCCGGCCACGAGGCTTGCCAGCAGGATGTCGTCCATCACGAAGGCGACGGCGCGATCGGTCTCCACCATCAGGAAGGCCTCGGCGTGGTCCTTGGCCGGAATGATGGTGACGCCGAGATTGCGCGCGGCGTTCGCCTCGGTGAGCTGCTTGATGTTGGTGGTGCCGGCGGTCGACACCACGGTCTTGCCCTTCAGATCGTCGATCGACTTCAGGTTGCTCGACTTCTTGAAAACGTAGCGGCTCGCGGTCAGGAAGTGGGTGTTGGTGAAGGCGATCTGCTTCTGCCGCTCGGCATTGTTGGTGGTCGAGCCGCATTCGAGATCGATGGTGCCGTTGGCGAGCAGCGGAATGCGCGTCGACGACGTCACCGGATTGAGCTTGACCTCAAGCTTGTCGAGCTTCAGCTCCTTCTTGACGGCATCGACGATGCCGTAGCACAGGTCCATCGCGAAACCGACCGGCTTCTGATTGTCATCGAGATAGGAAAAGGGAATCGAGGAATCGCGGTAGCCGAGCGTGATCGCCCCGGTCTCCTTGATGCTCTTCAAGGTGCCCGTCAGCTCCTCGGCTTGCAGCCCGCTCGCGCATAGTGCGGCTGCAAAGGCAAAGCTCAAAACTCGTAACTGCTTCATTCGTCGTCTCCTCAGTCCGCCCAGCGCGGGGGATTCAAAGTCGGATGCTTGCATAAATCAGGCCGAAATCAAAATGGCCCCGCCCTCCTCCACAATCAGGCAGTGGCACCAAGCTTACGGATGGTAAACAGCGATGCCAGGCTGAGCAGCGCTATTAGGCTTAAGTAGTAACCCGGCGCCATGTCGCCGATGAAGGCGACAGTGCCGAGCGCCGTCATGATCGCCGGCCCCATGCCACCGAAGATCGTGACTCCGATGTTGTAGCCGAGACCAAGCCCGGTAGCCCGGGTCTCGGCGGGCAACAGCTCTGCCATCAAGGCCGCGAGCGGACCATAATAGAGTGCCTTCAATGTCGCGACGACGAAGACCGCAGCGATGATCACGGCCGGCGTCGGGTAATTGGTCAGGACGTAGAAGGCCGGGTAGACCGTGATCAGCAGCAGCAGATTGACCGTGATCATGTGGGTGGTGCGGCCGATGCGGTCGGAAATCGCGCCCGCGACCGGCGTCAGCACCATGACCGCGAGGCTGCCGACCAGCGAGGCTGTGAAACCGACGGAAGCCGACAGGTTCAGCGTCTTCACCACGTAGGTCGGAATGTAGACGATCAGATAGTTGATCGCGGTGGACACCGCGAGCGCACCGATGCCGAGCAGCACCGCAAGCTTCTGGCGCAGGAACACGTCCTTGACCGGAGAACCATCCTTGCCGGCCGGCGGCGCACCGGCGTCTTCCATGTTGTTGCGGATATAGAGGCCGACCGGCCCGATCAGCACGCCGAAAAAGAACGGCAGACGCCAGCCCCAGGCCTGCAGGTCGGCAGGACTCATCGCTGAAGTCAGCAACGCGCCGAAGCCGGCGCCGAGCACGGCGCTCAAGCCTTGGCTGGCGAACTGCCAGCTGGCGATGAAGCCGCGCCGCTCCGGCATGTGCTCGACCAGAAACGCGGTCGAGCTGCCGAACTCGCCGCCGGCGGAAAAGCCCTGCACCAGGCGCGCCAGGATGACGAGCAGCGGCGCCAGCACACCGATGGTCTGATAGGTCGGCATCACCGCCACCGCGAGCGTCCCGAAGGTCATCATCACGATCGAGACCAGGAGCGACACCTTGCGGCCGTGGCGGTCCGCATAAGCGCCGAGCACGATGCCGCCGATCGGACGGATCAGATAAGACAGACCGAAGGTGCCGAAGGTCAGGAGCAAAGACGTGGTCGCGTCGTTGCTCGGGAAGAACGCCTTGGAGATGTAGACCGCGAAGAAGCCGTAGACGGCGATATCGAACCATTCCAGCGCATTGCCGACAGACGTCGCGATCACCTGCCTGGCAAAGCTCTTCTTGCGCTTGAGCTCCGAGGAAAGCGGGGCTGCGAGGGTCATCTGAGGTCCTTTATCGCTCGGCGTTTGGTCACAATGGCTTCTGCAGTTCGCCGAGATCCCAGAACAGGCCGGCCATGATGCCGAGCGCCTCTTCGGTAACGTCGAGCAGGATGTGCTCGTCCGGCGCATGCTGCGAGCAGCCGGGATAGGAGTGCGGCAGCCACATGGTCGGCATCTTCAGGATGTCAGCGAACACGTCGTTCGGCAGCGAGCCGCCGAAATTCGGCAGCACCGCGGGCGCCTTCCCGCTCGTCATCTTGACCGACTCCGCCGCCCATTTGATCCAGGGGCTGTCGAGATCGGCCCGCGAGGCCATGAAGCTTTGCGTGGTCGACACCTCGATCATCGGAAAGCCGTGCGCGACCAGATGCGCGCGGATCACCTCCGCAATGGTGTCGACCTTGGTGCCGACCACGAAGCGGAGCTGCAGCACGGCGCGGGCGCGGCCGGGAATCGCATTCGCGGGCTTGTCGATATTGCCGGAGGAGATCGCCAGCACCTCCAGCGTATTCCAGGCATAGAGCCGCTCGGCCGGCGACAGCCCATCCTCACCCCAGTTCTCCGACAGCTGCGGCTCGTCCGCGGTGGGCTCGACCTTGACGTCGGCCAGCGCGGCGCGGATCGCATTGGTCAGGCGCGGCGGCTTCAAGGCGTCCAGCTTGATGCGGCCCTGCCCGTCGACCAGCGTCGCAATCGCGTTCGCAAGGATGGTGGCGGGATTGGCCAGCACGCCGCCCCAATTGCCGGAGTGATTGCCGCCCTCGCGCAGGTTCACATCGAGATGGATGCGGACACCGCCGCGGCAACCGAGGAAGATGGTCGGACGCTCCGCCGACAGCCGCGGCCCATCGGAGCCGACGAACAGATCGGCCTTCAATTCGTCGCGCAGGAGATCGCAGACCTTGCCGAGATCCGGTGAGCCGGTCTCTTCTCCCATCTCAATGATGAACTTGGCGTTGAAGCCGAGCTTGCCGCCGCGCGTTTCCTTGACCGCGCGAAGCGCCGCGATGTTGATGCTGTGCTGGCCCTTGTTATCGGCGGTGCCGCGGCCATAGGCGCGGTTGCCGACGATGGTGATCTTCCAGGGATCGAGCCCGTCGCGCCACTCGCCGACCATGCCGTCGACGGTATCGCCGTGGCCGTAGCTCAGCACCGTCGGCGCGGTATCGCTCTCGTGATAACTGGCGATCAGGAACGGCGACCGGCCGCTCGGGGACTCCACGATGCGGGAGGTGAAGCCGAGCGCAGCCAGCGATGGAGTCAGCTCATCCTTCAGATAAGAGTAGAGTTCACCCTTGCGCTCGGCATTGAGGCTCTCGGTCCGATACGCCACCCGGCGGTCGAGTTCGGCAAGGAATTCGCCGGTCTTCAGATACTGGCGAGCACGGGTGATTGCATCATTCCTGGTCATGGCGCTTTTCCGGTCACGAATGGACGGCGCGTCTTATCGGGATCGTGACGGGAGCGGAAGAGACTCACGGCGGATTCTGTGGGGTCGAAGGCGGAATCCCGGATTTTGGAACTGCGCTGCGATTGCCTGAAGGCGCGAACCATCATGTGCCGTCTTCTCCGCTATCATCACCCGCGAAAGCGGATGATCCAGTATTCCAGAGACGGCAGTGTTCTCCCGATACGCATCGGCGTACTGGATACCCCGCATGCGCGGGGCATGACGACTGGATATGCATCATCATCCTCGCCACACGGTTCGTGCCCGAGCTTTGCCAATTCGTCGCCCTCCCGAGAGAGAGGGCGCAGGGAAGGCCAGGCGTCGGCTGACGCCTGCGGCCCGCCTGCGAAAAAAATGCAGGCGGCAGGTACCACAGGTGCAGCCGGAACGACCCGGCCTTCCCTGCGCGACGGTCTTCACGCTTATACGCAGTCTCCCTGGTGCGCCGGGCTTTCTGGCCACCATTGCCGCGCGAAGCGAAGCTTCGTCGCGACGGGACACCAGCATCGGGGTGTCAGGACGCTGCGATTTCACGTCCGCAAGAACATCGTTCGTCCGCATGCCAAAGAACATGCTGCGACATCCTGCGGCCATCGCATCTCGATCCAACGTTTCGTGACGATCGCGAAGCGCCCCTCATCGGGCCGAGATGCGGTGAAATGTGCCGGTGATTTGCCCGACACGGCAAGGCCGAGCAGCTGCGGCAGATTGGCACGACGGGCAGATCGGGCATGGCTTGCATGCACCGAATGCCCGCCGGGCAAGCCTGCGAGGACACTGGATCGCTCCAGGCGACGATCAGAACATGCCCTCGCGATCGGAGCGTTTCTTTCTCTTCGATCGCTGCCAGACCACGCCCGGAAACCCCTTCAGCGGGACCAGCGGCGCGCCGGTATAAGCCCAATCCGGCGCCTCCTCGATCGCGATGTGATAGAGCGGCTCGCGACCGGTACGCGAGGTGAACAGCGCGCGCGGGATGTTGATCATGTGCGACGAACGCGCGCGCTCGTAAAACAGCGGCGAGCCGCAACCGCTGCAGAAGCTGCGCGCGGTCTTGGTCGCTTCATCCTCGTAGCGCGAGATCGCATCCGCGCCTGCCGTGATGCGGAAGCGCTTGCGCCAGCTGCCGACATAGGTCGCATAGGCCGCGCCATGGGCGCGGCGGCTCGCCGACGAATGATCATGCCAGGCCCAGCGCGCCGGCACGTCGATTTCGAACGTGACGCGACCGCAGAGGCAGTGGCCGGAGGCGATTCCAGCGGAAGGGGATTTGGGCATGGGCTGCAAATCCATCTACAGCGTCATTCCGGGACATCGCGCAGCGATGGGCCCGGAATCCATAGCCACGATCGCGAGTATGGATTCCGGGCTCGCTCGCTTTGCGAACGCCCCGGAATGACGGAATTGAACTTGACGTGACGTCCTCACGCCTCCGCCATCGCGTCATACGCCGGATAATCCGTGTAGCCCTTCACATCGCCGCCATAGAAAGTCGGGCGGTGATAGGGCGTGAGCGGGAAGCCGTGGGCGAGACGGCGCGGCAGATCCGGGTTGGAAATGAAAGTGCGACCGAAAGCGATGGCATCGGCATGCCCTTCCGCGATCGCGGCATTGGCGGTGTCGCCGACGAAGCCGCCGGCCGCGATCAGGACGCCCTTCCAGATCGGCCGGAACAGCACCATGGCCGACGGTACGTTCTGCCAGTTCACGTCGGCCCGTCCGGCGCCGGAGGAACGCGGCTCCAGCAGATGCAAATAGGCAAGCCCGAGCGGATTGAGCGCCTCGACGACGTGGGTGTAGAGCGGCATCGGATCCGGCTCGCCGGACCCGTTGGCAATGCCATAGGGCGATAGCCGCACCCCGACGCGGTCGGCGCCGTAGACCTCGATCGCGGCCTGCGTGGCCTCAAGCAGGAAACGCGCGCGGTTCTCGATGGAGCCGCCGTAGCGATCGGTGCGCTGATTGCTGCGCGACTGCAGGAACTGCTCGATCAAGTAACCATTGGCACCGTGGATCTCGACGCCGTCGAACCCGGACTCCCTGGCGTTGCGCGCCGCCTGCCCATAGGCTGCGACGATGCCAACGATTTCGTCGGTCTCGAGCGCGCGCGGGGTCTCATAAGGAACGACCCTGCCGTCGGATGTCATCGCCTTGAGGTCGTCGCCGATCGCAATCGCCGACGGCGCGACCGGCAGCACGCCGCCGGGCTGGAATGACGAATGCGAGACGCGCCCGACGTGCCAGAGCTGCAGAAAGATGATGCCGCCCTTGGCGTGCACGGCATCGACCACCCGCTTCCAGCCCGCGATCTGCGCCTCGCTATAGATGCCCGGCACGTTCGGATTGCCGAAGCCGGTCGGCAGCACCGGCGAAGCCTCGGCGATGATGAGGCCGCCCGGAGTGGCACGCTGCGCGTAGTATTCGGCATTCAGCGCGCGCGGCGCGAGCGTCCCCGGCTCGGCGCGCATCCGCGTCAGCGGCGCCATGACCACACGGTGCTTCAGTTCATAAGGCCCAACCTTCAGCGGCGAAAACAGCGCAGGCAGCATCACTCCCCCAATTGTGTCGTTGATCCGGATTGTCCTCATCTTGTTCGCAAACGGGTGGAGTGGCAATGTTCCGGCGTCACCTCACCACGTCAGCCACCTGGCG
The DNA here is from genome assembly GCF_032484835.1 of Bradyrhizobium sp. SZCCHNS1022. Classification (NCBI taxonomy): domain Bacteria; kingdom Pseudomonadati; phylum Pseudomonadota; class Alphaproteobacteria; order Hyphomicrobiales; family Nitrobacteraceae; genus Bradyrhizobium; species Bradyrhizobium sp. SZCCHNS1022. Next base: position 92,540 of record NZ_JAUETT010000008.1, on the reverse strand, counting down.
TGTCTGGCACGGGACACTGGAAAGCATCGCCGCCATGCCGAAAACGAGCGCCCTTCCCTCTCTCAGCCTGCGCATCGACCTTGAGTCCGGAGACCGGATCGGACCGGGCAAGATCGCGCTCTTGGAGAATATCGGCCGGCACGGCTCGATCTCGGCCGCGGGCCGCGCCATGGACATGTCGTACAAGCGCGCCTGGGATCTCGTCGACGAGATAAACCGCGTCTGTCGCCAGCCGGTGGTCGAACGACAGGCCGGCGGCAAGAACGGCGGCGGCGCGGCGCTGACCCCGTTCGGGGAAACGCTGGTCGCGCGTTATCGCCGAATCGAACGCGAGGCGGCGAGCGCGGTGAAAAAGGAGCTCACCGCCTTGCGCAACGATATCGCGAAGCCGAAGAAGGGCGCGAAGTAGTTCGGTTGTGACGAATGTGCATTGAAGCCGCGGGGGCGGTGCGCTCCCCTCCCCCTTGCGGGGAGGGGTCGGGGGTGGCGGTCAACAAAGGCAGTCTTTCCTGCGTACCCCCCTCCCCCGCAAGGGGGGAGGGCGCGCACCACCGATGCCTTGAGAGCTTCACCAAATCTCGTCAGGCTCAAGCCGTCTTCACCCACACCGCCTTGACGTTGAGATATTCCTCGACGTGCTGCTTGCCTGACTCGCGGCCATAGCCGCTCATCTTGTAGCCGCCGAACGGCACCGCCGGATCCATCGCCTGATAGCAGTTGACCCAGACCGAGCCGGCGCGCAACGCCCTGGCGAGCTGGTGCGCCTTGCTGACATTGCTCGTCCACACCCCGGAGCCGAGGCCGAACATGGTGGCATTGGCACGCTTGATCAGGTCATCCATATCCTCGAACCGGATCGCGGAGATCACCGGGCCGAAGATCTCCTCCTGCGCGATGCGCATGGAGTCGGCGACATTGGCGAACACGGTCGGCTGCACGAAATAGCCCTTGGCGAGCGCCCCCTCGGTGAGACGTCCGCCGCCGGCGAGCGCACGCGCGCCCTCCTTCTGGCCGATCGCCAGATAATCCGAGACGCGGTCATATTGCTGCTGCGACACCAGCGGGCCGACCTGCACGTTCGGATCGAGGCCGTTGCCGACCTTGAGCTGCCTGCCATATTCGGCGACGCGGCCGACGAACTCGTCGTAGACCTTGCTCTCGACGAACAGCCGCGTGCCGGCGCTGCAGATCTGTCCGGAATTGGCGAACACCGCCATCGCCGCACCCGGCACCGCCGCATCGAGATCGGCATCCGCGAACACGATGTCCGGCGACTTGCCGCCGAGCTCGAGCGAGACGCGCTTGAGGTTGCCGGCCGAGGCGCGGATGATCGATTGGCCCGTGACGTGCGAGCCGGTGAAGGCGACCTTGTCGACATCCGGATGCGAGGCGAGCGCCGCGCCCGCCGTCTCGCCATAGCCCGGCACAACGTTGACCACTCCTGCGGGAATGCCGGCCTCCAGGCACAATTCGGCAAGCCGCAGCGAGGTCAGCGGCGCCTCCTCCGCCGGCTTCAGCACGACGGTGCAGCCGGTCGCGATCGCCGGCCCGATCTTCCAGATCGTCGCCGTCAGCGGCCCGTTCCAGGGAATGATGGCGCCGACCACGCCGACCGGCTCCTTCAGCGTGTAGGAGAAGATCTCGCCGGGCAGCGAGTTCTCGATGGTCTCGCCGTGGATCGCGGTGGCCTGGCCGGCGTAGTAACGCAACATGCCGAGCGCGCGGCCGCGATAGGCGCGGGTGCGGCTGAGCGGCGCGCCCATGTCGACGGTATCGAGCGCGGAGAGCTCGTCGAAATGCTTCTCCACGAGGTCGGCGAGCTTGAGCAGCAGCATCTGCCGCTCATAGGGCCTGACCTTGCTCCAGGGGCCCTCGAAGGCGCGGCGCGCCGCGGCGACCGCACGGTTGATGTCCTCGGCATCGCCCTCCGCCACGGTGGCCAGCAATTCGCCGGTCGCCGGATTGCGCGTCTCGAAGCGCTTGCCCGAGGCGGCATCGATCCACTGCCCGTCGATCAGCATCTTCTTGTAGGACCCGTCGGCGAAAGGATGGCGCGCGAGCGAAATGGCTTCGGTCACAGCCATGGTGTTTCTCCCTCGATCTCTGGTGGTTGCGATTTGCTGGAGCTCGGATTGCGGCAAAGCGCAATGCCGTTATGTCCGAAAATCTACAGCGAAGCCAACTCGCGGTAAAGTGAAGGCCGCGTTACGTCCGCGAAGACCACCCATGCCGACAGCGTGGATGATGACGCCACGGCTGTGGCATAAGTCGAGCCCAGCATCACGATCACAACCGCCGGGAGATCCACCGTGCCCCATCCTGCCCTGTCGCCCGATCACACTGCCGTCATCACCGGCGGCGCCTCCGGCATCGGCCTTGCCGCCGCAATGCGGCTCGCCGGCCTCGGCATGAAGGTCTGCATCGCCGATGTCGATGACAAGCGCCTCGAACAGGCCGCCACAAGACTGTCATCGATTGCAAAGCACGGGGCGGCCTCGGTGATGACGGCAAACGTCGACGTCAGCCGGCGCGAGAGCGTGGTCGAACTGGAGGAAGCGGTCCGGACGCGCTTCGGCGGCACCGACCTGCTCTTGAACAATGCCGGCATCCAGCCCGGCAGCAAGATGTTCGGCCCGCTCGACAACTGGCAGCGCATTCTCGGCGTCAACCTCTGGGGCATCATCAACGGCTCGCAGGTGTTCGCGCCCGGGATGATCGCGCGCGGCAAGCCGGCTCTCATCATCAACACCGGCTCCAAACAAGGCATCACCACGCCGCCGGGCGATCCCGCCTACAACGTCTCCAAGGCCGGCGTGAAGGCCTTTACCGAGGCTCTGCAGCACGAACTGCGCAACACGCCCGGTTGCCAGGTGTCGGCGCATCTGTTCATTCCGGGCTTCGTGTTCACGCCGCTGACCGCCAACGGCCGCATCGAGAAGCCGGCTGCCGCCTGGACGCCGGAACAGACGGTCGATTTCATGCTGGAGCGTGTCAACGCCGGCGACTTCTACATCCTTTGTCCCGATAACGACGTGCCGCGCGCGCTCGACGAGCGGCGCATCCTGTGGGCGGCCGGCGACATCGTCGAGAACCGCCCTCCTCTGTCGCGCTGGCACCCGGACTATGCGGATGCGTTCGCGGCGTTCGTGAGAGGGAAGTAGTCCATCCGTCGTCGCGACGAGCGCAACTTCCGGCGGAGCGAGCAGGATCAATTCGCTCGGATTGCGACCGGCTCCGGCTGCGCGACCAGCGCCTCGCCGAGTTCGCATTGCTGATCCCGTGGCATCGAGAAGCAGACCGAAAAACCATCGACGGTGCGGAAGGTCAGCATGCGCTGGGTCGGATCGGACGACTGCTCGACCGCCCATGACGCCAGCGGATAGGCATAGCGCAGCGACGCGTCGCCGAACCGCGTCTGCAGCGCCTTGTCGATCAGCCCAGGCAAGGTCATCGCCAGCGCGCCGACTTGGTTGAGCGACAATTTCAGCCTCGCCTCCTGCCCCTGCGCATCAAGGAATCCGAGAGAAATGGCGCCGCCGTCCTCGGACACAGTGCAGCAGGTCAGGGACTTGGGCTCGATCTCCATCGAGGTTCGTCTCCGGTCTCGTTATATATATAGAACTATATCGAAGCTTGGCCGCAAGTCCAGCCATCATAGTAGCAAATGCGGGATCGCCGCGGCGCCGGGCGAAAGCGATTCTAGATTGGAATGCTTCGCGCGTTTGGGATTGATGCGGACATCGCGCTCACGTCCGGTCCGGCGTCAGCACCAGCAATTGCCGCACCAGCGCCAGCGCGGTCTCGGTCGCGGGATCGGCCGAGATCACGGGCACCGCGAGCACGATCAGGTCGACCGGCTGGTGCGACAGGACGATGATGTGGGTGGCGCCGTCGGCCAGCATGAGCGCGACCAGGCGCTCGACCGCCGCATCGGTCGGCGATAGGCCCCATGGCGCGTCGGCACGCCGCAGCACGCGGTGGCGCGCGAGCAGGTCACGCAACAGCTGCGGATCATAGGCCGCGAGCTCCGCCTCGCGATGGCGGCGCGCAGTCTCGAATACCGGCTGCCGCGCCAGCTCGCTGATCAGCTCGTCGCGCGTACGCGCGCTCGAAGCCCCGATCGAAGCGAGCACGCCCGGCTCGCGCGCCTCCAGCAGCGCCCGCAACGCGTCCGTCATCAGGCCGATGGTCAGCACCCCCGCCATCGCCACCGCTCCAAGGCGGACGATCTGCGCCGCATCGACATCGGGCCAAACGCAGGCCGCCGCAATGCCGAGCAAGGCGGAGGCGACGAGCCGCAGCGCGGTGAGCCAGAGGCCCTGCCGCTGCGTCTCGGCGCTGGAGCCCGCGAGCAGGATCGCGGTGACGACGAGCAGCGCACCGAGCGCGCCGAGCCGCACCGGCATATCAGGCGCCAGCGCCTTGAAATCGGTCACGATGAAGGGGATCACCAGCAGCGCACCGATGGCGACGCGATCGATGGCGCGATTTTCCGCGGCGAGCAGCGTGCTCCGGTCGCGCGTGAGCAGGAGAAGCGCGCAGACCGCAAAACTTGCGAGCTGGAAGGCGGACAGCACGAGCGTGTAGATGGTCTCGATCCCGGCAGGCGCGACCGCTCCTACAAGACCCATGAGGATGCCACCGAACAGCGCCAGCGCCTTCAAGGCCCGATGCGCGTGCCGCCGCAACAGGCCCTCCGTGACGAGCAGCGCGCCAAGCGGGATCAATGCGGCAGGAATGACCGAAATGCGATCGAGCGCCGCGTTGCCGCTCCACCAGGCCACCCCGCGCAACAGGAACAGAACTGCGACGATGCCGAGAACGAACACGAGCCGTGCGGTCAGCGCGCCGCGCGGATCACGCCGATACAGCATCGCGCCGGCAATGGTCAGCCCGATGCCGCCACACAGATTGACGATGGAATCGGCGACGAGGCCCGGCGTCATGCCGCCCCCTTGTCCGCCCACACTCGCGGCCGCAGGCTGCCGAAAGTCCTGGTGTCGTCGAACCAGTGAAGGAGCGGCAGGATCAGCCGCTGCAGCGCCAGCACGGTGGAGGTTGCAAGCAGGGCCGGCAACGAGCCCGACGGCAGCTCGCGCAACAGATAACGGCGCGCGGCCGCCAGATCGATGCGGCCGAGCTGCAGCAGGTCGTCCCCTCTGACATAATCGAGCTCGCGGGCGCAGAAGTCGTTGTAGATCTGATCGCGATGCCTGGGCGCGACCTCGAAGGTCTTCTTCAGCGCGTCGGATCCGCCGGTATAGGCATTGGTGATGACGAAGCGAGCCTCGTCGAAGCTGGCGTCATCGCCGACACCGAACACGGCGCGATGCGCCTGCATGATGCCGCGCGCGAGCTGCAGATGGATGAAGCTCGACCGCGCCCCCTGTTGCGGAGTGGGAAATACGTCGGAGAAGGTCTCGCAGACCATGCCGACCACGGCCGGCACCTGCGTCACGTTGGAGATCCATTTCGGACGCAGGCCGTCGCGGATGAAGAGCAGCAGTGTGGTCAGGCCGTAGAGCACGCCCGACAGGCCCCGGCCGCGGACATCAGGATCGACCATCACGAGGCCGAGATGGATCACCTGCTGCGGCTCGCCGTCCCGCACGACCTCCATCACCGAGAGCGCATTGAATGCGATCGGCCGACCGCCGGCCTCTTCCGACACCAGGGTCACGATCGCGCGCGATAAAGTCCCGCGATCGCCGGAGAAGATGCCGTAGGTGAGGCTGCCTTCCGGCAGCGTCTTCGCGGCCACTGTCCTGAGATCGGAAACAAGTGCCGCAAGCGCGGCCTCGTCGAGTGTCCGGCCCGGGCTTTCGATGATCCGCGTGCGCAGGCCGGCATGGGTGCGCAGGGTGAGATTCATATCCTCCTGCGCCAGCGCCTTCAGCCAGAAGACAGTGTAGTCATAGCCCCTGCGCAGCACCGTCCAGATCCTCATGCCGCGCGCGCTCCGTCCAAGAATCCCTAGAAGACCATGATGCAGCGGTTAGGACCCATCCGCCAGGCTTCCTGCTTTGCCGCAACCCATGCACCACCCCGCATGAAGACGCCACAGACGCGTCGACGCGCTGCCTGTCACAGTAAACGCAGATTGAACAAAAAGTCGGGCAACACGAAAGACGGTGGGCGCTGCCGCGGCCACCGCCTCTCTGGTCCATGGAGGAAGTCAGACCGTCTTCTACGCCGCCTTGGAGACCTCCATCAGCAGGCGCTCGGCTTTGGCATCCTCGATGCGGTTCACGAGCCTGCTGCTCTCGTGGTTGTCGCGGACGGTCTTGGTCAGGGTCACGCAGGTCTGCACCAGCATCACGATGCCCATCGTCAGGTAGCCTTTCATCCAGAGATCGATCGGCAGGAAGAAGATGCCGAGCGCGACGAGGAAGGCGGAAGCGGCGAAAGAGCCGTAGGTGAAGGTGACCCAGGCACCGGTGTGGGGTTGAGCATTCTGATTCATGGTCGTCTCCTGTTGAGATTGGGTGGCGGTTGATCGGATATGAATGGGGTCAGGCGGCGCGCTTCGCCTTCAGCCGGGCCAGCACGTCGTCGGCGGTGCTCTTGATGCGCGGGCCAAAACCCTGCGCCGCGAGCTTTTCGGCGACGCTGAGCGGGGCTGTGGCCGCATCGAGCTCCATCAGCGCCTCGTCGGCCGCCTGCACTTCCAGCTGCCGTTCGCGCAACCGCTTCAAGGTCGCTTCCGCTTCCGGCAAGGTGCATTCATAAGGCCGCGCCGCCTCGATGCCGCCACGGCGTAGCGCGCGAACGGCTTCAGCAGCGCGCGCGATGCGCCGGCCGCGATCGAGCTCATTGATCCGCGCTTCGGCATTCGCCACATGGCGCTTCAGCCGCACCGTCTCAGCCGCGAACAGCGCCCGCGCCGTACTGGCCGCATCGCGCTCGGCCTCCAGATTGGCGATCGCCTGCGCCGCCTCGCGCGCGAGATCTTCGCGCCCGCCATCCAGTGCGGCGGTGGCCCGGATTTCGAGATCGGCGATCCGGCCCTGGACGGCCTCCAGCCGCCTGCCCTCCTGCTGGTCCTGCGCGATCGCGATCGCCAGCGCCCGCTTGCTGCGATCGAGGGCGGCGGCGGCATCGCGCATCTGCTGGTCCAGCAGCACGAGCGCAGTGCGGTCCTGCAGCTCGTCCTCCACCACAGCGGCGCTGCCGCGAAACAGTGTCAGAACGGTCTTGAACATTGTCGGCTCCCTGCTATGAGCATTGCTCATGGATTTGTTATAGAGAAAATATGAGCGGCGCTCAAGACATATTTTGAACGTCGCTCAAGAAAATGGTTAAGGATGTCCAAAACCTTGGAACGACGCGCAAAGCAGCGCGAGGCGCTGATCGATGCCGCAGAAAAAGCAATTGCTGCCAAAGGCTTGGCTGGCCTGAAAACCCGGGACCTGGCCCAGGAGATCGGCGTTGCCAATGGTGCCGTCTATAATCTCGTGGCCGATGTCGACGAACTCGTGCTCTTGGTGGGATCGCGCACCCTCGCCCGACTCGATGCCGAATTGGCCGCGGCGGACAGCGGCGGGCCGTCCATCCCTGAAGCAGCCCTGGTCCGCATCGCGCTCGCCTATTGTGATTTCGCGGCCAAGAATCTCGAACTCTGGCGGGCCCTGTTCGAGCATCGGATGGCGCCGGACAAGCCGCTGCCCGATTGGGCGGTCAGCGAGCAGATGCATCTGTTTCGCCACATCCACCAGCCGCTCGCTGTTCTCTTCCCGCGCCGCTCGGCGGAGGAAAGCAGCATCACCGCGCGGAGCCTGTTCTCCGCGGTGCACGGCATGGTGGCGCTGGGGCTCGAACGGAAGCTAGTCGCCGTCCCGCTCGCCCTCCTGCGCCGGGAGATCACCACCATGGTGAAAGCGATGGTGACGGGCCTGGTGGCTGCGGCGGGATGAACCGTGCTGGGGATGGCCGGCTTATTGCATTCACGGAGAATTCACAGCGAAACCGTCAATGCATTTATGGTTGTCAGCGGCAACGGGGATTATGGAGCGCTGACCGGTCTGGAGGCTCCGCTCCAGTGAATCGGCAAGGAAGCATCACCATGAAACGATCGATCGTGACTGTCCTCATCTTCGCCGCAACGCTGCCGCCCTCGGCGGCGCTGGCCGCCGGTGCCAACACCGTCAATGGCGCGGCGGCCCTGGCGCTGGCCGGAGTCGTGGCGCCTTATTCTCCGCTGCTTCCGGCTGTCTACAAGAAGGCGGTGGCGGGCATCTTCGACGGCAATCCCGATGCCTCCTACAAGGACAAGATCACCGTTGCCGCCGACAAGATCGTCTGCCGCACCTCCAACGTCGACATCACGGCGCGGTCCTGCGAACTGACCTTCGGCAAGAGCACGGAGAAGTTGACCGGCCGCGCCGCCAACGAGATTTACGCAACCCTCGCCACGGCCGGCATTCCGTCCGACGGCGCGGCAGGCTCGGTGTTCGAAAGTCTCTCGAAGCTCGATTGCACGCTCGATCCGGCGGCCCTCAAGGACAAGGCCGGTGGCGGTGCCACCTGCAGTTACGGGCCGGCGGATTGATCCGGCCGCAACCTGATCGACTTTGCGGATCCCCGCTCGCGCTGACGTTTAAACGTGCGCGCATTTACCGGTCGGAAAGGCCTGTTGTCGTTCAATCGAACGATGGCACAGATACGCATGGAAGTTCGCGATATAAACGGCAGGCCGCTGCCGGACCATTGCGACGATTTTCTCGACCTTCGCCTTCCCGTCGATCATTCGCGCCTGGCGCAGAGCCTGCTGCGGATGATCCGCGACGATCACGGCCAGCTCTCGGCGCGAAGCGTCCATTTCTTCCGCGATGGCGAGGAGATCGGCTCCTGGTCGCTCGAGCGTGAGCGCGCGGAGATGGCCTTCACGGGACCGCGTGAACAGACGCCATCTGCCGCCGCGTGACGGTCGAACCTGTTCAAGCAGCCTTATTCGAAGCTGTTTGTTTCGTCCGCACCAGCAGAGCTGTGCCTAGCAGCAACGCGCTGGCGAGGAAGATGACCGCGACGAAGGCATGGTCGAAGGCAGCATGGGCGTTTGAGGTGACGAGCGCCGCCGCTTCGGCCGGCAGGCGCTCTGCCGCGATCAGGGCCTCGTCGATGCTGTCGCGCGCGGCGTCGGGGACGCCGAGCCCGTCCGGCAGCACCATGAAGGCGGTATAGACCCCGGACAGGATGCTGCCGAAGATACTGATGCCGATGGTGCCGCCGAGTTCGACCGAGACTTCCTCGATCGAGGCGGCCATGCCTTCGCGGCCCTCGGGCGCGTGATTCATGACCGCGTTGGACGCGGCCGCCATGGATGCCCCCAGTCCAAGGCCGTTGATTGCGAAGCAGATCAATTGCAGGACGAGGTTTGCGTCGTAGCAGAGGAGATAGCCCGCTGCGCCGAGACCGCCGATCAGCAGCGCGCCCCCCATGGTGTTCGCCGCTCCCACGCGACGGAGCGCCAGGCTCGCCAGCGGTCCGCCGACGAACGCCGCCAGGGGGGCCGGCAGGATATATAGCGCCGCCTGCAGCGGCGAATATCCGAGCACAAGCTGCAGACGCTGGCTGATCGCCAGTTCGGGACCGGCGATCGCCAGCGCCGCGACGATCGCTGTCATCACGCCGAGCGTGAATTCGCGGTTGCTGAACAACGTGAAGTCGATGAGGGGCTCCTTGAGACGCAGTTGACGGCGGACGAAGACCAACAACATGCCGACCGTGCCGACTGCCGCGGCCGCCATGACGGCGTAAGGGGGACTGGCGCTGCCGAACTCCTCGACGACATAGGCGAAGCCGACCAGCCCGGCCATCGCCTGTAGCGACCCCACCAGGTCCCAGTTGCGGCCGGGGCGGTCGCCCGGCGCAGGAATGAGCAGCAGCGCGGCGGCGAGGGAGACGACGACCAGGGGAACGTTGATCAGGAAGACCGATCCCCACCAGAAATATTCCAGCAGCACACCGCCGACGAGCGGGCCGACGGCCGCGCCGCTCGACGCAACGGCTCCCCAGATGCCGATGGCGAGCGCCCGTTCGTGATCGTCGGTGAAGGTGACGCGAATGATCGACAGGGTCGCCGGCATCATCAGCGCCGCACCGATGGCGAGCAGAACCCGCCCGCCGATCAGAACCGCCGGCGTTGGCGAGTAGGCCGCCACGATGGAGGCGATCCCGAACACCACAAGACCGCCGACGAATGTCCGTTTGTGACCGAGGCGATCACCGAGGGCGCCGAAGCCGGGAAGCAGACCGGCAACGACAAGGCCGTAAGCCATGACGATCCACAGCTTCTCCGACGCCGTCGCCGCAAGCTCGCGGGTGAGGCTGGGCAGCGCCGTATACAGCACCGTCATGTCGATGACGATCAGAGCCAGCGCGCTGGATACGGTCAGCAGGATCAGCCAGCGATTACGTTTCGACATCAGTGCACCCGTCCGCGAACACCATCGATCCAAGCTCTGTTCCATCCGTGCGTCGCTCGGCTCCAGCACGTTCACTGCTCCTGCTAGATCCCATCGCGGTGAGTCATCCGACCGTTCATCATTGTCAGCTGAATATTGACCTTGCCGATTTCGTGAGGCGCGACATCGAACAGGTTCTTCTCGAGCACGATCAGATCGGCCAGCTTGCCGACCTTGATGGAGCCGATCTTATCCTCCATGCGAAGCTGGTAGGCGCCGTTCAGGGTATAGCCTCGGATGAGTTCCGGCAGGCTCAGGCGTTCGGTCGCGGGCGGATGAACCAGGCCGTCGGGCTTGCCTGGCTCCTGACGCGTATGGCCGGCCTGCAACGCCTCGAGCGGCTTGATGACGACCTTGGAGCCGGTCGCCAGGGCATCCATTCCGAACGACACTGTGACGCCTTCGTCGATAAACGTCTTGAAGGTGTACATGCGGCTCCAGCGCTCTTCGCCGTAGATCTCGCGGACCCGACGCTGGCTGATGTCCGGCACGCCCCACTGGATCTGGGTATTCGCGATCACGCCAAGCTTTCTGAAGCGCGGAATATCCGACGGCGCGGTGAGGAATGCGTGGCAGATGGTATGGCGGCGGTCGCCGGGGCCGTTCTTGCCAAACGCGGCTTCGTAGCCGTCCAGGCTCATTCGGACCGCGGCATCGCCCACGGCATGAAGGTGCGTGTCGATCCCCTCCGCATGCGCCTGGCGCAGGATCCGGTTCAACACGGGCGAGGGCAATAACGGCTCGCCGCGCCGATCCGGCTGCCCGGCATAAGGCTCCAACAGATAGGCGGTACGGCTCAGCTCGGTGCCATCGACGATCAGCTTGAGCACGTCCGCCTTGACCAGCGGGGTGCGATAGCGCTTCCGATAGGCCCGAATGGTCGGCAACGGATCGACATTGGGATCATTGTGATAGAGGCTGCCAATCACGCGCTGCAACAACTTGCCGCGCTTCTCGAGGTCGACCAGCATGTCGAAACCGTGATGCTGCTCGGTCGGCCACGCGCTGAAGCCCGCATCGAAGAAGGTGGTGATGCCGGCAGCCGCGAGCTTGGGCTGCCATTCCTCGATCGCCGCGGCAGCCGACTTCAGGCCGAAGGGTTCGATGCCGTGCTTTTCGAGCGTCTGCAGCACCGCGAACAGCGCCGGCACTTCCGAGATGAAGCCGGTCGGCTCGCCATTGGGATCCTTTTCGTACCAGGAGGAGCCGGGCACGACATCGCGCGGGGTATCCTTCGTAATGCCGGCCATCTCCAGCAGCCTGGAATTGACCCAGTAGCTGTGCAGGTCGCAGCTCACGAGCAGTACGGGCCGGTCGGGGAAGATCGCGTCCAGCGCTTCCTTGCGAGGCCCTGAAGCAGGAAACGCGGCAGCGATCCATCCGAAGCCAAGGATGAACTTTTCGTCGGGATGCGTTTTCGCATAGTCGCGGAGGATGGCGTAGATGCGCTCCGGATCTTCCTCATTGACCCAGGCGCCGCGGGCGAACGCAAGCGTGCAAAGGTGCCAATGCGCCTCCACGAAGCCCGGCATCAACATGCGTCCCTGGAGGTCGATGATCTCCGCCCCGCGTCCGGCAAACTTCATGGCCCCAGCATCATCGCCGACGTAGGCGATCTTTTCTCCCTTGACGACGACAGCCTGCGCCCAGGGCTTGGACTCCTCCACCGTGTAGACGCGGCCACCGCGAAAGACGGTCGTACGGTTGGGGGCGGCCCAGGCTGGAGCCGAGGAAGAGGCCGCGAATGTTGCGGCCGCAGCAGCGGTCGCGACCATCTGCCGACGCGTCATTCCTCCGGCGTCCGACTTCGATGCCGCAAAAAGCGAACTGATGGTTGGACCGCATGCAATGCACATTGTTTTCCCCTTCAGGACGTCCGCAGCCCGGCAAGCTGCGTCGCTGCCGAATGTCTCCCCAGCATCAGGTGAAGCTCGGGAATCGGCCGCCAGCAAACAGGGCCGGCCGGAGTCGAGACCAGTTGGACGCGAACTGGAAAGTGTCGAGATCGGTGTAGGTCTGACCGATCACCTGCATGCCCGAGGGCATCCGATCCTCGACCACGCCAAGCGGGACATCGATGACCGGATAGCGGTTGAGGAGGTTCCAGTGCCAGGTCAGCGCGAAGCCCAGTCCGGTGCCCACCCACGGGTCCACCTTGTCCTCCTTGCTCTTGAACATGTCGGCGCGGACAAGCGGCGTCGCCATCGTCGGCATGAGCAAGACGCGGTAGCCTTTCCCGAACACGCGTTGTTGGACTTGCCGGTGCAGTTGGTCCAGCAGCTGTTCGGCTTCTTCGGCCTGGCGCGGTCCGACGGCTCCGATCTGGTCGAGCATCTCGGTCATATAGGGCGAGAGCTGATCTCGATGGGCATTCGAGATCTCGATCGCAGTGCCGATGGAGGTCGACATCAGCCCGCGAATGTAGACGAACTTCTGGGACTTCGAGAAGCCGCAATCGACCTCGTCCACGACGCAACCGGCCGCGCGCAAGCTCTCGATCCCCTTCAGCATGGCCGCCTTCACCGGCGGGATGACGTCGGCAATGGCGGCGCCCCAATCCACGGCGATGCGCCACCCCGAAAGGCGCGGGTAATGGGCGGGATAGTCCAGACGAGGCCGCATCGTCGCCATGCTCTTCTCGGAAGGCCCGACGATGGCGTTCTGGAAATGGACGATGTCGTCGAACCGCCTCGCGAGCGGGCCCGAGGTCGCGAAGGGGATTTCCCCACCCGCGACGCGCCCGAATGGCGGCCTGAAGCCATAGAGGCCGCATTGCGAGGCGGGAATCCGGATCGAGCCGCCCATATCCGAACCCATGGCGAGCGTCGCGAAACCTGCGGCCAGCGCCGCCGCCGATCCGGCGGACGACCCGCCCGGGGAGTATTCGAGATTCCACGGATTGCGTGTGGTGCCCCAGGCGCGGGTCGAAGCGCCGAGGAAGAGGTAGAACTCCGGCACCGTCGTCTGGAACGGCATCACGGCGCCGGCCGCCTCGAGCGCGTCGGTGATCGCCGAGCTTTCCGTTGCGGGCGGCGAGTCCTTGAGGAGGAGCGAGCCTTGCGTGATCCGCCAACCCGGCCTGCTGAATTCATCCTTGATGGCAACCGTGATTCCTTCCAGCGGCCTTGCGGTCCCGCGCCGATAGCGGTCTTCGGACTGTTTGGCCTCCTTGAGCGCCTGATCGAAGTGCTCATAGGTGATGCAATTGACCTTCGAATTAAGGGCCTCGATCCGCTTGATCTGCGCCTTCAAGAGATCGACCGGCGACGCCTTCCTGGCCCGGAACATGGCGATGAGATCGTCGACGGAGGCGTAGGAGAGCGGATCGTCGGCCTCGGCCCGCGCGGCCGCAAAGCCAAGCTCGGACGCAACCAACGCCGCGCCGGCGCCTTTGATGAGCGTTCGTCTATCGATCATATGCGCCTCCGCGCTTTCGTCCACGCGCCCTCGCGCATGACTGCGTTCGCGAAATTGAAGCTCACGGGGCATTCCAAACCTTTGCGGTAGATCAAGCGCCATCGCGGTCCGCGATGGAAATAGTTGCGATTGCCGACATGGCGGGAAACCAAGCTCTGTCAGGCGATGCCTGAGAGGATGACAATGAGCATTGCCGCAACCAGATCGGTCGCAAGATGCAAAAGGTTGCTTGTGCGAGTCGCACGGCCGCACCGCTCGCATTTGCATTTGCGGAAAATTGTCTTCGACCTGTTGCCGAGATCGTCGCTCGGTCGCCAGTGATGCGTCCGTAACTTTCCGGACAGGAGAGTAACGATGTGCTTCGTCCTAGATAGTGGCGGATTGGGCTGTCTGCTCGCGAGATCGGCGAGATCAACGATAGAGCAAGGGGGATGAGAATGTTTACGATCGCGCACGCAGCGACCTGGCTCGTGGTCGGGCTGATTGGCGGCAGCCTCGCCGGGATGCTGGTGAAAGGCCGCAAAGCCGGATTTGGCTTGCTTGCAAACATCGGGCTCGGATGCGCAGGAGCCGTCATCGGCGGCGCGTTGTTCGCATTGTTCGGGCTCTTCCCCAGCCTGGAGAGCATCGTCATTTCGCTGCGAGACGTCGTGGCAGCCTTCATCGGCTCGCTCGTCGTGCTGGCGGCAATCTGGCTGTGGCACGCGCGATCCGGCGCGTGAACTGCATCAGGGCACCTGAGTTCCAATATGACATGTGTTGGATTGGAACCGCGCGATTCGCACAACATCGCTGTACGGAGGCGGCCTCGTTTTCTTCGCGCACATGTCGCGAAGAACAAACTGCCGCCGCATTATGCCATATCATCTCGGCTCAAGATCGTCGGGATGATCGACTTCGACTCACGCGACGATACTCTCAAAAACACTTGACGATTAGTCGATGAGGCGCCGCGGCCTCGAGCAACCTTCACCGGCTGCGAGACCGCAATGCGCGACTGCGCAGCAATCCCGAAAAAAGATCCAACGACAACATGGGATGCGCGAGGCGAATTGGGGAGCCATCATGGGACGTCTGTCCGATCGGCGCGGCGAGAGCGAATATCCTAGATATGTGACTGATGGCGGCGACGACCCGGATTCGCTGCCGGAAATGTTCTGGCATGCCGAGCAGGACCGGATCAGGGCGCCTGATCGCTTTCCGAGGCTGGGCGTACAGGACGTTCCTCCGCCGCCCCGCGAGCGCAGATCATTCAACGTGCTTCTCCTGCTGGGTGCCGTGGTACTGGCCGCGGCAGCGGCCAGCTACGCCGCGCTGGTGCTGGTGCCGCGCTGGTCCGGCGCGCCTCTCAGCGATAGCCGCGCCGATGCGTCGGTGGGTCCGCCAACGACCGCAGCCGCGCCGCCGATTGCAACACCCGCCTTCGTTCCGAGCGTGACCTCGGCCAGTGCGGCCCCTGCCGCTGCGTCCGCTCCGCCAATCTCGGGCTCGCCGCTGCGCGAGGACGATCGCTTGGCGAGTCCCGAGACGCGGACCGCCAACGTTGCGCCGACCGCACGCGCCCTGCAGACGACGAGCGCGGTCCAGGGCGTCACCGACACCGAGATCCGCCTCGGCATGGCAGCGCCGTTCGGAGGGCCCGGCAGGGACATGGGCCGCGAGCTCAAGCTGGGTATCGAGACCGCGTTCAACCAGGTCAACGACAATGGCGGCGTCCACGGCCGGCAGCTCAAGCTGGTCACCGCCGACGACGGCTACGAGCCGACGCGAACGCTGGACGCGATGAAGCAGCTTTACGAGAAGGACAAGGTGTTCGGCTTCATCGAAAACTACGGCAGCCCGACCGCCCTGATCTCCGTCCCCTACGCGCTGGAGCACCATGCGCTCTATTTCGGCGCGTTCACCGGCGCGCCCTCGCTCCGGCATGATCCACCGGACCGTTACGTGTTCAACTTCCGTGCCGGTTATGCCGAGGAGGTCGATGCCATCATTCATTATCTGGTGAAGATCCGGCGTCTGCGTCCGGAGGAGATCGCAGTCCTCACTCAACAGGACGCCTATGGCGATGCAGGGTGGGACGGCGTGACCAAAGCCCTTCGCACCCTCCGCGGCGGCGATGCACCCGCCATCCTCCGCATGTACTACAATCGCAACACCGTCAACGTCGATGCAGCGGTGGCGCAACTGCGCCGGAAACCCGGGATCAAGGCAGTCGTGCTCGTGGCGACGTTTCGTCCGGCGGCGAAATTCATCGAGAAGACTCGCGAGCTTTATCCGGACATGATCTACGCGACGATCTCGGGTGTCGGCAGCACCGGCCTCGCCAATGAGCTGATGCTGCTCGGCCCGCGCTTCGCGGACGGCGTCATCTGCACCCAGGTCACGCCGCCGGTGGACAGCTATGCCTCGGTGGCGCTGAACTACAAGAAGGCGCTCGCCAAATACTTTCCCGGCGAGCAGCCGGATTACGCGTCACTGGAAGCCTACCTCACGGCCAACATCCTGATCGAAGGATTGCGGCGGGTCGGCCCGGCGTTCGACACCGAGGCGCTGGTGGACACGATGGAGAACATGCGCAACTACGAGCTCGGGCTCGGGCCGAAGGTGAATTTCGGGCCGTCCGACCACCAGGCGGTGCACAAGGTCTGGGGCACGCAGCTCGACAAGTCCGGGCAGTATCACGCCGTCGATCTGGAATAGGCTTGATCAGGCCGTGGCCTGACGCGGCGCACTTGCGATCGTCAGGCGATGCGCGGATGCGCCTTCTGGTGCCAGGCCCAGGCCGAGCGGATGATATGGCCGAGGTCGGAGCGGCGAGCTTTGAATCCGAGCTGCCGTTCGGCCTGGGAGGGATCTGCGACCAGGATGGCGGGATCGCCGGCGCGGCGCTCGCGATAGACCAGCGGCACGGACTCGCCGGTCTCGTTGCGGATCGCATCCACGATCTCGCGCACCGAATAGCCGGTGCCGGTGCCGAGATTGAAAGCGCCGCCTGGATCGTCCTGAAGCAGCCGCTCGATGGCGGCGATATGCGCCGCGGCGAGATCGTCGACGTGGATGTAATCGCGCACTGCCGTGCCGTCCGGCGTATCATAATCGGTGCCGAAGATCGCGAAATCATGCACGTGGCCGAGGATCGCCATCAGCGCGCGCGGGATCAGATGCGTCTCGGGATCGCGCAATTCGCCGATCACGCCCGACGCATCGGCCCCGCAGGCATTGAAATAGCGCAGGCTGATCGCGTTGAAGCCATAGGCAGCGCGATAATCGGCGAGGATCTGCTCGATCATGTATTTTGAGCGGCCGTAAGGATTGACGGTCGGCCCCGCCGCGCTTTCCGGGATCGGCTCGCGGCCCGCATTGCCGTAGACGGCTCCCGTCGATGAGAACACCAGGCGGTTACAGCCGGCCTCACGCATGCCCTGCAGCAGACCGAGCGTGCCGGCAACATTGTTAACGTAATATTTTTGCGGATGGGCCAGCGACTCGCCGACGGCACTCGACGCCGCGAAATGCATCACTGCCTGGACATCGTATTGACGGATGGTCGAAGCGACCTTGGCGCTGTCGCCGACGTCGCCGAACACCAGCGGTCCCCAGCGGACGAAGCTCCGATGGCCCGAGGTCAGATCGTCATAGCACACGGGCAGAAACCCGGCCTCTGCGACCGCCTTGCTGCAATGAGATCCGATATAGCCGGCGCCACCAGCAATCAGGATCGCGCCCCTATTCCGCATCAGTACGCATTCCTTTGTTCAATCGCTTTAACCGGCCTGCCGGCGGTGCCGGTCGCAGCCAAATAAATCCCGACGATAAGCCATTCGCGCTGCAAGCACAAAACGGCATCTCCGATAACGTTAATCCGCGGCGGAGCGATTGCCCAAGCTGGGAGAACCACGGGGTTCCACATTCGGCGGCCCGCCGCAAGGGCTGGACTGGACGAAGCTATCGCGACAATCCTGGGGCGCCTCTGCGATCAACAGGGGTGGCCCACCGCATGGTTCTATCGTATGAGAGTCGTCATTCTCTTCCGGCTCGCGCTCGCTCTCCGATTTCGCGCCGTATCGCGGTGGCCTCGTTGGCGAAATCCGGGATCGTGACAGCCCCCGCGGAAGGGACGGAATGGAGATGCGCCGTGAGTGAGCAATCGGGCAGTGTCGTCGCGCCACAAGCCAGCCCCGCTCCCGCCGGTGTCCCCCGCACGACGAGCGCTCCAACTGGCGGTGCGCTGGCGCGGCTCGCGATTCCGCTGTTCGCCGTCGTGGTCGCGCTCGCATTCGTGGGTCTCGCCACGCTGCGCTGGGATGCCTGGGTCGGCAACGCCGCGATCCAGACCACCAACGATGCCTATGTCCGGGCCGAGCTGACGAAACTCTCCAGCCGCGTCGCCGGCGAAGTGCTCAAGGTGGCGGTCAGCGATTTTCAACGCGTCAAGACAGGTGACCTGCTGGTGCAGATCGATCCCGCCGATTACGAGGCGCAGGTTGCGCAGGCCGAGGCGACGGTCGAAGCCGCGCAGGCCGCGCTCGACAATCTGAGCAACCAGATCGAGCTGCAATATGCGACGATCGCGCAGGCCGAGGCGCAGCAGGTCTCGGCGACCGCAGCCGAAGTCGAAGCCCAGCAGGAACAGCAGCGGCAACAGTCGCTGTCGCAGAGCGAGGCCGGCACGAAGCAGAGGCTGGAACAGGCGACCGCGGCCTATGCCAAGGCGCAGGCCGACGTGCGCGCGAGCCGCGCGGTGATCGCCGCGCAACGCCACCAGCTCGACGTCTTGACCGGCACCAAGAAGCAGCGCGGCGCCGACCTCGCCGGCGCCAAGGCCGCACTCGCGGCCGCGAAGCTGAAGCTCGGCTATACCCGGATCACCGCGCCGTTCGACGGCGTCGTGGGCGAGCGGCAGGTACAGCCCGGCGACTACGTCAACATCGGCAGCAATCTCATCGCGGTGGTGCCGCTGCCGAACGTATATGTGGTCGCCAACTACAAGGAAACGCAGCTGACGCATGTCACGCCGGGCCAGCCTGTCGACATCTCGGTCGACACCTTCCCCGGCCAGCGCTTGCACGGCCGCGTCGAGCGGATCGCACCGGCGTCCGGCTCGCAATTCGCGCTGCTGCCGCCCGACAACGCCACCGGCAATTTCACCAAGGTGGTGCAGCGGATCCCGGTGCGCATCCAGCTCGACGACGACCAGCCGCTGCTGGCACGGCTGTTGCCGGGCATGTCGGTGGTGACCCATATTCACACCGATCGCACCGATGGCGGACGCTAGCGCCGCAAATCGCGGGCCGGTCTCGCGCGGCGAGGTCGCGCGCTATCCGCTGTTTGCCGTGGTCGCCGTGCTGCTCGGCGCGTTTCTCGCCAATTTCGACAGCCGGCTCACCTCGGTCGGCCTGCCGGACCTGCGCGGCGCGTTCTCGCTCGGCTTCGATGAAGGGGCGTGGCTTTCCACCGCCGGGATCGGCTCGCAGATCTTCATCGCGCCCGCGGTCGCCTGGCTTGCAACGGCGTTCGGACTGCGGCGGGTGCTCGGCATTCCGAGCCTGATCTATGCGCTGACCTCGCTCGTGATTCCATTCGTGCACCACTATCCGACGCTGATCGCGCTGAGCATCGTGCACGGCATGCTGCTCGGCACCTTCGTGCCGGCGACCTTGATGATCATCTTCCGCAACCTGCCGATCCGCTGGTGGCTGCCGGCGATCTCGCTCTATTCCATCCGCGTCGGCTTCGCGCTGGATTCGTCGACCTCGCTGGTCGGCTTCTATGTCGAGCATCTCGGCTGGCAATGGCTGTACTGGCAGGGCGTCGTGCTCGCACCGCTGATGGGACTGATGGTCTATCTGGGCACGCCGGCCGAGCCGGTCAATCGCGAGTTGCTGAAGGACGCCGACTGGGGCGGCATGCTGCTGCTCGGCACTTCGGTCGCGATGATTTATGCCGGCCTCGACCAGGGCAACCGGCTCGACTGGCTGCAATCCGGCACAGTAATGGCGCTGCTGCTCGGCGGCGCCGCGCTCCTAGCCATTTTCCTCATCAACGAAGCGCTGGTCCGCCAGCCCTGGGCGCATGTGAACGTGCTGTTCTCGCGCAATATCGGGCTCTCGCTGGCGGTCATCCTGCTCTACACCTTGACCAGCCTCTCCAACTCCTCGCTGGTGCCGAACTTCCTCGGCACCATCACCCAGCTGCGGCCCGAGCAGAGCGGCTTGCTGCTGCTGATCTACGGCGCACTGCCGATGGTCGTGCTCGTGCCGGTCTCGATCTGGCTGCTGCGGCATCTCGATCCCCGCATCGTCGTCGTCATCGGTTTTGCGGCCTTCGCCAGCGCGAACCTGCTCGGCACCCAGGTGACGCATGATTGGGCGCGCGAGGACTTCGTCCCGATCGTGCTGCTGCAGTCGATCGGCCAGGCCTTCACGCTGCTGCCGATCATCATCGTGGCGCTGGCCAATTCCGATCCCTCGCGCGCGACGGCGTTCGCGGCCTATATCCAGATCATGCGGCTCGGCGGCGCCGAGATCGGCGTCGCCTTGATGGGCACCTGGCTGCGCGTGCGCGAGCAGGTGCACTCCGCCTATCTCGGGCTCAATATCCAAAGCGGGGATGCCGACGTGGTGCGGGTGCTGCAGCGACTCATCAGCTATTTTTCCAGCCGCGGCGCCGGAGAGGCGCAGGGCCGCGCGATCGGCACCCTCGCGGGCCAGGTGCAGCGCGAAGCCAACGTGCTCGCTTATATCGACGGCTTCTGGCTATGCTTCTGGCTTGCGATCACCGCGCTCGGCTTCATCGCCCTGATCACGCGCGCCCCACAGGGGCCGTTCTCACCGACACCGTTCAAACTGATAGGCAGGCCGACGCGGCAGCTCGACGTTCCGCGGTCCTGAGCCGACGCTCGACGCTCTTACATATGATAGGCCTTGTGTTGCAGACCTGCGACACCGGGACCCGGGCGCATCCAACGTTTCCGCCGCGCCGACGCTTGGACGATCGACATCATCCAAGCGTCCCCTCCCCTCATGCAGCTTTCAGATAGGTGGAATCAGCAATCGCGACTACGCTGTCGCAGGACCTTCACCCGAGTTTTTTACGGTTGGCGCCGTTTGCAGGGGTGGGTGACTGCAATAACGAAGGGGAAAACCATGAGGATACGGACGGCAACGATGGTCGCCGTGGCGGGGCTGCTGGCGGCCTCGTCGGCGCGTGCGGCCGAGGGCACAGATGCCGAGATCGCGCTGTTGAAGCAGCAGCTCAAGATGCTCGAGCAGAAGCTCGACAGGTTGCAGAAGCAGACGACGGCCAATACGCAGGCCGCGGCGACAGCCAACGCCAAGGCGGACACGGCGAAGGCCGACGTCAAGACCGCCGTCGCCAACGCCAATGCGGCCATCCCGACCAAGGGACCGCTCGTGGCGTCCGGTGTCGTCGTGACGATGCCGAACAACCGGCCGACGATCTGCACCGCGGACGAGCAGAACTGCATCTCGCTGACCAGCCGCCTGCATTGGGATGTCGGTGGCTACAATTATCGTCCGAACAGCGCGGCAACCTCGCCGCAGAAACTGGACAGCGGCGAGAACGTGCGCCGCGCCCGCATCGGTGTGTTAGGCAAGTTCCTGGGCGATTGGAATTATGCGTTGATCTATGACTTTGGCGGCTCATCGGACGGCTTCGGCGGCACGGCGCCCGGCTCGCTGCCCGGCGGCGGCGTCGCGGGGGTCGAGAACGCTTATCTGAGCTACACCGGCCTCAAGCCGTTCGGCGGCAAGATGGCGATCGAGGGCGGCATCATGGATCTGCCCTGGACGCTCGATGAGGCCACGAGCTCGAACGACATCCTGTTCATGGAGCGCGCCTCGGCAGGCGTCGTCGCCACCAACATCGCTGCCGGCGACTTCCGCTCGGCTTTCGGCACGCGCTGGTGGAACGACACGTTCTGGGCCGGCGGCTATGTCACGGGACCGACGACGGGCGCGATCCACTCCGCCTCCAGCGTCACGCCCGCCGGCACCAGCGAGCAATATGGCGCGGTGGCGCGCGTCGCCGGCCAGGTCGTCAGCGGCCCGGACTATTCGTTCCACCTCGGCGCCGATGCGGAATGGCTGATCCAGCCGCCGCGCAATCTCGTCACGCAGGCGCAGACGCTGACCTTAAGCGACCGTCCCGAGCTGCGCATCGATCCGACCTCGCTGGTCTCGACCGGCGCGATCGCCAACGTCTCCGGCGCCCAGGTCTACGGCGTCGAGGCGGCCGGGACGTACGGCTCGTTCTTCGCCCAGGGCGAATATTATTGGTTCAATGTCGATCGCACCGCCAACACCGGCCTGCCGCCGTTCGGCGCGTCGAGCCTGAAATTCCAGGGCGGCTATGTCGAGGCGAGCTATGTCCTGACCGGCGAAAGCCACAAGTACAATCCGGCCTCGGCCTCCTATGGCGGCATCGCGCCGGCGCATCCGTTCTCGCTGCAGGCCGGCAGCTGGGGGGCCTGGGAGATCGCCGGTCGCTTCAGCACGATCGACCTGAATGATCAGCTTGCCACCGCGGCCGGCATCGCCGGCGGACGGCAGAACGTCTACACCGCGGCGCTGAACTGGTACGTCAGCAGCAACATCCGCTTCATGTTCAACTACCTGCATGGCGACATCTCCAAACAGGCCAGCTCGACCAGCACCGTCAATGCAGGTTCGAGGTTCGATGCCTTCGCGATGCGCACGCAGGTCGCGTTCTGACCTGATCGTGCTCTGACCTGACGGCTTAAGGACTAGGGCCCGGCGCTTGCGCCGGGCTTTAACGTTTCGGAGCTGAGATCGCCTCGCCAGGCGAACGCTTCGGCTGGATATTGTATGCCGCTGCGGCAGAGCGCGAGATCTAGCCGTGAACAGACGACGCACCCGACGGCGCCAGCGATTCGGACATGCTTCGTTCCAGGCGCGTTCCAAAAGTTAAGAGCCGCGCTCGTAGCGTTTCGTTTTGAAGCATCTGACATACGCAATCGCCCATGTCTTTGGCTGCTCAACCAGAGCCCGGCGTTTGCGCCGGGCCTTAACTTTTTGAGCTCGCATCTACCGGCCACGCCGGGCTCGTTCGGCAGAACTATGGGGTACAGCGTCAGCCACGCCGACATCTAGCCGTGAACAAGTATCGTACCGCGCCTCGCCGCTGATTCGGACGCGATTCGTTCAGGCCGCGTTCGAATCGTTAACGGCGACGCGCCGGGCGTTGCGTTTTGAAACAGCTCGCTCGCCTCACGCCTTCGGCAATTCGTCCAGCGGCCATTTCGGGCGCTTGATCGTCTTGTACGGCAAGGTCGTGAGATCGCGCGCCACCACGCCCGGCGCGTCCACCGTGATCACGGCGGTTGCGATCGGTGCATAGGCGGCACGGAAATGCTGCGCCGACTTGACCACCACGAGCTTATGCGTCGCCGGATCGCAGCCGAGCTGGGTGAAGAGATCGGTTCCGAAGGCCTGGCAGCGGAAGGTCGTGATCACGACCTCGACACCGCCACAAGCGATCAGGGCGCAATCGCCGAGCTTGGCCGGCGTGCCGGCGAGACCCGTCATCACCATGTCCTGCTTCAACGCCTTGATCTCCCAGGTGGCATCGACGGGATCGCCGGACAGCGGCCCGATCTTGCCGCCGATCCGCAGCGGCAGCTTGGCGCCGACACCGGCATCGAAGGCGATGCGCACCGCGATCGGATCCCACACCGGGCCGAGGCAGACATTGTCGATCTTTCGTTCGATGATCCGCTGCAGCAGGAAAGTGGAATCGCCGGGCGCGCCGCCGCCGGGATTGTCGCTGGCGTCGGCCAGCACAATCGTGCCTTCGGTCGCGAGCGCCTGGTCCAGCGCCGCATCGACCCCGGGCATGCGCTCGGTCACGGCCTCGCGCATCGCGATCAGTTCATCGGCGAGCCGACGCGCCAGCGCCGCGGCACGTGCGCCGTCCGGATCGACAGCAGCATCGCTGTAAACGAGCACCTTGGTGCCCATGGAAGGCGTGTCGCCCCAGCCGAAGCCGTGCACGATCGAGACCGAGACGATGCCCTCCTTGCCTTCCAGCGCGCTCACGCGGTCGACGAAGCTGCGCACCGGCTCGCGCGTGGTGTGCAGGGTGACGATCATGTTGGTGTCGACCAGGGCATGCCGGAGCATCAAGCGCTTCTCGGCCAGCGCGGCGCAGAACTCCACCAACTCCTGCGCGCGCTCGAAGATGTCGGTGTGCGGATATTCCTTCCAGCAGATCAGCAGGTCGGCGCCTGCGACCATCGCCTCGCTCATATGGCAGTGCGGATCGAGCGTGCCGCCGATCACCACGTCAGGCCCGACGATCTCGCGCACCCGCGTGATCAGCTCGCCCTCGCAATCGCCATAGCCGTCGGCGATCATCGCCCCGTGCAGGCCGAGCAGCACCATGTCGACCGGCAGCGCCGCCTTGAGATCGGCCAGGATCTGGTCGCGCAGCGTCTCGAACGCCTGGCGGGTGACGACGCCGTTCGGCACCGCAGCCGCGACCAGCCCCTCGATCAGCGTCCAACCTCTGGACGGGCCGACCTGCCGCGCCGCCCACAGCGGCCCGCCGTGCATCTGCATCTTGTCGGGATGGCTGCCGGCGGGGAAATAGGCCCGCTCATGAAAGGTGGCGAGCCCGGTGGGCATCGGCGCGAAGGTGTTGGTCTCGGTGGCGAGGGCGGCGGAGAAAACACGCATGAAGGCTGAACCTGTTTGGTCGCGAGAGAAAACGGCGCGCATCGTCCCGGCCGGCGATGCCCGTCCCAGAGAAACCAAGCTGGTTCGGAAGCACAAGAGACCAACGCGAAGGGCGACCGCCGCCCAGCGCATGGGACGGCCCGCCTCATCATCGCGCAGCGGTCATGTGCTTCGCCGAATTAAGTCCGCTTGTCCGCCGATAGCCGCGCAGAAGCGGAGCTCGCCCGAGGTCGCAGAAGGGCCAAGAGGCGACATCTCAGGCTTGGCCTGATATGACAGAGGCCGCCAACTGACGCGGCCTAAAATATGGAAAGATCTATGGTTCATGAATTGGAAAACATTATCCCTCTGATTATGGCTGGACTCATTGTCCTATTTTTTGTTGCGTATCGCTCATATCAGTATGTCCGCGTACGGAAGCAGTTGGCTCAGCAAAACGTCGCTACTCTGGAAGTCGTGAGTCGAAATACAGAGGCACTTGAGCGCATAGCCGCTGCGTTAGAAGCAATCGCTCAAAATAGGACACTCTGAATGTCCGGGATAGGTCGACAGCAAGCGTAGGGTGGGCAAAGCGTCGCCGTGAGGCGGCGCGTGCCCACCATTGCTATTTCATGAACCAGTTGGGGGACACGGCGCCGTCGCGAGCCCGAGCAAGCGTAGGGTGGGCAAAGCGCCGCCCTGAGGCGGCGCGTGCCCACCATCGCTATTTCAAGTTCATGAACCAGTTGGTGGGCACGGCGCCATCGAGAGCTCGCGCGTGGAGACATCACGCATGCGCCTTTGCCCACCCTACGGCCGGCTAAGTTATGAATCGCTCTGACCGCATGCCGTAGCTCTGTAGCACTTCGACAGGACGGAAGCTCACCAAGTCGACCCGGTCGAGAACGCCTGCAATTGGCTCCCAATTGGAGAGGAGAGCCATGAGAGCCGGCCCCGGGTCAGGCAAGGCGGCTGACAACGTCACGTGAGGGACCCAGGCTCCAGGCCGATAATGCGCATGAACCCTAAGGTCGGGAAGTGCAGTTTGTATGGCCTGATGCCGAGCAAGCAACTCGGAGGTCACAACGGGCACAGCCCATAGAACGGCGCCGTCCCCCGGAAAAGCACCTAATCCGCTGAAGCGAACCGGAAGAGCCTCCCAATTTCGGCAGATATCTTCAAGCGCGCTGCGAAGCCTGTTAAGAGGAGCTTCATCTGGGTAGATGGCCAGGGTGATATGCGGAGCGTAGCCAAGTTGATGCCGATCGGCGTCGATTCCGTCGGCGGCAAGCTTAAGCCACAGCGCTTCGATAGGACCAGCGCTGGCGGAATCTAAGCGGAGTGTAATTGCGAACGGCATGGGCGCGATACTAACAGTGCCCACGCGCGGACAGCAACGTATTCAGCGAAGTAGGGTGGGCAAAGCGCCGCCGTGAGGCGGCACGTGCCCACCATCGCTGTTTCATGAACCAGTTGGGGGACGCGGCGCCGTCGCGAGCTCGCGCGTGGAGACATCACGCAGGCGCCTTTGCCCACGGCTGGCTAATCGTCGTCGTCGTCATCCCAATTCGAAACATTGCCGTAGCCGTGGTCGCAATTGCGGTCCCGGTAGGCCGGCGCGTAACCGGCGTGGTCATAGCCGTAGCTGTCATAAGCGGGGTGGCGATAGTAGGAGCGGTAGACCGGCGCAGGCTCATAGGCTTGCGCTTCCGACGCCAGCGCGCCACCGATGAGGGCCCCGGCAACCAGGCCGCCGATCAACGCCGCGTTGCGTCCATCATGGGCTTGAGCCGGCGCCGAGCCGGCGAACAGGGTTGCAGTCACGGCGAGCGCGGCGAGGCCGCCTGAGAGAGATGTCTTGAGCGAGACCATTGTCCCCTCCATTGAAGTTGTGGCGATGTTCTACATTCCCTGCTTTGAAGCCATGCTGAACACGCCGTTGTTCGCCGTTCATTTCCGAAGCCGACCTCGGTCGCCCGGCTTTCAGGCGCAGCGGTCGCGAGCAGGTGGACCAGACCTCGGAGCTGCCGGTGCTTCATCGGTCGCCGATTGCGCCGAGCGCCTAATTTCGTCCACGGCATCAAACGCATGCGGCGGGTCAAGACGCTGCGCGAAAAATATATCTGTTTCGTTTTTTCAGAAATCATGTTCTGATGCCGCCATCCTGCCTCACGCGGAGGGGCGTACGCGTCGTCACGATACGTAGAGGCGGGCTGCGATGGCCGTGACGGTTGCGCCAGACGAGCGCATGCCGGCACGGACGGCGAAATCGTGTGGTCCTGGCATCCCGGCGCTGATGCCAAGCTCGCCGCGTGACGCGGATGGGTGACGGGGGCAAGAGAGCCGGTCCCCGGGGAGAGCACGTATAAGCCGTAAAGCCCTTCGCGCAGGGAAGGCCGGATGATCCCGGTCGAACCTGTGGTGACTGCCGCCTGCTTTTTTTCCTGCAGGCGGGCCATGGGTGCGGCCAGCATCCGGCCTTCCCTGCGCCCTCCCGATGTCGAGGGCCGCCTCTGCCATCAACTCGGACGCGAGACGCGTCGCGAGACTGACGTCTCATGTCTAGGCCACGCCCATGAACGAGCCTTTGAACGAGCCTTGCCAGCGAACTCTCTTTCAAATTGCGCGTCGATGCCCGGCGTCAACGCGCCGACTGCTCCTCGATCGCCTTGATCGCAACGGCCGCGACCTGCGCCAGCGCCTCGCGGTCGGCGCCGGAGGAGGCCATCACGCCCATGCCGACACTGACGGCCGAGACGTAGCGCGCGAGCGCCGCCGGATCCGCGGAGGGCTTCAGATCGCCCTCCTCCTTGGCCCGCGCGAACCGGTCACGCAATTGTTCTTCGGTCTGGGCACGGCGTGCCGCGAGTTCGAACGGCACGCTGGCCGAGCCGGTGCCGCAGGCAATCCCGCCCTGCACCAGCAGGCAGCCGGGCGGATTGGCGGGATCGGTCTGCTTCTCGGCGACCCCCATCAGCATCCGCTCCGCAACCTCGCGCGCGGTCGGCGCGCTCAGCACCTCTTCCATCCAGGCGGCCCGCCGCTCGGTGTAGCGGTCGAGCGCGGCCTTCAAGAGACCTTCCTTGCTGCCGAAGGCGGCATAGAGGCTGGGCGGGTTGATGCCCATCGCCTCGGTCAGCTGCGCGATCGTCGCCCCCTCATAGCCATGGCGCCAGAACACCTCCATCGCGTGGTCCAGCGCGACGTCGCAATCGAATGCTCGGGGTCGTCCCACAGCCATCGGCCTTCCTCTCCTGCCCTGCTCCCGGTAGCGGCAACGTCCGCCTGCTGTCCAGGGTTCGCGCTATCTTATTGTTCTTTCGAGGGCTTTCTTTGATCTCGCGCAGCTTTCCCACAAGGGGCTACCATTTTCGTAGTATCCGATACATAAGTCTCTTGCGAACTGGTTGCCAGACGCACATCTGTAGCGCGCACTACATTATTGGAGCGCGCGAATGCCTACGTCCAAAAATCCCCCTTACGGCCGTCTCAAGCGCCTGCTCGGCACCGTCGCAGTCGCTGCCATCCTCCTTGCCGGCGCTTCGGTGGCCGGAAATCGTTACTTCAATACCTCCCCAAACGCAGCGAAGGCCGCAGCCCCTGAACAAGCGGTCCCGGTCACCATCGCGGTCGTCGAACCGCGCCAGGCCACGCTGTGGGATGAATTCTCCGGGCGGCTGGAAGCCGTCGAGCGGGTCGAGGTCCGGCCGCGCGTGGCGGGCGCGATCCTGGCGACCAATTTCACCGAGGGCGCGCTGGTGAAGGCCGGCGATGTCCTGTTCAAGATCGACCCGGCACCTTACGCCGCCGAGGTGGACAAGGCGCAGGCGCAGCTCGAGGCCGCGAAGGCCCGTGCTGCTTTTGCCGCCAATGAACTGGAGCGTGGCGCCCAACTGGTCGGCAATGCCGTGGTGACCCGGCGCGACTACGACCAGCGCGACAACGGCAATCGCGAGGCCATCGCCAACGTCAAGGCGGCGGAAGCCACGCTGCAGACCGCCAGGCTCAACCTCGACTACACGCAAGTTCGCGCACCGGTGGACGGCCGCGTCGGCAAGATCGAGGTCACCGTCGGCAATCTCGTCGCCGCCGGTTCAGCCTCGCCGGTGCTGACCAGCCTGGTCTCGGTGAATCCGATCTATGCAAGCTTCGATGCCGACGAAGAGGTGGTGCTGCGTGCGTTGAACGCGATCGCGGACGCCTCCGGCAAGCGCGGCAATCTCGATCGCATCCCGGTGGAGATGACGACCTCCGGCGGCCTTTCGGCGAAAGGCCACATCCAGCTGATTGATAACCAGGTCAATGGCCAGAGCGGCACCATCCGCGTGCGCGCGGTGTTCAAGAACGAAGACGGCCGATTCATCCCGGGCCAGTTCGCCCGCGTGCGCATGGGGCAGCCACAGCAGCAGACCTTGGTGCTGCTCGACGATCGCGCCATCGGCACCGACCAGGACAAGAAGTTCGTGATGGTGGTCGGCGACGACGATCGCGCGGTGTACCGCCCGATCACGATCGGCGGCAACGTCGAGGGGCTTCGCATCGTGCAGACCGGCCTCAAGCCGGGCGATCGCGTCGTCGTCAACGGCCTGCAACGCGTGCGGCCAGGTGCGCTGTTGAAGACGCAAGTTGCGTCGATGGGCGCGCGCGATGGCGACTCCGCCTCGCCCGCCTCCAGACAACTGGCGCAGCGCTGATCATGATCGCCCGCGTCAACCAAAGCCGTCGTCCCCGCGAAGGCGGGGACCCATAACCACCGGCGCCCTTTGCAGACGACGGAAGATGACCCGAAGCCTTTTCCACCAATCGGCCATCCGCAGCATGGGTCCCGGCGTGCGCCGGGACGACAGCTTGTATGCGGATGGGTCGCGCACAATCGCTCACCCGGATTTCACATCAGGCGCTGACATCTCCCGACCACAGGTCCACCCATGAACCTCTCGAAATTCTTCATCGACCGGCCGATCTTTGCCGGCGTGCTGTCGATCCTGATCTTTCTCGCCGGGCTGATCGCGCTGTTCGCGATGCCGATCTCGGAATATCCGGACGTGGTGCCGCCCTCGGTCGTGGTGCGCGCCACCTATCCCGGCGCCAATCCGAAGGTGATCGCCGAGACGGTGGCGACGCCGATCGAGGAGCAAATCAACGGCGTCGAGAACATGCTCTATATGAGCAGCCAGGCCACCACCGACGGCGCGATGACGCTGACGGTGACCTTCCGGCTCGGCACCGATCCCGACAAGGCCCAGCAGCTGGTGCAGAACCGGGTGCAGCAGGCCGAGCCGCGCCTGCCCAACGTGGTGCGCCAGCTCGGCATCATCACCAAGAAGAGCTCGCCCGACCTCACCATGGTCGTGCATCTGAACTCGCCGAACGGCCGCTACGACATGACGTATTTGCGCAACTACGCGGTGCTCAACGTCAAGGATCGGCTGGCGCGGATCGACGGCGTCGGCGACGTGCAGCTCTACGGCGCCGGCGACTATTCGATGCGGGTCTGGGTCGATCCGCAGAAGGCTGCCGAGCACGGGCTGACCGCCAGCGACATCGTCAAGGCGATCCAGGCGCAGAACGTCGAGGCCGCGGCCGGCGTGGTCGGCGCCTCCCCCAGCGTCAAGGGCCTGGACCTGCAGCTCTCGGTGAATGCCGAGGGGCGTCTTTCGACCGAGGAGCAGTTCGGCGACATCGTCGTGAAGGCCGGCGGCCGAGGCGAGGTCACGCGGCTGCGTGACCTCGCGCGTCTCGAGCTTGGCGCGTCCGAATATGGCCTGCGTTCGCTGCTCGATAACAAGCAGGCGGTGGCGATCCCGATTTTCCAGGCGCCCGGCTCCAACGCGCTGCAGATCTCGGACAATGTCCGCGCGACGATGGCCGAGATCAAGAAGAACATGCCGGAGGGGGTCGACTACCAGATCGTCTACGACCCCACCCAGTTCGTGCGCTCGTCGATCGAGGCCGTCGTGCACACGCTGTTCGAAGCGATCGTGCTCGTCGTGATCGTCGTCATCCTGTTCCTGCAGACCTGGCGCGCCTCGATCATTCCGCTGCTTGCCGTTCCGGTCTCCATCATCGGCACCTTCGCGGTGATGCATCTGTTCGGCTTCTCCATCAACGCGCTCAGCCTGTTCGGCCTCGTGCTCGCGATCGGCATCGTCGTCGACGACGCGATCGTCGTGGTGGAAAATGTCGAGCGCAACATCGAGAACGGGCTGTCGCCGCGCGACGCCACCTATCAGGCCATGCGCGAAGTGTCGGGACCGATCATCGCCATCGCGCTGGTCCTGATCGCCGTGTTCGTGCCGCTCGCCTTCATCTCCGGGCTGACCGGACAGTTCTACAAGCAGTTCGCGCTGACCATCGCGATCTCGACCGTGATCTCGGCCGTCAACTCGCTGACATTGTCGCCGGCTCTGGCCGCGCTGCTGCTCAAGGGCCATCACGATCCGAAGGACCGGCTGACGCGGTTTCTCGACGCAGTGCTGGGCTGGTTCTTCCGCGGCTTCAACCGCGCCTTCGTGAAGGCGTCCGACAATTACAGCGGCAGCGTCAGCAAGGTGATCGTCGGCAAGACCGTCGTGCTGGGGCTCTATGTGCTCCTGGTCGGCGCCACGGCCGTGCTGTTCAAGCAGGTCCCCGGCGGCTTCGTTCCGGGGCAGGACAAGCAATATCTGGTCGGCTTCGCCCGCCTGCCTGATGGCGCCACCCTGGATCGCACCGAGGAAGTCATCCGCAAGATGGGCGACATCGCGCTGACGCAGCCCGGCGTCCAGAGCTCGGTGCAGTTTCCGGGGCTGTCGATCTCCGGCTTCACCAACTCCTCGAACGCCGGCATCGTATTCTCGACCCTGAAGCCGTTCGACGAGCGCAAGGATCCGTCACTTTCGGGTCCTGCCATCGCGATGGAGCTGAACAAGAAATATTCCGGCATTCAGGATGCCTTCATCGCCATGTTCCCGCCGCCGCCGGTCAATGGCCTGGGCACGATCGGCGGCTTCAAGCTGCAGATCGAGGATCGCGCGGGGCTCGGCTATGACGCGCTGAACGACGCCACCAAGGCATTCCTCGCCGGCTTGCAGAAGGCGCCGGAAATCGCCGGGGTGTTCTCGAGCTTCCAGGTCAACGTGCCGCAGCTATTTGCCGACATCGACCGCACCAAGGCACTGCAGTTAGGCGTGCCCGTCACCGAGGTCTTCAATACGCTGCAAATCTACCTCGGCTCCTACTACGTGAACGACTTCAACAAGTTCGGCCGCACCTATTCGGTTCGCGTGCAGGCCGATGCGCCGTTCCGCGCCCGCGCCGACGACATCCGGCAGCTTAAGGTCCGCGCCGCCTCCGGCGACATGGTGCCGCTGTCCGCGCTGCTGCATGTCCGCCAGAGCGCAGGCCCTGAGCGGGCGATCCGCTACAATGGCTTCCTGTCGTCCGACATCAACGCCGCAGCCGCCCCGGGCTATTCGTCGGGCCAGGCGCAGGCGGCGGCCGAGCGTGTCGCCGCGGAAACCCTGCCCCCCGGCTTCACCTTCGAATGGACCGACCTGACCTACCAGGAGTTCATCGCCGGCAATTCCGGATTGTGGGTGTTCCCGCTCGCGATCCTCCTGGTGTTCCTGGTGCTGGCGGCGCTCTATGAAAGCCTGGCCCTGCCGCTCGCGATTCTCCTGATCGTGCCGATGGCGCTGCTCGCGGCCATGTTCGGCGTCTACATCTCGAAAGGCGACAACAACATCTTCACCCAGATCGGGCTGATCGTTCTCGTCGGTCTCTCCGCCAAGAATGCGATCCTGATCGTGGAGTTCGCGCGCGAGCTCGAATTCGCGGGCCGCACCCCGATCCGCGCCGCGATCGAGGCGAGCCGGCTGCGGCTGCGGCCGATCCTGATGACGTCGATGGCGTTCATCATGGGCGTGCTGCCGCTGGTGCTCTCCACCGGTGCGGGCTCGGAGATGCGGCGCGCGATGGGGGTGGCCGTGTTCTCCGGGATGATCGGCGTCACCGTGTTCGGCCTGTTCCTGACGCCCGTGTTCTACGTGCTGCTGCGGACCGTCACCGGCATGAAGCCGCTGACCCAACACGGCGATCACGGCACGGTCGGTCACATTCCGCAGGCGGCGGAATAAACGCCCCGAATGTGAGTTCGATCATAGAACCGCGCGGCGAAATGGAGGACGCCACCTCGATTACGCCGCGCCGACCCGGCGGCCGGACCCGCGACCGGCCGCCGGGTCATTCTCCTTGAAGGAGTTGGCAATGGAACTTTTGAATCACCTGGTCGCAGCCAATCTGATGAAGACGGCCGAAATGTTCGAACGCATCGGCCAGCATGGCGCGACGCCTCGGTTGGAGGCGCGAAATCGTGCTGCTGCCCCATCCGTGGTGGAGTTGGCCGCGCGGGAGCGACCGCCGTCGCGAGATGCGATGGAATTGCGCCGGCCATGTCGGCATGACAGAACCGATTCGCCCTGCAGTTGAGCACGTGGCCGCCGAGAAACTGGGCTTGCAAGGCCGTTGGCTTGCCGATAGCTTTTTTTCGGCCGATCAGTGGTGTGGTGGATCTCGCAGCGTTGACCTTGCAGCGTGATCCTTGACGTCCAGTCCCCGTGCGCTGGTCAGGCAAACGACTTGCTTCGGCCAAAGAGGGGATGCCGATGAAGGCCTTGAAGGCGGCGCTCGTGGCCGCAGCCGCGCTGGCGAACGTCACACTGCCGGCTTATGCGCGCGATCTCACCGTCGTCTCCTGGGGCGGCAATTACCAGGATGCCCAGCGCAAGATTTATTTCCAGCCGTTCGCCGCCAAGATCGGCGCCACCGTGCTCGACGAAAGCTGGGATGGCGGTTATGGCGTGCTGCAGGCCAAGGTGAAGGCCGGCGTTCCGAACTGGGATGCGGTGCAGGTCGAGGCCGAGGAGCTCGAGCTCGGCTGCAGCGACGGCATCTACGAGAAGATCGACTGGCAGAAGCTCGGCGGCAAGGGCGGCTTCATTCCGGCCGCCGTCAGCGATTGCGGCGTCGGCGCGATCGTGTGGTCGACCGGCATCGCCTATGACGCCGACAAGATCAAGGACGGGCCGAAATCCTGGGCCGACTTCTGGGATACCGCGAAGTTTCCCGGCAAGCGTTCCCTGCGCAAGGGCGCCAAATACACCCTCGAATTCGCCCTGCTCGCGGACGGCGTGCCCGCCGCCGATCTTTACAAGGTGCTGAAGACCCCGGAAGGGGTCGACCGCGCCTTCAAGAAGCTCGATGCGATCAAATCCGACATCGTCTGGTGGGAGGCCGGCGCGCAGCCGCTGCAGCTGTTGTCGTCCGGACAGGTCGCGATGACCTCGGTCTATAACGGCCGTATCAGCGCCATCAACCGTTCCGAAGGCAAGCACTTCACCTTCATCTTTCCGGGCAGCATCTACGCCGTCGACAGCTGGGTCATCCTGAAGAACTCGCCGAACAAGGACGCCGCGATGGATTTCATCGCCTTCGCGAGCCAGACCGAGAACCAGGCCAAGCTGCCGGAATACATCGCCTACGGCCTCCCCAACATCGCCGCGGCCAAGCTCGTGCCGGAAAAATACGCCGCCGAGTTGCCGACCACCCCGGACAATCTCAAGCAGGCGATCGCGCTCGACGTCACCTTCTGGACCGACAATTCGGAAGCGCTCTCCAAGCGCTTCAATGCCTGGCTCGCACGTTGAGATGGCCTGAGTTGAGACCCTCCGCATCTGTGCTCGCGCTGTCTGCAATCCCGTGAAGCTGCCGGACATGGACAATCCGTTCATCTCGTTCCGGCAGGTCACCAAGCGCTATCAGACGCTGACCGTGGTCGATCATCTCGACCTCGACATCGCCCGCGGCGAGCTCGTCAGCCTGCTCGGCCCATCCGGCTCGGGCAAGACCACGCTGCTGATGATGCTCGCCGGCTTCGAGCAGCCGACCAGCGGCACCATCGCGATCGATGGGCGTCGCATCGACGAGCTGCCGCCCTACAAGCGCAATATGGGCGTCGTGTTCCAGAACTACGCCCTGTTCCCGCACATGACGGTGGCCGACAACATCGCCTTTCCGCTCAAGATGCGCGGCGTGGCGAAGGCCGAGACCGCCGAACGCGTCGCGCGCGCGCTCGACATGGTCAAGCTCACGACGATGGCCGCCCGCAAGCCGGCCCAGCTGTCCGGCGGCCAGCAGCAGCGTGTCGCGCTCGCCCGCGCTCTGGTGTTCGAGCCGCAGGTCATCCTGATGGACGAGCCGCTCGGGGCGCTCGACAAGAAGCTACGCGAACAGATGCAGCTCGACATCCGCGACCTGCATCGGCGGCTTGGGCTCACGATCGTGTTCGTGACCCACGACCAGGACGAGGCGCTGACGATGTCGGACCGGATCGCCGTGTTCAACCACGGCCGGATCGAGCAGATCGGCACGCCCCAGCAGATCTACGACCTGCCAAGCACGCCCTTCGTCGCCGAGTTCATCGGCGAGACCAACCTGCTGCCCTGCAGGATCGCGCAACGGACGGGCGATACACTGGACCTGACCTCCGACTCGGGCCTGACCTTTTCGGCTTTGGCCGCGGCAAGCTCGATCGATGACGCGCAGGTGCAGATCTCGATTCGCCCCGAGGCGATCCGAATCAACGATCCCGCGCCCGCCGCGAACGGGCTGACGGCGCGCATCATCGACGCGGTCTATTTCGGCGATCATATCAGGCTGGTCGCGACAGTCGGCACGCAACGGCTGATCATCAAGAGTGAGCGCGCCAGGCGGGCGGTCGATGTCGGAGACGAGGTCGCGCTGTCCTTTGCAGCGTCGGACGTGTGGGTGGTTGGATCATGCAAGGATCGAGCATCGCCCATCGGCTGAAGCCGGTCGTGCTGCTGGCACCGCTTTTGGCCTTCATGATCTGCTTCTTCGTGGTGCCGCTGGTGACCATGATGAAGTCGGCGGTGTCGGACCCGGTCGCGACCAATGCCCTGCCGCGCACCGCGCAAGCCTTTTCGGGCTGGGACCGCACGGCCGTCCCGACGCCGGCGCAAGAGGCCGCGTTCGTCGCCGACCTGCGCGCGCTCACTGATCATGACGAGCAGTTCGGCGATCTGGTGCGGCGGCTCAACAGCGCCCAGTCCGGCTTTCGCAGCCTGCTCGGCAAGACCCGCCGAGCCGTCGACGGCGCGGCCGGATCAGTCGATCTCGCCGCCATCGACGCGCGCTGGCGTGAGCTGACCTACTGGACCACGATTGCCGAGGCGGTCGCCTCGCGCTGGACCGACCAGAACCTGCTGGCGGCGGTCGATCTCGAACGCAACGCAGCCGGCGCGGTCGCCGCGATGCCCGAGGGCACATCCGCCAACCGGCTGATCCTGACCCGGACTTTCGTGACCGCGGCCATCGTAACGCTGGTCTGCATCGCGATCGGGCTGCCGTTTGCGATGGTCGCTGCCTCGGTCGAGGGATGGCGTCGCCAGCTCCTGCTCGGTGCGGTGCTGCTGCCACTATGGACTTCGCTGCTGGTGCGCACCGCGGCCTGGTACATCGTGCTGCAGGACAACGGCTTGATCAATGTGACGCTGAAGGCGCTCGGCATCATCTCAAATCCGCTTCCCTTGATGTTCAACCGGCTCGGCGTGGTCATCGCCATGACCCATGTGCTGCTGCCTTTCATGGTGCTGCCGATCTTCAGCGTGCTGGTCGCGATCCCGAAAAACCTGATGCCGGCCGCGGCCTCGCTCGGCGCGCATCCGCTTCGCGCCTTCCTCCACGTGCTGCTGCCCCTGAGCCTGCGCGGCGTGGTTTCGGGTGCGCTGCTCGTGTTCATGGCGGCGCTCGGCTACTACATTACCCCCGCCCTGATCGGCGGCGCCAACGACCAGATGATCTCGTCCGTCATCGCCTACTACGCCACCGCGGCCGCCAATTGGGGCATGGCCGGCGCGCTCGGCCTCGTGTTGTTGGCAATGACGATGCTGCTCTATGCGGTCTACATCAGGCTCGCGCAGGAGGAGGAGCACGCATGAAGGCGCTTCCCCTCATCAAGGCTCTCTTCGCGAGCCTGGTCGTGCTGTTCCTGCTCGGCCCCCTGGTTGCGATCCTGCCGCTCTCGCTGACCGACAGCGTGTTCCTAAATTATCCGATCCCCGGCTACTCGACGCGCTGGTTTCGCGAACTGATCGAAGCCGATTCCTGGCGCCTGTCTATCCTTAACAGCCTCATCATCGGCACCGGCACCACGGTGCTTGCAACGCTACTCGGCACGCTGGCCGCACTCGGCTTGCGCGGCAAACGGGCGTCGTTGACGTTCGCTGCCATGCGCACCTTATTCCTGTTGCCGATGGTGGTACCGGCGGTCGTGCTCGGCGTCGGCATGCAGTTGATGTTCGCGCGCTATGCGCTGGTCAACACCTATCTCGGTGTCATCATCGCCCACACGGTGATCGCGGTCCCGTTCGTGCTGGTCAACGTATCCTCGGCGCTGCAAGGCGTCGACACCAGGGTCGAGCGTGCCGCCGCGAGCCTCGGCGCCTCGCCGCAGACCGTGCTGTTCGCGGTGACGCTGCCGCTGGCCCTGCCCGGCATCGTCTCCGGCGCGCTGTTCGCCTTTGCGACTTCGCTGGACGAGGTCGTGCTGACCCTGTTCGTGGCGGGTCCGAATCAGCGCACCCTGGCACGGCAGATGTTCGCCACCATCCGCGAGAACATCAGCCCGGCGATCGTGTCGGCCGCCGCCGTCTTCATCGCCGGAACCATCGTGCTGTCGCTGCTGATGGTCGCGATCCGCCGCCGCCTTTCGTGAATACCAGCCGCAGCGGGCGCGGCAACTGTGCCCACGATCGCTACCCGGCTTTGACGTAGGATCGCCAGTTGTGCGCTTCCTTGAAGCCGAGCACCTCGCGTGCCTTGCGGTTCGACAGCGGCGCCTCGTCGTCGCCGAGTTCGCGGGTCACCGGGACATCGGGACAATAACGGCGCAGCAACTCGCGCGTCGGGATGTTGGCGGTGACGGTGTCGTTGACGGCGTTGAAGACCTGAAAGCCGAGCCCGTCCTTCTGGATGGCGAGGTGTACGATCTCCCCCAGGTCGCGAGCGTCGATGTAGGACCACGCATTGCGCTTTCGCGACGGAGGATCGGCCAGGAAGCCGGGGAACATGTCGTACTCATGCGGCTCGATGACGTTACCGATACGCAGCGCATAGATGTCGATGCCGTAGCGCATGGCAAAAGCGCGCGCGGTCTTTTCGTTGACGACCTTGGACAATCCGTAGGAGTCCATCGGGTCGGTGTCGTAGTCCTCCTCGAGCGGGAAGCTCTTGAAGTCCTTATCGCCTTCGGCAAAGCAGACGCCATAGGTGGTCTCGCTGGAGGCGATCACGACCTTGCGGACGCCGAGCTTCGCTGCGGCTTCGATGACGTTGTAGGTACTGATCGTGTTGACACGGAAGGTCTCGTTGTCAGGCGCAATGAGAACGCGCGGAATTGCCGCAAAATGAACCACGGCGTCCGGCGCCTGCGGCGCCCTGCCGGCTTTGAAGCCGTCGAAGCCGAAATGCGTGGTCAAAGCGTTGAAGGCCTCGCCGCTGTCCGTCAGATCAGCGGTTAGGGTATTGATGCCAGGGTGATCGAACGGCTTGAGATCGACGTTGAGAAGCTCGTAGCCCTTGCTCTGCAGATGCGGCAGCACATGCCTGCCGGCCTTGCCCGTTCCCCCGGTGAACACCACGCGCTTGCCTGTCATTGATTTCTCATCCTCGTTAGTGCGCGAATTCGTTTCTAGCAGTTTCGGCTGCACCCGCTCCATAGGAACTTCCAACTTGCCGCGCGAGGACGATGTGCGCCGGCCACTCAAGCGCAATCGCTCGGGCGATTGTGCCCTGCTCCCGATACGCCTCCAAAGCGCTGAACCTTGCCCGCCGGTTGCAGCGCGCACTTGGCTGCGGCCAGGTCGCACCATCAGCACAGGGGCCGTGATGAATGCCGGCTACTTTTTTGCAAACGAGCCGTTGGGCGGGGCCAGCGCCCGTGCGCCTCTGGCTTTCGAGGACGGTCGTTCGGCACAGATCGGACGCGAGGGGAGCGCCGCAAGAGAGCACGCTCATGCCCGCCGTCATCCGTCATATCTGGCGGCTCTGGCGGCGATCCGGACCACCCTGCGGAGCGGTCACATCCACCACAGCGCGAACCACAAAATTCTGCGATCTCGCGTCAATTGAGATATTCGAGGCTGGGTCACCGGCCGGATCAGCCGATGGTGGGCACGACAGGGATCGAACCTGTGACCCCTACCATGTCAAGGTAGTGCTCTCCCGCTGAGCTACGTGCCCTGGAACCAGGAAGGTCATTATCGGGTGGGGGTCCGTATATCGGCTCCCGCGCGGGCAAGCAAGGACGCAAAACCATGGAATGCGGGATATTTCGCCCGCAGGCCGGCCTGCCTCCCGAAATACGGCTCAGGCCGCCAGCATCTTATTCACTTCGCTGACCAGCTCGCGCAGATGAACCGGCTTCGACAGTACCTTGGCGTTCTTCGGCGCTTCCGAGTCGGAGTTCAGCGCCACGGCGGCAAAGCCGGTGATGAACATGATCTTGATGTCGGGATCGAGCTCGGAGGCGCGGCGGGCCAGCTCGATGCCGTCCATCTCGGGCATCACGATGTCGGTAAGCAGCATCTCGAACGGCTCCTCGCGCAGCCGCTGATAGGCCGACATGCCGTTGTCATGCGGCGAGACCTGGAAACCGGCGTTTTCCAAGGCCTTGACCAAAAAGCGGCGCATGTCGTTGTCGTCTTCGGCGAGGAGGATCTTGTGCATGGCGAAAGGTCGTATGTCCCGGTGAAAACGGAGCGGCTAGCGTCACTTAGCCCGACGGACGGTAAATTTCGGGTGAAGGGTTGAGGATGTTGATCCGATATCCGCAAGGCATTTTCAGGGCCGTCGCGCCACCACATGCTCCGGAGCGTTCTGCCGTAATCTCAGAGTTGTTCCAAGCCGGCGTTGAACTTTTTCCTTGCTTTTCACTTGGCAGAACGGCTGGGATTACCGACAATGTTCGCTCATCATGAACGAGTCCGCGTTGTCCTGGCCTTGGCTCTCGGCCGTAAAGGTCCGGCGGAGTCGGCGACATGGTCAAGGGACCGCTCCAAGGGATCACTCCAAGGGACGGCACTTAAGGGATGACGGAGTTGACTGGGGAACTGCCGCCATTTGAGATCATGGAGCCCTCGACGTGGCGGGCGCCCATCATCTTCAACTCGCCGCATTCCGGCTCGGTCTATCCAGACGAATTCCTCAAGGCCTCGCGGATCGACCTGCCGACGCTGCGCCGCTCCGAAGATTCCTTCATGGACGAACTGGTCGGGGGTCTCGTGACCAGCGGTTTCCCGGTCGTCCGGGTGCATTTCCCGCGCTGCTATGTCGACGTGAACCGCGAACCTTACGAACTCGATCCCCGGATGTTCACCGGACGGCTGCCGAGCTTTGCGAACACGCGCTCGATGCGGGTCGCCGGGGGTCTCGGCACTATTCCCCGCGTGGTCGGCGACGGTCAGGAGATCTATCGCGACCGGCTCGGTGTCGAGGACGCGTTGCACCGCATCGAGACCTTGTACAAACCCTACCACCGGGCACTGCGACGGCTGATCAACCGCGTGCACCAGCACTTCGGCACGGCAATCGTTGTCGACTGTCATTCGATGCCGTCGGTCGGCGTCTCGCGCGACGAGCCGCGGCGTCCGGACATGGTGATCGGCGACCGCTATGGCACGAGCTGCGCGGCGCTGCTGCCCGACCTGATCGAAGACGTGATGGGCCGGCTCGGCTATTCGGTTGGACGTAACAAGCCCTATGCCGGCGGCTTCATCACCGAGCATTATGGCAATCCGGCCAGCGGGCTGCACGCGGTGCAGATTGAGCTCAATCGTGCCATCTATATGGACGAGCGCCGGCGCGAACGCGGACCGCGCTTCGCACAGATCGCCTCCGATCTTGCCGTGCTCGCCGAAGTCTTGGCGACCGTGCCGCTCGACGATCTCGGCCCGTTCCAGGCCGCGGCGGAATAGCCACGACGCCCGTCGCAGCGCTGGCCGACTCGGCCAGTGGCCGCATGAGCAGCGACGACTGTTACGATAGCCGAAAGCGCCGCCACAAAAAAAGGGCCGCTTGTGAAGACAAGCGGCCCAAGTCTAGGGAGGAAACGCCCAAGGAGGGCAGCGGTAACGCGAAGCGCTACCGCACCGCAACAATATGCAATCGCGCTGCACAAAGCGCAAGGGTTTTTCTGCCGTTTCCCATGCGAAAATCGCAGGCCGGGTTGCGCCTTCCGCGAACCTAGCTTCGTTTCATAAGCTATTTCAATTGCTTGATCGAGAGATCGGAAGAGACCTGGATACCGTCCGATTTCGTTCTCCGTTTCGTGATGGCAAAAATCGAAAATAGACCGCGCCTGGAAGACCTCAGCGGCCGAAAGATATTTGATATCTTGACCGATGGTTCCGCCAACGGTGCATCTCCGCGGCATTTGGGCTAGGGCATGCCGGCATGGGCGCGCACTCCACGACCAGGCGGTTACGGCCATTCGGCCCGCGGCGCTTGAGACGTGGCGGGCGCATCTCATTCTAATAAGTCGCCTTGATTGAGAGCCCGCAAATGACGCGGAGGCTGCAATCGGCGATACTGGTTCCGCCGAATTCGCATTGAAGGACCTATTGTGACGGTTATCGACTTCTCCGCCTTCATTGGCCGCCTGGCAACCGCCTCCGGCGAAACCATTCTGCCGTTCTTCCGGACCTCGCTCTCCATCGACAACAAGAGCATCCGGCAGGATTTCGATCCGGTGACCGAAGCCGACCGCGCCGCGGAAGCCGTGATGCGCCGGCTGATCAAGGCCAACTTCCCTCAGCATGGCATCGTCGGCGAGGAGTTCGGCAATGAACGCGAGGACGCCGATTACGTCTGGGTGCTGGACCCGATCGACGGAACCAAGTCCTTCATCGCGGGCTTTCCGATCTGGGGCACGTTGATCGCGCTGCTGCACAAGGGCACGCCAGTCTTCGGCATGATGCACCAGCCCTTCATCGGCGAGCGTTTCTCGGGCGACAACGGCTCGGCAACCTACCGGAATTCCGTCGGCGAGCGCCGGCTCTCGGTGCGGCGCTGTGGATCCCTGAAAGAAGCCGTCTGCTACACCACGAGCCCGTTGCTGATGAACAAGGCCGACCGGGCCACCTATGAGCGGGTCGAAGCCGAGGTGCGGCTGTCGCGTTACGGAGGCGATTGTTACTCCTATTGCATGCTGGCGGCGGGTCACCTCGACCTCGTGATCGAGACCGAGCTCAAGCCCTATGACATCGCCGCGCTGATTCCGATCATCAACGGCGCCGGCGGCATCGTTACCAATTGGGACGGCGGCCCGGCGCAGACCGGCGGCCGTATCATCGCCGCCGGCGACAAGCGCGTGCACGAGGCGGCGCTGAAGATGCTGGCTGGCTGACCTTGCAGCTGAGTGCGTGCGTGCACTCATCCCGCCGCCTTGCGCAGATGATCGACCAGGAGCTTCGCGGGCCGTGGCAGCGCCTTGAAACTGCGCGCACAGATCACGAGCCGGCGATTGGCCCAGCTGTCACGCAGCGTCACCACCGAGATCGGCATCGTGCGCGCGCAGCGCCGGGCGGCGGCTTCCGGCACCACCGCGATGCCGACCCCCGCCGCCACCATCTGACAGATCGCGTCGAAATCGCGCAGCCGCGCCCGGAAATGCTGGCGGATGCCGAGTCGCGCTGCGTGCTTGCCGATATGGACCTGCAGCGCGGTAGCCTGGGTCAGCCCGACGAAATCCTGGCCTGCGGTCTCGACGAAATCGATCTGACGGCGGCCCGCAAACGGGCCGCGCCGTCCGGCAACCAGCGTGAGCCGGTCCTCGCCGAACACGAAGCGCTCGACATTGTCGGGCAGCGCATGCTCGGCGGCGAAGCCGAGATCGGCGCTGCCGGCCGCGATGGCGGCGGCAATGTCGGTACTCTCCCGCTCCTCGACGTCGACGCTGATATCGGGATGGTCGCGCAGGAACGCGGCCAGAGCCCGCGGCAGATGTTCGGCAAGACCAACAGTGTTGGCGAGCAGCTCCACATTGGCACGCAGGCCTGAGGCGAAGCGGGCCATCTCGCCCTGCATCGTCTCGACATTGTGCATGATGATGCGGACGTGATCGAGCAGGCTTTCGCCGGCGGCGGTCAGCGCGACGCCGCGACGGCCGCGCTTGAACAGCGGCACGCCGAACGCGTCCTCCAGGCCCTTGATGCGCGCGCTCGCCGAGGCCAGCGCCAGATGCGCGCGATCGGCGCCGCCGGTGATGCTGCGCGCATCGGCAACCGCGATGAACAGCCTGAGATCGACCAGGTCGAACCGCATCGCCTCATGCTCCCTTAGATCATGACGCGATTAAAAGGAATCGCATCATGATCCCATCCCTGTGATTGAGCATGATCTCCGCGCAAACGCCTATGGCGTTTGTCGCGAGGGGAAACCGGTTTCCACTTTTCCGGATCATGCTCTAGGCTTCGGGCAGGCCGAAGGCTTGCTCCGTAACCTCCAGATTGTGCCCTTCTCCGCGATCGGTCAATCTCCGGGCCATGATCGACCCCATCCTGATCTTCATCGCGTTCGCGCTCACGCTCGCCGGCTTCATCAAGGGCGCGCTCGGGCTGGGCTTGCCGACCGTCTCGGTCGGGCTGCTGGCGGTGGCGATGCCGCCGGGCCGCGCCCTCGCCATCGTCATCGTGCCGGCCGTGATCACCAACATCTGGCAGACCTTCGTCGGCCCCTATTTGCGCGACATCGCCCGACGGCTGTGGCCATTGATGCTCGGCACCGCGATCGGCATCTGCCTGAACGCATCGGCACTGAGTCACGGCTCGACCCATTACGGCAACATCGCGCTCGGGCTCCTGCTCGTCGTCTACGCGCTGCTCGGCCTGTCGAAGCTCGCCTTCAGCGTGGCACCGCGCCACGAGAAATGGGTCGGCGGCATCGTCGGCCTCATCACCGGCCTGATCTCGGCCGCGACCGGCGTGCAGGTGGTTCCGTCCGTTCCCTACATGCAGGCGATCGGGCTGCAGAAGGACGAGCTGGTGCAGGCGCTCGGCGTGTTCTTCACCGTGG
Organism: Bradyrhizobium sp. SZCCHNS1022; assembly: GCF_032484835.1. Taxonomy (NCBI): domain Bacteria; kingdom Pseudomonadati; phylum Pseudomonadota; class Alphaproteobacteria; order Hyphomicrobiales; family Nitrobacteraceae; genus Bradyrhizobium; species Bradyrhizobium sp. SZCCHNS1022. The sequence continues at coordinate 48,835 of NZ_JAUETT010000008.1, read as the reverse complement.
CCACCATTACGCTGGCCTTCAACCTCACGAGCTCCGGCCTGCTCTCGACCGCCACCGCGCTCCCGGGCGCGGTGGCGATGGCGTGCGCTTTCCTCGGCATGTTCATCGGCCAGAGCGTGCGCTCGAAAATGCCGGCCGAAACCTTCCGCCGCGTCTTCCTGATCGCGATGATCCTGCTCGGCCTTTATCTCGTCGGTAGCGCGGTCCTGGAACTCTATTGGTAGATCTATCGCGCCTCCAGCAGCGCGATCCGGACGCCCAAATAGACGAACAGACCGCCGATCGCCCGGTTGAGCCACGCCATCACCTGCGAAGAGCGCTGGACGCGCTTGGCCGTCCTCGCCGCGACCGCGGCGACGCCGAGGCACCAGATCGTGCCGTTGAAAATAAAAATTCCGCCGAGCAGCAGAAAGGCCAAGGCCTTCTGCGGCGCGTCGCCTGCGACGAATTGCGGGAGGAAGGCGAGGAAGAACAGCGCCACCTTGGGGTTCAGCACGTTGGTCAGCGCACCCTGCAGGAACACGCTCCGAAGCGGAAGTGCCGTGCAGACGAAGCTCGTGCCCTGGGCAGATGAATGCTGCCGCGTGAGCAGCATCTTGATACCAACATAGGCCAGATAGGCCGCGCCGAGCCATTTCACGGCAAAAAACGCGGTCGCCGACGCCGCGAGCAGCGCCGAGAGCCCAACCGCCGCGGCAAACACATGGACCAAGCACCCGGCGCTGATGCCGACCGCAGCGGCGGCACCCCCCCGCCAGCCCATCTGCACGCTGCGGCCGACGATATAGGCCGTGTCCGGCCCCGGCGTAACGTTGAGCAATAAGCCCGACAGGATGAACAGCCCGAAATCGTGAATCCCCAACATGGATGGCTCCTTTCAAAGTGACCGAACCGACGAGCGTTCACCTAGACGAATTATCAGTTGCAAAAGCATTGGATTCAAGAGCTGCAGCCATGGTATCGGGAACGCAGGAGCGGGAGTGCGATGGAAAGACGGCTGGCTGCCATTGTTTGCGCCGACGTAGCCGGCTACTCGCGGATGATGGGAGCCGACGAAGCCGGCACGCATGCCGCGTTCAAGGCCCATCGCGGCGCGATCCATCCCATCATCCTCAATCATGGCGGCCGGATCATCAAGAAGACCGGCGATGGCTTTCTGCTCGAATTCCCGAGCGTGGTCGGCGCCGTCGAGGCGTCGGTCGCGATGCAGACCCTGATGGCCGAACGCAATGCGCATCTGCCGGCGGAACGCACCATGCGGTTCCGCCTCGGCGTCCACATGGGCGATGTCATTGCCGATGAGGATGAGGTGTTCGGCGACGGCGTCAACCTTGCGGTGCGGTTGGAAGCGGCAGCCAACCCCGGCGGCGTTGCGATTTCCGCCAAAGCCTATCAGGAGGCGAGCCGGCACGTCGCGGTCAGCTTCGCCGATGCCGGCAATTTCCGCTTCAAGAACATCGAAGACACCATCAATGTCTGGACCTGGGAGCCCGGCGGACCGGATAAGGTCCGCGAGCCGCGCACCGCTTCGGTCCTGCCCCCACAATACCGGACCGCGATCGTCGGCGTTCTCCCTTTCGTCAACCTGAGCGATGCAACCGACGATTATTTCTCCGACGGGCTGGCCGAGGACCTCATTCATGCGCTCTCGCTGCAGTCGTTCTTCCGCGTGCTGAGCCGGAATTCGACCTTCGTTTTCAAGACCGCAGACCTGAGCGCCCGCCTGATCGCGCGCGAGATCGACGCCACCTATCTGATCCAAGGCTCGGTGCGGCGCGCCGGCGCCAAGATCCGGGTCACGGCCGAGCTGGTGGCGCCGGAGAGCGGCGAACAACTCTGGGCCGGGCGCTATGACCGGGATATCGGCGACGTGTTCGCCGTGCAGGACGACATCACCAGCAATCTGTGCGCGGCGCTGATCCCCGAGATCTACCGCGCCGAGGCCTCGGTCCCGACCCGGTCGCTCAACACCGATCTCACCGCCTGGGACCGCTTCCTGCGCGGGCTGTCGCACTATTATCAGCCGACCAAAGCGGATTATGAGCGGTCGATCGCGCTGTTCCGCGAGGCGATCGCGCTCGATCCGGCGCTTGCGATCGCCCACACCTATCTCGGCACTATCCTGCTGCAGGGCATCCATTTCGGCTGGATCAGGAGCACCCACCAATTGTGGGACGAGGCGATGCAGCTGGCCGAAACCAGCGTGCGGCTCGCCCCCCGCTCCTCCTTCGCCTATTCGCTGCTCGCATACGTCAACGCGATGGAGGGGCAGCCGGACGCGGGCATGGCCGCGGCGCGGAAAGCGCTCGAGCTCAACCCTTACGACATGGGCGCCCGTGGCGTGCTCGGCGTGTGTCACATGGTTCGCGGCGAGCACCGGCAGGCTGTGGAGCTGTTCTCGATCGCAGCGCAACGCGGCAACAGCGACCCTCGCTATCAGTGGAACGTGCTGAGCGCGTTCAGCCATTATCTGCTCGGGCACTATGATGCGGCGCTGTCCTGGGCGCGGGAGGCCTACTACGAGAACCCCGACCATCTGCAGGGCCTCTCGATCCGGGCCGCCAGCCTCGCGCAACTTGGGCGATGCGCCGAAGCCAAGGAGGTCGTCGCCGCGATGCTCGAGCTCTATCCGTGGCTCACGGTGGAGCGGTTGTTGAGCAACCGTTGGAAAAGTTCGGATGACATCGCGCATTACCGTGACGGTCTGGTGAAGGCGCGCATGCCCTCGTCGAAGCTCACATTGGTGGAGACGGTCGCGCCCCGCGCGCGTGGATGAGAGCAGACGTCCGGCAGTGGACGCCCCGCGACTTCTGGTTGACACCAAATCCGAATACGCCATCATCCGCAGACTCTCGTGAAAATCCTCGCGTAGATGTGGGCTGGCTCACGTCCGGCCGCCTTGGTCCGCGCTACTCCTTTCATCACCGGTTTCTTCCCAAGGATGCGATTGCATGCCCCCAGACCCCGCCCCCGGCAGCAACGCGCTGCCTGAGCAGATTCCGGTGTCGGCCAACAATCCCTGCCCGTTCCTGCGCGCACTCGTGGCCGGCGGCTTCGTCGATAGGCACACCGTTGCGCTGCCGAAGATCAGCAGCACGATCCAGGCCGCGAGCGGCGAGACCGGCTTGCGGCGGCGGATGGTCTGGCCGCAGACCTTTGGTGTGGCACTGATCGCCAACGGGTTCGGCCCGCTGCGGCTGATCCACAGCCTGTGGTCGGGCGTGAATCTGGACCAGCTTCGCAACGGCCCGCTGGACAAGCACGGCGGCGGCTCGCGCATCCTCGATGCCGAGGCCCATGTGCACGAAGGCGAGATCGACCGCCTCGCCTGTTTCGGCAGCGACTATCCCAACCCTTGCGGCGGCACCGAGCGCGGGCTGAACGCGGCGCAGATCAAGACCTACATGCGCTCCAACATCGATCGGGACGGAGCCGATGCGCGCTGGTACTTCCCCTTGCTGATGCGAGGCGAATGGCCGGTGCTGCTGCGCGTGATGGGCAAGGGCGAAGGCGACAATCGCTATCTCAGCGTCGCCGAGGTGCGCACCTTGTTCGTCGACCGCCACCTGCCCGAGCGGATCGTGACACGGCTCTTGACCAAGCCGAGGCCCGCGGGCCTGCTGTGGCGCCTCGGCCGGGCGACGATCGGCTTCGCGGTCGCGCTGGTTGTTCTGCTCGGCGTCGCGTGGATCGCCTTCCCCGACCAGACCGATGAGACCCTGAGCAGCATCCTGCCAAAGTCGATTGCGGAAATGGTCCCACCGGCGCTGCCGGCCTATGAGGCGCCGAAGACGGCGCATTGGCTGAATCAGGGCTGGACAGTCAAGGACCGCCAGTGGTTTCACCACGCAACCCAGGGCACGGCGACCTTCCCGGTGCCCTACAAATGGTTCATGGCGCTGGAGCAGCCTTATCTGTCGCCATTCGGTACGCCCGGCCGGATTTCCGACAGCAGCTATCTCGAACGTTTCGGCTTCATCCCGAGTCCCAAGAGCACCGATGGCGATTCCGCCGGCCTCAAAGCCTATGGCTTCGATGCAGCCGCGGATGCCAATGCGAGCCCTGCGCCGGCGCCGCTGCCGGGCCTCGCGCCGACCCCGGCCGCCAACAACGACGGCCTGCCGGTCGGCTTCGCGCGGCTGAGCGGCGCGGTCGATCCCGCAACCGGCGCGGCCGAGCCCGACAAGATCGGCCTCACCTGCGCGGCCTGCCATACCGGCAGCATCCGCTACAAGGGCACCAGCATCCGCTTCGATGGCGGCCCGGCGATGGTGGACTTGCGCAAGCTCGAAAAGGCCATGGGCTTTGCAATGATGCTCACGCAATGGGTCCCCACGCGCTTCTCGCGCTTTGCCGAGCAGGTGCTCGGCGCCGGCGCGAGCGAGTCGGAGCGCACGGCCCTGAAGAAAGGGCTGAAGGCCGCGACCGATTTCGCGCTGACCATGCAGGCCAAGAACTATCAGAAAGCGATCGAGGCCAAGGGCCAGAGCGAAACCCAGGAAGGTTTCGGCCGGCTGGACGCGCTGAACCGCATCGGCAACCAGGTGTTCTATCTCGACATGGCGGTCGGCGGCCTGCCCGGCTACCTCGACAATCAAGAGGCCATCGCTGCTCCCGTCAGCTATCCGCCGATCTGGACCGTGCCGTGGTTCTCCTGGGCGCAATATGACGCCTCGATCTCGCAGCCTTTGATCCGCAATGCCGGCGAGGCGCTCGGCGTGTTCGCCGCCGTGAACTTCTCGCCCGATCGGCCGGCGAACCGGCTGTTCCGCTCCTCGATCGCAATCGAGAATCTCGTGTACATCGAGAACATGCTGCACGGCCCGGATCCGTTCGCGGCCGACCCGCCGCGCTTCGGCGGCCTGACCTCGCCGAAATGGCCGGGCAAGCTGTTTCCCGGCGACAAGGCGTGGACCATCGATCAGGCCAAGGTCGATGCCGGCCGCAAGCTCTATGGCAAGATCTGCGTCGAGTGCCATCTGGGCCCGGTCGACGATCAGAGCTTCGACACCGACGAAGACACCAAGGCGCTCAGCTTCTGGCGACGCGACGGCGGGCCTTGGAACAAGTCCGGCGACGCCGTGAATCTGGTGGAGAAGCCGGTCGCCGACATGAGGACCGACCCTGGCCAGTCCAGCATCCTGCGGACGCGAATGGTCAAGGTGCCCGGCTTCTTCGGTCTCGATCCGGCCAAGGACCTGAAGGGCTGCGGCCTGCCGCCGAGCACATCGACCACCGACATGCCTTACGCGCTGGCGCTGATGGACGTCGTGCAGCGCGCCAGCGACAAATGGTTCGACGAGCATCCGGTCGTCGATCGGAGCCAGGTGTGGGGCAAGCGCAAGAACTGCCCCAACCCGGCGCCAAAGCCGATCTATCGCGCCCGGCCGCTGAACGGCGTCTGGGCCACCGCGCCCTATCTGCACAACGGCTCGGTGCCTTCGCTCTACTGGCTGCTGAGCCCGGCCGCGGACCGGCCCACCTCGTTCTGCCAGGGCGCGCGCGACTATGATCCGATCACGGTCGGCTTTGCCGTGCCTGCCGGCGGCGAGGCCTCCTGCAAGACCGGCCAGACCCGCTTCATGGCATCCGACAGCAAGGGGCCGATCAAGGGCAACAGCGTGATGGGCCATTCCTTCGAAGGACCCGAGCGCGATCCGCACGACTATCCCCCGGGCGTGATCGGCCGCGGCTTCAGCGACACGGAGCGCTGGCAGCTGATCGAATATCTGAAGACGCTGTAGGGCACGTCGCGACGAACTGGACAGCCCGGCATCGCGCCGAGCGACATAATGACAGCAGAGAGCTGCGGAGCGTTCTCGGTGTAGATTGGCAGAAACAGATGATCGGCAATAAGGGAGATAAACAACATCACGGCGATCGCAGCGGAGAGCTTGCCAGACAGCATGGCAGCACCGCCGAGGAAACTGCTGCCCTCAACAAAACATTTAAAGCCTTTGCCGAAAGCTATCGCAAAAGCGATCCAATGGAACGCCGGCGTGCGGGCATAAAGTTTTGGGTCGAAATCGCCGTCGCGGCAGGTGTTGCAATTAACATCGCGCTCACTCTTGGTATCTTGATCGTCGGCGGCCGACAAGTTACTGCAAGCCAAAACCAATTAGAAATCATGAGGGATTCCGAACGCAAGCAATTGAAGGCTTACGTCGGATTGACTCAGCACGGTATCCAGAATTTCGGAACGCCAACCCAGACATTGAAAATCAGCCGCAAGAACTACGGGTTGACGCCGGCCATAGATCTTTTCATGACGCCTCCTAACATCGCAGTCGTTCAAATCGATAGACTCACGCAGTTTGCCCCGACTCTTTGCACTCCTGCTCCAACTGTAGTTAATTCCTTCACTCTGTTTCCCCAACAAGAATCCAATTTCGAGATGCGCGGACACAACATAACTCTCGAGCAAGTCGATTTAGTGAAAAAGGGCACCACCTTTGTCATCATGTATTGGGGTGCGCTGTTCTACAAAGACGTATTCGGAAATCGGCACTGCAGCCGGTACTGCTGGACCTTCAAAGGCGCTGACATGTCCGAAGCCGCTGCTGACACCTGCTTTCAACACAATGATTTCCATGATCTCACTGAAGAGGAAGAGCGGGCAAAGCAAGCAACTGAAAAAGCTGCCTCCAAGTAGACAAAAGACTCCCTTCATCAAAAATGCGGGATCACCGCCTTCCCGGAGAGCTCGCAGAGTAAATTCTCTCCATTCGAACCGAACATCGCCGCCACAGCGACGCATGCGTGCGACTCCGTTCAACTGTTAAACAGGCTCGGTGCATGCATCCACGCTCTCGCGGCATGAGTTGCCCGAGCTTTGCTGACGACTTCGCCTTCGACAAAATCGGAGGCGCAGGGAATGCCGGGTGAAGGCCTCACCCATGGCCCGCCTGCAACAAAGAAAGCAGGCGGCAGTCACCACAGGTTAAGCCGAACATCCGGCATTCCCTGCGCGATGGCTTTACGACTTACTCCGCGCTCTCCCCAGGGACCGGCTTTATTGCCCCTGTCATCCGCGCAAACGTCAGCGCGAACTTGGCCTCAGCACCGGGAGACCAGGACCACACGGCTTGATCGTGCGCATCGGATTGTTCGTCCGCATGATTGATCACGCTGCAACCCGACACGCCCACCGCATCCCGCTGCCAACGTCCGTGACGATCGCGAAGCGCCCCTCCTGAAAGGAAGCGGGACAGCGCTGATTAATGCACGACTTCTGAAAAAACGAAAGTGAAATATTTTTCGCGCGGGGACTGGACAGGGTTTGGCAGAGCGCGCCTGGCGGGCAAACCACCCATCTCGCGGCGAAGCGCCGCCATGCCTGAACTCGAACGCACGATCAGCGTGTCTATCAGGGTCGCATCGCTACGCGGACGCACCGCCGACCGCGATCCGCGTCGCCCTGAGTTGCCGGAACAGCAGATAGAAGGCGGCGACATGCGTGATCATGAGCAGAGGCACGTAGATGACCGGGATCGCATAGGCGGCACCCAACTCGCCCGCCATCGATGGAAGGTCGACGCTGACGGCCTGGGCGTAGTCGACGAAGAGATCGATGATACCCACCACGTTGAAGGCTGTGACGAACAGCCAGAACAAGGGACGCATCCTGACGGCCAGCAGCGCCAGCGTGGCAAGGAGCCCGGTCACGAAATCCCAGTACGCGGCGAAGGTCGCGAAGTCGGCCGAAAGATGGGGCCCGACGTAGCCGGGCAGGATAAAGACCAGGCCGAAAAAGCGGAAGCTGTGCAGCGTCGCGATGGCACGCTGGGCTTCGACATGGTCCATGGATCTGAGACGCGGCCCGATATAGGTGGCGAAGCAAAGCAGCCACGCGACATAGCCGAAGACGAGCTGAGTGCGGAAGATGGCCTCGGGTGACATGATCTCCTCCTCTCAGGCGCTCGCCGGCGCGGCTTCGAACACGGCGGTCAGAATGACGATCCGGCCTTCCAGCAGATTCCGTCCGAGATTGGCGGACAGTTCTGCGAAATCCGGACCCATCACCACGCCGAGATTGGGCGACGGTGGCGGCCCCGAGGCGCGCAGTCGCGCGATCCAGGCTTTTGCCGCCTCGGTATCGTCGCGCCAGACCAGCGTTCGGAAGCCCGCCGATTCGATCGTCTCGCGCGTTGCGTCCGCGGTCAGCAGAAAGCTCGTCGCCGCGGTCCGTGCCCAGGGTACGGGATAGTGCGGCTCGGCGCCGTTCGAGACGACGTCGAAGATCGCGAACCTGCCGCCTGCCTTCAGCACGCGCCGGATCTCGCGATACAGCCGTGCCCGTTCCGCGATATTCATCGCGACGTGCTGCATGAGAACGGCATCGAATGCGCCATCGCCGAAGGGCAGCTCCAGGGCGCTTGCGACTTGGAATGACACCTGCCCGCTTTGCCTCGTGCGCTCGGTCAAATAGCGCGCGGCCTCCACGAACGGGACGCTGAGGTCGATGCCGGTCACCTTGCAGCCGCAGCTCGCGGCGACAAAGCGCGCCGGACCGCCAACGCCTGAGCCGACGTCCAGAACCGACGTGTCGGCGGTGATTCCGGCCAGCTTGGCCAGTTCGTCGGTCGCGGCAAGCCCGATGCTGTGAAACTGGTCGAGACCAGCGAGCTGTCGCGGGTCGAGACGCTGATCCTCCGAGCCGAACGCGGCGAGCGCCGCCTTCAGCCGCTCCGTCAGACCCGTCGCCCGGTAATGGTTGCGTACACCATCAAGCGCATCGTTCATGGCGGTCCTCCTGATCGGCACGGATGCCGGTTGCAGCTCATGAGATACGCTCGCTTTCCCCGGACAACTATTCGCGATAATGTCGATGGGCCATGAAGCAGAGCTTCACAGTCCGGCAGGGTGCGCTCGACGGCATCGAGGCCTTCCTCGGCGTCGCGAAACACCGCAACTTTCGCAGAGCGGCGGCGGAGCTTGGCGTGACGCCGTCCGCGATCAGCCAGGCGATCAGGGCGCTCGAGACACGTCTCGGCGCAGCCCTCTTCATTCGCACGACCCGCAGTGTCGGGCTGACGGAGGCTGGCACGCGTTTCCTGTCCCGTGCGAAGCCGGCCTTCGAGGAACTCGTGGCCGCCAGCGAGACCGCGCGTGACCTCGGACGGCGGCCAACCGGACTGCTGCGGCTTTCGGTGCCGCGCGCGGTTCTGCCGGTCCTCCTGCAGCCGCTGATCGCATCCTTCTGCAAGGCCTATCCGGAGATCGAAGTCGAGATTGCCGCAGGCGAGGAGCTGGTCGACCTTGCGGCCGCGGGTTTCGATGCCGGTATCCGATTGGGGCAATTCATCGCGGCCGACATGGTCGCGGTGCGGCTGTCCCCGCCGTTTCGCCTCGTGATGGTCGGCAGCCCGGCTTATTTCGGCGGCAACCGGCGGCCCCAACGCCCGGACGATTTGCGTCATCACCGCTGTATCAGGCTGCGGCGCTCCAACGGTGCAGTCGGATCGTGGACGCTCAACGATGGCGACCGCTCCATCGAGATTGCGGTCAGCGGTCCGCTCATCGCCAACGATTTTACAACCATGCTCGGCGCGGCCGTCGAAGGCGTGGGGTTGGCGCAACTTCCCGAGCCGGTGGCCGCCGAGCCATTGCGCGCTGGAAAGCTCGTACAGGTTCTGGCGCCGTTCGCGCCAACCGCGCCGGGGGTCTTCCTCTACTATCCGGCGCATCGCGAGATCATGCCGAAGCTCCGCGCCTTCGTCGATCATGCGAAAAGCCACTCGCCGGCGATGCGGCGGTCCCGAACCAGGACCGCCTGATAACCTGCTGGCCAGTCGGAGGTAGCAGCCGGAATGCATGCCGCGATCAGGCCTTTTGGCGTTGAGAATGACGGTGGCGAGCGCTCGCCAGTCTCGCGGCAGGCCCGCGCGCGCCCTCAAAGGAGGCGGGACGCTCCTAATCGATTTTCGAAGATGAAACCGGAATATTTTTTGCGCGCATGATGGCCACCATGCCCAAAGCCGTCGGGTGGCCGTAAGTTGACCTACGTCAACAGTGCATTGCTTCGGGCTTCTTACACTGCGTGACGTCACCTGAGGGAGAGCCCCATGCGCGTGCAGGCAACCACATTCTTTGCAGCGACTTTGGTGTTGGCGATCTTCGCCTCGCCCGCCTCAGCCCAACCCGGGCCAAGCGCGACGCAAGGCTGGGGCCCCGGCATGATGATGGGCCCCGGAATGATGGGAGGACGCGGCTTCGGCTTTTTCTGCCACCCGCGCATGGCGGGGTTTGCAGAGTGGCGCATCTCCGCGATCGAGGCCGCCGTCAAGCCGAACGACACCCAGCGCGCACGCCTCGACGAATTGAAGGCGGCGTCCGCCAAGGCAGCTGACATCATCACGAAGGACTGTCCGACGGCGCTCCCGGCCAAAGCGACCGACCGCCTCGCCCTGGCCGAACAGCGGCTCGATGCCATGCAGCAGGCCATCAAGATAGTCCGGCCAGCCTTTCAGGCCTTTTACGATTCACTCGACGACAAGCAGAAGGCGACGCTGGATGCCAGCGGACCCCGCCATTGGGGATGGCACCACTGGCACTGGCCCTGGAGCGAGGATTAGTGGAATCGCCGCTCGCGCAGCGTCACGGCGTGCGCAGTCGGTCCCAACGTGCGGCACGACAACCGGCCAAAGGAAAGCGCACCACCTGACCAGCGGGCGAAACGCACAGGTTGCGCCCGCATCGGCCACACTTGACGCAGCGGCCCATCGCACAAACGACGTCCGACTGCGCGATCACGGAAGATCCGTAGCAGCGTAATGCGCCGCCGTTCGTGAGCAGCTCAGCGTGAGAACACGCGCGGCATCTGCACGCCACGCGTGTATCCGCAAGCACGCTTCCCCTCTCCCGCCCAGGCCGAGCTGCAGGGGTGTCTGCGCCGCGCGGTATTCGAAGACGGCGCGAGTCGACATTCACGTAAACCCAATCGCAACAGCCCGATGCGATCTTTCGCAGGTTGGCCGAACTCGCCTGGATCCGTCTGCACGCGCTGGGAACGCGATCCCGCTGCACGAAAACGGTCAAGGGCGTCTTCGCCGCGGACATCGCCAACAAGCAAAGAGATCAAAGGTCTCTACCGCGTCGAGAACGGGATCTTGGAGGGCATGGCATGATGGGCGTCAGCCGAACAGCAAACCGGGCGATCGCCCTCTTGGCCCGCTTTTCGCGGGACAGCAACGCCAACATCGCGGTCACATTCGCAGTGGCGCTGTTGCCGATCCTCGCGGCGATCGGCTGCGCGACCGACTACTCGATGGCGATGCGCATCAAGACGAAGCTCCAGTCCGCGGCAGATGCCGCGAGCATCGCCTCGATCGCGGTCAATTCGGCAGGCTACAACGCGGCGATGTCGATGACATCGGACGGATCCGTTGCGGCCGGCATCACCGAGGCGAACAACATCTTCAACGGCGATGCGTCCACGGCGAGCGGCTACACCATAGTGTCGGAAACCAGCACCGTCACCAAGACCGGCTCCACATTGACGTCGCAAGTGCAATTCACGGCCAACGTTCCGGTCACCTTCCTGGTCGTGCTCGGCTATCAGAACCTGACGGTCAGCGGCAAGTCGTCTTCCTCGACCACGTTGCCGCTCTATCTCGACTTCTATCTGACGCTCGATGTCTCGGGATCGATGGGGCTGCCGTCGACAACGGCGGAAGCTCAGCGGATGCAGGCGGTCAGCCCGGACAACTACAGGCAATACCCCACCGGATGCACCCTCGCCTGCCATTTTTCCCCGCAGAACAGCGCCTGCACCGATTCGGGCACGCAAGGATATCCCACCAACAATTATTGCCTCGGCTATGCGATCTCGCGCGTCAGTCAGAGCGGATACAAGAACCTGCTGACCACCAACCGCAACTACCCCAAGGGCGTTCAACTGCCGTCCTGGATCGTGTCCGGCCTGCCGAACTCGCTCTACAACAACCTGCCGACCGTCGCGAACTGCCCGACCGACGGCACGGATGCGTGTATCCAGCTGCGGCTGGACGCGGTCGGCTATGCCGTGAACCAGCTGTTCGTGACGGCGAACAATACCAAGAAGGTCAGCAACCAGTTCAGGATCGGCCTCTATCCCTTCATCCGCTATCTCTATTCCTACTTCCCGCTCACCAGCAACATCAACGGCTCGACGACCGATTCGTCGACCATCAACTATGCCGCGGCCAACCTTGCGACGCTTCTCGACACGAACACCAATAGCTATCTCGGCTCGGGCGGCACGCATATCGACACGGCCTTATCCAGCGTCAACAACCTGATCGTCAGCGTGGGCAACGGCAGCGCCTCGAACAACACCTTGCCCTACGTGTTCCTGGTCACCGACGGTGCGCAGGACCCGCAGGTGAAGGGCGTCCCCAACGGCTCCTGGTCCGGCAGCAACCATGCCACCGTGATCGATCCGAGCACTTCCTGCAGCCCGCTGAAAAGCCGCGGCATCATCATTGCGGTGCTGTACATTCCCTATCAGCCGATCAATCCGGTCAACGCATCGTTCGCCGGCGACGAGGACGACTACGCCAACAACAACATCCCGTATATTCCACCGAGCCTGCAGGCCTGTGCGTCGCCGGGCTTCTTCTACACGGCGAACTCGCCGGCCGACATCACGTCGGCGCTGAATGCGATGTTCAACCACGCGGTGGCCGAAGCCCATCTGACGAAATAGCAGCGAGGACGGTTTGCGAGGATCCGCCCTGGTTCAGGCTGCGGCGAACGAAACGCTCCGCCGATCCGGCCTGACCGTTCCCTCATCCCGCCGCGTTCTTCGCCGCCGCCTGCAGCAGCACCGCTTCGATCGTGTGCCGGGTCTTGTCGATGTGCTCCGTCATCGCGCTGACCGCGCGCTCGGTATCGCGCGCCAGCGCGGCCTCCATCAGCTCGCGATGCTCGCGTGCGGCATCGCGATTGCCCCGGTCGGTCTTGCGGGCGAGGTCGAGATAACGCTCATTGTGGGCGAACAGCAGATCGCGCACCCGCATCATCCAGGCGCTGCCGCAGGCCTGAGCGAGCGCGGCGTGAAACTCGCCATGCGCCACGATCCAGGCCGGCGAGAAGCTGCCGTCCGCGGCCGCGATCGGCGTGGCAGCCAGCCGATGGTGCGCGGCAACGATTGCCGTTTCCCAGGAGAGATCACCGTTGGCGATGGCGCGGCGCAGGCACTTGGTTTCGATCTCGATGCGCATGTCGGTGAGATCGCGCAGATCGGCGACCGACACCGGGGCGACGCGAAAGCCGCGCTGCGGCATCGCGGTGACGAGCCCTTCCGCCGTGAGCCGGGCGAGCGCCTCGCGGATCGCCCCGGTGCTGACCGAGAAAGCCGAGCCGAGCTCGCTGATCTTCAGCTTCTCCTCGGGCCGATAGAGGCCCGTCAGCAGGCTGGCGCGAAGCTGTTCATAGACGGTCTGGGTGGCGCTTCCGGACATGGGCGATTCTCGCTGCGGGCCGAGCCAGACTATCAAACCAAAAGTTCATTTTCTTCGAAAAATATATTTTTTGTTGCGAGACGTCAGCACGGTCCTTATGGTTGGCAAAAAGCCGCCGCCAGCGCGGCCCACCAGGGAGGTGTCCATGCGAAGCATCATCGCGATTGCAGGGCTGTTCGTCGTCTCGTCCGTGCTCGGCGCGCCTGCTCAGGCCGAAGACCCGCCCGGCGTCACCGCCACCGAAATCCGCATCGGACAGACCATGCCCTATAGCGGGCCGGTCTCCGCCTTCGGCATCCTGGGCAAGGGCGAGGTCGCCTATTTCAAGATGGTCAACGACCGCGGCGGCATCAACGGCCGCAAGGTCAACCTGCTCTCCCTCGACGACAGCTACGTGCCGCCCAAGACCGTCGAGCAGACGCGGCGGCTGATCGAGAGCGATGAGGTCTCCTTCATCTTCTCGACCATGGGCACCGCGCACAACACGGCGATCGCCAAATATCTGCAGGGCAAGAAGGTGCCGCAGCTGTTCGTGGCCTCCGGCGCCTCGAAGTTCGGCGATCCCGCACAGTTTCCGCTGGCGCTGATGGGCGTGATGGCGCCGTTCCGCAACGAAGCCCGCATGTATGCGCGCTACGCGCTGCAGAAGAAGCCCGACGCGACCTTCGCGGTGCTGGCGCAGAACGACGATTTCGGCCGCGACTATCTCGCCGGGCTGAAGGACGTGCTCGGCGAGCGCTTCGACAGCGCGGTCACGGTCGCGAGCTACGAGTCGACCGAGCCGACGATCGACTCCCAGATCGTGAAGCTGAAATCGACCGGCGCCGACGCGCTGATCATCGCCGCGACACCGAAATTCGCCGCACAGGCGATCCGCAAGACCTTCGAGATCAACTGGCGTCCGATGACGTTCCTGACCAATGTCTCGGTGTGGATGTCCTCGGTGATGGAGCCGGCCGGGCTCGAGGCCGGTACGGGCATCATCTCCACGGCCTATGTGAAGGACCCGCTCGATCCGGCCTGGGCAGACGATCCCGGCGTGAAGGGCTGGCGCGACTACATGGCCAAATACGTTCCCGACGGCGACATCCGCGATTCCAACTACGTCAACGGCTACAACAACGGCATGCTGCTGGAGCACGTCCTGAAGGCCGCGGGGAACGACCTGAGCCGCGAGAACATCCTGCGGCAGGCGCTGTCGATCAAGGACCTGGAGCTGCCGATGCTGCTGCCGGGCATCAAGGTGAACACCAGCGAGAGCGACCATCTCCCGGTCGAGCAGGTGCAGTTCATGCGCTTCACCGGCAAGCAGTGGGAGCGCTTCGGCGAAGTGCTCTCGACCAAGTAGCGAAACGCTGCACCCGGCACCGCGTGATCGCGGCAAGCAACCTGGGCGAGCGGATGCCGCTCACGCTTATCCGGGCTGCGCTTTGGCTTGGCCGTTGGACTTTCGGCGCTGAAGGCGTAGAGCTTTCCGTCGAGAACAAGAGAGCCGCGGCGCCATGTCCGAGACCGATCCCCTCACGCTCAAATTCCGCTGCCCGAAGGAGCTCGAAGGCCTGATCCCACAGCCAGTCCCGGCGACGCTGGGGCTTCCCGATTGGCTCAAGGCCATGCCGTCGACGGCCTTCAGCGCGCTCAACCAGGGCGAGGAGCAGACCATCAAGCGCTGCCCGCCTTTCGTCGACGCGATGACATCAGGCTTTCTGATTCCGCTGGTGTGCGACCTCAAGGTCGAGGACGGCGGAATCAGCTGGGACAACGAGCTGCCGCCGGGCGGCGCGATCGATTTTCCGCGCTCGCCGGTCAGCTTCCACGATGTTGCGCAGGTCACGGGATCGCCGCTGTTCGAAGCCGACCGCTTCCTCCTCAAGTTTCACAATCTGTGGACGATCGAGGCGCCGGAAGGCTGGGCGGTGTTGTTCACCCATCCGATCAACCGTTTCGATCTGCCGTTCACCACGCTGACCGGGCTGGTCGACAGCGATCGCTATCACGACTCCTTCGTGCATTTTCCGGTCCATTGGCACGACACGGCGTTCCGCGGCGTTCTTCCGAAGGGCACGCCGGTGGCTCAATGCATGCCGGTGAAGCGGCAGGCGTGGACGATGCAGACGTCCAGCTTCACCGATGAGGAGATTGCAGAGGTGCACGAGGTGCGCGACGCGCTGAAACGCGAGCAGGGACTCTATCGCAAGAAGTTCAGGGCCTAGCCGTTCCCTGCGCCATCGGCTTGCAGAAATTTCGCGGCGGCGCTCGGGCGGAAGAAGAAGCGGCCATGCGAGCTGGCCGCCAGCGCATAGGCGGCGCGGGTGAGCAGATGCGGCCGGCCGCGCAACAATGTGCGCAGCGCCGCCTGCGCGCCGTCGCGCTCGCCCATTTCGAGCAGGCACATCGCCAGACTGGCGCGCGACTGCGTATCGTCGGGCCGCAAGCCGAGCGCGCGGCGGAAGGTGTCGGCAGCATCGGCATAGGCGCCGTCCAGAAACTGCACCGAGGCGAGCTCGATCAGGATATCGGGACGTCCGGGTGCGGCGTCCCGCGCCGCCACGAGGTTCGCATGCGCGCGTGCCCGGTCATTGGTCCGCAGACACAGGCGGGCGAGGTCGAGCTTCAGGTCGACGCTGTCAGGAGACAGAGCCAGCGCATCCTCGATGACGCCGATGGCGTCATGGATCTGGCCCGCCTTGGCCAGCCGACCGGCCAGCTCCTGGAACGACGGCAGATAGGGCGGACGCCGCGCCGCGGTCCTGCGCAGCTGCGCGATGCCGTCGGCCGAACGCCGTGCATCGCAGAGCGCTGCGCCCAACAGGGTTTCGATCTCGGGATCAGTGCCGCGAAGCGCCGCCTTCTCCAGCGGTCCGATCGCCTCGCCGGCGCGCTGCTGGCCGAGCAGCGCATGCGCCAGAACAAGAAGTGCCGTCCGGTCGGTCCGGCTGGCTTTCAGGATCGAGGCGGCGATCTGCTCGGCGCGGGCGAACTGCCGCGCGCGCAGCGCGTGGATCGCTTCCTGCAGAGCCTGAGCCTGCAAATTTTTCCGCCGTTCACTCACGCGCTTCTGTCACGACTTGCGGGGACATGTCAGCACTAGCCCGATGGCCGAGGGGTGTCCAGCAACGCGCTCAGCCGAACAATGGCGTTCCCGGAACGAACGCGTCGAAGGCCGCCCAGAACTGCTCGCGATAGCGGTCCTGCTCCTGCAGGATCTCGTGCTTGGCGCCGGCAATGACGAGATGCGAGCCGGCACGCAGATGATAGGCGAACTCCTCGATCGCCGAGGTCGAGACCACGGCATCGTTGGAGGCGGCCAGCATCAGGACCGGCTGGCGGATCTGCGAGGGATAGTGGACGCCGCGGAAAGTGACCATGGCCGAGAAGGCGGCATCGGCCCATGCCACGGTCGGCGACGCGATGCCGAGCGTCGGGTCCTCCTCCAGGATCGCCGCGTTCCGGGCGTAACGCACGGGATCCGAGGTGACGGGATTGCTGACGAACGGCTCGAGCCCGGCCATCCTGTCGTTGCCGCCGGGCACATAGCTGCCGCCCTGCCCGGCGAAGCGCAGCACCTTCAACAAGAGCCGCGCCGGCAACGCGGTGCGCCGGCCCGGCAGGTCGATCATCGGCGCCGACAGCACCATGCGGTCGAACCAGCGCTTGCCCGCATGGGCAAGCCTGAGCAGCACCGTGCCGCCCATCGAATGCGCCAGCGCGAAATGCGGCGGCGGACAATCCGGCAGCACCACCTGCTGGACAAAGGTCTCGACATCGACTTCGTAATCGGCGAACGAGCGCACATAGCCCTTGCGGGGATCGCGCAGGCGGCGCGACGAATGGCCCTGTCCGCGCCAGTCGAGGATCGCCACCGCGAAGCCGCGGTCGCGCAGGTCCCGCACCGTCTCGAAATACTTCTCGATCATCTCGCTGCGGCCGGTGAAGATGCAGACCGTGCCCTTGCGGCCCGAAGGCGCCGCCCAGCGCGCAAAGCGCAGCTCGGCGCCATCAGGGGTCTTGATGGTGCCGGCGACGACGTTTTCCGGGACGGGATTGGCAGGGATCGAGACGAGCGTCATGAGGCGCGATCGAATAGGTCAATGAAGCCGGGAATCAAGGGTGAACGAAGCGAAAAAGAGGGACGGCAAGATCAGCTTGAACGGCGCCGCATAAGACCCATATCAGCAGCGTGCAGGCCGCTACCAGTGCTTTCGGACGACATCCGGAACATCAGGCTGCACGACGCGGCCCGGCCCGATGGCGGGCGGGTCATTCGAAACAGTCGCTCAATTGGAGGACTTTCATGCGTACCTACGATCTCACCCCCTTCTACCGCTCCACCGTCGGCTTCGACCGTCTCTTCAACCTGCTCGACCAGGCCACCTCCGACGGCAGCCCCGGCTACCCGCCCTACAACATCGAGCGCACCGGCGAGAATGCCTACCGCATCACGGTCGCGGTATCCGGCTTCGGCAAGGATGACCTCTCGATCGTCGCCAAGGAAAACACGCTGACCATCAAGGGCGAGAAGGCCGCCAACGAGAACGCCAAGGCCAAGAGCGACGTGCTGTATCGCGGCATCGCCGCGCGCGCCTTCGAGCGCTCGTTCCAGCTCGCCGACCATGTGGTGGTCAAGAATGCCAGCCTCGAGAACGGCCTGCTCCATGTCGACCTCGAGCGCGAGATTCCCGAGGCCAAGAAGCCCCGCAGCATCCCGATCCAGACCGGCGCGCAGCAGCCGGTAATCGAGGGCTCGGCCGACAAGGCCGCCGCATAAGGCGATCCCGAACTATTCTGAATAATGCAACGCCCCGGGCCTCCGGGGCGTTCTTGTTTGCGCCGGTACCTTTTCCCGTCTGTTGCACTGCGATCAAACGACCGTGATGCAGTAATGGCGCACCGCTCCACGACGAAGACGAGAGCGTGACCAGATCGAGCCTCTTTTTCAGTTCCTCATGGAGCAAACCGATGAACCTCCTTCGCACTCTCACGCTTGCCGCCGCTGCATTGATTGCGGCCGGCACCGCCGCCTCTGCCGCACCGGCCGAGCCTGTCAAAGCCAATAATGTCGTGCTGGTGCACGGCGCCTGGGCGGACGGCTCGAGCTGGGCCAAGGTCATTCCCTATCTGCAGGCGGCAGGCCTCAAGGTGACTGCGGTCCAGAATCCGCTCACCTCTCTTGAGGATTCCGCCGCCGCCACCCGCCGCGCGCTGGCGCTGCAGGACGGGCCGACCGTGCTGGTCGGCCATTCCTGGGCCGGCACCGTCGTCAGCGAGGTCGGCACCGATCCCAAGGTCAGCGCACTCGTCTATATCGCCGCGCGGGCGCCGGATGCCGGCGAAGACTTCTTGGCGTTGGCCGGCAAGTTTCCCAATCCGCCGGCACGGGCCGGCATCGTCAACCATGACGGCGAGACCAAGCTGTCGGAGGATGCGTTCCTGAAGTACTTCGCCAATGGCGTCGATGCGACGACGGCGAAGGAGCTCTATGCGGTGCAATGGCCGACCGCCGCCTCGATCTTTGCAGGCCGCACCACGGCAGCGGCCTGGCACGACAAGCCTTCCTTCTATGCAGTCTCAAAGGAAGACAAGACCATCGATCCGGATTTCGAGCGCTTCCTTGCCAAGCGGATGAAGGCCACCACGATCGAACTGGATGCCGGCCACCTGTCGCTGGTCTCGCATCCGAAGGAGGTCGCGGACCTGATCCTGAAGGCAGCGGGACGGGCGGAGTAACAGGCGAGGCCAGTTCCCGGTCGATAAGCGATAGGCCAAGCTCCGGCTTCCTACTCCAGCCCCTGCACCGGCGGCATGGCCTGCGTCGGCAGCACCCGCGGCATAGGCTTCTGCTCTGCCGCAGGCTTCGGCGGCGTAACGGACGCCGTGGTCTGGGGAGCTGGCTTCGGCTCCGCCGCAGGCTGCGGCTGAGTGACGGTGGCCGTGGCCTGCGGCGCCGGCGGGCTCTCGACCGGCTTCGCCTCGGCAGGCTTGGGATTGAGGGCCGCGGTCTGTGCCGCCGGAGCGGCCGGCCTGACCGCGGGTGCGGCCAGCTTCGGCGCGGGTGGAAGCGCAACGCGGCTCGCCACCCGCGGCGACGGCACGGGCGCCGGCGGCATGAGCCGCGGATCGGCCCGGATCACCGTCGGCGGCGGCAGGCTGTCGATCTGGCCGCGCGGCGGCGCATAGCGCATCCGCTCGTAGTCGCCGCCCCACCGGGAGGCCGGGACGAAGCGGACGATGCGCCCGGATACGGCGTCGATCACGAGCTTGCCGTCCTCGCCGTCGCGATCGAGCACGGCGACGACATAGACATGACCACGCTGCCGCGGCGCGCCCAGAGGCGAGAAGCCGTGGTCGCGCAGGATCGCATAGACCTCGTGTGCCGGCAGGAACGCCGGAGCGTAGCCGTAGTCCGGCGCATAGCCCTCCGGCCGGTACAGCCGCTGCGGCGGGTAGCGGTCATCGGGCCGATACGCATAATCCGGAGCTGGAGCCGGCCCCGGCGCATAACCGTAGGGCGGCGGGGCCGGAACCGGCGCTGGCGGAAGCGGCTGGTCGGCATAAGGGCCGTCGAAATCCGACACCGCGCGGTAAGACGGCGCCAGCGGCTCGGCCTGCGCTGCGGCTGCTGCGATCAAGGCGGCCGAAACGGCACCAAGGGATAATTTCATGGCTTCACGCTCCTGAATGCCCCTGCACCTCGGAGCTTTACGCGCCTGAGGCGTTGGGGCGGAGACGTTCGGCCCCGATTCTGGCGGTCCTTGGCCGGGGCTGCGGCCGGATCACGGCGGCTGATCGCAATCGGTAATGCGATGGCCGGCCCGATTTCACGAAAAGTCCTGCTGGGAAGGCAGGTCCTACTGCGCGCGCCGGGACACTGCGGCCCTTGTATGATAAAGAAAGGTTTGACATGGTGAAGCGTTAGGACAGAATGACTGTCTCAAATTTCGTTGCAAAGAGTGCCTGACCTTTGCAATGATATTGCGGCGCCGAAGGGCGCTGTGACATGACAGGCAGACGTACCAGGCTCGGGCCGTCCGTTGGGACATTCACCCGGACCCCAGCCTGAATTCTGAAAATGCGGCTCGCTGATGAGGACGAGCGTGGGTTCCGGAGAGGGGCCGCGCGACGACCGAGGTGCGCCGGACGGTGGTGGTGGCAAGGCCCAGACCGAAAAAGACGAGGGATGGACATGAGCGGGTCGATGAAGCACGAACAATCGGGTGGCGCAGTGCTGGCGACGGATTCCCGCTTCAAACCGGCCGAGACCACCCACGAAATCCACAAGGAACTTCACACCTGGCGCCCGGAGGCCGAGGGTCTCTATGACCCGGCTCAGGAGAAGGATTCCTGCGGCGTCGGCTTCATCGCCAACATCAAGGGCCAGAAGTCTCACCAGATCGTTGCGGATGCGCTGAGCATCCTGTGCAACCTCGAGCATCGTGGTGCCGTCGGCGCCGACCCGCGCTTCGGCGACGGCGCCGGCATCCTGGTGCAGATCCCGCATGCGTTCTTCTCGCGCAAGGCGACCGAGCTCGGCTTCAAGCTGCCGGCGCCCGGCGAATATGCCATCGGCGCGCTGTTCATGCCGCGCGACGAGGCCTGGCGCAACGTCATCAAGAGCATCATCGCCGACCAGATCGAGGACGAAGGCCTGGTGCTGCTCGGCTGGCGCGACGTGCCCACCGACAACTCCTCGCTGGGCGTCACCGTGAAGCCGACCGAGCCGCGCACCATGCAGGTGTTCATCGGCCGCAACGGCGCCGCCAAGACCGAGGACGAGTTCGAGCGCAAGCTCTACATCCTCCGCAAGTCGATCTCGCAGGCGATCTATCAGCGCCGCGACCGCGGCATGTCGGGCTACTACCCGTGCTCGATGTCGTGCCGGACCGTGATCTACAAGGGCATGTTCCTGGCCGACCAGCTCGGCAAATACTACGCCGATCTGCACGAGCCGGATTTCGAGAGCGCGCTGGCGCTGGTGCATCAGCGTTTCTCGACCAACACCTTCCCGACCTGGTCGCTGGCGCATCCCTACCGCATGATCGCGCACAACGGCGAGATCAACACCCTGCGTGGCAACGTCAACTGGATGGCGGCGCGCCAGGCCTCGGTCTCGTCGGAGCTGTTCGGCAAGGACATCAGCCGGCTCTGGCCGATCTCCTATGAAGGCCAGTCCGATACCGCCTGCTTCGACAACGCGCTCGAATTCCTGGTGCAGGGCGGCTACTCGCTGCCGCACGCGGTCATGATGATGATCCCGGAAGCGTGGGCCGGCAATCCGCTGATGAGCGAGGAGCGCCGCTCGTTCTACGAATATCACGCCGCCATGATGGAGCCGTGGGACGGACCGGCTGCGATCGCCTTTACCGACGGCCGCCAGATCGGCGCCACGCTTGACCGCAACGGCCTGCGTCCGGCGCGCTATCTCGTCACCAAGGACGACCGCATCGTGATGGCGTCCGAAATGGGCGTGTTGAAGATCCCGGAGGACCAGATCGTCACCAAGTGGCGGCTGCAGCCCGGCAAGATGCTGCTGGTCGATCTCGACCAGGGCCGCCTCATTCCGGACGATGAGATCAAGGCGCAGCTCGCGGCCAGCCATCCTTATAAGGAGTGGCTCGCGCGCACCCAGATCCAGGTCGAGAAGCTGCCGGATGCGCCGACCAAGGGCGCGCGCACCAACCTGCCGCTGCTCGATCGGCAGCAGGCGTTCGGCTACACCCAGGAAGACATCAGCATCCTGATGACGCCGATGGCCGCCACCGGCGAAGAGCCCACGGGCTCGATGGGCAATGACACGCCGATCTCGGCGCTGTCGGACAAGCCGAAGCTGCTGTTCACCTATTTCAAGCAGAACTTCGCCCAGGTGACCAATCCGCCGATCGATCCGATCCGCGAGGAACTGGTGATGAGCCTGGTCTCGATCATCGGACCCAGGCCGAACCTGTTCGACCTCGAGGGCGTTGCCTCGACCAAGCGGCTCGAAGTGCACCAGCCGATCCTGACCGATGCGGACCTGGAGAAGATCCGGTCGATCTCGGAAGTCTCCGACAGCCATTTCGTCTCGCGCACGCTCGACACCACCTTCGATGCCGGCCTGGGCGCGAACGGTTTGGAAGAGATGCTCGACGATCTCTGCGGCCGCGCCGAAGCCGCGGTGCGCGAGGGCGTCAACATCATCATCCTGTCGGACCGCATGGTCTCGGCCGAGCGGATCGCGATCCCCTCGCTGCTCGCCTGCGCCGCCGTGCATCATCATCTGATCCGCACCGGGCTGCGCACCTCGGTGGGCCTGGTGGTCGAATCGGGCGAGCCGCGCGAGGTGCACCACTTCGCCTGCCTCGCCGGCTACGGCGCCGAGGCGATCAACCCCTATCTCGCCTTCGAGACCATCATCGCTCTGAAGGACAAGCTGCCTGGCGCGCTGAGCGACTACGAGGTGGTGAAGCGCTACATCAAGTCGATCGGCAAGGGCCTGCTCAAGGTCATGTCCAAGATGGGCATCTCGACCTATCAATCCTATTGCGGCGCGCAGATCTTCGACGCGGTCGGGCTCAAGGGGGAGTTCGTACAGAAGTTCTTCGCCGGCACGCATAGCCGCGTCGAAGGCGTGGGGCTCGCCGAGATCGCCGAGGAAACCACGCGCCGTCACACGGACGCTTTCGGCGAGGCGCTGGTCTACAAGAGCGCGCTCGATGTCGGCGGCGAATATGCCTTCCGTAGCCGCGGCGAAGATCACGCCTGGACTGCGGAGTCGGTGTCGACCCTGCAGCATGCGGTGCGCGGCAACTCCAAGGAGCGCTACCAGGCGTTCGCGAAGATCCTCAACGAGCAATCGGAACGGCTCTTGACCTTGCGCGGCCTGTTCCGGATCAAGTCGGCCGAGGACGATAAGCGCAAGCCGGTCCCGCTCGACGAGGTCGAGCCGGCCAAGGAGATCGTCAAGCGCTTTGCCACGGGTGCGATGAGCTTCGGCTCGATCTCGCGCGAGGCGCATACGACGCTGGCGATCGCGATGAACCGGATCGGCGGCAAGTCGAACACCGGCGAAGGCGGCGAGGAAGCCGACCGCTTCAAGCCGCTGCCGAACGGCGATTCCATGCGCTCGGCGATCAAGCAGGTGGCCTCGGGCCGGTTCGGCGTGACGACGGAATATCTCGTCAACTCCGACATGATGCAGATCAAGATGGCTCAAGGAGCGAAGCCCGGCGAAGGTGGCCAGCTCCCCGGCCACAAGGTCGATGCCACCATCGCCAAGGTGCGGCATTCGACGCCGGGCGTCGGCCTGATTTCGCCGCCGCCGCATCACGACATCTATTCGATCGAAGACCTGGCGCAGCTGATCTACGACCTGAAGAACGTCAATCCGGACGGTCAGGTCTCGGTCAAGCTGGTCTCGGAAATCGGCGTCGGCACGGTCGCGGCGGGCGTCGCCAAGGCCCGTGCCGACCATGTGACGATCGCGGGCTTCGAGGGCGGCACCGGTGCCTCGCCGCTGACCTCGATCAAGCATGCCGGCTCGCCCTGGGAGATCGGCCTTGCCGAAACCCACCAGACCCTGGTGCGCGAGCGGCTGCGCAGCCGCATCGTGGTCCAGGTCGACGGCGGCTTCCGCACCGGGCGTGACGTCGTGATCGGCGCGCTGCTCGGTGCCGACGAGTTCGGCTTCGCCACCGCGCCCTTGATCGCGGCCGGCTGCATCATGATGCGCAAGTGCCATCTGAACACCTGCCCGGTCGGCGTCGCGACGCAGGACCCGGTGCTGCGCAAGCGCTTCACCGGCCAGCCCGAGCACGTCATCAACTACTTCTTCTTCGTGGCCGAAGAGGTCCGCGAGATCATGGCGAGCCTCGGCTATCGCTCCTTCAACGAGATGGTCGGCCAGGTGCAGATGCTGGATCAGTCCAAGCTGGTCGCGCATTGGAAGGCCAAGGGCCTCGATTTCTCCAAGCTGTTCGTGAAGCAGAAGGAGCAGCCGGGCCAGAAGATCTATCGTTCGGAAGCGCAGAACCATCACCTGGAGGCCGTGCTCGACCGCAAGCTGATCGAGCAGGCGCGGCCCGCGCTCGATCGCGGCGCACCGGTGAAGATCGAGGCCGAGATCAACAACACCGACCGCTCGGCCGGTGCGATGCTCTCCGGCGCGGTCGCCAAGATCTACGGCCATGCCGGCCTGCCGCATGACACGATCCATGTCAGCCTCAAGGGCACCGCGGGCCAGGCCTTCGGCGCGTGGCTGGCGCACGGCGTCACCTTCGAGCTCGAAGGCGAAGGCAACGACTATGTCGGCAAGGGCCTCTCCGGCGGCCGCATCATCGTCAAGCCGCCGCGGATCTCCGGCATCGTGCCGGAGGAATCGATCATCGTCGGCAACACCGTGATGTATGGCGCGATCTCCGGCGAGTGCTACTTCCGCGGCATCGCCGGCGAGCGCTTCGCCGTGCGCAACTCCGGCGCGGTCGCGGTGGTCGAAGGCGCCGGCGACCATTGCTGCGAGTACATGACCGGCGGCATCGTCGTCGTGCTGGGCAAGACCGGGCGCAACTTCGCGGCCGGCATGTCGGGCGGTGTCGCTTATGTGCTGGACGAGGCCGGCGACTTCGACAAGCTCTGCAACATGGCGATGGTCGAGCTCGAACCGGTGCTGTCCGAGGAGATGATCGCCGAGGACACCTACCACCAGATGAGCGATCTCGAGGCGCATGGCCGGGTCGACGTGTTCAAGAACCTGCTCGCCTCCGACGTCGAACGGCTGCATATCTTGATCTCGCGTCACGCCAAGGCGACAGGCTCCAAACGAGCGGCCGAGATCCTTTCGAACTGGAAGGACTATGCGCCGAAGTTCCGGAAGGTGATGCCGGTGGAATACCGCCGCGCGCTGAAGGAAATGGCGGCCAATGCCGACGCCGAGCCGAAGATCGCGATCGGGGCTTGATGCGGGACAAAACCGCGAGCGTCATTGCGAGCGCAGCGAAGCAATCCATGGCTCCAGACAAAGGCTGGATTGCTTCGTCGCCTCGCTCCTCGCAATGACGGGAATTACTTCGAGATTCCGGGTCTGCGCCGATCGGCGCATCCCGGAATGACGGGACAAGGATCGTAAGGGACGTCGTAGGTTCATGGGCAAGGTCACAGGTTTTCTCGAAATCGAGCGGCACGATCGCAAGTACACGCCCGTGGCCGAGCGTCTGAAACACTTCCACGAATTCGTGGTCCCGCTCTCCGAGAAGGAGCTGCGCGACCAGGCGGCACGCTGCATGAACTGCGGCATCCCCTATTGCCACGGCACCGGCTCGGCCGCGCCGGGGGCGCCCGGCTGCCCGGTCAACAACCAGATCCCGGATTGGAACGACCTCGTCTACAACGGCAATTGGGAAGAGGCCGCGCGCAACCTGCACTCGACCAACAACTTCCCGGAATTCACCGGCCGCATCTGCCCTGCCCCGTGCGAGGCCTCCTGCACGCTCAACATCGACGACAACCCGGTCACCATCAAGACGATCGAATGCGCGATCGTCGACAAGGCGTTCGAGCAGGGCTGGATCAGGCCGGAGCCGGCGGCGGTGAAGACCGGCAAGAAGATCGCGGTCGTGGGCGCCGGCCCCGCCGGGCTCGCCTGCGCGCAGCAACTGGCGCGCGCCGGCCATGACGTCCACGTCTTCGAGAAGAACGCCAAGGCCGGCGGCCTGCTGCGCTACGGCATTCCCGACTTCAAGATGGAGAAGGGCATCATCGACCGCCGCCTCGCGCAGATGGAAGGCGAAGGCGTCACCTTCCATTACGGCGTCCATGTCGGCGGCAATGGCGGGCTCGATGCCAAGAGCCTGCTGAAGGACTATGATGCCGTGGCGCTGACCGGCGGCGCCGAGGCGCCGCGCGACCTGGCGATCCCCGGCCGCGATCTCTCCGGCATCCACTACGCCATGGACTTCCTGCCGCAGCAGAACCGCCGCGTCGGCAACGAGCCCGTTAACGCCACCGACATCCTCGCCGGCGGCAAGCATGTCGTCGTGATCGGCGGCGGCGATACCGGAAGTGACTGCATCGGCACCTCGCTGCGCCAGGGCGCATTGTCGGTCACGCAGCTCGAGATCATGCCGGCGCCGCCCGAGCACGAGAACAAGCCGCTGACCTGGCCGAACTGGCCCTTGAAGATGCGGACCTCGTCGAGCCAGGCCGAAGGTGCCGCGCGCGAATTCGCGGTGCTCACCCAGAAGTTCGAGGGCGAGAACGGCGCAGTCAAGAAGCTGCATTGCGTGCGCGTCGATGGCCAGTTCAAGCCGATCCCCGGCACCGAGTTCGAGCTCGCCGCCGACCTCGTGCTGCTGGCGATGGGTTTCGTGCATCCGGTGCATGAGGGTCTGCTGAAGACTCTCGGCGTCGATCTCGACCCGCGCGGCAACGTCAAGGCCAACCTCACCGACTATCAGACCTCGGTGCAGAAGGTGTTCTCGGCCGGCGACATGCGCCGCGGCCAATCGCTGGTGGTGTGGGCGATCCGCGAGGGCCGGCTCTGCGCGCAGGCCATCGACACCTTCCTGATGGGCAGGACCGACCTGCCGCGGTGAAGCGGCGGTCAACCTGTTGGTTGCGGCGCTCGCGCCGCACCCGCTTTCGCGGGTGATCTAGCCGGATTTTCCGAAGCAGCGCCGCCTCTCACCCGCACAAGGCAGACTCACGTCGCCAGTGCAGTGCGAATGGCTCGCGCCAAATCGGAGCTGAGATACGGCTTCGGCAACAGCAGCACGCCCGCATCGAGCCGGCCGTGATGCACGATCGCGTTCTCGGTGTAGCCGGAGGTGTAGAGCACTTTCAGGTCCGGCCGCCGTTTCACGGCCTCGGTCGCGAGCTGGCGACCATTCATTCCGCCGGGCATGATCACATCCGTGAACAACAGGTCGATGTGGCCGGCTTCGTCGATGACCGCCAGCGCCTCGCCGGCATTGCCGGCGGCGATGGTGCGATAACCCAGGCGCTCGATCTGGGCCACGACGTAATCGCGGACCAGCACGTCGTCCTCGACGATCAGGATGGTTTCGTCGCCACGCTCGCTTCCCGAACTGGCGGGCTCGACCTCCGGCGCATCGGCCTCCGCATCCTGGGCGGGGGAGGCCTGCGGCAGATACAGCCTCACGGTGGTGCCGTGGCCTTCTTCGCTGTAGATCTTGATGTGCCCGTTGGACTGCCTGACGAAGCCATAGACCATGGACAGGCCGAGCCCTGATCCCTTGCCGAGGCCCTTGGTGGTGAAGAAGGGATCGAACACCTTGTCGAGCAAGGGACGCGGGATGCCCTCTCCCGTGTCGCTCACCGCGATCATGACGTAATTGCCGGGCCGGACCTCGCTATTGCGGCTGGCATAGTCGGCGTCGAGCACGACGTTCTTGGTCTCCAAGATCAGCTTGCCGCCATTGGGCATGGCGTCACGCGCGTTCAAGGCGAGGTTCAGGATCGCGGTCGAGAGCTGGCTCGGATCGATCAGCGCCGGCGCGGCATCGTGCGCCAGCATCGATTCGATTTCGATCTGCACGCCGAGCGTCGGGCGCAGCAGGCCCGCGACATCCACGACCAGGGCGTTGATGTCCGTGCTGCGCGGCTGCAGCGGCTGCTGGCGGGCGAACGCCAGCAGATGCCGGGTCAGGTCCGCGCCCCTCGCCGCGGCGGCGCCGATCATGGAGGTGATCTGGGCCAGCAGCGGCCGATCCTTGACGCCGTCGCTGAGCATTTCGATCGAGCCGGTGATCACGGTCAGGATGTTGTTGAAGTCGTGCGCGACGCCGCCGGTGAGCTGGCCGATCGCTTCCATCTTCTGCGCCTGCCGCACCTGAGCCTCGGTCGCCTCCATCTCCTGAAAGCGCCGGACCATGGCCTCGGCGTTGCGGCGCTGCCGGGTCTCCTCCTCGAGCGCCGCATAGGCCTGCAGAAGCTGCACACGCGTCGGCATCACCAGGAGATGCGGCAGTCCCAGCAGCAGCCCGGTCCCGAGCACGGCGGAGATCAGCGCCAGGACCACTTTGATGGCTACAGCCAGGCCATCGACCGGCACCCACAGCCCAGCGATCGAAAGCGCACAGCTCACGGCGCCGACCGCGGCGAGCCCGCCGAGTGCCCCGATCAGGCTGACGAAGATTCGCAACATGTCGCCGTGCCGGCGCAGCAGGAAAACCGCGACTGCAATCGCCATCGCAAGCGATCCACAGGCGAGCACGGCCTCGGAAACCACATTCAACCAGAGCAATCCCGGCTGCCACGGCAAGCAGGCCTCGTGCGGGGTGAGCGTCGACATGTCCAGAACATCTCCAGGCCATAGCCACCCCGGCACCGGCTCCGCGCCGAGTCGGAATGGTCAGACGGATCATTCAGGTTCCTGCTTACCGCGCAAGCGCACAACGCCTGGATCAGGAGTGATCGTGGGGAAGGCTCCGGTCCCGCGGGGAGTGCCCGCCCGCTGGGCAGCCAGCGGGTGCGGCAACGTCCCGGGCTTACGAGCGCAAGCTCAACCCTGCCCCTCGATCCGACCCCAGATCTCGTCCGCTAACACCGGCAGCGTGACGCCGAAGGTCTCCTCGATCACCCGCCCCAGTTCGCCGGCGGTCTCGATCATACGCTCGGAGACCATCTCCCCGTCGCGCGCCTCGATCAACAGCCGCCGGTTGACGAGCTTGTAGCGCGCCTCGCGCGCAAGCCGCTCCATCACCACCATCGAGGTGAACGGCACGCTGGGGTGGGTGGAGGTGTACCAATTGCCCAGTGCATAGTCAGCCGGCAGCTGCGGATGCAGATCGAACACATACATCGTCCGCCAGCCCGCGGGCTGCTTCGCCGCGAGCCAGAACAGGCCGTCATCGGATTGGGTCAGGCGGAACGTCCCCATCGCCGTCGGCTGCACGATGTCAGCCTGAAGCCTCAGCGGCGCATCGAGCAGGCAGGAGCCGAAGCCGGCATCGGCCAGATAAGGCCCGTCGGCGAGATCGACCTTGAGCAGCATGTGCGTGCGCGGGCCGAGCGGAGCATCGGGCTCGAAGCGCCAGCGGACCCGCCCCGACAGGCTGGTGACCGTAAAGCCGACTGCCTCGAGCGCGGCCTGCAGCAGCGCGTTCTGCTCGAAGCAATAACCGCCACGACGGCCATCGACGAGCTTCCGCTGCACCGAGGCGAGATCGAGGTGAACGGGACGACCGAGCAGCGGATCGAGCCCCTCGAACGCGATCGCATCCACATGCGCGGCATGGAGTGCTGCCAACGTTTGCCGATTTGGCTGAAGCGGCCCGCGATAGCCGATGCGGGCGAGATATTTGTCGAGGTGGAATTCGTCAGGCATCGGCCGCGCCTCTGTTTTCTCTCGCTAGAGGGCATAGCATGGTCGCATGCAGTCGTTCCAGATCGCACGAGCTGCAGTCCACCCGCCGGCTGCGCAGGTGCTTTGCCCCATCCTACCCCCATCACCCTGCCTTCTTGCTCCAGCGCTCCGCGAAGTGATGCAGCGGCATGAAGGTTTCCAACAGTTCGCGACCAAGCGGCGTGAGTGCATAGCCGCCTTCGCCGAGCGCGACAAAGCCAGCCTCGCGCAGCTCGGTGATGCGCGTCTGCAGCACGGTTGGCGAGACCTCGTCGCAAGCCGTGCGAAGTGCACGCGAGGTCAGCGCGTCATCACGCAACTCCCACAGGATACGCAAGGACCAGCGCCTGCCCAACAGATCGAGCAGCACCATGATCGGACGGCCCGAGCGGGAGCCACGCACGGCTCGTGATTTGACCGGAGACGACTCGGCTGCAGCCGAGATGGTCCGACGCGATTTTGCCAGACTTGGCTTGTTTGGCCCCGGTTTGGTCGGTGCCGGCATGTCGTGCCCCCTTCGCACAGAAATACGGCTCTTGCCAAACGCTACAAAAAGCGTAGCGTTTCGCTACAATAAATGTAGCACACAGGAGGAGCCGCCGCATGCCCCGCATCCCCCCGCTGGAGCCGCCCTACCCTGCAGACATCCAGGCGCAGTTCGATCGCATCATGCGCGGCGCGCCGCCGCTGATGCTGTTCCGCGTCATGGCCGGCCACCAGCGGGCGTGGGGCAAGTTCGGTGGGGGCAGCTTGCTCGATCGCGGTCCCCTGTCCCTGCGCGAACGCGAGATTGCGATCGACCGGACCTGCGCCCTGAATGGATGCGAATATGAGTGGGGCGTGCATGTCAGCACGTTCGCTGCTGCCGCCGAGCTGACTGCCGAGCAAATTCGCGCAACCGTCCTCGAAGACAGTCAGGCGGCCTGCTGGTCCGAAGCCGAGCGGGCGTTGCTCCTCGCCGTCGACGCTCTGCACCGGCGTGCGACTCTGGGCGTGGCCGAGTTCGCGACACTACGCGCACATTACAACGAGGATCAGATCCTCGAGATCATCCTGCTCTGCGGATTCTATCGCACCGTGTCGTATCTGGCGAACGCACTGGACCTGCCGCTGGAGGAAACTTCGGCGCGTTTTCCTGCACGGACCTCATGCGGAGCGTGAGCGAAGCAATCCGGCGCTCAGCCCTAATCTGGATTGGCTTCGGAGCCTAACGCTCCTCGCAATGACGGCTGGAGAGAGATCACGCCACCCCGGCGCGCAGCAGATCGTGCATGTGCAGGATGCCGACCGGCTTGCCTGCCTCGGTGACGATCAGCGTGGTGATCTTCGCGGAGTTGAGGATCTCCAGCGCTTCCGAGGCGAGCGCGTCGCTGCGGACCGTGCGCGGCGTCTGCGTCATGATGTCGTCGACCAGCGCCGTCATCAAATCGGGCCGCATCTTCCGCCGGAGATCGCCGTCGGTGATGATGCCCGCGACGTGGCCGTTTCCATCGGTGATGATGACGCAGCCGAGCCCCTTGTCCGACATCTCCAGCAGCGCGTCCGTCATGACGGTGCCGAGCGGTTTCACCGGCACCGCATCGCCCGAGCGCATCAGATCGGCGATGTGCTTGAGCATCGCCCCTAACTTGCCGCCAGGATGGAAATTGGCGAATTCGAGCGCGGTGAAGCCGCGGCCTTCGAGCAGCGCGATCGCGAGCGCATCGCCGATCGCCGCCTGCATCAGGGTCGAGGTGGTCGGCGCCAGATTGTGCGGACAGGCCTCGCGCACCTTCGGCAGCTCCAGCACGATCCGCGCGGCCTGACCGAGCGAGGAGGCCGCATTCGAGGTCACCGCGATCATCGGGATCGCGAAGCGCTTGGAATAATTGACGAGGTTCTTCATCTCCGACTGCTCGCCGGACCAGGACAGCGCGATGATGACGTCGTCGCCGGTGATCATGCCGAGGTCGCCATGGCCGGCTTCCGCCGCATGCACGAAGAAGGCGGGCGTGCCGGTCGAGGCCAGGGTCGCCGCGATCTTGCGCGCGACATGGCCGGACTTGCCGAGCCCGGTCAGGATGGCGCGGCCCTTGGCCTCGCGGATCAGCGTCGTCGCCGCGGTGAAAGCCGTTCCGAGCGTTCCCCGCAGCGCGGCCGAGATCGCGACGATACCGTTGCTGCCGATCTCCAGGGTGCGCAGCGCCGACTGCACATCGGCATGGTCGGCGGCGGATTCGATCAGGGGATTGGAGCTCGGCATCGACGCATTCCACGACAGACAGATGACGCGGAGGTCTTACCACGGGTCGGGCGGTAAAGGCGGCATCAACAGCCCATTAACCATATTTGTTTTTACTCCCTTCACGGCAGGAATTGCCGACCGGCGCGGGGCCGCGCGGGCCAAATACATGATTTTGTTGGAGTATTTTCATCGTGGGTTGGGGGCCCGACAGCGGCCGGATCAGGCGCCCTTCGTGGTGCGACCGCGCCGCCGCAAGCCTATGGCTCCTGGCCGCCGCGGCCGCGCCTGCCTCGGCGCAGACCACGGATATGCTTCGCCCGGTCCCTGACGGCTTCCTGCTGCCGCAGGATTCACCGCTGCGTCGGATCGCCACAAGCGAACTGCCCGCGCCGGCCGCCCCTGCCCGCGTTGTGCAGTCCCCCGGCGGCGCCGCCGCATCACGGGTCAGCCTGGGGCCGCTGGCCGGCCTGTCGGCCGCGAGCGGGGCGGCGGACTCTGGGTATGATTCGCTGAACCGCACCCGCAGGAAGCCGAAATATTATCCGGCGCAGCCCCGCCCGAAGCCCGCCCTCGGCCCTGGCACGCCGCCGCCCGGCGGCCTCGTCGGCGAGCTCCGCCCGTCCCTGCCGCCGTCTGCCGGTGCCAACAGGCCGCCGCTGCCGCCGGCGATGGCCGGCAGCGTGCCCGGCCAGCCACCCCGGAAGCGGCTCAGGGTCGACGACGATCCATTCGGCGCGGTCGGCGACTATATGGGCCCGTTCCTGGTGAAATCGGCGGTCGAGATCTCCGCCGGCTACGACACCAATCCGGCGCGGCTTGCGAACGCGCGCGGGCTGCCGTTCTGGGTGGTCGCGCCGGAGTTTCTCGCGGTATCGAACTGGGAGCGCCACGCTGTCGTCGCCGATCTGCGCGGCTCCTTCACCGGCTATGGCGGCTCGCTGCCGGCCATCATCGACGGCGGCATCAACCCGGCGCCCACCAATCTCGACCGGCCGGATTTCACCGGCCACGTCGACGGCCGGCTCGACGTCACCGGGGACACCTCGGTCGGCGCGCAGCTGCGGCTGCGGGCTGCGACCGACAATCCCGGCAGCCCGAACATCCAGGCCGGGCTCGCCCGCTATCCGGTCTACACCACGCTGGGCACGACGATTGGCGTCGACCAGCGCTTCAATCGCCTGCAGATTTCGGCCGGCGCCACCATCGACCGCACCAGCTACGAGCAGAGCAAGCTGACCAACGGCGCCATGACCTCGAACGACGACCGCAACTTCAACCAATATGGCGGGGTCGGGCGCGTCTCCTACGAGGTCTCGCCCGGTCTGAAGCCGTTCGCGGAAATCGAGGGCGACAGCCGCGTGCATGACCTGCCGTACGACCGCTCCTTCTATCGGCGCGACTCGAGCGGCGGCTACGCCAAGGCCGGCAGCTCGTTCGAGCTGACGCGACTTCTGACCGGCGAGGTCTCGATCGGTTACGCCGCGCGCAGCTATGTCGATCCCAGACTGAACCGGCTGCAGGGATTTTTGACCACGGCCTCGCTGGTGTGGTCGGCGACGCCGTTGACGACGGCCAAATTCCTCTCCGACACGCAGCTTGCGGAAACCACCGTGGCCGGCGCCTCCGGCGTCCTCGTGCGCACCTACACCGTCGAGGTCGACCACGATTTCCGCCGCTGGCTCACCGCCATCGGCAAGTTCACCTTCGGCACGCTGGACTATCAGGGCTACGGTCGCAGCGACAAGACCTACTCGACCGAAGGCAACCTGATCTACAAGATGACCCGCAACCTCTGGCTCAAGGGCACGTTACGCTACGACGTGCTGGATTCGAACGTCGCAGGCGCAAGCTCATCCGGCACGGTGGTGATGCTCGGCGTCCGGCTGCAGAATTGAGCTTAAGCGAACGACTGTAGGGTGGGCAAAGCGAAGCGTGCCCACCCTACAAATCGAAGTCGGCTCGCTCCTACGCCCCTGTCACCGTGAGATTGGCGCCGTCGGCCTGCACGATCCGCACGCGGCTGCCGGCCGGCGTATCGGGCCCGGCGACACGCCAGACGGTGTCGTCGACGCGCACCGTGCCGGAGCCGTCGACGATCGGCTTCTCAAGCGTGAAGACGCGGCCGACGAGCGCGGCCGCGCGGCGGTTGAGATAGGGATTATCGCTGGCCGGCCGTGCCGCGCTGCGGGCGAGCCGGCGCCAGACCGGCACTGCGGCTGCCGCGAACAGCGCGAACATCAGGATCTGGATCTGCCAGGACGGCGTGAACGCAAACGATGCGAGCCCGACCAAAAGCGCGGCCAAGCCGAACCAGAACAGGAAGATGCCCGGGGCGAGCAATTCCAGCGCCATCAGGATGACACCGAAGATCAACCAGTTCCAGGTGCTCAGGCTCTCAAACATTTCGGCCATGACGTGACCCTCGCTAGATGCCCCGCATCCTATCACGCGCGCGGCGGGAGCGGCGGCGCAGGGGGCGTCGTTCCGGCCGGCGGCACCGAGCCGGTGCGGCGCGCAGCCGCCGCGGCGGAGGCCGCGCTTTCGCCGAAGGTCGCCTTCGCAATCTCGCCGATGCCAGCCAGGGAGCCGAGCATGCTCATCGCCTCCACCGGCAGCATGATCACCTTCTGGTTCGGCGAATCCGCGAGCTGGCCGAACGCCTTGATGTATTTGTCGGCGATGAAATAGTTGAGCGCAGCGACATCGCCCTTGGCGATCGCCTCCGACACCATCTGCGTGGCCTTGGCCTCGGCCTCCGCGGAACGCTCACGCGCTTCCGCATCGAGGAAGGCGGATTGCCTGCGGCCCTCGGCCTGCAGGATCTGGCTCTGCTTGGCGCCTTCGGCGCGCAGGATCTCGGACTGCCGCTGGCCTTCCGCCTGCAGGATGTCGGCGCGCTTGACGCGTTCGGCCTTCATCTGCCGGCCCATCGCCTCGACGAGGTCGGCCGGCGGCACGATGTCCTTGATCTCGATGCGGTTGACCTTGACGCCCCAAGGCGAGACCGCGGCATCGACGACGCGGAGCAGCCGCTCGTTGATCTCGTCGCGATGCGACAGCACCTGGTCGAGGTCCATGGCGCCCATCACCGAGCGGATGTTGGTCATGGTCAGCACGATGATGGATTGCGAGAGGCTGGCGACCTCGTAGCTCGCCTTCGCCGCATCGAACACCTGGAAGAAGGCGACGCCGTCCACCGTCACGGTGGCGTTGTCCTTGGTGATCACCTCCTGCTCGGGAATCTCGATCACCTGCTCCATCATATTCATCTTGCGCCCGATCCGGTCGAAATAGGGCACGATGATGTTCAACCCCGGCGACAGCGTCCGGGTGTATTTGCCGAACCGCTCGACGGTCCAGTCATAGCCCTGCGGCACCGTCTTCACGCCGGCAAACAACGTAAAGATGACCAAGAGCGCCAGCGCAATCGCGAAAATGTCGAAACCGCTCATAAGACCTCCAAGACGAAAGACCCGTCACAAGGATGGGCTTCCGCACAATTCCACAGCAATCAAGACGTAAGGATTGCCGCGTGAATTTGTCTCGGCGGCGGCGGGGCCGGTTCAGCGAACTATTTTCGACATACCGACGTGGTAAAGGCCTTGCAGGCAGCAGCGGTGCTCCTAAGAAGCTACGCCCCGCCGGAGCCGCGGCACGTCACCAAAGCTTCAAATTCGAAGCGATCAACCGCCGCGTCCGAGATCCAGCCTGCTCAGATCCAACCCTGCAGTTCGCGCAGCACCAATTGCCGGATCACGTCCATGCCCGGCTCGCTGTCGTTCAGGCAGGGGATGGCGGAAAACGCCTCGCCGCCATTGTGCTTGAAGATCTCGGCGTTTTCCCCGGCGATCTCCTCCAAGGTCTCGAGGCAGTCGGCGGTAAAGCCCGGCATCACCACGGCGATGCGCTTCACGCCGTCCTTGGCGAGCTTCTCGATGGTCTTGTCGGTATAGGGCTGCAGCCACTCGGCACGGCCAAAGCGCGACTGGAAGGTGAGCAGAAGCTTGGACTCGTCCAGGCCGAGCCGCTTGCGCAACAAGGCGGTGGTGGCGACGCATTGCTCGAGATAGGGGTCGCCCTTGTCCACATATTCCTTCGGCATGCCGTGAAACGAGGACACGATCAACTCGGGCTTGAACGGCAGCGTCGCAAGATGGTCCTCGATCGAGGTCGCGAGCGCCTCAATGTAGAACTCGTCATCATAATAAGGCGGCGTCACCCGCAGGGTCGGCTGCGCCCGCAGGCTCGCGAGCACGCGGAAGACCTCGTCGCAGACGGTTGCCGACGTCGCGGCGGAATATTGCGGATAGAGCGGGACCACCAGGATGCGGTCGCAGCCCTTGGCCATCAAAGCATCGATCCCCGCCTTGATCGATGGATTGCCGTAGCGCATCGCCCAATCGACCACAACGTGTCCGGCATCGGCAATGCTCGCCGCCAGCTTCTCGCTCTGGGCGCGCGTGATCGTCTTCAGCGGCGACTCGTTCTTCTCATTGTTCCAGATGGTCTGGTAATCGCGCGCCTTCCGGCGCGGCCGCGTGTTCAGGATGATGCCGTTGAGAATGAGCTTCCACAGCAGCCCCTGGTCCTCGACCACCCGCGGGTCGGACAAGAACTCTTTCAGGTAGACGCGCACGCCGGCAGCATCGGCGGTGTCGGGCGTGCCGAGATTGACCAAGAGCACACCGACGCGCGATGGATTGGCGGCAGAGAGCGGCCTTGCATTGTCGAGGGAGATGGCAGCGGTCATGGTATCCAGGCTGATGTCGGACGGCTCGTGACGGGCGACTTGTAACAGGCCGCTTGGCGGGGTGCGGCAGCCCTGTCTAGATAATGGTTGTGACGACGATGTCATCAGGCCGGAGGAGCCATGACGATTGCTGAACTCTGCATCTTCGCCAGCGTGATATTGTACCTCTTAACGATCGCCCCGGTGAAATGGATCAGCGCCGGACAATACGACAATGCGCGCCCCCGGGACCCCACTTTCTACCAGAGCGGCATCCGCGAGCGCGCGCTGGGCGCCCATCAGAACGGCATCGAGGCATTCCCGTTCTTCGCCGCCGCCGTGCTGCTGGCCGAGTTCCGCGCAGCGCCGCAGAACCTGATCAACGAGCTCGCGATGCTGTTCCTGATCGTGCGCACGGCCTACGTGCTCACCTATGTCGGCAACCGCCCGGCGCTGCGCTCGATCCTGTGGGTGCTGGGTTTCGCGATCACGGTGGCGATCTTCTTCCTGCCGCTGTTGCGCAACTATCTCCCAATCTGAGTGGAGAGGCCCAGCACCCATAGGATGACGCGGATCACATCGAATGGCTGTTGAGACGGTTAACGGCACGTGCAGGCCACCGATCCGGGAGTGCAGGCTGACGCACCTTTGTTCCGGCTTTGATCTAGGGCGCCACGGCCAATTGATTGGATTCGCCGCCAGAATTTTCTATACGGCGACGGAACTTTGGACCGGTGAAGGCGCCCCGCCAAGGGAAACGCCAAAGGGATTGTGATGACGTCGAACGGCCCGACGCTGGCGACCACGGCCAGCGCCCCCGATAATTTCCAGACCGCCCTGAAATCGACCGTGCGGGCGGCCGCCGATTGGCTGATCGCACATCAGAAGCCGGACGGCCACTGGGTCGGGCGCGCGGAATCCAACGCGTGCATGGAAGCGCAATGGTGCCTCGCGCTGTGGTTCATCGGCCTGGAAGATCACCCGCTGCGTCCGCGCATGGGGCAGGCGCTGCTGCAGACCCAGCGCGGCGACGGCTCCTGGCAGATCTATTTCAACGCGCCGAACGGCGACATCAATGCGACCGTGGAGGCCTATGCCGCCCTCCGCTCGCTCGGCCACCGCGATGATGAGCCGGCATTGCGCCGCGCGCGCGAATGGATCGAGGCCAAGGGCGGCTTGCGCAACGTCCGCGTCTTCACCCGCTATTGGCTGGCGCTGATCGGCGAATGGCCCTGGGAGAAGACCCCGAACCTTCCGCCGGAGGTGATCTGGTTTCCGGTCTGGTTTCCGTTCTCGATCTACAATTTCGCGCAATGGGCGCGCGCAACCCTGATGCCGATCGCGGTCCTTTCGGCGCGGCGGCCGAGCCGGCCGCTACCGCCCGAGAACCGATTGGATGCGTTGTTTCCGCAGGGGCGCGACGCGTTCGACTATGAGCTGCCGACCAAGGTCGGCGCCGGTGGCTGGGACAAGTTCTTCCGCGGCGCCGACAAGGTGCTGCACGCGCTGCAGAACCTCGGCAACAGGCTCAATCTCGGCCTCTTCCGCCCGGCCGCCGTGCGCCACGTGCTGGAATGGATGATCCGCCACCAGGATTTCGACGGCGCGTGGGGCGGCATCCAGCCGCCCTGGATCTACGGCCTGATGGCGCTCCATGTCGAAGGCTATCCGCTCAACCACCCGGTCATCGCCAAGGGCCTCGATGCCCTGAACGACCCGGGCTGGCGCGTCGACATCGGAGAAGCGACCTACATCCAGGCGACCAACAGCCCGGTCTGGGACACCATCCTGACCCTGCTCGCCTTCGAC
Source organism: Bradyrhizobium sp. SZCCHNS1022 (assembly GCF_032484835.1). Taxonomy (NCBI): domain Bacteria; kingdom Pseudomonadati; phylum Pseudomonadota; class Alphaproteobacteria; order Hyphomicrobiales; family Nitrobacteraceae; genus Bradyrhizobium; species Bradyrhizobium sp. SZCCHNS1022. Next base: position 10,298 of record NZ_JAUETT010000008.1, on the reverse strand, counting down.
GACGCGGGCGTGATCGGCGATTATCCCGAGGCGATCGAGAAGGCGGTGAATTGGGTGCTGGAGCGCCAGGTGCGCGTGCCCGGCGACTGGTCGGTGAAGCTGCCGCACGTCAAGCCGGGCGGCTGGGCGTTCGAATATGCCAACAACTTCTATCCCGATACGGACGACACGGCGGTGGCGCTGATCGCGCTGGCGCCGCTGCGGCATGATCCGAAGTGGAAGGCCAAGGGCATCGACGAGGCGATCCAGCTCGGCGTCGACTGGCTGATCGGCATGCAGAGCCGAAGCGGCGGCTGGGGCGCCTTCGACAAGGACAACAATCAGCAGATCCTGACCAAGATCCCGTTCTGCGACTTCGGCGAGGCGCTCGATCCGCCGTCGGTCGACGTCACGGCGCACGTCATCGAAGCCTTCGGCAAGCTCGGCCTCTCACGCAACCATCCGACCATGGTGCGCGCGCTCGACTACATCCGTCGCGAGCAGGAGCCGAGCGGACCATGGTTCGGCCGCTGGGGCGTGAACTATGTCTACGGCACCAGCGCCGTGCTGCCGGCACTGGCTGCGATCGGCGAAGACATGAGCCAGCCCTACATCCAGCGCGCCTGCGACTGGCTGCTCGCCCATCAGCAGAACGACGGCGGCTGGGGCGAGAGCTGTGCCTCCTACATGGATCTCGGCGCGGTCGGCCGCGGCACCGCGACCGCGTCGCAGACGGCGTGGGCGCTGATGGCCTTGCTCGCCGCAAACCGCGCGCAGGACCGCGAGGCGATCGAGCGCGGCTGCCTGTGGCTGGTCGAGCGGCAGTCCGAAGGCACCTGGGTTGAGCCGGAATTCACCGGCACCGGCTTTCCCGGCTACGGCGTCGGCCAGACCATCAAGCTCACCGATCCAGCGCTGCAGCAACGGCTGATGCAAGGCCCGGAGCTGTCACGCGCCTTCATGCTGCGCTACGAGATGTACCGGCACTATTTCCCGCTGATGGCGCTCGGCCGCACCCTGCGGCCGCAGGCGCATGGCAAGGCTCCGGTGCAAGGAGCAGCTGCGGCGCAGCCAGCAACGGCCCCTGCCGGCCAGCAAGGTCCGGAACTATCGCGCGCGTTCATGCTGCGCTGGGACTTGTACCGGCAATACTTTCCGGTCGCCGCGCTCGGCCGCGCGTTGCGGAGAGGGAACGCACAGCCCTAGCGACAGTGCGCGACCGACGTCCGCTCCTCTGCGTCAGAAACAGGTGGTGCGCTCGGCAGCGATGTAGCCGAGCAGCAGCCCGGTGCCGAACAGCAGCACGAGACCGGCGGCGCCGAATTCGAGCCCGCGCATGATCAGCACGCCGCCGCCCTCGCGCGCCTGGCTCAGCCGCTGCGCCACTCCCCGCGCCGAGACGGCAACCAGCGCGATGGTCGCGACCGTCACGGCGGTCCCGAGCCCCATCACGAAGGTTGCGGCGATGCCCGCCCAGAACAGGCCCTGCGCTAGCGCGAAGACCAACACCAGGATCGCTCCGGAGCAGGGCCTCACCCCGGCAGCGAAGACCGCCTGAATACCCCGCTGCCAGCCGCCCGGGCCGGCAAGCTCGCTCGGCTCCGGCCCGTGCGAATGACCGCAATGGGCGTCATGGACGTGTGCGGGGCCGTGATCGTGGTCGTGATGGTGGTGATCATGATCGCCATGGTGATGATGCTCGCGATAATGATGGCCATGATCATGATCGTGCGCGTGGTCGTGAGCCGCATGCGCGTGGACGTGTTCGTGGCCGGCCAGAGCCAGCGCCGGTCGCTGGGGCTGCAGCGTCCGCAGCAGCGCAACGCCCTTGGTCCAGACCAGCCGCGCCCCGAGCAGCGCGATCAGCGCGTAGCTGCCGATCTCCACTGCCTTCTCGGCGCTGCACATCGTCGCCGCGGTGGCGTTGAGCAGCCAGGCGCAGATGCCGACGATGACGACCGCGACCAGCGACTGCATCAGGGCCGAAGCAAATGACAGCAGGATGCCGCGGCGCGCGGTCTCCTGGTTGGCGACCAGATAGGAGGCGATCACCGCCTTGCCGTGGCCGGGACCGGCCGCGTGAAAGATGCCGTACGCGAACGAGATCGCCAGCAGCAGCCACACCGCCGAGCCGTCGGACTTGGCGGCGCGGATGGTCGACGACATCTGGCGATAGAACTCCGATTGCTTGGCCAGGAGCCAGCCGACGATGCCGCCTGCCTGGGGCTCGGCCGGCGCGCCGAACGGCGATTTGGCAAGCAGCACATGCGAGGCGGCATCTGCGGCGGCCAGCGCGGCAAGGATCGCAGCGCAGATCAGGAGCGGACGAACGGCGTTGGGGCGAGCTTGCAGTATCATGGGCATTCCACCGAGATCTTGTTGGCAAAGTTCATTCCGAAATTGGCGTTCGCCCCGCCGCTCAGGAATGTCTGTTCGTTCATCGTCTGCGCGACCGCGCCGCCATCGCTCGGCCTAACCAAGCCGAGCTTGCAGCCCGCCGGCGCACTGACCATCCGGACGGGATCCTTGTCCGCCATCTGGAAGTCGATGAAATAGCTCGGATCGAACACCTCGACCGAGAGCTGCTTCGGCTTGACCGGCGCCTTCAGCGGCAGCGTGAAATGCAAGATCAGCTTGGTGTCATTGTATTCGAGAAAATAGTCGACCGGGTCCTCGAACTTCTGTTTCTTGCCGTCCGCCTTCAGGAAGGTGAAATAGGCGTATTCCTTCAGCGACTCGACGTTGGTCTGCGCCAGCGGCGCCAACTCCTCGCGGGTGTAGACCCCGCGCGTCTTGCTCTCGGTGCCCTGCAGGGCATAGCTCGCGAACATGTCGTCGAAGGTCCACGCATGGCGCACGCCGGTGATCGAACCGTCGGGCGCGTAGAGCAGTTCGCTGCTCGCCGTGATCCAGACATGCGGATGCGCCTGCGCGGCGCTGGCGCCCACGACCAGCGCAAGCACGGTGAGAAGAGTGCGGAGCAAGGCCACCACCTCACGCCGCCTTGGGAACATCGAGCAGGCCGCGGCGCCGGAGCAACGCGTCCGGCTCCGGCTCGCGGCCGCGGAAGGCGACATAGGCCGCTTCCGGATCGACCGAGCCGCCGGAGGAATAGACGTTGTCATGGAGCCGCTTGGCGACCGCGGGATCGAAGATGTTGCCCGCCTCCTCGAACGCGCCGAACGCATCGGCATCCATCACCTCCGACCACATGTAGCTGTAATAGCCCGAGGCATAATGGTCTCCGGAGAAGATGTGGCCGAACTGGGTCGGCCGGTGCCGCATCGCGATCTCCGCCGGCATGCCGATTTTTTCGAGTTCGGCCCGCTCGAAGGCTCCCACATCCTTGGCCGCCGAGGCCGGCTGGGTGTGGAATTCGAGATCGACCAGCGCCGAGGCGACGAACTCGACCGTGGCAAAGCCCTGGTTGAACCTACGCGCGGCAAGAAAGCGGTTCAGCAGGTCGTCCGGCAGCGGCTCGCCGGTCTGGTAATGGCGGGCGAAGCGCTGCAACACCTCGGGCCGCTCCTGCCAGTGCTCGTAGAGCTGCGACGGCAGCTCGACGAAGTCGGTGAACACGGACGTGCCGGAGAGCGAGGGATAGGTCACGTTCGACAACAGGCCGTGCAGGCCGTGGCCGAATTCGTGAAACAGCGTGCGCGCCTCGTCCGGCGACAGTAGCGCAGGCTGGCCCTCGGCCCCCCTCGCAAAGTTGCAGACATTGATGATCAGCGGCGCCACCTCGCCGTCGAGCTTCTGCTGGTCGCGCAGCGAGGTCATCCAGGCGCCGGAGCGCTTCGAGGCCCTGGCGAAGTAGTCGCCATAAAACAGCGCCTTGTGCTTGCCGGCGGGATCCCTGATCTCCCAGACCCGGACGTCCGGATGCCAGACCGGAATATCCTTCCGCTCGGCAAAGGTGATGCCGAACAGGCGCGTCGCGCAGTCGAAGGCCGCGGCGATCATGTTGTCCAGCGTCAGATACGGCTTGATCGCATCGTCGTCGAAATTGGCTTTGGCCTGGCGGAGCTTTTCGGCATAGAAGCGCCAGTCCCAGGCTTCGAGCTTGAAGTTGCCGCCCTCTTCCGTGATCAGCTTCTGCAATTCGTCGCGGTCGGCCAGCGCCTTGGCGCGCGCCGGCTTCCACACCCGCTCCAGCAGGCCGCGCACCGCCTCCGGCGTCTTCGCCATGGAGTCCTCCAGGCGATAGGCCGCGTAGTTCGGGAAATCCATGATCTTGGCAGCTTCCTCGCGCAAGCTCAGGATCTCGCCGATGATGGCCTTGTTGTCATTGGCGTTGCCGTTGTTCCCGCGCGCCGTGAACGCTTTGTAAACCTTCTCGCGCAGGTCGCGCCGGGCGGAGCTCTGCAGGAACGGCTCGACCGCCGAGCGCGACAGCGTCACGATCGCCTTGCCCGGCAGACCCCGCTCCTCGGCCGCGGCCTTGGCCGCCGCGATGAACTGCTCGGACAGGCCGGCGCGGTCGTCCTCGGAAAGCTCCAGGAACCAGTCCTGCTCGTCGCCGAGCAGATGATGGCTGAAGGTGGTGCCGAGCTGGGCGAGCCGCTCGTTGATCTCGGCCATCCGCGTCTTGGCCTCTTCGGAAAGGCCGGCGCCGGCACGGCGGAAGCGGGTATAGGTGCGCTCCAAGAGACGGATCTCTTCGCCGGTCAGGTCGAGCGTCTTGCGGTTCTCGTGCAGCCGGGCGACACGGCCGAACAGCACCGCATTCATCTGAATCGGATTCCAGTGCCGCGCCATCCGCAGCGAGACTTCCTTGTCGATCTCCAGGATCTGCGGATTGGAGTGCGCCGAGACCAGATCATAGAACACGGCGGACACCTTGGAGAGCAGCTTGCCCGAGCGCTCCAGCGCCGTGATCGTGTTGGCGAAGTCGGGCTCCGCCGGATCATGCGTGATGGCGGCGATCTCCGCGGCATGATCGGCAAAGGCGCGCTCGAAAGCGGGGAGGAAGTGCTCCGGCTTGATCGCGTCGAACGGCGGTGTCTGGTGCGGCGTTTCCCACGCCTTCAGGAGCGGGTTGATCGCGGTCGCGTCGGCGGTGTCTGTCATCGGCAAAGGTCCGTGGTCTCTCGAAATCCAAATCTGGCTCCTCTTACCACGCAAGGCGCCCTTTTTGGGTCATTTCCCCTTGATGCAGCGCAGCTTTTCGGAGAGATTGCGGCCCGCCCACAAGGACCCGATCATGAGCTCAGAGAACCAGACCGCCGCCTCCCGCCAGATCGTCTGGACCAGCGTCATCACCGTGCTCTCGGCTGCGATCCTGATCGGCGCCGAAGTGTTCGGGGCGGCCTTCGCCGGCGGCTGGGCGCTTTCGATTCTGTTCGGGCTCGGCGACACCGGCACCCATGTGCTGCAGGCGCTGCTGTTCGCGCTCGGCGTCTTCGTGATGGTGGCCTTCATCCGCGGCGCGCAGCGCGTCGAGCCGTTCGTGAAGCGCGCGTAGTCCTGGCGCTGCACGAAAGCACTACGCCACAAGGCTTTCGCGCGTGACAGAGCTTTAAGCTAGCTTAACGTTCGTTCACACAAGCCCGCGCTCCCGCACAAGCTGTGTCCGCCAAGCACACCGTTAGGGAAATCACGCGCGAGACTTCAAAAAAATCTTGCGGTCGAAATTCAAAACGCTTATTTCCCGACTTGCCCAATTTCGCACGTGCCTGTGGTCGTGTGTCAGTCGGTAGGTATCCGGACAAGAGGCCGGACAGCCGCCAAGGGATGAGGAACCGAGGGGCCCTCGGCTTTGTTAGGATCGCGATCGCACCGATCGGGATCAGCACAAACCGAAAGCCCAGCATCTCTCTCAAGAGATGCCGCTGAAGGTGACCTCGCCTCTTGCAACCGTGACTGGCAGCCGGAGGCGAACCGGCGCACCCCGCTCTCAACGGGGGACGCGACTTAAAGCAACGACGGATCGGGCTTTTTTGGTCTCTACCGGCAGTCCAACGCCGGCGCGGGCTACTGAAAAGGCTTGTCCTTCATTGCCAGGTGTGCGGGCGGGACCCCTCCCAACCAATCCACGGCAGCACAATTCGGCTTCGGTCCGAGGTTTTGTCGCCTTTCCATCGGGTGGCAACGCCAAAGCACCGCCGTCGAGAACGTTTGAACGGGTCTCGTCGCTGGGGCCGTTTGGAGGGTGCTATGACCGAACGTATTCGGGAATTCCTGCGCAACCGCCGCGAGGAAGGTCTGGACACCGAGCCCTGTCTCGTTGTCGATCTCGACGTCGTGCGCGACAACTACATGAGCTTCGCCAAGGCGCTGCCGGACAGCCGCGTGTTCTACGCGGTGAAGGCCAATCCGGCCCCCGAAGTGCTGTCGCTGCTGGCCTCGCTCGGCTCCTCATTCGACACCGCCACCGTCGCCGAGATCGAGATGGCGTTGGCCGCCGGCGCGACGCCTGACCGCATCTCCTACGGCAACACCATCAAGAAAGAGCGCGACATCGCGCGCGCCCATGCGCTCGGCATCCGCCTGTTCGCGGTGGACTGCGCTGCCGAGGTCGAGAAGATCTCCCGCGCCGCGCCGGGCGCCAAGGTGTTCTGCCGCATCCTCTACGACTGCGCCGGCGCCGAGTGGCCGCTGTCGCGCAAGTTCGGCTGCGACCCGGAAATGGCGGTCGAGGTGCTCGATCTCGCCAAGCGGCTGGGTCTCGAGCCCTGCGGCATTTCGTTCCATGTCGGCTCCCAGCAGCGCAAGGTGAAGGCGTGGGACCGGGCGCTGGCGATGGCCTCGACCGTGTTCCGCGACTGCGCCGAACGCGGCATCAACCTGACCATGGTCAACATGGGCGGGGGCTTCCCGACCAAGTACCTGAAGGACGTGCCGCCGGTCGTGCAGTACGGCCGCTCGATCTTCCGTGCGCTGCGCAAGCATTTCGGCAACCAGATCCCGGAGACGATCATCGAGCCGGGCCGCGGCATGGTCGGCAATGCCGGCGTTATCGAGTCGGAAGTGGTGCTGATCTCGAAGAAGAGCGACGAGGACGAACTGCGCTGGGTCTATCTCGACATCGGCAAGTTCGGCGGCCTCGCCGAGACGATGGACGAATCGATCCGCTACGCGATCCGCACCCCGCATGACGGCGCGGACATGGCGCCGTGCGTGCTCGCCGGCCCGACCTGCGATTCGGCCGACGTGCTCTACGAGAAGCTGCCGTATCCGCTGCCGGTGACGCTCTCGATCGGCGACAAGGTGCTGATCGAGGGGACCGGGGCCTATACCTCGACCTACTCGTCGGTGGCCTTCAACGGCATCCCGCCGCTCAAGACCTACCACATCTGAGCGCTCGCATTTCCGAGCCCCGGGTGGGATGAGCCCCCACCCCGACCCTCCCCCGCAAGCGGGAGAGGGAGCGATAGAGCTTCCTTATTGACCTGACATGACGTGCTTGCGCGCGGGCGACAGTCTGCAGCGGCGAGCCGGGACTGATGTGCCATGACTGCTTTTCGGCCGACCACCACTGCGCCTGTTCAAGCCGCCGCTGCGTTCGCGATCCGCAGCGAGCGCGGCTCCGACGTGGCGGCGCGCGAGGCGCTGCTCGATGCCTGCTTTGGCGACAACCGTCATGAGCGCACCTGCCAGCGCCTGCGCGACGGACGCGCGCCCGCCGCAGGCCTTGCCCTGTCGGCGGTTCGCGAGCGCCGGGTGATCGGGACCGTGCGGTTGTGGCACGTCAACGCCGGTGGGCGCGATGCGCTGATGCTGGGCCCGCTGGCCGTCGATCCGGATGTCCGGAGCCTCGGCATCGGGGCCGCGCTGATGGAAGAGGCGCTCGCGATCGCGGCCGCCCGCGGCCATGGCGCGGTGATCCTGCTCGGCGATGCGCCCTACTACGCCCGCTTCGGCTTCTCGGCCGAGAAGACAGTCGAGCTGGAACTGCCGGGCCCGTTCGAGCGCGAGCGCCTGCTCGGCCGCGAGCTCATCGCCGGTGCGCTCGACGGCGCCTGGGGCATGATCGTGCCGACGGGCGCGCAAGAACGCAAATCGCGGCGCAGCCGCAAGGCGGCGCTGGTATCATGCGCGGCGTGACGGCCCGCACAGCGAAGGCGCAGCAGCCCGGAGCGGCCATCGCCGTGCCGGCGCGGCGTCGCGGCACGCTGGTCGCAAGCCTCGTCCTGCTCCTGCTCGCCATCATGATCGTCCGAGACATCGTGGTCCGGCGCTGGACGGGCTCCCCTGCAGCGCCGCCGGACGTCACCCGCCCGCGCTGACGATCTCCCAGCAATCCCGGCTCCGGGGTTGCGCAGGTGCAGCAAAACCCCTTAAACCCCGGCCAAATCCCATATGAGGTTGCCCATGTCCCGCCGCCTGATCTCCACCGGATCGCCCTTCGAGAAGACCTTTGGCTACAGCCGCGCCGTCGTCGACGGCGACTTCGCCTTTGTCGCCGGCACCACCGGCTACGATTACACCACCATGACGATGCCGGCCGACGTCACGAGCCAGTCACGCAACTGCTTCAAGACCATCGAGTCCGCCCTGAAGGAGGGCGGCTTCGAGATGGCCGACGTCGTGCGGGCGACCTACTACATCACCGATCCCAAGGACGCCGACGCCCACTTCGCCGTCTGCGGCGAGGTGTTCGGCGACATCCGCCCTGCGGCCACGCTGCTCGTCGTCGCCGCGCTGCTCAAGCCCGAGATGAAGGTCGAGATCGAAGTCACGGCCAAGCGCCGCAGCGCCTGAACCCGTTCAGTACCCTATCGTTTTCGGAGAACATGATGAGCTCGCAGATCCACGCGAAGATCACCGGTCCCATCGTCATGATCGGCTTCGGCTCGATCGGCAAGGGCACCCTGCCCTTGATCGAGCGGCACTTCGCCTATGACAAGAACCGCTTCGTGATCATCGATCCGCATGACAATGGCGAGCTCGCCAAGCAGCACGGCGTCCGCTTCATCCAGCAGGCGGTGACCCGCGAGAATTATCGCGAACTGCTGGTGCCGCTGCTCACCGAGGGCGGCGGCCAGGGCTTCTGCGTCAATCTCTCGGTCGACACGTCTTCGGTCGACATCATGACGCTGTGTCGGGAAATCGGCGCGCTCTACGTCGACACCGTGGTCGAGCCCTGGGCCGGGTTCTATTTCGACAAGAACATGGGGGTCGAGCAGCGCTCCAACTACGCACTGCGCGAGACGTTGCTGGCGGCACGCCGCAAGAACCCGGGCGGCACCACCGCCGTCTCCACCTGCGGCGCCAATCCCGGCATGGTGTCCTGGTTCGTCAAGCAGGCGCTGCTCGACATCGCCCGCGACACCAAGACCGAGATCGTCGAGCCGAAGAGCCGCGAGGGCTGGGCGCAACTCGCGCAGAAGCTCGGGGTCAAGGGCATCCATATCGCCGAACGCGACACCCAGCGTTCCAAGAACCCGAAGCCGATGGACGTGTTCGTCAACACCTGGTCGGTCGAAGGCTTCGTATCCGAAGGCATGCAGCCGGCGGAGCTCGGCTGGGGCACCAACGAAAAATGGATGCCGGACAATGGCCGCACGCACTCGGAAGGCTGTGGTGCCGCGATCTATCTGCTGCAGCCCGGCGCCAATACCCGCGTGCGCTCCTGGTGCCCGACGCCGGGCGCGCAATACGGCTTCCTGGTGACACACAACGAGTCGATCTCGATCGCCGACTATTTCACCGTGCGCGACGGCGACAAGGTGGCGTACCGCCCGACCTGCCACTACGCCTATCACCCCGCCAACGACGCGGTGCTGTCGCTGCACGAGATCTTCGGCGCCACCGGCAAGATGCAGGAGAAGTGGCACATCCTGGATGAGCATGAGATCGTCGATGGCATCGACGAGCTCGGCGTGCTGGTCTACGGCCACGCCAAGAACGCCTACTGGTACGGCTCGCAGCTGTCGATCGAGGAGACGCGCAAGCTCGCGCCCTATCAGAACGCGACCGGCCTGCAGGTCTCCTCAGCCGTGCTCGCCGGCATGGTGTGGGCGCTGGAGAACCCGAACGCCGGCATCGTCGAAGCCGACGAACTGGATTTCCGCCGCTGCCTCGAAATCCAGATGCCGTATCTCGGCCCGGTCAAGGGCTTCTACACCGACTGGACGCCGCTGACCGATCGCCCGGGCCTGTTCCCGGAAGACATCGACACCAACGATCCCTGGCAGTTCCGGAATATTTTGGTGCGGTGATTCCAACGCCGTCGTTCCGGGGCGAGGCGTAAGCGTCGAACCCGGAACCTCGAGCTGAGGGAAACGACGCAAAACAACGTCGAGATTCCTGTATCTGACCGGGTGTCACTGTCATAGTGGCGGCGGGTAGAGACAGCTCGTTGGATTCCCGGTTGC
>NZ_JAUETT010000007.1:365000-441444 GCF_032484835.1 Bradyrhizobium sp. SZCCHNS1022 | reverse complement strand
CACCGCAAACACCATGGTCAAAAACAACACCCGATATACCCAGCAATCGCTTGACAGCTAAGACAGTCGCCGGGTTCGCGTCTTCGACGCGCCCCGGAATGACGGTGAGAGCTACTTCTTCTCGATCGGCGGGGCGACCTTCTCGGCCGGGGCTGGTGGCAGCGCCGGCTTGGCGCCTTCCTTCTGAGCGGCCGGGTCGGGCTGCGCGGGTTCGGGGGCCGGCGTCGTCGGGCGGGTGCCGCCCGGCTTCGATTCGGCTGGCGGCGATGGGGAGGGCTCCGGCGAGGCTGACGGCGTCGCCTGCGCCACTTCGCCCAGGTGGGTCGCGCGGATATCCGCCAGCGACAGCACCGCGATCAGCGCACCGACGGCAAACAGCCCGGCCCCGAGCAGCAGTTCCCTGCGCAACCTTTGTTTGCTGTTCGCTAACATCATGGTCACACCCGCCAATCGATATTGCCGGGAACAACGAGCGGCGCTGGACGCGGTTCCCGGGGGAGCCGCGCCTACGACTTGTCTCAGACCTTCAGCAGCCCCGCCCCGCCGGCTTCATCAGAGAAGGCCAGCCAGGTTCCGGCGGCATTCCAGGCCAGCGCCACCACCGGCGGCGTGCCGTTGCGGCGCACCAGGATCTCGGCACCGTCATGCATCCGTACCATCAGAACGGTGCCATCCTCATAGCCGGCGGCGAGGATGTCCTGCTTCGGATGGCAGGCCACTGCGGTCACCTTGGCCTGCAGCGGCGCCAGCATGGCCGGCTCCTTGCCCATCGGGCCATCCTTGCCGACGAAGGGCCACATGATCACCATGTCGGCGCCGGAGGTCGCCAGGAAGCGGCCGCCCGCCCCCCACGCCATCGACCTCACCCGCGAGGGATAGCCGGTCATGCGCATGTGCTTGCCGTCGGCGAGCCGCCAGCCGTGCAGCGCCGGCTCATGCATTGCGGTGACCAGGAACTTGTTATCCGGGCTGAAGCTGACGGCGAGATGGGAGCCGGCCCAGGCGAGAAATTCCGGCGTCCCCGCCATGTTGGGAAACCACAGGGTGGCGCCGTTGTAATGGGCGATCGCGAGCCGCAGCCCCTTGGGCGCGAACGCAAGTCCGCCGACGGTCGAGGGCACTTCGAGCGACTTCTCCTCGCCCTTGGGCGAGCGGACGAAGGCGGTCTTGCCGACCGACCAGGCCACGCTGCCATCCGTATGCACGGCGACATTATCGATCCAGCGCCGCTTCGGATCGGTCGCGAGCGCGGTCACTGCGCCCTTGCCGTCGACTGCAACGACTTTGCCGTCGTCGCTGCCGATCACGATCCGCGAGCCGTCGGACACGGCCGACAGAATGCCGCCGCCGACCACCTCGACCTTCGTCATCGCGCCTTCGGGATCGACAAAGGCCACGCTCTCCTCGGTGCCGACGAAGACAGCGCGATCGCCGAGATAATGCACGGCGGTCACGTTCATGCCGAGTTCGACCGGCTTCACCCGGTCGGTCACCGAAACGATGGATGCGGCCTCGCCGCCTGGCTCGAACGAACTCATCACGTCACGATGCAGCGCTCGAAACCTTCGCGAATGGCCTGTTCCGGCAATTCGCGGCCGATGAAGACGACGCGGCTTTCACGCGGCTCGCCCTCCTTCCATTTCCGCTGGTGATCACCCTCCAGCATCATGTGGACGCCCTGGAACACGTAGCGATCATCATCGTCCTGGAACGACAGGATGCCCTTGGAGCGCAGGATCTTGCCGCCCTCCGTCTGCACCAGGTTCTGCAGCCACGGCATGAACTTCATCGGATCGAGCGGCTTGTCGGTCCGCAGCGACAGCGACTGCATCTCCTCGTCGTGATAGTGCCTCAAGCCATGGCCGTGATCATGGTGATGGCCATGGTCATGATCGTGGTGATGATGGTCGTGGTCGTGATCGTCGCCGGCTTCCAGGAAGTCGGGCTCGATTTCGAGGATGCGGTCGAGATCGAAGGCGCCGCGCTCGAGCACGTCCGCTATCGCGATCTGACAGCGCTCGGTGCGATGCAGCTTGGCGTAGGGATTGATGCCGCGGATGCGCGCCTCGACCTCGGAGAGTTCTCCCCCGGAGACGAGGTCGGTCTTGTTCAGCACGATCACGTCGGCGAAGGCGATCTGGTTCTTGGCCTCCGGTGCATCCTTCAGCCGATCCGACAGCCATTTGGCGTCGGCCACCGTGACGACCGCGTCGAGCCGGGCATTCTTCTGCACGTCTTCGTCGACGAAGAAGGTCTGCGCCACCGGGGCCGGATCGGCGAGGCCGGTGGTCTCGACGATGATCGCATCGAACTTGCCCTTGCGCCGCATCAGGCCCTCGATGATGCGCACGAGATCGCCGCGCACCGTGCAGCAGATGCAGCCATTGTTCATCTCGAAGACTTCTTCGTCGGCGCCGACGATCAGGTCGTTGTCGATGCCGATCTCGCCGAATTCGTTGACGATGACGGCGTATTTCTTGCCATGGTCCTCGGAGAGAATGCGGTTCAGCAGCGTGGTCTTGCCGGCACCGAGATAGCCGGTCAATACGGTCACGGGGACTTTCTGGGAGGTCACGTCAGACATATTCGCTCCGGGAAGTAGCTCGCATTCGAAATCGATTTGCCGCGCTGAACATAGGCCGCCGGCCTAGCGGCCGAGCGCGCTGGTCAAGGCCTTTATATTGTGCCTGACCATCGCAATGTAAGTGGGTGCCGGGCCGTTTTCCTCGCTGAGGGCATCTGAGTACAGGGTGCCGCCGACCTTGGCGCCGGTTTCGGCGGCGATCCGGCTGATCAGCCGATCGTCATTGAAGTTCTCCAGAAAGACCGCGGGGATCTGTGCGCGCTTGATCTGCGCGATGATGCCGGCGAGGTCGCGCGCGCTCGGCTCGGTCTCGGTGGATACACCGAGCGGAGCGATGAACTCCACACCGTAAGCGTCGGCGAAATAGCCGAAGGCGTCGTGGGTCGAGATCACCTTGCGCCGCTCGGGAGGGATCTTCTCGATCTCGGCGCGGACCTCGCGGTCCAAACCGTCGAGCTCGGCCAGATAGCGATCGGCGTTCCGCTTGAACGTGTCGGCGTCGGCGGCATCGGCCGCGACCAGCGCATCGCGGATATCAGTCACATAGATCATCGCATTTTTGACCGACTGCCAGGCGTGCGGATCAGCATCGGCGCCGCGCTTCCGGGGCGTGATCCCTTGGGTCACCGTCACGATCCGGGCCTTGGCTCCGGAGGCCTGCAAGAGACGCGGCAGCCAGCCCTCCAGGCCGAGACCGTTGACGACCAAGAGCCGCGCCTCGGCGACATCCTTCGCATCATGCGGCGTCGGCGTGTAAACATGGACATCGCTGTCAGGCCCAACCAGCGTGGTGACATTGACCTTGTCGCCACCCACCTGCCGGACGAAATCGCCGAGGATCGAGAAGCTCGCGACGACATTAAGCCGCGCATCTGCATGTGCATGCGCCGAGACGAGACCGAACAATGCAAGACTGAGGACTAAGCAGAAACGTCGCATGGCAAGGCTCATCAGGCTTCGAGATGGCGCCCGGGAAACAGCTGTGGGAGCACGCCGCCGACGCGCCCGAACAGCACCGAAGCGAGGTAGATCAGCGCGGCGACCAGAATGATCGCCGGACCGGACGGAATGCGGGTCTGGAACGACAGCACCAGCCCGACATAGCCGGAGACGATCGCGGCCGCGACGGCGATGCAGATCATCGGCGTGATGTCGCGCGACCAGAACCGGGCGATGCCCGCCGGCAGGATCATCAACCCGACCGCAAGCAGGGTGCCGAGCGCCTGGAAGCCGTTGACGAGATTGACCACGATCAGCCCGAGAAAGACCAGATGCGCAGGTGCGCCGGCCCGGCTCACCGTGCGCAGGAACAGGGGATCCACGCTCTCGATCATCAGCGGGCGGTAGATCACCGCCAGCACGAGCAGCGTGAGCGTGGCGTTGCTGGCGACCATCAGCAGTGTCGGATCATCCATCGCCAGGATGTTGCCGAATAGCACGTGCAGCAGGTCGATATTGGTGCCCTTCACCGAGACGATGGTGACACCGATCGCAAGCGAGGCGAGATAGAAGGTCGCAAGGGAAGCGTCCTCCTTCAGCCCGGTCGAGCGCGACACGAGCCCCGAGAGCAGCGCCACCGTGAAGCCGGCGACCAGGCCGCCCGTCGTCATCGCGAACAAATTGAGGCCGGAGAGCAGAAAGCCGATGGCCGCGCCCGGCAGGATCGCATGCGCCATGGCGTCACCCATCAGGCTCATCCGGCGCAGCATCAGAAACACGCCGATCGGCCCCGAGCCGAGCGCCAAGGCGATCACCGCCGCCAGCGCACGGCGCATGAACGCGAAATCGGAGAACGGCGTGATCAGAACGTCGGTGATCATCAGGCCGCCCGCGATGGAATCTGGTCGGGCATGCAGGCCCTCGCTTTTTCGTCGAACGCTTCGCACATCCGCCGTGCCGTCGCGAGATTGTCGGCGCTCAGTACGTCTGCCGTAGGCCCCCAGGCGACCGGCTCGCGCGCGAGCAGGAGCGTTTGCGGAAAGTGCCCGCGGACCATGTCGAGGTCGTGCAGCGCCGCCACCACCGTGCGCCCCTCCTGGTGCCAGCGCTCGACCAGCCGCAACAGGTCGGTCGAGGTGCTGGTGTCCATCGCATTGAACGGTTCGTCCAGCACGATCATCCGCGCATCCTGCAGCAGCACGCGCGCGAACAGCAGGCGCTGCATCTGGCCGCCCGACAGCGTGCCGATGCCGCGGGTCTCGAAGCCGGTGAGGCCGACGGCAGCGATCGCCTGTGCGATCCGCGCCCGGGCCGCCTTGCCGATACCGCCGAATGGACCCACGGAGCGCCACAAGCCGGTGCTGGCGAAATCGAACACCGAGATCGGGAAAGTGCGGTCGATATCGGCGATCTGCGGCAGATAGGCGATGCTCCGCCGGTCCAGGCCGCCGGTGCTGATGGCGCCCGCCAACGGCTTGAGCAGGCCGACGATGCCGCGGAACAGCGTCGACTTGCCGGCCCCATTGGGACCGACCACGGCCAGCAGGCTGCCCGCAGCGACGTCGCCGGAAAGGTGATGCACGGCGGGATGCCGGTCGTAGCCGAGCGTCACATCGCGAAATTGCAGCTGCATGGTCATCGGCGTCAGCGCATCGCAAGCCAGACGATCACCCACAGCCCGGCGCTCGCCGCCAGGGCCGCGGCGAGCCGCGCGGTGGCCGGCATCCGCAGGATCGACCACGGCGCGGCCTGCGCCGGATGCGGCATGGCCGGCCCGTGGCGGTGCGCATGCGGGTGGGGATGGGCGTGGGTATGAAGATCGTGTGACACCATAGACTAACGTTATATTATAACGTTACAGCTGTCCACGGCAGCGGCCGCCCGCCCCGGGCGAGGCCAAGCCTCAAGTGAGGTACCGCACCAGCGCGAGCGCTCCGAACAATCCGGCGATCGACAGCCCGACCGATCCCAGCACATAGAGGGCGGCGAGCCCCACGGCCCCACGCTCGTACAGGAGCGCGGTATCGAGCGAAAAGGCGGAGAAGGTGGTGTAGCCACCGAGAATGCCGGTCATCAGGAACAGCCGCCAGTGCTGGGTCGCCCCGCCCTTGAAGGCGAGATAGCCGGCGATCAGGCCCATCACGATCGAGCCCGTGACGTTGATGATGAGCGTGCCGAACGGAAAGGCCGTGCCGAGCGCCTTGGCGCTCGCCATGTTCACCGCGTGTCGAATTGAGGCGCCCATCCCGCCCCCGAAAAACACCAGCACGTAACCCAACAACTGCTTCACCTGAACCTCATCCCCGCAACGTCATTCGCACACGCGGCATGCCACCAAAGGCGGTCAACAGAGAAAAAAATTGCCGCAATCCTGCGCCTCTGACAAGAACCGCCCCCAACAAAAAGGGCGGCTGACCGAAGCCGCCGCCCTCTTCGCGCACCATAGCGGCGCGGATCAGATCGTCTTGCCGTAGAGCTCGTCGACATAATCCCAGTTGATGAGGTTTTCGACGAAGGCCTTCAGGTAGTCCGGACGGCGGTTGCGATAATCGATGTAATAGGAATGCTCCCAGACGTCGCAGCCGAGGATCGGGGTGGCGCCATGCACCAGCGGATTCTCGCCGTTCGGGGTCTTGGAAATTTCCAGCTTGCCGTTCTTGACCTGGAGCCAGCACCAGCCCGAGCCGAATTGGCCGACGCCGGCCGCGGCGAAATCCGCCTTGAATTTCTCGAAGCCGCCAAGATCTTCGTTGATCTTCTTCTCGAGGCGGCCCGGCAATTTGCTGCCGCCGCCATCCTTCTTCATCCACTGCCAGAAGTGGATGTGGTTGTAGTGCTGGCCGGCATTGTTGAACACGGCAGGATTCTTGCCGAACGAGCCCTTCACGATCTCCTCGAGGGACTTCCCTTCGAATTCGGTCCCCTTGATCGCATTGTTGCCGTTGGTCACATAGGCTTGGTGATGCTTGTCATGGTGATATTCGAGCGTCTCCTTCGACATATAGGGGCCAAGGGCTTCATAGTCGTAAGGGAGCGGGGGAAGAGTAAAGGTCATGGGGTGGTTTCCGCAACTTGTGGGAAGACGGGGATTTAACGGGACCTCCTTATAGAAGGTTCCAGGAGTGTAAAACACTGTGATTTTGGAAAAAGCGAGCCGCTTTGATGAGCATCGAGATCGAGGTCCTCAATGGCGCCGCCTCTTGGGAGCTGGTTCACCCGCTCTATCAAGCGGTCTGGCCGCCTGAGGTCGTCGCCACATTACCCTGGGCAGGTATCACCTTTGCCCATGCCGATCTCCGCGTCCTGGTGCAGGACGAGGCTGGCGACGTGGTCTGCCACGTCGGCCTCTATCGCCGCGTCGTGACCTGGAATGGCCAGAAGATCAATGTCGGCGGCATCGGCGGTGTGATGACGCGCGAGGACGTGCGCAATCGCGGGCTTGCCACGATTGCGCTGAACGCCGCGATCCAGACTTTCAGGCATGAGGATTCCGTGAACTTCGCGATCCTGTTCTGCGAGCCGTATCGTGCACCGTTTTACATGGCGCGCGGCTTCATGCCGTTCGAAGGCGACGTCTATGTCGAGCAGCCGGACAAAGGACGCGTGCGCTTCGACGCGATTGGACCTCACGTTCACGATCTCAAGCGCACCGCGCCGACACGCGGCACGATCGATCTCTGCGGCCTGCCATGGTGAGCACCGGCGAAAGAGCACCGCAAGATGCCGACAGCGAAATGTCGCAACTCATCGTGATGCGGCGGCATTGGACAAACAGCCGCGGCCGGTTGCATCGACGCAATTTGCTGTTATGGACATCGTCCTGATCCGGGGGGTATCATGATTGCGAAATTGAATATTCTTGCTCTTGCGCTCGCGGCGTTGATGGGAGCCGCGCATCCGGCCTTGGCGGCCGACGATCCGACCGGGACCTGGCTGACGCAAGCGGGCGACGCAAAGATCAAGGTCAGCAAATGTGGCGCCAACCTGTGCGGCAATGTGGTCTGGCTCAAGCAGCCGATCGATCCGGGCACCGCCAAGCCCGCCGTCGACGACAAGAATCCGGATCGCGAGCTGCGCCAGCGTCCGATCATGGGGCTGCAATTGTTCATCGGCGTGCACCCGGACGGGGCCAACCGATGGTCAGGCAAGATCTACAATGCCGATGATGGCCAGAGCTACGAAAGCCACATCTCCGTCGCCGGCCCCGAAGCGCTCAAGGTCGAAGGCTGCGTCGGCGCACTCTGCGGCGGCGAGACCTGGACGCGCGCGCACTAAGTGCGGTCAAGCTGTGACCGCCGCCTTCAGCGCGGTCGCAGCCGACGCATAACCACCGCGCGCGCCGTCGATGAAGTGCACATGATCGGGGCGCAGTGCCGAGGGCGTAAAGCAGGTCATCATCGCGGCATCCTGCCGATGCAGTCCGTAGCGCACGATACCGCGTGAAGCGGCATCCGCCAGGCGGTTGTTCAACGCCTGCGCAAGCTCCTCGGTGCAGTCGAGGATCATGCGCAGCGCGTCGTCATATTTGCGGAAGTCAGAATTCTCGACCAGCTGCTGCTTGTAGAGCTTCGGTACGAAGCCGCCGATCCGGATGCCGAAACGAAAGACCGCATAGACGAACAGCGTTCGTGCGAGCACACGAACCCAGCGCGCGACCAAGGGGCCGCCGCGCGATGCACGGACCTCGTAGCCGAAACCTTGGGGCGGCCATTTCAGCGCCGGCCCACCCGCCGGGACCGGCCTGCCGGAGTCGGGGCTGCGCTCGACCAGCGCGATGATCTCTTCGATCACCTTGCGATAGTCCGACGGATCAGTGCTTTCCGCCGGCAGTACCAGCACCGAGAGGATGAGCCCGCGCGCGGACGGAATTTCCTCGAACCGGCAGGACAGGCCGGAGAGATCCGGCTGCGTGCCGGGGGGCGCCGGCTGCACGGCGAATTCGCCGCGTTTCATCGCCGCCTCCGCCCAGCCGAGCCCGCCGCCGGAGAACATCGCATAGGACAGATTGGCGGACGGACCGTAACGCGCCACCCGCACGTCCAGCCCCTGGGCGCGGATCGCCGCCATCGGCACCAGCGCCACGCGCATGGTCAGTCCCAGATCTTCGCGCACCCAGGTCGCGGTTGCGGCCAGCGTGGCGCGTGCGCGATCGACATCGCCCGGCGCGACTGCGAAGCTCGCGCCATCGCCACCGAACACGAACGGAAATTCCCGTCCACCCAAGCCGTTGGTCACGGCGGCGATGACGGCGGCGCCTGCCATGTTGACAGCCTTGTAGCGCTTGTCGGCAATGGCCTTCGTCGAGTCGACGATATCGGCGACGCCGACCGTCCAATCGTCAGGCAGCGGCCGATATAGCGACGGCTCCATCAGCCGGGCGAAGCCGCGGAAGACCGGAATGGCGGCGTAGAAATCGGCGGCGCTCGTGCTCGACATGGATGGACGATCTGTCTCGGTTGCGACCTCAGAGAGGAGCTACGGCTGCAGCTGTCAAGCCGGTTCACGCCGCATCAGGTTTGAACCCGACATTGGCCAGCAGCAAGGCCGATGGCCGCCGCACGCGCGTTGTCGTCGAAATATCGCTCCGCCCCTGCTAGGCTGAAGGGATGACCCAGACCCCACCTGCCCCACAGCTCTCCGCCCGCGCGCTGCAGATCGCCGATCGCATCAATACCGCGGGTTTCGAGGGCCAGGTGCTGTCCGCGACGCCGCTTGCAGTCGGCATCGGATCGAGCGGCGTGGCTGTGGTGTTTCGCTATGGCGTCGTCGTGTTCATCGGCATGTCGGCGGCCGAGGAGACCGAGTTTCTCGAACGCTTGAGGCCGCGGCTGTTCGGGCTGATCAATCCCCCCGAGGAAGAGACCGCGAAAGTGCAGGTGGCGCGCGAGGCCGAAGAACCGATACCTGTCGGCGGACCGATCGTTGTCAAGGAGTTCTCGCTCGAGCGGCTGCTCGTCGTCGCCGATGCGCTTGCCAAGAGTGTCGTACTCGGGCGCGGCGAGCGCGAGGTCGCCAACGTCTTCGATACGATCGAACCGTTCGCGCGCGAGCTTGCCATGTTCGGACGCAGTTCGCGGAGCGGCACAGCGATGCTGAAGCTGCTCGGCGAGG
Source organism: Bradyrhizobium sp. SZCCHNS1022 (assembly GCF_032484835.1). Lineage (NCBI taxonomy): Bacteria > Pseudomonadati > Pseudomonadota > Alphaproteobacteria > Hyphomicrobiales > Nitrobacteraceae > Bradyrhizobium > Bradyrhizobium sp. SZCCHNS1022. Next base: position 431,810 of record NZ_JAUETT010000007.1, on the reverse strand, counting down.
CCCTCTTGGTGCAGCATCGGGTCTCAGGGCGCGTCGCCGTCGGCGAGAAGCCGGACGTGCTGTGGGATCGGCCGGACCTCGAACGGCTCTATGCGCGGCTGGAGGACGAATACGAGCTGAGCGAGCGCGTCGAGACCCTGAACCGCAAGCTCTCGGTGATCGCGGAGACCGCGACGGCGCTCGCCGACATCATCGACACCAAGCGTTCGCTCCGGCTCGAGATCATCGTGGTGATCCTCATCGCCTGCGAGATCGTCCTCGGCTTTTACGAAATTTACGCCCGCGGCGGACACTGACCGTTTACCTTCGCCAGATCAAAATCTTAGGTTGCATTATTTCGCGGCGCACCTATCATGGTTCCGATACAATGGCGGTCGGGGTCGCCGCATGAACGGTCTCTCCGGGGCATTCCGGCACGCGATGGGGGCAACTGTTATGAGCAGCGGACGCCCGTGGCATTCAGCCATGGTTCACACGACGAATGGAACATTTCGCGCCTGATCGATGACCGGCCCGAGGGGACGGATTCCGGCCTTGCCAGACCAGTTGGGTGAATTTTTGGGTGTGTTTTTGGACGACCAGCCAGTTTCGTCCGGCTCCGATGAGAGACCGACGGCTTCCGGCGAAGTCGTCCCCTGCATCATCGATCATTCCACCCAAGCGCTCAGTCACTCCAGCGCACTGACATTCCAGGTGGCATGACGTACCCCCGGCAATTTGGAGAGCTCGGCGGTGACGCGGTCGAGATCGCCCGGTTCGACCGCGAGCGGCACCAGCAGCGCCGTGATCTCGACATTGTCCGGGGAGCGGTAGGCCACCTCGGTCTCGCGAACCGGGTATTTGGCGGCCTCCAGCCGCTCGTCGATCGCCTCCCGTATCTCAGCGGCCCGCAAGCCGTCCGTGGTCACGACGATCTCGTAATTGGCTTCGGAGTGCTTCTCGGTGAGGGGGATACGGTCGATGGCGTTGACCAACGGCCGCAACAGCGTGTTGCCGGCGAGCACGAACAGCGTCAACGCCGCCGACTGCGCAATCAAATCGGCGCCGGCGCAGGCGCCAACCGCCGCCGAGGCCCACAAGGTCGCCGCGGTGTTGAGGCCGCGGACATTCATGCCTTCCTTCATGATCGTCCCGGCACCAAGAAAGCCGATCCCCGACACCACATAGGCGATGATCCGCACTGCGCCGTCCGCACCGGTGAGACGGTTGCCGAGATCGACAAAGGCCGCAGCCCCGACCGCCACCAGCACATTGGTGCGCAGGCCCGCGCTGCGCTGCCGATATTGCCGCTCGGCCCCGATCAAGGTCCCGAGCACGAAGGCCGTGAGCAGGCTGACCAGGGTGTCAAGGAAATCAAACAGCTGGAAAGTTTGCAGGAAGCGCATGCCAAGCCCGTTGCCGTCTCACTTGTGATTGTGCCGCAGGTCCCTAACCCTGCCCGGCATGGTGATCAACCAGTTCGCGCCGGCAAGCGACCGGACGGTCGATGCCCGCGCGGAGCTTCATTGATTGGAATCAAATCCCGTTCCGTCAAACCCATCTAGGCTGCCATGTGCAACAGACAGACGACGCCCGTGTTCGACGCGAGAAATGAGCTTCGTCCCGCCGTCCGGCTTGGACACGATGCCGTCAGCGCGGTGAAGCTGTCGCAACAGCTGACCGCGAAAATCGACGCCTGGGCAGAAACGCAGGAGATCACGCGGGCTGATGGTATCCGCCGCCTGCTGGAAATCGGCTTGCAGGCCTCAGCGCCGGCAGCCAGTCCGCGCAAATCCGTCTGCGATTCGATCGCACTCGAGCAGATCGTCGCCCAGCAGCTCGAGCGAATGCTCGCCCCGGATCTGCCGGCAGACGAACGCGAGCGCCGCATCCGGCGGCTGATCGAGGGTCCGCCGGAGTTCTCCAAAGATCGGCTCGACCGGCCGAAATATTCGCGGTGAGCACCGCGCTCAGGCGGCGGTCCGCTCGACCACGGCTTCGTAGATGTCGTCCTCCTGCGCGGTGTGCATCCGCACCAGCGTCTCGATGGCCTCGATCACGCGCTGGGCGTCGCGGACCAGATAGCGATCGATCTTTTCCGACGGAAGGTCCTCGGCGATGCGCGCCAGCAGCCGCGCCAGATGCAGGATCTCCCGATGGGCGCGGCTCATCGCCGAAAGTCCATGGCTCTCCTGTAGCAACGCGGCGAGCCTGGGATAGATCGCGCCTTCATCGTCGCGTTCATGCGCGACCACCTGATCCTGCACCAGGCGATTGGCTTCGGCGATCAGGGCCGGGGCCGACTCGGCAGCCGCCTCGTCCAGCGCGTCGGCGATCGCCCTGAGCCGATCGAGGCCGCGGATCAGCGCCTGGTGGTCGTGCCGAAGCTCGCGCCCGGCCTCGACGGGCATCTGCCCCGAGCTGCTGCGATAAGGCGGCAGCAATGCGCGCAGCGCGTTGAGAATGACGGCGACGTCGATCGCCTCCTGGATGAGCGCGGCCGGCACCGGCCGCAGCCAGCCGAACGCCGCGGCGCCCATGGCCAGGAAGGAGAGGCTCATCCCGATCGCGATGCTTTCCAGCGCGATCCGCCGCGCTCGCTGCGCGACCATGATCGCTTCGCCGACCCGGTCGAGCCGATCGGCGAGGATCACGACGTCGGCAGCCTCCGAGGAGGCGCTGGCGCCACGCGCGCCGAGCGCGACCCCGACATCGGCGGCGGCCAGCGCCGGCGCATCGTTGATGCCGTCGCCGACCATGATGGTCGGATGCAGGCGCTGCTCGGTCCTGACCGCATCGACCTTGTCGGCGGGCACGCGGTCGGCCAGCACGGCATCGAGATCGAGCGCCGCGCCGATCGCCTGCGCGGCCGCGGCACGGTCGCCGGTTACCATCACCATGCGCGCGACGCCGGCTTGCCGGAGCAGGCGAATGGCACGCGGCGTGTCGGGGCGCAATTCGTCGGCCAGCAGGAGTGCGCCCACTGGCCGCCCCTCCACCGCGACAAAGACGACGAGCGCCGAGCGCCAGGATGCGCGCCGGATCGCACGCGCCGCCCAAGGCGCGGGATTTCCGCTTGCCAGGATCAGATCGCGCGAGCCCGCGCTGACCTCGCGGCCCTCGATCATGCCGTGGAGGCCGGAACCCAGGGTCTCCCGCACCTGCTCCGGGACCTTGAGCTTGAAGCCGCGCGCCAGGCCCGCTTCGACGATGGCGTGGGCCACCACGTGATGCGAAGCCTGCTCGAGCGAGGCGCCAAGCAGCAGCACGGTATCCGCGTCCTCGCCGGGGGCCGCTTCGACCGACAGGAGGCGCGCACCGCCAACCGTCAGCGTACCGGTCTTGTCGAACAGAACGGTGTGCGCACGCGCGAGCGCCTCGAGCTTGCCGCCGCCCTTGACCAGGATGCCACGGCGCGCCGCCTGCGCCACCCCGGCGATAAAGGCGACCGGGGCTGCCAGGATCAGTGGACACGGCGTCGCCGCGACTAGCACCGCAAGGCTGCGGGTCAGATCGCCCGAGGCGAGCCAGGCCAAGGCGGCAATCGCAAGACTCACCGGCAGGAAGATCAACGCATAGCGATCCGCCATCCGCACGAAAGGCGCCTTCGCGGTCTGCGCCGCGGTGACCAGCTTGACGATCCCGGCATACGTGCTTTCGCCCGCGGTCGCCGTCACCGACAGTTCGAACGTCTCACCCGCGTTCAACGAGCCGGACAGGATCCCCGTGCCGTGCGGCTTGTTGACCGGGATCGGCTCCCCGGTCAGCGCTGACTCGTCGACCACAGCGACCTCGGATTCGATCACGCCATCGACCGGCACGATCTCGCCCGCGCGCACCATCAGGAGATCGCCGATGGCGACATCGGCAATCGGCACATCCTGGATGTGACCGCCGATCCGACGATGCGCCTCGCGCGGGGCCCGGTCGACCAGCGCGCGCAGATCATGTTCGGCGCGCGCAACCGCGATATCCTCCAGCACATTGCCACCGGCGTACATCAGCGCCACGACCGCACCGGCCAGCGGCTGGCGCAGGATGATGGCCGCGCTCATCGAGACCAGAGCGATCGCATCGACGCCGACACGGCCGGCAAGAAAATCCCTGATGATGGAGACGATCAGGCCGATAATCACCGGCACGGTCGCCACTGTAAATGCGACATCCGCGAGGTCCGGCAGCGCGAACGCATGAGCAATGCCGCCGGCAGCGAGCCCGGCCACAGCGATCGCAACGAGACTCCACCGCAGAATACGTTCGAGCATGACCGGCAGGATTCCATGAAGAAGACCTGCACTATCGCTGCCGATCGCAACCCGTCACTTGAGGAAAATCAACGGGAGGGAACGCGAGATTGCGACCCGGACGCAAGCTCCGTCAGGCCGTATTGCCGGCATCGACGGTGAGCACGGTTCCGGTGACGTTGCGGCCGCCCTCGCCGAGCAGATATTCGACCATCGCAGCAACATCGTCAGCGTCGGGCAGCCGCCGCAGCGCGCTGCGGCCGGCGATGCGCTGGCGCTGTGCGTCATCCATGCTCTGCGTCAGCTCTGTTGCGATAAAGCCGGGCGCGACCGCATTCACGGTGATGCCGACCTTGCCGACCTCACGCGCCAGCGACCGGGTGAAGCCGTTGGCGGCCGCCTTGGTCGCACCATAGACCGACAGGCCGTTATATCCGGTCTCGGCGATGATCGAGGAAATGTTGACGATGCGGCCCTCGCCGGCCGCCATCATGTGGCGAACGACGTATTTGGTGAGGATCATCGGCGCCAGCACGTTGAGGCGCACCAGCGCCTCGATCTCGGAATTGTGCATGGTGGCCAGCAATCCCTCGGTCCCGATGCCGGCATTGTTCACCAAGCCATAAAGCGGACCGAACTCGTCGCGCAGCGATTTGACGAAGGCCGGGATCGCGTCGATCGCGCTCAAGTCGCAGGCGCGAAACTGGATGCCAGAGCTGGCGGCGCTGAACTCGGCAACCGCCGCACGCAACTCCTCGCTCTCGCGACGCGCCACCGCGATGACGTCGTAACCGGCACCTGCCAGCCGACGCGCGAGGGCAAGGCCGATGCCGCGGCTGCCGCCGGTGACCAGGACGTTACGCATCGGTGCGCGCCAGCTTGCCGGCCGGCGTGACGTCGAGCGCCGGCACGAAGCGGATCATCGCCGGCACCTTGTGCGGCGCGAGGCTTTCACGGCACGCGGCCACGATCTCATCGCGGATCCCCGCCGCGCGGCTCGCGTCACTCTCCTCCGTCAGCACAACGTCGGCGACGACGATGCCGCCGGTGATCGGGCTCTTCCGCGACTTGGCCCGCGACATCCGCACCTCCGGATGACGGTTGATGACGGCTTCGATCTCCTCGGGGTGAACCTTCAAGCCACCGACATTGATGATGCCGTTGCGGCGGCCCACGAAGTAGTACCGGTTGCCGCGCAGCTCCACCATGTCGCCGGTATCGACAAAGCCATCCGCATCGGTGAGTTCGGCCGCATTGCGGCCGATATAGGCATGCGCAGCGCGCTTGGAACGGATGCGCAGCGAGCCGTCGACGACCTTCATGTCGACGCCGCGCGCTTGGCCAGCACCTTCATCCACGAAGCTCGCCGGAAACCCTTCACGCCCGTCATTGACGGCGAAGCCGACCCCCGCCTCGGTGGAAGCATAGGCGTGCCCGATCGAGGCGTGCGGAAACGCTTGAGCCAACGCGTCGAGCACCGCCTGGTCGGCGATCTCGCCGGACAGGCGCACATAGCGCGGCGCGAAGTCTTTGGCGGCGCCGCTCATCAGCAGCTTGCGCCAATGCGACGGCGTGCCGGAGATATGGGTGACGCCGCGTGCCTTCAGCCGAGCGACATGATCGGACAGCGCCTCATCCGGATCGGACAGCACCATCGAGCCGCCGCCGACGATCGCACGCAGGAATATCTGCAGGCCGCCATAGCGGCGGATGTCATAGAAGGTGGCCCAGACCGGCGTTGCGCCCGGCGCCGGACTGTCGCCGATGATCGCGCCGCAGAGACCTTCGAGCGTGTGACCGACGATCTTCGGCACGCCGGAGGTCCCCGACGTCAACATCAGCCATTCGGTTGCGCGCGTCGATTGCACGGGGCTGTCGGCGGGCTGCGGCAGGCCCACCGTGAGCACACGATCGGAGCCGAACTCCGCAAAGCGCTCCGGCTGATCGGTCACGACCGTATCGATTTCGGCATCGGCGATCACGCTCGCCAGGTGCTCGGGGTTGAGATCGGGCGGGCAGAGCAGCATCCGGCTCGCCACGCCGTCGATCTCGATCATCGCAAAGCCGGCCAGCAGTTGGCCGGAGGTGGCGAGCAGCACCGCGCGCCCATCGAGTTCGCCGCCGCGGCCGCCAATGCAGCTCCGCGCCGCGAGTTCGCCCAGCGACAACGGCTGCCGCGGGTCGGAAATCGTACGCTCCGTCAATCCGGCGCCGAGATGGTCGCGCAGCGCAAAGACCTCACGCGGGGACATTCTCATAGGCCTTGATGAAATCGCCCACGGTGTACGGGAAGATCGCATCTTCGGCGAGCGTGAAGGGATCGACGCCGAGATCATCTTCCAGGCGCGCCACCAGGATCGCGAAGGCAAGCGAATCGAAGCCGGTTTCGTTGAGCGTCAGATCGTCGGTGAGCGGGGGCAGCTCGACCTTCTGCTCCTCGGCAATCTGCTTCATCGCCGCAATGATCTTTAACCTTACTGACATGGATGAACCCGCTTTTGCATCAAAATTGACCGGACGAATCATAGGCGGAAAAGGTGAAGGGAACACGGGACCAGCCCGAGCTTTCATCGCCTTGGTAAATGCATTGCAGCGCTTGCTACTGAAGGTGGCCCTCGCCCGATCTCGTCATAGCCTGATCTCCCCGGCTGCGATCCTCCCATAGGTCGCCGCATCGAGCGGATGGTAATTCCCGGTCGCGGCATTTCTGACAAACAAAGGATCGCGGACGATTCCCGGATCGAAACCGTCGCCCATCAATTGCTGCTTCTTCTGCTTGAAAGTCTCGGTCGCATCGAGCGAAGGGACGATGCGCAAGGCGACCGGCTGGGCATAGGCCGGCAGCCGGCGCGCAAGCTCCACGGCGAAGGCTGAGAGATCGAAATCACCGCCGGTCACCAGTGCGGCCATGCCGGCACGCCCGTCGGCGCCCGGCACGACCACGCCGTAAGTTGCGGCTTCGATCACACCGGGACATTGCAGGATCGCGGCATTGACCTCGCCGGTCGCGACATTTTCGCCTTTCCAACGAAAGGTGTCTCCAACCCGATCGACGAAATAGAAGAAGCCCTGCTCGTCCTGCCGCATCAGGTCGCCGGTGCGAAACCAAGCGTCGCCGTGTGAAAAGACGTCACGCAAGATTTTCTTCTCGGTCTCGCCGGCGTCAGTGTAACCCTCGAAACGGCCGCCGCCGGAATCGGCCGTGCCGATCCGTCCGATCGCCTCGCCTATTTCACCGCGCGCGCAAGGGCTGCAAAGCCCGTCCGCGCCGCGCATCGGTCCACCCGTATCCTGGTCGATCCGGACGATCGCGGCCGGGAAGCGGTGGGCGAGCAGCGACGGCACGCGGCCGATCGAGCCAGGCCGGCCCTCGACATTGTAAAGCGAGAAATTGCCTTCCGTCGCGGCGTAGAATTCGAGCATCTGCGGGATCGCAAAGCGGGCCTGAAAGGCCTCCCAGATGTCGCCCCGCAGGCCGTTGCCGCAGGCGAGCCGCAAACGATGGGCGCGATCGAGCTCCGACGGCAGCGCCTTCAACAGATAGCGGCAGAGCTCGCCGATATACTGAAACAGCGTGCAGTCGTAGCGAACGATGTCGCGCCAGAAATGGCGCGCGGAAAATTTCTCGGTCAGAACGGCACTCGCGCCGGCACGCAGCATGCTGCAAGGCGCGACGATGCCGCCGACCGAGTGATAGAGCGGCAGGCAATCATAGAGCCGGTCCTCCGGCGTGGCGCCGGTAAGTCCTGCGAACCAGCCACCCCAATTGAGGATGCGGCGGTGACTGATGCTGGCGGCCTTCGGCAGACCTGTCGTGCCGGAGGTGTAGATCAGCAATGCGCGGTCGTTGATGGTGGTGCCACGCCGTTCCGCCGCAGATAAGGGCCTATCGTCGATCAGCGCGAGCGCCGCGGCGATGTTTGTCGCGCTACGATGCTCGCCATAGGTCCAGATCGTGGGGGCAGCCGGGATCAGCGGCGCGGCCTCCTGATAGGACTCCGCGAAGTGGTCGGCGAGGATGACGTGCAAGGGCTTGGCGACGTTGATGCAATGCGCAAGCGAGGCGCCGACGAGATTGGTATTGATCAGCGCGACCACAGCGCCGACCCGGCTGATGCCAAGCCATGCCGCCAAATAGTCCGGCCGGCTCGGCACCATCAGGCAGACCGTATCGCCCGGCGCGATGCCGGTTGCGAGCGCCCAGCGTGCATATTGGTTGATGCGCGCCGCAAGCTCGCGATAGCTGAAGCTTTCACCTTCCGATATCAGCGCCGGCCGCTGCGGCGCCGCTTCCGCCCATCCGTCGATGATGTCGGCGAACAGCCGCGCCGGTTCGGCCTCGATGCGCGAGGTCAGCTCGATTGCCTTCAGCCAGGTCTTCGCCGTCGACGGCAGCCCGCCTGACCGCGGCCGTTCCGCCGATCGATCCCAAAGCCCTGAATTCATTGCCGACCACCACCTGTCTCGCCCCGATATAGGCGGCCACGGCCTGCATAGCCGTTAACCGGCAGGGTTAACCCGGAACGATCAGGCCAGACGCGAATGCGACGTCCTTCCTTTACGAAGTTGAGGGAATTCGCGTGTAGGCTGCATATCGGTGAAACATGCCAAAGCAAGGCCGGCATGCGCGATGGAACCTTAACGGAAACCACCAAGGATGTGACGTTTACCAGACGTGCCTGGCTGCGTTCCGCAGCGTGGGCCACCATGGCCGCGAGCCCCGTTGCCGCTGCGCTTCCGGCTTGGGCCCAGCCCTATCCCACCCGGCCGGTCACCTGGGTCATTCCGTTCGCACCCGGCGGAGCCACCGACCAGCTGTCCACCCCCATCAGCAAACTGCTGACGGCGCGTCTCGGCCAACCCTTCACGCTTGAACATCGTCCAGGTGCCGGCGGCAATGTCGCCACCCGAAGCGTGGTCGAGGCCGCGCCGGACGGCTACACGATCCTGGCGACCTCGACCGCCAATCTCATCGGGACCTCGTTCGATCCGTCGCTGCCGTTCGACGTCACGAAAGACCTCGCGGCGGTCGCCGGCATGGCCCGGATGCCGCTGCTGCTGCTGGTCAATAACGATCTGCCGGTGCGCAACCTGGCCGAGTTTGTCGCCTATGCGAAGGGCAATCCCGGCAAGCTCAGCGTCAGCACCGCGGGGCCCGGCACCGTCCAGCATCTGTCGGCAGAACTGTTCCGCAGCAAGGCCGGGATCAAGTGGACGATCGTCCATTATCGCGGCTCCTCTCCCGCGCTGGTCGATGTCGCCTCCGGCCATGTTCACGCCGCTTTCGACAACGCTGCATCCGCCTTGGAGACGGTCAAAGCCGGCAAGCTCCGCGCGATTGCGGTCACGACCCAGACCCGATCGGAGAGGCTGCCAGACCTGCCTCCCATCGCCGACGTGCTGCCTGGCTTCGCAACGTCGGGCTTCTATGGTGTGGCGGTGCCGCGCGATACGCCGCGACCGATCGTCGAGTTGCTGAACCGCGAGATCAATGCGGCACAAGCCGATCCCGCGATCAGGCAACACTACGCCGAATTGGGCGCAATCCCGCTCGCCGGCACTGTCAGCGAATACAACGCCGTCGTCGCTGCGGAATCGGTCCGCTGGCGCAACGTCGTCGCGCTGCTGGATGTCCGCAAGACGGATTAGGCCGTAACGCCCTGCACCACCAACCGGTTGAGCCGGGCCGCGAACGCCGCGGGGTCCTCGGGCAACTCGCCATCCAGAATCTGGGCCTGCTCCAGCAGCAGGAACGACATGTCGTCGACCTTGGCCTTGTCGGCGGCGGCCTTCGCAATGGCGACCACGAGTGGGTGACGCAGATTGATCTCGAGGATCGGCTTGGAGCGTGCACCGCGTGCCTGCTGCGACAGGATGCGCTCCAGCTCACGGTCCGGACCATGGCTGCCGGCGACGAGACAGGAGGCACTGGTGGTAAGCCGGGTCGAGACCTTGACGTCGGTGACGCGATCGCCCAGGCTCGCCTTGATCAGCGCGATGGTCTCGGCCTCATTGGCGGCCGGCTTGGCCTCGTCCTCGGTCTTGTCCTCGGTGAGTGGGATCAAATCGAAATCGATGTCGCCCTGGCTCAGCGACTTCAGCGGCTTGCCGTCATGCTCCAGCCGCGCCGAGGTCCAGAAGGCGTCGACCGGATCGGTCAACAGCAGCACCTCGATGCCGCGCGCTTTCGCTGCCTCCAGCCGCGGATTGGACTTCAGCCGCTCGACGCTGTCGCCGACCAGGAAGTAGATCTCGGTCTGGTTGGGCTTGAGGTCCGCGACGTACTGTTTCAGCGACCGCCGCTCGCCTGTCGTCGTCGTGAAGCGCGAGAGCGAAAGCAGCTTGTCGCGCCGCTCGAAATCTTCATAGAGGCCTTCCTTGATCACGGCTCCGAAGGCGTCCCAGATCTTGTCGAAGTTGTCGGCGTCCTTCTCGGCGAGTTGCTCCAGCTCGCCGATCACGCGGCCGGTGACGGCCTTTCTGATCTGCGCGAGCTGCGGATTGTTCTGCAGCATCTCGCGCGAGATGTTGAGCGGCAGATCCTCGCTGTCGATCACGCCGCGGATGAAGCGCAAATAGGCCGGCAGGATATCCGCCTCGTCGGTGATGAAGACGCGTCGGACGTAGAGCTTCACCTTGCCCTTGCGCGCCGGCTCGAACAGGTCGAACGGCTTGGTCGAGGGCGCAAACAGCAGCACCGCGTAGGAGTAGCGGCCCTCGGCGCGGTAATGCAGCGTCAAGGCCGGTTCGTCGAATGCGTTCGCGATCGACTTGTAGGCCTGCTTGTAGTCGTCGGCCGAGAGTTCCGATTTCGAGCGCTGCCACAGCGCGCTGGCGGAGTTGATCTGGCGCGGCTCGCCCTCCTCCGGCACCAGTTCGATCGGGAACTGGATGTTATCCGAATAGGCGGTGACGATACGCTCGATCTCGTAGGTCTCGAGATATTTCTTGGCGTCCTCCTTCAGATGCAGCACGATCTCGGTGCCGCGGGTGACGCGCTTGGCGTCCGCCTCGGAGGCCGGCGCCACCTCGAACCCGGAGCCGCCGGAGGACGACCAGGTCCAGACCTCATCCGCTCCGGCGCGGCGACTGGTCACGACGATGCGGTCTGCGACCATGAAGGCGGAATAAAACCCGACGCCGAACTGGCCGATCAGGCCGGTGCCGTCCTTGGCCTCAGCCAGTTTCTGCACGAACGCCTTGGTACCGGAACGGGCGATGGTGCCGAGATGGTCGATCAGCTCCTGCCGGTCCATGCCGATGCCGGTGTCGGCGACGGTCAGGGTATCGGCCGCCTTGTTCGGGATGATGCGGATCTTCGGCGCTTCGCCGCCGCCGATCAGTTCCGGCTTGGCGATCGCCTCATAGCGCAGCTTGTCGCAGGCATCGGAGGCATTGGAAATCAGCTCGCGCAGAAAGATCTCGGTCTCCGAGTAGACCGAGTGCACCATCAGATTCAGGAGCTCGGAGACCTCGGCTTGAAATTGGTGGGACACGGTGGCGGTGTCGGTCATCGTCATGCGTCAGCTCAAGGAAATGGTTTTGGAAGGCACCGTCGATATAGCGCGGCGACCACCGGGATCAAGCCTTGGTATCCAGGCAATGCATCCAAGCCGCGATATCCAAGTCCCGACATTCAAGCCTTGACATCCAGGTTTGGCATCCAGGCATTGACATGCGGACTTGGCATCCGGACTTGGCATCCACCCGCTCAGCGAGCCCCCTCCCCGTTCGTACGGCGAATGGTGAGATCGACTGCAACCGCACCGGGCGCCAGCGGGCGGGCTCCGACGGAGTACCACATGGCGCTGTTGACTGCACCGCGGATGCGCCCGCCCACGCGCGGCCCGCCATGCCGATCGAGAACGCCGTGACCCCGGCGCTGGAGGTGCCGGCCCTCGACCAGCCGGTTGAAACCAATAGCGCCGGCTACAACGACGCCTCACCGAGACCCACCGAGAGAGAAGCCGTTCGACCGCTCCCTCGTCTTCCGACCTGACGACCCGACTGCAGCAGCCATTTTCTTCGATGCCGCGGTCGCTTTGGCCGACGTCCTTTGACCTGGATCAATGACGGGATTGCTCCGCTGCGGGCACTTTGCCTGATCGGCGCCTCGATAGTGACCAGCTACTTAGTTGCATATGCAACAAATAATCCACGGCGCGATCGCTTTCATTGTGACAACATCATAATGTCACGCAACCTTCACTGAAGCGCTTTACGGCTCGCCTCGCACTCCACAACGGCACGGGGATTCGCATGGCGAGCTACTACAGGACCCTGCAAACGCAGCGTTTCGACGACTACCGCTACTATCATCAGAGCCGGATCAATCAGACGCTCCACCTGATCAGCGCGGTGATCTTCCTGGTCACCTATGCCCTCCTGTTCAAGGATCCGGCCATGGCCGGCCTGATCGGATGGCTCGCGATGCTGACACGGCAAACCGGCCACTTCTTCTTCGAGCCGAACGGCTATGACAAAGTGAACGAAGTCACCAACGAGTACAAAGAGACCATCAAGGTCGGCTACAATCAGAAGCGCAAGATTGTGCTCTTGCTGGTCTGGGGCATGGTCCCGGTGATGCTGTTCGTGTTTCCGACCCTGTTCGGCCTGTTCTCCTCGCCCGTGAGCCGGATGGACTTCGTCCGTCATGTCGGCCTGCTCTGGCTTGCGGTCGGGATCGGCGGCAGCCTGTTCCGGACCATCCAGCTGTTCGCGATCAAGGACGTCGGAACGGGACTGACCTGGGCGTTCAAGGTGCTGACCGACCCGTTCCACAATATCGCGCTGTACTGGAAATCGCCTCTCGCACTTGCCCGCGGCGAACTGATCGATCCGACCATCAAGGACGCCTCGCATTGGGGCGCGGTCGATGACGAGATCGAGGCCGAAGAAGCCGCGCACCTGACCTGAGGGCGCGATCCGATCGCCCCGCCGCTGGCAAGCCGGCGGCGGGAGCGGTATCCGGCGAGAGCGACGGCGCCGAAAAGCTCGCTCTACATGGAACAACTCCCGATGTCTGCCGTTGCGGCCTTCAGTGCTGGTGGCATGAGGAGTTCTTCGCCATGTGTGACTACAGCTTGCATACCGTCTCGTCCCGCGATGCCGAAATTTCCGACGTGCTGATGTCCTGCCGCTTTCCGGGCACCGAGACCCGCGGCTTCTGCAGCAAAGAAGACCCTTTGACCGCGGTTTGCCTGCGTCCGGGGACCGAGCTCGCGTTCGACGACGACGTCCGCATCAAGGGCCTGTTCTTCCGGCGCAAGGTCGGTGCGCATCTCGCCCGCTTCCGCAAGGTCGATACCAATAGGCCGACCGAACATCACGACGCGCTGGAATTCTCCAACGGCCGGATCGTCAAGGTCACGGACCTCGCCACCGGCCAGCGCGCCCGCGTGCTGCAACTGCCGGCCGAGCACGCACCCAAGCGCACCGCCAGCCCGGTGACGATCGAGCTGCGGGCAACGCAGCCCTGAAGGCAAACGCCAGCGCACCGGTGTCAGGCGCAGCGCCTCAACGCAACGCCTGACCCGCGGCCGTTGCCCGCCGCAGGCTCGCGGCGCGGTGATCGGGTGGTGGCGCCAGGATAGGGGGACGGCCGCCGCATGCCGACGATCGCCGGTCACGTTTCCGCATCCGAAGCGGCGGCGCCCGTCGCCGGCTGGACCAGCGAGCAGAGACACGTCGTCGCGGCGAGCTTTCTGGGCTGAACGCTGGATGCATTCGACTTCTTCCTGCTCGTCTTCGTGCTGAAGGACATCGCCGCCGAGTTCCGCACCGATATTGCCGATGTCAGCTTTGCCATCCTGCTGACGCTCGCGATGCGACCGATCGGGGCGCTGCTGTTCGGTCGCGCCGCGGACCGTTGGGGCCGCCGTCCGACCCTCATGATCGATGTGCTGTTCTACTCCATCCTCGAATTTACCTCCGGCTTCGCGCCGAGCTTGACCGCGCTGCTGTTGCTGCGGGCGCTCTACGGCATCGCAATGGGCGGCGAATGGGGCGTGGGGGCTTCGCTTGCGATGGAGACGGTGCCGCCACACGCGCGCGGCCTGGTTTCCGGCCTGCTGCAATCCGGTTATCCCACCGGCTATTTCCTCGCCTCGATCGTCTACGGGTCGTTGTTCCCGCTGATCGGCTGGCGCGGCATGTTCATGGTCGGCGTGATTCCGGCGCTGCTCGTGCTCTATATCCGCCGGAGCGTGCCGGAATCGCCAGCCTTTGCGAAAGGCCGCGCCGCTGGCGGCGCAGGCACGCTGCAATTGCTGCGCTCGCATTGGCGGCTCGGCCTCTACGCGGTGGTGCTGATGACCGCGTTCAATTTCTTCAGCCGCGGCACCCAGGACATCTACCCGACCTTCCTGGAGCTGCAGCACAAGCTCTCGCCGCACCAGGTCAGCCTGGTCGCGATCATCTACAATATCGGCGCCATCTGCGGCGGACTGCTGTTCGGCGTGCTCTCCGAACGCTATGGCCGCCGGCGCTGCATCATCGCCGCCGCGCTCCTGTCCCTGCCGGTGGTCCCGCTCTGGGCCTATGGCAGCAGCATCGCACTGTTGGCGCTCGGCGCATTCCTGATGCAATTCATGGTGCAGGGCGCCTGGGGCATCATCCCCGTGCATTTGAACGAACTGTCGCCCGCCGATGCCCGCGGCACCTTTCCGGGCTTCGTCTACCAGCTCGGCAATCTCATTGCCTCGGTCAATGCGCCACTCCAGGCCGGCATCGCCGCGCATTACGGCGGCAACTATGCCTTCGCTCTCGCCTGTGTCGCGGCGGTGGTCGCGGTTCTGATCGCAGTATTCACGGCGTTCGGCCGCGAGGCGCGCGGCATCAGCTTCGTGAACTAGACGGCCGGACTGGCAACTCCGGTTCCGATCCTGCTATGTCTCCGGTTGCGTCCGTCAGACCGGGGGATTTTAGCCGTGACCATTGCCATCACCTGTACCGCTGTGCTTGGCCTGCTGCTGTTCGGGCTCGGCCTCAACGTCTCCATCACGCGCAGGCGCCACGCCAAGGGCATCGGCCACGATACCGAACCGACCGATCCGGTGCACCGCGCGGTGCGGGCACATGGCAATACCGCGGAATATGCGCCATTCCTGGCAGTGCTATTCCTGTGGTACGCGGCACATGGCGCCCCGGCCTGGATCAATGCGGTGATCCTCATCGCCACCGCCGCCCGCGTTTTGATCGTGGCGGGGCTGCTGTGGGGCGGGCCACTGAACCGGGCCAACCCGCTGCGCGCGATCGGTGCATTGTTCACTTACATTTGCGGATTCGTGCTCGCCGCCGCGCTCGTGGTGCTGTGAGGTCCCGCAGCTCCGGCAGGCACCTCAAGCCAGCGGTTCGCCGAGCGTATGCATCAGCCGGTTGGCCCAGCCGAAGATCGCCACCGAGAGCACCAGATCGAGCTGCTCGAGCTCGCTCAGCCCCGCTTCTTTGAGGGCGCGCACGTCCGCGACGGTGGCCTCGATCGGCGTCGTCGACAGCTTGGCGGCGAAGTCGAACAGCGCCTGGTGACGCGGCTCGAGCTTGGCCTCGCGCTCATCGGCAAAGATCGCCTCGATCACATCATTGCGCTTGGTCAGGTTGAGAAAGCGCGAGGCGTGCACCGCCGTGCAATAGATGCAGCGGTTGACGACCGAGGCGCCGGTCGCGCCAAGTTCGCGTTCCGCGGAGGCAAGGCCGTCCTTGCCATACATGATCAGGTTGAACAGCGGCGAGCGGACCTCGAGCGATTCAGGATCGTGCGCCAACGTGAGGACGTAGGCCGAGACGCCCTTGTTGGACGGTGTGACCTTCATCGCAGCACGCTGTTCCGGCGTGGCCTGCGCGATGTCGACCGGGGTCACATAAGGCGACCACTCCGGAACCTCGGCCGTGAAGTCGTGGACCGGCTTCTTCATTGCCCCTCAACCTCCTTCAACAGCTCAAGGCCGGCAATCACGCGCAGCTGATAGTTCACGAACGCGGCAAGCTCGGAGAGCCGGACGATATCGGGCTCGCTGACGCCGGCCGCCTTCAAGGCCTCGATATCGTTGCGCGTCGCTTGCCGCGGCGCTCTCGTCAGCATGTCGGCGTGAACAGCCATCGCATCCTGCCGGGGATCGCCGCTCACCGCGCCGGGCTGCGCAAGCACCGCGACCTCGGCGTCTCCGGCATGCGCGAGATAGCCCTCATAATGCGCAACCAAGGCGTCGTTGCCGACATGGCGACACATCCGCGCCGCCAATGCCGCGCGTAAGGCGTGGCTCAGGCCACCGGGATCGCGCGGCACCAGCACGGCATCATGCGCCGCCTCGCTCAACCGCATCACCTCGGCGCGGATCTTGAGCGCCTCGCCGAGCCTGGAGCCGGGCGGCACGCCCGCAAGCTTTTCGATCAGCGTGGTCATGCGGCACCTCTCGAATGGCAGGGATTGTCGGCATCCTGAACCGAAACAGTCAAAGACTGCCCCGTCTCCAGGAAGGCCGCCAGCGCGGCCTCGTAAGGCGCGGGATCGAGCCCGCGCGCAGCGAGCCAGCTCGGCTCATAATAGGTCTGGCGATAGCGCTCGCCGGAATCGCAGATCAGCGTCACCAGCGATCCGGTCTGCCCGGTACGGCGCATCTCCGCCGCAAGCCGGCACAGCGCCAGGAAGTTCGTCCCCGTCGAGCCACCGACGGAACGTGGCAGCCGCCGCGTCAACACGTTCATGGCCGCGATTGACGCGGCATCCGGCACCTTCATCATGCGATCGACCACGCCCGGAACGAAGGACGGTTCGCAGCGCGGGCGCCCAACGCCTTCGATCAGCGATGGTCGCTCGCACACGCGCGTGCAATCACCGGCGCAAAAGGCATCGAAAAACGCCGAGTGCTCGACATCGGCGACACAGAGCCTGGTCGGATAGCGCCGGTAGCGCAAATAGCGCCCGATCGTGGCAGAGGTGCCGCCGGTGCCGGCACCCATCACGATCCACTCCGGCACGGGGTGCCGCTCGCCGGCGAGCTGCGTGAAGATCGACTCGGCGATGTTGTTGTTGCCACGCCAGTCGGTCGCCCGTTCGGCGAAGGTGAACTGATCCATGTAGTGACCACCGAGGTGACCCGCGAGCGCGGCGGCCTCGGCATAGAGCGCGCGCCCGTCGTCGATCAAATGGCAGTTGCCGCCATAATGCGCGATCGCGGCGATCTTCTCGGCCGAGGTGGTGCGCGGCATC
Organism: Bradyrhizobium sp. SZCCHNS1022; assembly: GCF_032484835.1. NCBI lineage: Bacteria > Pseudomonadati > Pseudomonadota > Alphaproteobacteria > Hyphomicrobiales > Nitrobacteraceae > Bradyrhizobium > Bradyrhizobium sp. SZCCHNS1022. Next base: position 414,380 of record NZ_JAUETT010000007.1, on the reverse strand, counting down.
ACCGCATAGAACGGCACGCCGATCATCTGCGCGAAATAGGCTTCCGACACTGCGGTCGAGCCGGACGAGGCCTCGACCACCGGCGTGCCCTCGCGGATATGGCCGTTGCAGAGCGCATAGAGAAACAGCGAGCGCGCCAGCCGATGCTTGAGGCTGCCGGTCGGATGGGTCGACTCGTCCTTGAGATAAAGGTCGATGCCTGCGAGCGCCGGCACGATCAGCCGGATCAGATGCGTATCGGCGGTGCGGCACTGGTCAGCCTCGATCGCGGCGACCGCATCGTCGGCCCAGCCGCGGCGGAAGTTCGGTCCGGCGGCGGGATGGCGAAAGACGGGAGGTGGTGTCGACATGGGCAGCAAGGGACCATAATACGAATTGTGCATCAAGATTAATCTGTCATTCTTGTGGTGAATGATCGGGCAAAGCCCGGCTGAACTTTATGCTTCAAGCAAATTGATGTTGGTGCATAATGCCTGGAATGCATGATGACGTGATCGACATCCGGCTCCTCGAAGCCTTCGCCGCGGTGATGTCCGCCGGCAGCATCACCGGCGCGGCGAAGCTGCTCGGCCGATCGCAGCCCGTGGTGACGCGGCAGATCCAGGATCTCGAAGCCGACGTCGGCTATCAGCTGTTCTCGCGCAACGGCCCGCGCATCGCGCCGACGGCGAAAGGGGTGCTGTTCCACGCCGAGGTCGAGCGGCTGCTGCTCGGGCTGAAGCACGTCCGCGAACGGGCGGCGGCGATCGGCGCTGGCGCTCTGCCGGTGCTGAGCCTGGCCGCGATCCCCGCGCTCGCCGCCGGCGTGGTGCCGGGTGCGCTCGCCGCGATCGACGGCGATCTGCTGCCGGCCCACGTCCATGTGCAGTCGCTCTCGGCGGAGAATGTCGCGCAATCCGTGCTGTCCCAGTCGGCCGATTTCGGCCTGGCAAGCCTGCCGATCCAGCATCCCGGCCTCGACGTGCACTGGGTGTGCGAGGTGCCCTGTGTGGCGTGCCTCGCCGCCGATCATCCGCTCGCGAAGAAGAAGGCGATCCGGCTGAAGGACCTCACCGGCCGCCGGCTCCTGACCATGGCCAATCCATATCGACTGCGGCGTCGCGTCGAAGCGGCACTCGAGCGTGCAGGCGTCAGGCCGCGGGAGATGATCGAAACCAACGCCTCGCTGGCCGCGATCGCCATGGCCAAGCAGTCGCTCGGCATCGCCATCATCGAACCGGTGCTGACCGCAGGCCTCGACATGAGCGGCGTCGTCACGCGGCGGCTCGATGCGGCGATCCCGTTCCTGTTTGCTGCGATCTCGCCGGCCGGACGAGAGCTCAGCCCGACCGTGGCCGCCTTGAACCAGGCGGTGCGCGCCGCGGTGACCTTGATGCCGGGTGCCAGACTGCATGAAGGCAGCGCTGCCTTCGCCGACGCCCCCGACGCCGATCAATTCGAAAGAGCCGACCGATGACGATGACCACGCCCGATGCCGCAGGACTCGCTGCGCTGGAAGCGCGCCTGCGGCAGGACCTCGCCTGGCTGGAATGGCCGGCCAAATCATGGGTGCCGCGTCGCGTGATCGATGGGCAGGAGGTCGTCGACGTCGTCATTGTCGGCGGCGGCATGGCCGGGCTGGTGGCCTCTGCGATGCTCAAGCGCTTCGGCGTCGACAATCATTTGGTGCTGGATCGCGCCAGGGCCGGCCACGAAGGTCCGTGGGTCACCTATGCCCGCATGCTCACGCTGCGGTCGCCGAAGGAACTGACCGGCCCCGCCATGGGCCTGCCGGCGCTCACCTTCCGCGCCTTCTATGAGGCGCAGTTCGGCTACGACTCCTGGGAGAAACTCGACCGCGCACCGCGCACGCTCTGGATGGACTATCTGATCTGGTACCGCAAGGTGCTCAATCTGCCGGTGCACAATGAGGCCGCGGTCGAGCGCATCTGCGCGCGCAGCGATGACCTGCTGGCGCTCGACATCCGCAAGGCCGGGACCTCGCGGCAGATCCTTGCACGGCACGTCGTGCTCGCCACCGGACGCGACGGTCTCGGCGGCCCGTACGTGCCTGAGATCGCCGCGCGAATTGACCGTCGTTTCCGGGCCCATACCGCCGAGATGATCGATTTCGCTCGCCTCGCGGGCAAGCGGGTCGCGGTGGTGGGCGCCGGCGCATCGGCGATGGACAATGCGGCGATGGCGCTCGAAGCGGGCGCGGCGCGGCTCGACCTGTTCATCCGCAGACCCGACATTCCGCGCATCAACAAGTTCACCGGCATCGGCAGCCAGGGCGTCGTGCACGGCTTTGCCGGCCTGCCGGACGAATGGAAATGGCGCTTCCTCGATCACACCATCAAGGCGCAGACGCCGCCGCCACGTCCCTCGGTATTGCGCGTCTCGGCCTTCGCGCAGGCGCATTTTCACCTGGCGAGCCCGATCATCGATCTCACCGAAAGCGGCGACCATGTCGTCGTGAGCACGCCGAAGGGCCGCCACGAGGTCGACTTCATCATCTTCGGGACCGGATTCGAGGTGGATCTTGCGCGGCGGCCCGAGCTCGCCGAATTCGCCCCACACATCCGCTTCTGGCGCGATCGCTTTCCGCCCCCGGAAGGAATGGAAAATGCGGAGCTGGAATCCTCGCCCGATCTCGGCGACAGCTTCGAATTCCTCGAGAAGATGCCGGGCGTCTGCCCCGCATTGTCGCGGCTGCACTGCTTCAACTATCCGGCCACGCTCAGTCACGGCAAGCTTTCCGGCGACATCCCCGCGATCAGCGAGGGCGCAGACCGGCTCGCACGCGGCATCGTGCGACGGCTGTTCGTCGATGATCGCGAGCGGCATTTCGAAAATCTGAAGGCCTTCGCCACGCCCGAGATCCTCGGTGACGAATGGACCGACGCCGACGCACCGGCCGCGCCGCAGCCGGCGGCGCTCGACGCTTCCACCTGACTTCGAACCGAACGGGCACGCGCCTATGCAAAAGACCAACAGGACGGCCGTCGTGGCGGCCATCGCCGGCAATGCGATGGAATGGTACGATTTCACGGTGTTCGCGCTGATGACGCCGGTCATCAAGACCCTGTTCTTCCCGGTCGATCCGAAAGTGCCCGGCAGCGAGATCAATGCGCTGCTGTTGACCACGGCGCTGTTCGGGACCGGGTTCTTCATGCGGCCGGTCGGCGGACTCGTACTCGGCTATTTCGGCGACATCAAAGGGCGCAAAGCCGCGATGACGCTCGGCATGGCGCTGATGGCGCTCTCGGTGGCACTCTTGGCGCTGACGCCGACCTACGCCACCGCGGGCCTCGCCGCGCCGTTCATCGTGTTGATCGCGCGGCTGCTGCAGGGCTTTTCGGTCGGCGGCGAGTTCGGCACCTCCACCGCCTATCTGATCGAGGCGGCGCCGCCCGGACGCACCGGCCTGTACGGATCCTGGCAGATCGGCGGACAATTGATGGCCAATGCGCTGGGCGCGACGCTCGGCGCCGGAATCACCCTGCTATTCACGCCGGAGCAGCTCAGCGCCGGCGCCTGGCGTATTCCCTTCATCGTCGGCCTTGCCATCGTGCCGATCTTGTTCGTGATGCGCGCCAGGCTCGCCGAGCCTGAGGCGTTCTCCCGCATCAAGACGGCAACACACAGCGAAACATTTGCGGCGGCGCTGAAATATCCCGGGCGCAATTACCTCATCGGCATGGGCATGGTGGTCGCGAGCGCGGTCTCGTTCTACATCACCTTCGGCTACACCGTGACCTACGCCAGGGAGGTGCTGAAGCTGCCGCTGATGCAGAGCTACCTGGTGCAGTTGATCGCGGCAGCGGTGATGATCGCCGTCGTGCCGCTCGCCGGCGTCGTCTCCGACCGCTATCCGCGCAAGCCGCTGCTGCTCGCCTCGCTGATCGGCTATTTCGCGTTGCTCTATCCGCTCTACGCCTGGGTGATTGCGGCGCCTTCGATCGGCAAGCTCCTGATCTGCCAAGTCGTGATCGGTTGCTTCAGTGCCTTTTTCCTCGGCGTGTACTGCACCACGCTGGTCGAGCTGTTCCCGGTGCGCATACGCTCAACCTCGCTCTCAATCGTCAACAACGTGGCGGTGCTGATCTTCGGCGGTTTCGCCCAGTTCTTCGTGACCTGGCTGATCGCGCTGACCGGCTCGCCACTGGCGCCAATCTTCTACGTGATGATCGGCGTCGGCCTTGGCCTCGTCGCGGTGCTCGCGATGCGCGGCGATCCGCGTGAGGTCGTGGGCGAATCGCCCGTGCCTGCAACGCTTCCGCTGCGCACGCCGAACGGCTGAGAGCGGGATGATCTCTCCCGCGCGCGTCAGCCGCTATGACAGCGCGCGGACTTTGCGTGGCCGCAGCAACAGCACGAGGACGAATGCCGCCAGCACCGCCGCAGCGGTTGCGGCAGAGAAGGCGACGAGCGAACCATAGGGCAGGATCAGCTGCGCAACGACCAGGTAGAACGAGACCACGCCGATCGCGCCGATCGCATTACCGCGGACGACCCGGAGCGCGTTGGTGCGGCCACCTTCGAGATGCGCAAACAACGTGAGCGGCCAGGCGATCACCGGAACGAGCGAGACGACGCCCGAAATGTCGGGTCCGAGAAGCCGCGCAAAGCTCGTCGTCAGCAACACCATCGTAGCCGCGGTCACGAGGCGCACCGGCAGGCTGATCGCAGGGCCGCCATGGGCGCCGCGCGGCGCACCGATGTTGTCCTTGGTCAGTCCGAGCAGGATCGCGATCATCGCCAGCACGACCGCCACCGCCAGCACCGGCGATTGCAGCGCCAGCAGGGCCCAGGCAGAAGCACAGAACACGATTACGCTGAGTGCGCAGGCGAGCGCGAGCGTGCAGACACGCGTCAACAGCGCGTAAGCCAAGTAAGCGATGAGCACAGCCGCCAATCCGGCCAGCGATGCAACCGCCGCCCGCTGCGCAAACAGCTCGCCCTGCTCGACCGCGAGATACACCGAGATCGGCCCGGAGGTCAGCGGCAAGCCCGACAGAAGCCCGCCGACAAACGTGCCCCATTGCCGTGCGGCAAGCGAGATCGCCAGCATCATCAGCGGCGTCACCGCGAGCTTGATGGCGAGCATCATCCCATCGTCCCATCTGCATCCGACTCTGCGATACTCATGACGCGCCGCGGTGCGGGCCGCAAGTGGATCCGTTCCAAGCTCGGTGCAACCGCCTTATGCGCGGGAGAAACGCCTTGCAAAGCGGCCATCACAGCTGGAGTCGGACCTAAGAGCCTCCGACCGCAACCGAGTCATGCAGCTCGGGCGGTTGCCCCGGGACGCTGCGACCTATACGCACGGGCCGCAGCCGCGACGATATCCATTCAACAGAGCTTCGCATGGCCAAGCCCGCAGCAACCGAGATCGACGCTTTCGACGAGTCCGGCCCATGGAAGCGCAATCTCTGGGTCTGCGTGTTCGGCTCGTTCACGACGATCGTCGCGATGACGCTGCTGTTGCCCTTCCTGCCGCTCTACGTCGAAGAGCTCGGCGTGAGCGACCACGCCGCGATCGTGCAATGGTCCGGCATCGCCTTCGGCGCGGCGTTCTTCACCGCGGCGCTGACCGCGCCTCTGTGGGGATGGCTGGCGGACCGCTACGGTCGCAAGCTGATGCTGATCCGGGCGAGCCTCGGCATGGCGGTGGCGATGTCACTGATCGGCATGGCGCACGATGTCTGGCAATTGGTCGGCTTGCGGTTGCTGACGGGCCTGCTCGGCGGCTATGCCTCGGGCTCGACGGTGCTGGTGGCGGCGCAGACGCCGAAATCACGGACAGGATGGGCGCTCGGCGTGCTCTCGTCCGGCATCATGGCGGGCAATCTGGTCGGCCCCCTGATCGGCGGCGTGCTGCCGCCCCGAATTGGTATCCGCGCCACCTTCCTGATGGCGGGCGCGGTCATCTTCATCACCTTCCTCGCCACGACCTTCCTGATTCATGAGGAGAAGCGGCCGCCGAAAGAGCGCAAGGCGAGGTCGCGCGGCGGCTGGTCGCTGGTGCCGGACAAGCGTCCCATCGTCGCGATGCTCGCGACCGGCGCGTTGTTGATGATCGCCAACATGTCGATCGAGCCGATCATCACGGTCTATGTCGCGCAACTGGTCGAGTCCGCGCAGGTCACCTTCGTCGCGGGTCTCGTCATGTCGGCAGCAGCGCTGGGCGCGGCGCTGTCATCGTCGCAGCTCGGCAAGCTCGCAGACCGCATCGGACATTGGAACATCGTGATCATCTGCCTAGCGATATCGGCCGTCCTGCTGATCCCGCAGGCCTTCGTGACCACGGGCTGGCAGCTCATCGTGCTGCGCTTCCTGATGGGGCTGGCGCTGGGCGGCCTGCTGCCCTGCATCGCCAGCGTGATCCGGCACAACGCGCCGGAGGCCGTCACCGGCACCCTGCTCAGCTATTCGGTGTCGGCCCAATATGCCGGGCAGGTGGTCGGGCCGGTGGCCGGCGGCTTCATCGGCGGCCATATCGGCATGCGATCCGTGTTCTTCGGCACCTGTGTCTTGATGGCGCTCGGCGCGGTCGGCAACCTCATCGTCGCCAGAAGCGTGAAGGACGGCTAGTCGGGACAGCGGCGTTCGGAGTTTACGCCGGGGCGTTCACGCGATCGCGGCGAGATAGCGCTGCACCGACACATTGAATGCGGCCTTGGCATCCGAGGCAATGTTGCGGTCCCACCAACCGCCATAGATGCGATCGAAGGCGAGCGGTGCAACGACCTCGGCGATGCGGCGGACGGCTGCCGGACCGAGCGGGATGTAGTTCGGATAGGAGTACATGAAGCTGACGTGGCGACGGTCCATCGCCACCATCGCGATGTCACCGACGAACAATGCGCCTTGTCCATCGGCGCCCTTCTTCCAATGCAGTACGGTGGCTCCGGGAAAGTGTCCGCCGGTGCGATGGAGCGCGATATCGGCCGAGAGCTGGACGCTTTCGCCCGACCACGGCACGATCGAGGCGTGTGGCCGGGTGACGAAGGCGCGGTCGTCGCCATGCAAATAAATCGGCGCGCCGCCGAATGCTTCGCTCCAATCGGCAACCGCACCATAGAAGTGCGGATGCGAGACGGCGATCGCCTTCAGCCCGCCGAGCGAGCGCACATAGGCGATGGCGGCGTCGGTGGCGAGCGGCACACAGTCCCACATCACGCAGCCGTCAGCCTCGTACAGCAGCAGCGCGCGCTGGCCGATGGCAAAGCGAGGCTCGAGCTGAAGGCCGGGGACTCCGAGGTCGTCGCGCCAGATCAGCCGATGATCGCGCAACATCTGCTCGCGGCTGAGGAAGGTTTGTCCCTCCCAGTTCACGAACTGCCGCTCGTCCTCGCAGATGGTGCAGGCGGCGGGCGGCCCTGCCGTTTCGGGAAACTGCGCACCGCATTGGGAACAGGTCCAGAGGGGCATGGATGAACCGATCAAACAGACGCAAGCCGCGCCAGTGCGGCGGATTGCACGCTTCTATCACGAGATGCCTCGGCCGCCGAGCCGATCAAGACCTCAATTTGGTTGCAACGAGCTGACCGGAAACGAGCCGGGCGGATTCGACTTCACATCTCGACAGGCCGGCGCCGCCTCGAATCCGCTCCATCGCACCACGCTCGTCCCCGCCGGAAGCAGCGGTCCCCCCGGAGGGTTGCTTTGCACCGCGTGACGATGTGAGTATCCGCTGCAGCCGCAGCGCTCGCCTCAGGCACGAAATCCGAAACCGCTTTGATGTCACTTCGCGCTCTCCGCACCTTCCTCGCCATCGCCAAGCACGGAACGTTCGCGCGGGCGGGGACCGCGATCGGGCTGACGCAATCAGCCGTGAGTCTGCAGGTGAAGGCGCTGGAACGGGAATTCGGCACGCCCCTGTTCGATCGATCGACCCGCCACCCCCGCCTGACCGAAGCCGGACGCAGGCTGCTGAGCCGTGCCGAGAACCTGGTCTCGCTCTACGACACGATTCCGGAGACGCTGAGTGATGAGCGGAATCTGACCGGGCGCCTGCGTCTGGGTGCAATCCAGACGGCGCTGGCCGGGCCGCTGCCCGAGGCGCTTGCCACCCTGCGTCAGGCACATCCGGGTCTGCGGATTCACGTGTCGGCCGGCATGTCTGCCGAGCTTGCACAGCGCGTCGCGGCCGACGAGCTCGATGCCGCGATCACCACCGAACCGGTGCGGCCCCACCCGGGTGGATTGACCTGGACCGCCCTCTACGAGGATCGGTTCTGGGTGCTCGCGCCGGAGAGCCAGGCTGGGCGCCCTCTGCAGGCGATGCTGCGCGATCTCCCCTTCATCCAATTCGATCCGCGGGCCTGGGCTGGGCGCACCATCGCGCGGGAGCTGCGGCGACAGGGCCTGGAGCCTCAGCAAGGCATGGTGCTGGACAGCCGGGACGTGATCGTCCGCATGGTCGAGCGCGGCCTCGGCGTCGCCGTAGTGCCGGTCTCGGAAGCCATGCTGCCGGCCTTACCGGCGATTCACCGCGCCCCGTTCGGCAAGCCGCAGCTGCGGCGCGACGTCGTGCTGTTGGAACGACGCGAGCGGCCGGCCAAGAAGCTGGCGGAGGCGATTGCCGAGGCAGTGCGCCAATCGATGAGGATTTCTCAAGTAAAGCAAAAGAAATAAGAATTTTTCATCAAGCCTGCTGGCGGCTAATCAGTGCCGTCGTCGCAGGAATCGCTATGCTCTCATCCACGCTCATCCTGACCGCAACGCCGGGTTCCCTGTTGCCGCAGGTCGATTGCCGTAGCTTCGCAGTGAAGCTGGAGCGACCGGCATGACCGGCGCCGTCCTCCTGGCCCTGGTGCCGGTCATTATCCTGATCGCGCTCGGTGCTTTCCTGCGCCGGCGTGTCTTTCTCGCCGAGGCATTCTGGCCGCAGGCCGAGCGCCTCGGCTACTACGTGCTTTTGCCGTCTCTGTTCCTGCACGGGCTGGCGACTGCGCGGCTCGACGCGCTGCCGGTGTTCGGGATGGCGTCCGTGCTGGTCGTCTCCACCATCCTGGTGGCCGGCCTGGTCGTGCTGCTGAGACCGTTGCTGCCGATCGATGGCGCCGCCTTCACCTCGGTGTTCCAGGGCAGCGTCCGCTTCAACAACTATGTCGGCGTATCGATCGTCGCCGGATTGTTCGGCGCCAAAGGCATCGCACTTGCGGCGATCTGCAACGCCGCCATCGTGCCGACCGTAAACGTGCTCTGCGTCATGATCTTTGCAGCCTTCGGCGCCGCGCGCATGAACGCGACCGCGATGCTGCGGCAGATCCTGGTCAATCCGCTGGTGCTCGGCTCAGCCGGAGGTATCTTGCTGCAGGCGCTCGGCCTCGGCCTGCCGTCCATGCTCGAACCCGCGCTGCGTTCGCTCGGTGCCGCATCACTGCCGCTCGGCCTGCTGTGCGTCGGCGCCGCGCTGGAGTTCGGCGCGATTCGATCCTGGGTCGGTCCGGTCGCGGTGTCATCGCTCGCCAAGTTCATCGCCATGCCGTTGGCGGCCGTTGCGGCGGCTGCAGCCACTGGGCTCACGGGCCAGGGCCTCTTCACTGTGCTGTTGTTTCAGGCGCTGCCGACGGCCTCTTCGGCCTACATCATGGCGCGGCAGCTCGGCGGCGATGCACCGCTGATGGCCGGCATCACCGCCACCCAGACGATCCTGGCAATTCCGGCGATCCCGCTCGTGCTGGCTCTGCTTGGAGCGGCAAGAGACTTTTGACGAGACGCCTGGAAAGCGGCGAACTGCAGCGTCCGCGCACCGAAGCAACGTCGCTCGAGATTCCGTCGGACGAAATGTGCTGACCGACTCGATGAAGCTGCCGCATGTCGAACATACGACCCGTGCCACAACGACTGAGTGCCTGATTGCACCTTGAGCGTCGCGAGCGATCACGTGTGGCGGCGCGCCATTGAACGCACTCTCTGTTATTCACTTCCGAGTCACTCAGCCGTCACGCAGCCGTTACACGATCAGAGTTCATTCGTCGCGCTGCTCCCAGCAGCAATCGCGACATGGGCAACGCGTTGCACGCGGCGGCTCGATTGCGCCGTGCATCGGGGCCGGCTCTCGTCGCATCCTCTTCACGCATCACACTCGGCTGTCATTGCTTACCAGCCATCAGGAGGCACCATTTAAATGAAAAAGACTGTTATCGCCCTGCTCGCCGGAGTCGCAACGGCGTCGGTCGCAGCGACCGCGTTCGCGAAGGAAGGCCCGGTCCCCTATGGCATGCGCCATCTCGATCACGTGTTTCTGATCATGATGGAAAACCACGGCTACGCGGAGATCATCAACAACCCGAACATGCCGTTCACCAACAAGCTGGCGAACAAGGCCGGGCTCGCGACCAATTATTTCGCCGTCGGCCACCCCAGCCTGACGAACTACCTGGAAGTCGTCGGCGGTTCGAATTTCGGCGTGCTGAACGATCATTCGCCGGATTGGCACAATGGGAGCTGCCAGACCAACCTCAGCACCGGCCAGCCGGCTTTGGATCAGAGCTCGTATCCGAACATCTGCCCTTTCCGCGGCGCGGGAAATGATGCGGCGACCCCTGCGATCGACACCAGCAACCTCGAAGGCAACCAGCCGGGGCCCGTGATCAACATCAATGGCTCGGCGTCGTACCCGGCGCAACCGACCGTCGCGAAGACGATCGCGCATCAGATCGTCGCGAAGGGCGGCACCTGGAAGACTTATCAGGAGAGCCTCCCGCCGACCGGCGCCGACAACGTCAACAGTGCCGACGGCGTGTTCTCGAACCTCAACCCGCCAACCAGCGCCGGCGTAACCGACGGCGTCGTCGGACTGTATGCCGTGAAGCATAATCCGTTCGCCTATTTCCTGGACATCCAGAACGGGACGCATCCCGGGCTGAGCCTCGGCAATGTCGCAAGCTTCGACGGCAACACAGGCCTGTTTGCGGACCTCCGCAAAGGTCACGTGCCGACGTTCTCGTTCATCGCGCCGAACCAGTGCAACGATCAGCATGGCCGCAGCGGCGCCGGCCCGCAGTGCGATTACGATCCGAACGATGTCGGAACGCAGAAGGGCCTCAACCCGGCCTTGATGTATCAGGGCGACGTCGCACTGGAGAGGATCGTCGGTGCGATCAAGGCCTCGCCGTCATGGAACGAAGGCAGGAACGCCATCGTCATCGTCTGGGATGAAAGCGACTACGCCAACGCTCCGATCACCAACCAGGTGGCGCTGATCGTGGATACCAATGACGGCGACCACGATCACGACGCCGATGATTCGCATGCACGCAAGAGCGGTCGTTACTATACGCACTACTCGCTGCTGAAGTCGATCGAGGGGGCGCTCGGGCTGCCCTGCCTCAATCACGCATGCGATGCCACGACCGATACGATGAACGATCTCTTCGACGGGCGGAAGTAATATCGCATTCGTCGCATGTCCACGCTCAGCCGCCCGTCTCGACACATATCCAGCACGGGCGGACCGCGCCGAAGGCGACGAATTCCGCCATCACCGCCTCACGATCGACGAATGGAAGACCGCCCGCGAGGCGGTCTTTCTTTTAGTCCCGATACCGATTGATTGCATCGCCCAGACTGTCCTTCAACGGATCGAGCCAGGGCGCGTAGTTCCGCCACTGCGAAAGTCCGTCGCGGAACAGCGGCCGGCGCACCTGCTCCGAGCTTGGGGTATTGATCGCACGGCGGTTGCTGTGGAATTCCAGACAGGCGGCGTCGAATGCGAGCCCACAATGCGCAAGGATCCGACGCACGCTGCCATCGAGATCTTCGACCAGGTCTTCGTAACTGACCCGCAGCACCCGGCCCGGCAGGACTCGATCCCAGTGACGCATCAACTCCAGATACGTCCTGTAATAGCTCGCGATCTCCTCGATTCCGTTGCAGAACTCCTGCCCTCTCGCGAAAAATTGCTTGAGGTTGCTGACACAGCAGGCCATCGGCTCGCGCCGGATGTCGATGATAGTCGCATTCGGCAGCATCAGGTGGATCAGGCCGATGTGCCAGAAATTGTTCGGCATCTTGTCGATGAAACGCGGCCGCCCACACCGGTAGACGCGCGTCTCGTCCACGTAGCGCCGCCCGAGGCGTTCGAACAGAAGCGGGTCGAGCCCTGGCAACAGATCCGGATAGCGTCCGCGGAATTCCGAAACGGCGCGCGGAATGTCGTGCAGTTCCTGCGTCCCGTCCACGTCCGGGTGCGAGGCCAGGATCTGTTCGAGCAGCGTCGAACCCGAGCGTGGCAGGCCGACGATGAAGATCGGATCGCGGTCGGCGGCGCCGGCACCGCTGCGGGCCGCAAGGAATTCCTCGCTGCAGGTCTCGATCAGGCGACGTGCGCGATCATCCGTGACCTCGGCGCGATAGCCCCTCTTCGCTCGCACCAGCAAATTGCCGCGTTCGTAGAACGACCAGGACGCGCCAAACTCGGCCCGATCCTCCAGCGCCTTGCCGAGCGCGAAGCAAAGATGTTCGCGATCCGGCAGCCCCGGAGCCGGTAGCGCCTCGAGCTCCCGCATCCGCCTGATCTCGTCGTCGCTGAACCGATATGTCTTCAGGTTGGCGAGGCTCCAATATGCATCGCCGATATCGGCTCGGCCGTTGGTCGCGTCCTGATAGGCTTGCACCGCCTCGTCGGCCCGGCCGAGCGCCTTCAGCGAATGCCCAAGCACGATGCGCAGATGATTAAGCTCCGGCGTCTCCGAGAGCAGTTCGCGGAAGATCGGCACCGCAACGTCATAGCGACCGAGGCCCGCGAGGCTCGTGGCGCGCAAAAATCGGGCATCGGAATCGGACGGCTCCGTCTGCAGGCGCGGCTGGATCTCGTCCAGCGCCGCCGCGTATTTCTGGCGCCCGATCAAAATGCGCACAAGATCCAACCGCGCGGCGGAATAACCGGGTGCATTCTGCACCACTTCGCGGAAAAGACTCTCGGCCCGATCCGTTGCGCCGCGCCGCTGCGCGATCCGCCCGAGCAGGCGCAACGCCTCGACATGCCTTCCATCCTGCTCGATGTAGCTCGTCAGAAGGTTCTCCGCTGCCAAGTACTCGCCGTCACAGAACCAGCTGCCCGCCTCCACGACCGCGCGCGGCAATTCGCTCAGTTTCGAAAGGTGCTGTGATGCCACCTGCGCTCTCCGCCTCTGGCCGGCAGCGCCGAGCAGTCGTTCGAGCATCGCCCAGCTCGATCCGAGTGCAGGATTGAGTTCGACCGCGCGTTCGAACGACTCGATCGCGGACGCCGGATTTCCCAGCGCCACTTGGCAATGACCGCGCTCTTGGAACAGCAGGCTGAAGCTTGGCTGAGCGCGCTCGAACCCATCCAGCGCCTGGAGAGCTTGCTTCGGCTGATCGAGCAAACGAAGGTTCAGGGCCGAAAAATAAAGCGCGCGCCGCTGCGATGGCGCCCGCTGCAGCACTGCGCGGGCCGCGGCCAGCGCTTCCGTGTGCCGACGAGCGGAGGTCAGATCCTGAACGTGACGCAGCTCCGCGGCTAACGTATCGGCATTCGTATCGCGGCGATCGAGCTCGGTCACCATCACTTCACTCTCGCTTCATAGATATTTCATCTGCGCGCAATGATCGGTTCCTAGCGTGCGCCCTTCACCTGATTTCGAGCGATGCCATTCGGCTTGCCTCGATCAATCTTCACACAGCATGACTTGGGGGCTAGCTCGTTGACCAATACCGATCGTCGTCAGTTTCTGCAAATGTTGGCGGCGGGCGCTGCAGCGACCACGCTCAGCACAAACGTCGCGAAGGCGCTCGCGATTCCCGCTCATCACCGCACAGGCACGATCAAGGATGTCGAGCACATCGTGATCCTGATGCAGGAGAATCGTCCGTTCGACCATCACTTCGGCACGCTGCGCGGCGTCCGCGGCTTCGCCGATCCGCGCGCCGTCAAGATCAACCTGCCGCTTCAGACCGGAGGCGCCGTGAAGGCGTCGGTCTTCCTGCAGCCTGCCAGCGCGGCAAATATCGCAGCCGGTTATTCCGTTCCGCCGAATTACGGCAACCTCGGCGGCCCGGCCAACGGCGTTCCCGTGATTCCGCCGCTGCGCATCGACCCGCAAAAGATCAGCGCCGGCCTCAACAGCCTCGGCCTCACCTATCTCGGCGGCACCGACCATGGTTGGAGCCGTAACCACATCGCCTGGAACATGGGGCAGTACGACGGCTGGGCAGCGCAAAAAGGCGCGGTCGCGATGGAGTACTTCACGCGCGCCGACATTCCCTATCACTTCGCGCTGGCCGACGCCTTCACGGTGCTGGACAACTACTACTCTTCGATCTTGGGCCCGACGAATCCGAACCGCTGCTACATGTGGACCGGCAGCATCGGAAACGTCGATTACGTGGGCGCGGGCGGAACGGACGGCTTCGGCGCAGGCCCGATCACCAGCAATGGCCTTCCTCAGGGGCATTACCTGAGCTGGGAGACGTTTCCCGAGGTGCTGACCAAGGCCGGCGTGAGCTGGAAAGTCTATCAGGACCTGGCGGGTAGCACGTTCGCGCCGGACTTCGGCGATGGAGGCCCGGCCGGCGATTTCAGCGGCGACTATACGGATAATTCGCTGCTGTATTTTGCCCAATACGCGAACTCGAGCGCCGGCAACCCGCTGTTCGACAATGCCTGCACCGGCACACAGCTGGCCTACAATCAGCCTGCGGCCAACGCTCCGGCCTCCGCCTGGACAGCCTGGGCTCTCAGCCAGTTCGACCAGTTCAAGGCCGACGTGCAGAACGGGACGCTGCCCCAGGTCTCCTGGATCGTCGCGCCGGCCGGCTACACCGAGCACTCCTCCTGGCCCGTCAACTATGGTGCCTGGTACATCTCGCAGGTGCTCGACATCCTGGTGTCGAAGCCGGAGGTGTTCAGCAAGACGGTCTTCATCATCAACTACGACGAAGCCGACGGCAGCTTCGACCACGTCGTTCCGCCTTCACCGCCGCCGGCCGTGCCGGCTACGCCCGACATGGGCGCCTCGACGGTCGACTACCACAACGAGATCGTCACGACCGCATCGCCGGCCGGCCCGATCGGACTGGGGACCCGGGTGCCGTGCCTCGTGATCTCGCCGTGGAGCAAGGGCGGTTACGTGAACTCGCAAGTCTTCGATCACACGTCGACGATCCAGTTCATCGAAAAGCGTTTCGGTGTCTACGAACGCAACATCTCGCCCTGGCGCCGCGCCGTCTGCGGCGACCTGACTTCGGTGTTCAATTTCAAGAACCCGGATCGGGATCGGGACGACGACGATCAGGTCAAGCTGCCGTCCACCGCCGGCTATCTGCCGTCGGTCGGCGAATTGTCGGGCACCGTCAGCCCGCCGACGGTCGCAATCAAGCCGAACAACGTGATCATCGGTATTCCTGAGCAGGAAAAGGGCATTCGCCCGGCGCGCGCCCTGCCCTACGAACTGAATGTCTATGGCAAGGTCGACGTTACCGCCGGCACGATCGCGTTGCAGTTCATCAACAGCGGCAAGGCCGGCGCCGTGTTCCACGTCCGCTCGGGCAGCACCACCGACCCGGTCCGGACCTACACGGTCGAGGCCGGCAAGACCCTGTCGGGATCCTGGACCGTCACCGGAACGTACGACCTCACCGTCTACGGCCCGAACGGGTTCACCCGCTCGTTCAAGGGCAGCGTCGGCTCTGGCGCGGTAGCGCTCGATATCCGCTCTGGCTATGGAGATGACGACGACAACTTGATCTCGCTGTCGGTGCGGAACACGCGGCCGCAGAAGGCCACCGTGACCCTGTTCGATGCGTATACCGGCGAAAAGATGGTCCGCACGCTTGGCCCGAACGGGCGTGCCGACGGCAGGCTGCCGCTTGAGCGTTTCCACGGCTGGTACGACCTCGTCGTCACGGTCGCGGAAGACCCGCATTTCGAGTACCGGCTGACCGGGCATGTCGAGACCGGACGCGACAGCAAGTCGGACCCGGCGATGGGCGGTCTGCTGGCGTTGAAGGCCTGAGGGGGCGCCGCGCGTCGAATAACGGATGAAGCTGATTTGACGTTTGCTCCGCAGTTCGCGGGACTGCTCAGGCGAACGTCAAATCCTACGCTTCACTAAGCGTTAGAACGGCCGTGCCGGTAGGCGCGGCCGTTCTTCTTGCGTGCAGAATCGCGGAAGCACGAGAGCAATGGCACCGCGCTGGTGCGGCGAACTGGCGTGAGACTCGTCGTGCATGACACGGCCGGCAAATCATCTCGCCAAACAAAAATGGCCCGCGCAATGCGGGCCATTTTCGTATCGGAACCGGTGATGTCCGAATTTGGTTGCGGGGACGTGCAGCCACTGCCGGCATAACAAGACTACTTCTCTGATTTTCCTGGATATTCGAGAATTCAAGGATACCCATCAGCTCGCCACGCAGCTCAGCATGGACCTCGCCACGCTTCTTGCCGGGATTGAGTACGATCTCGCCGATGAGCGAGCGCAGCGCCTCGGCTGCCTCGCGCCCGCCATCCGGATCGGTGAGCGCCTCGGTGAACCGGGCCACGTTCTTGCGGTAGACGTTGGCAATGTTGGGATGCATGTCGGGAACGTCGGCGGGAGCCTGTGACAGGCGCGCTGTGATCTCCGCCTTCTGCCGTTCAAGTTCATCCATCCGCGCCTTCATCGACGGCTGGTAGAGGCCATCCTCGATTGCCGCCATGATGCCGGCAACCGCCCGCTCGATCTTCTGAAGCGCACGGTGGTCTGTTTCCGCCCGTGCCCGCCGGTCGTGGTTGAGGCGGTTCATCTCCTCAGCATAGGCACGCACCGCTTCTGCGACCGCCTCGGACGAGACGAGGCGATCCTTCAGTCCCGCCAACACCCGCGCCTCGATCTTCTCGCGCATGATGGTGCGGTTGTTGGCACAGGTCCCGCGACGATGGTGGTTGAGGCAGCCGTAGCGGTTCGGCGTCAGGATGCCGATCTTGCCGCCGCAGCATCCGCAGGTGAGAAGGCCAGAAAGGAGGGAGACGGGCCGGTTGGCGAGGTGCAGCCGCTTGGCCCTGCCCTCCCGCGTATTGGCCGGGTTGGGACCGAAGAGGGCCGAGATTTGCTGCTGCCGCGCCCGCGCGGCCTGCCACAGCTCATCGTCCACGATCCTGAGATGCGGCACCTCGGTCCTGATCCACTGGCTTTCCGGGTTCGGCCGTGACACGCGCTTGCCAGTCGCCGGATCCTTGACGAAACGCTGCCTGTTCCAGACCAGGACACCGGCATAGAGTTCGTTGTTGAGGATGCCGGTGCCGCGCGAGACGTGGCCTCGGATGCTGGTGTCGCCCCAGGCCCGGCCGAGCGGGCCGGGAATGCCGTCCTTGTTCAGTTCGACCGCGATGGCCTTCGGGCTTTTGCCGGCGGCAAAGGCGCGGAAGATGCGTCGGACAATCCTCGCTTCCTCCACGATGATCTCGCGATCGCCCCGGATCGGCTCACCGTTGGCGTCGAGCCCCTTCATGACGTTATAGCCGTAGCAGAGGCCACCGCCGGCCTTGCCCTTCTCCACTCGGCCGCGCAAACCACGATGAGTCTTCAGGGCAAGGTCCTTGAGGAACAGGGCATTCATAGTGCCCTTGAGGCCAACGTGAAGCTCGCTGATCTCGCCTTCGGCCAGGGTGACGATGGAGACGCCCGCGAAGCGCAGATGCTTGAACAGCGTGGCGACATCCGCCTGGTCACGAGAAATCCGGTCCAGCGCCTCGCCCAACACGACATCGAACAGACCGCGTTGCGCATCCTGCAACAACAACTGGATGCCGGGCCGCAGGATCATGCTCGCGCCCGAAATGGCGGCGTCGTGATAGGTGCTCGTGACCTTCCATCGCTCGCGCTTGGCGTGCTCTCGGCAGAGGCGGAACTGATCCTCGATCGAGCTTTCGCTCTGATTGTCGGACGAGTAGCGAGCGTAAAGCGCAACGCGGGGCATGGCGGTCTCCGTTCTGTCTAATCCTCGCCGGCCTCGTCCTCCGCATCCCTCGCGGCCTGAGGCCCGTTATCATTGGCGGCGCTGAGCGCCGCGAACTGCTTCCGTGCAATCCGGCGTCCGATCAGCCGGGCAATGGTCAACGTCACCTGCTCCAACTGTCGCCGCGTCTTGTTATCCGCCTTGCTCGTTCCATCCTCCGGACCTTGATTGTCGTTGGCCGGTCTGATGTCGTCCAGCTCCAGTTCTGTGTCATCTGCCATGCCGTCACTCGCCCGATTGATGAAGTCAAACGAGCATCAAGCGGCGACGAATTCAGGAAGAGAAGACCAGAAATCCTGCCATCGTACGGGAGCGCGCAGATACTTGCGAACGGCCGTTTTGGCGTAGGTTTCGAACGCATCACACAGCCTGCAAAGCCTTCTGCACTGCCTTCGGGGCGCGCTCGATCGCGAGAAGATAAACGCGTGCCGGCCCTTCCGGCTGTCGCGACCTTGCTCCGAATGGCATAGCATGTTGAGCGCTGAATCCGAAGCGAGCTGCGAACTCTTCCTGCGTCAGGTCTAAGCGCACCCGGGTCGCCTTCACGTCGATTCTTCGGCCGTTTGCGGAGCTGAGATGTGGCACGATGGTCGTAGGTCGGAGATATCCGTTCGCACCGCTTTCGTCTGGCGGCGCCTTAGCGGTTCGACCAGGCCTTCGTTTCCACATCCCGCTCGCAGGAAGGCGCGCAATCGTTATCGAGGATCAACACCACGATTCGGAATAGCGAGACCAACGGCCGCGCAAATCGCGCGTTCAGTTGAGAGCAGCAGCAACCGGTAGCCATCCTCCTCGTAAAGGGGGTACTGGCGAGCTTCGTAACACTCGCGCACATACTTTAACGCCGCGGCCGCTCCTTTGAGGCTTCCCGGCACGGTGCCGGCGAGCTGACGCGAGGCCTTCATCTCAGCCCGGCCGAGTGCGCCTTCAGCCTCGCAGAGGCCACTTAACTTGACCTCCAGCTCGGCCCGCCTGCTGCAGGGCGCACGGCGCAGCTCGCGCTCGGCAGCATCCTGCTCGGTGAGCAGGCGCCCCAGTTCCTCAAAGGCTCGGCGGTGGCCCTCGATGGCATCAAGGACCGGGTCGGGCGGGGTTGAAACGCCAACGCTTTCAGCCCGCGAGGGCGTGATGACCCCGGCCAGGATGGCGGCGCTACCAGTGACGAACTGCCGACGCCGAACGGCAGGGCCGGCAGGAAAGATTAAACGACTCGTGGTATAGGCAGAATCAGCCTGAGACATGGGTCACTCCATGTTGAGGGTTAGGCTCGCGCAGGTGTTGCTGCATCTGTGCGGGCCGCTTGTCTGGCCTGTAGCGGCCAGTGCCGCGAATCGAATCACGGTCGATTCGTTACGTCAATGGATATCCGGTTTTCACTCACGGCCAGGCCGTGTACCCATAAACCCTACGGCGTGATGCGACTAAAGCAATGTCTGCTTTGTCCCTATAGCGACCGACTTCCTGCAGAAGCGCAATATGTCGCGATGGGTCGATCGCGACGGCTTTGCCCGATCTCTGGCAGGTTCGGTCTACGCCCTCAGAGCCTCCATGCAGGCCATAGGCGGATTTCGTCGCGATGGGCCATAAGCTGACAACTAGCCTGTCTCCTGTTACAAGTCGTTCGACGATCATCACAAGGGCTATCGCTTATGGATACTCTCATCGTAGTCGACATGCAGGTTGGGCTATTGCGAGGCCCCGCCAAGCATAATCTGCAGGGTGTGATCGAGCACATCAATCTGCTGTCGAAGAAGGTGCGGGACGATGGAGGCCAGATAATCTGGATTAGGCATTGCGGTAATGCAGGCGACGTCTTTGAACCGGGCGCGCCCGGCTGGGAGTTCCTTCCAGACCTAATCCGAAGTGATGCCGATCTCGTCGTCGATAAGACGTTGAACGACCCATACGTCGGGACGTCTCTCGCCAGCCTCTTGGCTCACATCTGTCCAAACCGCGTGGTTGTCACAGGATGGGCGACGGACCTTTGCGTCGATGCGACTGTCCGTTCAACGGTCTCTCATGGTTACGACGTGATCGCAGTCAGTGACGGTCACACGCTCAGTGACCGGCCTCACTTGCCTGCGACGGTTGTCATTGCGCATCACAACTGGCTTTGGGGAGAGCTGATTACCAATCGATCCATCCGCGTCATACCAACCAGCGAACTAACGGCTGCGGTTTTTGATTCTAACGCTATTCAAGGAAAATTGCGCAAGTCGTGGTCGTTGGCGACCTCCAGCAAATGGACCATGCAAAATCCGGCAGCCGGACAGTGCAATGTCACTTCGCTACTCGTCCATGAAATATTTGGGGGTGACTTACTGAGAACTCCCCTTGTGCAAGGAGATCACTTTTACAATCAAATTGGAGGGGTACGATACGATTTCACTGAAAGCCAGTTCGATCAACCAATCCCGTACTCAGACATCCCGGCTGATCGAGCCGAGGCGGAGAGAGGCGCAACGAGCACGCAGCTTGCAGCGCTCAGGGCGGCCTTCACGCGCCAGACCATCGCGTCGAATTAAGCTCCGGAGCTATGCCGCCCGAAACCACTTGCCACTTCGAGGGTAGCCGACGCCCGGTTGCACCCAGATAGTAGACGTCGTAAGCACCGGCCAGAAGGTCCGAGATGGGCCAAGAGGCGACATGGCCTCTTCCGAGCATGCTCGCCCCTTGCTCGTCGAGCGCTGAGCCAACGCCCGAGGGGCAGGTCGTGCATCCTGGAGGCGGCCATCTCACACAGCGCCCACCACACAGATTTCACTTTATGACGAGCGCCTCAAGCATTGTGCTACAACGCTTCAGTCGCAACGGCACCCGGCCGTGCTCTCGCCTGCAAGCGGGACACCGCTTCAGCCAGCGGAACGTCGGCCTGTGAGCCGTCGCGCTCGCGCAGGCCGACCCGACCACCCCTCATCTCTCGTTCGCCCACGATCGCCAACACCGGCACCGCCATTTCACGCGCCGTCACGATGCGCCGCGCGAGGCTGTCGGCGACATCATAGGCAACGGCTCGGATCCCGGCATCCTCGAACGCCGCCAGCACATCCGCACCATATTCGACCTGGTCTTTCGAGATCGGCGCAATCGCGACCTGGTCCGGCGACAGCCAGAACGGAAGCACGCCGCCATGTTGCTCAAGTAAGATAGCAATCATGCGGCCGAGCGATCCAAATATCGCGTGGTGGATCATCAAGGGTCTGGCACGGCTGCCATCGGGGGCGACATAGGAGGCTTCGAGCCGCTGCGGCAGAACGCCGTCGAGTTGTACCGTGCCACACTGCCAGGATCGTCCGAGCCGGTCGCGCAGCGCAAATTCCAACTTCGGTCCGTAGAACGCACCTTCTCCGTGATTGATTTGAGGTGCGAGGCCGCACCGCCGCGAGGCATCGCCGAGCTTCGCCTCTGACCAGTCCCAGGTCGCATCGTCGCCGGCGCGCACCGCCGGCCGCGTGGCCAAAGCTACCTCGTAGTTGGGAAAGCCAAGGTCCCGGTAGACCTCATCCAGCAGGGTGATGAAGCGCGCGACTTCGCTCTCCACGTCCTGCTCGCGGCAGAACACATGAGCATCGTCCTGCTCGAACGCACGGGTCCGCATGATACCGTGGAGCGAGCCTGAAGGCTCATTGCGGTGGCAGGCACCGAACTCGGCATAGCGGAGCGGAAGCTCCCGCCACGAGCGTAGCCCTTTGTTGAAAATCTGCACGTGGCACGGACACGACATCGGCTTCAGCGCCATCGCTAGTTCGCTGTCGTCCACCCGGAACATGTGCTCGCCGAACTTCTCCCAGTGGCCGCTGCGTTCCCATATCTCTTGCGGCAACAGTTGCGGCGTCTGGACCTCGCTATAGCCGGCCCTGCGCATTTTACATCGTACGTAGTCCTCTAGCACCCGGTAGATCGCGTATCCGCGCGGGTGCCAAAACACCATGCCGGGTGCGTCTTCCTGAAGGTGCCAGAGCTTGAGCTTCACACCGAGGCTTCGGTGATCGAGATCGTCCATTGCTGTGTTCCTTGTGATTGGAATGAGCGCGGACGAAGACAACAAAAACCAGAAAGGCCCCGTCCGTCGCCGGCGGGGCCTTTCTGGTTGAAAGTACGCTTGTCTCTAGCGCGCACAACCCAGAGGCGATCCGCCGTAAGCGGTCGCGGTGGTGGTCGATGCGGCTGATCGAAGCTTCTTCATAGCTCACGAGATGGAGGCAAAGCCGTTGGAAGTCAAGGCCCAAAACGGCTGGTGCGGGCCTGGTTACAGGCTGGATGATTTGCGCAGCGAATGTTGCATTTGGGTCAAAATGCGAAAATCCGATCTGAGCAATTCTGGTCCGTTGACCAACCCAGAGCGGACCTCAACGCGGCGGCTCGCCACTTCGCTGATGGGGAAGAAGCAGCCGTCGATGCACCCCACCCGGAAGGTCGGCTATGGGCGAATTGCGGACATGGCGAGGCAGCCCGATCAAGCCGCGAATGATCCGAGCCGACTTTCATGCAGTGAGGTTGCGGGTCTCCCTCAATACCAATGCGCCTCTTCGCTCGAATGGTCCTCGATACAAAAACGCGGGCTACCCTGCCGTTCAGTTGAGGCGACGATGTGCTGCATATCGGCCCATGTCACCGCATCACCGCCAATGATCGCTGTGTCGGGCCGAAATGTGATCCAAGTCGTCCCGAGCGGCTGGCGGCAGGTCGTAGCTTTGAGAAGCGCAACCACTGTGCCCCTCGAGAACACGACGCGATATCGGCGATCGTCGTGCATGGTTGAGACGACCAGCCGCTCCGATAAGGCATTCAAAATCGCACCGAAGAAGAAGCGGCCGAGCGGCGGCGCGCCAGCGGCAACATACATGAAGAGGTAATAGAGAGCTGGATGCGAGACGCCTTCGTCGCTCAAGGGTTCGATAGGGAGCGGGACTCCGTCCCAGGCAACGGTGATTACGGACCCGCTCCATAATAGGACGCGGATTTCTTGGGGGGCGGGCGCGTCATTTGCGATGGCATCGACGAGCACTTCCAGTAAACGACAGGAGGGCGATCGGCCGGACGTCGCTCCGATGTACATCGTCGGCCGCCTCTGAATCGGTTCGAGTCCTTCAATGATTGTGAGGCCGTCCTGCGACTTGTACATGCATGCTTCCCCTGCCGGATCGCCGTAAGTCAGGCGAATTAACGGGTTCTTCCCCTGTTCATATCACGCCTCGCTATGATGTCGCCTCTGGGCTGACAGCGTACGTGATCTGCCTGCCTCGGTGGCGTCCGTTCGGGGCGAATTGCGGACGTGATAGGGCCCGCCCGACCGTGCCGTGAATGGCCTGGAGCCTGCCGACTTGCGGCGCTGCATCGAGTCGGCAACTATCCGAGGTACACCGGCCGTGGCGCTAGCTCGTCCGGGACGGCAGCACGTGACCCTAAGCAGAAGCCTTCGATCGGACTGGCCAGCGCGACAAAACACTTCTGCATCCGTCAAGAAGTTGACCCAGATGACTCTGATCAAGGTCAAAATTGAACTCGTGCGACTGGGTCATGTGGTCGGGTGTCAACATGATTTTTACTGCCATGTGGCCGCGAGAGCCGGACCGAATCGCAATCTCCAAGTTAGGCTCCAAACAACGTAGCCCGGCTTCGCCGACCAAAGTCGCATGAAGTGCTTCTAGTTGTTCAACGAAGCCTGCTAACTCTGGGATGTTGACGAATGCTCCCTTTGCTTCGACCACCGCACCGGGTGCTTCGACCCGCGCTCGAACATTCAGCCAGTTTCCGTCCCAATAGTCGGTGGCCTCGGGAAATTGACGACCAAACACCCAAAGCGAGAACCCACCGAGCTTAAGGTCTGGTTCGTCTGAGTGCATTGGCGTCTCCACTAAAGACCACGCCACGTTTTATCACGGTAGTTTCGATGAAGCCATGTCGCCTTCTGGCCCATGGCTGCCGACTTGCGGCACTGCGGCAAGTCGGCAGTTATCTGGGTTACATCGACCATAGCGCCAACCCGTTCCGGAATGATCCGGCAGAGAAAGCCTTCAGGGTCGCGCCATGTCGGTTATCCGAGGTGGTGCAGAAGAGATTTACTCGGCATGAGAGTTTCAGTCTTTGACCCGAAGCTGACATGACATCACGCGCGTGAGCCGCCAGCAGAAGAGCTATAAGCCTCCAAAAATGTTCACGAACGAATAGCGCTTGCGGAAGTAGACGTATTCATCGCGTTCGAATGCATAGTCAAAATCGCCGGTATGCCGCTCTAGATCTTCATTGATTGGCTGCCCGTTAATTCGATTTGCGTTGGGGTTGCTGTTGGAACTAATTTCGGATGGCACGCCATCAATGTTCCAGACGACATCACAATAAGCGAAGCCTTTGAGCTCGGGACGGACATTCACGTCGGTGTAGCTCCTTCGCGACTTCGTCTGAATTTCAGCGGGCAGCTCACCGGCAGCATCGAGATGGTTAAACGAGAGATCGGAGCTTGCCGGATATAGGTCGCCGACTACGTGCCCAGTGAAGAATATCAGCGCTCCCGGCTTGTGACGCGGGAGCCCGGGAAAAAACGTTGATTCTGTAGGCGAATAGTCGCGAAGGGGGTTCCCCTCGAAGAGGATCCTTTTTCCATAGTAGTCGCCTGAAGAACGGAACGCGCGTCGCGCGTCCCCGCTCGGATACCAGTAATCAGGCCTA
This sequence comes from Bradyrhizobium sp. SZCCHNS1022, assembly GCF_032484835.1. Lineage (NCBI taxonomy): Bacteria > Pseudomonadati > Pseudomonadota > Alphaproteobacteria > Hyphomicrobiales > Nitrobacteraceae > Bradyrhizobium > Bradyrhizobium sp. SZCCHNS1022. The sequence goes on along the minus strand of NZ_JAUETT010000007.1, from coordinate 389,756 downwards.
CTAGCTGGCCAGTACAGACGAATCGCTTCGCTCACGGGCTCCGGCAGTTTCAAGCGCGAAAGGCCGCTACATATCGACCCCATCGCTCGATAACCGGGCTTCCAACGGGGCTTCTCCCAGCGATTCTTGTCATTGATACCAAGCAATTCGTAGGTTACGAAATTCTTCGAAGCCTCCGTACGACGCCATTCCTGCCATTCTTCGCGTGTCGCCTTGCTGATCGTAGCACCGAAAAAGTTCAATTCGGAAAGCGGGCTCTCGTAGGCATCTTCGGACGCATAAGCTATGCCGAACCATGGTGCGTCAGCACTTTCGTAAGTCACAACTAGTGGCAGCAGGCTCTTTGGCACCTTTCCATTCTCGGTGGTCTCACCGCCACAAGCCTCGGGCGGACGCACTACTACGCCGTGCCCATCCTTCATCTTCAGGCCGTACGCCATCGGCGCCACACCGACTTCGACGGTCCGATCATTGTCCTTGTAGGTCGTGACGCTGACGTTGCAGCCGACCACGATATCGAAATCGAGCGGTTCGCCTTTGTACGCCAGACTGGCTTTGAGCCGGTAATAGTAGCCGCGATCCTGACCAGGAGATGTGACCTTGACGGACTTCGTGAAGCCCAAGTTGCCAAGGGCCCGCAGTTCGTTGTTCACCACCAGAAGCCCCGCGCCGAGCACGAGAGCGATTACGATAATCCGGATAGTGACCGTTTTCATGACAAACACCCGAGCAATCACGGCCTCGACCGCCGTAGCATTTCAGTCCCTTAGCAAACGGAATTTGCGCAAGTAATGGGTGCTTCACTAAGACTTTATTGTTTCGCAGTTAATAATGGTTAGCCGTTCTTCAATCGACTCCTCGTGCGGGATCGGATCGGCTTTTGAAATACTATAAGTCCGGTTTTGGCCCGAAGCGTAAGTGCCAGAGTACACGGATATTTCCGGAGCTGGGGGTAGACCGGCCGTGCCGTCAGCCTGCCGGCCACGGCGGCCCCTGACCCGCTGCGGCGGTTGTGATCTAGACAGCATCCCGATCGCCGACGACTGCGGCACGAACAGCGTTGCCCAGATCAATGCTCAGACGGGCTCTTGCTTCATTCTTGTCTTCGGCTTGCACGACAAACGACACCTGAGGCAGGACAATGGTGAGCACGCGCACAATGGCTCCTTGTTCAAGCTCCTCTTCCTCGGTGAGAGGCCCTGGTGGCAAGGCGGTCATCTTCTTCATCCTCTCCCAGATACCAGGAGAGTTACTCTCCAACGCCGCGATCGCTTCCTGGATCTGCTTGTCCGTATAGAATGTGCCCATCAAAATGCCTGCCTGCCCCCGCGCCGGCCGCAGTCTAGCACAATTCGACAACCGAACGTTCCCGATCGGGATGTCGCCTTCTGGCCCGATCCGTACGTCGAAAATCGGGCGGAGCATGCCCGCTCCGCCCGGGTATTTCAGACGTCGACTTGTTCCGCTATTGCCAGGGCGTCATCTACTTCGATGCCCAGATATCTGACGGTGCTTTCGATCTTGGTGTGCCCGAGCAGAAGCTGGACCGCTCTGAGATTTCCGGTTCGCCGATAAATCAGGGTCGCTTTGGTTCGTCGCAGTGAGTGCGTCCCATATAGTCTCGGATCAAGCCCGACACTGCCGATCCAATCCGATACCAGGCGCGCATATTGGCGTGTGGTGATGCTTTTTTGCGGACCACGACGGCCCGCGAACAAGAACTCGCCAGGCTTCTTGTTGGTGGCCCTCAGATACTCATCGACCGCCTGACGAGTCTGTTCGGTCAATTCAAATCGGACCGGTCGACCGGTCTTTTTCTGGCGCACGGTTGCGCGATCTGCAGTGTATCCGCCCGCGGCGACGTCCTCTACTTTGATCGCCACGACATCGCAGCCACGGAGCTTGCTGTCGATCGCCAGATTGAACATCGCGAGGTCTCGGATACGACCTTCGATCTGGAGCTTCGTTCGAATGGACCAAACATGTTTGGGCCGCAGTGGAGGCTTCGCCCCCGTCAGCTTGCCCTTATTCCAAGGCGTGTGCTTGTGGGTCGTTGGGATAGCATTCGCTTGATCTTGCATGTCACGCTCCTCGGTTAGGAAGGCCGAAGAGCATGAGCGGCGGGCTGAGGCGTTGGAATTGGTGCGACTCTCAGGTCACGGCAAACTTGGATCCGCACTGCACAAATGCCGGTAGCCAACGTCCGTAATGGGCTGGAAGGGGACGCTGCTGACTTGATCGAAGATTCAGCTTCGGGTCAGATGTCGCCTTTCGGTCCTGCCGTGCACTACTTCCGGTTGGCTCCCGGAGCGGACATCGTCCGTGCAGGCGACGGACAGGCATGTCGGACGCCACGCCGCGGGATCGGCGATCCAGCGGTTGATATCGGATTCCCGCCAGCCTGCGCCGTTGACGCTGATCCTGAGTTGGGCCGGGAATGTGCCTTCGCCGATCTTGCGGTAGATGGTGGATCGGGACAGGCCGGTACGGGCAAGAACGGTTTTCAGGCGGACGATCCGGTCTGGTTCGCGCATGGCTGCGCTGCCTCCCGCTGACTGCTCCTGATCTACACAGAGCAAGCAGTCACGCGCGCGAAAGAGCGTTTTTCACAGCTTCGTGCTGTGGCGTAGAGACGGCGGCAAATAGACCGGGTCAACGTTCGAGGCCTCTGTCTCTTCCAAAGCCGATGCCGTGAGCGAGGGCCAATTGCTGACCGAGCCGGCGACCTGATTCGAAGGCGATGCCGAGGTCTTTCCTGCGGCTGGCGAGGATGGACTCCAGTTGCGGATCACGTTCGAGGCCTTTGGCCATGTCGCCCATCGCCGCGCGCGTCGCCCTGTAGCCGGACATGTCGCCGGCCTGATACTGTCGCTGGCTGGTGTGCTCGAGCTTCTGCCAGCGCTCCACGAAGCGCGCGGCGCGGCGGCTCGGATCGATGCGCAGTTCGGTCTCGAGCTGGAGCGCGCGGATGGCGCGGTTGAGGCGTCCGCCAGCGGCCTCGCGGGCCAGCTCGGGGATCTTCTTGTAGGCGGCCTCAGCGTCGTGGGAGCCATAGGGGCGCACCTTTTCGAAGGCCTGGCGGGCGGTCTGTAGCTCTTTGACCTGTTCGGGGCTCGCTCTGCCGCCCGTCTCATGCGCCGCGAAGATCGCATCCACGGCACGAGCATGGCGCACCAGCGCCCGGGTCCGCACGCGACGGGCTTCCGCTTCGGGATCTTGCGCCACGGTCCTTGCCGGCACTTCGGCTTCGCGCCGGTCGGCTGCCGTGCCGCTGTTTTCTCTTTCGGGGGATCCCCGCTCGGGCCGTCGTCCGCCATCACGGTCGAGCACCTCTCCAAGAACGCTAAGGCCGTCGAACATGCCGCGCAGCTTCTCCGGCACGGCCTTGCGCACGATCTCGGCCACGCGCTCGCGGAACGTGATCCCGCGCCGCTCGGCGTAGCTCTGGACGGGATCGGCACGGTCGTAATCCGAGGCCATGTCCTTCGACCGGTCGCGCGACAGGGCACGGTTGAGCCGATCCGCATCGGTAAAATCGTCGCGGCCATAATGCAGGTCCACGCTGTTGCGATGCCGCGACAGGGCGACATAGCTGCTGTGGGCGTCCATGCCGGGCGTTGCCAGTACATGGACCCGGTCGACCGTCATACCCTGCACCTTGTGGATCGTCGCGGCATAACCGTGGTCGATCCGGTTGTAATCCTTGAGGTCAAAGCGCACGGACCGGCCATCGTCGATCTGCACGGTCATGGATTGCGCGCTGACCAGTTCAATGGTCCCGAGTGTGCCGTTCCTGACGCCAAGCCCACGCTCGTTCTGCAGGAACATGATGCGGTCTCCGCCGGCAAAGCTTCTCGCGCCGCGCTCGACCGTTACACCCACCTCATTGCCCAGGTCGCCGGCTGCCCGCATCCGTCCGCGCGCCGCCTCGTTCAGCGCGCGCACCTCGTCATTGGTATGGGTCAGGATGATCCGGCTCCGGTCCCGCGAGACCTGCCGGTCGCGGTCCCAGCGCGCGATCAGATCGCCCCGCGCCTGCTCGCGGGTCATCGCCTCATGCACCATGCCATTGGCCCGATAGGCTTCCAGCGCATGGCCGACTTTGCCGGTCGCCAGATTGCGCGTGGCGTCGCGCTGCCAGTCTTCGCGCTGACGGCGTATTTCGCCGATCTCCGCCCCGCCGTGACGCTCATGGATCGACCGGAAAGCTGCGCCCGCCTCGATGGCCTGCAGCTGCTGCGGATCGCCGACCAGCACGACCTTGGCGCCCGCCTCGGCAGCACGGGACATCACGCGCTCGAGCTGGCGCGTGCCGACCATCCCCGCCTCGTCGATGACGAGCACCTCGCTCGATTTGAGTAGATCACGGCCCTGCTCCCAGCCATGCTCCAGGCTGGCAATCGTGCGCGACGCAATGCCCGATCCGCCTTCGAGGTTTTCCGCGGCGATGCCGGACAGTGCCACGCCCCGGACCTCGTAGCCGGCTGCTTCCCAGGCCTCCCGCGCCACCCCCAGCATCGCGCTCTTTCCCGTCCCGGCATGGCCGACCACGACGCTGAGACCGCGTCCATCCGTGACGTGCGCCAGGGCGTCAACCTGCTCGGATGACAGCACCAGTCCGAGTGCTTCCGCACGCGCCAAAGCGCCATGGCGAGCCGCGTCGCGGACGTTATAGCGCTCACGGTCCGCTAGCAGCTCAGCAGCGCGATGCAGGCGCTGTTCTGCCTCGACCATTCCGCGGGTTGTGAACCGATCCTCGCCGCGGGCATCCTTGCCCAGTTCGACCAGATCGGGCGCGCCCTGAATCGCGCCCACCACCTGGTTGAACTGGTCGAGCCCGTTACTGTGCCGATGCGCGAACTTTGCAAGGTCACCGCGTGTGAAGGTCGATTGCTGCTGGGTGATCGCGTCCAGTCCAAGGGAGGGATCGGCGATGATCCTCCTGCCGTTGTTTCGCGCGATCTCGCGGTGCATCTCGGCCCGGTCAGCCGCAGCGCCCTCGTCTCCGACGCCCCGACCCTCAATGCGCTTGGCCGGTGCGCCGATCTGGCTTTGCGGCTCGAGCGCAATGCCTTGGTCTTCCAGACTGCGGTGGTCAATCCGCGCGTCGATGTCGAGCTCGGCCAGCCGCTCGTTGGCGAGCTCCGCCCAACGTTTGCGCCAGCGCTCGACCATCTCCGTGCGATTCCACTCTCGCACCTTCTGGCCAAATCCCTTCTCGTCGACCGCGCGCATCGTCAGCATGACATGGGCGTGAGGCTTGGGCATCCCGTCCTCACCCTTGTCCCAATGCACGTTGAGATCAGCAACCATACCCACACCGACGAACTCACCGCGAACGAAGTCCCGAGCCAGCTCGATGCCCTGAGCCTCAGTCAGTTCTCGCGGAAGGGCGAACTCGACCTCCCAGGCAAGCTGCGCGTCCTTCCGGACTTCGAACGCTTCGACATCGTTCCAGAGCCGCTCGCGGTCGCTCCATGCCACCGGCGCATTCTCGGGCAGCATCACCTTGGAATGAACGACACCGCGCTTGGCGGAAAAATCCTGCTCACGGCCGAGCCGCTCGTCGCGCAGGCGGGAGGCCGAGCGGTACGCCGCCGACGCCACCGCGCTGCTCCCAGCCTTCCGGCCAATGACCTTGACGTGAAGATGATAGATCGCCATCGCGATCAGATCACTGGCACAGCGAAGCGTACGTCGGAACGACGTATAAGCGCGCCCTCCCTCAAAAAACTCTCGGGAGGGACTACGGCGTCCCAGGCCGTCCTAACGACGTTACAGCATTGTGCCGGGCGCTCGACTATCATTTCTCCATCAACACTGATGGAGACGACGATGCGTAAGCCACGGGACTTTGATGCCGACCTGAAGGCACTTGGGGACAGGGCGCGTGACCTCAAGAACCGCAAAGTGCAGCAGCTCGGCGAACTCGTTATCGCCACTGGAGCCGACGCGCTCAACGCCGACGAATTGGCGGGCGCGCTGATTGTGCTGGCAGAAACAAAAGAGGCCGGAAAGAGGGAGGCATGGGCCAGGCGCGGGGCCGCGTTCTTTCAAGGACGGTCGCGGCGAAATGCTCCGACAACTGACCGCAACATCGATGGCGCTCCAACGCAACCGGGCGGCGCGCAAACGTCAACAGGCAGCAAGGGCGCAGCATGACATGCTGCGCATGGCAAGTCGAGCGCCGCAAGCGAACGCGGCATCTGATCGAGTTGGGCGGGCTCGTCGTCAAGGCCGGAATCGTAGACCTCACGGGCGACGACCGCGCCACCATACTCGGCGCGCTGCTCTGGATGGCCGAAAAGCTCCAAAGCGATCAGAGCGAATATGCTCGTGAGCTATGGACCGCCAAAGGAACGCAAGTGTTCGAGACGGAGCGAGCGATGGGTACGCCCACTAACTCACGGAAAGCACCGCACGATCGTCCGTGATCAATTTCTCGGACGACAGAATTCAGTGGTGAAGCGCATATTCACGGCTGAAACGGGGCGCGTCGGCGCCGCCATCTTGGAAGTCGCGCTCATTGTCCTGGCCGTCGGCCGGGTGTCGCAGCATGCGTTAAAGCGCCGGCCCCGTTGCCTTGATGCGTTTGCGTTGATGATTCATCTGACTTTCGCGAGGTGCCGCGCTGCGATTGCATGCAGGTCTCGGCCATCGCCTTGATGCACGCGGTGATCGCCGCGGCATCAGCTTCGGGAGCATCTGCCAGCGAAACCAGCCTGTTCGCCACCCGTCTGGTTCACGCCTGCTGGCGCCGCACGGCCCACTCGGCGCAGCATTTCCAAGACCGTCACACCCGCCCGCTCGGCGGACTCGGTAAAAAAGCTACTTGTCCTCGGGCCTGAGTCTGAACTTGATAAGCTCGCTCTGCACTTCGCTGTCCCTCTCGGGTCCACGGGGCCAAGCCCCTGAAATTTGCGGGCCACGTCCGGCGTGGCTTGCAATCCAACTTCCTAAACTGAACGTGCAGCCAGGGTGAGATTGAATCGGCCTCCAGCGACTGGCCACGCAGGATGCGGATGGTTGTCCGCAAGAGACGCTAAGCTACGTTCTGCCTGATCGTGGGTTACCGCGCATGACGCGGTGCGATCTGTCGATTTGGCTCCTATTGACGAAACCGTGCGTCCGCATCTCGGGCTCTCATGGGTACATTGGAAACCAGTTAGGAATGGTCGGGCACTTTAAATGACCCAAAGGCAACATAATCGTTTGGTCCACCGCATGCTATGCGCTCAAAATCTCTTCAGGTCCGCTTACCTCTTGGCGGCGGCATATGGCCGACGTGCTAGTATCAATGCGATGGGCCATAGGCTGACCCTCAGTGCCCATCCTGTTTGCCGAAACCGAACACTTCTTGCGGATCGTCCGGCAAGATATAATAAGGCGACTGTGGATTTGAGTTGAATTCGCGCGGAGGGCAACTGCGATGGCGTTAACGGCTCTTGATCTCGGCCTCCGCGGTGCGGTAGTCGGGCTATCCCTTGTGGTCTGCGCCGTCCTGCTGTTGCGCTATACGACGGTTCACCGCGCCGCGCGTCTGGGTGCCGCCATGAGTGTGGCCGGTGCGGCGTATGCAATTTCGACAGCTCCCTTTTTTCCCGCCTGGTCGTTCGGCTGGAGTTCGCCTTTTGTCGCGTTGGCCATGAGCGGCCCCGTAATCCTGTGGGCGTGGGCACGCATGATCTTCGACGAGCGCTTCTCGTTGCGCCCTTGGCATGCGGCCATTTGGGTGCTCACGGCTGGCCTCGGCGTTGTCGCTTACAACGGCTGGACCGTCTGGCCCGGTGTTGCAGCAACGAGTGGGCGCCTGCTGGCGGTAGTGTCCATCGGGTTCGCCCTCCTGGCGGTCTGCCAGACGGCGAAGAGATGGGGTAAGGCCATGGCGACGGCGCACGGCCGGCTGCTGGTTGCGCTGGTGGTCGGCATCAGCAGTCAGGTCGTGCTCAGCGCCAGCGCAGGGCTTGCCGCAATTCCAATGCGCTCCACCAGCCTAACCGCCGCATGCGGCCTTGGCGCATTCGCGCTAATGTCGATCTGGATGATGCTGTTCGATCCGCCCGAGAGCCAGGCGGCCGTTGCTGGCGCGCACGTCGGAAGCGATGACGCCGGTCGGGCTTCCAGATCGTTCGTGCGTCCATCGGTGACGGACCGAGCGTCGCTCCATCGCCTGCAATACTTGATGACGACCGAGCGGACCTACCGGCAGGAAGGGCTCACCATTGGTCTATTGGCAGCCAGACTTGGGATGCCAGAATACCGGTTGCGCACCCTCATCAATGACGGGCTCGGCCACCGCAACTTCAACGCGTTTCTCAACCGTTATCGCATCGACGAGGCAAAGGCGGCGCTTGCCGATCTCAGCCAAGCCGAGGTGCCGGTGTTGACGATCGCACTTGATGCTGGATTCCAGTCGCTTGCGCCGTTCAACCGCGCGTTCAAGGCGGACACCGGAGTGACGCCGACCGAATTTCGCCGGCGGACGGCAGCCGCAGCGAAAAATTTGGGCGACGATCGGGAAATTGCGCATTCGAGCTGATATTCGATCCTCGATTTCAAAATTCGATAGGTCTGCCCTCGTGCGATCCGGCTAGTTTCGCGATGACGACATCGCTTCGGAACCTCGCCGATGAACAAGGGTGCAATATTCGCCGCCGTGGCGATAAGTTTGCTGGCGGAGCATTGCGCGGCCGCTGCCTCGCCAACGCTAACTTGGGAGTGTCCCGAGGGCTATAAGGTCCATGAACGCCTGAATGTTGGGTTTCCCCACAAGGGATTGCAGCGATCCTTCTGGGTCTATCCGCCAACCGGCGGCGCCTCGCAGGCCCCGGTCTGGGTGCCGCTCACCGGCACCGTCGAATCCACTAACGCAAACCTCACCGCGCCCCGCAGCGGCGCCAATGCGCTGATGGCCAAGCAGGGTTTTCTGGTGATCGGGCCGGTGCGCCAATGCGCCGACGGTGATCCCACCTACACCGGAGGGCGCTGCAACGGGCCTGGCACCGATGGCTGGAACTGGCGGCCATGGAATGAGGGCCGCGCCGCGAACGCGATCGGCGACCGCTGGAAGCAAGACGCCGGTCCCGACGCCAGTTTCTTCCAGGCAGCGGTCAAGTGTGCCGGGAACAAATGGCGGCTTGATCCCGATCGCCTTTATATCGGCGGCATCTCCTCCGGCGGCACGATGACCAATCGGGCCCTGCTGTTCGACTCGGATTTCTGGGCCGGCGGAATGCCTATCTCGGGCGAGTGGTATGTGACGCGGGATGACGGTAGCAGATTGTCCTTCAATGACGCGCGCAGCTTCGTCGCCGCCGATCCCACGAAAATCGTGCAAGGCAGGGTCGGCCCCTATCCGCTGCCGGCGCGGCTTGGATCGATGATCGTCATCACGGTGTGGGGCGGCGACAAGGACCTCTGGGATTGTGGTCCATCGATCGGCTTGTGCGCGGACTACCGGCCGGCGACGCAGGCAAGCTCCAATTTCTTTGCCGCTCAGCCTGATGTGGTGCATGTCGCATGCAGTTCTACCCACGGACACATGTGGCCGCAGATCAATACCCAGGCCTTTAACATCTGGGCTCTGAAGACGATGGCTTCGCATCCGAAAGGCACAAGCGCCAAGGACTTCGTCCTGACGCCGCCGCCAGACGGTTATCAATGCCGCATCGGCCGATTCACCGATCATTATCCGCAGAGGGATTGATCGCATGGGGATCTCCCGCGTGAGCAAATGGTCATCGGTGCTGCTGGCGTTGCTTGGCTGCGTGGCTTTGCCACTCGCGGCAGCCGCGACAGATGATTCCGCGCCGGCCGCCGCGTCCGGCAAGATGCTGTACGAAGCGCGCTGCGCCGGTTGCCACGATCGCGCCAGCGACCGCACGCCGTCGCGCGACATCCTGGCGCACAATCCCCCCACCTTCATCCTCAACGCTATGCGCGCAGTAATGGCGCCGATGGCTGCCGGCCTGTCCGAAGACGAAATGAAGGCGATCGCGCTCTTTCTTAGCACCGCTGCGCCGCAACCCGGCGATCCTAACCCGTACGCGATCTGGGGGCCGTCATCGGCCGAGATGCCGCTCGACGGCCCGCAATGCGGCGGCCGGCCACCACCGATCGATCTTTCAGACCGGAAGTGGAACGGCTGGAGCCCGCGGCCGGACAACGCCCGCTATCAGCCTGATCCGGGGTTCACTGTCGCCGACGTGCCGCGGCTCAGGGTCAAATGGGCCTTCCACTATGCCGGCTCGAAGAACGGCCAGGCCACCGTGATCGGCAATCGACTCTATGTCACCAGCATGTCGGGCGCGGTGTACGCGCTCGATGCGCGCTCTGGCTGCGTCTACTGGCGCTTCGACTCGCTGGCAGCGACCCGCTCCAGCGTCTCGATCGGTCCGATCGCGAACAGACCGGGCCATCGCTACGCGCTCTACTTCTCCGACTGGACCAAGAGCGCGGTCGCGATCGACGCCGAAACCGGCGAGCCTCTGTGGCGCACGAAAGTCGATGACAGTTCCGGGCTCCAAATGACGGGATCGCCGACGCTGTACAACGGCGTGCTGCTAGTGCCGATTTCGACCGGCAACGAGGCCTTCGCCCGCAATGATGACTATGACTGCTGCAAGTTCATCGGCTCGCTAGTCGCGCTTGATGCGAACAGCGGTGAAATTCTCTGGAAAACCTACACGACGAACAAGAAGCCAGCGCCATATCGAATGAATACCAAGGGCAAGCCATTGTGGGGCCCGTCGGGCGGTTCAATCTGGAGTGCCCCGACGATCGATCCGGCACGGGACCTGATCTACGTCGCCACCTCCAACTCGCACACCGACGCCTTCCATGACGGCGCCGATTCCGTAATCGCGATGGATTTCAAGACTGGCGCGATCCGCTGGAAGAACCAGCTCCTGAAGGACGACAACTACATCATCGGCTGCCCGGCCGCCGCCAATTGTCCTCATCCGGTTGGACCGGATTTCGCACTGGGTGACTCCGTCATCCTCCATACGTTTAAGGACGGAAGGCAGATGCTAATCGCGGGTCAGAAATCGGGCGATGTCTATGCGCTTGATCCCGATGCCGATGGCAAGATCATCTGGCGCCATCGCCTGAGCAGCGGTAGCGCCCTTGGCGGCGTTGAGTTTGGCTCGGCGGCGGACGACGACAATGTCTATGTCGGCATTTCCGACGTAGCGAACTTCCGCGACCCCAAGCCCGGGTTAACCGCGATCCGCATCGCCGACGGCAAGATTCTTTGGAACACACCTGCGCCCAAAACGTCCTGCCGCTGGACCAACATCTACTGTTCCGGTGCCATCTCCATGGCGGTCACAGTCATCCCCGGCGCGGTGTTCGCTGCCTCAATGGACGGGCACTTCCGCGCCTATGCAACGGCAAATGGCAACGTCATCTGGGACTTTAACACGGCGGCCGAAGCTATAAACGATGTGCTGGACAAGCCCGCCTATGGCGGCGTGATGGATGGTGCGGGACCAACGATCGTAAACGGCATAGTCTACGTCCACTCGGGCTATGCCGGACGATCAACCGCGAACATCTATGACCTCAAGGGCAAGGAAGGCAACTTGCTGATCGCCTTTTCGGTCGATGGCAGATAGCGCGCGGAGGCAGCGAGGAGCGTCATCGCGTAGGACATAGTCCGTTGTCGGAGCCAAACGCTCTGAACTACAAGCTGGGGTACGCCATGGACAAGCTAGTCCTGATTTTTGGTTTGCTGTGCTATCTGACGATGGGTGCGGTCGTGCGGCGCCACTTCGCATCGGCGACGACGCCGCCCGTGACCCGTCTCAGCATCATAGCGTCTTATGGCGGTATTGCCGCATTCGTCTACCTGACGCTGCGGGACCCGCATGCGGTCGCGGCGCGGGTGGCCGCGCTCGCGATCTTCGCGACCAGCTTGACGCTATTCCTGTGGGCGGCCAAAACAACTCGATCGGAGCGGCTGAGACTGGCGTTCGACCCCGGTTCACCCGGCTCTGTCGTGCGAACCGGCCCTTATCGCTACATCCGGCATCCCTTCTATACGTCCTATATCCTTTTTTGGTTTGGGTGCATGATCGCAACTTTGCACCCTGTTATGCTTCTTTTTCTGGTTGCGTTCAGCGCAATGAACGTGACCGCTGCCTATCGCGAGGAGCGCTCGTTCGAAACTTCCCCGCTCACCGAAGAGTATGCGAAGTATCGCAAGACCGCCGGAATGCTTTGGCCAAAGCTCGGAACGGCGGAGCCGCAATTGTGATGGACCACTTCGCCAGTAACACGCGGTACGATCGCGCAGCCGATCTCCCATTCCATTGATCGCCATCAACCATCTTGTGTGGCCACAGTCTCTTGTCGCTCGCTTCCGGTCGATCAGCGTGACGTCGAACACCTAGTAGACGTCCTCCTGACATTTGAAGGGCGATCGGAAAACAGCGCACCTAGTGTCCTGATCGAATAGTTTGTGCGATTCTGTTCACCTCTGATTTGGATGGAGGCGGATCGATGGGCAAGCTTGCGGCGGCATCAAGCTGAGCGCGGAGGAACGGAGTGAGTTGGAGGGTCTGTCGCGGCGACGGCGCACGGGTCAGGGCTTGGCGCAGCGGGCGAGGATCGTGCTTTTGGCGGCCGAGGGGCTGGAGAACAAGGCCATCGCCCATCGCACTGGCGCCGTGGAGAATACGGTTGGCAAATGGCGGCGGCGCTTTGCCGAAAAGCGTGTGGATGGACTTCTTGACGAGGCGCGCTCGGGCCGGCCGCGCGAGATCGGGGATGACGAGATCGCCGAGACGGTCCGGCAGACCTTGGAGGCGACGCCCAGAGGCTCCACGCATTGGAGCCTGCGCGCGATGGCCGAGGGCCGTCGACCATGCGCCCTCGACCATCCATCGCATCTGGAAAGCCTTCGGCCTTCAGCCGCACCGCACGGAGAGCTTCAGGCTGTCGAGCGATCCCCTGTTCGTCGAGAAGGTGCGGAATGGGCTATAAAAAATGGTTGCAGGGGCAATCTTTAGTCTAGATTTCCACGGCCAACAAGTGTCGGTCTCGGTCAAAACCTGCCCGGGTTTTGACTGAACTCTGGTTCGGCGGGTGCAGCTAAGACCGCCCTGGGCTCTGGCCATTCAAGCCGGCACGACCGCAAATACCGCCCCGATAGTTAGACCGGGACGGTGAGCGAGTCATGACAGAAGTGGTTGCGGGGATAGGATTTGAACCTATGACCTTCAGGTTATGAGCCTGACGAGCTACCGGGCTGCTCCACCCCGCGATAAACCGAAGCGCGCTTGCCAACAAACCGAAGAGACAAATGATCCTGGCTAACGCTCCTCGCGCGCCAGTCATCCGTCTATTAAGGCTTCCTGAGAAGGCTTAGGCCCCGACGGCCGGGTCGGCTGTGGGGCGCGGCCGGTATGTACCAACGCCGGACCGGTTTGGAAAGGGGCTTGGCGCAAGTTTTTTTCCAGATTTGTGACACTCGGGGACGGCTGGGGCCAAGATCGAATTCTGATGATACGTCAATAGGATACGACCGGCACAGGCCTCCGGCACGGATCGGCTTGAAGCGCATGCCTCAGCACCGCGCCTGGCTGAACCCGCCATTGCCTGGCCACGCCCTTCCCCTCCCCTTGCCAACGGTTCCGCAAAGCGCGAGCTTTCGGCGCAAACGACGGTCGCGCAGGCCGAGACGATAAACGCATCCGCAGGAAACGGTGAAGGAGACGTCCATGGACCGGTCGCTGAAAAGCCCGCCTTTATCCGCGCTGGACGACACTTTCCACGCCATGGTCGAGGCATCGCGGAGCGCGCCACCGCCCGCTTTGCCGGCGCGACTGTCGCGGCTGAAGAGGCTGCGCAAGCTGCTCGCCGATAATGAGCAGCGCTTCGTCGCGGCGATCTCCGAGGATTTCGGCCATCGCTGCGCGATCGAGACCACCATTGCCGAGACGCTGTTTCTGCAGAGCGAGCTCCGGCATACCATCAAGATGCTGCCGCGCTGGATGAAGCCGCGCTGGATTGCCACCGCGCTGCAATTCTGGCCGGCCGCCAACCGGCTGATGCCACAGCCGCTCGGCGTGGTCGGCATCATTGCGCCCTGGAATTATCCGCTGCAGCTGACGCTGGCGCCGGCGATCGGCGCGATCGCCGCCGGCAACCGCGTCGTGATCAAGCCGAGCGAGCTCACTCCGCGCTTCTCGGCGCTGTTGAAGGAGCTGATTGCCGCCGATTTCGAGCCGGCGGAACTGACCGTCACCGGCATCGAGGATGGCGTCGCGGAAGCCTTCGCACGCCTGCCGTTCGATCACCTCGTCTTCACCGGCTCGACCCGGGTGGGCCGCATCGTCGCGGAAGCCGCCGGAAGGAATCTTACGCCGGTCACGCTCGAGCTCGGCGGCAAGTCACCGACCATCGTCGATCGCTCCGCAAATCTCGACGAAGCCGCGCAACGCATCGCCTATGCAAAGCTGCTCAATGCCGGGCAGACCTGCATCGCGCCGGACTATGTGTTCGTGCCGGAGGCCTCGCTGGCTGAGTTTGCCGGCAAGGTACATGGGCACATGCAGGCGATGTTCGGCACCGATCCCGCCAATAAGGACTACACCGCGATCATCTCCGAGCGCCATTACAGCCGGCTCGAGAGCCTCGCCAATGACGCTGTGGCGAAAGGCGCGAAACTGTTGCAGCCGGCAGCTGCCGGCGATCCCGCCTGGAAAGGCTTGCGTAAATTCCCGCCGACCGTGGTCGTCGGCGCGACGCCAGAGATGGCGATCATGCAGGAGGAAATCTTCGGGCCGCTGCTGCCGGTCCTGATTTACCGCGAGCCGAAGGAGGCCGTCTCCTACATCAACGCGCATGACCGGCCGCTCGCGCTCTATTGGTTCGGCACCGATGACGCCGCGCGTGACGAGGTGCTCTCGCGCACGGTCTCCGGCGGCGTCACCATCAACGACTGCCTCCTGCATTTCGCGCAAATCAACCAGCCGATGGGCGGGGTCGGCGCCTCAGGCACCGGCTGCTATCACGGCCAATGGGGCTTCGACACTTTCAGCAAGCTGAAACCGGTGTTCTACCGGTCGCCGCTCAACCGCATGGCCGATCTCTATCCGCCCTATGGCGCCAAGATCGCGCGGATCGAAAAACTGCTGCGTTGGCTGAGCTGAGGAAACCCATTCATCGTTCCGAGGAACGCGAAGTCCGAACTCGGGATCTCGAATGCACGACGTCGTCATTGCGAGCGAAGCGAAGCAATCCAGTCTTGCCGAGAAAGCTGGATTGCTTCGTCGCTTTCAGCTCCTCGCAATGACGACGGAAGCAACACAAGAAAACTGGTACACCTAGGGAGAAATACGTGGCGAACGAGGTCGATTTCATCGTGGTCGGCGCCGGTAGCGGCGGCGCCACCGTGGCCGGGCGGCTGTCGGAGGATTCCGGAACGTCCGTTGCGCTCCTTGACGCCGGCGGGCGTTGCGACAATTGGATCGTCACCACGCCTTATATGCTGTTCCTGATGGTGGCGGGTCCCGTCAACAATTGGGGATTCACCACGCTGCCGCAGAAGGGCCTGAACGGCCGCACCGGCTATCAGCCGCGCGGACGCGGGCTCGGCGGCTCTTCCGCCATCAACGCCATGGTCTATATCCGTGGACATCGCGCCGATTACGACCATTGGGCCGCGCTCGGCAACACCGGCTGGTCGTTCGCCGACGTGCGGCCCTATTTCAAGCGTGCCGAGAACAACGCCGATTTCGACGGCGACTATCACGGGACGACCGGACCGTTGCATGTCAGCCGGCTGCGCACGGACAATCCCGTGCATGAGATTTTCCTGCAGGGGGCGCGGGAAGCGCAGTTTCCGATCCGCGACGATTTCAATGCCGAGCATCAGGAGGGACTCGGCCTCTACCAGGTCACCCAGCACAATGGTGAGCGCTGGAGCGCGGCGCGCGCCTATGTGCAGCCGCATCTGGGCAAGCGCAGCAATCTGCGCGTCGAGACGAGCGCGCGCGCGACACTGATCCTGTTCGACGGCAAGCGCGCGGTCGGGGTGAAGTATCGGCAAGGCAAGGAGGTGAAGGAAATCCGCTGCAGGCGGGAGGTGATCCTGGCCTCCGGCGCCTTCCAGACGCCGCAACTGTTGATGCTATCGGGCGTCGGCGATGCCGCCGAGCTGTCACGGCTCGGCATCGCGAGCGTGCACGATCTGCCCGGGGTCGGTAAGAACCTGCAGGACCACCCCGATTTCATCTTCGCCTACACCTCCGACAATCCGAACTTCTCCTCGCTGTCGCCGAAAGGGCTCGCGCGGCTGATCCGAGGCATCGGACAATATCGGCGCGAACGCCGCGGGATGATGACGTCGAACTTCGCCGAGTGTGGCGGTTTCCTGAAGACGCGGCCGGACCTCGACGTCCCGGACATCCAGCTGCATTTCGGCATGGCCGTCACCGAGGATCACGGCCGCAAGCGGCACGGCAACGGCTTCTCCTGCCATGTCTGCCTGTTGCGGCCGAAGAGCCGCGGCACGGTGACGCTGAAGAACGCCGATCCGCTCGCGGCCCCCCTCATCGATCCGAACTTCCTCGGTGAAGACGAGGATCTCGCGACCATGGTCGCCGGCTACAAGACGACACGCCGTCTGATGGAAACCCCGGCGATGCGCGGGTTGCAGACGCGCGATCTGTTCACCGCCGACGTGAAAACGGACGATGACATCAGAGCCATCCTGCGCGCCCGCGTCGACACGGTCTATCACCCGGTCGGCACCTGCAAGATGGGCGTGAACGATCCACTCGCCGTCGTCGACCCCACACTCAAGGTGCGGGGCATGTCAGGATTGCGCGTGGTCGATGCCTCGATCATGCCGACGCTGATCGGCGGCAACACCAACGCGCCAACCATCATGATCGGGGAGAAAGCGGCCGATATGATCAGAGGCGAGATGCGGTGAGCGATAAAGCTGCGACTGCGCCGTCATGGCCGGGCTTGACGGAGAGCTTTGAATCAGCGGCGCACTACGTCAGCAAGAACCCGCCATCGACGGTGACGACGCTGCCGGTCATGTAGCGTGAGGCGGGGGAGGCGAGCAGCATGATGGCGCCGTCGAGATCGCTTTCGTGGCCGACGCGCCGCTGTGGGATGCGCTTGATCAGCTTCTCGCCCGCCGGCGTATTCCAGATGTCGTGGTTGATCTCGGTGTCGATATAGCCGGGCGCCAGCGCGTTGACGCGGATGTCGTTGGCGGCCAGCTCCAGAGCGAGCGCCTTGGTCGCCTGGATCACGGCCGCCTTGGAGATCGCATAAGGCGAGACGAACTTCACCACGCTCGAGCCAAGCACGGAGGCGATGTTGATGATGTTGCCGCCCGACTGCCGCGCGATCATGCGGCGCGCGATCTCGGTGGCGGCGAAATAGGCGCCTTTCAGATTGGCGCCGATCACGGCATCCCAATCGGCCTCGCTCTGCTCGATCGCGAGCTTCTCCACCGCGATGCCGGCATTGTTGATCAGCACCGTGACCGGGCCGAGCGTGGCTTCCGCCGCATCGATCGCTTGCGCAATCGACGCCGTGCTGGTGACGTCCATCTGCACCGCCGCAGCGCGGCCGCCCTTCGCCTTGATCTCGTCCTCGAGCGCTTTCAGCTTGGACGTCTGCCGGGCCGCGAGCGCCACGGCCGCGCCATGCGCCGACAAGACCCGCGCGAATTGCCGGCCAAGGCCCTGGCTCGCGCCGGTGATGAGGATCACTTCCCGGCTGACATCGAACAGATCGGACATGGGCGACCTTGCGTTTCCTTTATGTGTTGGCGCGGATTGATACAGACGATTTGAAGGCGCGCAAAGGCGAATTGTTTACGCACGCCGCGTACAACCCAGGCGGATCAGCCATGAACAGCTTCGACCTCGCCGTTTACGTCGCACTTGTGATTGCCGTCTATAACGGCTTCAGCACCGGGCTGTTGCGCAGCGCCGTCAACATCCTCGCTTATCTCCTGGCCATGCCGCTCGCTGCGGCGGCGACCGCAAGCCTCGGGCCAATTCTGCAGGCCCAGCCGGTCTCGCCCTTCCTGCAGAATTGGGTGCTGTTCTTCGCCGCCTTCCTCCTGATCGGGATGGCCTTCGGCCAACTCGCGCGCATGCTCCTGGACGAGGCGATCGGGCCGGAGGCCGGATTCGGCGACCGGCTCGGCGGGGCGGCGCTCGGCGCGGTGCGCGTCGGCATGGTCGCAACCACCCTGGTGCTGGTATTCGATCAGCTGGTGCCGGCCGAACGCCAGCCAGGTTTTCTCACCGGCTCGCAGCTGCGGCCGCTGTTCTCGCTGGCGGCACAGCGCGGTTTCCGCTCGCTGCCTCCGGAAGCCGCCGCGGCGATCGAGCGCCTGAAGCAGCAACAGCGCATCTGATGCCGCGTTGCGGCACGGCATCGGCGTGCGAGGCGAGGCCTGCAATGAGGCATGCAATTCGGCAGGGGCCGTTTGCGCTTATCAGCGCCGCCTGCCTTGGCTAGAATGCCAGCTTCTTTCAAGCCTCAACTGATATCGTGGAGTGATCAATCGTGGATCTCGGGATCAAGGGCCGCCGGGCCATCGTCTGTGCTTCCAGCAAGGGACTGGGCCGCGCCTGTGCCTTCGCGCTCGCCAATGAGGGCGTCGATGTGACGATCACTGCCCGCGGCGCCGAGGCGCTGGCCAAGACGGCATCCGAGATCCGCGCCGCCTCGCCCGGCATCACCGTGACCGAGGTGGTCGGCGACATCACCACGCTGGAGGGGCGTGCGGCCGTGCTGAAGGCCTGCCCGGAGCCGGATATCCTGGTCAACAATGCCGGCGGTCCGCCGCCCGGTGATTTCCGCAACTGGACCCGCGACGACTGGATCAAGGCGCTCGACGCCAACATGCTGACCCCGATCGAGCTGATCAAGGCGACGGTCGACGGCATGATGGCGCGCAAGTTCGGCCGCATCGTCAACATCACTTCGGCCGCGGTGAAGGCGCCGATCGATATTCTCGGCCTGTCCAACGGCGCCCGCGCCGGCCTCACCGGCTTCGTCGCAGGCCTGTCGCGCAAAACCGTGATCAACAACGTCACCATCAATGCGCTGCTGCCGGGGCCGTTCGAGACCGACCGCCTGATCGGCACCGCGAAGGCCGAATCCGAAAAACGCGGGATCCCGCCGGAGCAGATCCTCGCCGATCGCGCCAAGACCAATCCGGCGGGCCGCTTCGGCAATCCGGAAGAGTTCGGCCTTTTCTGCGCCTTCCTGTGCGGGGCCAAGGCCGGCTACATCACCGGGCAGAACATCCTGCTCGATGGCGGCGCTTTCCCGGGCACGCTGTAACGGGACGCGCGAGCGGCGCGACGATCACGACCGCTTGGTGATCTCGTCCTCGTCGCGCTCGCTCGGACTGGCGGAGTCAGCAGTCGTGCGCTCCTCGGTCCAATCGACGCCGAACGCTGCGAGCCCCTCGGCGAGCAGATCGCCGAGCATCGGCTCGCCGAGCAGATAGCGCGCGGTGTGACGATCGCGCTGTCCGGCCGCCTCGGCCCGCAGATCGTCCCAATCCTCGATATCGCCGTCGCCGCGGCCAAGCCGCATCAAGGCGACGAGATCGGTCTGCTCGTCCTCGGTGAGCGCATTGATGAAGCCGGTGATCTCCCGTACCACCGGATCGTCGGGGGTATCCTCGAGCACGTCGACCATGTCGTCATCGGCGGCATTCGATCCCGATTCCGGATCGCTCGCGTCCTCCTTGACGTCAAACTCCCGCGCCTTCTCGATCAGGAACGCGACCTTCTCGGGCGATATGGTCAGCTCTGGCATCTCGCTCTCCTCTTCGCCGATAACGCCGGCTTTCGAAAGATGATCCATTGCACGGGCCAGCATAAGCCCGCATCGTCGCGGTTCAACGACAAGATGAGATCGGGGAGGAGATCATGCAATGGACGGTCGGGCGGGTGCGGATCACCAAGCTGGTGGAGCTGGAGACGATCGGCCACACCCGCTTCATCCTGCCGCAGGCGACGCCTGAGGAAATCGCGAAACTGCCCTGGCTGATCCCACATTTCGCCAATCCCGAAGGCAGGCTGAAGCTCTCGATCCATGCACTGGTGCTGGAAACTCCGACCGACCGCATCCTGGTCGATACCGGGCTCGGCAACGATAAGCAGGACCGCAGCGTGCCGGCCTGGAACAACCGCAGCACGCCGTTCCTGGAGACGATGGACGCCGCAGGCTTTCCCCCAGAGAGCATCGACATGGTGGTCTGCACGCATCTGCATGTCGATCACGTCGGCTGGAATACGCGGCTCGCTGACGGCAAATGGGTGCCGACCTTCGCCAACGCGCGCTACGTGTTCGGCCGCACCGAATATGAGCATTGGCGCGACCATAGCGAAAGGCCGGAGCAGATCGCCGTCTTCGAGGATTCGGTGCAGCCGGTCATGGAAGCCGGCCGGGCGGAGCTCGTCGCCAGCGACGCCCGGCTCACCGACGAAATCAGCCTCATTCCGACCCCGGGCCACAGCCCGGGCCATATGAGCCTGCATATCCGCTCCGCCGGCGAACAGGGGCTGCTGACCGGCGACGTCGCCCATCACCCCTGCCAGATGGCCCATCTGGACTGGTCGTCCACGGCGGATTCGGACCCCGCGCAAGCGGCAGAGACCCGGCGCGCGCTGTTCGGCCGCGTCGCCGACCAGGACGTGCTGGTGATCGGCGGCCATTTCGATGCCGGGCACATCAGGCGGGATCACAGCGCCTTCCGCTTCGAGGCGCTGGCCTGATCCTCGGGTCGGCGCGGGATGCGGAAACGCCGGGCAGCCAGGGCCAGCCATGCGCGGCTGCGATTGAATTTCATGTCCTCTTGCTCCATGACAATGCCCTCTGGAATACCAGAGACGGTCTAGGGAGAGAAACCAGATGAAGCTTGTGCGTTACGGCGACAAGGGCGCGGAAAAGCCGGGCCTGATCGACACATCCGGCCAGCTGCGCGACCTGTCGGCGCATGTCAGGGACCTCGACGGCGCCGCCTATGCGCCGGAATCCCTCAAGAAGCTCGCGGCGATCGATCCCGCCTCCCTGCCCGCCGTCTCCGGCAATCCGCGGCTCGGCGCACCCGTGACCGGCATTTCGAAATTTGTCGCCATCGGCCTGAACTACTCCGACCATGCCAAGGAGACCAATAATCCGATTCCGGCTGAGCCGATCTTCTTCCTGAAGGCCAACACGGCGCTGTGCGGCCCGAATGACGCTGTCGAGAAGCCGCGCGGCTCGACCAAGCTCGACTGGGAGGTCGAGATTGCAGTCATCATCGGCACCCGCGCCAAATACGTCTCTGAGGCCGATGCTCTCAATCATGTCGCCGGCTATTGCATCTGCAACGACGTCTCCGAGCGCAATTTCCAGATCGAGCGGCTCGGACAATGGACCAAGGGCAAGTCGCATGACACCTTCGGCCCGGTCGGCCCCTGGCTGGTCACCAAGGACGAGATTGCGAACGTGCAGAACCTCTCGATGTGGCTCGACGTCAACGGCCAGCGCCGCCAGACCGGGACCACGGCGACCATGATCTTCTCGATCGCCAAGTGCATCTCCTATGTTTCGCAATTCATGACGCTCCTGCCGGGTGACATCGTCACCACGGGGACGCCGCCGGGCGTCGGCATGGGCATGAAGCCGCCGACCTTCCTCAATGTTGGCGACGTCGTCACGCTCGGCATCGAAGGGCTGGGCGAGCAGCGCCAGGTGATCATCGAGGCCTAAGCCGACGCCGTCATTGCGAGCGAAGCGAAGCAATCCAGAACTGTCACCGCGGAAAGACCCAGGATTGCTTCGTCGCTGACGCTCCTCGCAATGACAACGTTCTGCTCGCGTCAGTAAGGGGCACCATCATGAAACTCACCTTCTCTCCCGCTTCACCCTTCGCGCGCAAGGTGCGCATCGCCGCGATCGAGCTCGGGCTGATCGATCAGATCGAGTTCGTGCCGGCGGCGGTCACGCCGGGCCAGCCGAACGACGAATATTCTCGACTGACGCCGCTGAAGAAGCTCCCGGTCCTGATCCTCGATAATGGCGATGTGATCCTGGATTCCTACGTGATCGTCGAATATCTCGACGAGCTCGCGGGCGGCGGCAAGCTGATCCCCGCATCCGGCCCTTCGCGCTGGAAGGTGAAGACAGAGCATTCGATGCTGCAGGGCATGCTCGATTCCATGCTGCTGTGCCGTTACGAGGCGCTGGTGCGCCCGGAGGCGTTGCGCTGGAAGGCCTGGAGCGATGATCACTGGAACCGGGCCTGGACCGGCATGGCGCGCTTTGCGCAGCAGGCGGATCTGTTGTCACGTCCCTTCGACGTCGCAGCGATCGGGCTGGTTTGCG
The DNA here is from genome assembly GCF_032484835.1 of Bradyrhizobium sp. SZCCHNS1022. NCBI lineage: Bacteria > Pseudomonadati > Pseudomonadota > Alphaproteobacteria > Hyphomicrobiales > Nitrobacteraceae > Bradyrhizobium > Bradyrhizobium sp. SZCCHNS1022. The sequence goes on along the minus strand of NZ_JAUETT010000007.1, from coordinate 367,385 downwards.
TGCTCGGCTATGCCGATTTCCGCTTTGCCGATTGCGGCTGGCGCAAGGCCTATCCCACGCTCGATGCGTTCTATCAGAAGATGCAGGAGCGCGAGTCCGTCAGGGTCTCGGCGCCCCCGGCGGCGTAACCGGCACGTAACAGGCGAAGGAAGCGGCTCGTGAGCGCGACATTGTCCGTCAACGATCTCACCATACAGCGTATCGTTGAGCAGGAAGTCCCATTTCTCGCAGCACACGAGATGTTTCCTGATCTTACGCCTGGCATGCTCGATGAAAGCCGCGAGAGCCTGAAACAGGCGAAGGCGATCGACGATCGCGATACGCTGATCCTCTGCTTCCAGTCCTATGTGGTGAAGACGCCGCATCACACCATCCTGATCGACAGCTGCATCGGCAACGACAAGCCGCGACCGGGGCGGCCGGCCTGGAACATGAAGACCGACGACACCTATATGCGCGCGCTCGCCGGCGCCGGCGTCTCCGTCAACGACATCGACTTCGTGATGTGCACGCATCTGCATGTCGATCACGTCGGCTGGAACACGCGGCTCGACAACGGTCGCTGGGCGCCGAGCTTTCCGAACGCTCGCTATATCTTCGGCGCGCACGAATACGACCATTGGACGGCGCAGAACGCGAAGGCCGAGGTCCCACCGTTCACGGACAGCGTGCTGCCCGTGGTCGAGGCGGCCCGCGCCGATATCGTCGGCGATGATTTCGCGATCGGCGATCACGTGCGGATCCTACCGAACCCCGGCCACACGCCGGGCCACGTCGCCATTGCCGTCGGCAAGGGCCGGGACGAGGCGCTATTCGGCGGAGACCTGATGCACTCGCCGCTGCAGCTGCGTTATCCGGAGTTGTCGCCGAAATTCGACGTCGATCCGAGACAGGCCGCAACGACGCGACGGCAATTCCTGGAGCGCTGTTGCGACAGCGGCGCATTGTGCTGCCCGGCGCATTTCCCCTCGCCCTCGATCGGCCGGATCCGTCGCAACGGCAACGGCTTCAGCTGCGAGTGGGTGTAAGCGCGCGCTCCGCGCTCACCCGAACAGGCTCGGCGTGTAATTCACGGCGGCGCCTTCGATGGCCAGCATCTTCAACTTGGTCTCGACGCCGCCATTGGCGGAGAAGCCGCCCGGCTTGTTGCCGGCCGCGAGCACCCGATGGCAGGGCACGACGATCGGGCACGGATTGCGGCCCAACGCCTGACCGACCTCGCGCGACAGCTCGACGCCGCCCAGCTTCTTGGCGATTTCCCCATAGGTCATGGTCTTGCCGGGCGGAATGGTGCGCGCGATCGCATAGACCCCGCGATGGAATGCCGGCACGCCGTCGAGATCGAGCGGGATGTCGCTGAGATCATCGGCCTCACCGGCTAACAGACGCGTGATCCGCGCGATCGCGAGGCTGACCTGCGAGCTCGGCGCGGCCTCCTCGATCTCGCCGAATCGCTGCCGCATCCGCACGCGCGTCTTCTCCGGACTGCCCATCGGCAGCTGCACGCCGTTGATGCCGCGCGGTCCCCAGGCGATCGCACAGGCGCCGACCGCGGTGTCGAACAATGCGAAATATTCATCTTGCATGGCGGGCTCCATCGTTTGCTGCCCCCTATCAACATGGACAGAATCTAGTCTTGGAGAATGTTGCGATCCACCCGGATTCTGCCAATCTTGGCCGGCCGTCCCGCCGTTTTGAGGACCACGCGACCCAGGAATCACGCCAATCGGAATGATCCCATGAACCTCTTCTCCCTCCTGCAGGCCCGCAACGCCACCGGCAAGCCGGTGCGCGTGGCGCTGATCGGCGCCGGCAAATTCGGCTCGATGTTCCTGGCGCAGGTCCCGCATGTGCCCGGCCTGGACGTGACGGCGATCGTCGATCTCGATCCGCAGCGTGCGAAGGACGCGTGCAAGACCGTGGGGTGGGACGAGGCGTTGATCGCCGCGACCGCGTTCACGTCCGATGCGGCGAAGGCGATGAGTGCGGATGTCGAGGTGGTGATCGAGGCCACCGGCAATCCAGCGGCTGGGATCCGGCATGCGCGCGCAGCGATCGCCGCCGGCAAGCATATCGTGATGGTCAACGTCGAGGCCGACGTGCTCGCCGGCCCGCTGCTGGCGCAAGAAGCGCGCAAGGCCGGCGTGGTCTATTCGCTGGCCTATGGCGACCAGCCGGCGCTGACGGCCGAGATGGTGGATTGGGCCCGCGCCACCGGCTTTCGCGTCGTGGCCGCAGGCAAGGGCACCAAGTACCTGCCGGCCTACCACGACGTGACGCCGGAAGGCGTCTGGCAGCATTACGGATTGACCGCCGCCGCGGCGCAATCCGCGGGCATGAACCCGCAGATGTTCAACTCATTCCTCGACGGCACCAAATCCGCGA
>NZ_JAUETT010000007.1:0-360000 GCF_032484835.1 Bradyrhizobium sp. SZCCHNS1022 | reverse complement strand
GCTCTCTCAAGCTGCCGACCGGCAATCAAACCATCTGGTGGAGCCAGACGGGATCGAACCGACGACCTCATGCTTGCAAAGCACGCGCTCTCCCAGCTGAGCTATGGCCCCGTAACCAGAAGACGAATGCCATGCTGCGCCAGAAAAGTGGTGGGCCTGGGAAGACTTGAACTTCCGACCTCACGCTTATCAAGCGCGCGCTCTAACCAACTGAGCTACAAGCCCTTAACGCTTAACGAGGCCTGCGGTGCCGCGATCCACGACGCTGTCGCGCCCGATCGTTGCGCTCAGCCCCTGGCGCGTGTTCGTCCGCGAAGAAAGAGAAACGAAGACGGCGAAATCCCGCCAATGGAGCTCATCAGGATCTGGCGATCGTGATGGCCCCTGAATGTTTCTAAAACGATCCGATAGTGAACGTGATGTTCACTGAAGGATCATCCTTAGAAAGGAGGTGATCCAGCCGCAGGTTCCCCTACGGCTACCTTGTTACGACTTCACCCCAGTCGCTGACCCTACCGTGGTCGGCTGCCTCCATTGCTGGTTAGCGCACCGCCTTCAGGTAAAGCCAACTCCCATGGTGTGACGGGCGGTGTGTACAAGGCCCGGGAACGTATTCACCGTGGCGTGCTGATCCACGATTACTAGCGATTCCAACTTCATGGGCTCGAGTTGCAGAGCCCAATCCGAACTGAGACGGCTTTTTGAGATTTGCGAAGGGTTGCCCCTTAGCTTCCCACTGTCACCGCCATTGTAGCACGTGTGTAGCCCAGCCCGTAAGGGCCATGAGGACTTGACGTCATCCCCACCTTCCTCGCGGCTTATCACCGGCAGTCTCCTTAGAGTGCTCAACTAAATGGTAGCAACTAAGGACGGGGGTTGCGCTCGTTGCGGGACTTAACCCAACATCTCACGACACGAGCTGACGACAGCCATGCAGCACCTGTGTTCCGGGCTCCGAAGAGAAGGTCACATCTCTGCGACCGGTCCCAGACATGTCAAGGGCTGGTAAGGTTCTGCGCGTTGCGTCGAATTAAACCACATGCTCCACCGCTTGTGCGGGCCCCCGTCAATTCCTTTGAGTTTTAATCTTGCGACCGTACTCCCCAGGCGGAATGCTTAAAGCGTTAGCTGCGCCACTGGTGAGTAAACCCACCAACGGCTGGCATTCATCGTTTACGGCGTGGACTACCAGGGTATCTAATCCTGTTTGCTCCCCACGCTTTCGTGCCTCAGCGTCAGTATCGGGCCAGTGAGCCGCCTTCGCCACTGGTGTTCTTGCGAATATCTACGAATTTCACCTCTACACTCGCAGTTCCACTCACCTCTCCCGAACTCAAGATCTTCAGTATCAAAGGCAGTTCTGGAGTTGAGCTCCAGGATTTCACCCCTGACTTAAAGACCCGCCTACGCACCCTTTACGCCCAGTGATTCCGAGCAACGCTAGCCCCCTTCGTATTACCGCGGCTGCTGGCACGAAGTTAGCCGGGGCTTATTCTTGCGGTACCGTCATTATCTTCCCGCACAAAAGAGCTTTACAACCCTAGGGCCTTCATCACTCACGCGGCATGGCTGGATCAGGCTTGCGCCCATTGTCCAATATTCCCCACTGCTGCCTCCCGTAGGAGTTTGGGCCGTGTCTCAGTCCCAATGTGGCTGATCATCCTCTCAGACCAGCTACTGATCGTCGCCTTGGTGGGCCTTTACCCCACCAACTAGCTAATCAGACGCGGGCCGATCTTTCGGCGATAAATCTTTCCCCGTAAGGGCTTATCCGGTATTAGCACAAGTTTCCCTGTGTTGTTCCGAACCAAAAGGTACGTTCCCACGCGTTACTCACCCGTCTGCCGCTGACGTATTGCTACGCCCGCTCGACTTGCATGTGTTAAGCCTGCCGCCAGCGTTCGCTCTGAGCCAGGATCAAACTCTCAAGTTGAACTTGAAGCTTTGAACCGGCTGATCACAACGTTTGACGAGGTCCCACCTATCAATCACCCACGCTTCACAGCGCAAATGATCATGGTGTTACCTTTGAAACATTGTCCGCCGAAGTCTTCTCGTCCGATCTCAGAACCAAAAGCCGAAGCTCTCAACCCCAAGACCCGCAAGGACTCCGCCGTCCACGTTTCTCTTTCTTCATCTTCACTTGTCAAACAGCCTGGAACCGAAGTTCCACCTCCGCGAAGGAGGGTCGCTCAACCTTATTCGACGACGATGGGCAACCGGGTTCTACCGGTTGTGCACCACTCATCAAAAGTGAGGAGCAGAACGGGCGCGAGTGCTTGCCCCGGTCAGTTCCGAAGCAGCGCCGCGCTCAGTGGTCGTGCTTATAGGGGGGTCCGATCCGGGTGTCAACGACCAATGTCAACAAATCGTCGCATCGAATCATTTTTCTTCAGGCCGCCCGACGCCGTGTCGTTTTGCCGTGGTCTCCCGGCGCGGCGCCGCACTTGGGCCACAATCCTGCGACGATTTGTTAATATGTACTTGATTCACCGGCGCCAGCGGGGACTGCCGGTGGTCTATCTCAAGGAAATGGCGAGCCCTTCGCCTGATCCTGACGGCCGAGACAACATCGAGAGATCCTGAACAAGCCTCATGGTTCGTGTTTCCGGCTTCTGAAGCGCCAGAATCCCGGACCACCTGCAGCATGCCATCATCTTGAGCCGTTTCTGTTGAACGGTGCGGAGGCCGGCCGCTGCAGCTGACGAGGCTCAGCTTGGGATGTTCGGTGTCGGGCGGTGAATTTGGGGGACGAGCGGTTGAACCATCGGACGTCACGCGGGGGGCATGGGCGCGAGATCGGCATGATCGATCTCGGTCATGAACCGCCGCTGTCGGTCGACGGCTCCGAAGCAGCGGTGATCGATCGCCGCCGGGTTTCCGTCCAATGGTTTTCAGGCACGATCCTGACCGGGCTTTGCGGCGCGGCCCTGATCGGCGGCGCCGTTTTCGCCTCCCTTGATGGTGAGCTGACGTTCGCGCGCATGCCGGAACGGGTCGAAACCGCCTTGCGGGGCGCCTTTGGCGGCGGCGACCGGGTTACGACGCTGCGCAAGAGCGACCGGCTGCCGCCGCCGAGCGAGGCCGCCGCAGCCCGCAGCGTGGTCCGCGTCTCGACGGTGACCCGGGTCGGCGCCCGCGACGTCGTCAAGGTTCGGCCGTTCGTGCGCGTCTCCGGCAACCTCGCGATGGCGACCAGCGATCTGTCGGCCAAGATCCCGCCCTTCAACGCCCAGCGCCTGTTGAGCGATGCCGATTCGAACGCGAACGGAACCGCTGCGGATCCGAACAATCCGGAAGCGGTCGAGCCCGACGCCGAGGTCTCCTTCGTGACCAAGGATCTTGCCGCCGTCCTGCCGAAGGCCAAGATCGCCGCCGTCGTGCCGCTCGATGAAATCATGATGCGCGTCCGCGACACCGCCAATTGGCGCGGCAATGGCGGCGGCGTCCGCTACGCCGCCCTCGCCAATGCGGCGGCGGATGCGACCGGCGCCCAGGGTGACCTGAAATTGGCCTATGCCAGCGACGGCAGCGTTCCCGACCCCTATGCCGGCTTCGAGACCCGCATCGTGCCGGAAAACGTCACCCTGCTGCCGAAGACCAAGGAGCAGATCACCGGCGGTAATCCGATCGGCGAGCGCATCCATCTGGTCAAGAAGGGCGACACGGTCACATCGATCCTGCGCGACCAGGGAGCGACGCCCGACGAGGCGAAAACCATCGCCGCGACACTGGGGCCGCGTGGCCGCGACGGCGGTTTGAAGGAAGGCGAGAAGGTGCGGATCCTGATGGGTCCCTCCAGTCCCGCGCCTGGCGCCCGGCTGCAGCCGTTCCGCGTGATCGTCGCTAACGATACGGTGGTCGAGGCCGTGGCTGCGCTGTCCGACCTCGGCAAATATGTCGCCGTGGACGTGCAGAGCATGAACACGGTGACCGATACGGCCGAGAGCACCAATGACGAGGAGGACGACGGCTCGGGCGTCCGGCTCTATCAGAGCATTTATGAGACCGCGTTGCGCAACAAGGTGCCGAACCCGGTCATCGACGAGATGATCCGAATCTACTCCTACGACGTCGACTTCCAGCGCAAGGTCCAGCCCGGCGATTCCTTCGACGTGTTCTATTCCGGCGACGACGACGAAAAGACCCCTGACAAAGGCGACGTGCTCTTCGCCTCCCTCACCGTCGGGGGCGAGACCAAGAAGTATTACAAGTTCATCACCCCTGACGACGGCGTGGTCGACTACTATGACGAGACCGGCAAGAGCGCGAAGAAGTTCCTGGTGCGCAAGCCGGTCAACAACGCCATCATGCGCTCCGGCTTCGGCGGCCGCCGCCATCCGATCCTCGGCTATGTGAAGATGCACACCGGCGTCGACTGGGCCACCGCCTACGGCACGCCGATCTTCGCCGCCGGCAACGGCGTGATCGAGACGGCCGGCCTCGAGGGCGGCTACGGCAAATATATCCGCATCAAGCACAACAACGGCTATGAGACCGCCTATGGCCACATGTCGGCCTTCGCCAAGGGCATGGAGCAGGGCAAGCGGGTGCGCCAGGGCCAGGTAATCGGCTTCGTCGGATCCACCGGCATGTCGACCGGCCCGCACGTGCACTACGAGATCCTGGTCAACGGCCGCTTCGTCGACCCGATGCGGGTGAAGCTGCCGCGCGGCCGTTCGCTCGAAGGAACGCTGATGGCGAATTTCGAGAAGGAGCGCGACCGCGTCGACCAGATGATGGCCGGCCGCAACGGTGGCTCCCGCCTCTCGGATGCCGGCCCATTGCAGATGCAGCAGGTGAGCAACAGGTAGCGTCCATTGCCCTTCCGCACCGGTGGGTGCCGGGGCTCAGCCGCAATCACTGGCCATCCGGTCGACAGCACGCGGGATAGGCGGCTGATGAGGCCGAAATACCAACCGTAACGCGGTCGAGCCGGGCATTCATCGCCTCCCTCGTCGGCGACCTGCATACTTCCTCCACTCCAGGCCGCCGCAAATTCGCCAAACAATTTCCGCGATCTTTCCCCGATCACGTAAGTCTGACGAAAGCTGAGCTTTGTCTGTTCCGCGCCATCTTCAATGAAGAGCGAGCGGAAATGGAAACCGTGCATGTCGTCGAGCGCTGCGATCCTCAGCGGTCCGAGGCAGAAGCGTTCGTCCGGGACGTCTACCGTCGCGAGTACGGTGCCAAGGTCACCGATTTCGCCAACCGGTTGATCTGCCGGTTCGGGCCCGGCGGACAGATCTCATGCGTGGCCGGCCTTCGGCTCGCCGAGGAAGGTTTCTTCTCCGAGCGATATCTCTCCGATCCGGTCGAGACGGCCCTGTCGCGCGCCGCCGGGTGCAGCGTCAATCGCGGCGACATCTACGAGGTCACGACGCTGGCCAGTCGCTCGCCGCGCGAGATCGCTGCCTTCATCAACGACATCATCACGTTCGGAACGGAGCGCGGCCTCTCATGGTCGTTCTTCACGCTGACGCGCCGCCTCAACCTGCTGCTCACGCGGCTTCACCTCGCACCGATCTACCTGGCCGACGCCACCTCGGATCGCGTGGCCGATCCGTCGGCATGGGGCCGCTATTACGAGACCGAGCCGAAGGTCTACGGCGTATACGATGACGGCCTGCTCCGCACCCGTGCATCCAGCGCTGCGGAGGCTCACCATGCGCACCTTTTTTGAGACGGTCGTGGCCCATGCAGGGCGTGATCCAGCACGAATCGCGTGCAGCGATTCCGAGAGGATGCTGACGCGGTCCAACCTGCTGAGTGAGGCGGCGCGGCTCGCCGCCCGCCTCCCGAAGGCAGCGCGCACCGTTGGACTTCTGATGCCGAATAGCTGCGATCAGGCCATCGCGCAGCTGGCCTGCGTTGCGGCCGGCCGAATCACCGTGCCGCTGCCGACCTTCTTCAGCCCCCAGCAGCTCGAGCACATCGTGCGTGACGCAGGGATCGACTTGGTCCTCACCGGGGCAACCGACACCGATGCCTTGCCTGCAGGGCTGCCGCGAATGCAGGCCACCTCGAACGGCGCTGAGGCAGCTATTCCCGCCTTCGAGCCCGGCTTCGGCGCCATCATCTACACGTCGGGAAGCTCCGGCCAGCCGAAGGGGGTCCGGCACGAGAGCGGCCAGATCGGCTGGTCCGCAGCCGCACTTGCCCGAGCGATCGATGCAACCGAATCCGATTCGTATCTGTCCCTGCTGCCGCTATCGCTTCTGCTCGAGACCATCTGCGCCATCTTCGTTCCTGCACTGGTCGGCGGGCGCGTGCACTTCGACACCGCGGTCGCCGAGGCGATTGGACGCGGCGCTCCGTCCGGCATTGCCGAGTCGTTCGCGCAGCACCGCCCGACCACGGGCGTGCTGGTTCCGGAGCTGCTGCGACTTTGGGTCGCCGAGCTCGCAGCTCTCAGGCGCCGTGCACCAGACAGCCTGCGCTTCGTCGCCGTTGGCGGCGCCGCAGTGCCGGTCGCGGTGGCGGAGGCCGCTTGGCAGTTCGGGATTCCCGTCCACGAAGGATATGGGCTTTCGGAATGCTGCTCGGTGGTGGCCCTGAACCGACCCGGCCAGCGCGTCGGCGGCACCGTCGGACAACCGCTCCCCGGGCTCTCGGTCGCGATCCATGACGGCGAAGTCCATGTCGACGGTCCCTGCGTGACCGATGGCTATCTGAGCGGCGGCCCGTCGCCGCGGCCCTGGCCGACCGGCGATCTCGGCGCCCTGGACGATCAGGGGCGGCTGACCATTTTCGGTCGGCGCGACAATCTCATCGTCACCGCGCTCGGACGCAACATCAGTCCTGAATGGGTCGAAACCACGCTGCTCCAGGACCCGAGCATCGCCTTCTGTGCCGTTGCAGCGGCCGAAGCCGGTCTCGCCGCGCTCATCGTTGCCACACCCCAGGCGGCGGGATGGTTTGCGTCGGCCGGCACGGACGTCGTCCAGGCACGCATCGCCGGCCTCTGTGCCGCACTGCCCGCCTATGCGCGACCGCTACGCGTCGAGGTGATCAGCCTCGCTGACGCAAAGGATGCCGGGCTCCTCACCGACAACGGCCGGATCCGGCGGCGCGTCGCGCGCGACCTTCTGGCCACCCTGTCCACCCCCTCCCCCCTCAGCTCAGAAGAAAGGACCGAACCATGAGCTTTCATGAGCGTCTGACCAGCGCAACTGCCGCCGCACGTGAGCAGTTCCTCGCTATCCCCCTCATCCAGAACGCACCACGCTACGGTGCGCCCAAGAGCCTCTATGTCGCCTTCCTCGCGGAAGCCTATCATCACGTGAAGCACACCTTCCCGCTGCTCGCGCTCGCGGCTTCGCGGACCACCGACGAACGCTATCAGGACGCGCTCGTCGAATACATGGAAGAGGAGCGCGGCCACGAGAAATGGATCCTCGACGACATCAAAGCGATGGGCGGCGACGCCGAGGCTGTGCACAACGGCCAGCCGGGCGCGGCCTGTCGCGTGATGGTCGCCTTTGCCTATCACGCCATCGAGCATGTGAGCCCTTATGCGATGCTCGGCAGCGTCCACGTTCTCGAAGGAATCTCGGTGCTGCTCGCCGATCAGCTCGCCGCGACGCTGCGGCAAAGCTTCGCGGTGGAGGGCGGCGGTGCCGGCTTCTCCTATCTGACCTCGCACGGCAGTCTCGATCAGGAGCACGTGGCTTTCTTCCGAAAAGTCGTCGACCGCATCGAGGATCCGATCGCGCAGGCCATCATCATCGATCATTCGAAGATGTTCTATCGCCTCTATGGCGACATCTTCCGTGATCTTGGCGCCCGTCCGGAACTCAGCCATGCAGCTTGACGGCAAATGCGTCCTGATCACAGGGGGCGGGTCCGGCATCGGCCGGGCTCTCGCCGTCGAGGCGGCACGGCGCGGCATGAAGCTCGCCTTGTGCGGCCGCCGCTACGAGGCCCTGAAGGAGACCGCAACCTCATTGGTGAGCAGCTGCGACCCGCTGGTGATCGAAGCGGACCTCACCGTGCCGGCGCACCGGGCGCGGATCGTGACGCGGTTGAGCAGCGCCTGGGGTCACCTCGACGTGCTGGTCAATAATGCCGGGATCGTGGCTGGCGGAGCCGTCACTCATCTCGACGACCATGCCATGGAGCAGACGTTCCGCACCAACGTCATTGCGCCGATGGCACTGACGCGCGATCTCGCGGGGCTGTTGGCAAGGGCCCGACCGTCACGCGTGGTGAATGTCGGATCGATGTTCGGCGATATCGCCTATCCCGGGTTCGCCGCCTACTCGGCGTCGAAATTCGCACTGCGCGGCTTTTCCAGCGCCCTGCGCCGCGAATGGCGCCAGCTCGGCATCGGTGTGACCTATGCGGCTCCCCGTGCGACGCAGACGGACGCGGCCGCCGCCTTCCAGGACCTGATCACCGCGAACGGCATGCAGCTCGACGACCCGGCCCGCGTCGCAGCCGCGATCTGGCGCGGCGTGGAAGCCGGGCGGGACGACATCTATCCGCGCGGGGCTGAGCGCCTGTTCGTGCTGATCCAGCGCCTTGCCCCTCGGCTCATCGACCGCGCCCTTGCCCGCACCACGGCGCGCTCCGCCGTCTAATCTCCTGAACAACTACGAGAAGGCCAACTCATGCGTGCCCGACTGCACAACCTCGCTTATTGGATCATGCTCGCCACGTCGATCACCGCGGCGCCTGCCCACGCAGCCGAGGATCCATTGATGACATCGATCCGGCAGATCCAGACGCGATGGGAAACCATCAAGTTCACCGTGCCGGAAGGCGACGAGCAGACGCGCCAGATGGACGCGCTCGGGTCGGAGGTCGACGCGCTGGCGGCAAAATATCCCGACCGCGTCGAAGCGCAGATCTGGGACGGTATCGTCACCAGCGAACGAGCCTCCATGTACAGCGCCTTCTCGGCACTGTCGCTCGCCAACCGGGCTCGCGATACGCTGGAGAAGGCGTACAAGATGAGCCCAACCGCGCTCGATGGCGGCGCACCGACGAGCCTCGGCGTGCTGTACTACCGCGTACCCGGTTTTCCGGTCGGCTTCGGCGACAACAGCAAGGCGCGCACCCTTCTGGAGCAGGCGACCGCTTCGGCACCGAACGGGCTCGATGCCTGGTATTTCTATGGCGACTTCCTGGTGTCGCGGGGCGAATATGCGCGGGCGCGCGACGCTTTCATGCACGCTCTCTCGATTCCAGCGCATCCCGACCGGCCGCTCTGGGACAAGAACCGCCGGATCGTCATCAAGGAGAAGCTCGATGACATCAGGGCCAAGCAATGACCGCAGCAGAGAATGCGAGCCGGAGCGGCGGCGGACTGTGGCATCGCTTCGGCCGTCAGCTCGCCCGCCCCAAGGGCCTCACCGGGCTTCTGGTCGGCCGCTTGATGGCCCAGATCAACCGGGCGCCATACCGCTTGGCGCTCGAAGCCCTGGCTCCCCAGCGATCCGACCGGGTCCTTGAGATCGGCTTCGGCCCCGGCGAGGGCATTGCCGCCCTCGCAGTGCAAGTATCTGCCGGCCGCATCATCGGCCTCGACGCGGCGTCGGCGATGCTTGCGCAAGCGTCGCGGCGCAACCGAAAAGCCATCGCCGAGGGACGCGTCGCCCTTGGCATTGGCGAGGCCAGCGACCTGCCCTGGGCGGCGGCCAGCTTCGACCGCGTGCTCGCCGTCAACGTGGCCTACTTCTTCGATTCGCGTGGTGATGCCGCGTCCGAAATCCGTCGCGTGCTCGCGCCAGGCGGCCGGGCCGTTCTCTATGTGACCGATCGCGCGACCATGGCCCACTGGCCGTTCGCGGGACCGCAGACGCACAAGACCTATGATGCGTTCAGCCTCCAGCAGTTGCTCCGGGCCGGAGGCTTCGCGGCAGACAGGATCCGGATCGAGCGGCACCGCCTTCCATTCGGAGCATGGGGTCTGGTTGCGATTGCTTCGGCCTGACGACCCGTCAGCTCACGTGAGCAATCAGCTTCTTCGCTGGGGGAAATCGCATCTCGGCGCATCCACCGCCCGGTGCGTTCGACAGATTGAGTTCACCGCCATGGGCGAGCATGGTCCGCTCGACGATCGATAGGCCCAGGCCCGCACCGTCGCGCCGGTCGCTGCGCACGAGCCCGCTTCTACGCCATTCGGCGTCCAGCACCTGCGCCGGAAATCCCGGCCCGCAATCGCGGACGGCGATTGCCGGCACATTTGTAATCTCGACCGAGATCGTGCCGTTCGCCGGCGAATGCTCCAGCGCGTTCTCAATGAGATTGCGGACAGCGCGGAAGATGTCGTCGCGCCCCCCGGACACGATCACGGGCTGATCGCCGGCAACAACTTCGATCAGACGGCCGCGGGCGACGATCTGAGGGGCGAGAAAGGCCGCCGTCTCGCGCGCCACGTCGCGCAGATCGACCACGTCGCCAGGCTCGATACGGAAGCGGCCGAGCCGGGCGCGGTCGAGCATCTGCTCGACCAGGCGCTCCATGCCGCCCAAATCGGTCTCCAGCAGCCGGGCCTGGGGCACGTCAAGCGCCGCGAGCTGCGCCTTCATGACCGAGAGCGGGGTCCGCAATTCGTGCGCCACGTCGGCGACGAACTCCTCCTGCAACTGATAGGCCTGCCGCAGCCGGATGAACGCCTCGTTGACCGTCCGCACCAGCGCCAGAAGATCGTGCGGCAGGCCCTTCTCGCTGAGAAGCACCGCCACACCACCCGGCTGGATCGCCCTCGCCTGCTCCACCGCCTGGGCCAGCGGGCGCAACGCGAGGCGCGCGACGACGATGTTCGTCAGCAGGAACAGCCCCAGAAACGGAATCCAGAGCCAGGCGATCTTCTTCATGAATTCGTGCAGGACGGATTCGAAGATGATGTCGCCAGAGGGAAAGACGATCTGCAGGGCGGCGAATGACGAGATGTTCGGAATGCGTCCGGTGAGGCCAAACAATTCGGGCTGCGTACCGCTCGCAGGCAGGCGGAAATAGAAGTACGACAAGGACGTCGGATCGAAGGCAATGAATGGGTCGGTCACCTCCGGCGAACCGGCAAGCTTCTGGCCGTCGATATCGAGCAGGATGAACCGGCCACCCGCCTCCGCAATCCGGCGTCTCGTTTCCTCGCTGACCTGCGCCCTCAGCTTGCCATCGCCATCCGTGACGTCCTTGAGGATGTCCGCAGCGAAGCCTTGCAGCGTGCCTTCATAGAAGAGCGAGTGCGGGCCGTGGAAGCGCGTATAGAGGAATAGCGTCGCCACGCCGACGGCACACAGGCTCACCAATACGAGGCCAAGCACGAGACGGCCGAACAGGCCCTGGTGCAAATGTCTCAAGGTCGTCGCTCGGAGAGAAGATAGCCGATGCCGCGCAGGGTGAAGATCTCCCGCTCCGCGCCGGCCTCCGCGAGCTTCTTGCGCAGACGATGCATAAGCACCTCGATGGCGTTGGAGCTGACCTCTTCGCCATAACCATAGAGCGCCTCCTCCAGCGAGGATTTCGGCACGACACGGGGGCGACATCGCATCAGGAGTTCCAGCGCGCCGACCTCGCGGCGGGTGAGATCCACCACGATGCCGTTCACCTTGGCCCGGCGTTCGCCCGGGTCCAGCGCAATGTTGCCATCGTGAAGGACGCTCTGGAACGTCGTACCTGGCCGCCGCAGCAGTGCGCGGACCCGCGCGATCAGTTCGTCCGGGTTGAACGGTTTGCGCAGGTAGTCGTCGGCACCGCCATTGAGGCCGCTGATGACGGACGACGCGTCATCCCGAGCGGTCAGCAGCAGGATTGGCGTCGAGGCGCCACGACGCCGGAGCGAATCGAGCAGATCCATGCCATCGCCATCGGGCAGGCCGAGATCGAGCACGATGCAGTCGTAATCGGTCGTCCGCAATGCGACCTCGGCGTCGCCCAGCGTTACGAACGGATCGACGGCAAAGCCGGCGCTGCGCAGCGCGTTGGTCGTCAGCCCGCGCAAGCGTCGATTGTCTTCCAGAAATAAAATCCGCACGTCCGCTTTGACCCGCGTCGCGCATGCCGGGCATGCGCATGAAGTTCCGATGCGCAGGTCGCTAACACACATCCGAGGCGGCATCGACGGATGAGGGGAACACATTCAAATTTCCACGGGGATTTGATCGAGCGATTCATTTGCATATCAGTCGCATTTGCACCCATCATTCTAACGAAAACGCCCCTCCCCGCGACACGCGGTAAGGGGCGCAGACTTGTTAGTATCGGGCTCTTCCTGGCGTCGGGTTCACCGGCCTCCTGCTGTCGGCGCGCGCCGCGCCCGGATCAGTTCAGCTTGCGCTTCGGGATCGGCGCCTCGAAAGTCGCGATCTCGGCAGTGTGCGGCACCTTGCCGTTGAAGGTCAGCACATTGCCTTCGGCCGAGATCGTCATGTGATCGCCGTCCTTCACGTCGCCCGCCAGGATCATCTCGGCGAGCGGATCCTGCAAGTAACGTTGGATCACCCGCTTCAAGGGACGCGCGCCATAGGCCGGATCCCAGCCTTTGACGGCGAGCCAATCGCGCGCCACCTCGTCGAGGGTGAGCTCGATCTTGCGCTCCTCCAGAAGCTTCTGCAGCCGAGTGAACTGAATCTCGACGATCCGCCCCATCTCGCTCTTCTGCAGCCGATGGAACAGGATGATCTCGTCGACGCGGTTCAGGAATTCGGGGCGGAAATGCGCCCGCACCGTACCCATCACCAGATCGCGCACCTCCGAAGTATCCTCTCCCTCCGGCTGGTTGACCAGGAACTCGGAGCCGAGATTGCTGGTCATGATGATCAGCGTGTTGCGGAAGTCGACGGTGCGCCCCTGGCCATCGGTCAGGCGGCCGTCGTCGAGCACCTGCAGCAGCACGTTGAACACATCAGGATGCGCCTTCTCGATCTCGTCGAACAGCACGACCTGATAGGGCCGGCGCCGCACGGCTTCGGTCAGCGCCCCGCCCTCGTCATAGCCGACATAGCCGGGAGGCGCGCCGATCAGCCGCGACACCGAATGCTTCTCCATGTACTCGGACATGTCGAGGCGGACCATCGCAGTCTCGTCGTTGAAGAGATACTCCGCGAGCGCCTTGGTCAGCTCGGTCTTGCCGACTCCGGTCGGGCCTAAGAACATGAACGAGCCCATCGGCCGGTTCGGATCCTGCAGGCCTGCGCGCGAGCGGCGCACGGCGGTTGCCACCGCATGCACGGCTTCGGCCTGACCAACCACGCGCTTGGCCAGGCTCTCCTCCATCCGCAGCAGCTTGTCCTTCTCGCCTTCCAGCATCTTATCGACGGGAACACCGGTCCAGCGCGAGACCACCTGCGCGATGTGGTTGGCGGTGACCGCCTCCTCCATCATCTCGCCGGCATTCTCCTTGGCCTCGATGTCCGCAAGCCGCTTCTCGAGTTCCGGAATGCTGCCATAGGCGAGTTCGCCCGCACGCTGATATTCGCCACGGCGCTGCGCATTGGCGAGTTCGATGCGCAGGGCATCCAGCTCGCTCTTCAGCTTCTGCGCATTCGAGAGCTTGTTCTTTTCCGCGCTCCAGCGCGCGGTCAGGCCTGCCGACTTCTCCGAGAGATCGGCGAGTTCCTTCTCCAGCGTCAGCAGCCGGCTCTTCGAACCGGGATCGGTTTCCTTCTTCAGCGCTTCCTGCTCGATCTTGAGCCGGATGATCTCACGATCCATCGAATCCAGCTCCTCCGGCTTGGAGTCGACCTGCATCTTCAGCCGCGCCGCCGCCTCGTCCATCAGGTCGATGGCCTTGTCGGGCAGGAAGCGGTCGGTGATGTAGCGGTTCGACAGCGTCGCCGACGCCACCAGCGCGGAGTCGGTGATGCGCACGCCGTGGTGCTGCTCGTATTTGTCCTTCAGGCCGCGCAGGATCGAAATCGTATCCTCGACCGAGGGCTCGGAGACGAAGATCGGCTGGAAACGCCGCGCCAGCGCCGCATCCTTCTCGACGTGCTTCTGATACTCGTCGAGCGTGGTGGCGCCGATGCAGTGCAGTTCGCCGCGCGCCAGCGCCGGCTTGAGCAGGTTCGACGCGTCCATCGCACCGTCGGCCTTGCCGGCGCCGATCAGCGTATGCATCTCGTCGATGAACAGGATGAAGCTGCCTTCGGCCGCGGTGACTTCCTGCAGCACGGCCTTCAGCCGCTCTTCGAACTCGCCGCGATATTTCGCGCCCGCAATCAGCGCGCCGAGATCTAGCGCCAGCAGCCGCTTGTCCTTCAGACTCTCCGGCACGTCGCCGTTGATGATGCGCAGCGCCAGGCCTTCGACGATCGCGGTCTTGCCGACGCCGGGCTCACCGATCAGCACGGGATTGTTCTTGGTGCGGCGGGACAGCACTTGAATGGTGCGGCGGATCTCCTCGTCACGGCCGATCACCGGATCGAGCTTGCCGTCGCGCGCGGCCTGAGTCAGGTCGCGGGCATATTTCTTCAGGGCATCATAGGCGTTCTCGGCGGTCGCCGAATCGGCGGTGCGGCCCTTGCGCAAGGTCTCGATCGCAGCATTGAGGTTCTGCGCCGTCACCCCGCCCTTGCTCAGGATCGTGCCGGCCTCGCTGTTCTTCTCCAGCGCCAGCCCGAGCAGGAGCCGTTCGACCGTGACAAAACTGTCGCCGGCCTTCTCGGCCGCTTTCTCGGCCGCGTCGAAGGCGCGCGCCAGTTCGGGCGACAGGTACACCTGCCCGGCGCCGCTGCCCGACACTTTCGGCAACTTGTTCAGGCCATCCTCGGTCGCCTTGAGGATCGCGCGCGAATTGCCGCCGGCGCGATCGATCAGACCAGCCGCCAAGCCTTCATTGTCGTCGAGCAGAACCTTGAGGAGGTGCAGGGGCGAGAACTGCTGGTGCCCATCGCGCACGGCCAGCGACTGGGCGGATTGGATGAAGCCCCGAGCACGTTCGGTATATTTTTCGATATTCATAACTGGTTTCCCTCAGCCTGCCGCTCACGCCCCGAAAGCACGTTGTCGGCATCTTCACTGGGTTTCGCTCCTCGACGTTGACGCTCGTCAACCTCGCAAGCGGACGCGTCGCCGGCACGTCGCCGGCTTGACGGAAATGTGGGAAGCGAGGTCCGGATTCGGAAGAGGCAGCTTCACAAATTCGTGTGCGCTAGCGAACGGCTGGGGAATCTTTTATCAGGGCTGATGCCTGTGAACCCACCAGCCGAAATCGCCGGCCTCTACCGCTACCCGGTCAAAGGCCTCACCCCGGAACCACTGCAGCAGGCGCCGTTGCGCGTCGGCCAAACCCTGCCCGCCGACCGCCGCTACGCCATCGAGAACGGACCGAGCGGGTTCGACCCGGCGCAACCAGCCTGGAAGGTGAAGACGTTCTACCTGATGCTGATGCGCAACGAGCGCCTGGCGGCCCTGAAGGCTCGGTTCGACGATGCCACCAACCTGCTGACGATCCAGCGGGGTGGCGAGGTGGTCGCGCAGGGCGACCTGGAGACGTCGGAAGGACGCGCCGCGATCGAGGCATTCTTCGCCGCCAACTTCTCCGAGGAACTACGCGGCCCGCCGAAGGTCATGTCCGGCGGCGACCACAGCTTCTCCGACGTGGCGCGCAAGGTGGTCTCGATCATCAATCTGGCAAGCCTGAAAGAGATCGAAGCGATGGTCGGCGCAGCCGTGAACCCGCTGCGCTTCCGCGCCAATCTCTACGTCAAGGATTGGCCGGCCTGGTATGAGGCTGGCCTCGTCGGAGCAACGCTGCGCATCGGCACGACCAGGCTGAAGGTGGTCAAGACCATCACCCGCTGCGCAGCCGTCAATGTCGACCCCGACACCGCCGCGCGCGACCTCGACATTCCGCCCGCGATCGTCCGCCATCGTGGCAACAATGAATGCGGCATCTATGCCGAGGTCATCGAACCCGGCGACATCCGTGTCGGCGATGCGCTCGCGGTCGAACAGCCGAGCTTGTTGTGAAGCAGCATTTCGCCCTGCTACCGATCTCGATTTTCAATGGTCATTCCGGGGCAGCCGCGTTGAGCGGCTGAACCCGGAATCCATCGTGCTACGGAGCATGAGGTGAAATTGATTCCGGGCTCGCCGCTATGCGGCGCCCCGGAATGACACGAGCGAGAGCCCGAAGCACTTATCAGTTCGGCATCACATAGGCATAGACCCGGCCGCGCGACACCGGCGCCTCGCGCACCCGGTTCCGGTTGTTGCCGGAGATCAGGATCGGATTACCCTGCGCGTCGATGCCGGAGACCACGCCGACATGACCGCCGCCGTGGCGGCTCATCACCGCGATGGCGCCGACCTGCGGCCCTGACACGCGCTGGCCGTAGCTGGCGAAGGAGCGGGCGAGGTCCGACCCGGTACCATGATGTCCGGTGCGCTCCAGCACCATGTTCATGAAGCGCGCGCACCACAGGCTCGCACGGCTGGTCGGGTTGCCGCCGAGATAGCGGCGCGCCTCGGCGACCACACTGCTGTCACCGAAGCCACCCGACGACCCCATGCCGCCGGATGCAGTGCCAGACATCATTTGGTTCGCCTGCACATCATCCACACCGCGCACCTCCAGCCGAGCCACGCGGCGCGACAGGCGAGCATACGATCTGCCGTGACGGATATGATGCTTGGCGTAGTGATGACCGCCATGACTGCGGTGGGCATGATGCCCGGAGCCATGATGGGAACGGGCCGAAGCCGGCGTCGCGGAAGCGGCAAAGGCCGCGGAACACACCGCCAGCGCAACAACGTGAAGCGACCGGCGAACGATAGACACAACCATACTCAATCCTTCTCTTAGTCCCCCTGGCAGTCTGACTTGACACCCCCTGTTCCCTGACTGGCCCCCGTGTGCACAGTCAGCAGCAGCGGCTCGTTAAACGGCCGGATGTGACGAAAACATGACGACATGCTGCACTGCAATGGCAACCAGAGGGAAATTCCGGGCGAGCCCGTTTGTGAATACCGGGGAACCCATCCGCATTGCTGCCCTCAGATTGCTGCCCTCAGCATGAACTGCGATGGTCGATGCGCTGAAAGCTGAAACAAGAAGGAGCTCGGCAATGCCCCACGCGGCGACCAAGGATGGCGTACGTCTCTATTTCGAAGAGGCCGGGAGCGGTACGCCAATCCTGTTCCTGCATGAATTCGCGGCCGACTACACCAATTGGGAGCCGCAAATGCGCTACTTCTCGCGCGCGCATCGCTGCATCGTCTTTTCCGCGCGCGGCTATACGCCGTCGGACATCCCACCCTCGCCCGCCGCTTACACCTATGAACATTTTTATACCGATGCCTTAGCCGTGTTCGATCATCTCGGCATCGCGCAAGCGCATTTCGTCGGGCTGTCGATGGGTGCCTATTCCTCCCTGCAGGTCGCGCTGCATGCGCCGCAGCGACTGCATTCGATGACGCTCGCCGGTGTCGGCTCCGGCTCGAGCCTCGAACAGTTGGAGAGCTTTCGCGCGCAATGCCGGGCCACAGCCGAGCAGTTCGACACGCTCGGCTCAGTGGAGGTCGCCAAGATCACGCGCGAGGCGCCGGGCCGGATTCCCTTCCTGGTGAAGGACCCGCGCGGCCACGCCGACTTCTATGCGGCGCTGGCGCGGCATGATGCCAAGGGCTCCGCCAACACGATGCGCAGCTTCCAGGGCGGGCGTCCTTCGATCTACACGATGGCGGAGGCGATCAGACAAGTGGCCACACCGGGGCTGATCATCTGCGGCGACGAGGACGACGCCTGCATCGAACCAAGCCTGTTCCTGAAGAAGCACCTGGGAGCGTCGGGACTGACATTCTTCCCGAAGTCGGGGCACGTCCTGAATCTGGAGGAGCCCGCGTTGTTCAACGCGACGGTGGAGCGCTTCATCACCATCGTCGAGGCCGGCCGCTGGAATCAGCGCGATCCAAGGTCGATTGCGGGTTGGTAAGACGCCGGGCACTCGTTCCGGCGTACGCATCTGACCGCCTGCGGGGGGCGGCGGCGCGGTTCGCCGGGACGACTTAGTGAGCCAAACATCGTCACATCGGGGACTGCGGGTCCGGCGCAGTCGTGAGGCTCAACCGCAGCTCAGCCAGGGAGGGCGCCCCCTCAATTGAGAGCTTCGACCGGGCATGATTAGGCGCCAGGGCGGCCCACCCGATACCCTGCCGTCAGGAACTTGCGAGCTGACATAGCGCATTGTGTAACACAGGAGGGATACACGAGTCTGATCGAAGTAGCCGCTACCAACAGCTGAAATGGGCTTACGACGATGGAACGCCGCGAGAGCTGGCGCTTTCGCGGACGCTTTTCAGATTGAATTAATCTGGGCCTGCTACCGCTAGGCCCAGACTCCGAAGGGCTGGGTATCGGGCGACCAGGCGAACGCGTTGCAGCGATCGCCAAAGCGGCTAGGCAGAACACGGCATCTCGGAAGGAATGGGGATGCGGAATGGTCGACGTGGCAGCCGGCGACTTGCCTCGAAGCACGCCACGGCCACCTTCGCCAGCGCGGCTCTTTCGAGGACCATCGGTGCAGGAGGTTCTCGATCTCAACGGCGGCGCATTTCCGGGGTTCGATACGCTTCGGCTTTGCCTGTCGCTTCTGGTCGTGCTCGTGCATTCGTTTATGCTGTCCTACGGCATGGCCGGCTCTCGCGTGCTGCTGAACGCGCCCTACATCGCCGTCATGCTTTCGCTGCTGCCGCTCTTCTTTGCCTTGAGCGGATTTCTCGTTGCCGGCAGCGCATTCCGATTGCGCGACACGGGCACCTTCCTGCTCTTCCGAAGCCTGCGAATAGTGCCTGCATTGGCTGTCGAAGTTACGATTTCAGCCTTGATCCTCGGCCCTCTGCTGACGACCCGACCGCTGCGAGACTACTTCACGAATGCGGATTTCTTCTCCTATTTCGGCAACATCATCGGTCGCGTTCGATTTACATTGCCCGGCGTGTTCGAAGGGCTCCCGCTTGATCGCGTCGTCAACGGGAATGTATGGACGCTCAAACCGGAGTTCTTCTGCTACGCCCTCATGGCGCTCTTGATGGTGAGCCGGGCGGCCTACAGCCGGAAACTGACAACGCTGCTCTGGCTGGTCGTAACCGTCGCGATGATCGTGGTGAATCAGGCTACCGACGCGTTCGTGCCCGATGGCTATCTTGGACCAACGCTGCTGGTCTATTCCTTTGCCACCGGCGTCGTCGCCTTTCATTGGCGAGAGCACATCAAGCTGAACGCGTCACTCGCGCTGCTCTCGGCCGCAGCTGCCTATTTGCTGCTGTTGGGGCCGAAGAACGCGTTCTTCTCCATTCCTGCTCTCACCTACCTGATGATTTGGATCGGTGCCCAGCGGCTGCCATCGACGGGCGGAGATTATTCCTACGGCATCTATCTGTTTTCGTATCCGATCCAGCAAACGCTCGTTGCGACGTTCCTGCCGCTGCGCGAATGGTGGCTGCTCTTTCCCATATCTGCCCTGATTGCGATTCTGATCGCGGCGCTATCCTGGCATCTGATCGAGCTCCCTGCGCTCCGGTTGAAAAAGCCGGTCTTGGCGTTGTCCTCTCGCATGACGACCAAACTGATGGCCGCCATTGCCCGATGGCGGGCGGCGTTGCCCGTCCGCCGCATGAGTGGTTCGTGACTGACCTTTTTCGCGCGCCGACGGCCGTAACTGCTCGCTCTCGCCCATCCCGCACAGCCCCGGACGCGTGGCGAGACATTGCTGCCCGGCGGGCATTTTGCGCATGGTCGTCATGCCGCCATTGCCCGTCGTGCCAGGATGTCGCAGGCATCAAGGCTTGTGTCGTCGGGCAAATTAGGAGCACCTTTCCGCGCATCCCGCCTCCACAAGAGGGACGTATCGCGATCGTCACGGACGTCGGAAGCGGGATGCGATGGACGCGGCGTGTCGCAGTGTGTCTCTCACACGGACGAACGACATCGGCGCGGACGTGAAGTCGTGTGGTCCTGGCCTCCCGGTGCTGAGGCCCATGCAACGCGCAAGCGTTGCGCGACGCGATGATGCTTCGCATCACGCGGACGGGGGCAAGAATGCCGGTCCCCGAGGAGAGCGCGTATAAGCGTTAACACCGTCGCGCAGGGAAGGCCGGATGTGCGGCTCGTACCTGTGGTGACTGCCGCCTGCTTTTTTTGATGCAGGCGGGCCATGGGTGTGAGCTAACACCCGGCCTTTCCTGCGCCCTCTTGCTTTTCGAGGGCGAATGCTTCGCAAAGCTCGGGCGTAACGCGCTGCGAGAATGCGAGCGCACGCCTCGCGCTGTTTGAGATGTGAAGAGCCAGATCGTGCCAACAGGCCGGTCATTCCGGGGCGCGCATGCAATGCGCGAACCCGGAATCTCGAAATGGGTGTGCGCGCCAGACAACTTCGAGATTCCGGGTTCGGGGCCTACGGCCTCGCCCCGGAATGGCAGCCGGAGGCTACCTTCCCTTCCCCGCCCGGCTCAGCAGGAAGATCCCCTGCTCGCCGAACATGTTCCAGAACCACCAGGGCATATTGACCCGCAGCGGCTGGCCGTCGGAATCGAGCGCCACCGCGCGCTCCATCTTGACGTTGATCTCGTCGCAGAGCTGCACGAAGTCCTTGATGGTGCAGAAATGGATGTTCGGCGTGTCGTACCAGGTGAACGGCAGATTCTCGGTACGCGGCATGTGACCGCCGATCAGAAGCTGCAGGCGCAGCCGCCAGAAGCCGAAATTCGGAAAGGCCACGATCGCGCGGCGGCCGATGCGCAGGAGATTTTCGAGCACCGTCCTCGGCTGCCGCGTCGCCTGCAGGGTCTGCGACAGGATCACGTAGTCGAACGCGTCGTCGGGATAATCGACGAGGTCGGTGTCGGCGTCGCCCTGCACCACCGCAAGCCCCTTCGCCACGCAGTGGTTGACGCCTTCGCGCGACAGCTCGATGCCGCGACCGTCGATGCCGCGGCTCTCAAGCAACTGCAGGAGATCGCCGTCGCCACAACCGATGTCGAGCACCTTGGAGCCGCGCTCGACCATCTTGGCAATCAGCAGATGGTCGGGGCGATAGGCGAGCCCTTCGCGCTCCGTAACGCCGTTCAGCGGCAGCACCTCTTGCAGCGCCATGGTCAGACTCCGGGTGTGGTCAGCCCGCGTGCCTTGCCGGCGGACTCGAGGAAGGCACGGGCGATGTCGAAGAACTCGGGGACATCGAGCAGGAAGGCATCATGACCTTTGTCGGTTTCGATCTCCGCGAAAGAGACCCGTGCGCTCGACGCGTTGAGCGCATGCACCAGCGCCCGCGACTCCGGCGTCGGAAACAGCCAGTCGCTGGTGAAGGACACGACGCAGAAACGGGTCTGAATGCCGCGGAAAGCTTCGGCCAGCACGCCATCATGATCGGCGGCGATATCGAAGTAGTCCATCGCGCGGGTCAGATAGAGATAGGCGTTGGCATCGAAGCGCTCCACGAAGGACGAGCCCTGGTAGCGCAGATAGCTCTCGACCTGGAAATCGGCATCGAAGGAAAAGGTCGGCAGGTCGCGGTCCTGCATGCGGCGACCGAACTTGCGATGCAGCGCCGCGTCCGACAAATAAGTGATGTGCGCGGCCATCCGCGCCACCGCGAGCCCGCGATGCGGATGAACGCCCTTGTCGGCATAGCGGCCGTGATCCCAATCCGGATCGGCCATCACCGCCTGCCGGCCGAGCTCATGGAAGGCGATATTCTGCGCCGAGTGACGCGTAGCGCAGGCGATCGCGAGCGCCGCGAACACGCGGGTCGGATAGGCCACAGTCCATTGCAGCACCTGCATGCCGCCCATGGAGCCGCCGACCACCGCAAACAGCGTCTCGATGCCGAGATGGTCGATCAGCATCGCCTGGGCGCGCACCATGTCCGGAATGGTGATGATCGGGAAATCCAGGCCCCAGGCCTTGCCCGTCGCCGGATTGAGCGAGGCGGGGCCGGTCGAACCCATGCAGCCGCCGATCACGTTCGAGCAGATGATGAAGTAACGGTTGGTATCGAGTGGACGGCCCGGGCCGACCAGCGTCTCCCACCAGCCCGGCTTGCCGGTCATCGGATGGCGATTGGCGACATGCTGATCGCCGGTCAGGGCGTGG
Organism: Bradyrhizobium sp. SZCCHNS1022; assembly: GCF_032484835.1. Taxonomy (NCBI): domain Bacteria; kingdom Pseudomonadati; phylum Pseudomonadota; class Alphaproteobacteria; order Hyphomicrobiales; family Nitrobacteraceae; genus Bradyrhizobium; species Bradyrhizobium sp. SZCCHNS1022. The sequence goes on along the minus strand of NZ_JAUETT010000007.1, from coordinate 337,958 downwards.
CAGACCAGGATGGCGTTCGATCTGTCGGCATTGAGCTCGCCATAGGTCTGGTAGGCGATCTGGAACGGCGCGAGATCGACCCCGCAGTCGAGCCGGAGCGGCTGATCGGCGCCGAACTTTGCAACCGGCGAGTTCGGATGATCGACCTCGTGCGAGCGCTCCTCCGGCGGGATCACGCGTCGTGACTTCGGCGAGTTCGATTTGGGCGTCAGGCCTGTCATGTCTCTAGACCCCGGCGGTCGCCGGAGCTCCCGAACCACGTGACATATCAGGCCATAAAAAAACCCGGCCCGAAATTAGGTTCGGCCGGGATCAGAACTGTCCCCGGCCTGTTTAGCGAATTGTTTAACGTGGCTGCAAGCCGGCCGGCTCAAATGACCACGGAATGACCAACAACGTAGTCCGGCGGGCGGCCGACGTCAAGGCAAGCCGGAATCGACGGCACGCCGCCATGTTGCAACTGTAGCGCTTCCGGGCGCTCGATCGGGTAAACTTGATGTTGCACGCGCCTGATCTGTAGGACAGAACGACGCTCGCCTGCACCGCAGGACCAGCCAAGAGATGCCGCAAATGCCCGAGACGCCTCCCGCCCCGCCCTCGCTTGCCGATCTGCGCAAGGAGATCGACGCGATCGACGAGCAGATGCATCGGTTGTTGATGCAGCGCGGCGACATCATCGACCGCCTGATCCAGGTGAAGAAGACGCAGGAGGTCGGCTCGGCCTTCCGGCCGGCGCGCGAGGCCGACATGATGAAGCGCCTGGTGCAGCGCCATCGCGGCATCCTGCCGCTCGATACGGTCGAGAGCATCTGGCGCATCATCGTCTCCAGCTTCACCTACGTGCAGGCGCCGTTCTGCGCGCACGCCGACGTCTCGGTCGGCGAGGCTGCGATGCGGGATTCCGCGCGGTTCCATTTCGGCTTCATCGTGCCCTATGTGGCGCATTTCAGCGCCCAGGCCGCCGTCGAGGCGGCAGCGAAATCGAAGGGCGATCTGGCGCTGGTCTCGGCGACGTCAGGGCATACGCCGTGGTGGATCACGCTCGAGCCGGCCGGCGCGCCGAAGATCATCGCCCGGCTGCCTTTCCTGGAGCGCGCCGACCATCCGGCGGCGCTGCCGGTGTTTGCGATCTCCCGCGTGGCCGACGATGCCCTGCTGTTGGAGGTCGAGACCTGGAGCATCCGCGTGTCGGGCTGGAATGCGCAGGTGGCGCGAGCGCTGTCGCCGCTGGCGGACATCGTAGCGGTGCCGGATACCGCCTTCGACAGCGCGGCCCTGTTGGTCTCCATCGAGACCCCCTCGAACCTCGAAAAAATCAGGGCAGCCCTGATCGCGGCGGGCGCCTCGGTACGCTCGACGGCCCTCGTCGGCGGCCATGCAAAGCGCTATACGGTGCCGAGCTAGGGTTGATGGCTCTGGCCTGATCCTGCGGTTTCCCGGAGTTGAATGATGTCCCGCCCCGTGCCGAATCCCGGCATCCTCGATATTGCGCCCTACACCCCCGGCAAGAGCCCGAAGCCGGAGCCGGGCCGCAAGGTGTTCAAGCTTTCGGCCAATGAGACCCCGTTTGGCCCCTCGCCGAAGGCGATCGCGGCCTTCACGCACGCGGCGACGCATCTGGAGGACTACCCGGAAGGCACCTCGCGGGTGCTGCGCCAGGCGATCGGCCGCGCCTACGGCCTCGATCCCGATCGGATCATCTGCGGCGCCGGCTCCGACGAGATCCTCAACCTGCTGGCACACACCTTTCTCGGCCACGGCGACGAGGCGATCTCCACCACGCACGGCTTTTTGGTTTATCCGATCGCCACCATGGGCCGCGGCGCCAAGAACGTGATCGCACCGGAGAAGAACCTGACCGCGGATGTCAACGCCATCCTGCAGGCGGTCACGCCGCGCACCAAGCTGGTCTGGCTCGCCAACCCGAACAATCCGACTGGCACCTACATCCCGTTCGACGAGGTCAAGCGGCTGCGCGCCGGCCTGCCCTCCAACGTCGTACTGGTTTTGGACGCGGCCTATTCCGACTACGTGTCGCGCAACGACTATGAGGTCGGCATCGAGCTGGTCGCCACGACCGAGAACACCGTGATGACCCACACTTTTTCCAAGATTCACGGGCTCGCCGCGCTACGCGTCGGCTGGATGTTCGGCCCGGCCCATATCGTCGATGCGGTCAACCGCATCCGTGGACCGTTCAACGTCTCCACGCCGGCCATGCTCGCCGCGGTCGCTGCGATCGAGGACAGTGCGCATGTGCAGACGTCCAAGACGTACACGGAAGAATGGCGCAACAGGCTCAGCGAGGAGATCGGCAAGCTCGGCCTGAAGGTGACGCCGAGCGTGACGAACTTCATCCTGATCCACTTCCCGACCGAGAAGGGCAAGACGGCCGCCGAGGCCGACGAATTCCTGACCCGGCGCGGCCTGGTGCTGCGCGCGCTCAACAACTATCAGCTGCCGCATGCGCTGCGGATGACGATCGGCTCCGAAGAGGCCAATCGCCTGGTGTTGGAGGGTTTGCGCGAATTCATGGGGACGAAGTGACGAGCGCGGCGAAATTCGAGCGCGTCGCGCTGATCGGATTCGGCCTGATCGGCGGCTCGATCGCGCGCGCCGCGCGCCTGCATGGGCTGGCCGGTGAGATCGTCACCACAGCGCGCTCGAAGGAGACGCGGGCTCGTGTCGCCGAGCTCGGCATCGTCGACCGCGTGGTGGAGAGCAATGCGGAGGCGGTGAAGGACGCCGACCTCGTCATCCTCTGCATTCCCGTCGGCGCCTGCGGGCCTGTGGCGCAGGAGATCGCGGGCTCACTGAAGGACGGCGCGATCATCTCCGATGTCGGCTCGGTCAAGGGCGCCATCGTGCGCGACATGGCTCCGCATTTGCCGGCAGGTGTGCATTTCGTGCCGGCGCATCCGGTTGCCGGCACCGAGAATTCCGGCCCCGACTCCGGGTTTGCGGAACTCTTCATCAATCGCTGGTGCATCCTGACGCCGCCGGTCGGCACCGATGCCGATGCGGTCGCGCGCCTCCGCGCGTTCTGGGCTGCGCTCGGCGCCAAGGTCGAGATCATGACACCGGACCATCATGATCTCGTGCTCGCCATCACCAGCCATCTGCCGCATCTGATCGCCTACACGATCGTCGGCACCGCCGAGGAGCTGGCGCAGGTGACGGAATCCGAGGTGATCAAATTTTCCGCGGGCGGCTTCCGCGACTTCACCCGCATCGCCGCGTCGGATCCGACGATGTGGCGCGACGTGTTCTTGAACAACAAGGATGCCGTCCTGGAAATGCTCGGCACCTTCAATGAGGATCTCGCCAAGCTGACACGCGCGATCCGACGCGGCGACGGGCAGGCGTTGTTCGAGCATTTCACCCGGACGCGCGCGATTCGCCGCGGCATCGTCGAGATCGGGCAGGATTCGGCAGCGCCCGATTTCGGCCGGCCGCTACCGCAGATCGAGCCGTCGTAACGGCGGACGGGCCGCGCGCTAGAACAGTGGCGGGATCTGCGCCACTTTGAACGGGCCGAGCACGACCGCCCCATCGGAGATGCGCAATGGAAAGCTGCGCGCCTTACGCCCTTCCAGCACGACTTCCTTGCCCAGTGCATTGATGCCGGCAGCGACGCCGGCATTGGCGTTCTGTTTCACCACCTTGCCAAGCCCTGGAATCGCGCGATCGAGCGCGCCGAAAAGGTTGTTGAGATCCTGCGACTTCACCCCGGGCGCAACGCGGTCGAGCGTCGACTGCGGCACGCCGTTGTCGAGCATCTTGTCGATCCCAAGCGCGGGGATCACCTTGTCGAGCCCAGCGACGGTCATCTGCAACTCGCCATCGATGTTGCCGCTGGCTGTCAGACTGAGCGTGCCGGAAGCGACCGCGAGCAGTTCGCCCTGCTGAATCCGCGATTGCACGATGTCGATGTGGCCGCCGGCAGCCTGGATCTCACGAAATCGCACCGGCCAGGGCTTGGGCCGAAAATCGCTCAATCCCGAAACGCGCGTCTGGATGTCGGCATTGAACGGCTCGGAGAGCAACGGATGACTCCCTTGAATGCTGCCGTTCGCGATCTGCAGCGCGGCTTCGATCACGGGATGATCGGTCGGCGAACCCTCGGCGAGGCGGCCGTGCAGTTCGATGTGATCGGCGCGCGCAAGCGGCGCGCGAGCCGCACCGTCGATTCGATCGATCGTGGGAGCGTCGAACACCAATGCGCCGCGTTGTGGTGCCACGGGCAGGCCATAGACGCTGGCCTGGCCGAGCTGCCAGTTCACCGCAAAGGAGGCGGGATCGCTGCCGTTCGAGATGGTCGCAGGCCCCTTGAATTCCGCGATCAGACGCTTGGGGTCATAGACCTGGGCCACGACCAGAATTTCGCCGAGCTTGGCCGTCATCAGCGGCGTGCCGGCGGCTTGCGAGAACAGGGAAACGCTTGGGTCGCCGCAGCGAACCTCGAGGCGGAACGGGAAGCCGGCGACCGAGCGCCGCGCGCAATCATAGACGCGGCCGGACTTCGCCTCTCGCGCACGCCAGGCGTCGGCCTGGACATCGACCTGCGAAGCGGCAAAGAACCAGAACACGCTCCATGCCACCGCGGCGATCAGGAGCAGGACGGGAGCGATGAAGAGCCCCCATAGCGGGCGCCTGCGCGGCGCTGACGTCATATCGGACATGCGGGGACCCTTTGCGGAGCAATTTTGGCGATAAAGCGATCACGGAATGTGTATTTAAGTTAACAAATCGCGACCACCACCCTTATGGCCTCCAACCCGATGTCGGCAATGACTCTGTCTGTCAGTGAACTTCCCCACGGCGATCTCTGGGTCTTCGGCTACGGCTCGCTGATGTGGCGTCCGGGATTCGACTTTATCGAGCAGGTTCCGGCGCGCCTGATCGGGGAGCACCGCGCGCTCTGTGTGTACTCCTTCGTCCATCGTGGCACACCAGAGAAGCCCGGACTGGTGCTCGGGCTTGATCGCGGCGGCGCCTGCCGCGGGATCGCGTTTCGGGTTGCGGAACAGAACCGAGCGGCGGTGGTCGCCTATTTGCGCGCGCGCGAGCAGGTCACGTCCGTCTATCGCGAGGTGATGCGATCGGTGTGGCTGGAGGACGAGGCGCGCCAGCGGGTCAGCGCCCTCACCTATGTGGTCGATCGCGGTCATGTGCAATATGCCGGCCGACTGTCGTTGACCGAGCAGCTGAGCCATGTGAGCCAGGGCCACGGCCAGTCCGGCGCCAATCGCGACTACGTGCTCTCGACGGTGAAAGCAATCGAAGCCCAGGGGTTTCGCGACGCGCAGCTGCACCGGCTGGCGCTGATGCTGCACGGCGAGGGCCATGCGCTGCATTCGGTAGCAGACGACGGAACATAGCCTCAGGCCTTCGCCGCCTGTGGCACACGGCCGAACAGCTGCGCCTGCTCAGCCTGACCGGCGGCGACGAGGCGATCGGTCGCATCCTCGATCGTGGCCTGCATACGCGACAGAAATTCATCCCGCGGCAGGCCCGGCGGCAGCGGATCAAGGAACTCGACGACGAGCGTGCCGGGATAGCGCATGAAGGAATTGCGCGGCCAGAACAGGCCGGAGTTGAGCGCGACCGGCAGGCAGGGCACGCCGCAATCGACATAGATCAGGCCGACGCCGGGCTTGTAGTGCGGCGGCGCGCCCGGAGGCCTGCGCGTGCCTTCCGGAAAGATCACGAACTGGCGGCCGCGCTTCACCTCTTCCGATGCGCGGCGCACGATCTTCATCAAGGCGCGCGTGCCGGCGCTGCGGTCGATCGCGACCATATCGGCCTTGATCAGGAAAAGGCCGAAAATCGGAATGCGCCTGAGCTCGCGCTTCAGCACGAAGAACGGCTCGTCGAAGAAGTGCAACAGCGAGATGGTCTCCCACATCGACTGGTGTTTGGCGGCGACGATCAATGGCCCCTTCGGAATCTTTTCGACGCCGCGATATTCGACCCTGATGTTGCAGATGAAGCGCATCAACAGAATGTTGGTCTGCGCCCACCAATTGGCGACCCGTAGCAACGCTTTCCGGGACATCAGAAGCGTCGGCAGCGCGACCAGCGCCCAGAAGACGAACACCGGATAGAACAGGATGTTGAACAGCAGCGAGCGCAGAAAGATCGAAACCATCGCGGATCCTGTTCAATTGGCCTGGGCCGTCGCCGGACGCCGGGATAGCGCGCCGCTCGGCGGCTCTGCCTCCGGCATGAGATCGAGGCCGAAATCGGCCAGACGTACCCTGAGCTCGGCGGCAACATATTTCGCATATTCGGAGAAGAGCAGCCGCAGGGTCGGGCCGCTGGTCCACCACGGCTCGTCCCGCCACCGCTCACCGACCACGGCATAGGGAATGAGATCGATGTCCGGCATCGCGTGCGAGAGCTCCACGATGGCGCGGGGCATGTGATAATTCGAGGTCACCACAATCAGCGACTTGAAGCCGCGCTCATGCGCCCAGCGCCGGGTCTGCGCAGCATTGCTGCGGGTATTGACCGCGGAATAATCCAGATCGACGCAGCAGGCAATGAAGGACCGCGCCTCCGGCAGCGAGCGCGAGATGTCGTTGGCATCGTTGGTCGGATGCACGCCCGAGATCAACAGCCGCCTGCCATAGCCGCCGGCCAGGAGCTCGACGGCGTCGGACACGCGCGACGAACCGCCGGTGAGGACCACGATGCCGTCGGCCTGGCGCTCCGGCTTGATCTCGGCGCCGCGCAATTGCGAAAGGAAACCGACGAAACCGAACGCGGCCACCAGGAAGCCGAGCGCCAGCACGACCCCCATCCCCGCCACAGCGCAGCCTGCCACCCGATAGCGGGGAGGCTTGGGGCGCATATCGTCGGTCTCAGGCACCATGCGACGTCTGGCAATCCTCTCTTCAAGCGCCGCGACGTCCATTCCGCCGCGCGGCCCTCTGCCCGATGCAGGTGAGCACAGGCGCGATTTGCATCTCCGGCGCAGACGATTTTAAGCAGTTTTCGGTTCAAGTGAAATCCGCCAGCGGGAACTCCGTCCCCGATCAGTCGATACTTGCGAGCGTTGTGAACAGGGTTCGACGTGCGGCCCAGCCGGTGACCGCCGCGATCACCACCGCCTGCACCGCGATCACGACATAGCCGAGCGGCCGCAGCGAAAAGGTGCCCAGCAATGCCGCGAACTGGTCGCCGACCGGCGTGCCCGAGAACCAGTTGGCAATCGACTCGGAGAAACCGAAGCCGAGCATGGCAATGCCGCCGCCGATCACGCCGCCCTCGAGACCGAGTTGCAGGAAATGGCGCAGGAAATGATTGGCAATGTAGCGGTCGCCCGCACCGACGAAATGCAGCACCTCCACGATCGGCCGATTCGCGGACATGGCGCCGCGCGTTGCGAAGGATACCGAGATGAAGGTCGCGACAATGACCAGCACGAGAATGCCGACGCCTGCGAGCAGAGTGGCACCGGTCATGGACCGCATCCGGTCGATCCAGGCGCGGTGATCGTCGACGCTGGCATTCGGCGCGATCGCGGTCACGCGGTCGCGCAGCCCGGCAAGGTCGAACGCCGTGCCGGGCTGAACCCGCGCGATGATCACGCGCGGGACCGGCAGTTCGTCGAAAGAAAGGCCGCTGCCGAGCCAAGGCTCCAGCAGCTTGCCGGATTCCTCCTTGGTGAACGGTTTCACCTCGACGATGCCCGGCTGCGCCTTCATCGCCTCCGCCACCGCCGCGGTGTCACGCTCGAGATCGCGGCCGGTCTTGGGGCGCACCTGCACGGTGATCTCGCTCGCAACCTCCGACTGCCATTCGGCGGCCGATTCGCTGATCAGCATCACCGTTCCGGTCGTGATGGAGGCGAGGAAGGTCATGATGGCCACCACCGCCACCAATGCGCGGCCGGCGATCGACGCCCGCGGCACGATGGGAGATACGATGCGCGCCTGCGCCGGCAGTTGCGGGCGGTCGTCGCCAAGGTCGACCAGAAGGCCGCGATCGTCCACGCTACTCATAGATGTGCAGCCGTCCCTGATGCAGCACCAGCCGGCGGGCCTCATACTGGTCCATCAGCGTGATGTCGTGGGTTGCAATGATAACCGCAGTCCCCGATCGGTTGAGCTCGATGAAGAGCCGCAATAGCCGGCGGCCCAAAGTCGGATCGACGTTGCCGGTCGGCTCGTCCGCCAGCAGAAGCTGCGGCCGCGAGATCACGGCGCGCGCGATCGCCGCACGCTGCTTCTCACCACCAGACAGAATGGGCGGAAGTGCGTCCATGCGCTCGCCCAGGCCCACCCATTTCAGGAGATCGATGACTTCCTTGCGGTAGCTCGACTCCTCGCGCCCAATGACACGGAACGGCAGCGCCACGTTTTCATAGGTCGTCATGTGATCGAGCAGGCGGAAATCCTGCAGCACAATGCCGATCCGCTTGCGCAAATCGGCGATCTCGTCCTTGCCGAGCAGCGAGACATCATAACCGAACAGATTGACCAATCCCCGGGTCGGCCGCAGGGACAGGAACAACAGCTTCAAGAGCGAGGTCTTGCCGGCGCCGGATGGTCCGGTCAGGAACTGGAAGGAATGCGCCGGAATCTGGAAGCTGAGGTCGCGGAGAATCTCCGGCCCAAGTCCATAGCGCAGTCCGACATTTTCGAACCGAACCAAGCGTCAGCTCCGTCCGAGGGCGTGCTCGCACAACTCGCGCGCAAGCAGACTTTTGGCAGCGTCAATCAATATGGCTCTCGTTATGGTTTCCGGTTCGTTAACGGTCACCTTGTACCATCCCGGCGGGTTGAGGTTCCGAAGTTCGTCATGCTGCCCTTCTGGTGTTCCAGGCGCGACTTTGCACTCCCTTTTTGGGGCGTTTGCGAATGTCCGCGCCATTGGAACACCAGATAACACATTGATGCCAGTGAAGCTTTGGATTCGACGTTCGCAACCGATTCTCACCCGTCGGGGCCGAACACGAAATCCACGTCCCTGGCCGCGAACTTCCGGACAGAGCGGTTAAGGCCGCTGGTTGGAGACAGGCTGGATGTTCATCGTTTGCCCTCATTGTACGACATCTTACGCCATCGATCTGGCAACATTGGGCGCAAGCGGCCGGACCGTCCGCTGCTCCCGCTGCAAGGAGGTCTGGCTGGCGCATCCTGAAGACGCTGTGGAGGCTCCCGCCCCCATCCCAGCCATGGCGGAAGACAGCCATTCCGGCGGCCTTCCCGATGAGACCGATTGGGAGACACTCGCCCGCAGCGATGCGGACGACCATCCTCCCATTGTCGCAAGCCCGTCCATCGCCGCCGACTGGCCGGAGGAAAGCGCCGCTGCCGGTACCGACTGGCCGACCACGGAGGCTGACGCCGAGACGGAGAACGATGGCAGGCGTCGGCCCTGGTTTCGCAGGGTCCTGAAGAAGCCAAGCTTCGCCGAGACGGGCGGCAAACCAGGCTTCAACCTGCCGGCGCTCACGCTCGCCATGGGCGCCCTTGTCATCGCGCTCGTCGTCTGGCGCGCCGACGTGGTGCGGCTGATGCCGCAGACCGCGGCGTTCTACAGGCTGGTCGGGCTGGATGTGAACCTTCGCGGCGCCATCTTCAAAGACCTGAAAGTCGTCACCGAGACGGTCGACGGCAAGCCGGTCCTGGTGATCGAAGGGGCCGTCGTCGCGACCGGCCGCAAGCCCGTCGATCTCCCCCGCCTGCGCTTCAGCGTCCGCGACGCCCAAGGCGCCGAAATCTACGCCTGGAATGCAGTGCTCGATCAAACCAGGCTCAAGCCCGGCGAGCGAGCGGCATTCAAGTCTCGGCTGGCTTCTCCGCCTCCCGAAGGGCGCAATATCGATATACGATTCTTCAACCGGCGCGATATTACCGCTGGAAATGCGTAGCAACGGATCTCGCGGGCCTCTCGCGAGAGCACGAGAGGAAAAGGCAAGATGATGTCGCGCGTGCTGATCGCCGACGACGAAGAGTCCATGCGGACCTTGGTTGCGCGGGCGATTGCAATGGATGGTCATGACACCGTCACGGCTCAGGACGGCGCCGAAGCGCTGGACATCCTCACGCGGGAAAATGGCGCGTTCGATCTCCTGCTCACCGACATCCAGATGCCGGTCATGGATGGAATTGCGCTGGCGCTGTCGGCGGCGCGCGATTTCCCGAACCTCACGATCCTTCTGATGACCGGCTTTGCACATCAGCGCGAGCGCGCCTCCAACCTGAGCGCGATCGCGCATGACGTGATCACCAAACCGTTCTCCGTGGCCGACATCCGCACCGCGGTGGCGGACGCGCTGGCCGCGAAGAGAGCGTGATTGCAAACTTTGGAAACGCTCGTCATGCACGTCCGCCTCCTCGGGGGCGTTGCGAGAGCAAGCGACCTCTCCGCAGAAGCGCAGACGGCGTAGGCGAAAAGCGATCCAGGAAGCCGTAAAGACTCTGGATTGCTTCGGCACATGCGCGCCTCGGAATGACGGAGACATACATCCTCGCTCTCGCGGCGCGATTTGCACCCGAGCTATGCATCTGCTTCACCCTCGAAGGCCGAGGGCGCAGGGAATGCCGGGCTGCTGGCCGCAACCCATGGCCCGCCTGCAAAAGAAAAAGCAGGCGGCAGTCACCACAGGTACAGCCGAACATCCGGCATTCCCTGCGCGATGGTGTTAACGATTATTTCGCGCTCTCCTCGGTGTGCCGGGCTTGTTAGCCACCGTCGTCAGCAGGATCATCACCTGCGGACTTAGCGCCAGCGTCGGGGCGCCAGGACCACGCGACTTCACGTCCGCAAGAGTATCGCTCGTCCGCATCTCCAAAGGACATGCTCCGACATCTCGCGGCCATCGCATCCCCACCTCACGTGTCGTGACGATCGGCCGAAACGTCCCTCTGCTCGAGGCGGGATGCGCAGATGATCGTTCCGATTTGCCCGACACGGCAAGCGCACAAAGCTGCGGCCGATTGGCACGACGGGCATTTTGCGCATGACGTCATGCGCAAATTGCCCGTCGGGTCGAGACGCCCGGAGGGCCGTGAGCTGATTCTAGACGAGCTCCGACCGGCCCCCGCGAGCAGCAGAGGTTTGTCCAGCCCAAGGAGGAGTCACTCGATGAAGAAGCTGCCATTCGCGCTCGCGGCGTTTCTGTCGGCTCTGCCGTCATTCGGCCATGCGCAAGGCCATATGGGAACGCCGCAGGAGCAGAAGGCCTGCTCACGCGATGCGCGGCGCTTTTGTCGACACCAGCTCGGCGACGACAATGCGGTCGAGCAGTGCCTGATGCAGAACCGCAGCAGGCTGAGCAGGAGCTGTTCCTCCGTTTTCCAGAGTCACGGGATGTAGCTCACTGTGTGCCAGCGATCGAGCCATCGATCGCAAGGCCTGTGCGGCTGTTGAAGCGCCGCACAGACCGCAATTGACAAGGATCTTCTGACGAGGATCTTCGGTGCGCTGCGGAGCGAGCGCCTACCGGAACGCACGCCGGGTTCGAAGTTGCCTTTGGCAACCTCTCGGAGCCAGCCTCAAGCCGTGAAGTAACCCGGCTGGCTAATGTCGGCGATCAAACCGATCCCCGTCGGGGACCAGCCCAACCGCTGCTGCGTCAAAGCGCTGGAAGCGGGCATATCCAAACCGGCGAACATCGCCAGTGGCCCGTAATAATCGCCCGCCTCCTCTTTCTTGATCGAAACGACCGGCACATTCAGCGCGCGCCCGACCACTTCGATCATCTCGCGCATGGGGACGCCTTCCTCGCCGACGGCGTGGTAGATTCCGTCGACTGCGCCCTTTTCCAATGCAAGTCGGTATAGGCGGGCGACATCCAGCCTGTGCCCCGCAGGCCAGCGCTCCGCGCCTTCGCCGACATAGGCCGCGGCGCCTTTTTGCCGCGCGAGCTCGACCAGATAACTGATCAACCCGGCCTTTCCGGGAGCGCCATGCACTTGCGGCAGGCGTATTGCCATTGCACGCACGCCACGCGACGCATAGGCCAAACCGGCCTGCTCCGACATGCGCGGAACATGCGGGCTGGCCTCGCGCCGCATATCTTCAGTGACCACCACACCTGGTGCGACGAGCCCCGTTCCCGAGGTGACGATGAAAGGCTTGTTCGTGCCGACCAGCACATCGCCCATTGCTTCGATGGCGGCCTTGTCGATCGCACCATTCTCCGCGAATTTCGTGAAATCGTGGATGAAGGCCAGATGGATCACGCCGTCCGCCTCCCTCGCACCGCGCTTCAGGCTTTCGAGGTCCTGCAGCGAACCGCGATGAACGTCTGCGCCTAATTGCTTCAACGTCCTGACATTCTCATCCGAGCGTGCGAGGCCGGCGACCTGATGCCCGTTTGCGATGAGTTCCTTTGTAGTTTCGGTGCCGATAAAGCCCGCGGCGCCGGTGACGAATACCCGCATGAGAACGCTCCCTGTTCAGAACGCCGGGATACTGGTACGTTGCTCATTCAGGTAAAGTAGTGACATCATACTGGTATAATCGCTAACAGGATGACGGACGCGAACTCGCTCGGGACCTATCTTAAGGATCGCCGCGCCAAGCTCGATCCTACGGCATTCGGGTTTCCGCTGAAACGACGGCGCACGCCGGGACTTCGGCGCGAAGAAGTGGCGCAGCGCGCCAATGTCAGTGCCACCTGGTATACTTGGCTGGAACAAGGGCGCGGCGGCGCGCCCTCCGCAGACGTGCTGGATCGCATCGCTCGCGCCATGATGCTGACCGACGTGGAGCGCGAACATCTGTTTCTGCTCGGTCTTGGCCGGCCACCCGAAGTGCGTTATCGCGCGCCCGAGGGCATCTCTCCGCGTCTGCAACGCGTGCTCGACACGCTGGAATACAGTCCCGCCTTTGTGCGTACCGCAACCTGGGATGTGATCGCGTGGAACAGCGCTGCCGCAACGGTCCTGACCGACTACAGCACAGTGCCGGAAGGGCAGCGTAATGTCTTGCGCATGATGTTCCGCGACAGTCGCGTCCGCGCAGCGCAGCCCAACTGGCAAAGCGTTGCACGCTATGTGGTGGCGTCCTTCCGCGCGGATGTGGCGCGCGCCGGTGCAGCGCGCGACGTGCAATCGCTAGTCGATGAGCTCTGTACGACGAGCCCCGAATTCGCGGTGATGTGGCGTGACAACGATGTGCAAGGGTACGGCGATGGCGTGAAGGTCCTGCATCATCCCGTGGCCGGCCCGCTCTCGATGGAATTCTCCGCTTTCGCCGTCGATGGCCGGCCCGACCTCAACATGGTGATCTTCAATCCTGCAACGCCCGCCGATGCGGACAAGATCCGGGCGCTTCTGAATGCTCTTCCGAAGTAGGTGAGAGACGCCCCCGGTGCGCGCGTCGCCGCCGACCGAATCTCCGGACCAAACGATCCGGACCAACGATCCAGACTTGGCGCTGTCGCGATCGACTTCGAGCAGGCGAAATACTGGACGGATCCGGCGCCGGTTATGACTTATGCGTGGGCTTATGTCAGGGCACGCGTGCTCGCGACGACCAAGCCCCGAAGAGGTGGCCGATACCGGCTCAGTACGGCTTGAGATCATGATGCGATTAGAAGGAATCGCATCATGATCTCATGTCTTTGATTGAGCATGATCTCCGCGCAAACGCCTATGGCGTTTGTCGCGAGGAAAACCGGTTTCCACTTTTCCGGATCATGCTCTAGACCAGACCTCTCCGGCTTCATCGATACGTGATCAGGCCCGCAAAGCCTTCGTCCATATGGTCCTGGTGATGGCAATGGAAGAAAGTCGCGCCCGGATCATCGGCGATGAAATCCACTTCGGCGGTCGAAAAGCGTGGCAGGCTGATGGTGTCCTTGATAACGCCTGACGTCGACTTGTCGCCGACCTTGGTGATCTCGAACGAATGCCGGTGCAGATGCACCGGATGCTCGTCGCCGCTGTTGTTGTTGAGGAGCAGGCGGTAACGCCTGCCTTCGAGGACACTGAACAGAGGATTGGTGTCGGGCCAGGACTTGCCGTTGATGGTCCAGCGATTGTAGCCGCCCCGTCCGCCCGGAACCTTCTCGAATTTGAGGCCGATGGTCTCGTCAGCTGCCGCCGCCTCACTCTGGCGGCCGAAGAGGGTGTAGTCCCATTTGGATTTGGCAGGCGCCGACCAGGCGGGCTCGCCGCTACGATTGGCATATTCGACGACCACGCCCATGCCCATATTGCGGTCCTCGTCGTCCGTGGAGCCGAACACCCAGACGCCGGGATTGTTCATCTCCACGATGACATCGGCCCGCTCGGCGACATCGAGTTTCAGCACGTCGACGGTCGCGGGCGTCGGCACGGGATTGCCGTCGAGCGCAAGTACCTTGAACCTGTGTCCCGGCAGCGCGAGCGAGATGCCCATGTTGCCGCTCGCATTGAGCAGCCGAAACAGCACGCGCTCGCCCTCACGCACCCGGATCGGCTCGCCATGGCCGAGCGTCCGCTCGCCCAGCGTAGCCGCGCGATACATGACTTCGAGGCCGTTGTCCGGCGGCGGTCCCTTCTTGATGTCCTGCAGACTGACCCAGTGGCCCTCCCAATGATGCGCGGCGAGCAGCACCTCGCGATCGTAACTTCCGGGATCGCTGGCAGCAGGCTCCACGATCAGAAAGCCGAACTCGCCGGAATAGGTGCTCTTGTTCAGATCGGTCATCGCCATGGCATGGCTGTGATACCAGCGCGTGCCGGACGGCTTCGGCGTGTAGGAATAGGTCAGCGTCTTGCCGGGTTCGATGATCGGCGAGCCTTCCTCCGTCGCCCCGTCCTGAGACGAGGGGATCATCAGGCCATGCGAATGGACCAGATTGGGATAGCCGGAATTGTTAGTAACCTCGATCCGGACCGGCCGCCCTTCCTTGAGGCGCAGTACAGGGCCAGGCACCGTCCCATTATATGCCGTGGTCCTGATCACCTTGCCGGGCGCGATCTCGAGCGAGAGCGGCGCGATCGTGATCCTGTAATCGGCGGCCTCATCCGGCGCCGTCTGAGCACGAAGGAAAGGCATGGTCCAGGCTGTCGCCACGGACACTGCGCCGGCCTGCGCGCCACGAAGCAGCGCTCTCCGGCTGAGGAGCGGCTGTATCCGGCGTCTCCCGTCGTCTCGATCATACGTCGTCATCGCCTGCTCCGCTCGAATTCGACAGTCGCACGCAATGATCTGATGCGCCAAGAAGCCGGGCAAAGGGGCCGCCGGCCACAAAACAATTTGATGCCGAACGAGCAGCTTTATCGGGAACCGATAATGAATAGAGTGACGGCGCTGCATTCGTGGAGATCCGTATGAAGACCGAAGGAGCCATCGTCGAGGCCGAGCCGGCAGCCGAGGCGCGAGACGATGGTCCCCGATCGGCGGCGGAGGTGCTCCTCATCTTCCTCAAGCTCGGGCTGACCTGTTTCGGCGGGCCGATCGCGCATATCGGCTACTTCCGCGATGAGTTCGTCGTGCGCCGGAGGTGGATCGACGAACATGCCTTCGCCGATCTGGTCGGGCTCTGCCAGTTCCTTCCGGGACCGGCCAGTAGCCAAGTCGGATTTTCGATCGGGCTGATGCGGGCCGGATATCTCGGCGCGCTCGCCGCATGGACCGGCTTCACGCTGCCGTCCGCCGCGGCGCTGATCCTGTTTGCCTACGGGGCCGGAGCGCTCACCGGACCGGTCGGGACCGGATTGCTGCACGGCCTCAAGCTCACGGCGGTGGCGATCGTGGCGCAGGCGGTGTGGGGCATGGCGCGCACCCTTTGTCCGGATCGCGAGCGCGCATCGATCGCGGTGGCGGCCGCGCTGATCATCCTGTTCAGCGCGTCATCGCCGGCGCAGATCGGCGCAATCCTGCTGGGCGGGATTGCCGGGCTTTGGCTCTGCCGCAGCGGGGCGGCCGCGCCGTCCGGACCTATCGAGATGCCGGTGTCGCGCACCGCGGGCGTCGCCGCGCTGGCCGCGTTCTTCCTGCTGCTGATCGGGCTTCCGCTGCTGCATCATCTGACCGGATCGTCCGGCGTGGCCTTGTTTGAAGCCTTCTACCGATCCGGCGCGCTGGTGTTCGGCGGCGGGCACGTGGTCCTGCCGCTGCTGCGCGAGGCCTTCGTCACGCCGGGCTGGCTGAACGACGATGCGTTTCTTGCCGGCTATGGCGCGGCCCAGGCGGTGCCGGGGCCGCTCTTCACTTTCGCGGCGTATCTCGGAACGGTGGTCGCTCCGGAGCCGCACGGACTGGCGGGGGCAGCGTTAGGACTCGTCGGCATCTTTCTGCCCGGAATCCTGATCCTGCTCGGCGTCCTGCCGTTCTGGGATTCGTTCCGCAGACGCTCCGGCGCGCAGGCGATGATGCGCGGCGTCAACGCCGCCGTGGTCGGCGTTCTGGGCGCGGCGCTCTACAGTCCGGTCTGGACCAGCACTGTCCAAGGCCCGCGGGATGTCGGCGTGGCGCTGGTCGGCTTCGTGCTGCTCACCATCTGGCGCGCGCCGCCGCTCATCGTCGTCGCGATCAGCGCGCTTGCTGGCGTCCTGCTCGCCGCGGCGGCTTCGTAGATCAGGATACAGTCGCCTTCTGGCGTGTCGTCTCTGGCGGGGAGACGTCGAACCGCGCGTAGCGCAACGCAAGCGGCGGCAGTACCAGCAGGTTCAGCGCCATCGAGGTCACGAGTCCGCCGACAATGACGATCGCCATCGGCCCTTCGATTTCACGGCCGGGCTCGCCGGCACCGAGCGCCAGCGGCAGCAGGCCGAGGCCCGTCACGAGCGAGGTCATCAGGATCGGAACGAGGCGATCGGCCGCGCCCTCGATCGCCGTCTCGGCTCCCCACGCGCGGCGTTCGACCGTGACCAGATGCTCATAATGCGAGATCATCAGGATCGAGTTGCGGAGCGTGATCCCAAACAGAGTGACGAACCCGACCATCGAGCCGAGGGACAATAAGCTGCCCGTGAGTGCAACCGCGAACACTCCGCCGACGAAGGCAAACGGCAGATTGACGAGGACGAGCACCAGGTTGCGCCAGTGGCCCGTGACGAACGACAGCAGAAGGACGATGCCCACCGCCACCAGCAACGAATTGACCAGAAGATCGCGCCGCGACCGAGCCTGCGCCTCGGCCGCTCCCGCGAACTCGACATGGGCGCCGGGCGGAAGCTTGACGTCGCTGGCGATCTTTCGCCTTGCATCGGCGACGAAGGATTCCAGGTCGCGCCCGCTGACACCAGCGGTGACGGTTTGAACGCGCTGCCCATCGCGATGGAGGACCTGATAACGGCCGGAGGTCCCGTAGACGTCCGCGATCTGCCTCAGCAGAACATAAGCGCCGCTCGGTGTCCGCACCGGCATGTCGCCGATCTGAGACAGGCGGGCGTTCGCACGCGTGTCCATCTTGACGATCACGTTGAAGACCGTGTTGCCTTCATAGGCCTGACCGACGACGTCCCCCTGATACGCCGTCCGGATCAACTCCAGCACATCGACCGCGTCGAGTCCCCATCGCTGCAGATCGGTCGGGCGGAGCGTCACATCGACCTGCGGCATTCCCGGCGGAGCCTGCTGCTGAACCTCGATCGCGCCCCGAACTTCGCCGAGCTCACGTGCAACGTCGCGCGCGGCGCGCTGCAGCGAATCGAGATCGGGACCAAAGACGTTCACGACCACTGCCGCGGTGAAGCCGGACACCGTTTCTTCGATCCGCTCGGTCAAATAGGTCTTGATCGAAAAGACGACGCCGGGGAAATCGGCCAACGCTGCGCGAATGCGCTTCTCCGTTGTTTCCTGGTCCGCCCCGGAAAGCTCGGGCTGGAAGTCGATCTCGAACTCGCTGGAGTGCGGACCGACGGTGTCGATGCCGGCCTCGGCACGTCCGACATGCTGGGCCACGCTGCGCACGCCCGGCACGGTTCGAAGCGCAGAAGTGATCAGCTTGCCGATGCGCAGCGATTCATCGAGCGATGTCCCGGGAAACGCCGATACGTGCAGGATCAGATGGCCTTCCTTCAGATCGGGCAGGAAGGTGCCGCCAAAGAACGGCAACATCCCAGCTCCCAGCATCGTGAGAAGCACCGCGGTCGCGACGACCAGCCGAGGAAACCTCCCGATCCGCCAGAGCAGGCTTTCATAGTGACGGCGTGACCAGCGCACCAAGGGCGGAGGTCTGTACTTTCGATTGCCAGCCGCCTTTCCGGCCAGCAGCACCATGGACAGGGCCGGCGTGACGGTGAGCGCGACAATGAGCGAGGCCGCCACGGCGAGGATATAAGCGATGCCGAGAGGCCCGAACAGGCGGCCGGCGACGCCCGGAAGGACCAGGATCGGCACGAAGACCAGGAGCGCCGCAAAGGTCGCGTAGACCACGGAGGAGCGGACCTCGAGCATGGCGCCGAGCACGACTTGCGTCTCGGCGCGAGGTGCCGCGGAATGGCGGTTCTCGCGCAAGCGCCGCACCACATTCTCGACGCCGATCACGGCATCGTCGACCACTTCGCCGATGGCGATGGCAAGCCCACCGAGCGTCATCGTATTGAGACTTTCGCCCATCCACTCCAGGGCAAGCACGGCGGCGAGCAGCGATAGCGGAATCGCGGTGCAACTGATGACGGAGGTGCGCCAATCGAACAGGAACAGCAGCAGCACGACGATCACCAGCGCGCCGCCGATCAGCAGCGCGTACAGGACGTTGCTGGTCGCCGCATCGATGAAACTCGCGGGGCGAAACAGGTCGGCATGAAGCTGGACCGCTTCGGCCTCCAGCGCCGGCCGCAAGTCCGTCAGCGCCGCCTCGACCCGCGTCGCGACCTCGCGCGTGTTGGCGCCATATTGCTGACTGATCATCAGCATGATTCCGGGCCGGCCGTTGATCAGCGCGGCGCCGATCGGCGGCTCGGGTGCGGTCGCAACGGTGGCGACATCGCCCAGCACCACGCTGGCGCCGTCATGGTGGAACAGAACCGTGCGCGCGAGCTGCTCGGCCGTCAGCGATTGGCCCTGCGTCTGCAGGACGACGCGCTGATTGGCCGTGTCGACAAACCCGGCGCCGCGGACTCCCGTGGCTTTCCGCGCCGCGGCCAGAACGTCGTTCATGCCGACCTTGAAGCGGACCAGATCATCGGGTCGGACCTGCACTTGCAGCGATCTCGTGTCCCCGCCGTAAGTCGATATTTGCGCGACGCCAGGCACCGCCAGCAGCCGTCTTCCGACCGTCCAGTCCGCAAGCGTGCGCAAATCCATCAGCGAGCGGCGATCGGAGGTCAGGCCGATCACAAGCACGGTCCCGGCCGA
This sequence comes from Bradyrhizobium sp. SZCCHNS1022, assembly GCF_032484835.1. Taxonomy (NCBI): domain Bacteria; kingdom Pseudomonadati; phylum Pseudomonadota; class Alphaproteobacteria; order Hyphomicrobiales; family Nitrobacteraceae; genus Bradyrhizobium; species Bradyrhizobium sp. SZCCHNS1022. Next base: position 318,701 of record NZ_JAUETT010000007.1, on the reverse strand, counting down.
CGACGTCAGCGGCGTCATGGACGGAGGCTGCACGCCTTGCGGAAGGCGGCTCGCCAGGACCGCGAGGCGCTCGGCAACCAGTTGGCGCGCCCGGTAGATGTCGCTGCCCGGCTGAAAGATCACCGTGAGGACCGACAATCCCTGAATCGAGGACGACCGCATGCTCTCGATGCCGGGCAGGCCGATGATCGATGTTTCGACCGGCTGGGTGACGAGCACCTCGACCTGCTCCGGGCCGAGGCCCGGCGCTTCGGTCTGGACCGAAACCTGCGGCGGGGCGAATTCGGGAAACACCCCGTAGCTCGCATTCCCCAGTGCGAACACGCCGTAACCCGCGACGGCGCATGCCAGCGCGAGCACGATCCCGCGGAAGCGGATGGCGAAGGAGACCAACGCCGCCTGCGGCCCGGTCGGCGTCGGGCCGGGGTCGTCAATCATTGTCGTCGTCGCCCCGAAGCTCGCTCCTCGCCTCCTCCGACAATAGGACCTGCGCGCCTCGCATCACGATCTCGGAGCCGGGCGGAATGTCCTGCACGACGTAGTCGTCGTCGGACACAGGCTGATCCGTGCTGATCGGATGACGCTTGAAGCTGGTAGGCCCGGAGCGGAGATACACCCACGACCGGCCCTGCCATTGAACGATCGCGGTGTCCTCGACGAACACGCCTTGATAGGTCTTGCCCGAGGGGACATAGACCGTGGTGTTCATGCCCGGCAGCAAGCCGCTGTCGCCGGACGCCGCAAAAAAGTAGCTCAGTCCCTGGATCCGCGGGTCCGTTCGCGTCGCCGGGGAGATGTAGGAGAGATCGATGTTGGCGCTCCGCGTCGGCGCTTGCGCCAGTGCGACCTGCGGCTCGCCGGCGAGGACCACGCCCGGCGGCAAGGTGACCTGGACGAGAAACTGGTCGCGCTCGATCAAGCGCACCACCTCTTGGGAGCGCTCGACGATCCACTTTCCGATCACGGAGCCCCATTCCTGCCGCGCCGTCGCGGCGAGGGTCTTGACCTGCGATTCCGCGGCGGCCAGGGAGGCCTGATCGGTTCGGAACGTCCCCTCGGCAGTCTCGACGTCTTTCTTCGGCATCGCCGCGGACTGGACGAGGTTCTGGACCCGCTCAAGTGCGCTCTTCGCCACGTCGAGCTTGGCCTGGGCGGTCTGTAGCTGCGCCTGCGCGTTGGTGTAGCTGTTGGCCAGCTCGGTCACCCGGGCGACGTCCAGGACCGCGCCATAGGCTCGGAATTGCTCGGGATGCGGCGCCGCCTCCAGGACGGCGGTCTGCAGTCCGATCTGCCGCTGCTGCGCGGCGGAAAGCGTCACGGTGCCGGGCGCAGCATGTCCGGCGGAAGATGACGCCGGACTGTCCGGACCGTCATCGCTCGCCTGCAACGGCGCAGCGGCCGCTGGGGCGGCGCCCCAGATCGGAGAACCCGCCGCCAGCATACAAACAGCAGCGGCGAGCACTCGCAGCAATCCGCCATCTCTGGGCAAGAGGACACCTGAAGCTTGTCAGTCCTCAACGATTATCGTCCTGAACCCCGGGCTTCAAGGGGCGACATCAGCACCGGCCCGATGGCCGCCCCCCCAAACGAGCGGGAAGGTATCCCGTGGCTTTCAACCTCCGAGGCAGGCGGCCGCGACGGCCGGACTAATAATCCTTCAACAGCCGCTCGATGTAGTCGAGCTCGATCTGCGGACGGGACGGATCGGCCAGCCGGCGGCGCAGCTCTTCGAGGATGCGGCGAACCCGCTGCACGTCGATCTCGCCGGGGACCTTCTGCGAGAAATCGTCGATATCGGTGCTGGGGTGCATCGGCCGTCCGAGCGGATCGGTCTGGCCGTTGCCCTGCCGACGGCCGGCCCGCGACCCCGGACCATCGCCCTGCTGCTCGCCGTCACCGTCCTTTTGCATCGCCTCGGCAAGCTTCTGCGCGCCCTTGCGGAGCGCGTCGAGCGCCTTGCCCTGGCTCTCCACGGCGGCATCGGCATTGCCGTCGCCGAGCCGGCTGCCGGCATCGCCCATCGCGTTGTCGGCCTGGTCGAGGCCGTCGCCCTGATCGCCATCGTCGCCTTGATCGGCCTGCTCGCCTTGCCCGCCCTGTTGGCCACCCTGGCCTTGCTGGCCCTTTTGGCCCTGCTGCCCCTTCTGGCCGCGCTGCCCCTCGCCCATGCCGCGCTTGGCGAGCTGCTCCTGCAGCTGCTTCAGCCGATCGCGGAGCGCCTGCTGATCCTGCTGCAGATCGCCGAAGCTCTGGTCCTGGTCGCCCTGCTGGCGGCCGCGCATGCGGTCGCGGCGGGAGTCCTGACCCTGCTTGAAGGTCTTGTCGCGCAATTGCTGCTGCTTGCGGATCATGTCGCCGAGCTCGTTCAGCGACTGCTGCATGTCGTTGTCGCCCTGGCCGGGCTGCGCCATCTGCAGATTTTCCAGCATCTGCTGCAGCTGCTCGAGCAGCTCGCGCGCGCCCTCCTTGTCGCCGGAGCGCGACAACCGCTCCATGCGATCGATCATGTTCTGCAGGTCCTGCTGGCGCAGGAATTTGGTGTTGGGATCGAGCGGCCGCTGGGCCATCTGCGGATTGTTGCGCAGCTGCTCGGCGAGCTGGCGCATGTAATTGTCCATGGCCTGGCGCAGGTCCTGCGTCAGCTTCTTGATCTCCTCGTCGCTGGCGCCGCGTTCCAGCGCCTGCTTGAGCGCGTCCTGCGCGGCGCGCAGCGCCTTGTCGACGTCGGTGATGTTGCCGTCCTCGATGGTGACGGCGAGCGCCCACAGGCTGGCGACCACCTCGCGCAGCGCATCGTCGGTGCGCGCAGCTTCGAGCTGGCTGGTGACCGAGCGCAGGCCGAGATACTGCCCCGCCTCCGGCGTGAACAGCTCCGGCGCGATCAGGAGCGCATCGAGCGCGGTGAACACGTCGCCGTTGCGATTGGCATCGAGCGCCAGGATGCGGCGCTGCTCGATCAGCGCCCGCGCCAGCGGCTTGGTGAAGAGACGCTCGGGCAGCCGCATCTCGAACGGCTCGCTCTTGCCCTCATTGCCGGCTTCGTCCTTGGCCGTCAGCGTCACCGTGACGTCGGCGCCGGCATAAGGATCCTCGCTGAGATCCTTGACCGTCTGGCCCACCCCGCTGCGGGTGCGGGCATTCGGCAGCACCAGCGGAAACTCCGGCGGCCGGAACAGCGGCCGCGGCGCCTGCGCGCCGGCGTCCTTGTCGGCAGCCCCCTTGTCGACGGGACGCACCGCCACATGGGCGTGCGCTTCGGTCACGCCGTAATCGTCTTCGAGCTTGTAGGACAGTTTGAGCGCGCCGCGGGCCTGCCGCTCCGGATCCTTCGCGAAGGCAATCGTCGGCGGATGGTCGGGCATCGCCGTGAACGTCCATTGCGGCTGCCCCGATGGCGCGCGGACATGGACCGTGCCGTCGCCGGCGATGGTGAAGTGCTTCTCGATGGCGCCTTGAGGCACCGGTTGGGGCGCCGGCTCGGTGGCGGCCGCCTCGGAGATGCCGCCGCCCGCGACCACGTCGAGATTGGCGCCGCTGGAGCGCACGATCAGGGTGCTGCCGGCCGGCACCGCAAGCACCCCGCTCGGCGGCAAGGCGGCCTCCTTGTTCGCCGCCGACAGGATGACCGGCGGCCGGCCCGTATAGACCGGCGGGTTCACCCAGGCATCGACCCGGACCGTGGCCGGCGCCAGCACGCCGTTCCAGTCGAAGGCCGAGGACACGCGCATGGCGCGCTCGTCGCCGGCCGCGACATAGGTCGCGACCATCAGCACCACGACCAGCGCGCGCAACGCCCAGGGATCATGCAGCGACAGCCGCGGGTGCGGACGCCCGGCGCGGATCCGGTTGATCGAGGCGAGCGTGCGCTCGCGCTGAGCCTGCCACAGGGCCCGCGCGATCGGGTCCTGCGTCGCCAGGGTATCGGTGAGCGCCGTGGCGGGACGATGCGCGATTCCGGAGCTGCGATCGAGCCGGGCCAAGCCCTCTTCGCGGCTCGGCCAGCGGAACCGGAGCGCCGGCACCAGCGCCCCGAGCGCGAACAGAGCGAACAGTCCGACCCCGATGGCGCGCGCGGCAAACGGCAGCGACAGCCACAGGCCGGCCCATGACACCACCAGGAACAGGCCGATGACGAGGAGAACTCGGGCCAGATGCGGCCAGCCGCGCTCCCAGGCGATCGCGAGACGCGCCTGTTGCAGCGCCTGCGTCAGCTTCAGCCGTGCGAGCGCATCGGGGGTGTTTCCCGGCTGGGCCGGGTCAGGAATGGCACCGCTCAACAAACTCTCCAGGTTGCCCAGGCACACAAGCTAGCACAAAAGGCGGCAGTGAGGCATCCGTTCCTGAGGGCCGGGCCCTCCGCCGGTCGTCGATCACACGCGACTGTGACCGGGCGGGTTCCAGACCATTTCCAGAAACCCCGCGCCCTCGCCTATCGCCGTGATCCCGGCACTGCTCTTTTGTATGTCGCATGGAAATCCGTTCTCGCGGCGTGTTTTCGCCCGAGTTTTCCGAGAACGCGTCACCCTCTGGAAAGTGAGGGCGCAGGGAAGACCGCATAGGCGTTAAGGTAGCGCGAGCATCGATTGATACTTGCGTTTTCGAGGAGGCTCGCGAAGGTGGCGCCCCAACGCGCGTTTTCTGCGGCGCAAGCAACGGATGGTTGGTTGTGGAATGATTGCTTGCAGCAAGGATGCAACGAGCTGCTGCAGGACCCGCCAAGCGCCAGGCGTCGTTAAGCGGCCTGCGTCCAGTGGGGAGAGTCCTCGAAGTCGCTGGCAAGCGGCTCGAGCAACAGGATGATCAGGAGGTGGGCCAGCAGGTAGGGCTTGGCAGAGCGCGGATCGGTTCCTGGCGGCGTCTTGAGGCCAATCAGACTCTTCAGTCGCTTGAACCCAAGCTCGATCCGCCATCGCAATCGATAGAGCGCAAGCACATCTTTGGTGGAGAACTCGTCCCGCGCGAGCGACGTGATCAGAATGACCCAATCCGCAGCCTCCAAAGTTTCTTTGGAGATGATGCGGTTTTCATCTTTTGCGTCTTGCCGGGCTTTACGCCGAGAAGCAGCAGCCGCACCGGTGGGCTTCTTGATTGCGACCAGACGCATAGCCAGAGGCGCGCCGCCCTTGCGCTTGATCCAAATCTCCCGATCGACCAGTCCGCGCGCCTTCGCGGCACGCAATTGGGCCATCAGATCGAACGGAAGGCCTTTGGCGTCAAGCCAACGTGCGTTCTTCCAGCCCGCTCGGATCAAAACGTCGGCCCCGGCTTCGCGGACGGCCGCAATGCGGTCAGGTTGCAGATAAGCGCGGTCAGCAATGCGGATCTCGTTCTTGACCACTGGTATCCGGTCAAACGTTTCGCCCTCTTGCTGATCTGTCAGCTCGAAGTGACCAAAGCGCTCATAGGGCAGATCAAATGCGCTATGAACGCGCCAAAGCTCACTGTTCTTGCGCGCAGCCGGTCCCGCCTGAGGCACTGTCGTCGCATCGATGATGCGGATCAGGCGGCCTTGGCTCGCCTTCGGAGCTGCCGCAGCGAGCAAGCCCTCCACCAGCACCGCAAACCAATCACCACATTGACGCAGCCGATAGAACAACGCCACGCTGGTGAGGTCGGCAAGGCCAACAGAAGCCGCCCATGCGGCTGTCGATCTCAGCCCTCTTTCACCCAAACAATAGGCCAGCATCAGCCGAAGTAACGTCACCGCATCTGGAATCTGCCGCCGACGCGCGAAGGCCTTCGTCTGGCGCGCAGTTTTCTCGAGCTGCGCAGCCCCGCCCAGCTGCGCAACCACTCTCGTCCAGTCCTCGTTCAGGAGCGATTCGTCTGCCATCCCCTGTTCGAATCACGGCGGATTCCAACACTCAAGCATAAACTTAACGCCTATGGGGAAGACCGGGCGCCGGCCGGCGCCCATGGTCCGCGTGCAGCAAGAAAGCACGCGGCAGAACCACAGGCTCAGCCGAGATCGCCCGGCCTTCCCTGCGCGATGGTGTTACGATTTATACGCGCTCTTCCCGGGGACCGGCTTGGTTGCCCCCGTCCGCGTGATGCCTTTGGCATCATCGCGTTGCGACAATGCGCTGTCAGCGCATTGCGCAGGCATCAGCACCGGGATGCCAGAACCACGCGACTTCATCGTCGCATCGGGATCGTTCGTCCGCATGAAGATCATGCTGCGCCCCGACGCGCCCACCGCATCCCGCACCCGACGTCCGTGACGATCGCGAAGCGCCCCCTCGTTGGGACGGGATGCGCGGATCAAACCACGATTTCGGAAAAAACGAAATCGAAATATTTCTACACGAGGGCGGGCCAGGACGCAACGCAAACTGTTTTATCCAAGCAGCCGTTCCCTGTTGATCCTTTTCAGTAGCGGATCGTCGGTTCCCTTAAGCCGTGACGCGTCGACGAGCCAGGCTGTTCACACGCTGTGTCGAAACAGATTGCGACCACATACAAGGTCTACAGAGCAATTTAAATACGTCCCTTGATTAGTTAAGTGCAACCGTCACTGTAACTGCCTTACGGACGCTTCAAACAGTTCTTTACAGGGTGTCCGCTGGCGTATGCCTCGACGGGCAGTTCCGAGTTCATTGAAATTGGAACTGCGGTGAGCTATATTGCAAATCGAGCGGCGGACGGCTTCCGTAACGGTCCTCCTGATGCCCGCGCTGGGCATCCGCGTCGACATCATCGGCGCAGGGACGATCCCATCTTGAATGATCGTGCACGATCGCGATCAGGGAACCCGCCCCATGCGCTCTACTTATTTATACGGCATTGCTGCGATCGTTGCGGCCGTTCACGACTGGAAATCCCTAATCGCTGCAATCGCCCTTGTTCTGCTCATGCAGGGATTTTCGCGATTTCGAAAAATTCGAAGTTGATAGGGTGTTGTACCGTATCGAACAAAAATAGATCTGGACCGTGTATGTGCGTAGAGCTGGGATATCGCCCCATGATGGTGAACACTAAGATGGATCAGCGAGCCGGCGGACACCGTTGGCCGTTTGACGGATCGAGATGCGCCGTCTGCGGAATGACCGCTGCTCATTTTGCCGACACGAAAGAGCGCCGTCGTGGACCGCAGCCGGATCGAGAGCAGATTGCGGTACCCGACGATGACGTCAAACCATAGGAACTTTTGACATAGCTGAAGCCAAAGGCAGACTGCTTCGAGACGTTGCGGCCGAGATCGATCATGACTGGCGTGTCATCAACAACCAAGCCGCGCGGAAGGCTCTCGACCGTATGGATCTCTCTCAAGGTATAGGCGCGAGACTTGGTTTGATTTCGCCCGTCTGACGTCAGAGTAACCACACTGCGTCACGGGGCGCCTAGCCGCATCAAATTGACCCGGATTACGGTGATTGTCACCGTGATGCTGTTGCAGCAGCAGTGCCGAGCGGGAGCTAGCAGGGCAAGGATGGACGCACGAGACATCACGGATACCCCCGCTGACAGACTGTCAGCCCGACAACACCACCACTCAGACGCCGCACTCCGATGTCATCGAGCGGATGAGCTTGCTGACGGCGGTCTCGTGGTTCTGCAGAGACTCGCGCCATGTCTCGGCCGTCCATGTCAGCCGACCCAGCGGCCCCGAGAGGATGATCGTCGTGAAGGAGGTCGGACCCGTCGCCTGCGCGTCGGCGCGGGCGACATCGGACCGGCTGACCACCGTCAGAACCCGACCGCGATAGTCGATCGGAATTACGGTGACGCTGCATAAAACTAGCTGCTGGCGCAACCTCCCCGCGACGAATAAAAGCTGACCACACGACAGTTTAGTGCACTGTCACCGAAATCACCCCAATTATTGGAATTCGGTTGGGATATGCCGAAGCTGCTCGTCCAAATTCCAGCCGTCCGGCTTAGCACCCGGGATTTCCCACTTCGCCCCTCCTTCAATCCAGGTAGCTCTATATCTTCTCGCGCCGACTATCGACGAGTCTTGATAGCCATGCTCGACACCACAACAGATACAAAAGTCGTAAAGCGGAGTGCCCTCATCTTGGCCCCAAAGAGGATCTTCCGATCTAAAGCCGCACACTCGGCATCGGTATTTCGAATCATTGCGCATGGAAATAGCCCGAATTTGTAGGAAATCCATGATTCGCTGGACTGGGTCTGAACATAGTTCGTGGAGAACCATCAGCGGCCCGAGCGCCAAACGTATTAACGCTGGATTGAAGAACACCTTGGCACCTGACGACCGCGTCTCAATCATTGTACCGGCAATACGGTGACGCGGTATGAAACTACGTGCCTGAGACGGTCACGGCACCCATGTCGAATTACGGTGACGCTGCACAAAACCGCCCAGCTGGCGCAAACCTCCGCGACGAATAGAGCTCGCCACGCGACAGCCTAGTGCGCTGTCGCGCAATTCCGCATCAAATTGACCCGGATTACGGTGATTGTCGCCGTGATGCGGCCGCAGCAGCAGTGCGCAGCAGGGCAAGGATGGACGCACGAGACATCACGGATAACCCCCGCTGCGATGGAGAAGACCCGCCGGGACTGCAACCGGCGCGGGCATCGAACACGACACCCTGGCATTGATCACAAGGAAAGGTTGTGGCGGAGCAACGGCGTCATGTTGATGACCATGACGTCGCGCCGCTGGCGATCGTCCGACACATTTACTACTACTAATACTACGGACCTCATTTGTATTGGGGGGCGACATCGACTGTGTCCTGCCCGCAACGTAATCGGTTTTTGATAGTCGCTCTAATCCCCCCGAGGTTGCGGCTATTGTTCCCCAGATCGGCCCTTGCTACCCCTGGATCAACGACAATGGGGATGCTGTGGGGGCTCAAATGAACTGTTCGCGTTGGATGGCCACCTGGTTGGCCATCCTCGGGTTGGCATGTCTCGGCGGGTGTGCTGCGCCGCTTGCGGTCAACAATGTGACCGAAATCAGGTCGACCACGGGCAGCCACGGGATCGATGTCTACGAGCAGAAGCGCCGAACCGACGCAAGCGTGCCCGAGCTCGCGGGTGACCAGCTCGTGGAGGTGCGGACGTTTCACAATCCCGGCCAGGGCGAGGTCGAGATGTCCGGGGCCGCTTGCTCACTGGAAGCCAGCGGCTTCACGGCAACCATGACGAGCCCCGCGAAGGTGCGCGTCCCGCTCTATCGCGGACAGTCGAGCACGCTTGCCGTGACCTGCCAAAAGCCCGGCTATCAAAAGCGGATGATCACGGTCGCGCCGTTCGATGCCACGCGCCAGGCTCGTCTGGCCAGCGGCGTCAACGGCGGGATCCTTGGTGCGGTCATCGTAGCAGGCATCGATGCCGCCGCCGACAACACGAAGAACGACTGGCGCTATCCCGTAGCGAAGGTGGTTCTGGAGGCCGACGCCTCCGGCAGGTGATGGACGGAGCTTTCGTCGCTGGCGGTGAGGGCAGTTGCGGAGACAGCGCGCTCGATTGATGTGAGTAGAGGGTCAGGTTTAGCAAGCGTAGCCTGCGTCAGCGACATGCGGGAGCAGGACCCGGATGTCGCTTTCGCTCATCCGGGCTTCGCCTGGCCGCAGTCGTTCAAAGGGGGCAGTCGAAATAAGTTGACGTTTCAGGTGCGATGTAGATGCCGCATCAGCTCGAGATTCCGGGTTCAGCCCTGACGGGCTGCCCCGGAATGACGGGGCTCATGGAGAGGTCGGACCAATTCGAGCGTCCGGCCACGTCAACTCACAGCCACGGCGCCGGCGTGTCCATCGCGATCAGGGCCTCGACGTCGATGCGCGGGCGGATCACTGCGGCCTGATCGTCCTTCACCAGCACCTCCGGCACCAGCGGCCTTGTGTTGTAGGTGCCGGCCTGCACCGCGCCATAGGCGCCGGACGTCATGATCGCCAAGAGGTCGCCCGGCTTCGGCTCCGGCAGAGCGCGGTCGAGCGCGAGATAATCGCCGCTCTCGCAGACCGGGCCGACAACGTCGGCGATCATCTGCGGCGTGCCGGGCGCGGGCTTAACGACCGGCAGGATGTCGTGATGGGCTTCGTACAGCGTCGGGCGGATCAGGTCGTTCATCGCGGCATCGATGATGACGAAGTTCTTGGCTTCGCCATGCTTCACATAGATCACGCGCGCGACCAGGATGCCGGCATTGCCGACGATCAGGCGCCCCGGCTCGAACAGCAGGGTGCAGCCGAGATTGTGGCTGACGCGCTTGACCATCGCGGCATAGGCATCCGGCTCCGGCGGCGCGCCGCGGTCCATGTGATAGGGAATGCCGAGGCCACCGCCGAAATCGACGTGGCTGATGGTGTGGCCGTCGGCACGCAGCGTCTGCACGAATTCGCTGAGGATGCGGAAGGCCGTCTCCATCGGTCCGAGATCGGTGATCTGGCTGCCGATATGCACGTCGACGCCCGAGACCTTGATTCCCGGCAGCGTGGCGGCGCGGGCATAGACCCTGCGTGCGTGCTCCAGCGGGATGCCGAACTTGTTCTCGGACTTGCCGGTCGAGATCTTCGCGTGGGTGCCGGCATCGACGTCCGGGTTCACGCGCACCGAGATGTGCGCCGTATGCCCGGTCTCGGCGGCAAGCTGCGACAGCAGCTCCAGCTCCGGCTCGGACTCGATGTTGATGCAGCGGATGCCGGCCGCGAGCGCGGCGCGCAGCTCGGTCTCGGTCTTGCCGACGCCGGAGAACACGATCTTGCTGCCGGGAATGCCGGCCGCCAGCGCGCGCTTCAGCTCGCCGCCCGAAACCACGTCGGCGCCGGCGCCGAGCCTGGCGAGGGTGCGCAGCACCGACTGGTTGGAATTGGCCTTCATCGCGTAGCAGATCAGGACGTCCTCGCCTTTGAAGGCATCGGCGAAGACGCGGTAATGCCGCTCCAGCGTCGCGGTCGAATAGCAATAGAACGGCGTGCCGACCTGAGCGGCGAGTTCGGCGAGATTGACCGCCTCGGCGTGCAGCACGCCGGAGCGATAGTCGAAATGGTTCATGAGTTACGATCCGCGCAGCCCTTCGCAGAGGGCTTAGAGTGTCTCGGCGCGACTTGCCGAGAAACCGGAGGGAATGTCAATTCGCGCTGCCACCCTCCCCTGCAGGGGGGAGGGTCGACGCGCGTCGCATCAGCGACGGGCGGCGGGGTGGGGTGGGCCAAGGAAGCCGGTGCGGGTGGAGAGATCACCCCACCTCACGGCTCGCTTCGCTCGCCATGAGGCGCCCCCCTCCAGGGGAGGGTGAAGCATCGACCACCCGTCGAGCTTGAGCTCAAGCCTATTTGTTGCTGTCCAGGAGCGGATCCAGGATGAAGGGCTTCTTGTTGCCGCGCGGCGCAGCCGGGGCAGCGTCGGCGCCGTAGCTGGAGCCGAACACGCTCGGCTTGGCCGCGTTCTCCTGGGCGGTGTCGGTGGGGGCCGACGACAATTGGGGCTGCGGCGGCGAGTTCGGCGGCAGGTCCAGCGGGCCCTTGCGCCCGCAGGACGCGAGCAGCAGCGCGGCAGCACCCACGGCCACAATGGCCCAGCCGGACGAGGTCGGACGACGGCTACGATTCACGTTTCGATATCCCCAATGCGGGCGGCACCATACAGAGAAAGCCCAGCCCTGGCGAGTGCCGGAGTGCCACGGCAGCACGGCGAAATTTGGCGCCGAGACCCTACTTTCGCTGCTTTTCCAACCGCTTCAGCCAGCTCTTGGCCTGCGCGGTCACGTTCTTGGGCGCGGTGCCGCCGAAGCTCGTGCGGCTCTTCACCGAGGATTCGACCGAGAGCACGCCGAACACCTCGGCCGTGATCTTCGGCTCGACCTCCTGCATGGCCTTGAGCGGCAGCTCGTGCAGCGCCACGCCCTGCTTGGCGGCGAGCGCCACGATGCGCCCGGTGACGTGATGGGCCTCGCGGAACGGCATCTTCAGGGTCCGCACCAACCAGTCGGCGAGATCGGTCGCAGTGGCATAGCCCTCGCCGGCGGCCGCCTTCATCCGATCCGTCTCGGGCACGAGATCGATCGCCATGCCGGTCATGGCGCGGATCGCCAGCGACAGCGCCGCGAAGGCCTCCATGGCGCCCTGCTTGTCCTCCTGCATGTCCTTTTGATAGGCGAGCGGCAGGCCCTTCATCACGATCAAGAGCCCGTTCAGCGCGCCGATCACCCGGCCGGTCTTGGCGCGCACCAGCTCGGCGGCGTCGGGGTTGCGCTTCTGCGGCATGATCGAGGAGCCGGTGGTGAACTTGTCCGACAGCTTGACCAGCCCGACCAGCGGCGAGGTCCAGATCACGATCTCCTCGGCGAAGCGCGACAGATGCACGGCGCAGATCGCGGCCGCCGACAGCGTCTCCAGCACGAAATCGCGATCGGACACCGCATCCAGCGAATTGGCCATCGGCCGGTCGAAGCCGAGCGCCTCCGCGGTGGCGTGGCGGTCGATCGGGAACGAGGTGCCGGCGAGCGCGGCGGCGCCGAGCGGCGATTCGTTCAGCCGCTTGCGGGCGTCGGCGAAGCGGCCGCGGTCGCGCGCCGCCATCTCGACGTAGGCCAGGAGGTGATGGCCGAAGGTGACGGGCTGGGCGGTCTGCAGATGGGTGAAGCCGGGCATCACCGTGCCGGCATGCTCCAGCGCCCGCTCCGCCAGCGCCTGCTGATAGGCGGCAAGCACGGCATCGACCTCGTCGATGGTGTCGCGGACGAACAGGCGGAAATCGGTCGCCACCTGGTCGTTGCGGGAGCGTGCGGTATGCAGGCGGCCGGCGGCGGGGCCGATCAATTCGCTCAAACGGCTCTCGACATTCATATGAATGTCTTCGAGCGCGCGCTTGAATTCGAACGAACCCTTAGTGATCTCTGACAAAATCGTGTCTAGACCCTTGCCAATATTTTTCGCATCACTGGCGGTGATGATGCCCTGCGCGGCAAGCATGGCGGCGTGCGCCTTGGACGCGGCGATGTCCTGGGCGTAGAGGTGGCGGTCGACGTCGATGGAGACGTTGATCTCCTCCATGATCTCATCGGGACGCTCCGAGAACCGGCCGCCCCACATCTTGTTGCTCATGCCTTGTTGCTCTTAAAAACCTTGCCTGATCACCGCCGGGAGACGCCATGTTCGGGCGTGCCCCAATTGGCGCCTCTGATAGCCGCAACCGACCCGAAATGACAAACGATAAGCCCGATCCCTCCCCCGCCCGACCGACCGCCTTGCCGACCGCCTCGCGCCGGATGCCGGCCGTCCTCGGCGCTGTGGTCGCCGTCGCTGCGCTCGGCGGGGTCGGCCTTTACGCCGGCGGATGGCTGCACGGGCGTCCGGCCGGCGACCAGTCTTGCCAGCCGGCCGTCGATACCGCCAGGAAGATCGCGCCGCTCGCCCATGGCGAGGTGGCGGCGCTGACCATGGCGACGGCGCCGCTCAAGCTGCCGGACCTCGCCTTCGAGGACGCGAACGGCGCACCGAAGAAGCTCTCCGACTTCCGCGGCAAGACGGTGCTGCTGAACCTGTGGGCGACCTGGTGCGTGCCCTGCCGCAAGGAGATGCCGGCGCTGGACCGGCTGCAGGCCAGGCTCGGCGGCCCGAATTTCCAGGTGGTCGCGGTCAATATCGACACCCGCGATCCCGAGAAGCCCAAGGCGTTCCTGGCCGACGCCAAGCTGACGCAGCTGGATTATTTCAGCGATGCCAAGGCCAAGGTGTTCCAGGATCTGAAATCGATCGGCCGCGCGCTGGGCATGCCGACGTCGGTGCTGGTGGACAGCACCGGCTGCGAGATCGCGACCATCGCCGGTCCCGCTGAATGGGACAGCGACGATGCAGTCAAGCTGATCAAGGCTGCGACCGCGTCGGCCGCGGCGGGGCTGTAACCCCGGCGGCTTGCGCTCGGCCCGGACAATGCAATCAGGCGGCGATGTTGAGATTGCCGCCGACGCCGGGACCGACATTGGCGAGCGAGAGCGTCTGCTGCGCGCCGCCGAGCAGGGTCAGGACCGCTGATTTCTGAGAATCGAGATTCTGCTTCAGCATCGACGTGGCGACCTGCTGCTGCACCGCGCCCTGCTGCTGCGCCATCACGGCGGCGACGAGACTCATATCCATACGCAAACACCCCTCTTACCCGACGTTAACCGGCAGATCTTAACGAAGGGTGGAGGTAAGCGGCGGTGGCTTATCGCGTCGGGACCGGCTTCGGCCCGCGATAGTCGTAGAAGCCGCGCTGGGTCTTCCGTCCGAGCCAGCCGGCCTCGACATATTTCACCAGCAGCGGACAGGGCCGGTACTTGGAGTCGGCCAGCCCCTCATGCAGCACCTGCATGATGGACAGACAGATATCCAGGCCGATGAAATCGGCGAGCTCCAACGGCCCCATCGGGTGATGGGCGCCGAGCTTCATCGCGGCGTCGATCGCCTCGACATTCCCCACGCCCTCATAGAGCGTGTAGATCGCCTCGTTGATCATCGGCAGCAGGATGCGGTTGACGATGAAGGCGGGAAAATCCTCGGAGACCGCGACCTGCTTGCCCAGCCGCGTGACGAACTCCTTCGAGGCCTCGAAGGTCCTATCGTCGGTGGCGATGCCGCGGATCAGCTCCACCAGTTCCATCAGCGGAACCGGATTCATGAAATGAATGCCGATGAAGTGCTCGGGCCGGTCGGTGCAGGCGGCGAGCCGCGTGATCGAGATCGAGGAGGTGTTGGAGGCGATCAGCGCCTCCGGCTTCAGGACGGCGCAGAGATCGTGGAAGATCTTGCGCTTGACCTCCTCCTTCTCCGTCGCGGTCTCGATCACGAGATCGCAATCGGCGAGCCCATCCAGCGTCTCGGCCAAGGTGATCCGGCCCAAGGCCTGGCTGCGGGCTTCGTCGGTGATCATCTTCTTGGCGATCTGTCGCGACAGATTGCCGTTGATCGTCGCCATGCCCGACTTCAACCGGTCGGAGGAGACGTCGTTGAGCACCACGTCGAGCCCGGCGAGCGCGGCCACATGCGCAATGCCGTTGCCCATCTGTCCCGCGCCGATCACGCCGACCTTGTTGATCTGAGCCATCTTTTTGTCCACCGGACGGCGCGCATGTCGCGCCTGTCCATGCTCCTTACAACGTTCCAGCACCGGCTGGGATCATCCCCTCCGGCCGGTGTCCACCAGTTTATTTGCCGAGCTTGCCAAGCGCCTCGGTCAATTCGGGGACCGCCTGGTAAAGATCGGCGACCAGACCGTAATCGGCAACCTGGAAAATCGGCGCGTCCTCGTCCTTGTTGATCGCGACGATCACCTTGGAGTCCTTCATGCCGGCCAGATGCTGGATCGCGCCGGAAATGCCGACCGCGACATAGAGCTCCGGCGCCACCACCTTGCCGGTCTGGCCGACCTGCCAATCGTTCGGGGCGTAGCCGGCATCGACCGCCGCGCGCGAGGCGCCGACACCGGCGCCGAGCTTGTCTGCCAGCGGC
Source organism: Bradyrhizobium sp. SZCCHNS1022 (assembly GCF_032484835.1). NCBI lineage: Bacteria > Pseudomonadati > Pseudomonadota > Alphaproteobacteria > Hyphomicrobiales > Nitrobacteraceae > Bradyrhizobium > Bradyrhizobium sp. SZCCHNS1022. Next base: position 303,297 of record NZ_JAUETT010000007.1, on the reverse strand, counting down.
TCGATATATTTGGCGAAATTCTCGCGGCTCTGCATCGCGCGGCCGCCCGAGACGATGATCTTGGCCGAGGTCAGCTCGGGACGGTCGCTCTTGGCGACCTCCTCGCCGACGAAGCTCGACAGCGCGGGATCGCCGGCCGCGGCGACCGTCTCCACCGGCGCGCTGCCGCCTTCGCCGCTAGCTGCGAAGGTCGAGGTGCGCACCGTGATCACCTTCTTGGCGTCCTTGGACTTCACGGTCTGGATGGCGTTGCCGGCATAGATCGGCCGCTCGAACGTATCCGGCGAGACCACCTTGATGATCTCGGAGACCTGCATGACATCGAGGAGCGCGGCGACGCGCGGCATCACGTTCTTGTAGCGCGAGGTCGCGGGCGCGACGATCGCGTCATAGCCCGCAGCGAGTTGGACGATCAGCGCCGCCAGCGGCTCGGCGAGGTCGTGCGCGTAAGACCCGTCGTCGGCCAGCAGCACCTTCCTCACGCCCGCAAGCTTGGCCGCCGCGTCCGCGGCAGCCTTGGCGTTCTGGCCGGCGACCAGCACGTCGACCTCGGCGCCCAGCGCGCTCGCTGCAGTCAGCGTCTTGTTGGTCGCATCCTTGACGGAGGCGTTGTCGTGTTCGGCAATCAGCAGCGTGGCCATCAGAGCACCCCGGCTTCGGTCTTGAGTTTGGAGACGAGCTCGGCGACGTCCTTGACCTTGACGCCGGCCTTGCGTCCCGCCGGTTCCGCGGTCTTGAGCACATCGAGACGCGGGGTGATATCGACGCCGGTGTCGGCAGCGTTCTTCTCGGCGATCGGTTTCTTCTTCGCCTTCATGATGTTCGGCAGCGACGCATAGCGCGGCTCGTTGAGGCGCAGGTCGGTGGTGACGATCGCCGGCCCCTTCAGCTTGACGGTCTGCAGGCCGCCATCGACCTCGCGCGTGACCTTGAAGTCGGCCCCGTCCACCTCGAGCTTGGAGGCGAAGGTCGCCTGCGACCAGCCAAGCAAGGCGGCCAGCATCTGGCCGGTCTGATTGCTGTCGTCATCGATCGCCTGCTTGCCGAGGATGATCAGGCCCGGCTGCTCCTCCTGGGCGACGACCTTGAGGATCTTGGCCACCGCCAGCGGCTCGACATTGCCTTCGGCCTTGACCAGGATGCCGCGGTCGGCGCCCATCGCCAGCGCGGTGCGGATCGTTTCTGACGCCTGGGCGGGCCCGATCGAGACGATCACGACCTCGGTGGCCTTGCCGGCTTCCTTCAGCCGCAGCGCTTCCTCGACCGCGATCTCATCGAACGGATTCATCGACATCTTGACGTTGGCGAGTTCAACGCCCGACCCGTCGCTCTTAACGCGGACCTTGACGTTGTAATCGACCACCCGCTTGACCGGCACCAGAACCTTCATCGATCCTCTTTCGTGTAAATCTTTCGGGTTGACTGTTCGGGCGCGGAACCTAAAGCGGCCGTACCCCCCGGTCAACGCGCGAGAAGCGAAAAATCACGCATCGCAACGGCAGGGTCTTTGCTCCCGACGCGCGTCTCGCCGCGACCATCATCTTAGCCGCTTCCGCCCCGCTCCGGTACTGGCAAATCCATGATTTGCTATCGCTTTTCGATCTTGCGTCAATCCGCTGAACGGGCGCGAAAGGACGTCGTTCGGCACACGCAGCGCCTCAGCGGTTCTGCCCCGGCACCCACAAGACATCGCCCGCCCCGTTTCCGTTCACAGCCCGGCTGGCGACGAACAGGAAATCCGAAAGCCGGTTCATGTAGCGCAGGGCCGCCTCGCTGACCGGCTCATCCGGCTTGACGGCCAGTTCCGCCATCAGCCGTTCCGCCCTGCGGCAAATCGTGCGGGCCACATGCAGATGGGCGGCGGCCGGCGTGCCGCCGGGCAGCACGAACGAGGTCAGCGGCGCGAGCTGCGCATTCAGCGTGTCGATGTCGTGCTCGAGACGCTCGACCTGGCTTGCGACGACGCGCAAGCGCTCCGCCTTGCCCTCGCGCTGGGGAACCGCGAGATCGGCGCCGAGATCGAACAGATCGTTCTGGATCAGCGAGAGCATCGCATCGACATCGGCGCGATCTGCAAGGTGCAGCCGCGCGACGCCGATCGCCGCATTGGTCTCATCGACGGTCCCATAAGCCGCGACACGCAGATCGAATTTCGGCCGTCGCTCACCATTGCCCAGCGCCGTCGTACCGTCGTCGCCGGTGCGCGTATAGATGCGATTGAGGACGACCATATGTGCTCCTTAGTGCCGCAAATGAGTGGCCCAAATTGGCGCCAAGTTGGCGGTCGAGTTAGCGGCCCATCGCCCAGATCGCGGCCATCGCAATGACGATGGCGACGAACTGCAGGATGACGCGCCAGCGCATCAGCTTCTGCGACAGGTTCGGCGAACCGCCACGCATCATGTTGACGAGGCCGAGGAACAGAACGAACGCGACGGCGCCGACTGCGATGGGAAGAAGGAATATGCTCAAAACGGACGTCATCGGCGTTAGATAACATTGGAATACGGTGGGCGCCATGGCGGATCAGGCGCTGCGGCGATCCACGATCTGGCTTTTCGCGGAAGAATGTCCGATGTTCGCCGGGACCGGGCGAGCGTCGCGGGTGCAGGTGCAAGGTGAAGCTGCTTCGCTATATCATCCACGTCAGCCTGGATGCGTTCTACACGTTCCTTGCCGATGACGGCTGGGCGATCGCAAGCCACATCGCGCTGTCGACCCTGATGGCGCTGTTTCCGTTCCTGATCGTGCTGACGTCGCTGGCCGGCTTTATCGGCTCCAAGGACCTTGCCGACCAAGCGGCCACATTGCTGCTGCAGACCTGGCCGACCCAGGTCGCCGACGCGCTCGCCACCCAGATCCACGACGTGCTCACCACCACCCGCACCGATGCGCTGACCATCGGCGCCGTGCTCTCGGTCTATTTCGCCTCCAACGGCGTCGAGGCGCTCCGTGTCGGGCTCAACCGGGCCTATAACGTCGTCGAGCAGCGGCGCTGGTACTGGCTGCGGCTCGAATCGATCGCCTACACGCTGCTCGCCGCCTTCACCGCGCTTGCCATGTCGTTCCTGATCGTGCTCGGACCCTTGATCATGGCGACCGCGCGCCCCTACCTTCCGGTTGCGGTGGAGGCCAATGAGCGCTTCGTCCACCTGTCGCGCTACGGCATCACGATCACGGCCCTGACCGTCGCGCTGTTCGTCCTTCATGCCTGGGTGCCGTTCGGCCGCCGCAGCTTCCTGCAGATCCTGCCCGGCATCGTCTTCACCTTGGTCGCCTCGCTGGTCTCCGGCATCGTGTTCGGCCAATACCTGGCGCGCTTCGCCAACAACTACGTCACGATGTATGCGGGGCTGGCCTCGGTGATCATCGCGCTGGTGTTTCTGTATTTCATCGCCGCGATCTTCATCTACGGCGGCGAGCTGAACGCCGCGATCATCAAGTCGCGGCTGCCGCGCGGCTCGTCACTTCGAGCAGCGCACTCGCGAGCGCCCGCGGAGCGACAGGCTTGAGCAGGAAAGCGTCGGCCCCGGCCGCGCGGGCAGCCGCCTCGTCTTCGCCGCGGCCTGACACGCCTATAATCGGTATGCTGCCGTAAGGCGGCTCGAGCTTGCGGATGCGCGCGATCGCCTCGACGCCGTTGATGCCGGGCAGCACCATGTCCATCAACACCGCGTCCAATCCGCCTTTTTGGATCCTATCCGGCGCCGCTTCGCCGCTGCCGATAAACTCGGCCTGATGGCCAAGCTCGTTCAGGATGGTGTTGAGCACGACACGCCCGAACGGATTGTCCTCGACCCCGAGCAGCCGCAGCGACCGTGTCGGCGCAAGGAAGATTGCCCCCTCCGGCCCGCCGGCTTGGGATTGAGGCGCCTCGGCGATCGTAACGCCGACCGTCAGGGTGAAGCTGGTGCCGCCATTCGGGCGCGGCGCAACCGACACGTCCCCACCCATCGCACGTGCCAGCTGCCGGACCGACGAAAGCCCGAGCCCGGCGCCCCCGAAACGGGAGGCGATCGATACGTTGGCCTGCGTGAACGGACGGAACAGCCGCTTGATCTCCTGCAAGGTCAGCCCGATGCCGCTGTCCGACACCTCGAAGGCGATCGTGACTTTGCCCTTTGCCACCTTGCCTCTGGCGCGTCCGGCCCGCCGTGCCACTGTGACCTTGAGCGCAACCCCGCCCTGCTCGGTGAACTTGACCGCATTGTCGATCAGATTTTCCAGCGCAGCGCGCAGGCGAACGGGATCGCCGACCACCAGCGCCGGCAATTCGTCGGAGAGATCGACCTTGGCGGCCAGTCCCTTGGCGGCGGCGCGCCCGGCCAGGGAATCACCGGCTGCGCGGGCCAGCACGCCCAGATCGAACAGGTCGGTCCGCGGCGCGGCCCCCGTGGTCCCGTTCCTGGTCCCGTTCTTGGCGGCGTCGACGAACAAGGTCGCGAGGCTGGAGAGGTGCTCGGCGCCTGCCTTGATCGTCTCGACCCAGCGACGCTCGCGCTCGCCAAGCTCGGAGGTCGCCAGGAGGTCGCTGATGGCCAGGATGCCGGTCAGCGGCGTGCGGACCTCGTGGGCGAACACCGCCAAGGCCGCCTCGACGACCCCACGGGTGGACGTTCGCGCAACCGGCTCGCGAGCTGCACGCGGCACGCCTCGCGCCACCGAGGTCACCCGAGGGGTGCGCTTGGTCGAATTGGTTTTGGTCGAATTGGGCGAATTGGGCTTGGTCGAACTCGCCTTGCTCGAATTCGTGCTGGTCGAACTTCTCTTGGCCAACCCCGCTGCGGCAACCTTCAGGCTGGCCGAGGTCGCGGCCGTCGCATTCGCTCTGGGCGAACCCGACCTCGACTTACCAGGCTTGGCCGACCGGGCTTGGCGCCCCGCACCCCGCTTCCGAACGCGTTTCATCATGGCCCTTCTGACATGAACTCCGGAAACGAAGGGGCACTTGCATGGTCATGTCGTCTCGTGCCGCTTTCGATTGAAGCTCCTGATTAACCCGCGCTATTAGCAGCATGGCACGGCTGCCCCCCGGGTGTCACGACAGGCTTTGGGTTGTCCCCGCAGGAAAAACGATCGAAAACACCCGGAAACGATCCGGAGGTCACAGCAGCCCAACAAGCCGGCGAATGTCCGATGGCGACGCGCCTTGGGCGCGCAGCGCCCGCAGTCCAACCGCCCGACTGGATTTGGAGAGCTTGTCGCCCCTGTCATCGCGAATCAGCCGATGATGGCGGTAGCGCGGCTCAGGCAGACCGAGCAGGGTTTGCAGCAGGCGGTGGACGCTGGTGGCCTGGAACAGGTCCTGGCCACGCACCACCTCGGTGACGCCCTGCAGCGCATCGTCGACGACCACCGACAGGTGATAGCTGGTCGGCGTTTCCTTGCGCGCCAGGATCACGTCGCCCCAGAGGCCCGGCCGCGCGCCGATGCCCCCCGTCTCTCCCGCCGGCCCTTCGCCTTGCTCCACCCAGGTCAGCGCGCCGACCTCGGCGATCGCAGCCGCCATGTCCAATCGCAGCGCATGCGGCAGACCGCGCGCGATGCGCTCGGCCCGTTCGCCGGCCTCGAGCTGCTTGGCCGTGCCTGGATAGAGAGGCGCGCCATCGGGATCGCGCGGCCACCGGCCCTCCGCCTCGCGCTGGGCGACCAGCCTCGCGATCTCGGCGCGGCTCTCGAAGCTCGGATAGACCAGCCCGCACGCGGTCAGCCGCGCCAGCGCGGCGCGATACTCATCCAGATGCACCGACTGCCGCCGCACCGGCTCCTCCCAGGCGAGACCGAGCCAAGCGAGGTCCTCATAGATCGCCTGCTCGAATTCGGGCCTGCAGCGGGTCGGATCGATGTCCTCGATCCGCAGCAGGAAACGTCCGCCGCACGCCTGCGCCAGGTCGAAATTGAGCAGCGCCGAATAGGCGTGACCGAGATGCAGATAGCCGTTCGGACTCGGCGCAAATCGGAAAACGGGTGGCATATGATCGCATCATTGCCGGACTTGATCCGGCGATCCATCCTTTGGAAGCTTGTTTCCATAGGAGATGGATGCGCGGGTCAAGCCCGCTCACGACGATCACAAGGGCAGTCCGACATGACCCTCCACCTCGACAACCAGGACATTCTCGACGACGCGATCCACGCCTTGGTCAAGCAGGACCCGCGACTGAAGCCCGTTCTCGAAGCCGCGGGCATGCCGGGCCTGCGCCGCCGCGAGCCGGGCTTTGTGGGGCTCGCGCATATCGTCTGCGGCCAGCAGCTCTCGACCGCAAGCGCGGCCGCGATCTGGGGCCGCCTTTCCGCCGCATTCGATCCGTTCGATCACGACGCGATCCGTCGCGCCCGCGCCGACCGCTTGGGCCGGCTCGGGCTATCGGCCGCGAAGATCAAGACGCTGAAGCACATCGCACGCGAACTATCCGCCGAGCGGTTGAACCTCGACGTGCTCGCCAACGAAGACGCCGATGCCGCGCACAACACGCTCACCGCCCTGCCCGGCATCGGGCCATGGACCGCAGACGTCTACCTCCTGTTCTGCCTCGGCCATGGCGATGCCTGGCCCGCGGGCGACCTCGCGGTGCAGGAGGCGATCAGGGCCGGGCTGGGCTTGAGCAAGCGCCCCACCGCGAAGGAGATGATGCCGCTGGCGGAAGCATGGCGCCCGCTGCGCGGCGCGGCGGCGCATCTGTGGTGGAGCTATTACCGCGCGATCAAGAAGCGCGAGGGCGTCATCGGCGCAGACCAAGCAGCAGCGAAAGCGAACGGCGTTTCAAACAAAGTTGCGGTTGCAAAACGGTCATCGTCGTCGAAGACAATCGCGGGAGACAAGCCAGCAAAGTAGCTTGAGGAGGTCACGCCATGAGATCCACCGACTTCGTCGTCGCGCGCCACGATCTCACGCAGTGCAAGACGATCGAGACCGAACTGCCCGATGTGGATGCGCTGCCGCCCGAAGCATTGCTGGTCAAGGTCGATCGCTTCGCCTTCACCGCCAACAACATCACCTACGCGCTGCTCGGCGATCAGCTGAAATATTGGCAGCTGTTCCCGGCCCCCGCAGGCTTCGGCATCGTTCCGGTGTGGGGCTTCGGCGAGGTGATCGCCTCCATCAATCCGTCCATCGCCGAAGGCGAACGGCTGTTCGGCTACTTTCCGATGGCGAGCCACCTCGTCATCGAGGCGAGCCATGTCAGCAAGTGGGGCCTACGCGATGCGGCAGCGCATCGGCAAGGCGCGGCGGCGGTCTACAACGCCTATGCGCGCGTCAGCGACGATCCGGCCTTCGGCGGGCGCCAGGGCGACTACCAGGCCTTGCTGCGCCCGCTGTTCATGCTGTCGTTCCTGGTCGATGACTATCTCGCCGAAAACGCGCTGTTCGGCGCATCGCAGGTGATCCTGTCCTCCGCGTCCAGCAAAACGGCCTTCGGGCTTGCGCATCTCTTGCACACGCAGCGGCCTGGCATCCGCGTGATCGGCCTCACCTCGCCGGCCAACGCGGCCTTCGTCCAGTCGCTTGGCTGCTATCACGAGGTCGTCAGCTACGACGAGGTGGAGCGGCTCGATGCCGCCGCGCCCGCGGTCTTCGTCGACATGGCCGGCAATGCGGCCTTGCGGGCGAGGCTGCATCAGCACCTCAGCGACAACCTCAAATATTCCGGCCGCGTCGGCCTGACCCATCAGGACGGCAACGACGGCCCCGCCGATCTGCCCGGCGCCAGGCCGAACTGGTTCTTCGCACCCGACCAGATCCGGAAGCGGGCCAAGGACTGGGGTCCGGGCGGCGTCGAAAGCCGATTGGGCGCAGCGTGGCGCGGCTTCGCGCCGAAGCTCGACGGATGGCTCACCGTCGTCGAGGGCTGCGGACCCGCGGCGATACAGCGGGTCTATCTCGATACGCTCGGCGGGCGGGTTCCGCCGCATCACGGACACATGCTGGCGGTGGCGGAGTAGGCGGCCCGCTGCGGACCTGCCCGGAACGGCGAATCAGCCGCGGGCTCTTCTCGCAAAGGTGATCGTGGCTGATGCAAGCGGGTTGCAGCAGACGCGCCAAAAGGTCATTGTCCATGGTTCCGGCCCACTTTCGGCCCGGACTGGCATGCAGGATAAGCTGTTCTCGGGGCTTCACAATCCCGTCACGCTGCATGTAGTATGTGGGTGCATGCTGCTTTGCAGCCGTATGGAGGCCAGGAGCGTTACTTGAACGCACATGTCTCACAAGGCGGTTGGCCGGTGTTGGTGCTGAACGCGGACTTCCGGCCGCTGAGTTATTACCCGCTGTCGCTTTGGTCCTGGCAGGACGCGATTAAGGCGGTGTTCCTCGATCGTGTGAACATCGTCGAATATTACGACCGGGCGATCCGAAGTCCTTCCTTCGAGATCCGATTGCCCAGCGTGGTCTCGCTGAAATCGTTCGTCAAACCGACCACGCATCCTGCCTTCACCCGCTTCAACGTTTTCCTTCGCGACCGTTTCGTCTGCCAATATTGCCTCTCCGGCGACGACTTGACCTTCGATCACATCATCCCGCGCAGCAAGGGTGGCCAGACCACCTGGGAAAACGTCGTCGCCGCCTGCTCGCCCTGCAATCTGAAGAAGGGCAACATGACCACGCAGCAGGCCAAGATGTTCCCGAGACAGACGCCCTATGCCCCGACGGTGCACCAGCTGCACCGCAACGGTCGCCTCTTCCCACCGAACTATCTGCACGAAAGCTGGCTGGACTATCTCTATTGGGACACCGAGCTCGATCCGTAGCGGTGCGGCGAGTGTTGTGCTGCGACTCATAAGAGCGCCAAAAGACACAAAAGAGTGTCACGTTTTCCAACGCCTGTTGACGCTTAGTCGGCCACGGTCCGCAATCTTAGATTGCGGTGCGGACACTTTGAAAACGACCCGAAAAGGGGAACAAAATGGACCCGCATGTCGCGTTCGATTTGCGCAAATTCGTTGCGCCGGAGTTCGTCTACGGCGTCGGAGCCCTGACGCTGATCGGACGCTACGCGAAGAATTTCGGCGCCGGGAAGGCGCTGGTGGTGACTGATCCCGGTGTGATCCGCCCCGGATGGGTAGACAAAGCGTTCGCCTCGCTCGACGCCGAGCACATTCCCTGGGCTACGTTCCAAAGCATCACGCCCAATCCCAAAGATCATGAGGTGGCCGCCGGAGTGAGGTTCTATCGGGAGCAGGGATGCGACGTCATCGTAGCGGTGGGGGGCGGCAGCCCGATGGATTGCGCCAAGGGGATCGGGATCGCGTCCGCCAACAACAAAGACGTTCTGGAATTCGAAGGGGTGGACGAGGTGCCAACGCCCGGCCCACCCCTGATTTGCGTTCCAACCACCGCCGGGACCTCGGCGGATATCTCTCAGTTTGCGATCATACTCGACACGCTCCGCAAGCTGAAGATTTCCATCGTCAGCAAGACGGTGGTGCCCGACGTTTCGCTGATAGATCCGGAAACCACCACGACCATGCCGGCCGATCTGACCGCCGCCACGGGTCTGGACGCATTGGTCCACGCCATTGAGGCCTATGCGTCCAACGCCAGTTCGCCCGTTACCGACATTAACGCTCTGGCGGCCATACCGCTGCTCGCGCAAAATCTGGCTCCAGCAATCGCCTCGCCAAAAAACCTGGAATACCGAAACAATATGATGTTGGGCAGCCTGTTGGCGGGCTTGGCGTTTTCCAACGCCGGCCTCGGCCTGGTCCATTCCATGGCCCACAGCATGGGTGGACTGCTCGACGCGCCGCATGGATTGTGCAACGCGCTGTTGCTGGATCATGTCATCGACTTCAACTACCCTGCAGCACCTGAGCGCTACGACAGAATTCTATCGGCGATCGGCGGCGAGACCGCGGGCGCGCCCGGCCGCAAGGCTGCGCTGTTGAAATGCATCGCGAAGCTGCGCGAGAATGCCGGCATCACCACGACGATCGGCGCGTTGGGCGTCACTGCGGCCGATATTCCCCAGCTTTCCATCAATGCCTTCAACGATCCTTGTTCCGCCACCAATCCCCGGCAGGCGAGCATTCAGGAAATAGAGAAGTTATATGAACGAGCGCTCTCGATCTGAGTCTGTTGGACCGCCCCTACGCGAGAAGATCATCGGGCTGGGAGAGCGCTCGATCCGAAAAAGCTATTATCCGCAGCTTCGACAGCAATTGGAGGAGCTGGAGACGGCGCGCAAGAAACTGACCGAGAGTGAGGCTCGCTACCGTTCGCTCGTAGAAAACATCAACGAAGTCATCATCAGTTTGGACAGCGAGGGGAGAGTTACTTATGCCAGCCCCGTCTTACAGAATTCGTATGGGCTGGCACCCGAACAGATTGTCGGCCAAAAGCTCACACAATTCATCCACTCCGATGATCAGCCCGTTCTAACGAACAGCCTCGAAAGCGCCTTGGCCGGGCGGCAGAAATTCGTTGAGTTTCGATTGCTCGGCAAGGAGGGCGTTCCTCGCTATATGCGCATATCCAGTCGACCGCTCATGGAACAGGGGCGCGCGGTCGGTCTGACCTGCATCTTGAGCGACATCACCGAGAGCAAGCTGGCCGAGGATGCTCTGCACAAGCTCAACGAAGAGCTGGAGCGGCGAGTAGCCGAGCGTACGGCCGACCTGGAACGCTCCAACAAGAATCTGGAGGCGTTCTCCTATTCCCTCTCCCACGACCTTCGGACGCCGCTGCGGGCCATCGATGGATTCTCGGGAATTCTAATGGAAGATTACCACGACCGGCTCGACAAGGAAGGTCTGCACAATTTGGAGGTCATTCGTAGCAGTTCTGCCCGAATGGCCCGTCTGATTGACGACGTCCTCGAATTTTCTCGCGTCTCCCGCCGGGAGTTGGCAACGGCACCAGTGGATATGGCAGCATTGGTACGCGAGGTCTTCGAGGAAGCGCGGAGCGCAGCGCCGCAGCGCAAGATCGTCCTGCTGCTGGGAGCAGTCCCTCCGGCCAGGGGGGATTGCACCATGATCCGCCAAGTGCTGGCAAACCTGTTTTCGAACGCCATCAAATTCACGGCTCGACGCGCCGAGGCAGTGATCGAGGTGGACGGCGCTGTCGAGGGCGACGAAGTCGTCTACCGGATGAAAGACAATGGCACCGGCTTCGACATGCGATACGTGGACAAACTGTTTGGCGTCTTCCAGCGGCTCCACCGAGCCGATGAATTCGAGGGCACCGGCGTTGGCCTGGCCATCGTCAAGAACGTCGTCGTGCGCCATGGCGGGCGGGTGTGGGCCGAGGGTAAAGTGGACGAAGGCGCGAGCTTCTACTTCACGCTGCCTGCGGCTCTTTCCGCTGAAACGCCACAGAATACTCCCTAGCGCTACTCTGACATATTTTTAGTGGCGGGCGAGCTTTGGGTATTCGTAAGAGAGGGTTTGCGTGATTCACGTGAGGTCGGCTTTTGGAGGACCGATCAATGGACGTGGACTGGCAAGCCGACCTCGACCTCTGGCTTGTGCGGTTTGTCGGGGCGCTACGGCACAAGACGCGGGCGCTTCATTACTGGCACGCCAGCATTTAGACGGAGGCCGCCGGGGATGCACTCATTGAATCATTCCAGGCGATGACGCGATTCCTTCCCATCGCCTTGGCGACGTAAAGAGCGTTGTCGGCGCGATCGATGGATTGCTCTACTGGTATATCCGGGTCCAAAAGGGTCAACCCGAACGAGACGGTGACTTGAAATATTTCCTTGCCATTCGCGTCAAATCGCAACGACCCGAGCTCCTCCCGCAACCGGTCAACGATGTCGTGGCCCGCCTTCAGGTCGGCGTCTGGCATAAAAATCAGAAACTCCTCGCCGCCAAATCGAAATATCTTGTCGTAGGGGCGCAGGTGCATGATGATGTGGCGCGCAAAACCAATCAGCACCTTGTCCCCGGTGGCGTGTCCATATTTGTCGTTGATGGCCTTGAAGTGATCCAGATCCATCATCGCCAGGGCGCACGGTTGCACGCCGCGCTTTACCAGCTCCCGTTGCTCGCGGAGGCTGGTCAGCATCGATGTTCGGCTCCGCGTCCCCGTCAACGGATCAAGGTTAAAGAGCGCATCCGCGAGTTCACGCTGGACGGTCGCGAGTTCCAGGCGCAGGCGTTTCACTGCGGTCACGAAACGTTCGAAATCTCCGATCTCGATCCGGTCGCCGCTCACGGACGCCCGCAGGAGTCTCGCCGCATGCTGATGCATCCGCTCATGCTCAAGTCCGATCTCTGCGACGCCGGGATGGTGTTCAAGCTCGGTCATCCCATCCTTGTAGTACCATTGGCCAAACCGGCACATGCGATGAGCATCGTCGCTGATATCCCGTTGATCCGGCGTCAGGCGACAGATCAAGGTGCCGTAAATCATCTCGGCCCATTGCTCGTGATTGTAAGCGGCCTGCTCCAGTTCCTTCAGCGCCTTGCGCATTTTCTCGTCGGGCATGGTGGGAATGGGCATGTCACGAGTCCTCATGTCTTGCCGATGATTGACTTGTTATCGCGCAACGGCACACTGGATCATGATCTCATCTGTTTAGCACGGTCTTTTCGGAAATCCGGTTTTCACCGTTCCGGATCGTGCTCTAACGTTGAAAGAACTCCATGGCGGAGTAAATGATGACGCCGCCCAGCACGGCCACGGCGTAAGGCATGGGATATCCTCCACCGATCCTGATGCGCTCCGCCTTGATCGCCCGGACAAATCCGCTCGTCCTCGCCGACGGAGCAGCTTCCGCCGCGGCGGGTCGGGGCGCGGGCAGACGCTTAAGCCCGTAACGCGCCGCGAGATAGACGCAGCTGAGCCCCCCGCCGGCCAGGACGATGTCGATCAAGAGCTGTCCAACGCGATCGGGCGGAACAAGAAGTGTTGCGGCGCTAATGAGCTTCAGGTCGCCGCCCCCGATGATCTTGAAGTGAGCAAAGATCCAGAGCCCAAAAAATACAATGATGGCGACGAGCAGGCTAAGCCAAAACGCCCCGGGTCTCAAAGCCAAGCCCTGAATGACTCCGATCACGGCGATCGCGACAACAAGCTCATTAGGAATGACCCTGTCCTTCAGATCGATGGCGGCACCGACTCCGAGCATAATCAGACTCGCCGGCTGACAGATAGCGTGGATGAAAAACGAGAGGCTCATGTTTTCTGTTCACCCCAATTGCTTTGCGTCCTGGTAAGCGACGCATCGCGATGGCTCCAGCGTCGCCGGCGGAAATTTTTCGGTACAGGGTGCTTTTGTCTTGCCTCCGATGTAGTTAAATATGGCTTCGAGGTTGGTGCCGATGAGCGTCACACCCACGATGATCACGACGGCGATCAGTGCGGCGAGAAGCCCATATTCGATCGCGGTGACACCCGACTCAGATTTGACCGAAAGCCAGCCGGCCACCTTTGTAGCGAACTTGCGCATCGTACGCTCCTCCACCGAAACCGACGAGATCAGAATACGCTCATAACGTCCTGATGCGGCCCAACGCCGCAGCGAGCTTCAATCGAGAGCCGATCCGCATCCTGGCAAGCGACGCATGGCGATGGCGCCCGCGTCGCTGACGGAGACTACTAGGTGGGTACCTTTAGCTTGCTGGCGATGTAGTTGAATACAGCCTCGAGGTTGGTGCCGACGAGCGTCACGCTCGTGATAATCACGACAGCGATCAGTGCGGCGAGAAGCCCATATTCGATCGCGGTGACACCCGACTCAGATTCGATCGAAAGCCAGCCGGCGACTTTTGTAGCGAACCTGCGCATCGCATGCCTCGTTGTTCAAAACAAATAGTACCATGACCAGCTAACGGCAATAAGTTATTGACATAGCTCAATAATCGCAAACGAATATGATTCTCGAGCCTGCGTGTCTTTTTCGGGCAGCACATGCTGCGATGCACCAAGAGGCATGAACAACGGCATGCCCGGGAGCAAGGGCATGCCCCGCATCCCCCCCGAGCGACCTTTCGATTTTGCTCCGGAGGAATCCGGGAGTTCCGGCGTTATGGTTCATGATGTTGCACGTTATCGATCGCCGCTCGGCGGCGGAACATTTTGCATCACGGACCGTTCTAATTTCGGGCTGGGCCATGTCAGATGAGCGTGCACGAGGCGAGCCGGCATTGAGCCATTCTGCAGCTGACCCGTTTTGCGGCTCCGTCTTGTGGCCGCATCGCCGGACAGCATCTGCAGGGGGTATATTGGGATGCGTATTTGGATCGGCGCCCTGGCGCGAAAACTTCGCCGGTCCCGGCAGGGCAGCGTCGCCATACAGATGGGCCTCGTAGCGGCCGTGTTGATCGGCATGGCCGCGTTGGCTGTCGACATCGGTTTCGCCATCTACAAGCATCGTCAAATGCAGTCGGCCGCAGACGCGGCGGCGTTCGGCGCCGCAACCGCACTGGCAACAGGCCATCCTGCCGATTTCAGGACCGAGGCGTATGCGCTCGCGGCCGCCGTCGGCTATGTCAACGGCGTCGATGGCGTCGTGATCACCGTCAATCGTCCGCCGGTCAGTCCGCCGGCCAGCGCCGCGCATGCCGCGGATCCAGCCGCGGTCCAGGTGATCATTACCCAGCCTCAGACCCTCACTCTTGTCGGATTATTCGGCTCGGACCTCTTCACTCTGGGCGTGAGCGCGGTGGCGCTCCAGGGCAGTTCGTGCGTGCTGGCCCTTTCACGTAGCGCCAACAAAGCAGTATCGGCATCCGGCGGCGCAATCGTGGACCTTACCAAGTGTGGGCTTGCGGTCTACTCAACGTCCGATTCATCGATCGACGTGTCCGGCGGCGGCACTCGAATCAATGCACAAACGGTATCAACTGCCGGCGACTACAGGACGAGCGGCGGTGGCTCGATTAATCCTGTCCAGCCGCCTATCAATACGAACGCGACCAACCTGCCAACCGACCCCTACAGCGGTCACACCGTGCCGACGCCTGGAACGTGCTTGAAGACCAACTACAAACTGACCGGAGCCGATAGCGACACGCTGATCCCCGGAACCTATTGCGGCGGGATTTCCGACAAGAGCAGCGGCGAACTCACGCTAATGCCGGGGGTCTACATCATCAATGGCGGCGATCTCACGTTGGGCCGCGGCGCCACGCTGAACGGGAAGAACGGCGTCTCCATCGTGCTCACGGGCGCCACGAGCAAACTGGTCGGGACGGCCCAAATTTCCGGCGGCTCGACTCTGAACATCTCTGCACCGACCGCCGGGCCGATGGCAGGAATTGCCTTGTTCCAGGACCCGAAGGCCAGCACAGGCAACGACAACAAGCTCTTGGGCGGCTCAACGATGACGATCACCGGCGCAGCATATTTTCCGAACGGTGCGGTCAACTACACCGGTGGCAGCGGAACCGTAACGACGTGCATGCAGCTTATCGCTTTGACGATAAATTTTAGCGGAAGTTCAACCTTGCAGCTCAATTGCTCCGGCGTACCGGTTCTTCCGATCGGTAGCAGCAGCGCGTCCCAGCTTGTCGAGTAGACGAGGCGCATTCATGTCCATGGCCAAGACGAAATCTGGAAAGCGGTCCGGACGCCGGAGTGAATCGGGCACGGCGGCCATCGAGTTCGCGCTGTTTCTCCCGTTCCTGTTCATTCTGCTGGTGGGAACGGTCGATCTCGGGTTCGCCATGTATGAGGCGATGCAGGTGAGCAATGCGGTCGAAGCCGGCATGCTGTATGCGGCCAAGAACGGCTGGGATTCTGCGGGCATTACCAACTCGGTGCTCAATGCCAGCAGCGTCTATCCGGACGGCACGCCGGCCCTGACAGCCACCCCCGCTCCACGGCGGTTTTGCGGCTGTCCGCAGGCAACCGGCATCACGGAGATGGCGTGCCTCTTCCCCATCCCCCCCAACCCCCCACCCACCTGCGCCGACGGGATCACCACGGCGGGCGTATATGTTCAGGTCAACGCGGCGCTCAATCACCTAATTATTCTGTCCCTTCCGGGACTGCCGGTGCCGTCCACATTTACCGCAAAAGCGGTGGTGAGGGTGAACTAGGCGATGGCGCCGATCCGGAAATCGCAAACCCGGTTTCGGCTTCGCGGTGCCGTCGCCATTGAATATGGCTTCGTCCTGCCGGTGCTGCTGCTGTTCACTTTCGGAATCATCGACATCGGCCGCCTGCTGTGGACATTTACGACCCTGAGCCGGGCGACCGAAGCCGCCGCGCGATGCGCCGCCGTCAACAGCACGGCGTGCGCCAACACCGGCCTGATCCAAAACTATGCCGTAGGCGAGGCATGGGGGCTCGATGTCACGGCTGCGGCGTTCACGGTCACGCAACCTGCCTGCGGCAAGCAGGTGAGCGCAACCTATACGTTCCAGTTTGTCATCCCGTGGTTTTATGGGACTTCAACGCTTGGCGGCGCCAACACCATGACGCTAAGCGCGACGGCGTGCTATCCGCCGCAATATCCGTAGCGGGCGTTGCGCAAGATCGAGCACCAGCGGCGTATCTCGCCCTTTCCAGGCCGGGATCGGCAGGTTGATCTGGATCAAGCCGATCAGCGCCCGAAAACGTACGTCTAGCATATCGTATCATGGCAGGATGCAGGCGCGGCATCGTCGTTTCGCGGCGTTGTGCTTTCGAAGCGGAAGTCGACACGTCGAAAGTTACCGGGACGAGCGTTCGATCGAGATCTTGAAGCTGAGGTTCTGCAATGTCGCGAACGGTCAAGGCCCCGCCGCCGATCGAGGCCCTCTTCGACAAGGCGGAAGAACAGGTCAGCAGATTTTTTCGGGACCGGCGGGATGACCCCACCAAGGGCACCATTGAAATCTCGGATGAGCGGTTCGTCCTTGTTCGAGGAGCGTCGCTGTCCGTCGAATTCTTTGATGTCCTCAAACGCCTCTTCGCGCATTCGGAGCATGAGGCCGCCGGCATTGCCAGCCAAATGCTGTTCGACATTGCTCATGCACTTGGGAAAGCGGACGCCCGCCACTTCCACAAAGCGATGGGATTGAGCGATCCGATCAGCAAACTCGCCCCCGGTCCCATTTTCTTTTCTCATGCCGGCTGGGCTTTCGTGGACATATCGGAAGAATCGAAACCCGAGCCCAGCGAAGACTATTTCCTTCTCTACGACCACCCTTACTCATTCGAGGCGGATGCCTGGATGCGTGCCGGCAAGCACAGCGATTTCCCAGTCTGCCACATGAACGCTGGGTATTCCTCGGGGTGGTGCGAGGAAAGTTTCGGACTGCCCCTGGTCGCCACGGAGGTTTCCTGCCGGGCCAGAGGCGACGCGGCTTGCCGCTTCATCATGGCACCGCCGGCCCGGATCGAGGCGCATTTGGCGCGCCATCTCGGGCATGCTCCGAAGCAGCCAAAAAAGATCCCGTATGGAGAGCTCGGGAAGTCCTTCAATCGCGATTGGACCAAGGAGGCGCTGCTCGAAAAATCGCTACAGAAAAGCGAGAGGGACTATCGCGCTCTGTTCGATCTTTCACCCGACGCCATCCTCGTCTGGAACGCGGACGGCACTGTCGACGCAGCCAACAAGTCCGCCGCAAAGCTTCTCGGATATGAGAAGGCCGAGGAGTTGATCGGCAGGAACTGGCAAGATTTTCTGGCGCCGGAAGAGCGCCAGGCCGCGGTTAAACGCATCCAAAGCCTCGAAAAGCCCAGCCTTATAAGCGAATCCGAATTCAAAATGCGACGGAAGGACGGGAGCCATGTGCTTGTTGAGGGGCGGGTATTCGTGGTTCTCGACAGTACGGGAAAGCCTGTCCAGGGTATCGCCTCGGCCCGCGACATCACCGGCCGCAAGGCGGCGGAACAGGCGATATACTTGAGTGAGGCGCGCTTCCGCAGCGCCTTCGAGTCCGCCGGGCACGGGATGGCATTGGTCGACCTGAATGGCCGCTTCATCAAGGTCAATGCCGCGTATTGCCGAATCACGGGCTACAGCGAGGACGAATTGCTGACCCGCAGCTTCGCGGATATCACTCACCCGGACGATCGCGCCGAAAACGTCAAAAACGCCCGTCGATTGCATGCCGGTGAAATCCCCGTTTACGAAACGGAAAAGCGCTATATCCGCAAGGACGGCAAAGTTGTCTGGGTCCAGCTCAACGCCGCCGTGGTCTTCGACGCATCAGGTGCGCCCTTTCACCATATCACCCAGGTGCAGGACATCACGGCGCGCAAAGCGGCGGAAGCCGCGTTACTCGCGCAAGCGCTGCATGACCCGCTCACAGGCCTGCCCAATCGCCCAGCGTTCATACGTCGGCTCCACGAAGCTCTCGCATCGAACAGGCGCGGAGGCGGAGCCTTTGCGGTCCACTACCTTGATCTGGATCGCTTCAAGGACATCAACGATACGCTGGGCCATATGGAGGGCGATCGCCTGTTGCAGGCGGTCGCGATCCGTCTCAAGGATGAAGTGCGCGAAAGCGATTTCATCGCGCGGTTCGGCGGTGACGAGTTTGCGGTTCTCCAAACCGACATGGACGAAGCGTCGGACGCCGGGGTGTTAGCCGCAAAGCTGACGAAATCGATGGCAGCTCCATATCGACTAGACGGCAACGAGATTCACATCACGGTAAGCATCGGAATCTCATTCTGCGATCCGACAATTACGGAACCTGAAACGATGCTGACCCAGGCCGATCTCGCACTCTATCGGGCAAAGGAAGAAGGCCGCGACCGCTATTGCTTCCACGCCGAAGAACTCGACCGGGAAGTGCGTGAACGCGTCGTGCTGACCAATGAGCTGCGCGCCGCGTTCGATAACCATGAGCTCGAACTCTACTACCAGCCACAGGTCGAGCTTACTTCAGGCCGGATCGTCGGGATGGAAGCGCTGGTTCGCTGGAACCACCCCCGACGCGGACTGCTACTGCCCGACCTCTTTATTCCCCTTGCGGAGAAGACTGGGACCATCTGCCCCCTCGGTCGCTGGGTGTTGGATCAGACATGCCGGCAGTTCAAGGCTTGGCGGGACCAGGGAATCGCGCCGCCTCGCCTGGCGGTCAACGTCTCCGCGGCGGAGTTGTGCGTTTGCACGGACTTCGAGGAGGATTTGGCCGAGAACCTGAAACGGTGGAGCATTGCTCCCGGCGAAATCGAAATCGAGCTTACCGAGTCCGTCTTGATGGAAACCACGCAGATGCATAGCGACGCCCTGGCACGGATCGAGCGACTCGGAGCGACTATTGCGATCGACGACTTCGGAACCGGGTACTCCTCTCTCGCCTATTTGAGCGCCTACCCGGTGGGCCGTCTCAAGCTGGCGCAGCGCTTCATCCTCGGCATCCCGGAAAACGCCGACGATATCGCGATTACCAAGGTGACGCTGAGTCTGGCGCGAGAACTCGGCATCAAGGTCATTGCGGAGGGCGTTCAGACCAAGGCCCAGCTCGATTTCCTTGTGTCTGCCGGCTGCCTGGTGGGGCAAGGCTTTTACTTCAGCAAGGCCGTGCCAGCCGAACGCGCCACCGAATTCCTGCGCCGGGGTGTCATCGAACCGGCTGCCTGCTGACTCCGATCGAAGCGTCCGTCATGGCAAGATGATCGTGTTCGATGCAACGCAACGATGCCCCGCGACGCCAACCCCGGCTCAATACGGAATGCACTCTACTGCGGAGGCAGCTCTCGCTCGATGAATCGATAGCTTGAATTCAGCAGATTGATGTTGTTGAGGATCGTCGGGTTGTCAGGTTCACGCCGGTAAGCTTCCATGAATTTTGCCCGAGCCGCGGTCAGTTTTCCGCGCAGCATGTAGGAATAACCAAGGTTATTGAGAATTTGCGTGGTTTCTCCACCCAGCTTGATGGCTTTGCCATACGCGCGGTCTGCCAGGTCGAAACGCCCAAGGCGGTCGTAGCTGGCGGCGAGCCCGATCCATGCACTCACGTCCTTCGGAGCCTTTTCGACCGCACTCTGGAAATACTGCTCGGCTGTTCCGTAAATCCCGCGATTGAAATATTCCTCGCCCAACCGCAAGGGTTCATCTGAAGGATAATATTTGACGTCCCCGGGCTCTGAGATCGTCACGGTGGTTCCTGCATCGTCGACGGCCGCAACCGGGCCCGCTACGGTTTCGCACCCTCCCAGCGCGATTGTGAGCAGTCCGGCCGACAACAAATGAAAAATGCGCGCCATTTCGATTCGAAATGCCCCTAGTACCGCCGACCCGAAGTGAAGTCCCTGCATCACCTGCCGCGAATTCGTCTCAGGGACTTCAGATCGAAAAGCGGTACTAGAATCATAAGCTTGCTAATACCCATGACTTTCCGAAGCTCGTGCAAGAATATAGCAGCAGTGACTCACGAACTTCGGAAAGTGGGTGCTAGAGTCTGTAACTGATGCTCTGGCGCTTCAAGTCGGGAGATTCCCGGCACGAGTTGTATCCAGGTGATCGCCCCGCGCGCCCTTATTGCCCGCCGCCATAGCCTTCCCCACCGCCACTACTGCTCGCGGTTGGAATAATGATCGGGGCGAGGGTCGGCGCAGCCGTGGTCTTACCCAGCCCACCTGGATTCCTGTAGCGTGTGATTGCACCGACCATGCGCTCGCCATTTGCGGGAATGCGCCGGTTGCGGACATGGCGCGGCCAAGGGTCGATGATGTGGGTGACCGCATTCACCTCTCTGGCGTCGCCGGAGGTCACCGAGATCGTATCGATCCGCTGAAAATACCGCGCCATTTCATCCCAAAACGGGTAGTCCGCCGCCCGCGCATCGCCAGAGGCGATCAGGATCAGGAGTGCGACCAAGCCGGTCATTTTCGTCATTCGAACCTTCCTTCCCATCGGTCGCGCCATCATTTCGGTTCGAGGGGCATCATGTGACCATAGGGTCCTTCATGCGCTCCACCCGAGGTCAGGTAGTCGGTATATTGCTTGCGGACTTCCGGCCGGCCCATCAGGAACAGGTCGACATCGTTGCCGGGAAGCTGTTTGTCAAATGGCGTCGCCAGGGCCTGGCCAGGAGCCGCGGGCGCGACAAGATGAGGCGTGACGATCACCACGAGATCGGTCTCTTTCTGCTGGTACGACGTGCTGCGGAACAGCGCCCCGAGAACGGGCACCGAACCAAGCCAGGGCAGTTGTCCGACATCCCGCAAATTATCCGACTGAAGAAGACCGGCAATCGCGAAGCTCTGCCCGTCGCGCAGTTCGATCGCCGTCCGCGCCTCCCGTTTGCTCAGCGCCGGAACAAGAGTACCGGAGATCGAAACGGCGTTGGTGTAATCGAGTTCGCTGACCGAAGGCGTCAGGCGCAGATTGATGATTCCGCTGGCGAGGACGGTCGGAACGAACGTCAATTGCACGCCGAATGGCTTGTACAACACGGTAATGACAGGGGTGGTGCCCGACGAGGACTGCACGGAAGGCACAGGATATTCTCCACCCGCGAGAAAGCTCGCCGTGTCGCCGGAAAGAGCGACGAGATCCGGCTCCGCGAGCCGCCGTGCGAGTCCCTTCTTCTCCAGCGCAGTGATCAGAACGTCGACGCTGCCGCCCTTGTTGGCAAGGTTGAAAAGCCCAACGCCGAAGGGCGCACTCAAGGTGCTTCCAGCGAATGTTCCGATCGTGTTGAACACGGGAACTCCAGCGCTCGTGGCCGTGGGGCCAGCCTGGGTGATGGCGCCCGTTCCGGTATTGATGCCACGCGTTCCGCTGGCATTGGCACCAAACCAGTTCACACCGATTTCCCGCTCCGCTTGGCGGCTCACTTCGATGAAACGGACTCTCAGCATCACCTGCTGCGACGCGGCAACGCGCATCGCGTTGATGACGTATTTTTCGGGGTCCTTTCCTTCCGGCGGCGTCGCCATTCCCCTCGCGATCGCGACCGCCTTTTCCGCATCCACGGCATCCCTCGCCTCGCCGCTCAACACAATCTGGTTGTTGCTGCTGGAGACGCGGATGCCGGGGCTGTTCGTTCCGGAGCGAATCTTGCTCGCGATATTCTGGACATCGATCGTGACTTCCAGTCCGATCACGCCGATCACATTCTTGCCTTGATCGAACAGGGTAACATTGGTGGTTCCGATTTTCTTGCCCTGAATATAAACTATGCGATCGGACATCGGCAGGACATCGGCAATATCCGGAGCTCCAACGACCGCCGAGGCAAATGGCTTATCCAGCTTGATCGTGCGCGACTTGTCGCGCGTCACCGAAATCTGCCGCGCTGGTATGGGGTCATCCTGAACCACGTGCACCTGCGACCTCGCCGGGCCGGTGCCGTAGATTCCGACGCTGATGGCCGCAGCCATCAGTGCCACGGCCGCTCCCATGCGGCCCATCACGAGGCGGCCCAGCAACTGTCCTCGAATTGCCGATGCTGTCCCACTTTGTAGGGACTGGCTGATGCCGCCTGCCAACCTAAGGAACATGCCCGCCCCATCTGGAACCAAGCCATCATTTTTTTGGCGCGGCCAGCTAGGCTCCATGCGTCGCGGCGATTGGCGGCTTCATGGAACTCGTAACCAGCACACCTTCAATTTGATTGAAGCGCACCCAAACAACAGCCATGCCCGCCCTCAGCTGTCATCGAATTCAAGTGAAACTCATTCGCCCCAACCATCGAGACGAATCAAAGCCTGCCAACACAACCACCGGTGATTATTTGATTGTTTTAACTCGCGAATGTCAATGGCGGACAGGGGCTTGCTTGACATGATCACATGAAACCGCCCGACTGTTGTCCAAAAGCGCGGTCGCGCATCGAGCGGCGATTCGATCTCGGCAGCATGGTCCGACGCTCCGGCTTTGCATTGCAACAGCCGCTTCAGTGCAATCCAGATCGGAACATATCGATCAATCTTAGGGCGGCCGGTCCACCAACGAGCAGAAAGACCGTAGGCATGATGAACAGCATCACCGGAATGGTTAGCATCGCCGGCAACCGGCTTGCCCGCTCTTCCAACAGCGCCATCTGGTCATTGCGCATTTCCACTGCCCCCACCCGCAGCGATTGGGCAAGTGGCGTTCCGAATTGTAGACTCTGGGACAGCATGCTCACGACTGACCGCACGCTCGGAACGTCGATCCGATCAGCCAAGTTGGCGAGCGCCTGCGCGCGACTGGGCAGGACATTGATTTCAGCCCAGGTCAGAACGAGTTCATCGGCGAGCGCCGGTTGCGCCTCCCTGAGTTCGCGAGCGACCCTTTGAAGCCCGTCCTCGAGAGACAAACCGGCCTCGACGCAGACCACCAGCAATTCGAGTGCATCAGGCAGCCCTGACGCGACGGCCTCGGCCTGCTGCTTCACGACGCGATCGATATAGAAGAGCGGTGAAATCCAGCCCACGATCGCGGCCACGATCGCAGCCATGATCGGCAGCCACCAGTGCGCCGCAAAGAGGGCAAAACGCATGGCCGCCCCCAACGCCAATGCGGCAAAGCTCAAGGCCACAACAACCCTGGCGACGACAAAATATGACACTGCCCGATCGGCCGGCACACGGAGGTACGATAGCAGCCGGATGATCTGCTGCTGCTCCGCCTTCGAGATGCCGACCGCGAGCGAAGGAAGCTGCTGCACGATCGTTGGATGCGCCTCTCCCGGCGCTCCAGCCCCTGCCATCGCGGGTCGCGGCAGGGCCAGATTGACGCGCCGCGCCAGCGCGTCGGCATGCACCAGAATGCTGGAAGCAATCAGAACCGTGCCACCTGCGACCAGCGCAATTATGCCAAACAGCCCCATCAAGTCGGCGAAAGTCAGGGCATTCCAGAGCTGCCACGCATTCATGGCTTCGCCTCTATTTCCGTCACGCGTCGGTCACACTGCGCATCATCCTCCGCATCGTAAGGAACGATAGCAGAAGCAGAGCGCCAGCCAGCGCGAGAATCAAATGGCCGCGCGGGTCCGTCCATAAGGGGATGAGATAGCGCGGTTGAACGACGAGCAACGCTCCGGTGGTCAGAATCGGTATCGCACCGAGAGTATAAGCGGTGATGCGAATTTCGCCGGTGGCGGCCTTGGCCTTGAGGCGGGCCGCGCGGCGCTTGCGTATGATGTCGGAAAGAATTTCCAGCGTCGCCGTGAGGTTGCCTCCGGTCACATACTGCAGCGTCATGGCTACGGTGAAAAAGCGAAACTCCGGCAGCCCTATTTCCCGGCTGCTTGTCTCCAGGGTTTCCTCGAGCGGAACGCCAATTCGCAGGTCATCAGCGATCAAGCCGAATACGGTGCTGACGGGTGGCGATCCATCGACGGCGACAGTCCGCATCGCCGCAGTGATCGGCAGGCCGGCCCGGAGCGTGCGAGCGACGGTGTCGACCGCGTCCGGAAACAGGTCGACGAACTTGCGTTCGGTCTGCTTCTGCTCCCGGGAAAGAAGAAAGCGCGGCGCAAAGAACGACGCAGCCGCGCTCACCGCCACCGCGAGCAATGGCGAGAAACCGAGGAGCTGGCGAGTCAGGAGCCACATCCCGCCGGCCGATAGCGCGGCTATCAGCAGGAGCTTGAGCGAGCCGGACCGCATTGCCCAGGTGTATTTGATTCCGATCGTGAATATGCGGCGCACCTGCGCATCAAATTTTCTGGTTCGGACCTTCAGCAGTTCGCCGAGCGCGCTGCCCCCCCCGGACGTCTCCCTTTCGCCGGTGATAAGGTTCACGCGCCTCTCCGTCTCCAGGCGTGTTCTTCGACCCATCAGCAGCGCCGCCGTCAGTGCGACCATGCCGATCAGCAGCAGAACAAGCGCCAGCCCGATGACGGACGACATGAGTTATTCCTCGGTTTCTTTCTCCGGAACGCCAAGCGACCGCAAGAACGCACGGGCTAATCCGAAATACTCCAGCCGCGGAATAAATTGTGGTCGGACCTGTGTCGGTTCGAAACCTCCGCGGAGG
This sequence comes from Bradyrhizobium sp. SZCCHNS1022, assembly GCF_032484835.1. NCBI lineage: Bacteria > Pseudomonadati > Pseudomonadota > Alphaproteobacteria > Hyphomicrobiales > Nitrobacteraceae > Bradyrhizobium > Bradyrhizobium sp. SZCCHNS1022. Next base: position 278,494 of record NZ_JAUETT010000007.1, on the reverse strand, counting down.
GTGCCATCCGGGTTTTCGCCCTGGTATTTGTAGGTGAACAACGAACCAAGGGTGATGACCTCTCCTTCCAGCCCGACAATCTCCGCAACTTCGGTCACCCGACGAACACCGTCGCGCATGCGCTCGGTATGCACCACAAGGTCGAGTGCGCTGACGATCTGGGTGCGAATCGCCCGCATCGGCAAGTTGCCGGTCCCCATCAAGATCATGTTCTCGATACGTCCCAACGCGTCGCGCGCGGAGTTGGCATGAACCGTCGACATGGAGCCGTTATGCCCCGTGTTCATCGCCTGCATCATGTCGAAGGCCTCTGCTCCACGAACCTCCCCCACGATGATCCGGTCCGGCCGCATTCGAAGGGCGTTGCGCATCAAATCACGCTGGCTGATTTCGCCGTGCCCTTCGACATTGGGCGGACGCGTCTCCAGTTGAATGACGTGAGCCTGCTGAAGCTGGAGTTCGGCGGCATCTTCGATCGTGACGATGCGCTCGCCCGGATCGATCATGCGCGAAAGAGAGTTGAGTAGGGTCGTTTTACCGGAGCCGGTGCCACCGGAGATGATAATATTCAGACGACAACGCGCGGCGATCTCGAGCGCGCTTGCGAGCTGCGGCGAAAGCGTGCCGCCTGTGACAAAGCTTGCGAAATCCATCATGGACTTGGAAAATTTGCGGATCGAAATACAAGGTCCTCTGAGGCTGAGCGGCGGAATGATCACGTTAACACGACTGCCATCCGCCAATCTTGCGTCCAGCATGGGACTTGATTCATCGATGCGCCTGCCGATCGATGATGCGATGCGTTGCGCCACATGCAGGACGTGCGCATCGCTGCGGAACTGCAGCTTGGTCAGCTCCAGCTTGCCCCGCCGCTCTACATAGATCATGCGCGGTCCGTTGACGAGGATATCGGCTACCGACGAATCCCGTAGCAGCGGCTCGATCGGTCCGAGTCCGACCATTTCGTCGACGATGCTGGTGCTGAGAACGCGCTGTTCATCCTGATTCAGGAGAATTTTTCGCTCATTCGCGATCTCGGCCACCAGTTTATTGACGGAGACCATCAGGTCCTGCTGGCTGATCCGCACCGCAACCAATGGCTCGATACGCAGAAAGATCTGGTCGCGGATGTAGTCCTTCGCCACGGAGACCGTCGACGTTGTCGAGGCCTTCATCAGAGCATCGCCGACCGCCGTCCCCCCGGCTTGCCGCAGGTTCGTCGGAGCCTGCTCCGCGGCAGGCGTCTCGCTGGCGGTTTTTCTGCCGAACTGGCCCATGTCAACCAAAGACCCGACTGAATATCGAACGCGTCGGCGCGTCAGTCTCTCCCGTCAAGTCGCGGAGCAACTGCGTCAAACCACGGTTGAGCACAGCGCATTTCCGTGTGGCCTTCACACCAAATTTTGAGGCCATCGCGATGTCCCGATCATAGGGGATGATGATATCGGGGGCCCGGCCAACCGCACGAATGAACTCGGATTCCGGCAGCGCTCCGTCGGCCCCGTTCATGTTGAGAACATGCAGCGTCCTGCGCTCGGCAGAATTGGGCCCGATCCATTCGCGCCAGCGCGACAGTTCTCGCGCCGACGCCAGACTGGCATCACTGACCAGGACACAGACGCTCGGCTGGTGCAGCACTTGAGCCAGCCCCAACGCAACGATCGACGGCAAGTCGACAAAGACGAAACGATACCGATGCAGCAATTTTCCCAGTAGCGAGAGCACGGCGTCTTCGGCCAGCGTCGTGCTCTCGCTCAGCGGTTCAAGAGCCGCCAGCAAATCGAGACGCTCGCGCACATGTATCGTTCCGCGTTCGAGAAAGAGCCTGTCGACGCGCTCGGGCTTTTCGAACGCTTCGCGGAGCGCATGGCCCGGCGTCGAATCAAATTGCAGCGCGGCGTCGCCGTTGTGCAGGTCGAGATCGACAACCATGACCCAGCGTTGCCTTTTCTCGGCCAAATACCAGGCCGCGTTGGCCGCGATCGTGGTGGCTCCGACGCCGCCGCGCACGCCGATCACGAAGACGAGCTTGCCGGTGCGTTGATTCGGCGAATGTTCGCCTCCGTCACGCAGAATCCCGCGGCAGATCGCTTTAACCACGTCAATGATCAAAGGCTTGAAGAAATATTCGCTGACACCGGCGTTTTTCAGGTCGCGGTAGAGAACGATGTCGTTCCTGTCGCCGATCGCCACGACGCTGACGCTCGGTTCGCATCGTTCCGCAAGCTCATAAATACGTGCGAGCGGGTCATCGACGCCGCTCAGGTCCACAAAGAGAAGACGCGGCGACGGCTGCATGGCGAGGTAGGCTGTTGCGGTTTCGACCGTACCTTTCTTGAACTCGGCGTCGTCGACGCCGAGATCGCTGAGCGATTGACGGATGACTCCCTCGGAGTCCTGATCGGATACAAAGACCGTCGCAACCGGCGCCGCTTCCTGGGCGCGGGTCCGGCCGGGATCATGTCCGGGCGTATCCATCACTTTGGGCCTCTCTCGACGTTACCGGGCGCGATGACTTGCCGGGACAAAAAGGGCGCGCTGCCGCCAGACGAGTTGGGCGGACGGCGGACCAGACATTCGAGCGAACTCCCGGAAAGCGACTCGTCCGGATTGCATTTCCGCAGTACCTGTGCCCCGATCTCCCTGAGAGCTGGCGAAACATCCGACGCCCAGACCGGCCCGGCCTCCGTCTGTCCTTCAGGTCGCTCGACGGCTACGCGCTCGAGAGGCCGAACCGCAAGCTGAAACTTACCCAGCTGCGCGGCAACCATGAGCGCCTCCGCTTGCCGTTCAAGCAGCTCAAGCGTGACCGTCTTCGGAATACGGGCCTCGGCGCTCATCGCAGTCGCTACTTTGGTCGACTGAGTCAGTGACTGATCGATGGCGATCACTCGCACGTCGCGCAGCATAGTCTCGCTGACTGTCCTGCGCCCGGGATCAGTTGCTTGTTCGCCGAAGCTTTGCGTCAAAATCACATCCACACGATCGCCGGGCAAAACCATCCCTGCCGCGCTTTGTGCCGCATCAACGAAAATCGATACGGCACGGTTCCCCGGCTTGAGCACTGCGGCGAGAAATTGCCGATCGCCGGGCTTGACGAACTCGCTCGCGATCAGCGGCTCGCCCTCGGCGAAATTGCGCCGACTGATCGCGCCCAAGAATTCCGCTTCCGAAATCTGGCCACGCATGAGATATCCTGGGCGAACCTCACCCGGCCCCACGTCCTTCCAGGCAATATCCTCTTTTCGCAATAATGTGCCGAGGTCGATTGTACGGGCCGCCGCCAGGACCGCCGGTCGGCTTTCGACCGGTTTTTCGACTACAGCGACAGGGCGGTTTCTCATCTGGCCGAACCACACGATGAAGAGGCCAACTCCGACGAGCACGAAAACACCGCCTATGGCGAGCAGGATGTTGCGCAAAAACATTGAAAGGACTTTCTGGCGGCGATGTCGGTACGCCGCCCAGTATCAATGCAACCCGGCGGTCAAACCGGAATCCAGCTTGTTGTACTCATACTTGCTGCTAAGCTGATGATTTTGATTTGAATCAATGGTTCCAGCCCCTCGACGACCGCCTCGCGAGAACAACGAGACGGTTCGTCCCGGCCTCCGCCAATGCCGATTGCAGCGTGCAGTTCAGTCGAACTTGAATCAACTGAACTTGAAGCCCTTCTGGCGGAAGAGGGCAACGCAGGCGTCGACAGCCGCCGGATCGTAAATACGGTTTTTCCCAGCCTCGATCTCGGCCAGAGCCGCATCGAGACCAAGCCCGGCCCGATAGGGGCGATGCGACACCATCGCGTCAACTACATCGGCGACCGCCAGGATCTTGGCCTCGATCAGGATGTCCTCGCCTTTGAGGTGGTTCGGGTAGCCCGAACCGTCGAGCCGCTCGTGATGCTGCAGGATGGCTTGGGCGACGGGCCAGGGAAACTTGATGCCCTTTACGATGTCATATCCGGTTTGCGCGTGGGTCTGGACCATCTGGAATTCGAGCGGCGTCAACTTGCCGGGCTTGCTCAGGATCTCGGCCGGCACATTGATCTTGCCGACATCGTGAATCAGGCCTGCAAGGAAGACGCCCTCGATCTGCTCCTCTGTCAGACCGATCGCGCGCGCGATTGCGACCGCGAGATCGGCCACCCGGCGCTGATGGCCTGCCGTGTAAACGTCGCGCATTTCGACTGCGGCGGCGATCGCCTGGACGGTCGATTTCAGGTTTTCCTGCACGACCGAGAGCGCCGCCTCGTGCCCGGCACGGTCGCGCCGCGCTGAAATGCCAAACGCAAGATCTCCAGCCAGCTCCTTCAGCAGGACGACCTCCTCCGGGCCGAAGGCATCCTGTTCGCTCGCGTAGAATGCGACGCTGCCGAACACTTCCGATTTATTCTTGAGAGGCAGTGTGATGCAGGCGTTGAAACCGTATCTGAGCATGTCGGCCCGCCAAGGCAGCATATTCGGATTGGTCGCGACGTCCTGGTTGATCTGCACTTCACCGGTCCGGATCGCGGTCCCGGTCGGGCCCCGTCCCCGCTCGGTGTCCGCCCAGGTGATATTCGCCGTTTGAACAAATTCGGGATGCTCGCCAGCCCATGCCACCGGCCGTATCGACTTGGCCTCGTCGTGTTCGACAAAACCGATCCAGGCCAGGCGATAGCCACCGAATTCCACGCCGATCCGACACATTTCGTCGAGCAATTCCTGCTCGGTTGTTGCGCGCACGACTGCTGCGTCGGCGGCGCTGAGGGTTCTGAGCGTCCGGTTGAGTCGATGAAGTGCGCGTTCCGCCTGCTTCCGCCCGGTGATGTCGTGAAAAGTCGTGACGACCGCATGTGGAGCCGTCTCCCCCGCGAACAGCAAGGGCTGCGAATTGATGGAAATCCAGGTCGGCGCCCTGTCGGGTTGGCACAGGCCCATCACCACATCCTGTTGCGGCTGGCCGGTGCGCAAGGTGACCATGGAAGGGTGAGATTCTGCGGGGAACGGAGTTCCGTCTTCACGAATGCAGGGCCAGGGGACGGTGTCCGATTTCAACCCAAACAGCCGCCGTTCGGAAGGCCCCCCAAGGATTCTCGCGGCGGCCGGGTTGGTTGCAATGACGTCTCCGCTGGCTGCCTGAAACACAACGCCTTCGGCCATTGCCGCGACCAGCGAACGATACATCGCTTCGCTCTCGCGCAGCTTCACCTCGCTTTCACGCAGCGCCTCTTCCGCGCGTTTGCGTTCGCGCCGCCCTTCCGTCTCGGCCATGGCCCGCTGCACGGCGGAGGGCAACCGCGCCAGACGGTCCTTGAGCACGTAATCGTTGGCGCCTGCCCTGATCAGTTCGACCGCAGCCTGGTCGCCAATGAAACCCGAGACCGCGATCACAGGCAGCTCCGGATCCTTCTTTCGAACGAGCTTGACCGCTGCAAGCCCATCGAAATCGGGCAACTTGTAATCCGCCAATATGATGTCCGGCTTGAACTTGTCTAGCGCCTCGGCAAAGCCTCGCCCGGTCGCGGTCCGCTCCACGACGATTTTGAGGCCGGCCTTGCGCAGCGTGCGCTCGACCAGCTCCGCGTCGGTCGGCTCGTCCTCCAGGATCAGGATCTTGAGAGATCTATCCGGTGCCGGATCCATGCGCGTGCGTCCGATCTAAAGCGGCGGCTTGTTGACAAGCAGCCAAAAGAGGCCGAGCTGCGCGACCTTGGTGGCGAACTCATCGAACTCCACCGGTTTGCTGACGAAGGCGTTGGCGCCGAGCTTGTAGGCTTCCACAACGTCGCGATCCTCCTTCGACGATGTCAGAACGACGATAGGAAGTACCTTCAACACAGCGTCGGCCCGGACCTTGCGGATGACCTCGAGCCCATCGACCTTGGGCAGCCTGAGATCGAGCAGGACGACCTTCGGCTGGATCGAGGCCGCATGGCCGGCGGAGGCCGCGCGGTCGGCGAAGGCGCCCCTGGCGAACAGGAAGTCGAGCGCCTCGGCGCCGTCCTTCACCCATACAAGCCGGTTGGCCAGATTGTGCTTCTTGAGCGCGCGGATACAAAGTTCCGCATCGGTTGCATTGTCCTCGACCAGAAGAATTTCGACCACTGCGTTTGCGTCAGACATGAGAGTCCTCCTGGACAGGCAGGGCAAAATAAATCGTCGCGCCCTCGTTCACCTTGCCATCGGCCCACACCCGCCCATCGTGCCGCGCGACGATGCGCTTGACGATAGCGAGCCCGATGCCGGCGCCGGTGAATTCGGCGCCATGCAGCCGCTGGAACGCGTCGAACAGTTTACTGGCATATTGCATGTCGAAGCCCACGCCATTGTCCTTGACATAGTAGATTGTTTCCTTTTCGCCAGTGGTCGAGCCGATCTCGATGACGGCGTCGGGCTTGGGTCCGGTGAACTTGATGGCGTTCTCGATCAGATTGGTCCAGACCTGCCGGATCATGGCCGCGTCGCCCTGCGCCGGCGCCAGCGGCTTGATGTCGAAGGTCAGCTTGCGCCCCGCGACCGTCGGCTCGAATACCCTGAGCAGGTGGCGGACCAATCCATCCATGTCGATCTGCACCGAAATCAACTCACTGCGGCCGACCCCCGAAAACGCAAGGATGTCGTCGATCAGCTCGGCCATTTTGAGCGTGCTGTCGCGCACGACGTTCAGCACCCGCTGGCCCTCGGCGTCGAGCTTGCTGGAATAATCTTCCAGCAGGAGACGGGAGAAGCCGTCGATCGCCCGGAGCGGCACTCTGAGGTCGTGCGAGATCGAATAGGAAAATGCCTCCAACTCCTTGTTGGACGCTTCGAGCCTTGCGTTGGCCTTCGTCAGATCCGCTGTCCGGAGTGTCACCAGCTCTTCGAGGTGTTGATGTTCCCTGCGCAGTTCCTCTTCAATGGCCCGAACACGCAAGGCGTTTTCCTTGAAGACCTGAACCGCGCCAGCCATCGCGCCGACCTCGTCCTTTCGGCCGAGGGAAGGAATTTCGCTTTCCAATTCTCCACTGGCGAGGCGCTGCATGACATCGGTCATCTTGACGATCGGATGGATAACGCCCTTTACGACACCGGCGATTCCGGCACCAACAATAACAAGGACGAGTGCGAAAATGCCCGAGGGAACCCAAGTGAAAAATCTAACTCGCCTGGCGGCTTCGGCTTCAGTGGCAGCATTATCATCCTTGGTCTGTTTGACGATCTCTTCGATCACTGCGCGATGCGCAGTATAGGCCGCCGTTATGTCCGCATATGATTTGGCCGCCGCAGCGGTATCGGCCGTGGCCAGCGCGGGCAAAAAAGACTGTTCAACCAAGGTCCAGAAGCGCTGGACATCACGGTGCGATTTTTCGAGCAGCTTCTTCTTGATCGCGGGATCAAGGCCGGAATTCGACCAGAAGCTGTGTCTCTCATCATAGTCCTTCTTCAACTGAACCAGCCGATCGCGGTGCATCGCGAACGATGGGGGATCATGGAGGGCTAGTGTCGCTTCGAGATAGGCCTCGATGACGTATTCTGGCGGAGGCAGAATGTCCGAGACAAGATCGTTCCCAAGTACGATCCTGTTGTAAATAGGGCCGCCGACCTTGAGTTGGGAGAGCGCATAATTGCTCGCGACGATCACCACAACGAGACCGACCACCGTGAGCATGCCAAATGCAAAAATGGCGCGTGAAATCGTGATTCGAATTCTCATAGCCGCCATCGTTTAGGGTCGGCCAAGCGTGAAATGGCACTGCAAACGTACTCGGTGACGTCGCGCGCCGCGGCGAAGACGCCGGCTACTTTGCCCCTCTCCTCTTGGTAGACGCTCGCGTTGCGCGAAATTTGCTGCAGTGCCGTCAATGCGTGAACGGAGAATGCGATCAATATCACAGCCAGAAAGATCGCCAGTCCATGACCGACAAAGACTGCGATTATTTGCTTGTTCTCCGGCTGTTTCACTCGTCTCTCCGGATGCAAGGCTCCGCATCGATTGCCTTATCCCCGACGACCAGAAAGATTTCGACCACGGCGTGCGCTTCAGGCATGAGAGTCCTCCCGAACCGGCAGGGTAAAGTAAAACGTCGCGCCCTCGTTCACCTTGCCTTCGGCCCACACCCGCCCGCCATGCCGCACGACGATGCGCTTGACGATAGCGAGCCCGATGCCGGTGCCGGCGAATTCGGAACCATGCAGCCGCTGGAACACGCCGAACAGTTTTGTGGCGTATTGCATGTCGAAGCCCGCGCCGTTGTCCTTGACGTAGTAGGTGGTTTCGTCCTTGCCGGCGGTCGACCCGATCTCGATGACGGCGTCGGGCTTGGGCGCGGTGAACTTGACGGCGTTATCGATCAGATTGGTCCAAACCCGCCTAATCATGGCGGCGTCGCCTTGCGCCGGCGCCAGCGGCTTGATGTCGAAGGTCAGTTTGCGCCCCGCGACGGCCGGCGCCAATTCCTCGATCACGGCGCGGACCGCCTCATCCATATCGATCCGCGCCGGCGCGATCTCGCTGCGGCCTGCCCGCGAAAACGCTAGGATGTCGTCGATCAGCCGGGCCATCTTGATCGCGTTGTCGCGCACGACGTTCAGCACCCGCTGGCCCTCGGCGTCGAGCTTGCCGGAATAATCCTCCAGCAGGATGCGGGAGAACCCGTCGATCGCCCGGAGCGGCACTCTGAGGTCGTGCGAGACCGAATAGGCAAATGCCTCCAGCTCCCCGTTGGTCGCTTCGAGATCACCGTTCGCCGTGGTCAGTTCCGCCGTGCGCATCGCAACCAGTTCTTCGAGATGTTCGCGCTCTTTGCGCAATTCCCTTTCCGTCCGCCTCAGCGCGGTGACGTTGCGCGCCGCGGCGAAGACGCCGGCCACGTTTCCTTTCTCGTCGCGGTAGACGCTCGCATTAAAGAGAACGTCGGTCACATTGCCCGAGACGTGACGAATCGCGAGCGGATAATCGGTCACGAACCCCTTCGCGTAGACCTCCTGGTATCCGGCGCGCGCCTTGTCCGGCTCGGTGAAATAGGCGGAGACATCACTCCCGATGAGCGCCTCGCGCGCGATCCCGGTAGCCAGGATCGTCGCTTCATTCACGTCGGTGATCCTCCCGTCCGGGTCGATCGTCATAAGCGGATCGAGGCTAGCCTCGATCAGACTGCGGGTGTAGAGCGAGGCCACACGCAGGTCCGCCTCTCGTTGCCGCAGCGCGTCCCCCGCCTGCTTCAGCTCGGTGACGTCGCGCTCGATCGCCGATGCGCCGATGATGTGCCCCGCGTCATCCTTCACCGGAGACATCGTCAGCGACACGTAAATTTCCTTCCCGTCTTTCCTGCGCCGCGGTGTCTCGAAATGCACGATATGGCGTCCTTCCCGGATCAAGGCGAGATTGCTTGACATCTCCTGCCTGCGCCCGGGCGGCATCAGGACCGAGACCGACCTGCCGACCACTTCCTGCGCGGTGTAGCCGTAAATCAGCTCTGCGCCCTTGTTCCAGCTGGTGATGACGCCCTCCAGCGTCTTGCCGAAGATCGCATCGTCGCTGGACTCCACGATCGCCGCGAGCTGCGCGTTCCGCTCCTCGCTCCGCTTGCGCTCCGTGATGTCGCGCGCCGCGGCAAAGACTCCGGCCACGTCGCCCCTCTCGTCGCGGTAAAGGCTCGCATTATAGAGAACGTCGATTGCAGCGCCAGAGACGTGACGAATCGCCAGGGGATACTCGGTCACGAAACCCTTCGCGTAGACTTCCCGGTAGCCGGCGCGTGCCCTATCCGGCTCGGTGAAGTAATTGGAGAAATCGCTTCCAACCAACACTTCGCGCGCGACCCCGGTGGCCCGGATCGTGGCTTCGTTCACGTCGGTGATCTTGCCATCCGGGTTGATGGTCACCAATGGATCGAGGCTCGCCTCGATCAGACTGCGGGTATAGCGCGCGGCCGCCCGTAGGCTCCCTTCATTCCTCGCCAGCGCATCCAGCATGTGATTCAAGCTGGAAGCCAGCCTGGTGATTTCGTCCTCGCCACCCGGAATGTTCGCTCGCGTCGCGTAATTCCCGGCCTGCACTTCCTCAGCCACCCTCACCAGCAATCCGATCCGATGCCCAAGCCGGTTCGCGATAAGGAGGGCTGCGAGCAACGCTGAGATCGTGGCAAGCAGCACGAAGAGCGCACTTCCCAACGTCAAGCGTCGCAGCTCGCCGGAATTTTTCTCTCGCCCCAGCCCGATCCTTGCCCAGCCGACATGCCTTTGACCGACACTGACGGGCACGGCGACCTCGGCTACGGACGCGTCGTCTCTCATGACCCGGTTCTCGGGTGGCGCCTCGAGGAGAGCCAGGCTCTTCTCGTCGGAGAGGAACTGCCCCACCTTCGCCAGGTCGCTGTGCGCCAGCACACGGCCCGAGGGAGAAATGACCATGGCATAACGAAACTCCGGATACCTCTGCAAGGAAAGAACGACTTCCTCCAAGCCCTCCACGTCGTTTGCCAGCACCCAGGGAACGGAGTTGGCCGCAAGTGACTGCGCCAAGCCTGTCGTTTCATTGATGCTGTTGAGATGACGCTGGGTCCTTTCGGACTCCACCAAATAGATCGAAAAGGCCGAAATCAGGAAAAAGAAGCCGACCACGAAAGTCAGAATGATCTGCCGCCTGAACGACCTTCGCGATGCAATTTCCGAAGGACCCATTTGCTCTCTCGCTATTGGTTATCGAGCGGACGCACGGTCTGGCTGAATTTTTTCAGAAAATCGTCGATCACGCGGTAGCGCCGGTCATCCGCAAGTTCGAAGCGGGATAACGGCATGCGCGCCAGGATCTTCTTCCCTTCCTCACTGGTGTGCAAGGTGTCGAGCAGTTGCGCTACGCGCTTCACGAGTTGTTCGGGGAGATCATCCCTGGCCACGACCCCGTTGTTGATGAGCGGTTCGGTTTCCCATTTGAGTTCCAGCTCGCTTGCCTTGTCAGGGTGTTCTTTCTGAAACGCCTCCCACGGCAACGGCCAGGTCACACCGGCGGCGACATTGCCGAGATACACGTTCATGATGGATGATTCCTGCGAACCGACATAAATGTTCTCAATGTCGCGGTTCACGTCCAGGCCGTGGGACTGGAAATAGTATTGCGGCATCATGGCGGCGGCGAGCGCAGTGCTGGCGGGATACGACACCTTCTTGCCCTTGAGGTCTGACAGGTTCTTGATGCCACTGTCGCGCCTGACAAGAACGACGCCGGTGAACTTGTAGTCGTCCCCCATCTTGGCGATGACGTGGTAGCCGTGGCTCAGCGAAATCAGCGTCTGGTATGGATTGGGGAGAGCGAACTCAAGCTCCCGTGCGTACAGCTTTTTCTCGAAGGCCTCGTAATTGCGCGAGGCTTCCAACCGGAACGAGGCGCCCTGAATGTTGCGATTGAGATAATCGATCAACGGGCCATAGATTTCGAACATGCGTACCGGATTGTGCAGGGGATGGATGGCGAAAGCATATTCCTTGCCGGCCGCCGCCGGCGCCTGCTGCGTGAACTTGGGTTCGGCCGCTTTGTCCTCCTCGCTCTGACCGCATCCCACAAGCACGAGCGCAACAACTCCAAGCAACAGGATTCTCCTCGCCTCACTCATACGAGGCGGTTCGAAAACCAGGTGGCAGAAGGCTACAATCCGCCGACACAATACCGCCGGGGACATCGCTCCATTTTGGATTTCGAGCCCGGCGTGCGCTTCAGACATGAGAGTCCTCCCGTACCGAAAAGGTAAAATAGAGCGTCGCCCCTCGTTCACCTTACCTTCGGCCCACACCCGCCCATCATACCGCGCCACGATGCACCGGCCGATAGCTAGCCCGATGCCCGTGCCGGCTAACTCGGAACCATGCGCCCGCCGGAACACGCCGAACAATTTGCTGGCGCACAAGGGACAAGAGCCATTACTTTGGAGTCGCAATGCCGCTGCAATAGAGAAAGCCGCTCAAACGGCACCTGTATCTCTACGAGGCGTTCTTCGCCGTCCTGGTGACGCCTTCGACAGACCCGACGTTCGGCGGAAGCCGTGCGGTACCGCGTTTCCGTGGTTGCTAATTGCAACGCACGTGTTTGCAGCGCCCGGTCGAGACGCCGATCTTGATCTTCCAATTCTTTGCGACGTCCGGAACGCTTGCGTATCTGAGCGTGCTGTTCAGCGATGAGCTGATCCGACAGATCGAGTTGCCCGATGCGAGACTGCTCCGCCAAAGTCGAACGTGTCGATGAAGCCAGAGAGGACTCATGCACTCCCCCACAGCTCTTTCTTTGAGAGTATTTCTTCATTGTTTCCTTGGGCCCGTTCATGTCGGACATTCGACAGAAAATGCCCGCTCGACAAAGCTTGTACTTATGACTTCCCAGAAGGCATACGGCTGAGAGCCGAACGGCTCCACTTGCTGACCAACGGCTAACGCTGCATGCATGCGGCGTCGCTTCGTTGATGCAGATCAACCTCTGGAAGATGTTTGCGTCAGATTCTCTTTCAGAGCGACAAGGCCGCGACAAATAAGACGCGCCCACAATGTCCCAGATGCCATCTGAGCAATGTCGTGTCTACAATGTATGGGGCGCTCCGACGCGGCGGTTCAACATCGCGCTCGGCGGCCGGCGAGCCGTGGATAAGCCGAAACCTTCGAGCAGAAAGGAAGTCGAGATGAAGTTCAGAACTACGTAGCTCATGGCGAACATGACCGCCTACCCGGTCCCGCTCAGAAATCAGGCATAGATCATCGATTCCGCGATGCTCGACCTGGACCTCAGGCCGTTCGTGACGACGGTGATCGACGTCCACGCGCGTTGTCCCCTGAGCGCGACCGTATCGCTCACGGCCGCCATTGATATCGCCGCGACGCTGGACCGGCGAGTCCTTCGGTCGGGACTTCCTGAAGAGGTCTGGATCGACAACAACTTCGAATACCGCCGCCATTCGGCGCTTCGCTCTTGGGCTGAGCGACATGACATCTCGATCATCTATGGCCCCATGCTGCGGACGAGGGCACTCACCGAAAGGCCTCTGCGCGAGCTGAGCGAACTCCTCCGCAACAAGCGTTTCACGACGCTGACGGAGCTCTGCGACGACATCGAACGCTGGCGCCAGTCCTACGCCGGAGCCGCCCGCACCATCCCCAACGTCAACGAGCAGTACACGATGATCATCGTGACGGCCGACGACCGCATGAAGGGCATGACGCAACGGCTGCGCAGGGTGTCAAGCTCAAGCATGCATTCTGCCTCGATCTCGCCGCCCGATCGTGTGGCTTCAAAGATTTGCACAACTACCTTCGGCGCGACCTCGAAGAGCCGCTCAGCCTGCTCGATGACGACCTCTCGGAGGATGACTTCGCCGCTCGCGACGCATTCCAGATGGCCGCGTTGCAGACCGCCGGACTGGGCGCCGTTGCCGGCGAGTTGTTGGACCGCGCGAACCCGACGGGGTCGTGGGCCAAGCAGCCAGCCGAGGAGCCGGTCTGGGAAGCGGTCGCCGACAACGACCCGCTCTAGCACGACATCTGACTGCCTCACACCATCAAAAGCCGAGAGGAGCGGCTTCCGAAAAGTTGGCACACCCAACCGGCTGCAAATAATGAAAATCACAATATATTGTTGTAATTCTATTGCCCAGCGCCGTGCGGCGGTTTCACCATCGAACGGGCCTTAGGTCACATCCAACCAGACCGTTTGGCAAACGGATCCCCCTGTAAACGGCGCGAAAAGTCGGTCGCCGGATATTTCCGATCCGCCACGCTCGCCGCAACCACCCTACCAGCATGCGCTCTGTCGCAGGCGGTCCGCGCGGTTTCGCAAATTTTTCGATACGCTCTTATGTGTCGCGTGCGACAATCTTATGCGTCGCACCGCCAACGGAATCATTGGATTTTTGGTTAATTTCACCGCTTTATGCGGTGCGGCACACAGTGTGTGACCTTTGACGGTCTCTCAGGGCCGGATAGGAGGAGGTCGGCCGCTCGCGACCGAGGCTTCACTTTCGCAGCCGCCACGCCGCGATTTTGTTTGTGGATCCGAGGCCTATCGGCTCAAGAAATTCAGGCGTTTCGCCGCGGACCAGGGCTGCCTCCAAACCATCTGGGGCGCGTTCAATGACGCTTCGATCTGGGGACGTGCGGCAGATCACCACGTAATCGATCTGGCGATCCAACAGCATTCGATGCGCAACCGGCGCTGGCGCCATCATCAGCTGGAGCATTGCGAGATTGCCGTCATTGTTGCGATGGTACGGCGCGGCGAACACGTCGTGGTCCGTTTCCGCCAGTATGGCCGGTCCAAAATCGATCGGCGCCATCACGCGCCCCTTGGGAAGCTGTCTCATGGAAGCGGCGTCCGAAACGCTCTGGCACCTCAACGCATCGGGGTCGAAGATCATCGGCTGCGACTTGAAGATCAGCTCGATCAGCGGCTTCGCGGAAGGCCCCAATATTGCAAACATCATCGGTGAAACGGCGAATGCCAGCAGCACCAGGTTGCTTCCAATGGCGAGCGACGGCCAGAGCGTCACGGCGCCCGCGGCGAAAATCGGGGCTGCCACCATGTTTGCGCCGGCTGCGCCTCGCACCTCCCAAGCGCTAATTCCGATCAACGAGGCGAGCGTCACGACGCCAAGCACCCAACGGAAGCGATCCTGCGGATTCGACCGGAGAAGCGCCGCAACAGCTATCCCCAACGCAACGAAAGGAAAGGCGTAAAAGCCGAGAACCACCTCCGCACCAAGCCGGAGCATCCTCGCAAGTGAGACAGTCTCTTGAACGTTATCGAGCCATATCGACACCACAAGCGGATCAAGCTGTGCGTAAGGCAACGCAAGTGATCCCGCAAACAGCACGATCAACGCGCCCATCAAGCCAACCGCCACTGCGCTTGCAGTGACAACGCGGAGCCATAGAGCAGAGCGGACATGATCAATTCCGACCATGAAGACCAAGCCGACGCCACCGCCGACGGTCAGCAGCAGTAGCGGACCGCCCAACGCGTCACAGACGGGCGCCGCCAGCGCTTGCGGCGAAAGCAAAGCCAATGCGAGTAGCAGCGACGAGGCCGCCAGCGCGATCGCAAAGGCTGCAACTTGGCGCGCGACGGGAGCGCCCCGCCATATGAATAGCCCGACCACAGCAACGCTTATCGTGGCGATCGCAGGCAGCATCTCGACGCCGATGGCCAGCGATAACGACGCAGCGAGGCCCGCCAACGCGGCCTTGATCGCACTCCGCTCGATCTGCAACGTGAACAGGACCATGGAAAGCAACAGATCGATCTGGGCGTTGTGATGATCGATCCCGCCTGGCCGGAAATGAACGAGCGCCGGCACCGCCAGCATAGCCAGCACGGCGGCGCCGATCTGTGACGTTACGGCGCCGTCGCTCATCTGCCGGGCAATCGCGACGGCAAGCGCGATAGCAATGGCGAACAGCAGCAGAGGCCAGATAAACAGCGTCACCGCCTCGGCGTGGTGCATTCCGATCAGAGGCTTCAACAGCAGGATCGAGACGGCCAAGGGCAGATCGATAAGGCGCGACCAGTGCATCGGCACGCCAGGCGGGTCCAGTCGATATTGCCGGAGGTCAAACCACCCTTGCCCGTTGATCAGGTCGCGCACTTCGACCAAACGCATGGCATCGTCGGTGGACATGGCATCGAAGACGCCGGTCTTGATCGACAACAGTTTGATCGCGAGCACAACCGCGAGTCCGAGCCCCGTTATCAGGACCCCGGCACTCACCCTTCGCGGCTCCGTCGGAGAAAGGCTCGAGATTGAAACGAGATCCGACATCGGTCGTCCATCAATACCAGCCGCGACAACGACCGGTTTCCACATCAAAATCAAGAACGCGAGGCGCCTGCGATCCCTCCCACACGCCGGCGGCCGGAGCGCCTCAGATCGCCCGAGCGCTCCAAGTTATCATCACATGTTAAAGAAACTACTATGCACGGACTGCTCGTCCTGGATTCGCGTCGATCCGTCATGACAAGCGGAGAGATCGCACGAAGCGATTTGGCGACTACTTGAGGCTGAAGCGGAGCTCGGGCTGATTCACGTCCACCAGGGACGCTTTTCGACGCCTGGATCCGAGAAGCAAGGATCTGAAGAGATGTTTGGTCAGAAGAACGGCTCCGGCAGCCACGACGGCGCCGCCCACGACGTCGATGATATAGTGCGCGCCGATCAAGGGCGTTGCCGCAATCATCCATGTGTTGAGCGCAATCGTTGCCCACCGGAAAGCTCGGACCGGCCACACCGCCCACATATAGAGAACCGCCGACGCCGTATGGAAACTTGGAAAGGAGACGATGCCCGACAACCTGAGCAGTTCAAGATGACGGAGCGACCCATCGCGTAGCGCCAGGATATCACGAAGCTGCGCCGCATAATTGGTCGAATCAATCAACGGAAATTGCTCTGCCGGCGACAAGCCAAGACCATAGTAGGTCCCGACGGCCGGAACGAACACTGAAATGACGATCGTCACGGCGAGCGCAAGGTTCAACGCAAGTACGAACTGCTGAAGCCTCGTGAATCGCAGCGTCATCGTCAAAATGATGGGGATGCCCAGCAGCGGCCATTTGATGAAGCCATAACCGACGTTCAGGTACTTCACGAGCCAACTGTGCTCGTTGAAAAAGGCTGCGATCGGTTGAGGGTCCATCCCGATGGCACGGTCAATTACCAATAGCGTCTGGTCCTGCAGCGGCCAGTTCAACGCGTTTGCGACGTAGCTCAGCGGTCCAACAATCGCCGTGACCACTATGATCTGGGCCGTCGCGCCAAACCAGAAGACGAGCTTAGGATCTGCAACATCCGGCTTTATGAGCGCGGAACCATAGGCGACAGCCGCAAGTAGAAGAGCAATTGCAACGGCAACGCCGAAGGCCATCGGTTCCAGGGAAAAGTTCGTACACAGTGTGACGCAGAACAGCACAGCCCCGAGAATCGCGACGGGTATCCAATTCAAGTTGAATGTGCGCCAAGCAAGACCGGCCTCGTCGCTGTTCATTTCCGACCAAATTGCAATTGCTCTTGGCGGCGACTATTATCGGCATTTGCTAATGTAGACTAAAGACGCCCCCCTACATTGTATTCCGATCGTCCGGCAGTCCTCGTCGGGGGCTGCCTTTACGTTTCCGGTCGGCTTGACGCTCTTTTGTATCCCGAGACGCACGCTTGGCGCCAGGACCGGCCAATGAATTGCTGCTGCAATGGCAGGCTATCGCAACCCAGCAGCGACCTTCGGAAGCAACCAGGCTGCGATCGCCGCATGGCCCGCTTTGTTGAAGTGCTGACCGTCGACCTCAAGATTGCTCTTGCCGGCAATGCTTCCCAGGCGAACGAGCAAGATCGACTTGATGCCGCGTGCCCGAAGTTGTTGCTGCATCTCAGCCACATTCTTCGCTGTGTCGAACCTGCAAGTGCCTTTCCAGGCGTCGTTGCCGCCGGGTTGAATGATGACCACCTTCGTGTCGGACCCGATTTCGCTGTCCAATCGAGATAGCATGTTGCAAGTCGTGTCTCCGGCAATACCGGCGTTCTTCACCTCGACGCCGATGCCGCGGGCATGGAGCAGCTGTTCAAGTTGAGCGGGCCAAGCGTCCGAAGGCACCACCCCGCCATGGTGGCTACCCCGTCCTGCGCCGATCGTATTGCTCGCACCGATAGCGACGACTTGGGCGGCCGAGGCCGGTCGGCCCGCTTCCATCGTCAACAAGAGCAACGCCGCAGAAAAGGCGGCAAGTCTTCGGTTCAAAATCATATAAAATCCCCTTCGGTTTTATGTCCGCTTGTATTCCGGCTCTTTGCTCGCCCAAGCCCCGGTTCAGTAGCTAACGTAACCTAAATTCGATCACCCATTTCAATCGAAAAGTTTAGTGTGCGTTGCTCCTGCGAGAGACCGGCTGCGCCACGACGTGAGCGCGTTTGGTGTGCGGCGACCGGACCTGACCCGAACGCCCATCGGATGAGCCGACCCTGCGAACATCCGCGCTCGGCCGCAGCGCGAGTTCGGCGCGGCTCTGCGCCGGACCATCAGTCGCAAGGGCGGCATCCGCGGTGCCAACGATTCGTGCTTCGCTGAGAGCGCCGGGATTCATCAGCATAGGCACCATGCCTGCCGATCTCGGCTGGGCCGCCGGGAGCTGGGTCTCGACGCCCCGGATCGATCCGGTGGTCCACAGCTCCTCTTGCTCCGGCACAGAACCGAACGGCACCAGCGCGGCGCCAAACAGCAGCGTTGCCGCCAGCCCTTTCGCAAGCGGAGGCGCAGCGCGAGGCGACATTGCGAGCGTCGCGAAGGACCGTATCGCGCGCCAAGCCGGCATCCCCGCCGACGAGCCTCGGCCAGCGCCGGGTCCCCGAACGCCGCTATCGCACTCTCCCGCAACGATCGCAGAGGTCGCCGAGCGGAGGACGCGGCGCGAGGTGTCCAACACCAGCACAGTCAGGCATGCGAGAAAGCCGAGGCTGCCGCCGACGGCGGGCAGGATCGGACAGGTCTCGGCAAGAAGGACGGTCAATACCAACGACACCAACACCGGCCGGATCGGACCTGCCAACCGCTCCGGCGACGACATGCCGAGAAAGCACCCCGCATAGAATGCGTCTTGCAGACATGGATCATTCGGCTGCATTTCATGGAGCGCGACGAGGCCGACGAACGCAACGGTCGCGGCGGCGAAGATCCTGATCACGCGGCGCGACGCGGCCACCCGCGGTTGCCGCAGCACCAACAGGGTGGCGAGCATGCCGGTCGCGCACACCGCGAAGATCCGTGCCACCGCGCCGGGATCGCTGTCGAAGGCGTCGACACGAGCAACGCGAAACAACTCGCCATCCGAACCGAGCAAGGGCCCGAGGCCGACGAAGAGAAAGGACGCGATGGCCGCGAGCCCACCGAGCCGCCCGCCATAGCCGCGCAAGATCCCCCTCCGCCGCAGGTCCATTGCGCAGGCGAGACAGAACACCAGCCCGCAAAAGATCGACAGCAAAGAGAACGACGCACTGACCGGCAGGCCCGATCGGGCCACGCTCTCGCTGAGGACCGCAACCGGCGTCATCCCGCCGAAGCTTCCTCCATAGGCCGAGGAAAAGAAAGCGCTCGGCACCAGTTCGGCCCACCCCGACAAGATCAGTGAGGCGCACAAGAGGATCGTGACGGTTGCCGATGCAATTGCGGGAGGCACCCCGGAACTGCTCAGATCCAGGGTAAGAAGGCAGCCCAGGAAAGCCCCCACGAAGGAAGCGACCGGCGGGCAGCAGAGCTGCAGCGCGTTCCCGGCGCCGCCGGGATGGATCGTGGGGCCGTTCACCTCCCGCCACGACCGGGGGTCAAAGGTCCGCGGCACTTCTTCAGGGAGAGAATGGAAATCTTCCATCCGGTTACTCAACTCACAACGCCACACACTGCATCACGCCGATGACGCCGAGCTGCACCCGATCCGGGTCGACCTCAGCACCAGCTGGCTACGGCGACGAGCATCGAGCACGACAGCCGCACCAACTGACGCGTCAAGAATGTCTCAAATTTGCCGCGACCTGGAAGTATCCGGTTCCAGATTGAGAAAAATGCGTTCGGAAAATGCACCGATCGTTAATTTTACAACCTGTGTGTGTAGCTCGCCCCCGCCGGGCTCGAGCAGCCAGCACCAGGGCGACGCCGGTCCGCGCCCTTGATATGATGGTTAACAGACATTGATAGACCGTGACGTGCCGACATTCGGCGCGAAGAGCGCGGCGCGACGGAAGTCCGTCGTAAGGCGCCCAAGCTGATCCCGGGATGGCGCCAAACGTCGGCCTCTCATTCGACGGGCCTGCCGCCGCCGTCCGATGCGCGTTCTGCCGGTGCTTGCCGCGGCCGACGCCGACATCGCACGATCGTTCGTAAAGCCGCATGGCGCGAACCGCATTCGCCGCAGGGCGATCGCATATGGCGCAAACTGGATCGGGCCTCATGGTTCTCCCGGCAATGCGTAGCATCGTCCGGAGACGCGCCGCATGCGGCGCTCCTCACCATGAGGGTCTGCCATTTTGCCGCAAACCAGCCCTCGTCCCGAGGAGCTCGCCGGAGGCGAGCGTCTCGAAGGACGGCCGCGGAAGAGATCCGTCGGCCGAGTTTTTCCCCATATGCAGTAGCCCTGGCATTCGCCGGATGACACGACGCCGCCGAGCGGGTAAGCCGTCGCCCCGGACTGACACGAGCAAGACGAGCATGGTTGCGGCCTATTGCGGCATAGACTTCGGCACTTCGAACACCACCATCGGCATCAGCGATCCAGAGAAAGCCCGCCTGCTCCCGCTCGAAGACCGCCACCTGACGCTCCCGAGCGCGATGTTCTTCGATTTCGAGGATCACCGCACCCATTTCGGACGCAGCGCGGTCGATCATTACCTGAAGGGCCATGACGGGCGCTTCATGCGCGCGCTGAAGAGCATCCTGGGCACGGCGCTGATCCACGAGAAGACCTATATTCGCCAGAAGGCGGTGCCGTTCTCAGGGATTCTCGGACTCTATTTCGCGCATCTGAAGTCGCAGATGGAACGCCAGCTCGACCGAGAGATCACGGAGGTCGTGCTCGGCCGCCCGGTGCGCTTCGTCGACAAGGACGATGCGGCCGACGCTGAGGCGCAACATGCGCTGGAGAACATCGCCCGTGCGCAGGGCTTCCGGACCATCGCCTTCCAATACGAGCCGATCGCCGCCGCGCTCGATTATGAGCAGCATGTCCGTGGCGAAGAACTGGTCCTGATCGCGGACATCGGCGGCGGCACCTCCGACTTCTCGATCGTGCGCGTCTCGCCCGAGCGGCGCAAGCGGGCCGAGCGCGCCGGCGACATCCTGGCCAATGGCGGCATCCATATCGGCGGCACCGATTTCGACCGGCTGCTGAGCCTTAAAAGCGTGATGCCCGAGCTCGGCTACGGCAGCCCGACCGCCGACGGCAAGCGCAGCCTGCCCTCGCTCTATTATCATGAGCTCGCGACCTGGCACCGCATCAACCAGCTCTACAAGAAGAACGTGATGCCGGAGCTGCGGCAAATCCGCTACGAGGCCGCGCGACGCGACCTCGTCGATCGCTTCATCGCGCTGGTCGAGGCGCGCCAGGGCCATGCGGTCGCCATCGGGGTCGAGGAGGCCAAGATTGCCCTGACGCGCGCGGAGACGGCGGTCTCGGCGCTCGCCGATCATGGCGCATGGGCGAAGTTCTCCTTCACGCGGCCCGCGTTCGACGCCGCCATCGCTGACGCCGTCGAACGCATCGTCGCAACGGTGCAGCGGCTGTTGAAAGACGCACGCGTCGCGGCGACCGATGTCACCACGATCTTCCTAACCGGCGGATCGAGCATGGTGCCGTTGCTGCGCCAGGCAATTCTGGCCCCCTTCCCCGGTGCACGCGTCGCCGAAACCGACCTGCTCGGCAGCGTCGGCATCGGGCTCGCGCTCGACGCGCGACGGAAGTTCGGCTGACGGCCGTCGAACGTGCGTTTCCTGCAACAGGTCAGTCCGATCCGATCGGCATACCCAGACGTGGGAATTGCCATGCCGTCACCGATGTGATTAGTAGCGCTCTGCGTCGAGCACTTCCGCTCCGCATTCAAGACCGAGGAGACAGACGATGATCGCGATCGTTCGTTGCTCCATCCGGAGCCACCGAGCCTGATCCTCGCGTGAGGCGGGGGGGCTGAGCCGGACTCTTCGCGCGCTTAGAGCGCGCGGCTCTCTCTGTTTCTTCCAAGGTTTCTCACATGGGCAATTCCCATCTCGTGGACGGCCGCGTGCCAGTCCACGGTTTCTACTCGTCCAGTTCCTGGATCGAGGGCGCCGCCGTGCGCCAACTCCAGTCGGTTGCGGACATCGAAGGCATCATCGCTGTCGCCGGCATGCCGGATCTGCATCCCGGCAAGTTCGGTCCGGTCGGCTGCGCGATCCTCGCGGACAAGATCCACCCGGCCTTCGTCGGCTCCGACGCCGGTTGCGGCATGGCGCTATTTGCGCTCGACCTCGCCGTGCGGAGAATCCGCCTGGACAAGGCCGCCGAACGGCTGCGCGACGTTGCCCGGCCCTATGACGGCGATATTGCCGGCGAACTCGCAGCGGAGGAGTTGGCATCCTGCGATTTCGACGAATCGCTCGGCACCATCGGCGGCGGCAATCATTTCTGCGAGCTGCAGGCGGTCGAGGAGGTGTTTGATACCTCTTTCGGCATCGATCGCGATCGCGCGCATCTGCTGGTGCATTCGGGCTCACGCGGTCTCGGCCACGCGCTGCTCGAAACGCACATCGTGGACGGACTGCGACCGCTCGATCCCGAGAGCGAAAGCGGCCGTGCGTACTTGCAGGCGCACGACCACGCGCTGCGCTGGGCCGCACTCAACCGCCGGCTGATCGCAAGGCGCGCCGCCGGGGCGCTGCGCTGCGAGCCAGCACCGGTTTGCGAGTGTTCGCACAATTGCGTCGAGCATCGCAGCGACGGTCTGCTCCACCGCAAAGGGGCAGCGCCTGCCGACAAGGGCCTGGTCGTCGTCCCGGGATCACGCGGCGCGCTGTCCTATCTGGTCGAGCCGCTTGCCACGGCTCCGCCCGAGGCGCTGTCCTCGCTCGCCCATGGCGCCGGCCGCAAGTACGACCGTTCGTCGATGATCGGACGTGTTGGCGCAACGAAATCGGAGCGTGAGCGACTGGCACGCAACCCGTTCGGGGGCCGCGTGATCTGCGAGGATCGCGCTCTCCTCGCCGAGGAAGCGCCCGAAGCCTACAAGCCGATCGGAGGCGTGATCGCCGATCTCGAAGCGTTTAGCCTCGCCCGGGTGGTTGCCTCGTTCCGACCGCTGGTGACCGTCAAGAAGATCGCAGCCGAGCGCCCGCGCAGCGAGGACCGGCGATGATCCGCCTGCTGTTCACTTCAGGACGCGGTCCAGCCGAGTGCCGGATCGCTGTCGCGCATGCGTTGCGGCGGCTGGCACGCGAGGCCGCGACACTCGACTGCGGCTGCACCATTGCCGAGCAGCATGCCGACCAGCACGGTCCGGCCTGCGCCATCGTCGTGCTCGATGGCGAGCCGGCCCCCGCGCTTGCGGCGCGATGGACGTCCGGCACCGTGCTATGGGTGTGCAAAAGCCCGTTGCGGCCGAACCACGGCCGCAAGAACTGGTTCATCGGCGTGGTCACACTGCCGGCACCCGAGGCTCTCGGCGTTCCTGCACACGCGGACATCCGGTTCGAAAGCTTCCGCGCAGGTGGTCCGGGCGGCCAGCACCAGAACACGACCGAAAGCGCGGTACGCGCGGTGCATGCGCTGACCGGGCTCACTGCAATCGCGCGCGACGGCCGCTCCCAACATCGCAACAAAGCGCTCGCCCTCAGGCGCCTCGAAGCACTGCTTGATGCGCAGGCGCGTCTCGTCCGCGACGGAGAGGAGCGCTTGATCCAGGCTGCACATCACGGGGTGGAACGTGGCTCCGGCGGCCTTCGCTTCGAGGGCCCTGACTTCGAGCCTGCTGGGCGTTGAAGCGGTAACAGGCGGCGACCAGGCTCCTCACGGTCCCTGGTCGCCGACATTCCTCATAACGCGTCCAGTGTGCCGCGCCATGTCATATGAAGCAGGTCCAATCGCCTCGCTTTGCGCTTGAGCCACAGACAAGCTCTGCAGCATGCGCACGCCCTGCTGCAAACCGCGCGCATGTTTCTGCAACCGTTGCTGTGCGGACGCACCGCCATTCAGCGTCATTTCAACGACTGGAGCATCATTTGAAAACTGGCGCGGAATTCGTCGGCTTTATCGACCTCCCACATCACACAACGGCGAGGCCAGATCCGAACAATGGATCGTGACGCGCGCCAATGGGTTGGGGCCGCCAACCATTGAAGCTGCGATGATGACCTGCATTAAGAGGCGCCCGTCATCGACCGTACCGCGTGAAGACGAAGTCGTGATCCTTCGCATGCGCCTGATGACAGGCGAAGCAGGTCCGATGCTGCGCCTCGTCGGCCGGCCTGCCGCCGACGAACCGGCCGAAGCCCCAACCGCCCGTCGATCCATATTTCGCGGCGTCCTTGACCATCACCTGGATCGTGGTCGGCGTGTCAGAGGTGAAGGCGCCCTCGAGGCCTGCGATCGGCACCTGCTTCCAGGCCAGCTTGACCAGCACGCTGCCATCGGGAAACGGCAGCTTGCCGTTCCGATAAGCCTGGAGCGCGATGGCATTGCCAACCACGCCGCGCAATTCTCCGAGACTGTCCTCGCGCCCTACCCCGATCAACGGCCAGTCGCGATAACCTTGCGGAATCGTGACGCCGAAGATCGGCGAGGCGCCGTCATCGGCTACTCCCGCCAGAGGCAGAAGCAGCACGGCTGCTGTTGCCACCGCGGCGGCGATGGCCATCTTGGCGAGTTCATTCATTTGCTTAGCCTGACATCCGTCACTTCACCTTGGATCCTTCGGTCTCTCACCGTCATTGCGAGCGATAGCGAAGCAATCCAGAGTCTCGCCTGTCGCTCTGGATTGCTTCGGAGCTCACGCTCCTCGCAATGACGGCTGCAAGAACTGAGACAACACCATTCTCAGCCAGCCGCCACGTCGAGTACGGCCTGCGCAAAGGCCTGCGGCGCTTCCTGCGGCAGATTGTGGCCGATGCCGCCCTTGATCAGCCGGTGCTCGTAGCGACCTGCAAACTTCGTGGCGTAGGCCTCTGGCTCCGGATGCGGCGCGCCGTTGGCATCGCCCTCCAGGGTGATGGTCGGCACCGCGATGATCGGGAATGTCGCGAGCTTCTTCTCCAGCGCGTCATATTTCGCTTCCCCCTCTGCAAGGGCGAGCCGCCAGCGATAATTGTGCACGACGATGTCGACATGGTCGGGGTTATCGAAAGCGGCTGCGCTGCGGTCGAAAGTGGCGTCGTCGAATTTCCATTGCGGCGAGGCGATCTGCCAGATCAGCTTGGAAAAGTCGTGCCGATACTTCGCATAGCCCTCGCGGCCGCGCTCGGTCGCGAAGTAGAACTGGTACCACCATTGCAGCTCGGCCTTGGGCGGCAGCGGCATTCTGCCGGCGTCCTGGCTGCCGATCAGATAGCCCGACACCGAGACCATCGCCTTGCAGCGCTCCGGCCACAGCGCGGCGATGATGTTGGCGGTGCGCGCGCCCCAATCATAGCCGGCGAGCGTCGCGCTCTGGATCTTCAACGCATCCATCAGCGCGACGATGTCGGCCGCGACCGCCACCGGCTGACCGCTCCGCATCGTCGCAGGCGACAGGAAGCGCGTTGAGCCGTAGCCGCGCAGATACGGAACGATGACGCGATAGCCTGCGGAGGCGAGTGCCGGAGCCACGTCGGCATAGCTGTGGATGTCATAGGGCCAGCCATGCAGCAGGATCACCGCGGGGCCGTCGGCGGGCCCGGCTTCGGCATAGCCGGTGTTGAGCACGCCGGCGTCGATCTGCTTGAGCGGGCCAAACGTGGTCGTCATTCCCGGCCTGATCGCCGGCAGCGCGGCCTTGGCCTTGAAGGTCTCGGCCCTGGCCGGGTTGATCACACCGAACTGGGCGGCTGCGACGCCCGCGGCGGCAACGCCGAGGAAACGACGGCGACGATTGTCGATGGTCTCTGACATGACGATCTCCTTGATCTGTTGGCCACCTTGTGCCCGAACCCCGATCACTCTGCTTGGAGATGGCTTGGAGACGCCTTGGAGTTTTCCTTGAGATCGTCCTGATTTCAGCGTCCCCGAAGCGTGCTAGATCTGGCTCCGCCCCAACAGCAAGTCGGCGGGTATTGACGTTTGTCCTATCATTTCAACGATTTCGCCCTGGATCCAGAGCGGCGCGAGCTCCGCCATGACGACGCTCTCGTCGCCATGGAGCCGCAGGTCTTCGATCTCTTGGAGTTCCTGATCCGCAACCGCGACCGCGTGGTGAGCCGGGACGATCTGCTGGCGGCGGTCTGGGGCGGCCGCATCGTCTCGGAGGCTACCCTGAGCAGCCGGATCAGTGCTGCGCGCGCCGCGATCGGCGACGATGGCGAGGCGCAGCGCCTGATCCGGACCATCCCTCGCAAGGGCTTTCGCTTCGTCGGCGAGGTGCGGGAGCCGGCGGCGGCAGAACCGAACGACCAAGGCGAGATCGCAGCTCCGCCGTTCGAAGGCCCGTCCATCGCCGTCCTCCCCTTCGCCAATATGAGCGGCGATCCCGAGCAGGACTATTTCGCCGACGGCATGGTCGAAGACATCATCACGGCGCTGTCCCGCTGCGGTGGGCTTGCCGTGATCGCGCGCAACACATCCTTCACCTACAAGAACAAGCCAGTCGACATCCGCCAGGTCGGACGCGATCTCGGCGTCGGCTATGTGCTGGAAGGCAGCGTTCGCCGTGACAGGTCCCGCCTGCGCATCACCGGTCAGCTGATCGACACCGCGACCGGAGCTCATCTCTGGGCCGACCGGTTCGATGGCGATGCCAGCGACGTGTTCGCGCTGCAGGACTCCATCACGGAATGCGTGGTGGCGGCGATCGAGCCGACATTGGAATTGGCGGAGGCTGAGCGGCGTCGATCGCTACCGGCGAACGCCCTTCACGCCTACGACCTGCTCCTGCGCGCCGCCAGCCTTCGCGACGCGTTCACGGCCGACAGCATGGCGGCTGCGATCGACTGCCTCGAACAGGCCCTGACGATCGATCCTCTCTACGCGCCGGCGATGGCGGCAGCCGCCTATTGCCACGCGCTGCGTCACTTCCAGGGCTGGATCAAGCCAGACGAGACCTATCGCGACGAGGCCGTCGCACGCGCCTGGCGCGCGACCGAGCTCGCGCCGAACGATCCGCAGGTGCTGTGGATGGCGGCCTTTGCAATCTGGAACATGGCCGACGAGATCGAGCCGGCCCGCGAGCTCTTCAGCCGCTCGCTAGCGATCAATCCAAATTCCGCGATGGCGCTGACGCTTGGCGGCTGGATCGAAGCCATGAGCGGCCATCAGGTCGCCGGCCGCACCATGATCGAACGCGCGATGCGGCTGAACCCGCGCGATCCGCGCGGCTGGTTCGCATCCGGCGCCATGGCGATCTGCGCGTTGGCTGACCGCGATTTTGCCCAAGCGATCGCTTGGGCGGAGAAGGCGCTGGCGCAGAACCGGCGCTTCGCGGTCGCCTTGCGTGCACTCCTGGTGGCGCTGGTGAACACGAACCGCCGCGACCGCGCCGCCCAAATCGCGCAGCAGCTGCTGATCGTAGAGCCCGACCTGACGGTCTCGGGCTTCCTGTCCCGAATTCCGTTCCCGGTGGGCACGATGGCGGCGACCTATGCTGAGGCCCTCAAGGCCGCGGGCGTGCCCGACTGAGGCCTGCGCGGCTTGCGCCGACCATCTGTCTTCAGGAAATCCCGGCGAGTGCGGAAAGTTGGCGGCATCATCTTTATACGACCTTAGGTTATCACCCGTAGTTTCCCGGCCCGTGAGATGGACAACGACGTTCGTCCGGGTGCGGAATGAAAAAGATTCTGAAAAGACTGGCGCTGAAGCTGCTGAAGGACGAGTCCGGCGCAACGGCGATCGAATACGGCCTGATTGCCTGTGGAATTGCGCTCGCGCTCATTACCATCATGAACAAGCTTGGCCTGACGCTGCTCGGCATTTTCACGTCGCTGACCAACCTGCTCGGCTGACCGGTCAAATAATCTGGAAAGCATCCTGAGCGGCCGGGCCGGGGCTGACACCCGGTCCGGCCACCGCGTTATCAATGTGCCATGCCGCGCCCGGCCTCCTCGCAAGCGCTCATGCAGCGCCGGCAAGCCTCGGCGCAGATCCGGCAATGCTCGTGCATCCGCGCGTGCTTCTCGCATTCCGCGGCGCAGAGGCGGCAGGCCGCGGCGCAAGTGTCGAGCATGCGCCGGATCACCTCCTGATCCGACCCGGTCCGTCGCGTCGCGATGCGCCCGGTAATGTTGCAGATGTCGGCGCAGTCGAGGTCGAGCCGGATGCATTGCGTGAGCGACTTGACCTTGTCCTCCGCGAGGCAGGCGTCAGCACAGGACGTGCAGGTCTGGGCGCAGGAATAGCACTCCTCGATGCAGCGGATGAGCGCGTCATTGGTCTGGCCGCGGACCTGCGGATGGCTGGAGATCATTTCTTGAGCGTGCATAGGGAACTCCCATCAGTTCGCCCCCTTCCGCCTCAATGATTGCTGACGCTAAAGGTTCGAGCTGATCTCGCAATAGGCCGCAACATGCAGCTCTATTTCGCGACGCGGCATTTCCAATCATGAGCAGTGTGCATATGGACGAACCAACATGAGTTGAGGCACAACGTCTCTCATCACGGGACGCGCGGCCGGCTCGACCTGCCGCGACGACAACGAGATGGCGATCTGAACGCCTGACAATGCGGAGGAACCTATGCTGATTCCCTTGGCGGATGTGCCGCGCTGGTATGCCGAGCGCAAGCCGAAGGACACGATCGCGATCCGTCACGGCAACGACACCTTGACGTGGGAGCAGCTTGAGCACGCAGCCAACCGCCGCGCCCACGCCTTCATGGCCAAGGGCGTCAAGCCCGGCGATTTCGTCGCCATCGGCCTGCCCAACGGCAATGCCTTTTTCGAGACCAGCTTCGCCGTGTGGAAGTGCGGCGCCACGCCGACGTCGCTGTCCTGGCGGCTGCCGCGCGGCGAAGCGGCTGCGGTGCTCGATATCCTGAAACCCTCGCTCGTGGTCGGCGGCGAGGCCGATTGGAACGCACCGAATTCGTTGCCCGCGAATTTCGTGCCCGAAGGCTTCTCCGACGAGCCGCTGACGGCACCGGTCGCGCGCTATTGGAAGGCCATGACCTCGGGCGGCTCGACGGGGCGGCCCAAGGTGATCCTCGACCATCTTCCCGCCGTGACCGACACCGCGGCCGAGCCGCCGCTCGGGATGCCGAAAGGCGCGTCGCTGCTCAACCCAGGGCCGCTCTATCACAACGCGCCCTTCATCGTGTCGCATTTCGCGCTGTTCGCCGGCGGCCGGGTCACCGGCATGGTGAAGTTCGACGCCGAGGAGACCTTGCGCCTGATCGAGGCGGAGCGCATCCAATGGGTCAATTTCGTGCCGACCATGATGCATCGGATCTGGGCGTTGCCGGAAGAGGTGCGCAATTCCTACGATGTCTCCAGCCTCAAAATCGTCTTCCACATGGCGGCGCCGATGCCGCCATGGCTGAAGGAGAAGTGGATCGAGTGGCTCGGTCCGGAGAAAATCTACGAACTCTATGGCGGCACCGAGCGGCAAGGGCGCACGGTGATCTCGGGCACCGAATGGCTCGAGCACAAAGGGTCGGTCGGCAAGATCGACGAGTCCTGCAAGCTGCGGATCATCGGTCCTGACGGCAACGACGTCGCGCCCGGCGAGAGCGGCGAGATCTATTTCCTGCCCGAGGACGGCCCAGGCACGACCTATCATTATCTTGGCGCCGAGCCCAAACGGCGGCCGGACGGCTGGGAGTCGCTCGGCGACATCGGCCGGTTCGACCAAGACGGTTACCTCTATCTCGGTGATCGGCTCGCCGACATGGTGCTGCGCGGCGGGGCCAACATCTATCCGGCCGAGGTCGAGGCGGCGCTGATGGCGCATCCGGAGATCCGCTCCTGCGTCGTGGTCGGGCTGCCCGATCCCGAACTCGGCCAGCGCGTGCATGCGATCGTCGAGATCGACGAGCGCAAGGATGTTCGTGCGATCGTCGATGGCATGAGCGATTTCCTCGCCGATC
Organism: Bradyrhizobium sp. SZCCHNS1022; assembly: GCF_032484835.1. Taxonomy (NCBI): domain Bacteria; kingdom Pseudomonadati; phylum Pseudomonadota; class Alphaproteobacteria; order Hyphomicrobiales; family Nitrobacteraceae; genus Bradyrhizobium; species Bradyrhizobium sp. SZCCHNS1022. The sequence goes on along the minus strand of NZ_JAUETT010000007.1, from coordinate 248,794 downwards.
GGCTCATCCGCTACAAACATCCGGAAAGCTACGAGATCGTGAACACGATGCTGCGCGACGATTCGGGCAAAGTCCGCCGGACGCTGCTGCGCGACGAGCGTGCTGCCTGGCTGAAGGAAGGACGCGATTTCCGTATCCTGCCGGTGCGTGCCCAAGTGGAGGCCGGGTAGCTTCAACCCACGCGCCGTTCGCCGGCCACCGGGAGCGGGGTATCCGCGACGATGACGGCGCCGCCGACCCGCCGCGCGATCGTGAGCTTGCGGTCATGAAAGGCCTCGAGCTCCGGCCGATGCCCGACGGTAATGATAGTGGCCTCCGGCAACTCGCGCGCGAGGGTGGCCGTCAACTCCGCCTGGCCCTCGACATGCAGCGCCGAAGTCGCCTCGTCGAGCGCGACGATGTCGGGGCGGTGCAGCAGCAGCCGCGCGATCGCCAGCCACTGCTTCTCGCCTTCGGACAGCATCCTGTCCCAGGCCGCGACCTCGTCGAGCTTGGGCAGGAATGGACCGAGGCCAGCCGCTGCGAGGGCGGCGACGACCTGCTCACGGTCGAGATCGCTGCTCGCGCGCGGATAGCTCACGGCGTCGCGCAGGCTCCCGGCCGGCACATAAGGCCGCTGCGGGATCACCAGCACGCGCTGGCCGCCCGCGATCGCGATCCGGCCTCTGCCCCATGGCCAGCAGCCGGCGATGGCACGCACCAGCGAGCTCTTGCCGGAGCCGCTCGGGCCGACGATCGCGATGGTCTCACCGGGGGCGGCATGCAGGGTCACGCCATCGAGCCGCGGACGCTGCGGCTGCTCGTAACGGAAATGCACGTTCTCGAAACTGACATCGCCATTGACGTCGGTGAGCTCGACGGCATCCGGGCTGTCGCCGAGATGCTCCTGCACATTGAGGATACCGAAGATCTCGTCGAGCGAGACCGAGGCCTTGCGCAGGCTGGAGTAGACGCCGCTCAAGCCTTGCACCGGGCCGAACAGGCCGCCGATATAGCCGAGAAACGCAACCACGGTCCCGACTGTGATGTCGCTTTGCAGGACGAGGTACGCACCGAATGCGAGACCGCCGAGTAGCGCCAGCGCCACCGCCAGGTTGCTTGCAGAGGAATAGCCGGCGTCGATCCCAACGCCATGGATCACGACCTTGTTCGCCGCAGCGACATCGCGCAGGAAGCGCGCCTTCTCGGTATCTTCCATCGCGAAGCTGCGGACGATCATGATGCCCGAGAGCACCTCGTTGAAGCGCGAATAGATCTTCGCCCAGCGGTCGAGCAGCGTGCGCTCGCGCTGCATCTGTTCGGGGCCGGCGCGCGCGGCAATCAGCGCCGGCAACGGCGCAAACAGCAGCACCAGCAAAGCGAGCCGCCATTCCAGCCGCAGCATGATCACGACCGCGATCACCAGGAAGATGACGGATGGCATGATGCTGAACAGGATCGCGGTGACCGCGCTGGTAAAGCCCTGGATGCTGCGATCGAGCCGGGTCATGATGGCGCCGATCCCTTCGCTGCGCTGGATGCGCAGCGGCATCCGGTGCAGCTTGCCGATGGTCGCTTCGAGAAGCGCATATTGCAGGCCGATGCGGGTGCGCCAGGTCAGCCAGTTGGAAAAGCCAGCCATCGTCTCGCGGGCCAGCGCGAAGCCGAGCAGCAACAGGATGCCGGCGAGGATGGCCCCGGCATGTTCCGGTCGGTGAGCTGGTCGAACACACCCTTGAGCACCAAGGGCTCGAACGCATTGATGGCCGCAACCGCCAGCACCAACAACACGATCACCAGAATCGCATGTCGCTGCGGCAGCGCAAACCGCACCGCCGCGTGCAGCCGCCGTAGCCGCGCCAGCATCTCGCCGGCGGCCTCGGAGTTGGAGTTGGAGGTCCTTGCCTGGGCCATCAATGCCACCTCGCCTGATGCGCCGGTCACCGCTCAGGCGCGGCACGCGCGATCGTGCCGCGCCGATGCCGTCTCACCGGCGGCAGATCTCAGCCTGCCCGCCGCTGCAACGTCCGTCTCCCAGTGCGCGCGCCATTGCGACAATCGCAAGTTAAAAGAGCGGTTCCAGGGGAACGCACTGGGCGGAGACGGTCGCGCCGATGGCCATCATGGCGCTGAATCCCGGTACCGATGACATTGCGGCCCTGGCGTTGGCCGGTGCGGCTTCTCACGGAGCCATATCCGACGACGAGCGTTTCCATTCTGCGGACACCGCTCGAGCGAGCATATCCGTCACGTTCCACGTGGCCGGCGATCAAGCCGTCATCGCCAAGACACCACGGCTCAGAACTGGAACGACTGGCAGCAATGGTGTTAAACTGAAGTCGTAGCTCGGCCGCGCCCATCGAAGCCGTGGATCGCAGACGTATCGGCGCAAGCCGCGCGCCGACGGAGTGGGAGATTGAAGAATGCCCTCTTTGACCGAATGGAAGGTGCCGTTCGCATTCCAGCCTCGTCCGAGCGATTACAAATTCGATCTCGACCACGTGCTGGCCTCGGTGGTCGGCCTGCATGCAATCATTCCCTCAGATGCCTTCAGCGCGGAGACGCTCGGCACCGAACGCGCCGGCAATGCGGTCGTGATCGATGACGGGCTGGTGCTGACGATCGGCTATCTGATCACCGAAGCAGAAAGCGTATGGCTGCACCTCAACGATGGCCGCGTCATCGAGGGCCATGTTCTCGGCTTCGACTTCGCCACCGGCTTCGGACTGGTGCAGGCGCTGGGCCGCCTCGACCTCGAGCCGCTGCCGTTGGGCTCCTCCGCCGCGACCCGGGTCGGCGAGCAGGTCGTGCTCGGAGGCGCCGGCGGCCGCACCCGCTCGGTGGCGAGCCAGATCGTCGCCAAGCAGGAATTCGCGGGCTATTGGGAATATCTCCTGGACGAAGCCATTTTCACCCTTCCGGCTCATCCCAATTGGGGCGGCACCGGCTTGATCTCGGCCAAAGGCGAGTTGATCGGCATCGGCTCGCTGCAACTCGAACGTGAGCGCGATGGCCGGTCCGAGCATGTCAACATGGTGGTGCCGATCGATCTGTTGAAGCCTGTCATGGACGACCTGCGCCGCTTCGGGCGCGTCAACAAGCCGGCGCGTCCTTGGCTTGGCATGTATTCGACCGAGATCGACGACCGCGTGGTCATCATCGGCGTCTCCAGCAACGGCCCGGCCGCGCGCGCCGAGCTGAAGGCCGGTGACGTGATCCTCGGCATCAACGGCGACAAGGTGACCGGGCAGAGCGACTTTTACCGCAAGCTCTGGGCGCTCGGTTCCGCCGGCGTCGACGTGCCGCTGACGGTGCACCACGAGGGCGTGACCTTTGACGTCACGGTGGCTTCGACCGACCGCGCCAAGCTGTTGAAGGGTCCACGCCTGCACTGAAGCCGGCAGTCGAAGACGGCGGCACGTCACATCCGCGCCGCACCAGCTTTGCGTCAGGCGTTGATATGCCAGGCGCCAGCGATGATCTCGTGCAACTGTGCATCCGAAGGCATCTGCGAGGCAACCGTCGGATCGAAGCCTGGATGGCTCTGCGCATAGGCCGACATCGCCTGCGCCAGCTGCGCAGCAGCATTGGCATCGATTTCGAGACCGCCGGCCTTGATCTCCTGCAACTGATAGGAGCCGCCCAGGAACCAATCGGCCACCGTCACCTGCTGATGGGTACCCAGGAGATCGATCTGCAGGTCATTGCCCGATTTGACGAACCAGAGCGAGCCGGCCGTGGCGGCATTGCTGAAGTCCAGGGTACCGGTCGGAGTCGAGACCGACGCGGTGCCATTGATGATGACATCGCTGCCGTCGCCGCTCTGGTAGAAATAGAAGGCGTTGGCGCCGCCCACCAGGATGTTGTTGCCGGCGCCGCCATCGAGCTTGTCGCTCCCGCCGCCCCCGATCAGCAGATCGTTGTTGCCGGTGCCGAGCAGCGTATCGTTGCCGGCACCGGCCACCAGCAGCGCCCCGGCGGACGCCGCGACCGTGACGCCCGGCAGCGCATCGAGCGCAACGGTGGTGGCCGCATCGCTCAATGCCGCGCTGAGCCAGTCGAGATTGCCGGTCTGCCCGCCCCACAGCGTCGTGATCGCGCTGTCGATCAGACCTGCGTTCTCGCCATCTCCGGTCGCGATGGCGTCGATCAGTGCCATCTTGCCGATGACATCGACGGTCGTTCCGGTGTCGGCGCGCAGCCAGAGATCCGGCGAAAAATCCGCGACCAGCAGATTCGCCGCGGTATCGTTATAGATCACGCCATGTTCGTGGCCGATGACGCCCGGCGTTGCACCCGGCACCTCGTCATGGTTCTGCGCGAGCAGCGCCGAATATTCGACGACGACATCGGCAAAGGCCGCTTGCACACCGCTGGCTTTCAGATAGCCGGCGGCCGAGCTCGCCCCGACCGCGTCACCGAGCACATCGCCGCCATGGAACAGGGCCTGCACCGCGCTGTTGCCGTAGCCGCTGGCATCGGTCACCGTCGAATAGGCGATCATGTCCTTCATCTTGGCCGACGGCGAGCCTTCGCCGGCGGTGGCGCTGGCTCCGGGAATGCCGACCGCGGACGCGATGGCATCGTCCTGGAGCGGCGCCAACAGCGCGGCGGCCGCCTGCTTCCAGTCTGAAAGGCCGTTGTCGCTCGCCCACTGCATCATGGTCAGCAGCGCGATCGAGTGGAGGCTGACCGGATCGAGGCCGAGATTGGTTCCAGAGCCGAGCACGCTGTCGCTTTCAGAGGCGATGCCGACCGCCGCGTGGGCGATCGCGATAGCACCGTCGACCGGGCCGAGCTGCAGCAGCGCCAGCGGCGCCTCTACGATGGGCGCGGCATCGCGCACATATTGCAGCACCTCGCCGGAGACCGACACCATGTGAATATCGGAATAGCGGGGAATCGGGTTCGAGGTGAGCGCGCCCCAAAAACCGTGAAGCTGATCGTAGCGGACTTCGGCGGCGAATTCGAACGGCATCGCATCGAACGCATAGGCCGGCTTGTCGTTGAGGGCGGCGATGTAGCCCGCAAGACCTCCACCCAGAGAATGTCCGGTCAGCGACACGTTCGACGTGGTCGCCCAGGTCTTGTAGTAGGCCTCCGCGTCCGGAAATTGCGTCGGCCAGCCGGTGAGACCGGCGCCGCCAAGCCACGCCGGAACATCGGCTACGCTGTCGGTGCCGCGAAAGGAGATGATCCGAGTGGAGGGATCGCCGGCGAGTTGGTAGGTTGCGGCCTCGAAATTGTCGGCAGTGGACGTCACGCTTCCCGCAATCAGCTCGTAGTTACCGATCCGTTCGAAGTTGACGACCAGCGCAGGGTTGACGCCCCTGTTGTACACGTCCATGGCCAGGACTGCGTTGATCAATGCGGCCGATGGCTGCTGCGTCATGATCCGATCCCCCCTTTTGGCGGCAGGTTTTTCCGCAAGGCTTATGCCCTCGAGGCATGGCGCTCCTTGCCGGAACCTCGCCCTGCGGCTGCTTCTCTAAGCAGCCTATCTCGTCTATTCTTTGTCAATCGGAATGACCCGAGCCAACGGCAGAGAACGAGACTGCGTGACATCGTTGCAAACACGGCCACACGCGACGATTGCAAACCATCATCCACCTGGCTGGTCGCGCGATCGTATGGTCGTTCCGCAGCACCGATGACACTGAAAAGTTAGCGTTCCGCTCGCCGCATGCGTGCGCTTCGATCCAGACAGCTTCATAGAAATGCGAGGAAGGCGCCATGACCGATGCAGTGGTGGACGATATCATGGCCGTGCTGCCGCCGCTGCTGCAGTCGCTCGAGGCGCTGTCCTACGTCGCGCGTTATCTGAATCCGCCGGACTTCGACCGTATCATGTCCGATGTCGGCACGCCGGATCAGGCCCTGCAGGCGGCGTGTGCGCAGCTCACGGCTTGGCCTGAGGAGTTTTCCGACGCGCGCGTTGCGTTCGATGGCGCGAGCGAAGCCGCACTTGCGGCCTTCGCCGGCCTGCGCACTGTCCAGCACGGAGACGGGGATCTGGTCGATGTCTTCCGCGCACTTCGGCACGGCCCGCGCGCGTTGGAGGCACTTTATCCGCTCGCTGGCAAGCTGCCGCCCGTGAGCGAGTTCTTCCTCGCCCAAGCTGCGCGCGACGATGACACGCTGAAGGAGCGCTTGAGCGGTCCGGCGGCCAAGAACACCGGCGTCTTTCACGATCATAATGACCGTGGCGAACGCGCCGGCTTCTCGCTCTACGTCCCGGAATACTACACGCCCGATCGACGCTGGCCGCTGGTGATGGCGCTGCATGGCGGCAGCGGCCATGGACGGGACTTCCTCTGGACCTGGCTGCGCGACGCCAGGAGCCTGGGCGCCATCGTAGCGGCTCCAACCGCTACAGGGCGAACCTGGGCCTTGATGGGCGAAGACACCGACAGCCCCAACCTCGCGCGCATTCTCGATCTCGTCCGCAGCCGCTTCAATGTCGATTTCAGCCGCATGCTGCTGACCGGCATGAGCGATGGCGGCACCTTCTGCTATGTCAGTGGGCTGGAACGCGCATCTCCCTTCACGCATCTGGCGCCGATCGCCACCACGTTTCATCCGCTGATGGCCGAACTCGCCGATCATGATCGCCTGCGCGGACTGCCCATTCGCATCACCCACGGCCGGCTCGATTGGATGTTTCCGGTCGAGGTCGCGCGGCATACCAGCGCTGCGTTGGCCAAGGCCGGCGCCGACGTCAGCTATCGCGAGATCGACGATCTCAGCCATTGCTATCCGCGCGAGATCAACAGTGAGCTTCTGGCGTGGCTCACCAAAGGGTGATCTTCACGTAGTGCCCGCTCACTTGGCCGATCGACAGTCAATAGCGACATAATCTCGGCGGATTTTTTCCGCATTGATGACCATTGAGCCGAACAGCGGGGGCGCCGCTTGACGCGGCCACGATGCCGCCAAGGAACGCCTATGCCCTCGCCGTCCGCACCCGTTTCCCAGCTCTCGCTGGCCCGCTCGCCCACCTCCGTCGTGCTCGTCAGCGGGGTGCAGCGCCTCGAAGTCACCCTCAAACTCACCACCGCCATTCTGGCGCTTGCGGCCGGCGTTTACACCTATCTCGGCGTCCGCGAGCTGTTGAACGGCAGCCCGACGACGGTCTTCTTCGCGGCCGTGATCTATTCAGTTGCCGTCTCGGTCGGCATCTACGCGTTCTGGGTGTTCATGATGCAGTTCATGCCGCACGTGACCAACGGGATCGGCCGCGGGCTGATGGCGGGCTGCATGCTGCTCGGCGCGCTGATGATCGTCGCAATGTCGTCGTGGCTGAATGCGTCCGCACTCGCCGGCGCCGCCGCGATCCAGCAGCATCTTTCGATCACCGTGCAGAACTACACGCGCGACCTCGATCAGGCCAACACCAATGCGATCGCGGCGCAAGGGCTGTTGCCGGACATTCAGCTCGCCTCCTCCCGGTTCGCCAAGCTCGCGGAGGCCGAGCGCGCGGGATCGCTGACGGGCACCGCCGGGTCGGGAACGGTGGTGCAGCTCCTGACCCAGATGTCGACCCAGCTCGATGGCCTCGGCCAGCAGGTCCAGGATTCGGCCAAGCGCGTCTCAGCGCTTTATGACCAGGGCAGCAAGAGCCTCGCCAAGATGCGCGAGCTGATCTCGGATCGCGGACCGATCGCCGCACGCAGTGACGCATTCTCGGCGGAGTCGCTGAACCTGATGGGCGTGATCGCCAACCTGCAACAGACCTCAGTGGCACCGGCGGTCAAACGCGCAGCGACATCGCTGTCATCGGGCTTCATTGCGCCGGCTGCCGGCGGCCGCAGCGGCGATCTCGCCGAGCGCCAGACCGCCGTCGTCGGCAAGGTCGAGAGCTCGATCGCCAGCCAAGCCGCCTCGCTGGCCGGCGCCGCCGACAAGATCCTGGCGATGCCGCGGGTCGAGACGGCGAGATTCCAGACGTTGTCTCCGGCCGAAGCCGTGCTCCGCTATGCCGGCGATTTCATCCCGAGTTGGGCCGGCGCGATCTCGATCGACCTGATGCCGGCGGTGCTGGTGCTCATCCTCTGTGTTGTACATGCCGCCATCCGCCGCGAGGGATTGCCGGCCGTCAACGCCTCCAACCTTACCGCCGGAGATCTGCTGGCAGCGCTGCAGGTAGCGCGCGAGGTCGAGGATGCGCGGCGCGCGGCTGCACCACGCAGCCCGGCGGCCGCATCGCAGGCGGAGCCTGGCGCGGAGGCATCTCCAGCCACGCCGGCCGCGGACGAGAACGTGACCTCCTTGTCATCGGCGCGCGGCGGGAAATAGGCGATGCGTGCGGCCGTCTCAGACCGGGTTCAGACCTGGCTTGCAGGCAATCTGGACGAGAGCATCCTGCGCTGGATCTTTCGTTTGGTGCTCGTTGTCGCCATCAGCGCGCTCGCAGCTGATCTCGCCGAACGCGCCGGCTGGGTCGCCAGCTCAGATCCATTGTCGCAGACGGAGGTCCGAGAGGATACGCCCATCACGGGCTCGCCGTCCGATTCACCGTCGATTTTGGCGCCGCTGATCAAGCGGCTGATCCCGCTACCGCAGCCTGATCCCGCGCTGGCGCGACCGATTACGTTCGAGCTGGGCGGCGGCGGGCGGCTGCTGGCCACCGGCACGATCACCGCCGGCAGTTCGCAGGCCTTCGCCGCTGAAGTCGAACGGCACGGCGAATACATCAAGACGGTGGTCCTGAACTCGCCCGGCGGCTCGGTCGCCGATGCGCTGGCGATGGGACGGCTGATCCGCGGGCGAAATTTCGCAACCGAGGTCGAAGCCGGAAAGTATTGCGCCTCGTCCTGCCCGCTCGTGCTTGCCGGCGGGACCGAGCGTCGGGCGGGCGAACGCGCCGTGATCGGCGTGCAACAGGTCGCCGCTGTGCGGTCCGCGAACGCAGCGACACGCGACGAGATGAGCGTGGCGCAAAATATTTCCGCGCGAGTCGAGCGCTATCTGGCCGATATGGGCGTGAAGCTCGACGTATGGATGCACGCGATGGAGACGCCGCATGACAAGCTGTTCATCTTCAAGCCGGAGGAGCTGAAAGCGCTCAATCTGGTCACGTCAGGGCCGAATTCGGCACCCGAAAAAGCGCGCACTTAGCGCCTTAGCTGAGGACGAGGTCGACGCGGCGCGGAACCATCATCCGATGTCGGCGTTATTGGCCGTCACTGGAGGAGTTCCGTCATGCAGACCTTCTTGGGGATGATCCTGGGTGCGCTGCTCTTGGGCTTTGGCGTCTATATCTACGATTCCATGCAGACGTCGGGGGTCGCCAACGGTCAGACCGCGGAGACGCATCGCACGATCGTAAACTGGGACGTCGCCGCTGCGAACTGGCATGCACTCAAAGAGCGCGCGCACGATGACTGGGTTCGCATCTCGTCCAAATAGCTCGGCAGAGTAACTCAGCAGGGCAACTTGGCAGCGTAAATTAGCGAAGTAACGTTGCAAGGCTTCTCAAGACGCAAGGCGCCATCGCGGAATGCGATGGCGCCTTCGTTATGTGCAATCCTCACTTTGCGCCCTTTGCCTGACGCGCATCGGCGATCACCTGCTCGAACTGCGCCATGGTGAGAACGCCCGGCACCCTGAATTTCCCGACAATGAAGGACGGCGTCCCGCGGAAGCGCAAGCCGCGAGCTTGTGCGTCGTTGCGCGCCAGCATGGCGTCGATCGCCTTGGCCTTGTCGGCAAGATCGCGCTTCGCGCGATCGATGTCGATCCCGGCACCGGCGAGGATCTCGTCGATCCTGGATTCCGTCAGCTTCGAATTGGTGCCGATCAGCGCATCGTGCGCCTGGACATACTTGTCCTGATATTTGCAGGCGAGCGCCATGCGCGCAGCCGCCACCGAAGCCGGCCCCAGAATCGGCCACTCCTTCAACACCCAACGCACCTTGCCGTCATCGTGCACCACCTGCTGCAGTTCCGGCTCCAGCTTGCGGCAATACGGGCAGTTGTAGTCGAACCATTCGACGATGGCGATGTCGCCATCGGGATTGCCCACCACCGGGGCCTCGGGATCGCGCAGCACCGAGGCTTCGTCCGGCTCGTCAGCGTCCTGCGCCATGGCGATGCGCGGTCTGAACGGCAGGGTGAAAGTACCGGCCGCCAGCAAGGCCAGCACGCTGCGCCGGCTGGTGGCAGGGACGATGCGATCGGAAACCTGTCTCACAGCCGTCTCCATTTCGCCTAGCCCCAGATCTGCAGCAGGCTGTGCGTCAGCATATAGAGCGCAACGGCCGTGATCACGACAGAAAAGACGATGTTCAAGGCGCCGCGCCGCTCCGACAGCCGGCGCGCCGACCACGTGCCGGCTATGCCGCCGAGAATGCCGCCCGCAATGAACAGCCCGGCGAGATCCCAGGCGACCAAGCCCGACCAGGCATAGCTCGCCGCGGTGGTCAGCCCGAACGTGGTCACCGCGACCAGCGAAGAGCTGACCGCGTTCATGATCGGCATGCCGGTTGCCGCCATCAGCGCCGGCACAATCAGAAAGCCGCCACCGATACCGAAAAATCCGGACAGCGAACCGGTCGCGAGACCGAAACCGATCACGGCCGGAAGGTTGGCCATGCTCATCTTGACGTCGGGGATGCCGACCCGGGCGCGGGTCTTCAGCATCAGCATCGAGATCACGAGCATCACCAGCGCGAACAGCGCGAGCAGCTTCTGGCCGTCGATCATCTTGCCGAGCAACGAGCCGAAGAACGCGCCGATGATGCCGGCCACGGCAAAGACCGCAGCAATCGGCCAGATCACGGTGCCACCGCGGGCGTGATTGAACAGGTTGACCGCCGCATTGGTCGCGACCGCAATTGCGCTCGAGCCGATCGCGATGTGCGGCTCGGGCACGCCGACCACATAGACCATCAGCGGCACGGCCAGCACGGAGCCGCCGCCGCCGACCAGCCCGAGCGAGAAGCCGACCATCGCGCCGCAGATGAGTCCCAGGATGCCTTGTGTCGTCGAGATCATCGCAGCAGCAGGCTCATGTCTTGAAATGAAAGGCAAGTCTGCATCAGCGGAGCAGCAATGTGACCGCGAGCGGAGCGAGAAAGGAGGTGACCAGCGCGTTGAGGGCCATGGCGATGCCGGAAAAGGTGCCGGCCAGTTGATCGACCTGAAAGGCGCGTGCGGTGCCGATGCCGTGCGCGGCGAGACCGGCCGCGAAGCCGCGGGCCCGGAAATCGGTGATGCCGGTCCGGTTCATCAACGGCGTGACGATGATCGCGCCGATGATACCGGTGAACACCACCGCCACCGCTGTCAGCGACGGGTCGGCATGCAGCGATTCGCTGATGCCCATCGCGACGCCCGCCGTTACCGATTTCGGCGCCAGCGACAGCACCACCTCGCGCGGCAGGCCGAAGGCTTCGGCCAGCCACACCGCCGAGACGATCGCGGTGATCGCGCCGACGATCAATGCGGCCAGCATCGGCAGAATCGCCTGCGCGACCAGTTTGCGGTTCTGGTAGAGCGGCACGGCCAACGCCACGGTCGCAGGCCCGAGCAGGAAGTGGACGAACTGCGCACCGGCGAAATAGGCCGTATAGGGCGTGCCGGTCAGCAGCAGGAATGCGGCGATGATCCACATCGCATGCAGCACGGGATTGGCGAGCGGATGCCGCCGCGTGCGCAGCGAAATCGCATCCGTGAACGCGTAGACGACGAGCGTCACCGTCAGCCAGAGCAGAGGCGACTGCGAAAGATAGACCCAGAGCGAGAACGGGCTGCTGCTCGTCATGGCTTGGCTCGGCCCCGCGCCAGCCACCGGCTCGTCGCCACGAACACCGCGACGGTGGCGAGCAGCGTAATCACGACCGACAGCAGGAGCACCGCCGCGATCGCGAGGCCATGGGCCGCGATGATATCGAGCCTCTGCACCACGCCGACCCCGGCCGGCACGAACAGCAGCGACAGATTGGCAAGCAGCACCCGGCTAACGTCCTCGACGCCGTCCTTGGCGCTCGTGGGGTCCCGGACGAGCGGCCCGATCGCCAGCCACTTGCTGCGGTCGCGCAGCAACAACAACCCGAGCAGCAACGCCAGCCCGAGCACCGGTCCCGGCAGTGGCAGCGCGACGGAGCGGACCACGGCTTCGCCAATCAGCTGGCACAGCAGAATAAGACTGAGACTCGCAATCATCGTCGATCTGTCGGACGCGCCGCCGATCGCAGCGCGCCCGCTCAAGAAATTCACTCAAGACGTTCACATGACCGCAGCCGGCTGTCACGATCCGGCCGCTTGGTCAATGGGCCGATCAGGCCGCTCCTTTCAGGCGCTTGGTGCATTCGCTGTAGTAGCCGCCGCCCTTCTGGATCCACTTCAGCCCGCCATTGCCGTTGCTGGCCTTGTTGGCGTTGTACTGGTCGACGCAGGTATGCATGCGCGCTTTGCCAGGAGTCTCCTTGGCATATTTCGGATCGACAGCCGAGGGGAATACGGCGTTGCCGACTGCAGCCGGCGCCGCAGGAGCAGCGGCAGGGGCGGCCTCCTTCGCTTGCTTCGCCGGCTTGGCCTCGGCGGCAGGCGCCGCCGCCGGAGCGGCAGCAGGCGCAGCTGCGGGAGCCGCCGCCGCGGCATCGGCACCGCACTGCGCCTTGCGGAAGTCATTCCATTTCTGGCCGTTGAGCGTGCCCGCCTCCTTGGCCTGCTTATACTTGGCGCTGCATTCCTGCATCGTGAGCGCCTGTGCTGGCGCGACGACGGCGAAAGCCGCCAAGCTCGAAACGGCGGCAATCAATAATTTGGCTTGAAAGGTCATCCTTGGTCTCCCTGAAGGGCATGACGAATGAGATCCCGATTGTAGCCACGGGCAAGGGGGGTGACCAAGCCGCGGCGGTATCCCGCGGCGAAAATATAGTCGGGCGGAATCCATATCCCGCATTGCGTCATTCATGTACCGTTCAGTATCGAAAGCTGAGCCTTCACGCTTTCGCCACACAAGGGTTTCGACATGACTCTCACCACCCGTCTGGCTATCGCCGCTTTTGCCTCGCTCCTGCTCGCCGGCCCCGTCTTGGCGCAATCGACCACGACGGCTCCGGCCAAGACCGAGGCTCCCGCCTCGGACAAGGCTGCGCCAGTGGAGAAGAAGGCGCGCAGCGCCGCCTCGCTCGAATGCTCGAAGGAAGCCGACGAGAAGGGCCTGAAGGGCAAGGAGCGCCGGAAATTCCGCTCCGCCTGCAAGAAAGAAAAGGCCGCGGGCGGCGCCGCCGAGACCAAGACCGACGCCAAATCCAAGTGATCAGCTGATCAAGTGAGCCTGGGGCGGCGGATCTGACGTTCTCCACTGATGACCCCGCCGCCCGAGCGTCCTCCAAGCACGATCCCGGAGCGCGGCCACCCGTCTCCGGGGCGGATTCATGTTGCCGGCTGCAACGGCCTGCATTGCTGCTCCGCAGCCGCGATAATTGTTCGCAAACGCGGGATTTGGCATAAGGCGGCGTGCGCCAAATCATCTCCTCCCTCCCGATCGATCTGCCCAGCCGCGCCAAGACCTTGAGCGCGATCGAGACGCTCGCCATCGGCACCGCCGGCGGCCTTGTTTTTCTCTTTGCCCACCTGCCGGGCGGCCTGATCTCGGGCGCGATGGTCGCGACGGGAATCGCAGCGATTGCCGGCCGGCCGCTCGCGGTGCCGGCGATCGTCACCCAGACCTTGCTCCTCCTGCTCGGCATCTCCATCGGCTCGGTCGTGTCGCGCGACCTGATCAATCATGTCAGCGCCTATCCCGTCACCATCGGCCTGCTCGCGCTCGCGACGTTCTGCTCGACCTTCGCTTCCAGCCTGTATCTGCAGCGCATTCACGGCTGGGACCGCACCTCGGCCTTCCTCGCCGGCAGCCCGGGAGCGCTGTCGCAGATCACCATCCTCGCGGTGGAGCGCGGCGCCGACCTGCCGGCGATCGCGGTGGTGCAGACCCTGCGCGTCATCATCCTGACCGCCGCGCTGCCGCTGGTCTTGGCGATCGCCGGCGTCACGCCCTCGTCCTCGCCGGCCATGGCCATGCCGGTTGCGTCGGCGCTCGGGCTCGCCGCCATGCTGGTCGGCTCGCTTGCCGTCTCGGTGCTGCTGCAGCTGATCAAATTTCCGGCCAGCTGGCTGTTCGGCGCGATGCTCGGCGCCGGCCTCCTGCACGGCCTTGGCTGGGTCGACGGCGGCCTGCCGCCCTGGATGCGCGGCGTGGCACTGATCGGCATCGGCGCCCTGATCGGCAGCCGCTTCGCCCGCATGCGGGTCAAGACGCTGCTCGGCCACGTCCATGCCGCGCTCGGCTCGTTCGCCGTCGCCGTGATGATCTCGGCGCTATTCGTGGTCCTGATCGTGCTGACCACGCATGTGCGGTTCTCCGACGCCATCGTCGCCTTCGCGCCCGGCGCCATGGACGCCATGATGGCGCTGGCGCTGACCTTGCACATCGACCCGATCTTCGTCGGCGCGCACCATCTGTCGCGCTTCGTGTTCGTCACCATCGCCACCCCCGGCATCGTCCATCTGTTCGGACGGCCGCAGGACGATGTGGACGACTAAGCCCTGAGCGCGGTGCCGCGAATGCCCCAGGCCGCGATCGCGGCGATCAGCAGCGAGATCAGCACGCTGTAGCCGGCGAGCGACAGGCCGAGGAAGCGAAACTGCACCTCGTCGCAGCGCACCACTTTCACGCTATCGAGCCGCTCCAACAGGCTGCTGGCGCTGCCGAGATTGCCGACCGGCCCGGTGCATTCGGTCGGGCCCGGCCAGAAGCCCCATTCGACGCCGGCGTGGTACACGCCGAGCCCGGCATTGCCGAGCGCAGCCAGCGCGATGAGCACGATCCCCGCCACCAGCAGTCCGCGCGGCGCGACGCTTCCCGCCAGCGCCAGCAGCAGCCCGAGCGGCACGATCGCGTAATAGGCATAGCGCTGCTTCAGGCAGAGTTCGCAGGGCTGCAGGCCCCAGACCAGCTGCATGTACCAGGCGCCGGCCAGGGCCGCGGCGGCAATGCCGGCGGCGAGCAGCGCCGCGGTTACGGCCGGGTTCAGCACACGGGAGGCCGGGCGCGCCAGCGCTGAGGTCTCGGTCACCACCTTCGTCTCCTTCGGCTGCGGTCCATTGCCCGCGTCCTAACTCTGCGGCGCGATCCTGTCGAGATCGGGAACAATCACGTCCGCGCGGGTTGACCCTGCCCGGCCGCCCGCTATAGTCCGCCCGCTTCGCCACCCCCGGCCACGGGGAGCCGCGAATGCCCCTGTGGCGGAACTGGTAGACGCGCTCGACTCAAAATCGAGTTCCGCAAGGAGTGCTGGTTCGATTCCGGCCAGGGGCACCAACTAGGTTGTTCGGGCCCGTTCGTAAGCGTCCGCAGCCGACCGTGCAACGCTCCAAGCCCTTGAAAAACAGGCACTTCTGCATAGATCGGTGTTCGTCACCGTTTGTTCTTATCCGATCCCAGCCGCTCGATTTGTTGGTATTTTTGTTGGTATCGGGGGAACAGACGTTCACGGTGACTTCCGCTATTCCGAACGAAGGAATTGAGCAGATGGCCCGCAAGAAGGACGGCGCGCACGCAAATCCAAAGCAGATCAGGACCGACGTCGACTGCCGCGCCGCCCGACCGAATTTCACCAAGGGCGCGTGGGGCCCGGCCAAGATTTCCGACGTGACCGGCGGTGGCCTCTATCTATTCGTCACGCCGGACGTAAGCAGGCCCGGCAACGCTGCTTCCAAACTCTGGCGGATGGCATACCGCTTCCACGGCCGTCAGAAAACCTACTCCATCGGCCCTTACGGCAATGGCAGCGATGGCACGTTCTCGCTCGCCGACGCGCGGCGCGAGCGCAACAAGGCCAAAGAGCTGCTCAAGGATGGCAAAGACCCGAGCACCGAGAAGCAACTCGACAAGCACAGGCAGGCGGCCACCCGACCTTTCGGGCAATGGGCCGACGAGTGGCTCGCGAAGAAGAAGGTCGAGAAGGTCAAACGCGGCAGGATCGTTGCGGTGCGCGACCCTAAGACCATCGAGGTGCTCGAGTTGCGCGTCGGCTACGTCAAGAATCGCTTCGGCAAGCTGTGCAGGCAGGACATCAAGCGTCCGGACGTGCTCGCTTTCATGCGTTCATATGAAGCCGACGGGAAGCTGGAAACCCGCGACCGCGTGCGCAGCATCGGTGAGCAAATCTGCGACTATGCCGATGTCGAAGGAGACGGCTACAATCCATTCCGTAACCTGAATGGGCAGATGATTGCGAATATATCGACGCCACGTCCCGGCGTCACCGAACCACGTGACGTTACGCGCGTCTTCAAGCTCATCAGCGCACCGTGGACGAGAGCGAGATTTGGTGACGTTGTAGGCCTCGCCTTGCGCTTCGATGCGCTGACCATTCCGCGCCCAGGCATGGTCAATGAAATGGAGTGGAGCGAGGTCGATTGGGATTCCGAGCGCTGGACTGTTCCAGCCGCCAAGATGAAGACCGGCTGGGACCATGTCGTGCCTTTGTCACGGCAGGCACTCGCAATCCTGCGCAGCGTTCAGAAGCTAACCGGCCATCGCCGATACGCGTTTTCCTGCTCAAAGGACGCGCCGCTATCGAACAACACGCTCAACAAGCGCTTGCGGCTGCTTGGCATCAATACCAAGACTGATCATTGTGCCCACGGATTCCGGACCACCTTCTCGACCCTGTCTCACCACGAAGAGATCAAGGACGTCAAGGCATGGGATGGCGATGTCGTCGAGCTGCAGCTCGCGCATCTCGATAACTCTACCGTCGAAGGTCTCTACAAGAAGCACGGGCCACTCGCGCTGATCGGCTCGCGCACAAAGCTGATGCAGCATTGGGCTGATCGGATTGACCACTGGCTCGATCCCAAGAGGGTCATTCCGATCAAGGGGGGCGCGCAGCGCTGAGCGAGCCGATCAGGCTGACTGAGGCTTGGTTACACCGAAATAGTTGTGTCCACAAGCTCCAGAAGCGACCGCACTATCACCAAGCGTCGACGCCCGACCGTCGTCGTGATAAGTTGACCGGATCCTATCAACTCATAAAGCTTTGTGCGTCCCAAGCCCGTTACCATGCAAGCTTCGTCCACCGTGCAGCTGAGTCGTTCGCGAAACGGAACTACTTTCCCGTCGTGATCGTTCGTCGGTGAAAACAGGCTTCTAGCCGATCTCCGCCCATCCTCTTCCGGTGGGTCATCCGTCATAGTCTCTCCTTGTCACGAAAGTAGTCGCTTGGTTGCAGCGAGCCGGAGACCGATCGGATTATACAAAACGCAACAATGAAGGCACTTCAACAGCTTTGAAACTTCGAGAACTGAGCTGCGGGAATTTCAATCGAGTTACGCCATATGCACATCAAGCTCTGGCAAGTTTCGGCACATGTGATGAAACTGCTCAACAAGGCGTGAGCTATCCAAGCGATATAAACTACCTGCCGCGAAAGAACGAGAGAAGAGTGCCGCACAAGGATATTGCTCGGTCGCATCAGTCGAGCGCTCATAACGGTCTGGTTGCAGGTTCGAGTCCTGCCGGGCCCACCAAGAATATCAGTATCTTGCTTGGTCTTCGTTGCCCTGTTCACGACGACCGCACCAGAAACCGCACCAGATACGTCCACTTTTCGTTCGTGCGCGAGTTCGCGCATCCGCTCGATCCCGCTGGATCGACGTAGGCGATGGCGAATGTAACAGTCGCCTACTCATCGGTTGGATCTGCTCCGACAGAGCGGCCAATTAAGAGCCACAGGATCACCTCGAAAATGAACGGTCATTCCGACCAACGCGTCCTCAAACCTACATTGAGCGCGCAAAGGATCTTCCTTTTATCGGAACGAGCCGGTTGCGGCCCTTTCCGGACACCCTCAGATTGTCGGGGGTTCGAGTCGCTGGAGCGTTTCCATCAAAGCTGCCAGGCAAATCCCTGCCGTTTTCAGTGTTTGCGACCAAAGGCCATTGCCGATCGGCAGGCTGGCAGTAGTTCTAGGTTTAAATCACGGGCTCGCAACAGTCCTGCGACCCTGCGTCCCGAACGTAAATAGCTTGCGAAACGATCAACAAAACAACGACGTTTATTTACTATTGACCATCTTCACCCCGGTTTGTTCACGGGGTTTCGGTGGTCAACCAGTGGCCAGCTCATCCGCCAATCGGACGGCGATTGTCAGCTCCGAGGATCTGCTTAGCTCCGCGGAAAGGTCTAACCAGCTTGAGGACGTAACTTTAAACGCTGGTGCTGATCGCCCTCGCTGCTCCGGTCGCCTGGCCGCCGCGGTGCTCGAGCAGCCTGGCCGTCCGGATCGCAGCTCGATACTGCTCGCCGGTTGCGGTCGGCCCTAAACAGCAATTGACGCTCCCGACGGCAGCGGCTGCGCGGTTCGTTAAACCCGAGAGAGCTTCACGCAGATGCCGCGGTCTAGTCATGATATATGATACCAAGACGTGAATCCCACCCGGTCGGTTCTCAAGGAGAACGTCCAAGATGTTAGGCTTCGGTGCTACAGGCGAGCTTGCGGTCGGTGAGCTTCCGCGGCGCGCTATCGGCTCGGGAATTAATCAAGCGACACTCACTGTTTCCGCGCTAATCGTCCCCGAACAAAAGCTTCAGGAAGGTATTCTGGTTAGGTCGACATCGGCGATTTGGGTTGAGATCGCCTCAAAGCTTGGCGCGGACTGGTCGCGAGCCGGCGAACTTACGCCGACTCAATGGGAGGAAATGATCGCCGGGGCTTATGATCGAGCTGGATACAAGGTCATCCTGACTCCACGGTCTGGTGATGGCGGCCGCGACATCATTGCGACGCGAGCGGGTTTTGGCTGCGTTAAAATTCTAGGATCGGTGAAGGCCTATGCGCCAGGTCATCTTGTCACGGCTGAGGCGGTCAGATCGCTGATCGGCGTAGTGACCGCTGACCAAGCGGCCTCGAAAGGCATCCTTACCACGACTTCGGATTTCGCGCCCAAAATTCCGACGGATCCGTCCATCGCACCTTTCCTGCCTACTCGGATCCAGTTGATGAACGGGATGGAACTTCAGAAATGGTTGTCAGAGTTAAGCGCTGCGAGGCCGCTTCAAAGCTCTGATGGCTGACGGCTCCTCGTTGCGAGAGAGCGTGGGACTGAACTCCCCGCGCCGTTACTCAGTCAATCAAGAGCGCACGATCGCCGCCCGCAGATCGCCGGCTTTGAGGAGCCTGTACAGCCACGAAGCGAGCGACTGTCTGCGTTTGCCCTGGTTGCAGCGATCGCTGCGGCACAAGGATCAGCTCCGCGTTCGCTGCCGACCGGCCAGCCCGCTGAAGCTTGAGAATGTCCCGACGCTGCCGATTAACGAGCTTTCGCGCGCGATCGATTCCCGCACGGACGGCTCCATGTCCGCCATGGATCCACCTCCCAAGTTTGACGCAAATTTGAACATACAGAGAACGTAAGGTCGAGTTACGGATTACTGATTTACGTTGAATTGCTGCTGTCTAATCTGGCCCGCAGCCCACGGCATGTCGTTTCTGAGCCAAATCCAGCCCATCCAACAATTCTCCGCGCTCTAGTATTGTGTGAAAAACCATCGGGGATGAACATGGATTTCGCAGTTGCTCTCGCCTCGGCTTCGCAGGCGCTCAACATCGTCAAACAACTACGCGAGATCGAAAAAGGCGTTAGTGAAGGCGAGCTCAAATCGTCGATGGCCGACCTATATGGCAAGCTGGCCGACCTAAAAATCGCGCTCTCCGATGCACGGGAGACGATCCATGAGAAAGACAAGCGGATCAAAGACCTTGAGGATCAGATCGCGGCACTCACATCAGGCGATGTCTGCCCAATTTGCCGCGAAGGTCGGATGAAGGTCGTCCAATCAAGGAAACACCCCGTATTCGGGGTAATGGGCGTGCAGCTCAGGACGATGAGATGCGACAAATGTCCACATACCGAGGAGCGTCAACATGACCCGTCGCGCGCGTCATAACTTCCTACGCGTTCCAGGGATTGCGGCGCCGCTTCCTGTGAGAGGTGCGCCCCTGCCATTCGCAGACATCTGCCAAATGGCAATCATCAACACTATGACGCTGGGGCACCATGCACAAGTCACCAAGACAACATCACCGCTGCACTCAACAACCGTCCTGAGGCATCGGAGGTGATCCATCGCGGCTCCTGACCATCCGGGATTGGTGGTACGAGATGGACGAACCCTTCGAGCTGCTGACCGACGCGGAGGCCGCGTACCGCGACAACGAGCTGACCATGCTCGCCTTGTGCGAGGCCAACCGCATTCCCTACTTCCACGAGCCGAACTCGATCAGATGCGGATGCTGCACCACGCGCCGGACCTGCTTGTCCTTAACTGGACCCGCTTCGAGTGTGACGGTCGCAACGAAGTACGGCCCCGCCGCTCCACGTCCTCGCGGCGTAGCTGCACCATTTCGCCGACACGGGCGCCCGTATAGGCGTAGAGCCTCGGGACCCATCGCTTGGCTGAGACCGTCTGAGGTAGCTCTTGGGAAGCGCCGACGTGCGAGTTGCACGCCTTCAGGATGGCCAAGGCCTCGCGCAAGAGGAAGCCGGCTGGCCGCTCGCGGATCTTGCGACCCAGCTTCGGTTTCGGCACTGGGTTTGCAGTCAAGCGCCGGCTCTCCGTCGCCCATCCGACAGCGAACCGCCTATCCTTCCACCTGACGAAGTCTCCGGTGTGACCAACGCTGCGTCTTCGTGGTCACCGGCGCGAAATCATCGCAAATAGGCACGCGCAGCCTCCTGCCGCGAGCCTTGGAAACTAGGTTCACCGGGACACGATAACGAATGTAAGAAACGTCAGAACTTAGCCGAACGGGCGATGGCAGCAACATGTGCACCGCCTCTGTTTACCAGTTGAGGCGGTCGAAACATCCTAACAATCATATGATGAGCGAGATCAACACCGTAGTGTTGCAGTGGTGCCCAGGAAAGGACTGCACACCAATCCACTAAACTTTAACAAAAACAAATGTCGCAAGCGTCGATCTGACGTTTGTACCACTCAAATGTATGCCGTCGACAGCGGCATCACAGCTCTTTTCATAGGGTGCCAGATTAGCCGCCGGCAGCGCGGAATCATTGAACTTGAACGCCATAATACCCTTCCCCTGCATTGTTGCTGACCGTCATGCAACTTTCAACAGAGCGAAAATGCCTTTGGGCTTGCTGCCGGCGGGGTGGCCAAAACCGTATCAGCGGGAGCTCATCGGGCATGCCGCATGTAAGCACGAAGGTATAGTGCGGGTGTCTGAGACAACGCTGGAGCCCTAATGTATTCCTATTGGTCAATCGCAGGATTGTCCCGCGTCGTAAACAAGTGTAGGCGCTGCAGATTTCAGAGCCAAGTCTCGCACCGTCTCCCAGATGTGCACAAGCGATTCATAGTCCTGCCTGATATCACGTTCGGTTCGAAAGGCGCTGGAGGGGCGTAGTACGAGACCCATTCCCTCAGGCACATCGATTTGCCGGACTATCTCCATCAAACGTATCCCTTCATTTGGTTCCAGTTGAGAGCTCGCGCCGCTGCCCAATGCCGTATTGGGCAACAGAACGATGTAGCGGCCCGATAGCGAGAGGTAGGTCGTCAAGCGCGCGCTCCGACTTGCGGGCGGATCTTTCGCGACCTGCACGAGCATAACTTGGCGACGTTTGATAACGTCGCTCAGCTTGTATTGACTAATATGAGGATCATTTGCGCTTGCGGCATTTGCGCGCGCATCCAGATCGCTCTGATTTGAACGTTGTTGCCTGCGAAGGATCTGTCGCTCTTCGGAGGGTATCTGGAAATAATCTGGGTTGATCTCGGAAAACGGCAAGAATCCATCTCGCTGCGCACCGTAGTTGACGAAGGCTGCATC
Organism: Bradyrhizobium sp. SZCCHNS1022; assembly: GCF_032484835.1. NCBI lineage: Bacteria > Pseudomonadati > Pseudomonadota > Alphaproteobacteria > Hyphomicrobiales > Nitrobacteraceae > Bradyrhizobium > Bradyrhizobium sp. SZCCHNS1022. The sequence continues at coordinate 226,946 of NZ_JAUETT010000007.1, read as the reverse complement.
GAGCGACTGCTCTACTCTACTGACTTTCGCGAGATAGATGTTGCCTTCAGTTCCGATCCGGGCAGGCCGTGGCTGGCGCCTCCGTTCGGCGGGTAGAGAGTCTGTTAGATTGGAGTCCAAAAACGGCAGCTCGCTCTCCTCGCTCGTTTTCTCATCGAGCCACCGGATGGTCGGACCCAGCCAACGAAACGACTGGTCGTTAATAGCTGCCAGACGCTTCAATTGGGGTCGAACGTTACGAAAAAACTCAGATTGGCGACCAAACCGCTTGCGAACGGCTGCGGCTGCCACCGCCACGTCAGCCGCGGATGCTTCGTCAATTTTTTCGGTGACAAATGATGCCAGCGCCGCGAACGGTTTCGACTTCTTTAGGCCCTCAGTCGCAACGAGGGCTGCCGCACCCATCACGACGATCAGAGGAACCGACCCCGTCGCAATGGCTCCTGCTGTAAGCGCCCCTAGGGAAGCAGCAATCGAAATGGTGATAGTCGCATTCAGAAGGATACCGGTCGCGGCAGTCCCACTTCGCTCTATGTTGGCTCCCCTCCCTATCTCCTCGACTGCATTCAAGACCGCTGAAGCGGCTTCCGCATCGACGATGTGCGGCTGATGTTGCAATTTTTGTGCAAATTCGACCGCTGCCGCCCGATACTCTTGTTCTTCCTCGCGCGTGCGATTGTACCGCTGCTCGGCGGCAAGAACCTCGAGCCCGTCGGCCGAGGCGAGAATGAAGCTCCCGTGTACCTGCAATAAGCTCTCGACGGCTTCGCGAGAGGGTACAGGCAAGGGTGGTAGATCCGCATCTCCGGTCGCCGCCCTCTCGGCGTTCGCGAGCCGAACGCCGGCGATATAGAGCATCGAGAAGTCGATTTGCTCTAAGCTATGATTGATAAGATCCTGATAGACGTGGGCTCTTGCAAGCAGATGATGATGTGGAGAATTTCCCTTGCTTAACTCCTCAACAAGGCCGTTAGAGAGTTCGCGTAGGCTGGGCAGCATTCGGTTGAGGCGATCGACGTTATTTCCCCGCGCGTCCAGCGCGGCCGGGGGGGCGAGCGTGACCACACCATCCGCGCCAATCTCAAAGTGAGGCCCATAGCCTTGCTGCGGCAGTTCAGGTCCGGACGGCTCCGAAGGTTCCAGATCGTCCTCGTCATAGATTCGGTTACTGTTGGGCGCCCATTCGAGGGCTATGCCCTCAAGGTCGGCCACCACCTGATCGACAATGTCTCCGGGGAGCTCATCACCAAAATAGCCTTCGATTTCCTCCCGTGCGTCATACGGGCCCCCCCAAATCCATTGATAGCCGCCCTCGCCACTGTCGTACGGGGTACTCTCAGCTGGATCCTCAAAGTTAGAGAGAAACCACGCCTTGATCGCTTCCACGAGCTCGTCGCCCGCAAGTCCCTCGATTGCTTGTTCGGGCGGGGATAACTCATTTCTGACATTCAGATTGACCATGAAGCGCCCTTGGGTGTCCGTTCCTACCTTACCGAGGTAATTTGCCTCCGCAAGCCCTGCAGATCATGGATCCGGATTGGATCTTCGATGAAGCCCTGCCCCACAGGTCATTGACTAATCTAAGGGATAGTCACCCTTCGCGAGGAGATGCCCATTCCGTTTTAGACAGTCGGACCGACTAACGCCGACCTGAAGGTTTCCAGAGGTTTTGCAGCTCGGCAGTTCGAACTCTCCAGCATGGTGATGATTGACCTGTCACGATTCCTTTTTCAGGTGATCGGCAACAAGCCGGCCTTGTACCTTCTGCGCTTCGGGTTGTCGTGTTCGTTGGCGAGCTTGCAGATTGCTACCAGAGCGGCGGGCTGGGAGAAGTCCTCGACTTCCCGAAGCGTATCAAGGACTGCTTCAACTCGCTTTGCGAGACCCCCATCCTGGTACGGATGACCCCTATTATCGCTCTACCTTCTCTGGCCGCCATGAGGCGCTTGAACTCTTCACGTAATTCCGTTCTCAGGGAGCAAAGCCTCTGTGGCAGAGCTGTGCCGATAACTCCGCGGTCCATGGCGGCTGCCGGAAAGTCGGCATTGGTGCCAGGCAAGCGGTTCCAAGATGCTCATCACGCTAGTGGACGAGCCTATCAGCCCTCGCGCGGGGCTCATAAGGCCTGGGGAACCATCGGTCGACGGCATCAGGCCACGCCGCCGTCTCGGAGCCACCGTACCGACGGGAAACGTTTTCCGATCGCCATCAGTGCCATTCAATTCCGCGGACTTGCAGGCCAAGGAAGAGAAGTAGAGCAAAGTTTTTTCTCGCACCCTATGCACCTTCGGTGTTGACGCTTCGCGGGCCGCATACGGCTATCTCATTCGGGTGAAGCAAAGATTCTCCTTTGAAAGGTGTTTACGCCTACAACTGCGAGCGAAGACATCGATCTTACGGAATGACCCGCAAATCAAAGCCGCTCAATCCTTTGGAGCATTTGCGCCTGTATACAGATGGAATTGCCGGTCTCGCTGGTTTGCTTCTGCTCGAAAGTCAGTGAAAGCTCTCGGCTCGGGGCTGAAGCTAAGCCTTCCAGACTACATTCCGAGAGCTGCAGATCGATTCCGAAGTGGGCCGGGTTCGCAAGCCGGTAATCCCGTTGCGCCCAAGTCGGTCTTTCTTGGGTTGGCAATCCTCCGCGACGGAAGAAGTCCGGCTGAACGGTGCGTTCGGTGGGCATCCCTGTCAGCTGCTGGGGTGATAATTGCTTGGGGACGGGGTCGTATCCGAATAAACTCGATTTCGTATCGATTCTCAGCTATTTGGCTGGTTCGTCCGGGGCGTGGCTATGACCAATTCGATCGACGAGGCGTACGAACGGCGGCTGAAACTGAAGCCTGATATTGAAGCCGCCCTCGCGGCGAAGCCAACGAGGCCGATACGCGGCTGAAGGTTTTGGACCGATTCCTCTTCGAGGTTCTGGAATGATCACTTTCCCCGTCCCACAGCAGGCGCAGCCTCTCGTCGCGATCCCCGCTCACTTCCGCGAGATTCGAACCCTGCCGCGCGAGCTGCACCATCAGGGGGACCAACATAGCTCCGGCAAAATGGTCATAGAGCGGGTGGTCTTCCATGTAGTCCCGACACAAGTGCACCGCTTGCCTGAATCGATGGACCGGGCCGTTTTCGCTCGCCGGTCGAACACCCTTCGTGAGAGACAGGACGGCGTCCTTGTTCAAGAGATCGTGGATGCGCGTCATTTGCCTGGGCTGCTCGTCCAACCATCCTTTCGGCAGCAGCGACCCGACCGCGGCGATCGCGGTCGGAAGCAGCTCGTCGATTTCCAGCGTCGTCTCCACGCGGTCCGCCGAAAGATTCTCCCCAAACATGTCATCATGGCGTGACTCGGGCCCGGGTCGCGGCGTCTGAGCCTTCTGTTGCTCGAATATTTCCAAGGGCAGTCTGCTCGCAGCCGGTAGCATCTCGACGAGTTCGGTACTCTCCCGGTGGAGACCGGAGACCTTCGTCTCGATCTCAAAGCAGGAAACAGCGACATGATCTCTCTGTTCAGGTGATCGATACGCGAGCGCAGACGCTCAAATTCGGGTGTCATACGTTGGACCTCGTGCCGTCGCTAGCGGTCCCCGGCTGTTTTGCCGGCGCTATCAGCCCCAGGCGCCGGCGCTCTTTGCATCGACGAACGTGTACGGAATCTTGGAGCTGTTCGAGTTTTGATACTTCGCCAGCTTGCCGTTTATCGAAGGAAGCTCCAACTGATCGTAGACGCAGAAGTACAGGTGCTTAATCTTGGAACGGAAGATTGCATCGTAGATATGCGCGTCGTTGTCGCCTGCGGAGGAGCCGTAGATGAAGAAGCATCCGGAGCTTTCCCTCAGGCGTTGGAAGCACAACGTAAGATACCTAGATTCGTGAATACGTCTTTGTTTCGATTCCGTGGTTCCTTCGGCCACATAGAGAGGAAATCGTTTCTGCTCGGCAATCGTGCGGCCGATGGCATCGATACCTCCGTCCGGGCCTGCGAGCCGCTTCTCCAACTCCCCGTCGGTGCGCACGAATAGTTGGAGACCGCCATGAACGTTGTAGACGTTGCAGCGGTTGTCTTCTTGAAAGGCCCCCCGGAAGCCGTCCGAATCCTTCGCATTGAGAAATCCGTCGCCGAACTTGCCGTTCGACTTGATGACGACCCAATAAAGCAGCAGGTCGTAGTTGGTAGTGAACACTCTCTTGAAGGGATTGAGAAACTCGACACAGGATGGGATCACGTCCAGCATCTTGTCGAGATGGGTCGGGTGGGCGGCTTGAATAGCCGTAATCAGGTCCTTTCTCACCAACTCCGCATCCCGCACAAGGATGTCAGCCTGCGCGCCATGCCCATAGGTCCTGGCGATGACGCTGGCGTCTTCGAGTGCCCGAATGACCTGCTCAAAGTTTTTAGTGGCCATCGTTTCAAACAGTCGTCGGCACGGCGCGTCCGCCGGTAAGCCGGACTTTTCCAGCAGCGTCGTATAAGCGCAGTACTGATGCGAGAAGCCATTGCCCAGCAGTATCGAGCATGGCTCCGCTCCGGTCTGCTTTAGAGCCTTATCGAAACCCAGTACTTCAGGCATGAAGGCAACATCCTTCGGCGAACCTCTCCCGCAAACTCTAAGAAGGACGGTTCCGCGTGGCAACGTCAAGTGGCGCCATCACATTCTGCCACAGCGCTTTGCCGAGCACCGCCTTTCCGACCGCGCCGACCGGTTGGCGAGGCGGCGGGTCACCCACCGAAGGCCTGCCGCTGTTTAACCACGGCTACCTACACTGGCGGTCGTGGCGCCCAAGCGCTCGATTGGTCGCCGAAACCGACGATCGATACCGCCGGCATGGTTCGCGAGCCACGCCGAGATGCCGCGCGAGCTTTGTTTTTCGCGGCAGCGATAAGCAAGCACTCGCTTAAAACGAGGTCATTGGTACAAAATTGGTATAGCCGCTGGCAGGCGGGTGGGTCCCGCGAAACGCAGCTGCGTCAAACCTTTGAAAATACAACGGATTTTAGTAGCAGGGGAGCGTTTCCATCAAAGTCCCCCGGCAAATCCTTGGCGTCTTCAGTGCTCGCAGCAAAGAAAGCCTAGCGGCTCTACAGTGTCTGAGCGTTGCGGCGTCCCTCAATAGCCGCCAGCAGAGATTTTGCGCCTTGCGATTTCTTGGGCCTAGACAGGCCGGAAGCGAAATTACGCAGACTGCTCGCCGACCATCGAGAGTAGCGACGCCTGCGCCTCAGCATAGGCCTTGTCACCAGGATGGCGTGGCCTAGCCGGCGAGGGATTGAACGTGACATCCGGCAGCGGTAGCGGGTTGCGGCCGTTGAGGTAAAGCTCGATCAGGGCTTCGTGGAGCGCGTGCAGGAATCCGAACATGCGCTTCATCTCGTCGATATTGGTCTGCGCGAGGAACGGATCGATCTCAGAGACACCCTGCTTGTTATGCGCGAGGTGGTCTCGGACCTCGCCGTAGACGGGCTCATAAACCTTGCGCCACGCCTTCACCTCCTTCCGCAACTCACGCACGTCGTCGATGACGGCGTCGTGCCGATCCTTGACGTAGTCGGCGGCCTGCTGAGGCGGGATGACTTCTTCCTTGCGCTTGCGCAGGGCGTCCCGGCCGAGCTCCGGCAGGTTCTGCTCGACAGCCTTCAGCAGGAGGTCGACGTTATGCGCGGACTTCTGATCGAAGATGCGGCCAAGCCAGATGAAGGTCGACACGAACAGGGCGTGGTTCGTCGTCAGCCAGAACATGGAATTGCGGTTCACGGCCGCGAGAACGTCGGGGCGCTTGGCGAGCAGATCGCGGATCCCAAGGTAGGCGAAGAACGTCTGTTGGGCCGCCTCTTCCTCCTTCCGGAATATCTCGATCTCCTCCTGAATGTCGGGCGGCGTCGGCGGAACGTAGGGTTTCTTTTCGGTCATCTTCGGTGCGCACCATTTCAATCCGACGGCCCTGCAGATTTTCTGCGAACCTCGAGTGCATGGCAGTCTCAATACTGGCTGATCGGCGGCAACGGCTGTCCGAGGAAGACCATCCAGGCGTCGAAAACGTTCTGCAAGATTGACGACAGCGCGCGCCGATCGCCGTCGTTGGTCGCGACCACGATCTGCTCGACGCCGCCATACTTGCCTTCGCCCCAGCAGCATTGGCCGAATCCGAAGCCGCCCGGAGCGATGTCGTCCGACGCGTCGATGCGGCCGGTCCGCGGGCGATGGTGCTTGAAGGCGACGGAAACGTCCCGCAGTAGATACACGTCGGCGACGTGCTCGCCATTCCGCAGGAACTCGCATTTCGCGTCGATCGCGATGCGGACGGGACCGACGTCAGGGAACGGCAGTGCCCATTCGTGCTGCACGAATTCGGCCGGATGATGCAGCATGCCGACGGCCTGAGAAGTTCGCGATATTTGGGCCCCTGATAGCTACCAGGTCGATCTCCTGCTCATCCAGAACCTCCCTCTCCCATCGGCCAGACTACACTCATCTCGGCGCGCGCAAGGTTCTGGGCCTGCAGACCCAAGTACCGAGAACATCCGCTTTCCACAAGTACCTTGAGCGTCCGCCTCGCCCGCTATCTCGCCTTTGGCTATCATCGTCTAGTGTTCCGCGGATCCGGTCTATCACGAGGCGTCGCGGCCTATCGACGGGATACGTGCGTCGTGCGAGGCCGGCATCAGGACAGCCCGTTCATGTGAAAAGAGCTGGCGATGGTGAACTTCCCGGATTGGTGCCATACGGCAGACAGCAAGGTGGGCACATCTTACATTCGGATCCTCGCAGGCGACCCGTCGAGGCTTGCCGCAGGCGTTTCCGCAACCGCAGCGGTCGTGCCCAGCCACTACGCCGCGGAGGAGCGTATCGCCACCGTGCTTCGTCGTTTGGGAAAGCCGGAGGCAGCACGGTTCATCGAGGAGAAGCTTCCGACCAGCAAGTCCATCCGCTCAGGCGATCTGGGCGAGATACTGGCCACGGAGTGGATCGCCAGTCAGGGCGGCTACGACGTGCCCATCAAGCGTTTGCGGTGGAAAGATCATCGGAACATGGCGATGCGCGGCGACGACGTGATCGGCCTCAAGCGCGATCCCAATACCGGTGCGCTCCTCTTTCTCAAGACCGAAGCGAAAAGCCGAGTGTCGCTTTCTGCCGGAGTAATCGGCGAAGCCAGAAAAGGCCTCGACAAGGACGGTGGTCGCCCTTCCGCCCACGCACTCGCCTTCATCGCGGACCGCTTGGCCGAACTGGGCAACGACGCATTGGCGGACGCGATCCTCGACGCTCAGCTGAAGTCGACGATTCCGCTGCAGAGCGTCCTCCATCTGACGTTCACCTTCTCGGGAAACGACCCGCAGCCGCACCTGACGACGGCGCTTCAGGGATACGGCGGCCCGGTCGCGCAATGGGGCGTGGGGTTGCGGATCGACGGTCATGCCTCGTTCGTCGCCGCCGTTTACGATCAGGTGATCAACAATGCCAACAGTTGAGAGCATCCTGTCGTCCATCGACGCGGCGACCGCTCCGGGCTTTCGAGGAGAGCTGATAGCGCGTGGCCAGGCCCGATCGATGATTTGGCGCGACGGGGTTCTCCCGCCCAACGCACCGGCCTTCGCACCGCAACTCAGTTACGATCTGCATTCGTACGCCTACTCCTTGCTTGAGCTTGCGCTACGATTGCGGGAGCTGGGTGGCGATCCTGCGCGCGCCCGCCAGGCATTCGAACAGGCGGCCACCGCGCTCGAAGCGGTGATGGTCAGAGGAGCCCGCGGCGACAGCGATCGCGATTTCCACTTCGTGATGGCGGCCGCTTCGTATCATCTCGCGCGCATGTCCGCGAGAGCATATTCGCTACTGACCATCGTGCGAGCCGAAGAAAACTTCTCGCCGCTCGAACGGGCGCTCGCCCAGCTCATGCTTCGGGATATCGATGCGCTGCAGGCGGCCGCTCTGGAGTTCAGGCTCGGAGGCGCCGGAAGCGACGAGGCCATCCGGGCCGGCCTGGTGCGTAGCTGGGAGCGATCCGAACTTTCCGCGCTGCCAGATGACGACGGATCTTCGTTCCTTTTGGACGGAATGGATCTCGCGCTGACCGACAACTTCTTCGCCGCAATCTCAACCTTCCTGCTGGCTTTGGAGCACGGCTCGGCACAGCTTTTGGCTGCGGCGGTCGCGAAGATCGACGATGGCGTCGCGACCAGCGCGGATCTGAATATGCTGCCGCAGTGGTGGGCCTATAGGATCACCAGACATCTCCTGACCGATCTTTGGGATTGTTCGTTCCATGAACGGCTTCCGCGGATGCCTCGGGGCGGGGAAGCCGGCGAATGGGCCTCGTTGCGCGATCTATTCATCGCGGTCCTCTTCCGACGTCCGAGAGCGGAATTGGACCTCTGGCCCTCGCAACTGACGGCGGCGGAGCGTGCCGTCGATCAGAACGACGATCTGGTCGTTTCACTGCCGACGAGTGCCGGCAAGACCAGGATCTCGGAACTCTGCATCCTGAGATGTCTGGCCGCCGGCCGCCGAGTCGTCTTCGTCACGCCGCTGCGTGCGCTGTCCGCCCAGACCGAAACCACCCTGCAGCGGACCTTCGGATGCTTGGGGAAATCGATCTCGGCGCTCTACGGGAGCATCGGCGTCAGCGGCTTCGACGAAGACGCAATCCGCCAGCGTCACATCGTGGTCGCCACGCCGGAAAAGCTGGATTTCGCGCTGAGGAACGACCCGAGCCTCCTTGACGACGTCGGTCTGCTGGTCTTCGACGAAGGGCACATGATCGGTCTGAACGAGCGCGAAGTACGCTACGAGGTCCAGATACAGCGTCTCCTGAGACGCTCCGACGCCGCCCAACGGCGCGTGGTTTGCCTCTCGGCCATTCTACCCGACGGCGATCAATTGGACGACTTCGCGAACTGGCTCCGAAGAGACCGTCCCGGCGGAGTGATAAAAGACAAATGGCGCCCGACGAGGCTGCGCTACGGCGAAGTAGTGTGGGACGGCAAGACCGGACGCCTCAATCTGCGCGTCGGAGCCGAACGGCCTTTCGTGCCGCGTTTCCTGGTCGCTTCGGTACCGCCGCTGGGCAGACGCAAGAAACCGTTTCCATCCAGCCATGGCGAACTCTGTCTCGCGACCGCATGGCGGCTGGTGAGCGATGGACAATCGGTCCTCGTCTTTTGCCCGGTCCGCGCCCACGTCGAGCCGTTCGCCGATCGCATCGTCGATCTCCATCGGCGGGGCGCGCTGCCATCGCTGCTCCAGGCGGGTTTGGCGTCGCTGAACACAGCCCTGACGCTCGGCGCAGAATGGCTCGGTCCGAACCACCCCATTCTCGAATGTCTGAAGCTTGGCGTGGCGATCCATCACGGCGCGCTGCCGACCGCATATCGGAAGGAGATCGAGCGTTTGCTGCGTGAGGACGTGCTGCGAGTGACCATCTCGTCCCCCACCCTCGCCCAAGGCCTCAATCTCGCGGCGACGGCAGTGATCATCCATTCTCTCTACCGCAACCGCGACCGCATCGAGGCCTCGGAGTTCAAGAACGTGGTCGGCCGCGCCGGGCGGGCGTACGTCGACATCGAGGGTCTGGTGGTCCACCCGATGTTCGACAACGTCGGTCGACGCACCGCGCAATGGGAAGCCTTGATCGGAGACGTGACCACGCGCGAAATGGAAAGCGGGCTCGTGCGACTGGTGATCAGTCTTCTTCAGCGCATGCATCACCGGATCGGCGGCCCTCTGTCGCAATTGGTCGAATACGTCACCAACAATGCGGAGGCGTGGTCCTTTCCCGAGATCGCCGGCGAAACCGCGGAAACGCGCGACCGTGCCTATTCGGATTGGGAAACGCATCTGGCGAGTCTCGATACCGCGATCCTCGGCCTCCTGGGCGAGAGCGACGTTCCCGACGACAACGTCGCGGATGCCTTGGACGATGTGCTTCGGTCGTCGCTTTGGGAAAGGCGGCTCGGCCGACGAACCCATGAACTCCAGACAACGATCAGGGCCGGACTGGTCTCGCGCAGTCGACATATCTGGGCCCAGTCCTCGGCCGTTCGCAGGCGAGCGTACTTCCTGGCGGGCGTAGGCTTGAAGACCGGCCACGCGCTGGACGCACTGGCGCCGGAGCTCAACAGCCTGCTGGTGAACGCCAACAGTTTTCTTCTCACTAACAATGTCGAGGATGCCATTGTCGCCATCAGCTCGATCGCGGAGCGCGCGTTCGCAATCCGGCCGTTCGTTCCCGACAAGCTCCCCGCCAACTGGCGCGCCATCCTGCGATCTTGGCTCTTGGGTCAACCGCTTGCACCACAATCGATCGGGCAAGAGGCGGAAGCGCTACAGTTCGTTGAAGGGGGCCTGGTCTACCACCTGCCCTGGGCGATGGAGGCGATCCGCGTGCGCGGGATCGCGAACAGCGACAAGGTGGCCTTCGGTGCAGGTCTCGACGACTTCGAACTAGGTCTCGCGGTCGCTGCGGTCGAGGCGGGAACGACGAAACGTTCCGCATCGATACTGATCCAGGCCGGTTTCTCGTCCCGCCTGGCGGCCATTAAGGCCGTGGACGATACGGGAGCGGTTTTCTCGAACGCATTCGAGTTGCAGTTGTGGATCACCTCGGATGCCGTCAAAGCTCTCGGAGCGCGTCCGGACTGGCCCACTCCCGAAACATCCGCGATGTGGCGGACGTTCGTCGAGGGATACGCGCCGAGGACGGCAAGCACATGGAGCGACCGCCGCTTCTGGGCATTCGTCAACTGGCACGGAGCAGCGCCGCCGCCGGGGGCTCCAGTACGGTTCCACCATCTGCCGGGCAAGACGATCGTCTTGTCCGCGGATGCCTCGATCATCGGCGAAGCGGAGATACCGCTCAATCCGGCGCGCCAAGGCCTGTTGCGAGCGGCCGTGAACTCCGACCAAAAGAAGCTGGATCTGAGTTATCTCGGCCCCGACGACCTTTGGCTTACCTGATGCACGCATCGCATCGAAAGAGAGCGCGCCATCGAAGAGGCGGCGACCGGGAAGAGCGTCTTGATTGCAGCACTTGCCGTCGAGAAGGTAATTAACGTGGCGCGGTCGTCAGGTGTTGTGGACGGGGAACGGCGCGATGGGGCGCTTCTCCGCCGCCACGCTCGGCGATAACACCGTTCGCGGGAACAACGACGCCTTAGCGAGTGAACGAACTCGTGTCGACGAATACCCGGTCGATCGACGGGGCGTCGTCCCGCCATCTGGCCTCGAAGCGGCCGGGAAACGTTTCGGAAAGAGTCACGTTCTCAGGATACCCCAAGGTCACGTGCACGTTTATGGGTCCCTCGAACCGGGCTCCGTTGACACGTATCTCGTCTTCGAATACCTCCACCGCCTCGACCTGCGTATTAAAGGAAAGCGCGTCGAGTTCGTTCCAAACCTCGGTTTGCGTCAACTGGAGACTTCTTACGGCCTCCGCTATCGCATGCGCCTGTGCCGGCATGTCGGCGGACGACTTTTTTCTAGCCATGGCGTTCAACCTATAGACCTGCCGCGCTAATTCCCAGCCGCTTATCGTACTGCCACTTCAGAGAGCTGCATACACCTTCTAAGTTCGCCCATATGTGGGCGGCGTCGATGCCGAGTCTGAAGAGCTTTCGCTGAAACGTGAAACGGAATTCCGCCGGAATGACGAATTTGTTGTCCTTGATTTCCTTGGGACGCCAAGCCTCGTCCGGCCGCGGATGGATCGAAAAGAGCCCGCGTTGGCTCGATATGCGCGGGGCGAGGCTGGACGGAAACATAAAACCGACTTGCTCGATCCTGAAGGGCGACGGCCAAGTCGCGGTGTCCGTCGGATCGACGATTTGTCTGTCGGCCAGAGGATAGGCATATACGACCGCATTCTCCTTTTCCTGCGATTCATCCATCAGAGCGAAGAAGCAGGCGACGAGCGGGTTCGTACTCCAATCCAGCAATCTCGTCGGCAGCCCGAAATGCTGGCCCAACGCCAACCAATCCCAGTCGTTGGTTTCGGGCATGTGAGCGTGAAGCCGGGCATCCTTCTTGAACACCCGAAAAACGCGTTCTTCGAACAACGGATCGTAGCCTGGCTTCCGCCCGGCGGTGGGGATCAAGTCCCAGTTCTCGGACGCTTGGCCGCGGAACACCCAACGCGAATGCATGCGCGAATCGAGAAAGGAGAGAAACTCGTGCCACTTCTCCTGCGATCGAGCCACCTTGTCGCTGATCTCGGCCTTCGCCGCCAATGGCGCCGCGGCCTGACTATCGTGAGGCCTTTTCGCAGTCGTCTTCGGTCGCCTCATGCACCGGGCCTCCTTCTTCGCGCGGCGACCATGGCGCGATAGACGGCGGTGGCGAAGTCGCGCGCGATCTCGCACTGGGTTCCTTGCCAGAGGTCGAGCCGTGTCTGCTTCGAGTCCTCCGCCAGGACGACGATCGGCAGGTGCCGGACCCGCGCCAGGCCCACGGCCAGCGCCGACGCAATATCCGCCCCATCGGCGAGAACCAGGACCGCGTCGGAATCCTCGAGCACCTTGTCGATGTCGCCGCTTTTCAGAGGAACACCATCGAGGCCGAGATCGTACGCGGAAACGGTCGTCACGCCCAGACGATCGAGACTATCGATCGCTTGGTCGAGCAGCCACTGCTGCGCCATAGATGCGCAGGGCGATACGACGAAGACCTTGCATTGGATCGAAGGATCGAAGGTCTCCATTGTGGGCAGCGAGCCTTCCGCCACCATCGGTATCGCGAGTTCGCCCGCGTAGTATGCCGAACTCCGCGAGGCGAGTTCAGCGGCCCGCAGCGGGCTCATTTTCTTCTCTCCCCAGTAATGCGCGAACATCGCGCAGAACACGTTGCCCGCGCCGATCTTAAACCATTGTCGCGCGACATAGGCCGGAACATCGTGCTCCAGCTCGCCTTCGAACAAGACGCCACCGCCCGCGCGGCGCCGGATAATCATCAAATCCGCCTTATGCGCGGCCATCAATCGTGCCGCCACGTCACGAAAGCCGTCGGCGGGAGAAGCCGCATCGGGCAATTCGTCCTCGGCGGCGATGAGAGCAAGGCTTCCGATCTTGCCCCGAGATATCTCCTCGTCGCGAGGAGATATCTCGAAAACAGCACGGTCGGCGTTGATCTTCAGCTTGGCCTCGAGAAGCCGAAACGCGAGCACGGTACTTCCTTCGATCGTCCAGAGCCGCGTCCCCTTCGCATTCCATTCATCGGGCTCCTGCGCCGGCGGGGACGTGAGAGGATGCTTGTAGTAGAACACGATGGGCTCGCGACGGGTGCGCAGATGGGTCTTGATGCCCCGCTCCGTCATCGTGAGTGCGAGATCGCCGCGGGCCTCCTGGTCGACGAACGTATAGAGTTCGCTCCCCGGCGAAAGCTCGCTCACTGCCAAGGCGGCCCTAACGCCGGATCCCATGATCCGCTGCCATTCCGGCCAATCGCACTCTTCCAGATAGGCTCCGCCGACGACAATCATTCGGCGCTCCGGGATACGAAGACGCTGCATGATTGACCGCTCGTCTTCTCTACGAGCGCGGAGTAGCGTACGCTTTGCTCCATGCAATCGATCAAACGGGCAAGTCCGGGAAAAGCGGACACCGCTCCTACCGGATCGCCCTGCGACGTCTGGCATATGACCGCACGCAACTTGCCGTCGGTGAGCAGGACGACATCCAGGACGTCGCCTGTCCGCACCTTCCTTACGTTCTCGGCTCGCACGCCCATCAGGTCGATGCGAAAGCGGAGATCGCAACTGTCGTGCTGCGACGCCTGCCGAAGCCGCGCGGCCATACGCTTTGGAGATTGCTTTATGCCGCCCATCAGATCACCTCGGCTGTTTCGCCGCCCTTCGTCTTGAGGCGATCGACGGTTTCGAGATGCTTCTCGCATCCGCGGCAGCGGCCGCAGGGATATTCCATCACGTGACACGAAAACGTAAGGTCGACGAGGGAGCGTGGGAATCCGGATACTTCGAGCAACCTGCGAGGATGGAGCGCGCGGGCGGGAGCGGTGACCGTGACTCCACCTTCCTGCAGAGACATCAGGCGATCGATGCCTCGCAGGAACGGCGCCTTTCCGTCGGCGTGCACATCGGTGCTCACCGCCCCAATCAATATCTCCTTCAGGCCCTCCGACAAAAACCGCATTCCGGCCAGCGTGATCAACATCTGATTGCGGAACGGCCAGAATTCCTCCGCCCGGGCCAAGCCGGATGGCTCCTTGCCCGCCAAGCTGCCCGATCCTAACGCTTGGAGGTCGACGGTCAGGAGCTCGTGACGAAGCCCCAGTTCGTCGCAGATCGCCTTTGCGGCGGCGATCTCGCCGCGCGCCGGTCGTTGGCCGTAGTCTATTGTGAGGCACGCGTCGGGGCGCTTCCAGAAGGCGAGCGCGGAGGAGTCGAGACCTCCAGAAAACAGGAGTACCCTCATCGTCCTTTGGTCCACATCACCCGGTAGATCGCCGTCGCCAGATCGTGCGTGACGTCGCATCCGGATCCGGCGATCATGGTCAGATTTTCCCGCTCCAGTCTTTCCGCCAGCGCCACGACCGGAATGTCCAAAGCACGCGCGTAGCCTACCTCGAACACCGTCCCGGGGTCGGCACCGTCGAGTAGAGCGAGCATCTTGGAGCTTCCGCGCAGGCCGGCCAAGTCGGCCTGCGCGATGGCTTCGACGGGCAATCCCGTCCCGACTTCGTGCAACGGAGAGAATATTCGGGCGCCGAAGTCCGTGAGCGTCCGATACACCTCCTCCACCATCCAGCGCTGGCTCAAATCGAAGAAGGGTCCTGCCAGATATATCGGCCCGTCGTCGAGGCGACAGGCCATGGCCTCTCCGTGCCTCAGCGTCTCGTCGAGCGGAAGAGAATGCCCGTCGACGAAGTGGGCTACGCTCTTCGATGCGAGATCGGCCGCCGCAGCGGCATCCATGCCGCGCTCGCCCCAATGCAGTGCGAATGCTGCACTGAACACGTCGCCGGAGCCGATCTTGAAGACTCCTTCGGAGCGATAGGCCGGGATATCGATCGGATCTGTTCCCACTTCGTATACGGTCGCGCCTCTCGGACCGCGCTTCACCACCAGCACCGCCGCGCCCTGCTCGCCCATGAGAACCTCGGCATCGAACCCGGGGCTTGCCGCACCGGCCTCCGTTTCGTTCAGCACAAGCGCCAAGCAGCCCGCACGGGACCCGTTCGCGCCGAACGGCTCGAAGGGATCATGCGATTGGGGATCGAAAACGGCACGCTCCGCCTCCACAACCGCCTCCCCCTCGACGAAGCCGAACCTCAAGACCGTCCTTCCCCGGACGACGAGAGGAGGTCTACGGGCGATGATCGGCGGATACAGGCGGGCAGCGGAGAGAGGGTGGTCGTAGGAGAACGATATGGCCTCGTCGACGGGTTCGACGTTCGCCAGACAACCGAATGCCGCCGCGGTATGGCGGATGTCGTCCGCCCAGTCTCCGAAACAGTATGTGTAGAGTTCCGTCCCAGGTGAAAGCCGCGATATCGCGCAGGCTGCGCGAAGCCCCGACCCAAACAGCCGGCGCCAATCTGGACGCAAACAGATCTCAAGATAGCTACCTCCGGCGACGATCATTTCTAGACCCGACGTACCCTGACCCTGCATCCGGCGCGTGAGACCGAGATAACATCCGCGGCGTAGCGATTTCCGCGCCGCAAGCAATCCATCAGTTTGGCTAGTCGCTCGAACGCTGCCAATGATCCGACCACATCGCGCTCAACAGGCCGACGGCAGACGGCTGCCTCCAGATTGCCTTCACCGACTAGATCGACGTCGAGAACGCCGCCACGGACCAGTTGACCGACTGCCGGCCTCAGAGAAGTGAGATCCACCTCGAATATGAGGTTGCAATCGTCCGTTCCGGTCGGTCCAGTCTTCGCCTTCCTTCCGTCGACCGGAGCGCGCGGGGCCTTCGGCTTGCTCTTTCCTGACATGACGCCACCGAAAGCCACAATTAATGCGTGAGTCGGAGCCAGAGTCAAACCGATCCGCGTCCGAGAGTCCGCATTTCCCGCCACATGACCGCGTCCAGGAGCGAGGGCCGTACGTTCAGAGCGGCGGCGAACGCCAGAAACCGAGCCTCCATCACATCGTAGTCCTTGGGAACGGTTTGCTTCCGATCGAACAAGCCGATCAGGATTCCGGCGCGGATGATGTGGACGTCCAGGATGGCAACCTCATCGCTGCCCAGCCAGTTGCGCGCAATCCAAGAAGCGGTCTTCGGACCGATACCGGGAATCTTCATCAGTTCGTTCCGGAAAGTCCGGGGATCGTCCGATGACGGTGGGTCCTGTTCCAGGATGCGCATCGCGGAGGCGAGACGGGTCGAGCGCTGATGGGGAAAACGGTACCGCCGAGGTCTTCCGTCGACGTTCACGGGGGTGAGCAACAGGCGCTCGATCTCACTCGCGACCGGAACGTAGTTCGCCCGGAAGACCCCCTCGCCTTCCAATCGCTCGAAGATGGCGTGGTTCATTTCGGCGGTGATGCCGAAGCCGCCGAGGAGACAGAAGCCGACCTGCTCCTTCAGCGTCGCTTCGGTGCAGACGAAGTCGTCCCCGTCCTCGGCGATTGCGCTCATCGCGGCCCAATAGGCGGCGCTCGGCACCCATTCCGGCTTGCCCCACCTCACGCCTGGAATGACTTCCATATCCGGCCCACGCTCCGACGGACCGCTCGAAATCCGCATTCGCATCTCCTATGTATTTCTATGTATTTTTATGCATAAATATGTATATGACAAGTTCAAAACCGAGCGTCTTTGCCAGGACGCTGGATAACTTCCGCAGACGACAAGGCATGACTCAGAAGGAGCTGGCGCGCCAGCTGCGCGTGAGCCAGCCTCACATCTCGCGGATCCTTTCCGGAGAGGTACCGCCCGGCGACAAACTCAGACTGCGTGCGTCGCGACTGCTCACCGCCCAGCCGACGTCGATGCAGCATCCAGAGTGGACCAACAAGGTCGTGGCGGCCGCGGATCGGTCCGCGGCCTTCCGTAGACTTGTCGCCGCGGCACTCGATATGATGGAAAAGGCAGGAAAATGAGCGATCCGCGAGGGTGCCTCGCGCGCCCGTCGGACGCCGATCCGAAGCCTGCGCGCTTACGGCCGTCGCACGCACCCGCGGAAACGGCCCCGCTTCAGTCTCTCTCAGCGCAGCTCGAATTCAACCCTAGGGAAGCTACCGGTTGCAGACCTCTTCTCTCCGTGATGACTTGCCCGGTTCGCGGCCGCGGCTCGGCCCCCCCCGAGGATAGGACGTGATAACCTCTTCCGACGACGGCGGCGACATGGTTCGCGTGCTCGGCCGAATTGCACTCAAAGCTCCTCGATTTTGCGACCGGAGCGTCGAGCACATTCATTTCCGAATGTGGATTTGCCAGATTGGCGGAAGCCCAATCCGTCAAGCTCTGTGCAGCCTCGATAGAAACCATGAAACGCGCGCCCACGCGAATCGACATATTGCCACTTTTGCCAGTTGTATTCGGCCTCGGCGAAATTGAGACGGCCGCGGCGACCGGCGTCTCCGCGAGTAAGTTCCGCGCGCTCGTCAAAGAATCCCGAATGCCGCGTCCTCGACGAATTGACCGGCGCTTTGTTTGGGACGTTGATGAGCTGCGCGCGGCATTCAAAGCTCTCCCTCATGAAGGAGAGAGCGAGGGATCCGATACATGGGCAGACGTGGTGTGATCCTTAGCCCAGATTTTGGGGCGCTGGGTCGGCATTGTTATTGAAGGGAATTCAGACACTATTCCCCCAAACGCGGGCAACTAGACCACAGTTGATCTGATCGCAGCAAAGTTAAGGTTTCCCAAGGATTTTTTCTTCGGAGAAGATATTGATGATCTGGAGCGCGGCCAGCTTCCGTAGCCTGTCGTCCATGACGGCAAAGGAGCGCGACGCGGCGCTCGCGTCGGGGTCCCTAGCCTACCTGCTCTCGGACTTCATTTCCGAGCGGTTCAACCTGCCTGAACCAAAGATTATTGACCTTTCGCACGAACGCGATCCGGCCGCTGCAGCCCGCATCGTCCGTCAGGCTTGGGGATAGGGCGAGCAACCGATCAGCAGCATGATCAAGTTGCTCGAAGCAAAGGGCGTTCGCGTTTTCTCGCTTGCCGAAAATACCAAGAACGTTGATGCATTCTCATGCTGGCGAAACGGCGCGCCTTACGTCTTCCTCAACACCTATTGACCTGCCCCTAAGAAATTCCTCCGGATCGAGTTAGAGTCCGCCCTGACGAAGGACGGACAGATGAAGCGAAAGCGGTTCACGGAAGAGCAGATCATAGCGGTGCTGAAGGAGCACGAGGCCGGCGCGAAGACGGCGGACCTGGCCCGCAAGCACGGGATATCGGAGGCAACGTTCTACAATTGGAAGGCCAAATTCGGGGGCATGGACGTGTCCGAGGCCAAGCGCCTCAAGGTCCTTGAGGATGAGAATACCAAGCTGAAGAAGCTCTTGGCCGAGCAGATGTTGGATGCAGCAGCGCTGCGGGAGTTGCTTTCAAAAAAATGGTAGGGCCCGCCGCCAAGCGCGCCGCGGTGGCGCATCTGCAGACCCTGATGGGATTGTCGGAGCGGCGGGCCTGTTCGATCGTGGGGGCGGACCGGGCGATGGTTCGCTATCGGTCCCGCCGGCCGCCTGACGCCGAGCTTCGGGTCCGCTTGCGCGAACTGGCCAATGAGCGCCGGCGGTTCGGCTACCGGCGGCTGTTTGTCCTGCTGCGGCGGGAAGGCGAGCCGTCCGGCATAAACCGCATCCACCGGCTCTATCGGGAGGAAGGGCTTGCCGTGCGCAAGCGTCGTGCCCGCCGCAAGGCCGGTGGGGTCCGCGTGCCGATCCTGGTGGAAGCCAGGCCGAACGCACGCTGGTCTCTGGACTTTGTGTCGGACCAGTTCGCCAATGGACGGCGCTTCCGCATCCTCAACATCGTCGATGACGTCACCAAGGAGTGCCTGGGCGCGATCGCCGACACCTCGATCTCGGGCCGGCGGGTGGCGCGGGAGCTGAGCTCGATCGTCAGCAAGCGTGGCAAGCCGGGGTCGATCGTCTCGGACAACGGCACCGAGTTCACCTGCAACGCGATGCTGGCCTGGTGCAAGGACAACGCCATCGACTGGCACTTCATTGCGCCGGGCAAGCCGATCCAGAACGCGTTCGTCGAGAGCTTCAACGGCCGGATGCGGGACGAGTTCTTGAACGAAACCCTGTTCTTCGGCCTCGACGACGCAAGGCGCAAGCTCGCTTCTTGGGTCGCCGACTACAACGGCGAGCGGCCGCACTCCTCGCTGAAATACGAAACCCCGGTGGCTTACGCTGCCATCCTCACCGCAACGGGCGATCGGCTGCGCAATCCCGACCAGCTCCGCCGATCGCCCGTTGCTCCACCCGCGCCAGTCGGCGTACAACCCAACAGGACTCTAACTGCGGCTGGATGAAACTTCGGTGGCAGGTCATCTGTCCCCACGACTGCTTTAACGCGAGCATGCGCCCAATAGCAGCGTTCCGATCAACATCTTCGGGACGGCCTTTATACCTTCCCTCGGCCTTCGCTTTGGCTTGGCCCTGCGCCTGCCGGCGTCGCCGATCATCATAGTCCTTCCTGGCCACCGCAGCGAGCATGTCGAGCAGCATCCCGTTGATCGCTTCGAACATACGACCGGTGAACTCGTCGCCGGCGTTGGTGGCCATCATCCAAGATGTCGGCAAATCCAGCGCTACGACCCGCACGCGCCGCGACGTCATTTCCGACTTCAGGCGTTCCCAGTCCTCGGCGGTCAAACGCGATAGACGGTCGACCTGCTCCACCAGGAGAATGTCTCCCGGGTGCGCGTCGGCGAGCAGCCGGAACAGCTCGGGCCGCGCGAGCTTGGCGCCAGACTCGCTCTCGACGTACCAAGCGGCGATCGTCAGGCCCCGTTCCTTAGCGAACGATCGAAGCTGGCCGCGGGCGCGGTTGGCGTCCTGTTCGGATGTCGATGCTCTGAGGTAAGCCCGAACGAACATCCTACCCTCTCAGTACATTTTGGATGGTTCACATATATCGGTTCATTTTGGATAGTTAAACCGATTAATGAACCACTCCAAAAATAGTTTCCTGGGGGTAGACTCCAATTGAAACCGGGTTCGGGAACCTAATCAGCCTTGCTGGAGTTCCACTTGGTTCAGAAGGCAGGGATATGACCGACACCACCACCAGGCTTGCGCGATGGGATTCCGGAAACGAGGTCGTCGCCGGCACAGTGGTCATGGGAGGCACCCGCGTTTTTGCGATAATCCGCGCACGGGCGAGCGTCGAATTAATCAGAGAGCGTCAACAGACCTACATCGAAGATTGGTTTCGCGATCGAACTAAAATTCGGGCATGGGCCGAATTGAACTCAGACTTGCTCGAAGACTTCGATCGCGACCTCAATGAAATCGCCGATCTTCCACATCGTGATATGACAGCAATGCTGCTCGCCGCGTTAAAAGCCGCACGGGAAAATCGGCCGTTTTATGTGCGCGATGCTTTGGGATCGATGAATGCGAAGGGCACGGATCAGCCTTCCCGCTCAATCGACGATCCGCGTTACGCCACCAAATACAAGCGCCTTCAATATGCGATCGCGAAGGGCTTCTTGGAGTACGGTCCCAAGCCCAAACATGATGAACGACTTCGGCCCGTGGTGCCTACAAAGAAGCTGAACGATGTCTTCAGCAGACATTGCGAAGAGGGCTACTCGCGGCTCCAAGCGCTATTGATCGATTTTGAAGGAGACGTCGCTTACATCGTAATCGCCGAGTTCTACTCAGAGGGCGAATTTGCCCACGAGTATGGTTGCTTTGACGTCAGCTCAGAATTGCGAGGTCGGTTTATGGTTCACACGCGAGATGCCACCATTTCAGCGGAAGTCACGTTCGCCAGCACGATAAGGATTTCTTTCGTCTCGATCTCGTTTACGGCCACCGCCATTCAGACCGTCTCCGGTCGATGTATGTAATCCTTTCAAGTTTAATGCAGTAGTCCGGTCGCTAATCGAGAGGACGGGCAATTTCGCCCTTTTGGAGTGTCCTCACGTGCGACAGATACTTCTCGCCTCGGCGGCGATCGCAACTATGTTCTCGTCGTCCGCGGCAACCGCCGGTTACGTCACGTTCATTCCGTATGATGACGTCCCCGTGACCTACTGGACGATTCACTATCACACTGGTGGATCCAGCAATCTCGCGCTGCAACGTGGCACCAAGCAGTGCCAGAGCGGAATCGAACCCAACGATCGCATCAGCGTGTCAAAGACCGGCATCCCTGCCGCCAGCGATCCGGGCGTTTTCGCTGCTCCGTGGGTTCTGCCGCAGTGCCGATAACGGCGATCCCGCCAGCCTCAAACACAACTTGGCCCCCGATCTTTGATCGGGGGCCTTTCTTGTACCGACGACAAATCAGCTACAGAACCGCGCATGCTCACCGGACGCCCGAGCTGATCGGGGGTAGGCCCCGTTCGCCACGATTCTGGAGCACTCAGAACTGCGGACGCTGTGGTTCATCGCGGTCCTTGGCGCGGGTGCGGGATCCCCCACAGGTCGTACCAACTGCGGCCATCACCCTTGACCGACTCCTCAGCAGCAAGAATGTCGGGCGGGTAATGGACCCGGCGCATCGCCAAGGCGATCAGCGCGACCGGCCCCCCCACCGGACGATCCGGGGCGATTGCTTGAGTGTCTCCCGCGCCTCGTTCACCACCATCATCATCTCGGCGGCGGCCTTGGCAGGCGCGGCCCGCTCTTTCACGTGAATGTCGTGGGCAGCAGTCAGCAGGCGGACCCACTCGGACTGGCGCCGATATCGGTCGTCGACCTCCTTGAAATTGCGATCCGCAATCGAGCGAGAGCCTTCGGCGTCGGCCAGGCATTTCGCCCGCGCGCCGGTTACCCACCGCCACTGCGGCGCGCCGTGCTCGTCCTCCTGACGGCAATAGGTAAGAGGACGAAACTCCTTTTCCTTGCTGCCGCCAGTATCAACGCCGAGAACGTAGCCGATCAGATAACCGGGCTGTCGGTGTAGCACCAGCGCGCGGATGGCTTGCCAAGCTTGCGATGAACCGTCAGCGCCGCCGGTGCCTCTCTCGGCACCGGGATAACCGTCACCCAATTGACCTTGTTGCTGGCGGCGCCGGTCGGTCCTGACGGGGCCGAGCTGATGGGCGCGAAGGGATCATCGCTCATACGCGTCGACGCCCATCATTTCGGCGACACGCTTCGCGGCTTCGGCCTGATCTAAACGGTACAGATAGGCGGCAAGCGAGATCAGATCACCGCCCCGGTCGCCGGTGACGAAGTCGGCCCACTTGCCGGTGCGTAGGTTGACCTTGAAGGAACCTCGCCGGCTGTCCGCCCGGGTGGGATTAACGGAGGACCATTCGACACCCTCGCGCTTTCCGTTCGGCAACCATCGCTGCACGATGTTGCTAGCACGCTGCAGGGCCGCATCGGCGATGCGACGGAAGGCGATGCGGCGGGGCTCCGTCACGAAATGGAGTCCTCGGTGGAGTTCTGCTGATCGCTGGCCGGCTCATCCAGAATTCCGCGCGCGAGCTCACGCGCTTCGTCGACGCTGATCGCCAAAGCGTGCGCGATCCTCTCAGTGAAGTTCTGGAGACCGGGGCGCATCACCGCGCGGGCGGTCGCTTGGTAGAGCGGCACCCTGTTTCAGCATTAGAGGATAGCCAACCTACCCAGGTTTGCAGTCGGCGCCCTTCCGTCCTTGGCGCGTGTCGTGTCGCCTCGCAGCATGATGGCCACACTACGCTCGCCGGCCTCCCGTCTCTGGCGGCCGCCCTCCACGTATGTCGTCACTCCGACCGTCCGCGAACAGCTGGCCGTCTGTCGCCGGGATCGGTACCGGCGGGAGGAGCTCGGTCCCACCCGAGATGAGCGTCGCTCCTCGCATCGAGACGACCGACGGCGAGGCGCCCTTGGACACGCACGCTCCATACCTCGTTGGCACACCCGCCGCGAGATCAATTAGGCCGCCGGCCTGCCCTAAGCGGACGCGGCGGCGGATCTCCCTTCGCAGGGACAACAAAGAGATCGGGGATGGACGCTTTCAGCGCAATCGCCAACTTCTCAAGAACTGCCACCGATGGGTTTTCGAGCCCCCGCTCAAGACGACTGACATAGGTTCTGTCGATCCCCGCGTCGACGGCGAGCGCCTCCTGCGAAAGTCCCTGGCCAACGCGCAGTCGCCGGATATTCCTGGCCACCAAAGCTTGCGCTTTCATGCGCGCAAGCGACCATTCATAGGCCTATTAAACCACGGACAATAGTGCTACTATTACGCTAGGCTTTGGACGGACTTTTTCAGCGCGAAAGGCCAACGGGAGATGCAATTTAGATCCGAGCAAAACCTGGAAATGGCGAAAGATTCCGCAACCGGTGCGGAGGGGCGAACGCGAGCGCGGCGAGCGGAAGCTCGAAGAAACCGGGCCCGGCTTTTCAAAACCCGGCAGGAAAGACGCTGACGAAGGCTGACGGTATCAATCCCGTCAGCCCGGACCAGCATTTCGGGGGAAACCCAGGTGTCGAAACAGACCGAGCGCATCGCTGTTGCACTTATCGACGAACCATCGCCACTGATGCCGGCTGATCTTGAACCTTTCGTTGAGTTCCCTGGACACCAATGCCTCGGCCGCGCAGGCGATGCGTTCCGGTTCGGATACCGATGCAAACAAACAGGCGTGCCCTTCGCGACGGTCGAGATTCCGGCTTCAATGGTCGCTCAGTCCGTTCGATTGAAGGCTTCAGTTCGAGTCACGACCGATGGAAAAGTCGTCGCCGAGTCTGAAATACCAAACGACTATGGTGCGCTCGGCCGCAGCTCTGAAACAGTTTCCCTGGTCCAATTGATTGAAGAAACCCTGCATGTCGACAACCTCCGCATGGAGGAGGCAAGCCCGCGCGAACTGAACAGTTTGCTCCGAGAGCTCGAGGTTTCCATCCAACGCGTAAAGACTGCCCTCGCCGCTATGCAGGATCACGGGCTCACGGCGTCCATTTCGAGATCGGGCTAGAGCGATCTCGTCTCGGACGTTTCCAATGTGAAATTCGCCGACACCCGTTACCTAGCTGGCCCGTCTCGCATGACACCCGTAGCGCAGGTGGCGCGGATGTCATCGGTGCCACCCGCCTGTCGCGCACGAAGCGCGCGCTGATCACAACCCGGCGCTGACCTCTGGTCCTCCGCCATCCGGTAAGCACCGCCGCCTAGGCGTATCCTGGTCAATCCGGTCGCCTCAGAGGTTCGACGCGGGATCAGCCGTCGCGCCGGCCTTCTCTGCGGCGAGCCGAACGCCCCGAAATATATCCAATCGCCTTCCTGGCCCTGCGGTTGTCAATCCGACCGCGCTTCGCTTCGAATTCGTCCTCTTCGACGTCCCGCATGATGTGGCGCCTGCCTGAGAAGATCGCAGATATATCAACCCAATGAACATTGCCAGGTCGGAGACGCTATCGGCGAATGATCACACTGGCTTAGCCCCCATTGGCGACATCGCGCCCAGCGCTATCTCCAACTCTTGGATGTGCAGACAACGGCTTAGGCGCCCCGTAGCGCTAGTGCTTTTATCTTGCAGGTTTAATCGAGCGTCTTGGCTGCTTGCTCTCGACCATTCTCGTTTCCTCTCTCTGCTGTGACAAGATCCTTGCATCGACGCCGCGAAGCGTCGCCGACCGCGAGAGTCCCGGTGCGCCGTGCAGGTTTCCGCGCTCATCGACGGCATAATTTCGCTGCAGCAAGGCAGCGCGGACGCCATCGCGGCGCATCTTTCCATCGGTCTGACGGAACCACATCACAGGCAATCCCGCGTGGTCCAAGCGCGCCATAAGGCGCGCGGCCACAAGCAAGATAACGTGCGTTCCGTCGTCGAGGATCTCCACCAGGTCTCATCCGCCAGCGGCGGGACTCCGCATTTAAATGATAGCGTTCAACGCCACATCGCCTCCCAAATTCCGCGCGCGCGGGTCATGCGTGAGCCCTCAGCAGCTTGCGCTCCTTGGCCGCGGTGCGCGCCTTCAGGTCCGCCTGAGGCACATCCGGATCGCCGCAATAGAAGGTGCCGTCCACCCACATCGCGTGCATGATCACGGCCAATTTGCGCGCCACTGCCACCGTCGCCTTGCGATGCCAGGCGCGCTTGGCGATGGCCAGCCCCCAGCTTTTGACCTTGTCCTTCTTCTTGTAGCGGGTCAAAAGCGCGCTCGCCGCCTCGTACAGCGCGCGCCGAACGTCACCGTCGCCGGCCTTGCTGATCCGGCCCTGCACGTCGATCGAGGCGCCGGACTGCCAGCGCCGCGAGGTCAGGCCAAAATAGGCTGCGACATCACGCGAGCGCCTAAATCGGGAAGGATCGTCAACCGCGGTCATGAAGCTCAAGGCCGCGATCGGGCCGACGCCCGGAATCTGCATGAAGCGCCGGCACAGCTCGTGGCCGGCGACTAGCTTCACCACCAGATTGTGCAGCCGGCAGTACTCTTTCCACAGCGCGGCTCGCGCGTTCAGCATGGCATCGATCAGCTCGCTGACCAGCGTATCGTGGGCCACCGCCGTGCGTACCGCTTGCGCAAATCCGCCCCGCCCGACCCGGTTCAGGCGGATGCCAAAGGCCTTCAGCGCGTGCCGGATCGCGTTCTCCAGATCCAAAAACTTGCGCTTCGGATTGCGCCGGTGCGTCAACAACAGCCGCAGCCGGTAGCACGGCTCGCTCTTGATATGCGCTTTGCGGAACCAGCCCGTGCGCATCAAATGAGTGGTACCGAGCGCATCGGTTTTGTCGGTCTTGTTGCGCTGCGCCTTCAGCGCCGAACGAACGTGGAGGTCTCGAGGCACACCGCCGGCAGCCCCAGTTTGAGCAGCTCAGGATGCAGCCAGGGCGACAACGCACCGGCCTCGTGGCCGAGCCGCCGTAGCCCGGAAAGATAGGGTTTGAGTGCCGCTTTGATCGACTGCGGATCGGTTACCGCGGTGGTTTGAAGCACCACCTCGCCAGTGCTGTCGACCACGCAAATCGCGCTCTCGTCCATGCCGACATCCAGTCCACAGAAGTACTCCATGCGCCGCCTCCCGCGTTGCTTAGACCGCGCAGTCTGCGACTTATTCAGCCAGCGAGCCACTTGATCCGCCCCGCAAATTCCGGCGCAGCCCGATTACGGGCGGCACTCCTGCCCGCTCCGGCTCTGATCGTTGCTACTCGCTAACCCTTCCTCCCTTTGCCCCAATCGCATCTGCTGACCCACGAGGCACGCAAAAAGCCGGCCGCTCGGCACGTGTCCAAGCCATCAATTCCAGCCTCTTGGCCATCCATAAACTGGCGTAAATTCCAGTCGCGAAGTAGCGATCTTCTGCATCGAAACGAAGAGAAAAAGCCATCGAGCGACCTACAGCTCAAGACAAAATTTCGCTCAGTTCGAGTGCGTTTCTTCGATGGTGATGGAATGTCTTGCGGGCTGTTCAGCTGCCGCTCGCTCTTCTATGTGCGCCCAGTTAGTGGCGCTCCTAGACCAGTCGGCGATATTCAATGCCTTGTGTCCGGGACATGAGAAACGGCTCCCGCGCGATGCGCGGGAGCCCCAGCATTTGACCTAGTCGACAGGATTCCAGATCAGGAAGAAGCCATCGTCACCGCCGAGGCCAACCGTTCGACCAAGGTTGGCGCAGAGCTTGCGGATCCCCAGGCCAGGTGCTGCGAGTGACAGGCTGACATAGTCCGTTCCGCGGCTCTCGCCGCGCAAAATCCGGCCAGATCCGACCTCGACCCCTTGGATGAAGATGCGGAAATCTGCCGGGTTATCGCCGGACTTATCGCGGTTGGGCACGATGTCGATGTCGGCGCAGATGGGCAGGAATTTGAGCTGGCCCCTGAAGCCGCCGTGAGTTGTGCGGGTAACGAATCCGATCGCGGTCATGGTCTGTCTCCTCGGTGCCGCAGGGCCGATGCCCTGCGATGGCGAGACCGTCATGGCCGCCGGCCCGCAGCCGAACCCCTCGGGGCGAAGCGCAGCGGCGCACCCGAGCCGCTCCTTTTTTGCAGCGAAGCGGCCGCGAGGAGCCGGCTTGCCGGCGGGGAAAAAAGGAGGCGTGCGAGGGTTTCGGCTGGCGGGACGGCTGTCATAGGTCGTTGCGCCATAAGCACGGAATCGTCCCCTTCGGTCGGAAGGAACCAGGCCTTGCCGCAGAGCACCGGTCACCGCGCAAAACGGCGCTTGGGCAACGCTTCAACGTATGCGTCGCTTCGAGATTCTCGCGATCCAGACCAGATTATTTCACTTGGCGAGCGGCTCGATTTCGTATCTGAAACGTGGTCCTGGCGACGGCTATCGAGTCGGATTCGACGCGATCAGTGGCCGCCGCGAATAACGATTGAGCCCGCGAACCCGCCCAACGAAAGCGTACTCAAGAGACGATCTGCCGACGATGCGCCTCACTGCCGCTTGACGCCTATCAAGGCTCGTTTCCTCCATGCGGCTACGAACAGCGACCGCGGCGTTAAAGGAGGTCAGGGCGTCGCCAGCATCCTTGAACCGATCCTTCGGTTCGATCGCCAGCACAGTTGGTGGCGGCCTGTTCGCCGGGAAGTATTGCGCTCGGTCGAGCAAGTCGAGCTTGCCAAGATCCTCTGCCTGCAGCATACCGCAACCGATTCACCGTAAGGCCTTGCTCAGCGCGGTCGAAATCTGATTGATGTTCATCTGTTGGATAAGATAATCGGCCTTTGCTCGACCTGAAACGCGGAACGGTGTTCCGACCTTATCGCCCCGGGCAAAGGCGAACGTCAGATTATCGGTGTTGACCTCGGAGAAGGTCCCCAGGTTGCTGCCCGGGCCGGTAAATTGGGTCAGAGTCCATGTCGGGCCGGCATTGACATTCTTCGTGACGACGAACTTGACGTAGCCGCCGAACGCGCCATCGGAAAGCTTAGCGGTCCAATCTAGATGCGGACTTGTAAAGGCGAGTTCGACGGTACGCCTCAAACCGAGTTCACCGGCAAGGTTAGTGTTAATGGGCTGGCACGCAGCCAGATCCAAGTGATTTTTCCGGGCAAGATCAATTTCCTGCTGCAGGTCACGTAGCGAATAATAGAGCTTCTCCGTATAATTCTGCTCACGCGATTGGCTCAACGTGCCTCCGAGACCGAAGGCGAAAGGACCGCTGATAAATGAGACCGACGGGCTGAGGCCGCCGGTATCGTTGACCGTCAGATTCAATTGTAGCGACACCTGAATGTCGCTTATCAACAACGCGTTTCTCAGCCCGTAATTGTCGTCGAGCAGCCCCGCTAGCTCGCACGTCACCCGCCGGACAATGGATTGAACGGTCGGAGCACCCTTTTGGTCGACCGGGATATCGAAATATGGAACAAACGACGCGCAGCCACTAATCGCAGTTGAAGAAACGACAGCCAAGAGCGAAATTGCACTGCGAAACGCGCCGCATTTCATTGGGGCTCTCACATGTTCCTGCAACTGCCAAGAGGCAGAGGCGTACCGTTCAGGCCAGGTTTCGTGTCTCCGATCAGATTGCAGGCGGCAAGCAACGTGTTCGGGTAGCAACCGACCTGCTGGTTGCCGGCCGTCACCAAGCAATCGCACCGTTCGCCCGCCGCCCGAGCCCCATCGCGTGTTTGCTGAAGCCGCTCGAGTTCTGCCCCGACTTCCGCGGAACTGGGGGGCGTCTTTCCTATATAGTAAAGTAGCCGATAGACCTGCTTGACTATTGCTCTCCACACGTCCGGCTCCCAATCTCTTTTCTCTTTTAGGTTGAACCGGCTGGAACCAACCGGTCAAGATAAGGCTTGAAATTCACTTAATTCGTTGCCCGAAAGCCACGGGTCGGTCTCGAGCCGACACTGCCGCGGATGAGCCGGGCGGTATCCTTTGATAAAGATCAACAAATCCGCTTTAGATGATGAAATAATAAAACTTCCAGTTGATCTAAGGATCAGTCATGGAAGTTCAAAAATTTCAGTCACAGCTTCTGATTGGACTCAATCGCGAGCAGCTCGAAGGGCTTCCTTGGGGGGTCGTGAAGGTGAATAGCGATGGCGTATTCACTTACGGCAACCGCGCGATGTGCGAAATCGTCGGTGCTGTGACTATCGAAGGCAAAAGGCTTGCGGACTTTTTCTATGACGACGACCTTGCCGTGGTTCGGGAACACTTAGAGAGCCGCTTCTCGCGCCGTATCTCCGAAGAATACGAGGTGAGGGCGACACGCCTGACAGACGGCTTCCGCGTTCCTATTCGATGCTCTGCGATGCCCGACATCAATGACAATGGCGAGGTCGTTGGTGCTATCGCAATCGTCCGTGATTTGCTCACCGAGGACGTCTCAGGCGAGATATACAAGGCTATGGAAGACTTGGATGACAGCCACGCGATTCTTCGGGCCGTGGCGAAGCAGTGCGAACGGATCGTATCGTTCGACTTCTTCTCTGTCAGCCTTTACAGCGATGACGGAGAGCATTCTTGGACCTTTTATCTCTACCCGGAGGACCTTCGGCTCGAAGTGCGCTGGCGAGCAATTAGCGCCTATGGAAAGACGCTTGCCGAAGCAAAGAACGTTGTGAGTGTTGCCGATTTTAAAGAATGGCTCGCTCGACCCGAGGCACAACCATATTGGGACGACCCGGACAGCCAAAGATTTCTAAGAATGGGGCTTAATTCGATCCTTTCACTCCCTGTAATCAGCGGAAACCGCGTGGTCGCAAGGGTTGGTTTCGGGCGGAAGCAGGAGAAGGGTTCGTTCAACAAGTCGGACGAGGAGCGTGTTGCTCGTTTGCCTCTTGCCGGCGCAGTCCGTATGGCTTTGCACTATCACGAGCGCGATGAATTAAGATTCAGGCTCAAGCTGATTACGCGGATTGCCTTGAGCCGAAACACAGAGTTCATCGGCAAGACCGTCGTCGAGGAAGTATCGGATCATTACAAGTGGGAGAATGTATCGATCTTCCGGCCCGATGAGAAGGACGGGCAATTTCAGCTGGTCGGGCAGAAGGCGAAAGAGTCCTTCATGCTACCCAAGGACTGGCATCACGCGATCGGCAAGGGAATCACGGGCCTGGTTTATCGAACGCGCAAGGCGCTCAACGTCTCCGATGTGGCCGCGCCGGAATTCAAGGGTGTCTATCTTTCGGGCTGCGCCGAGTCTCGCTCCGAACTCTGCATCCCGATCTTGGTCAATGGCCGAGTCTTCTGGGTGCTTAACGTCGAGGCGTCGCAGTTAAATGCATTCGCCAAGGAGGAACAACGGGCGCTTGAGAACATGCTAGGGGAAGTAGCCGTCGTGCTCGAACTCGTCTCACAAACGCAAGTCTTCTCGCAGCTCTTGAAGCTTAGCAAAGACAGTGTGATTCAGACTGACTACCGCGACACCATCGTGCAGACGAATCCCGCAACTGAAGAGCTGCTCGGCTACTCCGAAGATGAGATGAAGGGAACGGCGCTCGTCGACTACTTCAAGGACAAAGCTCAAGCGGGGCGGGTGCAGGAAGCAATGCGGGAAGCGAAATATGCTCCGAACGATGAGGTGCGCTTGATCTGTAAGGATGGTTTGGAGGCTAGTTTGCTGCTTTCGGGGACGTCCCTACCGCCCGAAACCGGTCGCAATATCTACGTCTGCAACGATCTGTCGACGCGCAAGCGGATGGAGACGCTTGAGATACTGGGGCAGATGTACAACGAAATCGCTAGCCAGATAAAGACGCCGTTGTCGCTGGCCTTCGCGTGGCTGGATAGGGCGCTCGAAACCGAAATGCCGCCTCGCGACATAGCGGACTTGCTCGAGAAGACGGTCAAGCAACTTCACAAGGTCGATCTGACCTTCGAACGCATGCTCTTTTATGAGCGACAGGCAAGCATCATCCCGGCGAAACCAAGCCTATTCGATATCCCGATCCTAGTGCAGGATATCTTGCAAGAGATGCCGGAGACTAGCCGAATAGAGGTTACGCCAGGCACAAATCTGCCGTCCGTGAGCGGGGATGTCTTCCAGATCGGGTTCTGCTTGGAATCAATATTGGCCTATTTTGAGCGGTTCGTGTCAGAGGACGGAAAGATCACGGTCGACATTTCATACCGGGATGGGCAAGTCGTTACGGTTGTCCGTGGATGTGCCCCACAGGTGACCGGCGGCACGATCACAAAATACACGGAAGAACGATGGGCGATCGGTGCAATTACAGAAATGGCACTGGGCGAACGGATGATCCGGAGCTTCATCGAACAGAATCATGCAGGTGAATTTAAAACGCGGAGGGGCGAGGGCGGACTTGCGGAATACATCGTGGCGCTTCCTGGAGCGTGAGAGGAGGCAGAAAAGTGGAGCAACAAGTTCTTATTGTTCACCCAAGCGGAGATATGATTGTAGAGATCGGGAACCTTCTCGAGAAGCTTCACAAGACAAAGGGCTATGATCTTCACTGGCAGGGGGCAAAGACCCGTAAGGCCGCCGAAGCACAAGCAAGCTCGGAACGCGTAGACCTCATCATCACCGCGCTTGAGATCGCTGCGGATGAGAAGTCACCTTTAGGGGCCGGCGAACAGTGCAGGCTGGGAATAGCACTTGTCAAAACCCTGCGGTCTAAGGCATCGAAAGTGGTCCGGGCGATCATCATTAGTCATCATATCGATGATGAGCTTGCCGAGTTTACGCGTTTGCCAGCGACAGACTGGGCAAAAGAAGGCGGCGGTTTCGCTGGCAGCTTGATGTCGGCCGCGGAACGTCTCCTTGGTGCACCTCAGCCGGACAATCCGCCATGCGTGCTTTCCATCTCTCTGTCGAGGGACAAGGATAGGTGCAAATATCAATTCCAAGAAGTCGGGGCTATGCCCCATACAGCATGTCCGCTATCTATCGACGTAAAGGCGCTTGAGCGCCTCATTGAAAAGACCAGCAGGCTTCACGTCAAAGAGGCTTGCTGGGAGGCCGAGTTCAAGGAAATCGGTGAAGATCTCGAGCGGGCCCTGTTCGAAAAACCTGAAAACTTTCTGTTTCGCGATGCGCTTAATCAGTGGATAGGCAATAGAAAGGGTATAGCGAACATCAAGGTGCGATTCACAGTGGACGATACGCTTCACCCGCTAGCCGTTGAAGCGGTTAAGGGTCCGGGCTCCGTGCCGGCATGGAATCTCGAGACCACCATTTATCGCGGGCTAGAGCCACTGGGCGGTGGTCCCGGGCTTGCTCGGCCCAGCCTTTTTACTGATGGCGCTACAATCAAGGGGCCACTGAACTTCCTTATCATCGCGGCAAATGTTCAACCGAATACGAAGGTCGAGTTTGGCGGTCAAAATGTCAAATTTGATCCATTGGAGAATCTCGAAAGCGAGGTCAACGAAATCGCAACGCTGTTGTGGAACCTCAAGAAAACAAATGGTTGCCCGATCGGAAAACTAAGAATCGTCGGGTCGCCAGAGGGCTCGCGGCTAAATAAGCTCAAGGACTTGGTTGAAGTGGATCTTCCCGACAGCGGGTCCTTAAAAGGGCTGGTCCAGGACACTCTTCAGAAGGCGGGCAAGTGGCACATCGTTCATTACGTCGGTCATACCTACTACGACTCTGATAATCAGGTAGGATATATGATATTGCCGAACGGCACCCAAGCCAACCAAGCCCAACCAATTAAGATCGCTGAATTCGCGCTTTGGTTAAGCCAGGCGGATACACGGTTGGTATTCCTCAGTAGCTGCAGCAGTGCGGGCCAGGACTTTATCTATCACCTCGCAAAAGAGCGTGTTCCTGCAATCATGGGGTTTCTTTGGGAAGTGCTCGATGCGCCTGCACGCGAGTATGCCAAGCGCTTCTATCAAAGTCTTCTTGATGGGCGGCACAATTCCCTTGAGTACGCCTGCTTGGCTGCAAAGAGGCAGATGGAAGCAAGAGATCACGATAACCCAATCTGGGCGTCGCCAGTTCTGGTGATGCAGGTAAGCTAGACCACTGCGTTATGGCCACTGCTTAGCGGGGACGCAGAGGCAGACAAGCGCAAAGGAGGCCATCGTGAGCCTGTTTGAATGGTTCAAAAACCTGTTCTCCCACGATGCGGTCCAGCGCACCCGCCTGCCGATCGCCAAAGCCAACGACCTCACTGGACGGTCCGGTGCGGTGGCCAAAGCCGATGAGCACTACGTCCGCCTATACTTCAGTGAACTGTTCCTTCAGAAGGACCGGAACTGGTTCACATCCCGTTTTCCGCTCGGCTACTCGCTGATCTGCCACAAGTACGGTGACCAGCCCAAGGTCGAATTCACGAACGTTGCTGGAAAGAACAAGTTTGACATTCAGCAGGCGAGTCAAGATCGCTCGATTCTTCGCAACTACCCGATGACCCCGTTGCTACCCTTTCGCGGTGGGGACATTGAGATCGACTGCGGCTTAGTCTCAATGCAAGCCAGCAACCTGCTCGAAAGCTTTGCCAAGACCGTCGGCGACATCGCCGGTAAGCTAAATGCTCCCCAGGCTTCGACGGTCGTGAGCATCGCCTCCTCGATAGCGACTGGCGTGCAAGAGTTGTTGAGCGCGGGTAAAGCAGAGACTGTGCTTTATGTGCATGACATGTTCACGGGAAAATCGCTGACCTCTGGCTACTTACTGCTAGCGAGAAACCCGCTACAAACTTTCGAAGGACAAACCTTGTGGATGACAGATGATGGCATCCGTGTCGGCCCAAGCAGTGACGCGCTCGCCCCAATCGAACCGCAGGATTTTCTCGTGATTTTCGTGGAGTGCTTGGAGGATCGCGACGATTGGCAGTCGCTCGGCGCAGTAGGCAAGCCTTTGGACAAAGCAATCGAGGCAAAGCTCGGCGGGAGAAACGATGAGGCAAAGTTACTTCTCGTCCAGGCAAAAGTCGCGGCCATAACGAGCCCAGATCTAACCCGACGGGACGGCAAGCGAGTCGTCGCGGCGATTGACGCCTACTACAAAGATGGTGCGGCGATCCAGGAGACGATCGCGAGAGTGACGCGGAACGCCCTAACGAGGTCGATCACTCCCAGCGATGACCGCCTCAGTTTGCATCTCGCGCCCGCTGTCGCACGTGTGACCGTTGCGGACGCGGATAAGCTGCCGGAGGCCACTCTCAATAGCTTGCTCTAGCTTTAGTCCGTGGCTTCATTCACAGCACTGGTCATCACCGACCGTGCATCGGTCTAACAGGACAAATTGACTTGGATCAATTCCGCCTCGCGCTTTTTCTCTAAGTGGTATCTTTCATTGAACAACACCGCGGGTTGTTACCATGGATGGACAGACGCAGTGGACCATTCTCGTATTCTTAAATGCGAAGAACAATCTCGAGCGCTGGGCGTTCTCCAACTTTGCACAGATGGCGTCCATTGGGAGCACGCCTGAGGTTAAGCTAGTGGTCGAGATGGGTCGACCGACCCATCATTACAGCGATAAGTTCGGCGCTTGGTCGAAAACGCTGCGCTTCGTGGTCGAGAAGAAGATGGATCCGGTTGAAGCAAGCGCGAAGCAAGACCTCGGTGCAACCAATATGGGAGACGCCAAGACTCTTGTCGACTTTGTCTCCTGGGGTCGCAAGACATACCCCGCCCGGCACACCATGCTGGTAATTTGGAACCATGGACAGGGCTTCCGCGCTCCCACTGAACCCGGTGATGCAAAGCCGCCACCGCCTGCCGTCCCGCACGCTGGACACCGCTACGTCTCTAATGACGACGATACTGGAGATAAGCTGTACAATCGCGCAATTCAGGAGAGACTCACCGAATACCTCGCCGGAGAACGCCTCGACGTTATCGCGTTCGATGCATGCTTGATGTCGATGGTTGAGACGGCATACGCATTGCGTGGAATCGGCAAGGTCATGGTAGGGAGTGAGGAGCTGGAGCCAGGCAATGGCTGGAACTATACTCGCTGGCTCAAACCGTTAGTCGCCGCGAAAGGCAAGGTCAATCCTGTCGAGTTGGCGCGCCTCGTGGTGAACGGCATGAGAGAAGAATACGGGGATAAAGACTTTACTACACTTGCGGCCACCGATCTCGACAAGGTCGCCGCGCTGGCTGCATCGATTTCAGCATTCGCGGAAGCCGCCAAGTCTCAGCTAGCGCAAGACAAGGAGAAATTCATCACAGCGCGAAAAGCATGCCTGAATTACGGTCAAGACTACGGCATCCACTCCATCGACCTCGCGCACTATATGGAGCAAGTCGCGCGCGGAAATTTTAACGGAGCGCTGAAGCAAAGGGCGAATGACGTAATTCATCGCGTCGGCGAGGCGATAGTCGAAAATTACGCTTCGGAGAAGCGTAAAGGCGAATGGGGCTCGAATGGCCTAGGCATTTACTACCCTGACCGAGCTGCGTCCTACCACGCCGACCCGGACGGCGACGGCTACGCCGCTGACAACAATTTATTCCCGGTCGAGTTCGTGGAGAAGGAGGCGTGGTCGTCATTCCTCCGCGAATACTGGAAGTTGGTGCCGTAGCAATGAGCTTGGATACCTCGTTCCTTCTGATCGAAGGGGGTTGGCCCTGCGAGCGCGCCTACCGCTTACTCGATCGCGTTCGTGCCCGGTGGGCCGTAATTCATCGTGTAGGTGGCGATCCGCAAGGCGACCTATATTACACCTACAAGGTCGATTCTCTACTGAAGCGGCTTCCAGCCGACGGAGGTAGCCCAGTGGAAGTCAAGTTGTGTCTCCACGAGGCAGGCGCCGCGCCGACGACTGCTATGTACATCGGCGGCCAGGAGCGACCGACCGTCGTGGTTAGCCGCGGTCGTGTGGCGGGCGTGGCTCCAGCTTTGAAAGACAATTGGCGCGGTGGCGTCCCTAATCTTAAAGCAGGGTTAGGTGGCGCTGTCGGTCCGAAGGTGTCGTCCAGTAAAGGCGTGCTCCCCCAAGAAGTCTTGCGCTCGGTCGAGGCAAGCGCTCCGCCGCAAGTCGAAGTTGGTAAAACTGTTCCTTTGGTAGTGAAGCTTCGAAACGAAGTCGCTGCAGGTAACTTGGCGGTGACAACGAACATCGGGGATGTCATAGACATCATCCTGCAAGCGTCAGGAGGACTCGTTGTCGAGGATAGTGTCGACGGGAAATTGACGGTCACTGCCGTCGGGACGCCCACGTTGATGTTCAGAATCGTAGGCAAGGCGATTGGACCCGGTGAAATCACGGTGCTGGCTTTCCAGCGCGGCCAGGGCGTCGGTAGCATCTCGGTATCGATTGAGACCGTCGCACACGCTCTAGCCGCCAGTTGGGCCGCCGCCACCGTCGAACTTGACGTCCCAACGATTCGGCAACCGGATCTTCAGCTACTCGTTTTGGAGACCATGAGCACCGGGAAGATCACAATCCGGCTCACCGCGGCTGATCCGACCTTGGGGCTTAATTACGATCCCTTTACGTTCACCTTTCAGGCCGACCCGCGCACCTTCTTTGACGCCTTCTACGCGGATATCGAGGATATCCTGACCTCCTCCGCAAACGCGCAACAGAAGATTCAGCGACTCGGCACGAAGGGAACCTATCTGTTCGAGAAACTGGTCCCGTCCGACGCCCGGACCAAGCTATGGGCGTTGCGGGACCGAATCCACACCGTTCATGTGCAGAGCGAGGAGCCTTGGGTACCATGGGAGTTGATCAAGTTGTTCGGTGACGACGGAAGCGGCTCCACGGTCGAACGTGGGTTCCTTTGCGATGAGTATGAAGTCACCAGATGGGTACCCGGGCTCCGTTATCGGTGCAATTTGACAATGAGCGAAATCGCGCTTGTCGTTCCTGCTGACTCGGGGCTTGCGGCGTCGAAAGCGGAGCGCAGCGCTATGTTAGAGTTACAAACACCACAGCTTCAAATCACCCCGATCGAGGCCGAGGAGATTGCCGTCCGCAACGCTTTGGCCGAAGGGAAATTCGACACGATTCACTTCACTGGCCATGGTGTCGCCGGTGCGACTACCGCCGATCGCGCCGAGATCCGTCTCGAAGATGATAGCCGCTTGCGCCCTGAAGATCTGACCGGAGTCGTTGGAAACCTCGGGAAGAAGAGCCCGATCGTGTTCTTGAACGCGTGCGAGATCGGTCGCCCAGGGATGGGACTCACCCAGCCGGGCGGATGGCCACGCGGCTTTCTGGCGGCGGGCGCTGGCGCCTTTATTGGACCATTCTGGAAGATCAACGACGGCTTGGCTGCTCATTTCGCCAGCTCCTTCTACCGCGCCATGCTCAAGGGTAGCACAGTGGGGGCCGCGACTCGGGAGGCGAGGAAGAGCATCCAAGCCGCGAGCGATCCAACATGGCTTGCGTACTCAGTGTATGCGCACTCAGAGGCACGGCTAACCGGGATCAAGCTGCCTGCGCAGCCCTGAGCTTATTCATGCTGTCTCGATTGCAATGGTTCATAGGATGACTCCCGTCTGAGCGGAGTTACGTGTATCTTATCTATTTAACTTCTCTTACAACAGATCGGCCGCCTACACCGAAACGCACGAGAATGTGGCGGGTGATTTGGTAGATTTGCAGCATTGGACGTCTGGCAGATAGCATAGAACTCGCCGTTGGCTTGACCGACACGTCTCTGCCTTTGGGGCGCATATCGACGGCTTTTAATCAAGCTCGCGACATTCGCGGATTAGATGTTATGGAACCATTGCCGGGCCGAGTGTCGGCGAATTTGACCTGCGACGGCCAGACTATGAGCATCGGGTTCGATTCCGGTCGGGCGATTGTGGAGACAAGAACCGCACGGACCATGCCTGCTGCCGAGCGCTAGCTGATTTATTTTTGCGAGCTAATGCCGTCCGTCACCTTGCTGGTATTCCTGTTGGTATGCGCAGCAATCGGCGACTAAAACCATCGTAAATTCAATTCGTTATGATACTAGGCGATTGTCGGCCAGGGGCACCACGGAAAAAATTGTAATAATAACAATAAGTTAAGTCACTGGTTCGATTCCCGATTTCTCGCAAAACTTTCGTGATGCATTGAAAATACGAGCAAAAACCCACTGCAGCTGTCCGCTTTGCTGGTATTTCTGCTGGTATCGCCAAGCCAAACGCGCCGCGGCGGATTTCGATATTCCCGACGAGCGAATTAGGCGCCGCATGCCCCGTCCACCGCTTTACGCGCGACGTTCGGACGTCAAACTCAAATGACCAATCCCGAGTTGGCTGGCCATAGAGGAACGCAAATGCGTTCAAGATTGCTTCGATGCTGATCAGGCTTTCTTCCCGGTTGGTTGCATCTAGGCGTGATAAATCGGCTACCGTCGGGTTCGTGCGAAAGTTTTGCGTCAGCGTCGTTCAATCGTTCGGTCGAGGAAGTTGCTGATCAGCGGCACCATCACGTCGAGTTGGTCCTCAAGTGCGAAGTGACCGGTGTCGAGGATGTGCAACTCGGCGTCTGGCAAGTCGCGCAAATAGGAATGTGCGCCGGCTTCAGCGAAGACCTTGTCGTTCTTGCCCCAGACGATTAGAGCGGGCGGCTTCCTTTCGCGGAAAAAGGCCTGGAACGCGGGATAAAGCGGGATGTTGGTCGCGTGATCGTAGAGCAGGTCGAGCTGAATGTCCTTGTTGCCGGGACGGTCCAGCAGCGCTTGGTCGTGCACCCAGTTGTCAGGACTTATGCGCGTCAGATCGCGGACGCCGTCGGTGTATAGGAATTTCGTCGCGCGGAGAGAGACGAGGGATAAAAGCGCATCCCTCCGCTCCTCCGTTCCTTCCTTCCAATACGCCTTGATCGGGTCCCAGGCGTCCCGCAATCCCTCTTCGTAAGCGTTGCCGTTTTGGATGATGAGGGCAGTCACGCGCTCTGGATGCTTAATGGCGATGCGATAGCCAACCGGTGCGCCATAATCCATGACGTACATGGCGTAGCGTTTCGCCCCGATTTGATCAAGCAAGGCATCGATCATCTCGGCATAGTTCGCGAAACTATAGGAAAAGCGGTTGCGATCCGGCGCATCGCTTTGCCCGAAGCCGGGGTAATCCGGCGCAATGACACGGTATCGGTCGGCCAGACCCGGAATCAGATTGCGGAACATATGTGAGGATGTCGGAAAGCCGTGCAGAAGAAGAACGACGGGCCCATCTGCTGGCCCGGCTTCGCGGTAGAACACGTTCACACCGCTGATGGTGGCCGTACGGTAATGAACGGTTAAAGCACCTACGCTGCCGCCGGGCGTTGGCGCGCAATGATGACCGGGCGGCGCCCCCGGTTCATAGGTGCAGGCCGTGGACTCTCCGAACGAGGGATGTGCGCTTACAATGGTCAAGGCGATGAGAGTCGCGCAAGAAAGGCGCATGGCAGCTCCTTCATTCGGTACGACCCAGGTCGTCCCTCAATCCCGATTGTCTCACGTCCACGACTTCCGCGATTACTGCCGTAGCTCAAGACTCTTGCCGGGATGAGCGATCAGAATAGCAGTAATCTTTGAAGGCATCGTTCAAACAGACTGTTTTGAGCGACTGCTAACTCAGGGGCAACCAAGCTGTGCTTGGCTGCTTATTTTCTGAGTGCTGTCAGGAGCTCCTTCGCGAGGAGCCCGGCCGACGCGGGATTCTGGCCAGTGATCAGGCGTCCATCGACAACAACGTGAGGTTCCCAGTTCGCTACAGACGTATATTCGGCGCCCTCTGCCCGCAGGGCATCTTCCAATTCGTAGGGAACGTCTTCGCGCGCGTAGTCGTACTCTTCTTTCTTCGAGAAAGAAGTGAGCTTCTTGCCTTGCACGAACGGCTTGCCATCGCCGAGGTCAACCCCGAGAAGCGCGCATGGACCGTGACAGACGGCTGTCACACACTTTCCCGTACTCCAGGCGCGCGCGATTGTATTTTGAACGACAGGGTTGCGCTGGATATCGACCATTGGTCCAAGACCGCCCGGCACGAAGATGGCATCAAAATCCGCAGCATCCACCTCCGCAAGTTTGCGACTGCGGTTCAGGCGGCGAAATGCCTTGCTTTCAAGGAAGGCTTTCTCCGCGGGATCTTTCTCGTCGTAGGCATCATATGGCGTCCATCCGCCTCTCAAAGAAGCGAACTCAATGGCGATACCTGCCTTGTCAAGAACATCGAACGGATGCGCGACCTCGGCGAAAAAGAAGCCTGTTTTACGATTGTGCGGACCTATCACCGCCGCGTTGCTTACGACAAACAGAACATGCACAGTCATGATTTCCTACCTTAGTG
Organism: Bradyrhizobium sp. SZCCHNS1022; assembly: GCF_032484835.1. Classification (NCBI taxonomy): domain Bacteria; kingdom Pseudomonadati; phylum Pseudomonadota; class Alphaproteobacteria; order Hyphomicrobiales; family Nitrobacteraceae; genus Bradyrhizobium; species Bradyrhizobium sp. SZCCHNS1022. The sequence goes on along the minus strand of NZ_JAUETT010000007.1, from coordinate 186,754 downwards.
TGCAGAGGCACCAAACCGACCTCGTCGTTCGCTGCCAAACTTCGCGAAGCTCAGCAACTCGCAGCGGGTCGCCGTGGAAAGACACTTTTGTTCATAGGCCGCTTCCAGAAGCCCTGCATAAAGTGCAAGTGATATCAGTCTACTTCTTTAGCCGACTCATGAGCGCCGCGACCTCCCGCGGGTACGTCCAAACTTTAGGCCGTCGGGTGGAGCAGACCAGTTAATCTAGGTAAAAATTTGTAGTTTGAGGAAGCATATGCTGAGGAGCCTTGATCCTGCATGTTCGCTATTCATCGAGCGGACCGACACGACTAGGCACCGATCCAGACCGTCGGTTAGATGCCGGAAGCGTCTCGGCCGGTAAGGCAGAAGGCAGCCTTAGACCCGGCTAAAAGACCGTGTGAAGGCTGTCAGACTCTGGACGCTCGGCTCGCCGCGAATGTGGGGCCAACACCAGCGGGCGAACTTGCGATCACCCCTCAATATCTCGGCTGTCGCCGCCTCACGCTCAGGGGCGTCTCTCAACTCCAATTCGAGAACCAAGAGGCGGCGGCCGCGAGGCCGCACTTGCCAAAGACTCGCTGTCGGTTTCGTCCTCTTCTATCGTATTGTCCGAGAGTAAGATTGCCAAACCAAATCCCAACGTCCATGACGGGCTTCGAAAGCCCTGACGACTTGCCTCTCAACCAACGTCGCTGGAGCGACTATCTGGCCATCAATGAGACACCACTAGTTCGAGACCTGTGCTCGCAAACCGACGACATCACGAGCCGTGAGTGACGAGCCCTTGGCTCCGAAGCGGGCGGTGACGTAGTTGGCGACCGCGGCAATCTCGTCGTCGGAGTACGCACGACCGAAAGAGGGCATCGACAGCGCATCGTCCGGGGTCAGGCGCCTCGTACCCCCAATAACGATCTGTACCACGTTAGTCGCGCTCCGATCGTTTACGGCGGCACTTCCAGTCAGGGTCGCGAACCGTGAAACCGCGCTCTCCCCAGCCCAGCCATGGCAACTTACGCAAGCGCCCTCGAAGATCTTCTTGCCAAGCAGGTTTGCGGTCACGCCGTCCTTGTGGGAGACCGGCGCAGGCGCCGATTTTACGGAAAAATCGCGTGAAGTGCCGGGCGGAACGCTTCGCAGGAACGTGACCATCGCCTCGATATCAGCCTTCGCCATCTTGTTGAAGGAGTGATCAACGGCTTCGCCCATCGGTCCCGATGCAGTGCCGTGACCCGGAACATGCCCGGCGGAGAGATAAAGGGCGATGTCTTCATCGGTCCAGCCGCCGAGACCGGTGTCCTTGTCGGACGAGATATTGAAGGCGCGCCAGCCGGCCACCGGGGCTCCGGCAAACTTTTCTCGATTGTTGAGTGCGAATCCAATATTGCGCGGCGTGTGGCATTCGCCGCAATGCGCCAGCGCCTCGGCCAGGTACGCACCGCGGTTCCACTTGAGGCTCTGCGAACTATCAGGCCGGAAGCGTGAATCAGGATTGAACACCAGCGACCAGAACGTCATGGCCCAGCGCTGATTGAAGGGAAACAACAGTGTATTCTCCGGCGGCACCGCGCGCACCGGCGCAAGGCTGAAAAGGTAGGCCTTGATCGCGAGCGCGTCGGCGTCGGTGACATAAGTGTAGGACGTGTAGGGCATTGCCGGATAAAGCCGGGCACCATCACGGCGGATGCCCCGATGCATCGCGTCGAGAAACTCCTGGTCGGTGTATTTGCCAATGCCGGTCTCCGGATCGGGCGTAATGTTGGTCGAATACATCGTTCCGAACGGAAGCTTGAAGGCGAAGCCGCCCGCATATTCCTTGCCGCCCGGCGCCGTGTGACAAACCACGCAGTCCGCTGCCTCCGTGAGATATTTGCCGCGCTCAAGGAGGCTGGCCTGCTTCATATCGGCAGGCACCCCGGTTGGATCGCCGTCCCTGTAGTCCGTCAACGCGACATTCTTGCCGCCGGTGAAGGCCAGAGGACCGGGACCGCGTACGTACCAAACCGCCCCTAGCGCCACGATGGCACCGACGATGACCGCCCCGGCAACCAATTTCACAACCGCGGCTTTCACAATCACGATTTCTTCTCCGCGATCAACCGCCGGTCGATCGGAAGCCGACGCAATGCGACGCCCGTCGCCGCATAAATGGCATTACGCAGCGCGGGAGGTCCGCCAACCGCGGCCGCCTCACCGATCCCGCCCGGCGCCTCCCCGCTTTTGACCAGATGGACATTGATCTTTGGCATCTGGTCGATGCGCAGCATGCGATAATCATGGAAATTCGATTGCTGAACGCGGCCCTTGTCCAAGGTGATTTCGCCGTATAATGCGGCGGTCAGGCCAAAAATCATGCCGCCCTCGACCTGCGCGACGATGGTGTCGGGGTTGACAGCAACACCGCAATCCACAGCAAGCGTCACCTGGCGGATGTAAACGTCGCCGCTGGTATCCACCTCGGCCTCAACGACAGTGGCGATCGACGTGTTGAAGGTCGGCTGCACACTGACGCCTCGGCCAACGCGAGGCGGCAACGGCTGCCCCCAATTCGACCTTTCGGCGACGAGATCCAGCACGTGCTGGAGACGCGGCGTTTTTCCAAGCATGTCGCGTCGAAACGCGATCGGATCCTTGTTTACCTTGCGCGCCAGCTCGTCCATGAAGCTTTCGATGGCGAACACATTGTTGTTCGGACCGACGCCGCGCCAAAAGCCGGTCGGCACGGCAGGCGGCTCCACTCGGACGTACTCCACCTGAAAATTTGGAATGTCGTAAGGCGTATCGACCGCGCTATCGACGGCGTCGATATCAATGCCCTTCGTAAAACTGCGCGGTAACCATCGCGCGAGCACCGATGATCCGGCGACGCGGTACCTGAAGGCGATCACCTTGTCGCCCGAGAGTCTCGCCGAAATATTGTCCCGGTAAACCGGACGGTAGATGTCGTGTCGGATGTCCTCCTCGCGTGTCCAGACGATCTTGACAGGCCCATCGACCTTGCGGCCGATGCGCACGGCCGCGTCGATCATGTCAACCTCGAGCCTGCGTCCGAACCCGCCACCGAGCAGATGCTGATGGATCGTCACCTTGTCTTCTGACAGCCCAGCCGCCTTCGCGGCGACCGACTGCGCGCGCGCAATGATCTGCGTTCCAACCCATACGTCACATGAATTTGGCGTGACGTGGACTGTGCAATTCAGAGGCTCCATCGTCGCGTGGGCAAGAAATGGTATCTCGTAGGATGCATCATAACTCTCGCCAAAATTGAGCACCTTGGCGACATCTCCGACGGATTTTGCGACTACGCCAGAACTCGCGCTGGCAGCACGAAGATGTTCCCATATGTCCTTGGAGCTGACGTTGGCGTTCTTGCCTTCGTCCCAGGCAATCTTTAGCGCCTCAAGCCCACATTTCGCGGCCCACATGTGATCCCCGATAACCGCGACCAGATCATCCAGTGCTACGATCTGCCTCACGCCAGGAATCTTCGTTGCGGCCTGGTCTTCGATGTTCGCAACCTTGCCGCCGAAAACCGGACATTGCGCCAGCGTCGCAAATTTCAAGCCCGGCATCATGGTGTCGATTCCGTAGATGACCTTGCCGTTGACCTTGTTCGGCGTATCGAGGCGCTTCAAAGGCCTTCCGATGAGCACAAAGTCCTTTGGATCTTTCAGCGGCACATCGCTTGGCTGCGAAAGCTTGCTCGCGGGGTCGACAAGCTCGCCATAGCGAAGGCTGCGGCCACTTTCCTTATGAAACACTTTCCCCTCGGACACGCCGCAGGTTTCTGGCGCAACCTGCCACTGATTCGCCGCAGCCTTGACGAACATAGCCCGTGCGGTTGCGCCGGCTTTGCGCAGCGGGGTCCAGAACGCGCGAACCGAAGTTGATCCTCCGGTCGCCTGAATGCCGAGCAAGGGATTCGTGTAGAGGTTCTCATCGGGCGGCGCGTGCTCGAGGACGACATTTGTGAGGTCTGTATCGAGTTCTTCAGCTAAAATCGTCGCGACGCCGGTGTATATGCCCTGCCCCATCTCGACCTGCGGCATGACCAGGGTCACCTTGCCGGTTCCGTCGATGCGGATAAACGCGTTTGGCGCAAAGGTCCCGTCGGCGGCATCCTTCTGCGCGGTCTCGGCGGCACCTACCGGAAGACGGAAGGCGAACACGAAGCCGGTCGTCAATGCAGCACCGAGAAGGCGACGACGCGAGATATTCGACAATTCTGCCGTGACGGTCATGACACCACCTAAGCCTTGGCCGAGGCTGCCTGCTTGATGGCAGCCCGGATGCGCACATAGGTACCGCACCGGCAGATGTTACCGGCCATGGCCGCGTCGATATCGGAGTCGTCAGGATCCGGCGTCATCGCCAGTAGCGCTACCGCCGACATGATTTGACCTGACTGACAATAGCCGCATTGCACGACCTCGAGATCGAGCCAGGCCTTCTGCACCCTAGGTCCCGCCGGCGTCGCACCGACACCTTCGATGGTGGTGATCGTGCGGTTTTGGAGATTGCCAACAGGCAGCACGCAGGAACGCACCGGCTTGCCATCGACGTGCACGGTGCAGGCGCCACACTGCGCCATGCCGCATCCGAATTTCGTGCCGGTCAAACCGAGCACATCGCGCAGGACCCACAGCAAGGGCATCTCGGACGGTGCATCGAAGGATCGTTCTTGACCATTGATATTTAGCGCCGTTGCCATCTGAACTCCTGCTATCTGCTCGGGTCGGTTCGGATACGCGGTACCGCTCTCTCACAGCTCTATGAAACCACATCGAGGGGACGCGATGTGACGGCTGTCCGCGTTGCGAGCCCGTCGATCCTGGAGGCATAGTCTTGATAGTGGGACGTTGCCCGATGGGCTTGCACAGAAGCGATGTCCGCGTAGAGCTCATCGATGATGAAGGTCGTCTCGTCGTGCAGGTCCTGCCAGAGGTCCCATCGAAGGTTGCCCGGCTCGGAGCGGCTATGTCCAGCCAAGCTGCGCAACAGAACAACCAGTTCATCGGTCTTTCCAGGCCGAGCCTTTAGCAAGGCCGTCGTCTTCATTTGGATCGCCATTGATATTCCCGCATTCCAGGGCGGGCTGGGTTCCGCCGTCAACCAACGCTCCATTACGAATGGGCTAAATCACGTCGATCAGCACACATAATCGAAGTTGTGCGCAGACGCCCGTAAAGAGATGTAAAAACGTCGGTTGACGGGATTGGCCTGCCATCAACCAGAACAAGGCCTCGCATTGCGCTCGCCGCGATGGATTTTCCTCAATTTACGAATCGCTATTAGCCGGTCGCGGATTCCGACCGTAATGTCTGGGATGACGCGTGCTTGCCATGTGGCATGGACGCGATCGACTGCACGCCGCTATCGGCAATGCCAGCACCGTCGCTCATCGGAGATTGATATGAGACTGAGAGAAGCGTTGTTAGCGGGACCGCTGGGTTTTGGCACAGCTCCACTTGGCAACATGTATCGGGACATTCCAGAGGATGAAGCCCTTGCAACAGTGGACGCAGCATGGGCTGCGGGTACGCGCTTCTTCGATACTGCTCCGTTTTACGGAGCGGGGCTTGCGGAGATCCGCCTTGGCGAAGTGCTCTCCAGCCGACCTCGCGGCGACTACGTTCTGAGCACCAAGGTCGGGCGGCTCATCCTCGACGAGATCGAAGATCCGGCCGGCCGAGATCACGGCGAAAAGGGCGAGATATTCAAACATGGCCGCCCCAACAAGATCGTCCCAGACTATTCGGCTGATGGCACGATGAAGTCGATCGAAGACAGCCTCCGGCGCATGAAGATTGACCATATCGATTTTGTGTGGGTCCACGATATTGCCCAGGATTTCTACGGCGACCGCTGGCTCGCAATGTTTGAAATCGCTCGAACGGGGGCCTTCCCGGTCCTCTCGAAACTACGCGACCAGGGCGTGATCAAGGGCTGGGGCCTCGGCGTGAACAAGGTCGAACCTGTCGAGCTTTTGCTCGGTCTGACCGAAGCAAGTCCAGACGCGACCTTGCTCGCTGGCCGGTATACGCTTCTCGATCACGAGATGGCACTCCAGCGTGTGATGCCCGCTGCGCAACGCAAAAAAGTCGATATCGTGATTGGCGGCCCTTATAGCTCCGGTGTGCTCGCTGGCGGCCATCATTTTGAGTACGGGACGGTGCCATCCGCGATTGCCGCTAAGGTGGAGAGGATTTCGGCTCTATGCGCAGACTTCGAAATACCCATCAAAGCAGCGGCACTGCACTTCGCTCTGGCGCATCCGGCTTCGGCCGCCGTCGTTCCCGGAGCCAGCAAACCTGAGCGCATTCTTGAAGACCACGCGGCTCTCAAGACCAATATTCCCGCTGCTTTCTGGCACGAGTTACGAAACAAAGGACTTGTGGCCGAGGGTGCCCCGCTGCCGATCGACAAGCAGCTCGCCGCATGAACCTCAGGAGACAACCATGACCCCCGCTCGCGCACCGACCCTTGATTCCACCTCAGCTCTGGCACTGCGGAACAGTACGACAGCTGCCGACGCACTCAATGCAATCCTGGCGGATATTCTCGCGCTCTATCTCAAGACCAAGAATTTCCATTGGCACATGACGGGGCCGCACTTTCGCGACTACCATCTGTTGCTGGATGACCAGGCGGCGCAACTTTTCTCGATTGTCGATGAGATCGCCGAGCGGGTTCGCAAAACAGGACATGCGACGATACGTTCGGTCGGCGACGTCGTCCGCCGGCAGACAATCAGGGACAACGATGCCGAGTTCGTATCGGCCGGTGACATGCTCGCCGAGCTCCGCGAAGACAACTTCGCGCTGGTTCGTGCGCTTCGCGAAGTAAAAGTCCTTGTCGATGATGCCAAGGACAACGCCACTTCGGGACTTCTCGACGGTTGGACCGATCAGGCGGAGCAGCGGGCCTGGTTTCTGTTCGAAGCCACACGATCGGCCTGATGCAAACGGCGCTCGCACGCCGCCGGATGGATCCAGGAGACGAATGCCACTCATCGGAGTGGCATTCGTATGTCCAGAGATCGGGGACCGCCATCATCTCTTGCGGCAGCGTTATTCCGCCGCCCTGATGATCAGATCGGCCACCTCCTTCGGGAACGACAACATCGCGACGTGGCTCGACGGCAACTCGATCGCCGTGGCCTTGGCCGCCTTCACCTGGTCCCTTTCCATCTGCGGCGGGATGATCGCATCCTTCGTCGCAACGACCATGAAGGTCGGCTTCTGGCGCCACGCCGCCTGGCTCACCGGAGCGGTCAGGGTCCTGATGTGGAACGGTCCCTGCGTCGCCGCCACGACTGCCTGTTCCTTGGGCGGAAGGTCGGCCGCGAAATATCGCTTGATGCCTTCGTTGCTGATCGTCAGGTAGCCGTCCGGGTCCTTGACGAACTCTTTCAGGCTCTCCGGATCCGGATATTTCGAGGTCGCACTTTTCACCGACTCGCCCTTATCCGGCGCGTAGGCCGCCACATACACGAGCGATTTGACCTTTTCGTCGTTTCCCGCCTCCGTGATGACGGCGCCACCCCATGAATGGGCGACGAGAACGACGGGTCCTTCAGCGTTCCGGATGGCCCTCGTGGTTGCGGCGACATCGTTGTCGAGCGAGTCGAGCGGGTTCTGGACCGCAACGACCTTGAGCCCGGCCTTTTCGAGGTACGGAATGACTTTCTCCCAGGACGACCCGTCCGCGAACGCACCATGGACAAGGACTGCGGTCTTGGCCTTCAGTTGGGCAGCCGATGCCGGCAGGCTGATGGCGGCCATCGCGCTCAGGACACCCAAGCCCATAACGCGTTTGAATGATTTCATGGTTATGTTCCTTCGGTTGATTGAGGATCTCGGTGTTGCCGCTTTCGCTGCCGAAACGTTCGCGGCGACGCGAATCCACCGTCGTGCACTTCTGTTCGGACAACAGATTGTGCGGCGAGTAGAAGAGGCTGGTCGGAATAAAGCCAGTTTAAAGATGTAAAAGCTCGTAACGTGGATGCATCGCTCGCATCGTGACTGCCTCTTGCGGACGTTGCGAGTGATTTCCCATCTTACGGTCTCGAGACTTCACCGTGGGGTAACGATGAACGTCATGGCGCCACGTTCTCCAAAGCCATATTCGAGCGTTTCTCCGGCACTTTGACTCTAACCGTTCGACGTCGCGTGCCTTGATCAATAGCATCGACACCTTTCCACTTGGGTCGTAATAATCAGAAAGCGATGGCCTTTTGGATCTTTTACATCCTTTAACTTTCGGTTGGTGTCGCCGTCGCGCATGGTGCCCCCATCTCCTTATTGGATGGTGCGTCGATGGATCCCGTTCTGTTATCACGGCTACAGTTCGCGTTCACGATCGGTTACCACATTTTGTGGCCCGCGTTTTCCATCGGAGTCGCATGGTTCATCGTCGCCTTGAACGCATTGTGGCTAAGAACCGGAAAGCCCGTGTATAACGAACTCCAGATCTTCTGGACGAAAGTGTTCGCTCTCGCCTTCGGAATGGGTGTGGTCACCGGTGTGGTCATTTCGTACGAAATTGGATTGAACTGGTCCCGCTATGCGCGGGTCACTGCCGACGTCATCAGTCCGCTTTTGACGCTCGAAGTCCTAACCGCGTTCTTCTTGGAGGCCGGCTTTATTGGAATCATGCTGTTTGGCGAGCAGCGCGTAGGGAAACGGCTTCATTTCGTGGCGTCCGTGATTGTGGCGACCGGCACGGTGATCTCGGCGTTCTGGATTATTGCGGCGAACTCCTGGATGCAGACGCCGGTGGATTTCACGGCGGCCGCCGATGGCCGGTTCATCGCCACGGATTTCTGGGGTGTCGTTTTCAATCCTTCGATGCCCTACCGGCTCGCGCACATGCTGCTGGCCAGTTTCATCACCGGGATCTTTGTTGTTGTCGGCGTGTCCGCGTTCTGGCTCTTGCGCGGCAGACGCGAAGACCAAGCCCCTGCGCTCACCGCGTTCTCGCTCAGCCTTTGGCTTGCCGCGGTTCTGCTGCCGCTGCAGATGATCGTGGGCGATCAACACGGCCTCAACACGCGTAAATACCAGCCGATGAAACTTGCTGCGATCGAAGCGCGGTGGGAGACGGCCAAGGGAGTACCACTCACGGCCATTGCCTGGCCCGACGAAAAGGCGGAGCGCAACGATTACGCGATCGAAATCCCGCTGTTGGGGAGCATCGTTCTCACGCACTCGCTCGACGGCGAGGTCAAGGGTCTCAAGGAAGTTCCGGCACGTGAGCGTCCCCCCGTCCTTCCCGTGTTTCTCGCCTTTCGAATCATGGTTGGGTGCGGAATGGTGCTGCTCGGCCTCGCGCTCCTATCTCTTTATCTTCGCTGGCGTCAGGAGCTGTTCAGCTCACGCTGGTATCTCTACGCGTGTTTGGCCGGCACGCCGCTAGGCTTTGTCGCAACGCTCGCGGGCTGGACCGTCACGGAAGTCGGACGCCAACCGTATGTCATCTACGGCCAACTGCGAACCGCCGATGCGGTCTCCCCCATCGCCGGCGGGGCCGTTTTCGGATCGCTGACCGTCGCTTTGATTCTCTACAATCTCCTGCTGCTCGGCTTCTTCTACTATAGCGGCCGGCTTGTCTGGCGAGGGTTCGGGATCGAGACACCAACAACTCCTATTGGCCGGCCTTCGGGAGGCGTCCACGTCGCCATCGCAGCAAGGAGTGCAGTAAAGTGAGCCTTCTGGATAGTCTCGATCTGACGGTCGTCTTCGCCGTGTCCGCGGCCTTCGTCATAGCACTCTATGTCGTGCTAGATGGCTTCGACCTTGGTGTCGGAATCCTGCTGCCGTTCACAGCGCACCCGGCCAACCGCGACGTCATGATCCAGACGTTGGCACCAAACTGGGACGGCAACGAAACCTGGCTCGTGTTAGGCGCGATGGTCCTGTGGACCGCTTTTCCCGGCGCGTTCACCATTCTCATCCCGGCGTACTATGTGCCCCTCGCCCTGATGCTGCTTGGTCTCGTCTTGCGCGGAATCTCTTTCGAATTCCGGGCGCAGGGAGGTTCGCTGAGGATCATATGGACGACGACTTTCGCCGGCGGCTCTGCGCTCGCGGCCTTTTGCCAGGGCGCTGTCCTTGGATCATTTGTCGCCGGGAAAATTCGAGTCACCGATGGCCACTTTGCCGGAGGCCCATTTGATTGGATTACGCCATTTTCCGTCGCGACCGGCTTCGGGCTCATGGCGGGCTATGGGTTGCTCGGAGCATGCTGGCTGATATGGAAAACCGAAGGAATGACGCAAAAGTCCAGTCGTGGATCTGCCCTCGTAACGCTTTTCATTACGGGAGCCGCAATAGCATTGGTTAGCCTATGGACACCATTGAGCGTACCCCAAATCGCTGATCGCTGGTTTACGCCTTCACATATGTTGGCGCTGGCGCCGCTTCCTCTCATTGCTGCGGCCGCCTGGCTCGGGACCCTGCGGTCATTATCGGGGCCGCATGATTGGGCGCCATTCCTTTGCGCGATCCTGTTGTTCCTTGCCTCGCTAGGCGGGCTCGGTGCGAGTGTCTGGCCTTACGCCATTCCGGGGGTCCTGAGCATTTGGGACGCAGCATCCGAACATCGGACCCAGGTGATCTCGTTTCTCGCATTCGCTTCAGTTGTACCAATCATACTGGCCTACGTTGGCTTCAGCTATTGGACGTTTCGAGGAAAAGTTGGCGCCTCGTGACTCAATGAATCTCCTTCCTGTTGCAGAAAAATAGCCGGAGAGGCCCTCCCTCACTCACCGAGATTTGCAGGCTTTTACCTGTTAGCCGACGCGATACTTGCTAAGCTGACTTAGGTCTTTGCTCGCGCACCAATCGCGAGTTTTCCGCGTGGAGGAGACTGATGTCGCGTTCCTGCTCTCATCAAGAATTCGTCAGGACTGTTACGCCGAGTGCGCGGGGCTGCGAGGAATGCTTGAAGACCGCAAGCTGGTGGGTCCACCTGCGCATTTGTCGCTCATGCGGACACGTCGGTTGTTGCGACCAATCCCCCGGCAAGCATGCCACCAAGCATTCTCAGACCAGCGGATATCCATTGATCGAAGACTACGACCCGCCGGAAGGCTGGGGCTGGTGCTATGTTGACGAGACATTCACCGCCCTCGATCATCCCACGCCGCAGGTCGGCCTAATACCGCGCTTCGTGGGTGACTAATCTTTCGCAAATCACCATCGACGTCATCGCGACAAGCGACGACGCAATCCAAGGATTGTTAGTTTCTTTGGATCGTTTCTGCTTCGCTAACGAGACTTAACCGCATTTTGCTTCACTTAATGTGCATCAGAGCACCCTGGCTCGTAGTCTTCGCGGCGTCTTGCTATTCAGAAAGGAGAAGCGGTCATGAGCGAAACGTCAAATACAGGCGTGGAAGCGATCAGTAACGAGCGTCGCGACGTCATCCGCGCCGCCGGAGCTGCAACACTCACGGGGTTTGCCTCGTCCCTTCTCGTTTCAGCTGCTCCGGCAGAAGCGCAACCAACTAGCACTGATCGCGATAATGGTCCTCTGGGCGCGCGGCTGCAGGGAGCCCAGCACTTCGGGCTGACGGTTCAGAATATGGACCGCGCCTTTGAGTTCTACACCGAGGTTCTCGGCGGAAATGAAGTCATGCGCGATGGCGACTTCCACGGTGGGCCGATCCATTACACACTTATGACCGATCAGGCGATCATTGCGCGAGATCTGAAAGTCGACCCCCGCACAATCGGTGTGCCTGATTTGAAAGGCGGCACGCAACGGTTGGATGTCCGCTTTGTCCAATTCGATAACTTCGTGATCGAGCTCCTGCAGTATCGCGGAGCCGAACAGCCCATGGGAAATGGCGACAGTTGGGCGGAGCCGCGCGATCATATGAGCCCGGCTTATCCCCGATCTATGCACATATGCTTCCACATCCGGGATGATGTGAATTTTGCGAAGTTCATCAGTGATCTCGAGGCTGAATGCGCCCGCCGCGGCATGTCTCAGGTAAAGGCAAACCGTGTGGTTGCCGTGGACACGGAAGAGCAGCGCAAGGCCGCGCCAATGAGCGCCAATGCCAACAAGATTACGCAAGGCAAGTCGAATGGTTGGTCGCTGATTTACTGCAAGGGACCTGAGGGAGAGCAGCTCGAGTTCGTCCAGGCGCTCGACCCCGTGAAGCAGACGTTCCAACAGGCAGTCGAACGGCGTCGCCGCCCCCAAAGTGCCGGTTGAGAGCCCGATTGTGTTAATAGGTGGGAGTTCAAAGATGCCACAGCTTATCGACGCACGTTCTTTTGGCCTGCTGTTGTCGGCTATTGCGATGACTTGCGCGCCGTCGCACGGGCAGGACGGCCCAGGAGCTGGGTATAGCCATGTTCCTGACAACGCTTTCTCGGTCGTCGCCGAGATCCGGGCCAAACCCGGAAAAGAGGGCGAACTACGCGATGCAACGCTGCCGTTGATCAAGGTCGTTCGGAGCGATCCGAAAACAATCGTGTACTTCCTGCAAGAAGATCGGGAGGCGAATGGCCACTTCATCTTCTATGAAGTCTTCGCCAACGAAACGGATTTTGAGGAGCACAACGCCAAGCCGTATGTAAAGGCCTGGTTTGCTAAGTTGCCGGAGCTTGCGGAAGGTGGCGTTCACGCGATGAAGATGAAAATCCTCACCACCCCAAAGATTGATGTTGCGGCTTCAAGCCTGGCAGCTTTGCCGACAATACGTAGGCCACTCATTCTTCGGGTATGGATTTGCCACACCGGACCTAATTGCCGGTCCTGTCGAACGCTTGTCGCAGTCGATTCAGGAATTGAGCATCTATCTGCAATGCGGAAAAGCTCACTGCATGCGCCCAGCGACTTTCCCCCGGCTCCATCGCAAAACTGCTCCTTTGGCCAACCGGCCCGCCGTAGCGATCCGACCGCAAATTTGTAGAAGCTCTTGGAAGGAGATTGGTCACGCTTCCGACAGAGCTGTCCAACTCGATACGATCGGAGCTGCTAGAATTGGCGCGATTGACCGCATCAACAGATACTGCGACACCGATCAATCGTATGGCTTGATCAAATCGAGTATACGTGTCCGGGCATGCCACTCCCGTGAATCTTTGTAAAGCAGATGATGCGCATTTGGAAGCGGCTAGGCATGCTTCAGTAGGCTCAAAAACTGAGCATCCAGCTGGGGACTAAAGAAGCATACGGCATCGGCCCAGCGACCTTCCACCAAATCCATTGCGAACTGGAGGCTTTGCCGTCCACTGGTAACGAAAATGCCGGGATATGCGCGACGCAAAGCTTTCGCGGGTGGCGCGGATTTCAGGACCCGGGTGTCAAAGCCCTCGCTCAGCTCGAGGTGAACATAAGCGATCTCCTGATCACGCAGAGAGCTCAGGACGTCGTCATAAACTTTGCAGCGCCCACCTTCGAAGCCACGCGGAAAGGGAGATAGCCGGATGCCGAGGCGATCTCGGCTAAAGGCCTGGGTCAGCGCCTCGACCAGTTCCAGCACAAAATTGAGCCTTTGGACAATAGCCCCACCGTAACGGTCTGTTCGCAAGTTCGTGGAAGGCATTAAGAAGAGGTCAGTTATGCTCCCAAAAGAGCTATCCAGCTCGATGCCGTCAAAGCCGCTTGATTTGGCGCGATGGGCAGCATCGACGTAGTCAGCGATGATTTTATCGATCTCGTGTTGAGTCAGAGCAAGAATGCCATTCGGTCGGTGGGGAATTTGCAATGCAATATCACCGCGGAGGCGTGCAACTGACGATTGACGCGCCAATTTCGCGTTGTTCGTCGTGGTACGCCAGATCGACTTGATACGGTCCTCATCACTGATTAGCTGCGAGGTTCGTTCAGGCCAAATCAAAGCCCCTGGATCGTGAATAATGAGACCACCCGACAGCAGGCAATCGGAAGGCAGAGCCAATTGATCCGCGGGCGCGTTAAGCGGGTCGGCAACCAGCGGCCACTCCAGGACAAGGCGATGCTGAAGATCGAAAGCACCGATATTGAGCGGTGTCAGGAGCTTGTTGCTCATCCAGGTGCCGAGCCTTCCTGCTCAGACGTGACGCGCCGATAGCGCGCGCTTGACGATTTCATCAATTCCTTTTTTGAACAAAGGCTCCCCTTTCCTTGTCATCTAGGACTTTGCGCGCAACGCGAGCGAGAGCTCCTTTCTGCGATCGAGCGGCACAGTCCGTGCACCTGGTCACTTCATCAGCGTGAAGATCGACCTAGCGCATTGATACTTCTGGGGAGATCACGGTCTGAGCATCGCGATGAATGACCTATGTCCATCAAGTAGGCTCTCGTAGTGTCCAGGAGACGAAACATCGGCCCCTTATTCATCATCTCGACCGTAAGAAGCGATTTGTCGTAAAGACCGTAGAACGTCTCTGATGGGCAAGCACACCCACCATCCAAACAGCTTGCGATGGCGCGTTCCGCGGTGAATGGACCACTGAGGGTCGCAAGGTGAGATAGCACGATCTGCTCCTCCCTGGAGAGGAGGCCATAGCTCCAATCGAAAGCAGCCGCCAAGGTGCGATGCCTGGGCAACGCGGTTCGGCGGCCACGTGTAAGGATAGCAAAGCAGTTGTTGAGGTGCCCAGCGATCTTGCGAAGTCCCAGGTCTGCCACCCGGGCGGCCGCAAATTCCAGCGCGAGCGGAATCCCATCCAACCGCCGACATATCTCTGCCATTGTCGGCAGATCTTGGCTATGGGGCTCGAAACGCATTGAGGATTGAACTCTGTCCACAAAGAGAGTGAGCGCCGAGAAGTCCGCCACGTCCTTCTCTTCAATCACGACTTTCTCGGCCGGGAAGGTAAGCGACGGCAAGCGATGGGTCCATTCGCCCGTGGCTCGGAGAGCTTCGCGACTTGTTACAATCAATTTTAGATTGTTACATTGACCTAACATCGCCTCTACGAGCATCGCAACTGGCTCGACAATGTGCTCGCAGGTATCGAGTATCAAGAGAGCTTCGCGAAATCGGAGATGTTCGCACACTGCATCGAGGGCATCGTTACAGGACGCGAGCTGCAGAGCCTCGGCAATGACTCGAGCTGCTCCGGTGCTGTTGGTGACATGCGATAAATCAACGAAGCTGATCAGGCCGCGGAAATTCGCAGCGTAGCGTTTTGCGGTTGCGATTGCGACTGTCGTCTTGCCGATCCCCCCCGGCCCGGTAATCGTTACCAGGCGACGCTTATCGAGGATTGCTTCGATGGTTTGAATGGCATCATCTCGACCCACGGTCAGGTTCGGCAATATCGGAAGCACGAAATGCCGCTGGGCCCTGGGACCCTCTAGTTCGACGACACTGGGACGATGGCGCACAGGTAAAACGAAGCAATATCCACGCAACGGTATGGTATCTATTGCGCGTTTCGCTCCGTCACATTGCGACAGCAATTTCCTGACGATGCCCATCTGCACGCGGATATTGGCCTCTTCCACTGTGATGTTGGGCCAAACAATCCGCTTCAGATCGCCCAAGCTCACGACGTCTCCTGCCCGCGAAATCAGCAGGATCAACAGATCTAGCGCCCGCCCACCAATTTCGACGCGCTCACTGCCGACCAGTAATGCCCGCTGCTTGGGATACAATCGAAAGCTCGCGAATTCGTAGCATTCTTCCGACACCGGCGCGGTGCCAAACAAGCCAGAAAGGGAACTGCACCGCTGCGGAGCCAGGCAGGGGCTCTCCAAGAGCTCAGACTGTTCGCTGAAAAGGGTCATCCACCACCTCGCGCCATTCCAAGCCTTACACTTCGCACAGCTAGCCAGGCACATTGGGCCCAAAGCCGGCACCGTTGCGCAACTGCCGAACGCGATCGTACGGATCCAGCCCCGGCTCTCCGGCACCGACGATAATGATGGGCAGATGATCGACAGCCGTGGCGCGGTGCGAGTACCTTCCGTCCACGATGAAATCCGTGCCGTCCATAAGCGTCCCGGTGCCAACGCAAACGTCTTCACCAGAACGGTATATTCGCTGCGGTGGGATGTCCTTAAGTCATCCAAAAAAATCTATAAGTTTCCTTTGGCAGCGTCGGTGACGGGCAAGCTTTCGTGGCTTGCAGCGGCGGCGGGAAGTGAAGAGGCGAAGTAAGACATAGTGGCTGACCCAATCGCAGAAAGCGTCGGGGGCTGGTGCCTCAGCTGTTCAGCAGCAATGTGCCGCACCTTCGTCGCGACAACGTCGAGGCGGGTTACTGCCGCGCAACAGATCGGACTGCAGCCTCGCGAAGATTGTTGTAGATCAGGCAACCCGGGCAGATCGGTGAGCGAACGAGGCCCACTAGGAGCGGGTGTGATTGCTCACGATGCATGTCGGCGTCGGGTCCAGGTGCGGACGTAAGAATGAAGGACTCTTCGCAAGAGTAGGCGCATGCTTCCGCCCGAGCGGCTCTCTTCAACTCGCATGCGCCTTGAGATGGGCCGCTGTGGCTTCAATCCCATCGTCGCCTCGTCCGCGAGGCAAACGGACCGTCAGCATTACCAGCCCAGCCAATAGAAACGAGGCAGCGAGCGCTACAGCTGTCGCGACAAACTGGCCTCCGCTCATATCCAACAAGACGCCGCCGAGGCGCGGTCCAAGGAAGCCTCCGAGATTGCCCACGGCATTGATGAGGCCAGCTGCGGCGCCTGCCGCCGAAGCTGGCAGTGCCCGCGACGCAGCCGCCCAGAAAGGCCCCTCGTATGAAAGGGCACCGCCTATCGCGAGGCAAATGAAAAAGACCGACAGCGCGACAAAAGACTGGCCGATGAGCACCGAAGCGACAAGGCTAACGGCAGCGACCACAAGCGAGATCAGCACGTGGCGTTGGTAGCGCCGATTCCGGTCGGCCAACGAGCCGTTCACCCACATAAAAACGATTGCCGTGCAGTAGGGCAGAGCTGCGATCAGTCCCACAGCGCCGAAACCGGCTTCCGTCAGTGCCTTTAGCAAAGACGGCAGCCACATATTCAGGCCATAGAACCCGACCTGGATCAGAAAGGACACCACGACCAATTGCCACACGACGCGATCGGTGAAGATACGACGAATCGGCAAGGTTTTCGGCTCGCTGAAGGCTTCCGCCAAAAGCGACTCTTCGATGTAATCGCGCTCGGCTTGCGAGCACCACGCTGCATCGCGCGGAGTATCCGCAATCGCCAGCCACCAAACCGGCGTCGCAATGATGAAGGGAAGAACACCCTCGATCAGCAGCATCGTGCGCCAGTCGGTCGAACCGACGATGAAGCCGGAAAGAGGCTGCGTTATTATCGAAGCGATCGCCAGGTTCGTCATCCAAAAACCGTAGGCCCGTGCTCGTTCGGACACCGGGAACCAATTATTGATGAGCACCAAGATGGCCGGCCAAACACCGCCCTCCGCAATACCGAGCACAAAGCGGGCGAGCACCAACTCATTGAAGCTCCGGGAAAGACCGCACCAGATTGCCGCGGCTCCCCACAGAAGAATCATAACCCCAACTGATTTTTTGGCGCTCCAGCGGGTGGCGAGCCATCCGCCGGGAATCTGAAACAGCGTGTAGCCGATAAAGAAAATGCCGCCGGCGAAACCTTGATCCGCATTGCTGACGTGGAATTCCTGGCCGATGCCGGCGAAGGCATAGCTGATGTTCGTGCGGTCCATGAACGAGATGATGTAGACCACCATCGACGCCGGGATCAGTCGCTTCCACCGCGTGGCGCCGATGGTCGCCCCGGTTGCCGCCTCGAACCCCTCCATGCCATTCTCCTCAATATCTCCGACCATCAATGGTCATATGGCGTTTGTTGGTAGTCGCGATGAACCCGCGATCGTTCTCATCACAGGCGACTCTCGATCCGTCGCAAAACCGAGTTGGCCCGCACCAGAACCGGCGCCCAGAGACCCTCAGTAAAGCGCTGGTAAATCGGCGCGAGCAGCGTGTATGCCTCCCCCTGGCGATCCTGCTTTTGCCATCGTTCTACCAAGTTCAGGGCCGCGCATAGTTCCCAATACAGTGCTTGCTCCTGGCGCGAGAGATCTATTGCGCGCATGAAAATCTGTTCCGCGGCTGGATCGTCCGGATCACGGTCAGCCGCGAGTCTGCCCTGAATGCACTGCAGCTCCGGCACGTATTCCATGTAGCCCCTCTCCTCCGCCGAGAGCAGCTCCGCCTCGATCTCCGCAAGACCTTCATCGGCGCTTCCGGCAGCCGCGAGCGCCTCAGCATAGTAGCCACGAAAGGGCGTGATGAACGACCGATAGCCGGTTGCCTCGAATTGGGCGAGCCCAGAGCGGAGCGCCGCCGCACCGGCAACGGGGTCACCTCGCAGGAAGAGGATGCGCCCCTTCGCGCAAAGCGCAACGGCCCGAAAGGTAGGAAGACCGTAGCGATCAACTTGCTCCTGCATAATCCCGATATGACGCTCCGATTTTTCAAGAGCGCCGACTTCAGGGAGTAGCAGGCCAGCTGGCCTTGCGAGCGCCAGGCATAGAGCAACGGGCTGCCCAAGCTGTTCGGCTTCTTCGATAGATCGCTCAGCCGCCGTAATTGCCGCATCGATCAAGCCGCGCGCGAACAGACACGGCGACAGATGTCCCAAGGCTGCGGCCCGAGCATTGATTCCAAGCGAAGGCGAGGCTCGATGAGGCCGAGCCTCTGAATGCTCGCGAAAGGCACGCTCAAGAAGGCGGGATGCTTCAACATACTCGGCCCGATACACCAGCGACATGCCAGACATCAGGTTGGCCATGCGTGCTGCCGCCCCGTCGTTTTCGCTCTTTGCCAGTTCGGCATAGCGTTGGCTGTATTGCAGCGCTCTCCGCAGATCCAGTGAGCGCAAACTGATCTGCCAGAGGCTGTGCAACGCGCGCTTCTGGTGCTCGATGTTGCTGAGAGCTTCGGCGAGCGACAGCACTCGCGTCAGATTCGTATATGTCGCCGAAGTCATGCCCTCGGCGAACATCAACGACTGGCCAAGACCACTGCGCAAGACCATCTCTTGATCGTCATTGCCGGCGCGGCCTAGATCGGCTAACGCTTTGGTGGTCCAGTTCCTGCACTCGCCGAGCAGCGACTCAGCCAGCCAAAAGGGCACGGAGGCGACCGCTAGGGCGATGCCGAGCGTCGAGTCACCGAATGGGGAGAACGCCCAGGTAAGCGCCGCACGCAGATTGTCGAGTTCACGATTGTACTGGGATGTGTCCTCGCTGCTGGTTTCCCGATCGGCATTAAAGCTGGCAAAAAGGTCGCGGAAGTATTCCGCGTGGCAGCGCGATATCGCGTGAAGTTCACCACTACTGGAGAGTTTTTCCATCGCATAAGCGCGCACCGTCTCCAGCAGGCGCCAGCGATCGTCAGGCGAGCTGCGATCGAAGGAGACAATGGACTTCTCGACGAGGCTTGAGATGCGATCCGCAACTTCCGTTGAGGAATAGTCGCCCATCACGGCGCAAGCCGCCTCAACGGTGAACCCTCCGGGAAACACGGCCAATCGATGGAGCAGCACCCGCTCGACGTCGGGGAGGAGATCGTAGCTCCAATCGAAGACAGCGCGCAAGGTCCGATGACGCGGCAAAGCCGTCCTTCGCCCGGTCGTCAGGAGCGCAAAGCGATTTTCGAGGCCGCCGGCAACCCGAGAGAGTCCTAGCGAGGTCGAACGAGCAGCGGCGAACTCGATCGCCAAGGGCAATCCATCAAGATGGCGGCAGATGCTCGCAATAGAGCGTAGGCTCGGCTCATCGCGCAGGCCAGCCATGTGCGGCGCTTCCGTCAGACTCAAAAACATCTGGACTGCGCTGTTGCTTATTATTTCGTCCGGCAGACTGAATTCATGTTGAGGAACCTCGAGCGGCGGGACGCGGTACACTCGTTCGCCATTGATCTTCAAGGTCTCGCGGCTGGTAGCAACAATGACGGCATTTGGCGCGAGGCGAACGATAGCTTCTGCGAGTTGTGCGGCGGCCCCGACGAGATGCTCGCAATTATCCAAGACGACGAGGACGCGATCGTGACCGATGACCCGGGCCACTCCCTCCGCCGACATCGGCCGACCGTTAGCCTGCAGGCCGATGGCCTCTCCCACCGCAGCGGGCAACAGGCTCGGGTCGGCAAGAGAGGCCAATTCGACGAGCCAAACACCGGCATCAAATCGAGACAGCAGACCGCGCGCCAACTCAATCGCAAGCACGGTTTTCCCAATGCCACCCGGACCGGTGAGAGTGACAATCCGATAGGCAGAGCAAGCCTCTTGCAGGAACCCGAAAGAAGCGGCACGTCCGATAAGTGCGTTCGCAGCTGCGGGCAAGTTCGTTGAATCAGTGCTGCGCGTTAAGGAAGGCGGCGCCGGCGGCACTTTGCTGGTTTGCACGGTCCACGCGCCAACCAAGCGGAATCCAAGCCCGGAAATCGTTTTGAGCATGGCGCGGTGCGGACCGAGCGCCTTGCGGATCGCAGATATGTGAACATCGATCGCGGTTTCTCCGACGATCAAACCTGACCATACGAATTGTAGCAGATCTCGCCTGGTGACAACTTCGTTTGCTGCCTGGACCAATACGGCCAATATGTCGAAGGCTCGGCCGCCGATTGGCACGGCGACGCCGCGAACACGCACCTGGCGCAGCGAGAGATCTATTTCGCACTCATCACATCGATAGATAGGTTGGCGGACCGCAGCGCCGCCTTGCATGTTGGTCCTGTGAGGCTCCGCTGAATTCAGATTGAGGGTCAATGGCGCTGACTGCGTTGAGTGGGCTGTTGGCAGCACGCTCCAGTCGCCAAGCAGTCGATAGCCCTGACCAGATATGGTTCTCAGCAACGCCCCATTCATTCCCAAGGCCTTGCGGATCGCGGAGATTTGGACCTGAAGAGCTGTGTCGCTAACGACAACATCGGCCCAAACGCGCGACATCAGCTCCGATTTCGTTACCGCGGCTCCGGAGGCTTCGACCAGCGTCTGCAAGACTGCGAACGCGCGACCGCTTATCGGAATCGCGGATCCGTTTACTCGCAGCTCACGACTTTGGACGTCTAGTTCCAGACGATCCGGCCTGCCGCTGCCCACCGGTCCATGACTTTCTGATACGTCCACAGCCAAGAACTCCGAGCTTCTTCGAATTGATGGCCACTACTCTCGGCAGAGGGCAAATCGTACTGTCCCATCTTTTTGCCGCCCACGCGCAATTCACTAGAACTGGCCCTCAAAACCTTTCTTCCGTAGAAGTTCGATCGTCTCATCAAGCGAGGCAGTACTTCGCTGGCCACCAGCCAGCGGCCGAGCGCAAAGCTATCTCAAAGGGCATCATTCCACCACCCATATACCAAGGCCAGCAAACGCTCGATGTCCCAATGGGGTGAAGGTAGAAATGTTAGTTTGGCAAGGCAAAGTCTGATTCTGACTCAACATCACGCGCCGGATTTGTTGATCACAATGCTTCGACTTATCAGCCACTTAGCAAGCTCGGTGGAGGCAGGCTTATACGAAGCGTTGCGGCCTTGATCGGATAGCTCGTTAGTGGACAAATACGCCACTTCGCTACCCGGGGACTTTCATTTTCGCACGTTTTCTTTGCGGTGAGCGGCGGCACCCGCGACCGTTCGTGCGCAATCCCTCGCCAGCGAGAAGTGGTCCGCGAGTAGGTTCAAATCCTGGACGCGCAACGTCCGATAACGACATTTGCTGCAAGTTGCGATCCGACTAAACAGGCGCCTGCGTCTCATTTCGGCCCTAATCGACTGGGGTTGCAGTCAGGAGAGGGACTCGAACCCCCGACCGTCGTTCGCTTTGAAGCTCCGGCTTCGAAGAGCCGGCTGCGCAACCTTCGATGCCGGGCAAAAATTCTTCAGAAATTGCCCCAGACTAAATTAGTCTGGGGCCATTTCGGGCCTGCTCAAGAAATCGCTGATAGTTGAGATAGATGGCACGCCCGGAACGATTCGAACGTCCGCCCTACGGGACGTTGCTGAAACCGCGGGACTAAAATCAGCGTCGCGCGAAGAGCGCTTTCGGCGTCGGTCCCGCACCGAGCGGCAATCGAGCCGCCCCAAGGTCGTCCATTGGGAATTAGGTCTCTCCATTGGCATCGTGAAGGGCCACGTATCGCACGCAGGACACGAGCCTAAACTCAACCTCGCGGTAGGTCTCTCCGATTCGGGGCAGAGCCGGGTTCGATTCCGATCAGGCGATTGTGGAGTCTGGAAGGGCAGGCGTGCCGGCGGCGAGAACCCTCCTGTTTTATTTTTGTCGGCGAATACCGCGCGTCATCCTGCTGGTATTTGTGCTGGTATCGGCAGCAATTGACGACAAAAGTAGATTTAAATTCAAATGGTTATGGCTCTAGGCAATTATCGGCCAGGGGCACCATCATCGCTAAAGCCCCTCATTCGTTGGGAATGACTTGATAGCTCAATAGCCTGGTCCCGCTGTGGTAGTATCGCTGCATGGGATAAACCATGCGGGCGATGACGGGTCCGCTGCGCCGCTGATGCCTCCTGGACAAGGCGTCGCGAGCGATGGGAGACACTCAGGCTGCGGGACGGAAATGTCCGGGCGAATGTTTCGTATCACGCCGGATCAGCCGCCGAAGTGTCGAGGGCTCCGCATATCCTATCTGCTGCGCGATCTGTTCGACCGACAGGCGCGTGGTCTCAAGCAGTAGTCGCGCGGTCTCAAGCCTGATGCGCTGCACGAACTGAATCGGTGAAACGCCGCAGATCGCCGCAATTCGCCGGGCAAATGTCCGTGGCGCCAGCGCGACGGCTTCGGCGAGCTCCTCGATTGCAAAGTCACGTGCGATGTTGTCGCGCACCCATTTCTCGGCCTTGGCGATCCTTGGGTCCTGGCCCGCGAGATAGGTGATCGCCATGAACGGCGCCTGGGAGCGCCGCTCATCCAGCAGGAGATAGTTGGCGCAGGCTTTCGCCAGGCTTGGTCCGGCGAACCGACCGACGATCGCAAGCATCAGGTCCATCTGCGCCATGGCCGCGCCACCGGTTGCGATCGGCCAATCGGCGACGACCATCTGCTCCGTCAGTAGTTCGACTCCCGGATAGCGCTGCCGGAATACCGGCGCGAGCCACCATGTCGTGGTGGCCCGCCGGCCGTCGAGCAAGCCAGCTTCCGCCAGCAGGAACGTGCTCGCGCAGGACGCGGCGAGCACGGCTCCGATCCCGAACGCTCGGGTAAGCATGTCGCTCGCGCGCCGGCACGTCGGGCTCTTCAACTTTCTGTCCAGTTCGTCGGCCGACGCAGCTCCAAGACCGGGGACGATGACGAGTTCGATGCCGCGCAGATCGACGTCGCTTTTGCGGGATGCGCAACGCACCGTCGTAACCTCGAATGGCAGAGCGCGCTTCGCAGCGCTGATCCGGTTGGCGGTCGCCATGACGTCGTGGGTGATGGCCGCGCTCGAGGCCATGCACCCCTCGATCTCGACAACCGCGACTTTGGTCATGTCAAAAAAACCTCGATAAATGTCATTTTTGACACTAGCGCGCTGGCCGCGCAATCGCAACGATATCGGTGAAAACGCCGCCCCCTTGCGGCGGCTTGTCTGCAGACATCTTCGGTCCCCGGCTTCTGTCTGGTATCCATCGATCGACAAGGAATTGCGCCATGCCCAAACGGTCCATGAAGCGGGACGATCCTCTCGAGGATTTCACGCGCCGCGCCATCACGCTCGACGGCGCCACCAAGGTCGTTTACGTGGTCGGCGTAGGGCCTGCCGTCATCGTGATGACCGAGATGCCGGGCATCAGCCCCTATGTCGCGCGGTTTGCGCGCTGGGTCCGCGACGCAGGCTTCACCGTCTACATGCCGTCGTTGTTCGGCCGCGATGGCGTCGTTCCAGGCGCGGAGGAGGGCGCCGCGATCTTTCAGCGCGCCTGTGTGAGCGCCGAGTTTCGCGCCTTGGCCTCAAACGAATCCAGTCCCGCGACAAAGTGGCTCCGGTCGCTGGCGCGATTTGCGCATGGCGAGTGCGGCGGTCCCGGCGTCGGTGCCATCGGGATGTGCTTCACCGGAAACTTCGCGCTGACCATGATGCTTGAACCGTCGATGCTGGCGCCGGTGCTCTCGCAGCCGTCGCTGCCGCTGAACAATCCGGCCGGCATTGAAATCGCACCGGACGAAGTCAAAGCGATCCGCGAGCGGCTCGAGCGGGAAGATTTGACGGTGATCGCCTATCGCTTCGAGGGCGATAAGTTCTGCACGGCTCAACGTTTTTCGGCCTATGCTGAGGCGCTTGGCGATCGGTTCATCGGGCGGGTGCTTCCGGACAGCGCGGCGAATACCGATCTTGCGCCGTTCTTCGAGCGTCACGTTACGACCCCGCATAGCGTTGTCACCGCGCACCTGATCGACGCGGCAGGCCAGCCGACGATCGCGGCACGCGACGAGATCCTGGCGTTCTTCAGGTACAGGCTGGCATCTCCTCGAAGCGATCTCACTTGAGATTATATTGCTATCTCAATCACATAAGAGTTCGCAGTTTTGCTCGGAGTGGCGCACCATTCGAGCATTCGCCCTCATCCGCCGGCATCCGTTTCCTCTCAAACGCGCCGACAACGTTAAAGCAACGTTGCGCTATCGCACAATTGCCAGGCGCCTGCGTCCGACCGATGTCGTGACGAGATGGCCAGATCCTATCAACTGGTAGGGTTTTCTAGCTGCCCAGCAGGCTGGGCATAGGATCGATCCAGGCGGCTCCCCGATACTTCGTATCGCGAGCGCTGCCGTAGTTGCTAGAGCGCCATCGAGCCCTAGGCACGCAACCGCGGAATGAGACGCGTCGCATTCTCATGGCCGATGGCATCGAGGTCCTTTGCCGACAGACCGCGCTTCTGCAGTTCGGCGAACTGACCAAAGCCGAAATACGGATAGTCGGAGCCATAAGTGACCTGGGAGACCGGCACGAGCTTGAGCAGCGCCG
This sequence comes from Bradyrhizobium sp. SZCCHNS1022, assembly GCF_032484835.1. Lineage (NCBI taxonomy): Bacteria > Pseudomonadati > Pseudomonadota > Alphaproteobacteria > Hyphomicrobiales > Nitrobacteraceae > Bradyrhizobium > Bradyrhizobium sp. SZCCHNS1022. Next base: position 161,850 of record NZ_JAUETT010000007.1, on the reverse strand, counting down.
CGATGGACGGCGCGAAGGTCGCGTTCGCGGTGTCGTAATGAAGCCGGCGCAGTTCGCCTTCGATGCCTTCCGGCGCGAATTCCTTGAGGTCGGGGCGCGCCCCATAGAACGCATTGATACGGCCGGCCATCATCGGGATCGTACCGCCGGCGTGCGAAAACAACCATTTGATGTCGCGATGGCGGGCAAACGAGCCGCTGAGCAGCAGGCTCGTCACCGTGCGCGTGGTGTCGTGCGGGACTTCGATCAGCGCAGGGAACGTACCGACGCTCAGCGCACTGCAGCAGCTCGCGACCAGCGGATGCACATAGACGACCGCCTTGCGACGGTTCAACTCCTCAAGCACGGGCTTGTAGGCCGGATTGCCCAGCCATTTGTCGCCGTAGTTGCTTTGCAGGCCGATCCCGTCAGCCTTCAGCGTGTCGAACGCATATTCGATCTCCTTGAGCGTGGCATCGATGTCCAGCATCGACAGGGTCGCGAACAGGCCGAAACGACCCGGATGGTCGCGCATCATGTCCGCCGCATATTCGTTGCAGACGCGCGCGAGCCGGCCCGCTTCCGCCGGCCCGAGGTCGAACCACACGCCAGGAGTGGAGGAGATCGACAGGACGCCTGCGCGGATGCCGTTGCGGTCCATGTCCTCGACCAGCTTCTCGCGGGTCCAGGCAACCTGACCGGGAAAGTGCGGCTGCTTGTGCGTGTCTTCGTAACCGAGCCACAGCTTCTGATATTCAGGAGGATAGAAATGAACATGGGTATCGATCAGCACCGGGCTGGTCTGTCCCTGCGTCGGAGCCGTCGGGATGGTCGAGGCGAGGCCGAGTGCTCCCAGTCCTGCGAGAAAGCCCCGTCTCGACCAGGACGGGCCGGAACAGGCCGGGCAGGAGTGAAGCCCGCGCAATGTCAGATCGCTCGTGTTCATCTTGCGTTTCTCCCGTGCTGAATTGGCAAAGGGCCGGCCGGGGCACTTGCAGAGATCATCGGTTCGATCAGCTGCAGCCCTCTAGTCAGCTCCAAGGCGGATTGTGATGGCGGAGGCCATAATGCCCTCGTCTTCTTACGGCTGGGCGACGTCGGCCGGCCCCTCACCGAGTCGTTGCAAGCGGATCGGCGCCGGAGTCCCGCGACAAGGAAAGGACTGTCAGCCTTCCATGATCGCGACAGCGCGAGTCCAACCCGCCGAAGCCCGTTCGATCTTCACCGGGAAGCACGACACCGTGAAGCCGGTCGACGGCAGCAGCTCCAGATTGTGCAGCTTCTCGAGATGGCAATAGCCGATATGGCGGCCGGCCTTGTGACCTTCCCAAATCAGGCTGGCGTCCCTGGTCTCGGCGTATTTCTTTGCGGTGTAGACAAAGGGCGCGTCCCAGCTCCAGCCGTCGGTGCCGGTCAGCCGCACGCCGCGCTCGAGCAGATACATGGTCGCCTCATAGCCCATGCCGCAGCCCGAGGTGACGTAATCCTGCCGTCCGTATTTCGCGCCGGCACTGGTATTGACGACGACAATCTCCAGCGGCTTCAGCTCATGGCCGATGCGCTTGAGTTCGGCCTCGACATCCTGCGCCGTGGCGACATAGCCGTCCGGAAAGTGACGGAAGTCGAGCTTCACGCCAGGCTGCAGACACCAGTCCAGCGGGACCTCGTCGATGGTCCAGGCGCGCTCGCCACGGTTCATCGTGGGGTGGAAGTGCCAGGGCGCATCGAGATGCGTGCCGTTGTGGGTCGAGAGGCTCACCTGTTCGACCGCCCAACCCTGCCCGTCCGGCAGATCCTGCGCCTTCAGACCATCGAAGAACTGCAACATGCGAGGCAGGCCCTGCTGATGATCGATGTAGTGAATGGTCGGGTGGCCACCGGGGGGATCGGCCGGCACGTCGTTTTGCAGGGGGACGGAGATATCGATCAGTTTGCGCGCCATGGCATTTCCTCATGTTGTCTTATTATTAGTATTTGTTCGTATTGGGCAGATCTAGACGTCCTGCCGCTCGACCCTGTTCTTCAGGATGCCGATCTTCTCGACCTCGAGCTCGATCGTATCGCCGTGTTCGAGATACCATCCGAGCTCGAGCCCGCAGCCATTGCCGACGGTGCCGGAGCCGATGAACTCGCCCGGCATCAGCGTCTCGTCCTCCGTGACGTGGGCAATGATCTCCTCGAATGAGAACAGCATGCCATCGGTCACGCCTTTGGAGCGGATCTCGCCGTTGACCCGGGCTTCCATCTTGAGCCTGTAAGGATCGCCGATCTCGTCGGGCGTCACGATCCACGGTCCGATCACGTTGCCACCATCGAAGCTCTTGCCCTTGGCCGGGCCGAGCCTTCCCTCCATCTCGATCCGCTGCGCGTCGCGCGCGGAGAAATCGTTGAAGATGGTGTAGCCGAAGATGTGGTCCTTGGCCTTCGCCGCGGAAATGTTCGCCCCCTTGTTCTTGGTAACGATCCCGAACTCGAGCTCGTAGTCCATCACCTTGCTGTAGCGCGGCCATTTCACCGTCGTGTTGGTCCCACGCACGCTGAAGCGGTTCGTGATGTAGAAGATCGGCTGTTTGCGATAGATCTCAGGCAATTCGCCGAGCGGCTCCGCATCAATACGGGCCAGTTCGGTCATGTCTCCCCTCGCGCGCGCCGCCAGCTTGCGCTGCCCACGTGGCGCCTGGAGGATGTGCAGCGGAAATGACATGCCATCGCGCATCTGCCGCGGCTCCGGCAACGGCGCGAGAATATCCACTGCACCAACCGCCACCGAGAGCGTCGCGTCCGCGCCGTGCTTTTCAAACAGCGCCGCGGCCTGGTCAAGCGCGTGCGGACCAGCGTCGATCAACGCCAGCATCGAGGCGAAAGCGGGATCGCCCGGACCTTCCCTAAGGGCGGCTTCGGCGAGATCGAACACCTGACTGTCACGCGCATGGACGAGACCGACCTTGTCCTGGCCGGCCGATCGGTACGTTGCGAGCTTCACCCTCGGCACCCCTTGTTCTCTACGTAAATATATGATCAAAGAAAATATCGATAAACAAGACTTAAAAATATGAAATCGGGAGAGCGCGGTGAGGCGGATGCTGTTGAGGCAGACTTTGATGAGGGTCGCGCTCGGTCACGGCGTTTTTATTGCGGCTTTTGGTGCCTTGACCGGGGCAGCCCTGGCTCAGGCAAAGATTCAAATCGGCTGTACGGCCACGTCTGATTGCGCGTCCGCCATGGTTGCCGTCGACGAGGGCATTTTCAAAAAGCACGGGCTGGACGTCGAGATGACACCGATTGCGATCAACTCGAACATTCCGGCGGCGATCCTGTCCGACTCGATCCAGGTCGGCGGGCCGACCTCCACCGTCTTCCTGCAGGCTGTCGATGGCGGCCTCGACCTCATCGCAATCGCGGGCGCCTCGGTCATGAGTCCGACATCGAACGCCGCCATCACCGCCTTCGTCCGTAACGGCATCACCATCAATGAGCCGAAGGATTTCGTCGGCAAGAAGGTTGGGGCGCCCGGCCTCAACGCCTTCCTGCACGTCCTGTTCGTGAAATGGCTCGTGGAGAAAGGCGTTGATCCGAAGAGCGTCAACTTCGTCGAGGTGACCTTTCCGACCATGGCCGACATCATCAAGTCCGGCGGCGTCGACGCGGTGCTCACGGCCGAGCCTTTCGTCACCCGCATGACCAACGCCGGACTCGGCTCGATCGGCGCGCGCTATGCGGTCGATCTCGCCCGCGCCGATCCGATCATCTTCTATGCGGCATCGCGCGAATGGGCCGAGAAGAATGCGGCAACGGTTGCTAAGTTCCGCGAAGCGATTGCGGAAGCCGCGGCGATCGTCAACGGCGACCGTGAGAAGGCCTCCGCCTCGATCGCCAAATTTACCAAACAACCGCTCGATCTCGTCAGGGCGACACCGCCGAACCACTCCGAGCCGAAACTGAAGCCGGAAGATCTCGCCTGGTGGATCGAAGTCATGGCGTCGCAAAAGATGCTGCAATCCAAACTTGATGTCAGAAAGCTGGTGCTGAACTGAAGGCTCCCTCGATGCCGGTTTCCGAACGCGCGCTCAACCGTCCTGTGGCCGAAGGCGGCACGCTGAGCGAGCGCGCAGCCTCTCTCATCGAACAGGACATCCTCGCGGGACATCTCCCGCCAGGGTCGCGCCTCGGCATCGTCGAGCTGGTGCAGCGCTACGAGATCGGCGCCACGCCGCTGCGCGAAGGCCTCTCGCGGCTGATGTCACGCGGGTTGATCGTCGGCATCGGCCAGCGTGGGTTTCGCGTCGCCGAGATCAGCCGCGAAGATCTCGCCGACATCACCTGCATGCGTACGGCGATCGAGATCGCCGCGGTTCGGCTTGCCATCAAGCGCGGCGACGACGCCTGGGAGGCCGGCATCCTGAGTGCGCTGCATCAGATGCGCCGCCATATCGAGCGAACCGGAAACGAATTCCGCGAAGGCGCCGCCGACTTCGACCGGCTGCACAAGGGCTTTCACACCTCCCTGCTGGCGGCCTGCGGCTCGCAGCGGATGCTCGCCGCCCATTCCGACCTCTACGACCAAGCCTACCGCTACCGCCGCGTGATGATGCGCGCGATCGCGAGCGGCGAAGATTTCATCCATAGTCACCAGATGCTCGCCGATCGCGTGCTCGCGCGCGACGTTGCCGCCGCGCAAATGATGCTGGAGGCGCATCTGCGCTCGACCATCGACTTCGTGTATCCGTCAAGCGACGAGGGGCAATCATGAGCGTCCTTACAAGCCTGGACGAGGCGCGCGCATGGCGGCGCCAGAAGCCCCTGATCGCGTTCGATGGCGCGACGCTCCGGCTCGGCGGCAAGACCATTATCGAGAAGCTGCGCCTTGAGGTCCGCCCAGGCGAATTCCTGTGCATCGTCGGGGCCTCCGGCTGCGGGAAGACCACGGCCCTGCGGCTCGCCGCAGGCCTCTACCGGCCGAGCGAAGGCGCCGTGACCTTCGAGGGTGAGCCGATAACCGAGCCGCGCCGCGAGGTCGCGATCGTCTTCCAGGATTACGGCAAGGCGCTGCTGCCATGGCGAACGGCTTCAGGCAATGTTTCGCTAGCGCTGGAAGCAGGCCGCGTGCCGGCCCGCGAGCGCGCCGCGCGTGTCGAAGCGCTGCTGCGCAAGGTCGGCCTGCCTGACCAAGGCTCCAAATATCCGTCCGAGATGTCGGGCGGCATGCAACAGCGGCTTCAGATCGCCCGCTGCCTCGCGCAGGAGCCAACGACGCTGTTGATGGACGAGCCGTTCGGCGCGTTGGACGCCATGACGCGCCAAGCCCTGCAGGACGAGGTCCTCTCGCTGACGCAGGCGAGCAAGACCACCGTGATCTTCGTGACCCACGATCTCGACGAAGCGATCTATCTCGGCGACCGCGTCATCGGTCTGCTGCCGCATCCGGGACGGATCGGCATAGAACTCGACGTCACCCTGCCCCGCCCGCGCGACCAGCTCGCCACCCGCGAGCATCCGGAATTCCTGCGGCTGCGGCGGCAATTGTTCGACTTCATCAAGGCGACCGAGGCATGAGTTTTGCGCGTGCCAAGCCTTTGCTGTTGCCGCTGGCGATACTGCTGGCGCTCGAAGTTTGGGCGCGCTTCACCCACCTGCAGAGCGACAGCCTCGCACCGCCGAGCGCTGTCGTCGTGGCGTTAGCCGGGGCGCTTGCCGATCTCTCGATCCCGGCCGCGACACGCGACACGCTGTTCGCGACCTTCGCGGGGCTTGCAATCGGGAGCACCATCGGGCTCGCGCTCGGCATTGCCTTCGGCATGTCGCGGCCGCTCGACCGGCTGATGGAGGTAACTATCGAGGCAATCCGACCGATCCCTTCGGTCGCCCTGCTGCCGATTGCGCTGATCGCGCTCGGCTTCGGCTACCGGATGGAGATCGTGATCGTGGCTTTCGCGTGCGTCTGGCCGATGCTGATCCTGACGCGGAGCGCGGTTCGCGGCGTCGAACCACGCCTGGTCGAGGTGTCGCGCGCCCTGCGGCTGACGGCGCTCCAGCGGATCACCAAGATCGTCATCCCGTCCGCGTTACCGCGGATTTTCGTCGCTTTCCGACTCTCGGCCGGCATCGCCCTGATCGTCGCCGTCACGGTGGAGATCGCGATCAATCCGATCGGGCTTGGTGCCGGCATCATGCTGGCCCAACAGGCGCTGCGAGCGGATCTGATGCTCGCCTATCTCGTCTGGATCGGGGTGATCGGCTACGGGCTCAACGCATTGTTGGTCACGGCCCAACTTCGTCTGTTCGGCCGTGCCGCGCTCGCCGGAGCAAACCAATGACCCCCGTCTCGATCCTCTGGCGCATCGCGAGTATTGGCGTCGCTGCTGGCTTCGTCGCGCTGTGGCAGCTCGCCGCCGATCTAAGGCTGGTCTCGCCGGTGTTCCTCCCCGGCCCCGACCGCGCCTGGGCCGCTCTGGTACGCGGCTTCACGAACGGGGATCTCGCGGGCAAGCTGGCCGGAACGCTCGAGCACATGGCCTATGGCTGGCTTGCCGCCTCGGTCGCCGGCGTTGCACTGGGCGCGCTGATCGGATCCTCGCGGTTGATGCGCACCTACGTCGCGCCGTCCCTGGAATTCTTGCGCCCCCTGCCGGTCTCGGCAGTCATTCCGATCGCGATCGCTTTGCTGGGCCTGACGCAAGGCATGGCCCTGTTTGTGATCGCCTTCGGAGCAATCTGGCCAATCATGCTCGCGACCATCCACGGTTTCGCAGCGGTCGAACCTCGCCTGTACGAGGTCGCCAGCGCGCTGCAGATGTCGCGTAGTGCGATCATTTGCAAGATCGCGCTGCCTTCGGCGCTTCCCGACATCGTTGCGGGCATGCGACTGAGCCTCACCGTCGCGCTGATCCTCTCGGTCGTGTGCGAGATCCTCGCTGGTCTCGACGGGCTGGGCCATTGGGTGCTGCTGTCAGCCCGCGCATTCCGATCCCCCGACCTATTCGCCGGCGTAATCCTGCTCGGCGCCACCGGGTATTTCACCTCGATTGCGATGTCGCTGCTCGAGCAACGCCTGCTCGTGTGGCAGGTTGCGGCGCGATGATCCTCCGCGGCTTCATCCAACGCATCCCGACGACAGCGCCTGCGCCCATTCGGGACGACCATTGGCGAGGGCGCGCGTAGATGCGGACGCCCAGTCGTAGTCCAAGGCAAGCAGTTCAACTTGCCACCTCTTGTCCCTCTTGGTGAGGAGGGCATAGCGGGCGTGCGGCGACCGATATTCGAGGTTCGCGGCAAAAGGAATGTCGGCAAATACCGGGCACCCCACGCTGCCGGGATTTAGAATAAGGCATTCGCCCGGTCCGTGAACGACGGCTTGCCGGTGGCTGTGACCGCACAAGACGACGCGCGCCGACGCCGCACCTCCCAAACGCGTTCGTACAACTTCACGACGTGCCGGCACGAGCCGGCCGTCGTCGAGCGCCTCCTCCAACAGAAACGTGCAATCGTCATCGGGCGTGCCATGGCAGGCCAGGATCCCGTCACCCAGATCGAGACGAGATGGCAGATTGTATAGCGCCTGTCGCTGCTCGGCACTCAACGCGCTCCGCGCAAACCTTCCTGCCCGCGAAAGTTTGTCCTCGGGATATTCCTCGATCCAGCGGTCATGGTTTCCGCGCACGGTGGGCAAAGCGAGCGATTCGAGGGCTTCAAAGGTCTCCTTCGGCCAGAGAGGGCTGGTGACGCAATCGCCGAGATTGACCGTCACATCGACCGCACGTTGCTTGATGTCGGCGAGCACGGCCTCCAAAGCGGCAAGGTTTCCGTGGATGTCCGAAATGACTGCCAGGCGCATCGCTTCTGCTCCGTCGATCACGATAGCCTTAGTTTAGCATCCCCGGGCTTTGCTGCCGGCGATGGATCGAGAACGCGGCAACTATGTCGCCGCGTGCGAGCTGCCCCCGGGGAGCGAGGCTGATCCAGGTCCGAGCGCTCTTTGCATCAGCACGGTGTCGACCCAGCGTCCGAGCTTGAAGCCGACGGCCGACAACGTCCCGACCGGCTGGAAGTCCAGCTTCGTATGCAAGGCGATCGACCCTGCGTTGCCGCGGTTGCCGATCACGGCGATCATCTGCCGCCAAGGCCCCGCCTCGCAGCGTGCGATGAGCGCCGTCAGGAGGGCCGTTCCGACGCCGCGCCCGTGCAGGCCATCGGCGACATAGACCGAGTTCTCGACCGTATGACGATAGGCAGGACGCGGCCGGTACGAGGTCGCGTAGCTGTATCCCGCGATTCGCCCGTCGGCCTCCGCAACGAGATAAGGCAGGCCGGCCGCCAGCACCGATGCGCGGCGCGATATCATCTCTTCGGCGCTCGGCTCGACCTCTTCGAACGTGGCGAGGCCGTTGAGGACAAAGTGGGAATAGATCGCCTGGACCTGCGCCATATCCCTTTCCTCGGCATCTCGAACAGCAACGATGTTCGCGCGCGGCGGGTCGACGATGGTCATGACAGCTCCGGGATTTTTCATTTCGTCTGGTGTTGCGATCATGTTCGATCCCGGCGGAAGCGCCCCGCCGAGATGTCATCGAATCATGCAGCAACGCGCCATCGAATAGAACGCGATTGTTCTAATGCCGCTCATAAGCCGGACTTGGACAGCCGGATTTGGACGCGACAGGCTCACCGCACTATTTCGGAAGCAACGCTTGGATCTGCGTCGCCGAACGATCGAGTGCTTCCTTGGGCGCGACGCGTCCGGCGACCACGCTCTCCATGCTGTCGTAAATCACCTGAATTGCCTTCAGGCTGTTCGAACCGGGAAAGCCGAGCCAGCGCGTCGCGCGCGGCAGCTGCGTGATCGCGGTGCGCATGTTGGGATTGTCCCGGTAGAAATTCCCGAGCATCTCGGGCGTGTCGATCGCGATCCGGTTCGAGGGCATATAGCCGATGTGGCGGACCATGATGGTCTGACCGACCGGCCCGGCCGCGAACTTGATGAACTCCCAGGCCGCCGCCTGCTTCTCCGCATCCTTGGCGAAGATCATCATCGTCGCGCCGCCGGACACAACCTTGGAGTCCGGCATCGGACTCGGGAACGGCGCCGTGCGCAACTCGAACCGGTTGCCGATCTGCTTGGTGAAGCTGTTGACGCGGGCGGACGAGCAGAAGAACAGCCCGATCCGCCCAGCGATGAAGGCCTGCGTCGCCTGCTCGTCCGTCAGGTTCTCCATGCCGCCTTGCGTGACGAGGTCGTGCAGAACCTCGAAGGTCTTCAGGCCCGCCGGCGTATCGAAGCCGACCGACTTGCCGTCGGATGACACCATCTCGCCGCCATGGGTGAACAGCAGTTCCTGCCAAAGATAATTTCCGGTCGTGGTCCACAGCAGATAGCTGCCGTCGATACCGGCTTCCTTGTTGGTGATCTTCTGCGCCAGATCCAGGACCGCGGGCCAGGTCTGAGGCAAGGCATCCGGACTGCCGCCGGCACGTTTGAGCAGATCGACATTGACATACATGATCGGGGTCGAGAGCGCGAAGGGAAGGCCATAGAGCTGGCCGTTGACGACGCCCGTCGAGACCATACCGGGGACATAGCCCTGCTTGTTCCATTCCTTCTCCGCCCCGACGAAACCATCGAGGCTGACCGCCAGCTTGCGGTCGACGAACAGGTGCATCAGGTTCGTGCCATTGAAGACGACATCGGGCATCCCGCCGGCGATCGCGCTGCGCAGCACCGCGCTCGCCGCTTCCTCGTAGTTCTTGGTCGGCGCCAGCAGCTTGATCTGGATATCGGGCCGCTTCTCGGCGAACTTCTTGACGATCTCCTCGATCGGCGCCTGGTAGAGATAAGGCTGCGGATACAATACCGAGATCTCGACCGCGGCAGCCGCCTTGACCGTCGCGACGATCGACGTCAGGGCCAGCAGGATGGACCGCATTCGTTTCATATCAAGCTCCTGTTCGGGGGTGTCGTTCGCCGGCCATGTTCATTTCGAATCGGTCCAGGTGAGACCGTCGAGAACGGTGCGCTGCGTGAGAAGAAAGGCCAGAAGCAGCGGCGCTGCGATCAGGATCGCGCCAGCCATCAGTGGACCGTTATCCGAGCCGAGCTCCTGGACCTGAAACAGCATCACGCCGAACGGCGGCGTGGCCTTGGCGCCCGACGTGATCGCGATCGACGGCCAAAGCAGGTCGTTCCAATGCGCGACGAGCGAGAGCATCACCAGCGCGCCGATCGCGGGCGCGATCATGGGAACGAGCACACGCAACAGGATCTCGAACTCGGCGAGGCCGTCGAGCCGCGCGGCTTCGATCACCTCGTCCGGAACCTGCCGGAAAGCCTGTCGAAGCAGGAAAATGCCGAGCGCCGAGATCGTCCATGGCAGCACGAGGCTCGTATACGTATCGACAAGGCCGGTTTCCGCCGCCATCACGAACAGCGGCAGCACCAGCGCCGCCGGTGGGACGACGAGCCCGACAATGACCATTCCGAAGATCAGGCCGCGGCCGCGGAAGTCGAACTTCGCCAGCGCATAGGCACAGGGGATCGCGACCGCAAGCTGGCAGATGACGATCGCAGCGCAGACGATCGCACCGTTCTCGAGGTAGTGCAGCAGCGGCGTGGCCGAGAGCGCCCGCCGATAGTTCTCGAAACCGATCCAATGGCTGGGCAGCAGATGAAAGTCCCGAGAGAACAGCTCCCCAGCCGGGAAGAACGAGATCCGTATGGCCCAGAGCATCGGCACGAGCGTCAACGCCGATGCGATGAGCAGGATACAATGGCACAGGACGGCCAGGATGCGGCGAGAGCCGATCATCGCTTGCCCCCGGCGGTCCGGCCAAGCAGCTGCACCGCGCTAAGCAGGATAACGGCGACAACGAACAGCACCGAGGCGCCGGCCGCAAGATTGGTCCGGAACAGCTGAAAGCCCTGCTGATAGATGTAGTAGAGGATCACCAGCGTCGACTTCTCCGGTCCGCCACGGGTGATGATCGCGACCGTGTCGAAGACGCGCAGCGCGCGCAACGCCGTGAACGCCAGCACGAACACCGAGATCGGTGCGAGATGCGGCAGGACCACGTGAAACAGCCGCTCGGCCATGCCGCCATTATCCAGCGCCATCGCCTCGTTCAGCTCGCGCGGAACGGATTTCAACCCCGCGAGGAAGAACAGCATCGCAAAGCCGGCTTCGCTCCAGACCCCGATCAGCGCCAGAATCGGCAGCGCCGTCGTCCGGTCCTGCAGCCAATTGCCCGGCACATAGCCCAGCGCGCGCACGAGCTGCGGGATGCCGCCGACGGCCGGGCTGAACAGCATTTGCCAGGCGACCGCCATCGCCGCCAAGGTCGCGACCGAAGGCACGAACAGGATGAGGCGGTATACGGCCGCGCCGCGGCCGCAGGATGAGATCAACAAGGCTGCGAGCAACCCGAGCGCTGCGGTCGTCGGCACCGCCATCAGGCCGTACTGAACCGTATTGGCAACCGCTTCGCGGAAGTCCGGATCGGCCAGCAACTCCCTGTAGGTGTCGAGGCCGGCGAAGTTCGGCCAGCCCGCGCCGATCTGCCAATCGGTCAAGGAAGTACCTGCCACCAGCAACAGCGGAAACAGGATCATCACGACGAGCAGCACGACGGCTGGGCCGACCAGCATGTAAGGCACGAGGTCGAGGCGTGACCGCGTCACGACATCAGGCGCGCGCATAATGCGACACCCCGAAAGGCTCGGCATCGAGACGTTCACCGGCTTCCGAAAAGAGATGAATGTCGCGCTCGGACACCGAGACCGTCACATGATCGCCGATGCCGATACGGACCGGCGCGGAGATTCGGCCGATCAGCGTCGTGCTGTCGTCCACGCTGCGGAGATGAACCAGCCCCTCGTGACCGTAGTCCTCCGTGCGGGCGATCTGATAGCCGGGCAACGCCGCCTGCGCACCCGACTTGATCTGCACATGCTCGGGCCGGAACGCCACCGTCAATCGGGTGCCCGCCGCAAGCGGACGAGGCGCGGTGAAGGTGTGAAGCCCCGCCCGCACCAGCCCATGTCCGTCGGCGACGCCCTCGATGCAATTGATGGCGGGCGAGCCGACGAACCGGGCGACATCGAGGGTCGCGGGACTGCGATAGATCGCAGCGGGGGGCGCAAACTGGGTGATGCGCCCGTTCAGCATCACGGCAACGCGATCGGAAATGGCCAGTGCTTCACCTTGGTCGTGCGTGACGAAGATGCAGGTCAGGCCGAAATTGCGCCGCAGCTCGAGAATTTCCTCGCGCGCCTGAACGCGAAGCTTCGCATCCAGGCTCGACAGCGGTTCATCCAACAGCAGCAGGCGACTCTCGCGGATGATCGCCCGGCCGATCGCCACCCGCTGCCGCTGCCCGCCGGACAGTCGCGCCGGGATCTTATCCAACTGGGTGTCGATGGCCAGCTTCTCGGCGAGGTTCGCGACCTGCCGATCGATCTCACGCTCGATCGCGCGAACGTGCCGCGACAGCCGCAGCGGACTCAACAGCCGCTGCAGCCGGGACAGGCGCCTGATCCGCAACGGAAGCGCGATGTTCTGCCGTGCCGTCAGATGCGGATAAAGCGCGAGATTCTGAAATACCATCGCGATGCCGCGCGGCCCCGGTGCGGTCGTCGTGACATCGCGTCCGTCGAGCTGGATCACGCCGCGATCCGGCTGCTCCAGCCCGGCGATGATGCGCAGCAGCGTGGACTTGCCGGACCCCGACGGCCCGAGCAGGCTGATGATCTCGCCATCCTTTACGTCGAGTGCAATATCGGAAAGGATCGTTGCGCGGCCGAACGACTTCGATACGTCGCGCACGCTCAATAGATTCATCGCACTCCTCACGGCCTTCGTCCTCCGGGAGAAGCCGCGAGACGCTTGTCCCGCGGCTTCCGATCGTTACGCAAATGCCGGCGTCATCGGCTCCATGGGAATCGAGAGCGCCTTCCGGTTGGGGATGTTGACGCCGCCGCGCACGGTGCCGCGGGCGATGTTGACCCAGCGCTCCGCAATGGCCGGATGAAGCTCACGGCCGTCCGGGAAAGAGAGCCAAATGCGCATCAGATGGCGTTTCTCGGCCTGATCGGGCCAGTCCTCGAACGAGGTGCGCGAATGCAGGACGACATGGTTCTGCACGAACTGGAAATCGCCGGGCTCGAACGGGACCTTGATCGAGAAGGTCGGATCGTTGCAGATCGAGAAGAACAGCTTCGTCGCTTCCCATTGCTGGTCCGTCATCTTCGGCGCATCCTCGAATCGGCGAGCCGAATTGAGATATTCTTCCAGCGGCGCGTAGGCATTGAGTTGTCCGCCCTGCCACATGAATACGGGAATGCGCATCCAGGGCTGCTTGCCTTCAGGCACCTCGCCGCGGCGATCCACCGTCACTGGCTGATAGAGCGCCCGGCAGAGTTCCGGCGCCTGGCGCATCATCTCGTCATGGACGGCGATCGCACTGACCAGCGCGCTTTCGCCGCCACGCATTGCGGTATGGATGCACACGAGGCCGACGACGTCGCAGGAATCGGAATGGAACGACAGGCCGGCCGACGTCTGCGTCAGACGCTTGTTGTAATCGTCGACCTTGGTGCCGATATCGATGACGTGACCGATCATGTGGCCGTTGCGGTTCTGCGGCACGATGTCGCCGAGATGCAAAGACAAGCCCCAGTAGATGCGCATCAGCATGTCGCGATCGTATTTGGCGACCGGCAGCCCGCGCATGTAACCGAAGCCAAAACGATTCAGAATGTCGTTGCGCAGCAAGGCGAGCTTGGGGGCAACGTGGGACAGCGGGAAATCCTCCTTGCGGATGTCGAGGATGTCGATTCCTCGTTCCTTGGTCCCCGCGGCCGCCTGTTCCAGCTCGGCGATCTCGTTCTCGTCCAGACGGTGAATCCAGCTCTGGTTGTTTTCGAGATCGACGGTGCGCCAAGCGAGCTCACCGCCGACCGGTCCGGGCGCCGTCTCGAAATCGACATTCACTTTTGGCAGGTTCAAGGCTCGTCTCCCTCCAGCTCGATTGCTTCACTTACGTGACCGCAGCTCGGCCGGACCTTAGGGAGGACGAAACACAAGAATGTAACAATCGCAAAACGCTGCCTAATGGGAAGCAATGCTTCTGCTTATGAGTACCTAACTCATATGCGCCGCTGCCGAGCGCAGCTGAGCAAGCGTGGTCCGCAGTCCTGCATCGAGCACCTTGTCGATGCGCAATGCGAGACAAAGCCGCCGTTGGATCGGCCCTGTGATCGGCCGGCTGACGATGTCGGGGCCGAGACAATTGGTCGCAAGACGGGGAATCAGCGATGCGCCGAGACCGGCACCAACGAGCGTCTTGATGGCCTCGATGCTGCCGAGCTCCATCGCGGCGATCGGCTTGACACCATCGCGCTGGAACCACGCGTCGATGATATCGCGAGTGCGTCCCGCCGGGTCGAACAGGATCAGCGGCAGGCCTGCGAGGTCGCGCGGACGCAAGGTCTCAGGAAGTCGGCACGCGTTCGCTTTCGGCACGATCGCGACGAGATCTTCAACCAGGATCTCTTCGACGTGGATCGTGGGATTCGGGCGAGCCGGATCGCCCGTGATCAAGCCGACATCGATCGAGCCGTTCTCGACGCCCTTGACGATCTCGTCGGTGTTCCCCGTGACGACGAGGACCTGCAGCTTCGGTAATTGAGCACGGATTTGCGCCAGCGGTTTCGGAAGAAAATGGATGCAGGCCGTCGCACCGGTCCCAAGACGGACCGTTCCCGTGCCATCGTTGCGGAATTCGGCAATCGCGGGCTCCATCCGCTCGACCGCAGCGAGCGCCTGCCGCACCGGTGCCATCAATGCGCGCCCCGCCTGCGTGGGCAATATCCGGACACCGACACGTTCGAGCAGTTTCACCTGCAGCAGCTTCTCCATTTCCTGAAGCTGCTGGCTCACGGCCGACTGCGAGACGCCGAGCAGGCGTGCGGCAGCCGACGCGCTGGATCTTTCAACCGTCAACAGAAATGCGCGCATCTGTCGCAGCGTGATCGCATGGTGCAGCGGTCTGGCCGATCGCTCCACCGCGCATCTCCTTTCGTCGTCACGCGACGGACGTGCCTTGATATTGGCCATAAGCGCCGTTCAAGCATGGTCAGAAGTAGATCTTATGACAAGAGCAGCTTGCCGACGAGCGACTGTCATCAGCAAGAGACATTTCAAGAGCTTTATCCGCGTCCCGACCTTGGATTGATTGCGGCTCTACGTGAATTACCCTGCACTCGTTCGGAAATGGCTGGCGAAACGGCTCACGCTGCCGTCCGGCCGTCATGCGATTGTCATGCGGATGATCGCACGGGACATCACGGCGTGGCAATCGGAGCGGCTACATCTGCGAGCGGAGGCGGATGCGACCGGGTGGTTGATCGCTCGTCTCGCGCGTAGTCCGAACAACACGCCGCTCGCTGCGCTATCGGACACGGACCGCCTGGCACTCGTCGCCGGCATTCGAGACATGCATCGCTCGGTCTACGGCGTGCCAATGTTCGTCGAGCACGCGCGAACCGGTGCACCGGCAGACGATTGCATTGCAGAGTTCATCGATCGCTACGCGGCGGCGCGCGAGCGCTTTGCGGAGGCCATCGTCTTGGCGGAGCGAACGATCGCCTGACAAAGCGCGCGGCACCGGCTCAATGCCGCTGATGCAGCGATAGGCGCGCAGACCCGTCCGATTGCGGAGCAACTCCCGGCTCGACCGGGCCCGTCCCAAGACCTTTGGTGGTACATCCCTCGGCTTCCGCGCATGCGGCCTTGACGAGCACATCGACTTCACCGGCTGTCATCGCGAGCTGCCCTCCGTGCATTTGCCGCACGTCCTCGTCCGTCGCGGTGAGGATTTCCTCGCTCAGCGCATCGAGCAGGCGGACCAGTTCATGAGGTGGTTGCCAACGGGTCACGGCACGCTCCAGGTTCGTTGATGGCGCATGAGAGTGCGGCGCATGCGTCGCCGCGCGGTGTCGTAGTCGAGATCGGAAATGTCGTAGGTCCGGCAGATGTCCTTTGCTGTCAGGCCGCACGCCATCCCTGCTATGATCTTCAACACCACCGGATCGGCCGAGAAGAGCCGATAGATATCAGCCAGCGCGTTGACCGAACTGACGATCCGCTCGGAATCCGGAGCATCGTCAGCGGGCTCGTCGCGGCCCTGGTCCGGATCGTCGCAGCTCACCAGAAGCCGCTGCTCATACCGTGCACGCCGCCACTGATCGTCGCAGATGCTGCGCATGACTCCGGCCAGAAACGGCAGAATGGCGACGCCAAATGGCCAGGGACGCGATCCGTCGAGAACGCGGACGATCGCTTCGTGGAGGATGTCGGTCCAGCCAAGCCCTCCCGGCAACCCCCGGCTCCAGAGATGCGCCAGCGCCCGGAGCCGCACGAGATCGGCTTCGGATAGCGCCTGGATCGCGCCCCAAACATCGGCCGCAGACCGGGCCACCGCGACGCTGCTCACCGAGGAAAGTGTCGTTCGTTCCATGACGATCACTATGCGATCAGACTCGCCGGATGCGGACAGGCCATCCAAATTTTTTTTGAGCCTGTCCGCGCGAGCGGGTCGTGATCGCATCGTATCTGTCCAACCGCGACAGGAGAAAGCCTCATGGACACATGCCTGGCGGCAGCGCGTCGCTGGTACGCTGAAGACTTGCGCTACAAGACCCCGGTGCTGGCCAATCCGGAACTGATCCGGGCATTTGCCGTGGTCCCCCGCGAGCAATTCGTCGGTCCCGGCCCTTGGCGCATCATCCCGTCTCCCTACGACGAGCCGTTTCTGACGCCCGACAATGACCCGCGCTGGCTTTATCATGACATCCTTGTCTCGATCGACGCCAGCCGCAATCTCAACAACGGAATGCCGAGCTTCTGGGCACGCAATCTGGACCGGCTCGACCTGAGGCCGGGGGAGCGCGTTCTCCAGATCGGCGCCGGCACCGGCTACTATTCGGCCGTGATAGCAGAGATCATCGGCCCCGATGGTTTGGTCACTGCCGTCGAAATCGACACTGAGCTGGCATCACAGGCTCGCTCGAACCTTGCGGGCTGGCCGCAGATCGATGTGATCTCAAATGATGGCCACATCGAAGCCGGCGAGTTTGATGCGATCATCGTGTTCGCCGGATGCACGCATCCGTCGCGAGGATGGCTCGAGCGCTTGGCCGAGGGCGGCAGGCTTCTGCTGCCACTGACCACCGAATCTTGGCGGGGCTTCCTGCTGCGTGCCACCCGGCGCGGCAACGCTTTTGCGGTATCATCGATCGGCGGAGTCAGCATCTTTCCTTGCGTTGGGCAGCGTGATGCCGAAGCCAGCCAACGCTTGGAAAGTGCGATGAAGGGCTTGGCGCCCTTGAAGATCCCAATTTGCGCGCTCCATCTCGGCGCCCCTGCGCATGCCGAGATGGAGCAGGTCTGGTACCAAGCCCCTGGCTTTTGGCTGGAACGCGAGCCCATCGCGACCACCGGCTAAGCCTCGACCTACGCCGACACCTGCGCCGGCGCGGGCTCCGGCTCCAACTTCGGGAACGGCCTGAACGTCATGGCGATCAGGAAGGCGCCGAGGCCCATCAGCCAGGAGCCGATGTAGAGCCAAGCATAGCTGGAAAAGGCGTCGTAGATCAGGCCGCCGGCGAGCGGACCGGTCGCCATGCCGAGGCTGCCGGCCATGGCGGTGCCGCCGATGACGGTGCCCATCATCCGCAGCGGAAAATTCTCCCGCGCGATCGCGGCGTAGAGCGGCATGGTGCCGGCATAGATGAAGCCGAACAGCGCGGCGACGGAATAGAACGCGGCGAGCTCGCGCACGAAGACATAGGCCAGTGCACCGAAGGCCTGCGCCAGCAGGCCGAGCACCAGTACGCGCTTGGCGCCGAAGCGGTCGCCAAGCAGACCGAATGCGATCCGGCCGCCCATCCCGGCGAGGCCCTCGACGCTGTAGATCGTCACCGCCGCGATCAGCGGAATGCCGCAGGAGACCGCATAGCTCACGGTATGGATGATCGGGCCCGAATGCGTGGCGCAGCAGAAGAAGTTGGTGGCGAGCAGGATCATGAACTGCGGCGAGCGCACCGCCTGCGACAGCGTCATCTCGGACGGCGCGGTATCCTGCCCGGGCGCGGCGGCTTCGCGGCGCTCGGGTGCGGGCGCACGCCGCACCAGCAGCGACACCGGGATCATGATCGCAGAGACGACGACGGCGATGAGCCGCATCGAGGTCCGCCAATCGTGGCTCGAAACCAGCCAGGCCGCGAGCGGCGACATGGTCATCGGCGCCATGCCCATGCCGGCCGAGACCAGCGACACCGCGAGGCTGCGATGAGTCTCGAACCAGCCGGTGACGGTCGCCATCATCGGCGCGAAGATCGCGGCCGTCGCGCCGCCGACCATGAGGCCGAACATCAGCTGAAACGTGATCAGCGAGGAGGCGAAGCTGGCCAGCGCCAGGCTCACCGCCAGCAGGATCGAACCGGTCAGCACCACCGGAAGCGGCCCGACGCGATCGGAGAGCGTGCCCCAGCCCATGCTGGTGAAGGCCATGGCCAGGAAGCCGATCGTCATCGCGCTGGACACGCCGGCCACCGACCAGCCGGTGTCGGCCGCGATCGGCTTGAGGAAGACCGGCAGCGAAAACATTCCTCCGATCGCGACGCAGCCCAGAAGACCGCCGGCCGCGACGATGACCCACCGATAGCGCGATGTGCTCATGCCTTGCTCTCCATGCATCCCATACGGTTCAAAGACGAACGGGACATGGCCGGGTCGACACAGCCTACTCTGTTTTTTTCAGCAGTGCTTATCCCTGTTCCCGGGCCCGGCGCAGCGCGGCTTCCAGCTTCGCCTTCTCCTGCCCCCATCGCTCAGCCTCGGCCTGCGTCCGCTCATCGAGCGCGGCGCGCTCGGTTTCGATGGCATCAGCTCTTGCCTCATGCGCGCGCCGGGCCTTCTCGAGCGCCGCTTGCGCCTTCGCCGCCGCCGTGTCGCGCCGGGCGCGCGCCTTCACCAGCGCGGCCTCTTCCTTCTGCCGCTCGGCCGCGCGCTGCTTCTGCGCCCGCGCGAATGCCAGCGCCGCCGTGCGCTCTGCCGCCTTATCGGTCGTCCGCGACGATGGGCGCGCTGGTGTACGAGGAGATTTCCGTGGCCTGTCGCGCTCGGGACCTGCCAGCCTCGTCGGCAGGCCGGCATGCTCGGTGAAGGGCTGGTTGGTGCCGACCTGGCGCTTGAGCACGATGCCGGGCTTCGCCAGCGTGGCGGCGACGATCGCGCGATCGTCGGTTTCCCTGGCGGCACCCTGATGGAAGAGATTGCTGCGCGCGCCCCACGCCTCCAACGCCGCCTTCATGGACGGCGCCGCAATCGCCAGGTCGAAAAAGCCGAGCGAAGTTTGAAAGGTCTTGAGCTTTCGTGTGAGCTTATTCGCCATCCCGCCCGCGCCCGATCGGTGAGGCTACACCTTATACCAAACCGGCAGGTTCGACCGGCGTCTAACAGCAGCGCGTAGCCCGCCGGCGACGCGGCCCAGTCTGCTCAGGCTTGCAGGGACACGCTCCCCCATGCGTCAAGAAAGCCCCGGAGGTCCGGGGCTTTCTTACGCTGAACGAAGCTTACTTTGTGGTCGCTGAGTGGAAGCTCACTCGCTTACTTCGACATGCTGCCGGCTTGATTCGTTCCCGGACCGACATTGCCCTGGCTCGACGGATTGGCGCTGGTGCCGGAGCGCATGTTCGAGCCCGTCGTGGTCTGCGACGAGGTCGCGGAGTGATGA
Organism: Bradyrhizobium sp. SZCCHNS1022; assembly: GCF_032484835.1. Classification (NCBI taxonomy): domain Bacteria; kingdom Pseudomonadati; phylum Pseudomonadota; class Alphaproteobacteria; order Hyphomicrobiales; family Nitrobacteraceae; genus Bradyrhizobium; species Bradyrhizobium sp. SZCCHNS1022. The sequence goes on along the minus strand of NZ_JAUETT010000007.1, from coordinate 142,089 downwards.
TGCCTGGTCTTGTGCGATTTCGCCTGAGCGGCAAAAGGAGCGGCCGCCAGGGTCGAGGCAACAAGCACGGCGATAGCGAGCTGAGTCGTCTTCATGAATGAATCTCCGTTGGTTGAACTCACGCACGCCCAACCCCCGCGCGACATAGGAGTTCCATCCTGCGGATTACGCCTTTTTAACCTTGGGTTGTCACCGGCTCCACCAACGCGGTCAAACAATTGATAACAGGCGCTTTTCCCGTCGACCTTCGCGTTCATCATTGCTGCCTTGCGGGGCGGCGGCGAAGCGTCGTTGCTCATCGCCCTCGGAGCGCCACCTTGGCAAAATCGCAGAAGCGGCAGCCTGCGGCCTCACGCGGGCGTCATGCCGTGACGCCGCTTGGTCTCCGCGGTTTCGTCGGAGGCGAGAAAAGCGATGAAGGCGCGGGCGGCATCCGGCTGCGTCGCAGCCTTGCAAAGGCCGGCGGCGAATACCGTGCCCGGCTGCAGTGAGGCCGGCAACAGACCGACGACATCGATGCCGGGGGCGCCCATCATCTCGCTGAGCTGCTGGAAGCCAAGTTCGACCTCGCCATCGGCCAGCAGCTTCGCAACGGGAATGCCGGGCTTCGCCTGCACGATACGATCCTTGACCACGTCCTCCAGGCCCCAGTCGCGGGCGAGCTTCAGCACATGCGTGCCGCTCGGGCCGGTGGAGATGCCGATCGAACGCGCGTTCGCCATCGCCGCGCGCACGCCGGCTTCGCTCAGCTCCGGCCGCGGGCTGCCTGCACGCACCGCCAGCGCCATCGGCGATTCCGCCATGTTGACGATGCTGCCGGGCACGAGACAACCATCGGCCTCCAGCTTCGCCAGCGCGTCCGAGGCAAGCACCGCGATGTCGAACGGCTCGCCAGCGCGGACGCGCTTGGCGGCATCGACGCCGCCGACGGATTCGATCGTGACCGCCTCGCCGGTCGCCTCCTCATACGCCGCCGCGAGCTCGGCCAGAATCTGCCGCGTCGCCATCGAGGAAATGCCGGTGATGCTCATCATATGCTCCGTTGAAAATCGCTTGGCCGCGCCAGGTCAAGCCTTGACGTCGCTCGGCACGTTGCGCGCGAGCTCCTCGAGCCACGCCGCGGCGTTGCCGTCCGACGGCGCGCGCCAGTCGCCGCGTGGCGATAGCGAGCCGCCGGCCACCACTTTCGGCCCGTTCGGCATCGCCGAGCGCTTGAACTGGCTGAAGGCGAAGAAGCGCCGCAGGAACACCTCCAGCCAATGCTTGATGTCGGCGAGCGCATAGGCGCGCCGCTTGGCGGCCGGAAAGCCCGGCGGCCACGCGCCGGCATCGGCATCTTTCCATGCGTGATGCGCCATGAACGCGATCTTCGACGGACGGAAGCCATAGCGCAGCGTGTAGAACAAATTGAAGTCCTGCAGCTCATAGGGGCCGATCGCGGCCTCCGTACTCTGCGGCGTCTCGCCCTCCGCGACCGGCACCAGCTCCGGCGAGATCTCCGCCGCCAGAACCTGCTCCAGCGTCTTGCCGACCTCATCAGAGAATTGCCGGGTCGCGACCACCCAGCGGATCAGGTGCTGGATCAGCGTCTTCGGCACGCCGGAATTGACGTTGTAATGCGACATCTGATCGCCGACGCCATAGGTGCACCAGCCGAGCGCAAGCTCGGACAGATCGCCGGTGCCGAGCACGATGCCGCCGCGGTCATTGGCGAGGCGGAACAGATAGTCGGTGCGCAGGCCCGCCTGCACGTTCTCGAAGGTGATGTCGTAGACCGCTTCGCCGCGTCCGAACGGATGGCCGATATCCTTCAGCATCTGCGTCGCCGCCGGGCGGATGTCGAGCTCGGTGGCGCTGACTTGGAGCGCGCGCATCAAGGCGTGCGCGTAGGCCTTGCTGGCGCTGCCGGTGGCAAAGCCCGGGAGGTTATAGGCGAGGATGTTCGTGCGCGGCAGGCCGAGCAGGTCCATCGCCTTCGCGGCGACGATCAGCGCATGCGTCGAGTCGAGGCCGCCTGAGACGCCGATCACGATGCGCTTGGTGCCGGTGGCGCGCAGCCGCTGCGTGAGCCCGGCGACCTGGATGTTGTAGGCCTCGTAGCAGTCCTGGTCGAGCCGCGCCGGATCGCTCGGCACGAAAGGGAAGCGCTCGAGCTTGCGGACGAAGCCGATGTCATCGGCGGGCGGCGCGAGCGCAAAGCCGATGCGGCGATAGCTCACGCTGTCCTTGGCGCGCACGCGGGCATTGTCGTCGAAGGTGCCCATCAGGGCACGTTCCTGGCGCAACAGATCGAGATCGATATCGGCGAAGATGGTCTGGCCGGTCTGAAGGAAGCGCTCGCTTTCGGCAAGCAGCACGCCATTCTCGAAGATCGAGGTCTGGCCGTCCCAGGCAAGGTCGGTGGTGGATTCGCCGACACCGGCAGCTGCGTAGATATAGGCAGCGAGACAGCGCGCCGATGTCGACTGGCACAGCAGCGAACGCGAACTCGCGCGCCCGACCGTGATCGGGCTGCCGGAGAGATTGACGAGCACGGTGGCGCCGGCGAGCGCCAGCTCCGAGGCCGGAGTGACCGGAATCCACATGTCCTCGCAGATCTCGACGCCGACGACGAGGCCCGCGACGTCATCGGCGGCAAACAGCAGGTCGGTACCAAACGGCGCGGTCGCGCCGGCGACCTCGATCTGCTGGCCGACGATGCCGGCGCCGGACGCGAAATGGCGGCCCTCGTAGAACTCGCGATAGGTCGGCAAATAGATCTTCGGCACCACGCCGAGGATCCGGCCGCGATGAATGAGGACGGCGCAGTTGTAGATGCGATGGCCGAACCGCAGCGGCGCGCCGACGATCAGCACCGACATCAGCTCACGCGATCCGTCCACGATGTCGGCAAGGGCGCGCTGGACGGCATCCAGCAGCGGGTCTTGGTTAACGAGATCCTCGATTGCATAGCCGGAGACGCAGAGCTCCGGGAACACGGCCACCGCGGCGGACCTCGCATGGCAGGCTCGCGCCGTCTCCAGGATCGCGGCCGCATTTGCGGCGGGATCGGCGACGTGCGACGTCGTCACACAGGCCGCAACCCGGGCAAAGCCGTGCCGGTAGATCGATTGGAAGCTCATCGCGCGCCGTCTCCTTTCGGTCCTTATATGACATCGGCTATTGAAAGTGCCAGCGCAAGCGCGGATGGCGATCGCCATCCAGGATAAGGCGGACCCATGAACCTCTTCGTCATCGGCCTCGGCTACACCGCAGGGCGTTTCGTCCAGCACTACGGCGATCGCTTCGCCCACACCTCCGGAACGGTCCGCACCGAAGAAAAGCGCGCGCGGCTTGCGCCGCTCGAGCTCGATCTGTTCGACGGCACCACAGCCGCTGCCGAGACGATCGCCAAAGCCGCCCGCGCCGACGTGATCCTGATTTCCGTGCCGCCGGGCCCAGCCGACGATCCCGTGCTCGGCGCCTTCGGCCGCGCGATCGCCGATGGCAATGCGCGGCGCGTGATCTATCTTTCGACCATCGGCGTCTATGCTGACCATCAGGGAGACTGGATCGACGAGGACACGCCGCTCGCGCCGGAGCATGATCGCGTCAAGGCAAGAGTGCAGGTCGAGGCGCAATGGCGCGCGCGGCTCGGCGACCGGCTCGCGGTGCTCAGGCTTGGCGGCATCTATGGACCCGGTCGTAATGCGCTGGTCGAACTCCGCGCCGGGCGGGCGCGACGCATCGTCAAGCCGGGCCAGGTGTTCAATCGCATCCATGTCGACGATGCGGCCGCGGCGATCATGGGCGCGATCGCACCGAAGGCCGGCGGCACCTGGAATATCTGCGACGACGAGCCGGCGCCGCCGCAGGACGTGATCGCCTATGCGGCATCGCTGATGGGCGTGGCGGCGCCGCCGGAACAGCCGTTCGAGACCGCGGAGCTGTCGCCGATGGCGCGGAGTTTCTATGCCAGCAACCGGCGGGTCCGGAATATAAGGGCCAAGCGGGACCTTGCGCTTCGCTTGCGCTATCCGAATTACCGCGCCGGCCTCGATGCGCTATGGGCAGCCGGCGAAGGGCAGCCATAAGCTGCCAGCCAGCGGCTGCTTTCACGAGGATCGCTCGACCTCGCCCCCCGCACCGGCCAACGTATACCTCAGCCCGCGCGCGAACAATCGCAGTGCCCCCTCTTCCGGAGGAATGGCGCCAGGCGCGTTGCGTCGTCCCAATGAACCATCGATGCGCAGCATGGCGAGCCCGTGGGCGAGGCCCCAGGCAGCGACCGCCGCATGATCGAGCGCCGGCATAGAGCTTGTCAGCGCCGAGCTTTCGGCAAGCGCAGCCCGGATTGGCACGAAGCTCGCCTGCTTGGCTTCGGAGACCTGCGGATAGGCATGCCAATCGGGAACGCCGACGCCGAACATCAGGCGATAGAGCTGCGGATGAGCCGCAGCAAAACCAATATAATCCAGGCCGAGCGCGATCATGCGCTGCTCTCCCGCCGCCACGCGCGCGGCGGTTTCGGCCTGCGAAGATGCGAGCGCGCGAAAACCGGCTTCGGCAACCGTCGCCAGCAGATCCTCCTTACCGGAGAAATGATTGTAGGGCGCCGATTGTGACACGCCGGCGGTGCGCGCGACCGCGCGAAACGACAGCGCCTCGGCGCCTTCCCGCTCCAAAAGCTCGGTCGCGGCCACGATCAGCGCGCGCCTGAGATCACCATGGTGATAGGGGCGCGGCTCCTTAACGGCGCGCTTTCGGACAGGCTTTGTGCGGCTCGGCTTGGTCATCCAACTCACATGTTGACAGTGATCATATTTTACATAGAATGATGTTATCAGCGTTCACATTACGGCACAAACGCAAGAAGCAGGGAGTGCACAACCATGGACGAACGACCGACCACTCCAGCCCCCTCGCGCCGCAAGGCGCTCACCCTCGCCGGCGTCGCCGGCGGGATCGCGCTCGGCGCTGTTGGCGGCGTGGCGCTGGCGCAGGCGAGCCGTTCGCCCGCCCCCACTATCGTCGAGGCGCCCAAGCGCTTTGCAGGAAAGGTCGTACTGATCACGGGGGCGACGTCCGGCATCGGCCGCGCCGCCGCCTTGGCGTTCGCGCGCCAGGGCGCGGCGGTGGCCTTCTGCGGCCGCCGCGAGGGGTTGGGTCGCGAGGTCGAAGAGCAGATCCGGGCTGCGGGTGGTCGCGCGCGCTACATCCGCGCCGATGTGCGCGAGGAGGCCCAGGTCGAAGACTTCGTCCGACAGGCGGTCGATACATTCGACGGGCTCGACATTGCGCTGAACAATGCCGGCATCACGCTGGAAAAGCCGCTGCATGAATTCGCCGCGGCGGAATGGAACGACATCGTCGCTACCAATCTGCGCGGCGTATTCTTCGCGATGAAGTATCAGATCCCGGAAATGCTCAAGCGCGGGGGCGGCACCATTCTCGTCACCTCGTCGTCGAACGAGCATCGCACCAGCGCCCGACGCAGCGTCTATACCGCCACCAAGTCCGGCCTGATCGGCCTGGTCCGGTCGGCGGCGCTGGACTATGCTGAGAAGGGCATCCGCATCAATGCGATCGTACCGGGCACCACCGACACCGCACTGGTCCGGCGCGTCGGCGGCACCGAGGCGATGCCCGACGCGATGTGGGAGATCGGTGCCGCTCAGTGGGCGCGCGTCAATCTGCCGGGGATCAAGCGGATGGCTAAGCCGGAAGAAATCGCGGAATTCGCGGTTGCGATGGCCGCTCCGGAGCTGACCTACATGACCGGCTCGGCGCTCATCGCGGACGGCGGCTCGGGCTCCGGCTAGAGCTTGCCATCACCGCGAGGTCGCGCTCTCAGACCGACAAGGGCCGCGGGATGCGCGGCCCTGCGAGCGTTCAAACGACACCTTGGCTCAGCCCTCGAGATATTTCCTCATGTCCTCGCGCAAGCTTTCGCGCAGGTCAGGGCGCGCCATGCCGAAGGCGATGTTGGCGCGCAGGAAGCCCGACTTCGAACCGCAATCGTGCCGTTCGCCCTCGAACTCCACGCCATAGAACTTTTGCGTCTTGGACAGGCCGATCATCGCATCGGTGAGCTGGATCTCGCCGCCGGCGCCGCGCTCCTGCGTTGCCAGGATCTTGAAGATCTCCGGCTGCAGGATATAGCGGCCGGTGATCGAGAAGTTCGATGGCGCCGTGCCCTTCGCCGGCTTCTCGACCATGCCGTCGACCTCGAACATCTTGCCGTCGCGCTTGCCGACGCCGCAGATGCCGTATTGATGGGTCTGGTCGGCCGGCACCTCCTGCACGGCCAGCACATTGGACTTCTCCGGCAGCTTGCCCGCGGCGGCGATCATCTGGGCGAGGCAGCCCGGCTTGTTCAAGACCAGTTCGTCCGGCAGCACCACCGCGAACGGCTCGTCACCGATGATGTCGCGGGCACACCACACCGCATGCCCAAGCCCGAGCGGCGATTGCTGCCGGGTGAAGCTGACTGCGCCGGCTTCCGGCTGGTCGCGCGCAAGGATCTCCATCTCGGTCTTCTTGCCGCGCGCGGCCAAAGTCGCATCGAGCTCGTACATCCGGTCGAAATGGTCTTCGATCGCGGTCTTGTTGCGCCCGGTCACGAACGCGAAATGCTCGATCCCCGCTTCCTTGGCCTCATCGAACACATATTGGATCAGCGGCCTGTCGACGATGGTCAGCATCTCCTTCGGCATCGCTTTGGTGGCGGGAAGGACACGGGTGCCGAGGCCGGCGACCGGAAAAACAGCTTTGCGGATTTTCATGGGGCGAAACTGGACCTTGCAAAGATATGAATGCGAAATGGATCGCATCCTGGTAGCTGGTTTGCAGCCGAGAACAAAGGCGGATGTTGGCCAACAGTTCCAGACAGCCAGGGTGCGCTGCAGAAAATTTGCCTGCGGATGAAACCGGAGGTTCGTTAATCTTCTGGAAACCGAGACAAGGCCTCCTGGACGCCTGATTTGTGAGGCAGCGAGTGAACATGGGACGACGAACGGAACCATCCGCGATTCTGCTGGCCGGCGCCGTGGCACTCGCCGCTGCCGTCACCTGCGCAACCCCGGTCCGCGCCCAGTCCGGCAACAATCCCTTGAACTTTCTTGACAATCTCTTCACCGGCTCTTTCGCCAAGGGCAATGCGAGCAATGCGCAGTCAACGCCCCCGGCGCCGGGGGGCGGCCCGCTGCCCTGGAGCGGGGAGGACGGCGCCTCCGGCCATCCGCTGATGACGGCGGCTGCGATTCGCGAGGCGGCGGCGAATTTTGATAACTGCATCGCCGGGATGTGGCCCGATGCCGCACGGCGCGGCATCTCGCAGGAGAGTTTTCAGCGGTTCACGGCAGGGCTGTCCCCCGACCTGCGGATCATGGACCTGCTCGATGCGCAGCCGGAGTTCACCAAGTCGATCTGGGAGTATCTGGATATCCTGGTGAACGACAACCGGCTGGCCAAGGGCCGCGAGGTGCTCGCCACCTACAAGGCGCAGTTCGATGCGACCGAGCGGGCCTACGGGGTCGACCGCTACATCATCGCGGCGATCTGGGGCATCGAGTCGAACTATTCCACCCAGATCGGCGATCGCAGCGTGCTGCAGTCCACCGCGACCCTCGCCTGCATCGGCCGCCGCCAGGCCTATTTCAAGGAAGAGTTCCTGTCGGCGCTGGAGATCCTCCATCACGGTGACCTGAGGCCCGAACAGATGCGCGGCTCCTGGGCCGGCGCCTTCGGCCCGACCCAGTTCATGCCGACCGCGTTCAAGCGCTACGCGGTCGATGCCGACGGCGACGGCCGCCGCGACGTGGTCGACAATGCCGCCGACCTGATCGCCTCCACGGCCAACAACCTCAAGAAGGACGGCTGGCAGACCGGCCAGAGCTGGGGCTACGAGGTCGTGGTGCCGCAGGGCTTCAACTACATGCTGGCGGACCGCGCCAAGGTCATGACCCTGGCGCAATGGGAGCAGATGGGCCTGAAGCGCCCCAACGGGCAGGCATTTCCGCGCTCGGCCGACAAGGCCTATCTGCTGGCCCCGGCAGGCGCGCAAGGGCCCGGCTTTCTGATGATGCAGAATTTCCGCGTCATCATGAAATACAATCCGGCCGAGGCTTACGCGCTCGCGATCGGCCATTTCGCCGACCGGCTGCGCGGCGGCCAGCCGTTCGTCCAGGCTTGGCCGCGCGAGGAGCGCACGCTGTCGCGCGCGGAGCGGCTGGAGCTGCAGCAGCTGCTCGCCGAGCGCGGCTTCTACCGCGGCACGCCGGACGGCCAGTTCGGCGGCCAGACCCGCGAGGCGCTGCGGAACTTCCAGGCCTCGATCGGCGCACCGGCGGATGGCTTCGCCTCCGCCGAGGTGCTGGAGCGGCTGCGCGGGCGCTGATCTGTGCCCCCCGCCATCACTGGTGATGGGCACGCGACGCGGCGGTTCATCGCTACTCCGCCTCGACACGTTTGCGGGAGGTGCCTGCCCTCAAACATATGTTGGTTGACGGACGCGCGTGATGCACCGAGATTCCGCAAAACGCTTGCGGAAGCAGCATGGATCGAATGAGGCCCACGCTCGTCGGGGCGGCTCGCCGATGGTCGATACTCCTGCTCGGAGTGGTGCTGATCGTTGGTGGTTTCTCGCTGGCCACGATCTTGTACCCGCCAGGCAGCACGATGCCGGCGTCCAGCCAGACGGACACAGAGCCGGGAAAATCGCAGGCTGAAACCGCTCTCACCCCCACCGCGCAGAACGCGTCGATACCCGAGCCCGCAGCGTCACAAGAGTCGAAACAACAGCCCGCATCGGCTGCGCCGGCCGTCCAACAAGCTCCGGCAACACAGCAATCCTCGCCCCGACAGCCGCCCGCGACGAACCACCAGCCGCACGCGGCGCAAGCTGCGCCGGAGTCGCAAACCAGCGGCCAAGGGCGGGCTGCCTCGCCAAGCCCAAGCCCTTATCCAAGCCCAAGCCCGGCAGCGGCAGTAACGACAACCGCCGGCGATCCAGCGGCCGGCCGCCTGGTCTTCCGCAAGTGCCAGGCCTGCCATTCGATTGAAGCGGGCAAGAACATGCTCGGCCCTTCGCTCGCCGGTGTCATCGGGCGCAAAGCGGGGACCGAGCCGAACTACAACTACTCGCCGGCGATGAAAGGAGCCGACATCGTCTGGAACGCGCAGACGCTCGATCGCTATCTCAAAGATCCCGCGAGCGTCGTCCCCGGCAATAAGATGCCCTTCCCCGGACTGAAGACCGATCACGACCGTGCCGATGTGATCGCCTTTCTAGCCGCATCGTCGGGCGCGGCCACAGCACCCACAACGCAGCAGGCTCCCTCGCCGGCGCCCACGCCCCCACCTCCGGTCTCGCAAGCCCCGCAGACGGTAACGGGAGCCGATATCGGCTACGTCGCCGACGCGAAGTACACGTTGAGATCCGCCATCGCTGAAGGGCGCATGGTCTATATCGGAGTCGGCGGCGCCATCGACGGCAAGGTCAATCCGGTCCTGACTGCGGTCGAAGGGCAAGTGGTTCAGCTCACGCTGATCAACGGCGAAGGCGCCGAGCACGACGTCGTATTCCCGGATCAGGATGCGAAGTCGCCGAGGGTGACAGGCAAGGGCGCCAGCACGACGATCGCATTCCGCGCGGCGAGGTCGGGCGACTTCGTCTATTATTGCAGCGTGCCCGGGCACAGGCTCGCCGGCATGGAAGGCCAGTTCATCGTGACGCCGCGGGCCGCACCACAGACCGTGGTCGAGGCCGACATCTCCCGTGAACCTGGCGATCTGCCGCCACCGATCGGCAAACGCGACCCGCAGACGGTCCGCGTCGATCTTCTCAGCGTCGAGGTGGAAGGCCGGCTCGCGGAAGGCACGACGTTCGGTTACTGGACGTTCAACGGCAAGGTGCCCGGTCCTTTCATCCGCGTCCGCGTCGGCGACACGGTCGAGATTCACCTCAAGAACTCGGCCGACAGCGCCATGATCCATTCCGTCGACTTCCATGCGGCAACCGGTCCTGGCGGCGGCGCCGCATCGTTGCAGGTCGATCCAGGCGGTGAGAAGTCGATGACATGGAAGGCGCTGGTGCCGGGTCTGTTCGTCTATCACTGCGCCACGCCGATGGTCGCCGAGCACATCGCGAACGGGATGTACGGAATGATCCTGGTCGAGCCGGAAGGCGGGCTGCCGCCGGTGGATCACGAATTCTATGTCATGCAGGGCGAAATCTATTCCGACATCCCGTACGGCCAGCACGGCAGCGCCGAGTTCAGCGTCGAGAAGCTGCTGGACGAACGGCCTGAATATTTCGTGTTCAACGGCTCGGTCGGCGCGTTGAGCAAATTGCACCCGCTGCATGCGAAGGTCGGCGACACCGTGCGGATCTTCTTCGGCGTCGGCGGGCCGAACTACACCTCCTCCTTTCATGTGATCGGCGAGATCTTCGACAAGGTCTATCTGCTTGGCGGGATAACCACGCCGCCGCTCCGGGGAATTCAGACCGTGACCGTCCCGCCGGGAGGCGCTGCGATCACCGAGTTCAAAGTCCAGGTGCCCGGCAACTACACATTGGTCGATCACGCGCTTGCTCGCGCTGAGCGTGGCCTGCTCGGAATTCTCAATGTCGAAGGCCCGCAGAACCCGGACATCTATAACGGCGAGTTGATGCCGGGCATGGGGCACTGAGATGGGCGGTCGCGTGCCGCCTGATGCGGGTGGCCTTGGCCCGGTCCCAGATACCTTTTTATCCATTTCACGGAGGATCAGCGGCCGCCCCCGCGACTGAAAGGAACTTTCCGCCGCTGTTGCGAACCTTCGCAGAGGGATTCGCAACCACCCCGTGAATGCCCGTTTGCGGCCGGATTTGGCTGCTACTATATGGAGACACATGATTTCGCCGCGTGACCGGGCCGCATGTCCAAGCTGAAGTCCCTCATCAAGCTCCTGAACGAGCCCGGCCTGTTGGTCGTGCTGGCGGTGGCGATTGCGATGCTGGTCGGCATCGCTGGCCCGGCTTCTGCCCAGTTCTTCAATTTCAATCCGTTCAGTTCGCCACCTCCTACCCGCCAAGCGCCGCGCGGCGGCGGCTGGTTCGGCGGCGACTTCTTCTCGCCGTTCCGCGAGCCGCAGCAGCCCAGGAAGGTCTACCAGGACTTCTCCAAGGCCCCACCTCCCGAGAAGCGCGACAACGCACCCGAACGCTATGTGCTGGTACTCGGTGACGGCATGGCAGACTGGCTCGGCTACGGGCTGGAGGACGCCTATGCGGAACAGCCCGACATGGGCGTCACCCGCAAGATCAAGACCATCTCGGGGCTGATCAAGTATCAGCCGAAGGGCGAGCCCGCCGACTGGGCGACCGCCGCCAAGGGCATTCTCGCCGGCGAACGGGCAGACGCCATCGTCATCATGCTCGGCCTCAACGACCGCATTTCGATCCGCGAGCCGGTGGTCGAAAAAACGGACAAGCCCGACGACAAGAAGGCGGACGATAAGAAGCCTGGCGACAAGACCAAGAAGGACGCCAAGGCGAAGGGAAGCGACGGCAAGCCGGAGCAAAAGACCGACACGGCCGCGGCGAAGCCGGATGACAAGCCGGTTGACAGCGAACTGCCGCAGGACGACGCCGAGAGCGGCGACACGCCCGCGGCGGCCCCGGGAAAGGCCGCACGTTCGCCGAACGGCATCTACGATTTCCGCGATGACCGCTGGGTCGAGCTTTACGTCAAGAAGATCGAGGAGATGATCGCGGTCGCCAAATCAAAGGGCGTTCCGGTGATCTGGGTCGGGTTGCCGGCGATCCGCGGCACCAAGGGCACGGCCGACATGCTGTTCCTGGATTCGCTCTATCGCGACGTCGCCGGCAAAACCGGCATCACCTATGTCGACGTGTGGGACGGCTTTGTCGACGAGGCCGGCCGCTTCCTGCAGAAGGGCCCGGACTTCGAAGGCCAAATTCGCCAGCTGCGCACCTATGACGGCGTCTATTTCACCAAGCCCGGCGCCCGGAAGCTGGCGCATTATGTCGAGCGCGAAATCACGCGCGTACTGGCAGGGCGCTCGGCGCCGATCGAGCTGCCGAGCGAGCCGGCGACGCCCGATGCCAATGCGGTGCCGGGCCAGCCGGCGCCACGGCCAATCGCGGGACCGATCGTTCCGCTGGTCGCCTCATCGGTCGGCACCGACCAGTTGCTCGGCGGTGCGGGCAGCCGGCCCGCTCCCGTGGATGCATTGGCGGCGCGGACCTTGGTGAAGGGTGAGCCACTGAGCCCGCCAGCCGGACGGGCCGATGATTTCGCCTGGCCGCGACGCGAGGTCGGCCGCGAGCAATCCAAGGAGCCGCCGAAAGAGCAGACCCAGCCGGAAGCGCCGATGGCCGCCGCCACGCCGGGCGAGCCGGCCGCAACGACAGCCCAGCCGACCCCGCAAAAGCCGAAGCGGGCTGCGCCACAGAACGCGACACCTCCGGCGCAGGCGCAGCAGCCGGGCCAAGCGTTCCGCGAGTTCTTTGGCGGCGGCGCCCCGCAACAGCCGAAGCCGCCCGCGGCACGCAGCCCGAATCCAGGACCGCCGCGGCCGCCCGCTAATGTCGGCCATTCAGCGGCGGTGCAGGACGCGCCGGCCCGTTAGACTCTCTCGATTGCAGCTGAAACAAATCGGCCGATGCCGTCTCCCCTGGGAGACGAACACCGGCCGATCGCAATTGAACGCGCGGAAAGCGCGCGGCTCAGTGGCGCCAGCGCTGCGGAGGCCGGCTGGGACGGCTCATCAGAAGCGCCAGCGCAAAGCCGATGCCGCCGGCCACCAGAAGCGCACCGATCGGATTATCCTGCACGCGCTTGGCGAGCGCCTGCGTGCCGTCGCGCAGATTGTCGACGCGATCGCCACCGATCGTATCCTTGGCGAAATTCATCGCGGCGTCGCCGGCATCGCGCGCCGCATCCTTGGCCTGGCCGTAAAGATTCTGCACGACGCCCGAGGCTTCGCGCGCGCGGCCCGAGGCCTGGGTCTGCTTGTCACCGGTCATCTCGCCGACGCCGCTCTCGACCTTGCCTGCCATATCCTTCGCCGTTCCTATGATCCGATCCGTGTCCATCGCGCCTCTCCTCGTGCTCGCTTGGGGGACTTGCCGCCCAGCTAACCGGCAACAGCGGTGGCAGTTCCCAGGACGCAGCAAGAAGACGCAGGAGGAAGCGACGAAAAGCGGCGGCCGATGAAGCACGAGGGACCCGACGCTTTCGGGCGAGGCCCGCCCAGTTGCGCGAGAACCAGGAGCGCGCCTCAGGCGTGTCCGGCTGCGTTCGACAGCATGCCGGGATCGATCCCGATCTTGCGCAGCGCGAGATCGTATTTGTCCTCGACATTGTCGCCGAAGATCAGCTCCGGATCGGCATCGCAATGCAGCCAGCCGTTCTCCTGGATCTCTTCTTCGAGCTGGCCGGCCCGCCACCCGGCATAACCGAGCGCGAGAATGGCATGCTTCGGTCCCGTGCCATTGGCGATCGCCTTGAGAATATCGATCGTCGTGGTCAGGCAGACGCCGTCGTTGATCTTCAACGTGGCGTTGGCGATGAAGTAATCGCTCGAATGCAGCACGAAGCCGCGGCCGGTATCGACCGGGCCGCCGCTCAACACCTTCATCGTCTCGGCGCTGCCGGGCAGCTCGATCTGGTCGGCCTTGTTGATGATGTTGAGTTGCATCAAGAGCTGTGGGAAATCGATGCTGCCGGCGGGCCGGTTCACCATGATGCCCATGGCTCCTTCCGCGGAATGCGCGCAGAGATAGATGACCGAGCGCTCGAAGCGCGAATCGCCCATCACCGGCATCGCGACCAGCAACTGGCCATCGAGATAGCCGCCGTGAGAGACATCATCGCTGATGCCCGTCACTCTCCGGCGAAGATCGCCTTGCCGCTTTGCCTCAGGATTCATCGGCGCAAACTCTCATGCTTCAGATCATCCTGATATTGGGATGGGGTTCTGTCAATCAAGGCCGGCGTTCACACTGGCTTTTTCGCTCACAACCAATTCAATGGTTTAGGCCTGCACTCAGCATTAGAGACGTCTCATGACCGCGTTCGTTCCAGTTCATGCCCGCCGCGGATTCGCCGCGGCGCTGCTCACCTCTTGCCTGGCTGTCGGCGCCTCGGCGCAAGACGCCTCACCGTGGCAGCGCGAGGGCCATTCCGCGGTGCGACTGCTCGCAGGCTCGCGCAGCGGCAACGTGCTGCTGGGCGGTATCGCCTTCCAGCTGCAACCGGGCTGGAAAACCTATTGGCGGACGCCAGGCGATTCCGGCGTGCCCCCGCGGTTCGATTTCTCGGCGTCGGAGAATGTCGAGGCGGTGACGGTTCTGTGGCCGGCGCCAACCAAGTTCGACGATGGTGCCGGCGGCCATTCACTCGGCTACCACGACCAGATCGTGCTGCCGCTACGCATCGTCGCCAAGAGCACGGACAAGCCCGTGACGCTGCGTGCGGACATCAGCTACGCGGTGTGCGAGCGGATCTGCATTCCGGTCGACGCCAAGGTCGATCTCGCCTTCACCAGCGTTGCGAGTACCGAGGACGGCGCGCTCTCCGCGGCGCTCGACGCCGTGCCGAAGCCGGCCAATGTCGGCGATCCCAACCCGCTGACGATCCGCGACGTCAAGCGCGACGGCCCGTCCAATGTCATTGTCGACGTGGTGACGCCCGACCCGAAGAACGTCAATCTGTTCGTGGAGGGACCGACGCCGGAATGGTCGCTGCCCGTCCCTGCTCCCGCCGAGCACAGTCCGCCGGGCGTGAAACGTTTCACATTCGCGCTGGACGGCGTGCCGCCGGGCACCAAGCCCGACGGCGCGGCGCTGAAGTTCACTCTGGTCGGCGCGGACAAGGCTTACGAGTTCAACGTCAACCTGCCGTGACCGTGAATCGGACGACCGCTGCACCACCCTCAGCTGTCGTCCCGGCGAACGCCGGGACCCATACGCCGCGGCCGCCAAGACGAAATCGACTGGTCGACTTCATCCTTAAACAATAACATTCCGTGGTTATGAGACCCTGCTTTCGCAGGGGCGACAACATGGCGCCATCCAACCGAATCTTAACGGCCGGTTGATACAGACGCGGATCGCCGCCCTCTCGCGCGGACATGACAGTGGACCGCAGCCGTGGCCGTGATGGACACCGAACACCAACCCGCAGAAGCTGGCCTGATCGCGCGGCTCAAGGCGAGGCTTCGCTTAGCCGGTGACGGTAGCGACGCCTCGCTGACCCGCCGTTTGGCGGGACTGATCTTCCTCATTCGCGTCGTCAGCGCGGGCCTCGCCTATCTGTCGCAGATCCTGCTGGCGCGCTGGATGGGCGGCGCGGACTACGGCATCTACGTCTATGTCTGGACCTGGGTGCTGCTGCTCGGCAGCATGCTCGATTTCGGCCTCGCTTCCTCGGCGCAGAAGCTGATCCCCGATTATCGCGCCCGCGGCGCGCAGGCGCATTTGCGCGGCTTTCTCTCCGGCAGCCGCTGGCTGACCTTTGCGACGTCCTCATTCGCGGCACTGCTGCTCGCCGGCGTCGTCCATCTGCTCTCGCCCTGGATCGATGCGAACGAGGTCATGCCGCTCTATATCGGCTGCGCCACCCTGCCGGCCTTCGTGGTCGCCAACACGCAGGACGGCATCGCCCGCTCGCATGACTGGATGACGCTCGGGCTGATGCCGCAATTCATCATCCGGCAAAGCCTGATCATCGGCTTTACCGCAGGCATGGTTGTGCTCGGCCTGCAGCTCGGCGCCACCGCCGCGATGCTCGCCAGCGCAGCTGCCGTGTGGCTCGCGATGATCGGACAGATGATCGCGCTCAATCGCAGGCTCGGTGGCCACATCGAAGCGGGCGCGAAGGCCTACGATGTCGGCGGCTGGCTTGCGGTCTCGCTGCCGATCCTGCTGGTCGAGGGCTTCTATCTGCTGCTGTCCTACACGGACGTGCTGGTGCTGCAGCAATTCCGTCCCTCCGAGGAGGTCGGCGTCTATTTCGCGGTGGTGAAGACCTTGGCGCTGGTGTCGTTCATCCACTACGCGATGTCGGCGACCACGGCACATCGCTTTGCCGAATATCACGCGCAAGGCGACACCGCGCGGCTGTCGGCCTATGTCGCGCACGCCATCAGCTGGACGTTCTGGCCCTCGCTCGCCGCGACGCTGACCCTGCTCGCGCTCGGCGAGCCGCTGCTCTGGCTTTTCGGGCCACAGTTCACGGCCGGCTACGACATCATGTTCATCGCCGCCATCGGGCTCGTGGTGCGTTCGGCGATCGGCCCGGTCGAGCGCCTGCTCAACATGCTCGGCCATCAGCACGTCTGCGCACTCGCTTATGCGTCCGCCTTCGTCATGAACCTGGTGCTGTGCATCGTGCTGGTGCCACGCTTCGGCGGCCATGGCGCCGCGGCCGCGACGTCGTTGTCGCTGACGTTCGAGACCGCGCTCCTGTTCTGGATCGTCAAGCGCCGGCTCGGCCTGCACGTGCTGGCGTTCGGCGGCCGCCGCTAACTACGCCGCTTACGGCGGCGGCAGCGCCTGCGCCGAGGAGACCATTCCCGAGCCAGCCGCGCGCGCCACCGTGCTCTGCTCCTGGTCGCGCTTTGCGACCTCGATGGCCTCGAACCGCGCGCGGTAGACCTGCACATTCTCGATCACGCGCTGGACGTAGTTGCGGGTTTCGGCAAACGGAATCCGCTCCACCCAGTCGACCGGATCGACGGCGGGATCGCGTGGATCGCCATGCTGCTTGACCCAGTCCTGCACGCGGCCGCGGCCGGCATTGTAGGCGGCGAAGGTCATGATGTGAGAGCCCTTGTATTCGCGGAGCAGCGCGCTCAGCTCGGCCGCCCCCATCTGGGTGTTGTAGACGGGATCCGACACCAGCCGGTCCCAGTCATAGCCGACGCCGAACCGCTTGGCCGTGTCGCGTCCGGCTTCCGGCGTCACCTGCATCAAGCCGACCGCGTTGGCCGACGAGCGGTCGCGCTGGTCGAATGCGCTCTCCGTGCGCGCCACCGAATAGATGACGCTGCTGTCGATGGCGAGGCCGATCGGCTTGTGCTCGGGGATCCCGATCGTCGGGAACGCGAAATGGTCCATCGCAAGTCCGCGCGCCAGGGCCGTCTTGCCGATCTGCAGCATCGCGCGCGCATCGTTGTGGCGGCCGGCCAGCGCGCCGAGCGCGACCAGCGCCGGGACATCCGTGCTCTGCTCCGCCAGATCGGTCACGAAGCTCAGCACGACGTTCTGCTCATTGAGCCTGTAGAGCATCTCGGCCGCGCGCACCCGCTCGTCCGCAGGCGCAGCATCGTCGTCCGGCCCGGCTTGCGGAGCGCGGAGCTCGACGCCGTCGAGCCCGAGCTTGGCCCGTGCGAGCTGGCCGTAATAGGCGGTGCTGTAGCGTGCCGCGGCTTGATAGGCCGCGGGCATGGCCTCGGCGTCGCCGATCGCTTCCGCCGCACGGCCCCGCCAGTAATTGGCGCGCGCCAGCACGATGGGATTGACCGATCCCTCGTCGACATGGGCGAAATGCGCGCGCGCCGTCTCGGGCTCGTTGAGGTAGCGCAGAGCGATCCAGCCGGCCAGGAAATGCCATTCGGCGCGGTAATACTCGTTCTGCGGAGGCGCGGCCTGGCGCGCGACCTGATAGGCCTCCTTGAACTGTCCGAGGTCGAGCAGCTTGCGCGCCAGCACACGGCGTGAGCGCCACCATTCATCCGTGTCCTGCAGCGCCATCGTCGCGCGCGGCGCCGTCAGCATCAGCTGCGTCGCATCGGCGATGCGGTCGTGGCGCATCAGCCACTGGATGCGACACAGCACATAACCGAGATCGCTACGCGCAGCCGCCGGCACGTCGTCGAGCAGGCCAGGCGCCTTCTTCTCGTCGCCCTTGACGGCAAGGCACGCCTTGACGATGGAGACCTCGTCGCCGCCAAGCCGATGGGCCGCGCGCATCGCTCCTGAAAAATCCTTTGCGCCGAGCCGCCGATCCATCCGCGCCCGGTGATCCTCGCTCGCGAGCAGCGCGCCGAAGCCCTCGATCACATCCGCTTCGGTGCGCTCGGAGAGATCCTCCGACTGCCAGACCTTGCGGACCCATCGTGCGGCCGCATCGGCATCGCCTTCGGCGAGAAGAACCCGCGCCAGCGCCAGGCGTCCCTTTGCGCTGGCCGGTCGATCGCCGATGAAATCGCGCACCGTCGCCGCGTCGCTCTTCTGCTGCCAAAGGCAGGCTTCGGCGCGCCGCCGCATCAGGCTGACATTCGGCCAGGCTGGATTGTCGCGGATGAAAGCCGCGTAGCGGCTGAAGTTCGCCATGGACTCCGAGTGCCGCAACATGAACCATTCGACGAGCTTGCGTGCAGCAGGATCCTCGATCGTCTTCGCGACGGCGCTCGCATCGCTCGTCTTGCCCTTGCGCGTCAGCTCGAAGACCGACTTGACCGCAGCGAGGTCTCCCGACAGCGGCGGGCTCGCAGGCGCTTCGGCAGCGGCGCTGACCGGCGCAGCCACGGCGGAACGGCTGGCTTCGCTGGGCTTGCGTTTGCGCTCCTGCTTAAGGGCAAGCTCGGGTCGATGTCGCGCGGCCGCTTTCGTGGCAGCCTTCTTCGCATGCGGCCTTTGCACGGAAGCGGGATGCTGTTGGGCTCCGTGCTGCCGCGGCCGAGCGAGCGCTTCGCTCGACAGCTCCGCGACCATGGCCAAGGCCGCGACAAAGCTCAGGACACAGGCCAGCAACCAACGCAATGGGTTCATGCTCTGATCCCCCGCGAACCGGCCGGCAGGCTCGCGGGAGTGACGCCCCCGCCGGCAGGGTTTGCACGAACGCTATCATGCCGGCGGCCCGCGACTGTCGCATGGCCGCAACACTTGGCTGCGAAAGCGCGAAGTTCCACGATCACGCAACCGTGGATATATTAGTCTTGATTTAGGCACGATTGAGACAGCAAATGGTCGGGTCGCAAGAGTGCCGCCGATGCTGCGTGGACTTCGGAAAGTAGGCACGAGGGGAGAACGGGCGATGTCGAGATCGGGGCTGGCATTTGCGCTGGCAGGGTTGTTGCTGCTTGGCGGCTGCATGCAGGCGACGCTGTCGCCGTCCTCGGAAGCCAATTTCACGCCGCGCGACCGCCAGCTTCTGGCAAATCCGCCCTATGCGGAAGCCAAGATCCCCGAGCAGTTCCAGCGCCACATCGTCGACTCTGACCGCAAGGAGCCCCCGGGCACGATCCTGGTCGATACCGACGCGCGCTATCTCTATTACTTCCTGCCCGACGGTAAGGCGATCCGCTACGGCGTGGCGGTCGGCGAGGAAGCGATGGCCTTTTCCGGCACGGCGACGGTGGGCAAGATGGCGGAATGGCCGGATTGGGTTCCCACGGCCGATATCCAGGCCCGGCTCGGGCCGTATCCGAAACGGGTTCCCGGCGGCCCCGCCAACCCGCTCGGCGCGCGCGCCATCTATCTGTATCAGGGCAACAAGGACACGCTGTACCGGATCCACGGCACCAATCAGCCGGAATATATCGGCCAGGCGATCTCCTCCGGCTGCATCCGCATGACCAATACCGACGTGGCCGACCTCTACAACCGGGTGAAGGAGGGCTCCACCGTGGTGGTGCTGCCGCCCGGGGCCAGCACCACCAGCAGCCTGTTCGGCGGCCACCGCATCTGATCGGTGGCGCCCTCGCGGGTTCAAGCTTGAAGACCCGTCGCGTCAGCCATAGCGCAGCTTCAGCGCCAGGATGGTCGCGACCAGGCCCAGCGTGATCAGGTTGGCGACCACCAGCGGCAGGTCGCCGATCAGCGCGCCATAGAGCAGCCACATCGAATTGCCGGTGGTCTGCAGGATGAACATCCCGACCGAGATGTCATGGGTCGAGCGCGTGCGCCACGCCTTCACCACCTGCGGCAGGAATGAGCTCGTGGTGCAGATCGCTGCCAGAAGGCCGATGAGGGTGACGATGAGCAAGGCCGAATCCTGTTCGCGTTTCTTCCGACGCTTGTAGGACGGGTGGAGCGAAAGCGAAACCTATCATCGAGAGGATCGGTTGGTTTCGCCTCCACCTTTCACTGAGATGCTTCCGCCGACAAATCGCTCCCCCTCTTCCGTCATTGCGAGGAGCGAAGCGACGAAGCAATCCTGATTCTTACGTCAAGCCTGGATTGCTTCGCTTCGCTCGCAATGACGTGACGGCTGAGGTCGCCCCCGAAGGATGGCCGAACGTTTGCTCGCCCTACTCCGCGGTCCAGCCGCCGTCGATCGAGAGGTTGCTGCCGGTGATCTGCGCGGCATCGTCGCTGCACAGGAACAGCGCCAGCGCCGCGACCTGCTCGACCGTGACGAACTGCTTGGTCGGCTGGGCGTCGAGCAGCACATCGTTGATGACCTGCTCGCGGGTGAGATTGCGCGCCTTCATCGTATCGGGAATCTGCTTCTCGACCAGCGGCGTCCAGACATACCCTGGCGAGATGCAGTTGCAGGTGATCTTGTGGGTGGCGAGCTCCAGCGCCACGGTCTTGGTGAGGCCGGCGATGCCGTGCTTGGCCGAGACATAAGCCGATTTGAACGGCGAGGCGACCAGCGAGTGCGCTGACGCGGTGTTGATGATGCGGCCCCAGCCCCGCTTCTTCATGAGCGGTACCGCGGCGCGGATGCCGTAGAACGCGGAGGAGAGATTGATCGCGATGATCGTCTCCCACTTCTCCGGCGGAAACTCTTCGACCGGCGAGACGAACTGGATGCCGGCATTGTTGACGAGGATGTCGACCGAGCCGAAGCTCCTCTCACCGAGCGCAACCATCTCGGCGATCTCGGCCGGCTTGGTCATGTCGGCCGGCGAATGAACCGCCTTGACCTTGAACTCGCTCTCGATCGCGCTGCGTTCCTTCTCGATATCGGCGGGCGCGCCGAAGCCGTTCAGCACGACATTGGCGCCGGCGCTGGCAAAGGCCCGCGCATAGGCCAGCCCGATGCCGCTGGTCGAGCCGGTCACCACGGCCGTCTTGCCCGCGAGATTCGTCGTCATGTCGCTTCACTCCTTTTTGCTGGCAGCTAGATCGCCGTCATGCGTGAGATCGTAAGTGACCATGGTCTCGCCGGATTGCGGCCGCTCCAGCCACTCCTTGTGGCGCATCGACTGATGGACGTCGCGCACGCCGGCCTCCCAATGCTCGAGCATGGCGACATGGGAGAAATCGTAATCCTTCGACGAGGTCTCGTAGTTCTTGCTGCGGTAGATCAGGTGCACGACGGTGACGGTGTTCTCCTTCGCCGCCTGGCAGAGCAGCTCGAACGAGGGATCGTTCTTCAGATAATCCGGCAGCTTGGCATAGAGATCGCGCAGCGCTCTGCGCGTGTTGTGGATCATCCGGTTCTTATCGGTGTTCATCCGGGTGCGGCTGGAATAGCGGATATCCTTTTCGCGCTCGGCCGCATCCAAGAGCGTCTTCGGCAGGTCGCCGCGCGCGCTGAACAGATCGGCCTGGAAGATCAGAAGATCGCGATCGGTCTCGGCGTCCAGCACGTAGTCGAGCGGCGTATTGGAGGCGATGCCGCCATCCCAATAATATTCGCCCTCGATCTCGATCGCCGGAAAGCCCGGCGGCAGCGCGCCGGAGGCCATGATGTGCTCCGGCCCGATCAGCTTGCCGCGCTTCCTGAATTCGAAATTGTCGAAATAGACGAAATTGCCCGTGGTGATGCCGACCGCACCGACCGACAGCCTCGTCTTCAGATCGTTGATGCGATCGAAATCGACCAGCCGCTCCAGCGTCTTCTTCAGCGGCGCGGTGTCGTAATAGCTGATCTGCTCCGGGCGATTGGCCGGCCAGAGCTGCACCGGCGGGATGCGCGGGGTGAAGAAGCCCGGCACGCCGAAAGTCGCGATCAGTGCCGCGCTGGCTTCGTTGAACACCGAACGGTGGCGGTCGCCGTTGAGCAGCGGCTTCCACGGCACCGGCGCGGAGACCAGCTGCCAGAACTCCTTCAGCCGCTCGATGCGCTTGTCGCGCTCGTTGCCGGCGATGATCGCCGCATTCACCGCGCCGATCGAGATGCCGGCGATCCATTCCGGCTCGAAATCGAAGTGGCACAGCGCCTGATAGGCGCCGGCCTGGTAGGAACCCAGCGCGCCGCCGCCCTGGAGCACCAGG
Source organism: Bradyrhizobium sp. SZCCHNS1022 (assembly GCF_032484835.1). Lineage (NCBI taxonomy): Bacteria > Pseudomonadati > Pseudomonadota > Alphaproteobacteria > Hyphomicrobiales > Nitrobacteraceae > Bradyrhizobium > Bradyrhizobium sp. SZCCHNS1022. Next base: position 119,927 of record NZ_JAUETT010000007.1, on the reverse strand, counting down.
ACACGTTGCGCTTCGGAGGGGGTGGCCGGCGGCGCCGGGAGACAATGATCGGTCGTCATTATCGTCCAAATATCAAAATGCACCGCAGCGTGGCGTCACTTCACAGTGACGTCAATCCCGCCCGCTCGGCAGACCGGGTTCGCCGATGCCGTCACGGAGCGGCCTACACGTCCTTTACGACGGCTGTTTGGTGTCGGGCGCGGCCAGGATCATGGTCCAGAACACCTTGTATTTGGTATTCGGCGCATAGCTCGCGGCAATGCCTATTTTTGTGACACCGCTCTTCAGCATATTGGCCCGATGCGGCGGCGAGTCGCGCCAGCCGGAAAAGGCCTCCGCCAGCGTATGGTAGCCGGCCGAGACGTTCTCGACCGCGACGGTCGCCTGGTAGCCGGCGCCGGTCAGACGCTTCGCCAATGGCGCGCGGACGTCATGATCGAGCTTGTTCTTCTCGGCCATGACCTGGGACTGGGATTCGGCGAGCCGCATCAGTTCCGGATCGACCTCGACCGCGGAAAGCCCGTTGTTCTGGCGATATTGCGAGATCATGGTCGCGGCAGCCGCAGCGTCCAGCCGGGCGCCGGCGGCGGCCATGTCGAGATACATCGACGGCGTCTGCACGACCGGGGTCTCGGCCGCGCAGCCTGCAAGCAGGAGCGCAATGAAGAATGCAGCAGCCAAACGCATCAATGAACCAATCCCTATCCCGACACGAGAGGCGGGTTGTTGCACATCAACCGTGGCTGAAAGGTGAATCGGCGGTAAGTTCCATCAGGACAATTAGAACCATTTCCAGAGCCATTTCGGCCGGCAACGCTTCGTCAACCATACGGCTGGCGCGGTCAAGCGTGTTGGGATGAAGTCGATCTGAAGAATTCGGTGTCGTCCCGGCCTTGCACTGGGACCCATACTCCGCGGCGACAACGGGCTCTCGGGAGTATGGGCCCCGGATCGGCGCCCAACAACGCTGCGCGTTGCCGGGCTTGTCCGGGGCGACACCCGTCTTGTTGGGAGCAGTCTCCAATCGCGCGCTACGCGATGAGAGCTCGAGCTCTACGTGCATCGGCGGGTGCACACACCGTCACGCCGCAAAGATCCGATACCGCCGCGGCTTCAGCCCGACCAACTCGCCGACCTTCAGCTCGCGGTCGCGCGGCGCATCGATCTCGATCGTCGCGCCCTCGTTCAGCGCGATCTCGGCACGCTGGACCGGGCCGAAGCTGCGCACATGGGTGACGGCGCCATGCAAGGCGCCGCTGCCGGCTGGCCCGATCTGCATATCGTGGCGGCGGACGAACAGGGTCGAGGCGCCCTGCGCCGCCCCATCGGCGGCGATGTCCAGCGGTCGGCCGTTGAGATTGACGTGGCCCCCGCTGATGTCCACCGGCAGCGCGATGGATTCGCCGATAAAGCCATGCACGAACGCGGTGGCAGGACTGTCGTAGACGTCCGTGGGGGAACCGACCTGCTCGATCCGCCCCTTGTCCATCACCACCACGCGATGCGCGACCTCCAGCGCCTCCTCCTGGTCGTGGGTGACGAAGATCGAGGTGACGTTGATCTCATGATGCAGCGAGCGCAGCCACTTCCGCAGCTCCTTGCGCACCTTGGCATCGAGAGCGCCGAAGGGTTCGTCGAGCAGGAGAATGCGCGGCTCGATCGCGAGTGCGCGCGCCAGCGCGATCCGCTGACGCTGGCCGCCCGACAGCTGGTTCGGATAGCGGTCCGCCAACCAGTCCAGCTGGACGAGGTCCAGCAATTCCTTGACCCGGCGGCGGATCTCGACCTCGCTCTTGCGAATCCTGCGCGGCTGCACCCGCAGGCCGAACGCCACGTTCTCGAACACCGTCATGTGCCGGAACAGCGCGTAGTGCTGAAACACGAAGCCGACATGGCGTTCGCCGGCACCGCGCTCCAGCGCATTCTCGCCATCGAACAGGATCTCGCCGGAGTCGGGCCATTCGAGACCGGCGATGATCCGCAGCAGCGTCGTCTTGCCGGAGCCGGACGGGCCGAGCAAGGCGAGCAGCTCGCCATCGGCGACCTTCAGATCGACGCCATCGAGCGCCCTGAACGTGCCGAACGTCTTGACGACGCCTCTCGCTTCAATGGTCACGCGGCGCCTCCCCGTCCAGTTGACGTTCAAGAATGGTCTTGGCGACCAGCGTGATCAGCGCGAGCATCGCCAGCAGCGAAGCGATCGCGAACGAGGCCACCATTTGATATTCGTTGTAAAGGATCTCGACCAGCAGCGGCATCGTATTGGTCTCGCCGCGAATATGGCCCGAGACGACCGATACGGCGCCGAACTCGCCCATCGCGCGCGCGTTGCAGAGCAGCACGCCATACAGCACGCCCCATTTGATGTTCGGCAAGGTGACGCGGAAGAAGGTCTGCAGGCCCGAGGCGCCGAGCGAGATCGCGGCCTCCTCTTCCTGGGTGCCCTGCTCCTGCATCAGCGGGATCAGCGCTCGCGCGACGAACGGAAAGGTGACGAAGACCGTGGCGAGCGCAATGCCGGGAAAGGCGAACAGGATCTGCAGATGATGCGCCTGCAGCCACGGGCCGAAGAAGCCTTGGGCGCCGAACAGGAGCACGAAGACGAGGCCCGAGATCACCGGACTGACCGAGAACGGCAGGTCGATCAGCGTAATCAGAACTGTCTTGCCGGGAAATTCGAACTTGGCGATCGCCCAGGCCGCCGCGAGGCCGCAGACCAGATTGGTTCCGACCGAGACCAGCGCCACCAGCAGGGTCAGCCGGATCGCGGACCAGGCCTCGGGGTCCGCGAGGGCAGCGATATAGGCGCGCATGCCCTTGGCGAACGCCTCCGCGAATACCACCACCAGCGGCAGCACCACGAAAATCGAGAGGAAGGCGATGGCGAGCGTCGTGATGACAATGCGGATCGCCCGCGGCTCGGTGCACGGGTCGCGGCGGGCGGCGTGCAATGCACGCACGCCTTGCGCTGGGGATGTCAGGCCCGTCTGTTGCAAGCTGATCTCGATGCTCATGGCGCGCCCCTAATTTACCGGTGCCCGGCTCTGCGTCCAGCGCTGCAGCCGGTTCACCGCAAGGATGATCAGGAAGGCGACCACGAGCATGACCACGGCGATGGCCGTGGCATCGGCATAACGGAATTCAGACAGCCGGATCACGATCAGGAGCGGCGCGATCTCGGACACGTTCGGCAGGTTGCCGGCGATGAAGATCACCGAGCCATATTCCCCGACGGCGCGGGCAAAGGCCAGCGCAAAGCCGGTCAACAGCGCCGGCGTCAGGCTGGGCAGGATCACCTTGGTGACGATGTGCCAACGGCTGGCGCCGAGGCTCGCCGCAGCCTCTTCGATCTCGGGATCGAGATCGATCAGCACCGGCTGCACCGTGCGCACGACGAAGGGGATGCCGATGAAGATCATGGCAACGAAGATGCCGAGCGGCGTGAACGCGACCTTGATGCCGAGCGCTGCCAGCGGCGCGCCGAGCCAGCCCTTCTGCGCAAACAACGAGGTCAGCGCCACGCCCGCCACCGCGGTGGGCAAGGCGAACGGCACGTCGACGATGGCGTCGAACAGCCGGCGGCCCGGAAAGCGATAACGCACCAACGCCCAGACGACGATCGTCCCCATGACCAGATTGACGCAAGCCGCGGCGAAAGCGAGCCCGAAGGAGACGCGCAGCGCGCTCAAGGTGCGGCGGCTGGTCACGATGCCCCAGAACTGTTCCAGGCTGAGGTCGGTCGAACGAATGAACAAACCAGCGAGCGGGATCAGGACGATGAGCGACAGCCAGGTCAGCGTCAGTCCCATGGTGAGACCGAAGCCCGGCAAGGTGCTGCGTCGTGGTGAAAGCGCGTTCAAGAAGCCACCAGGCTAAAGTTCCCTCGTCTCCCGATCAGTTCTTATAGATCTGATCGAACATGCCACCTTCCGCGAAGTGGTCTTTCTGCGCCTTGGTCCAGCCGCCGAACAATTCGTCGATGGTGAACAGCTCGACCTTGGCGAACTCATTCTCGTGCTGCTTGGCCACCTCCGGATCGCGCGGACGATAGGAATTGCGTGCGGCGATTTCCTGGCCTTCCTTCGTATACCAGTATTTCAGATAGGCTTCAGCGACTCCACGGGTGCCTTTCTTGTCGGCCACCTTGTCGACCACGGCAACCGGCGGCTCCGCCAGGACCGAGACCGAAGGGGCCACGATCTCGAACTTGTCCTTGCCGAACTCCTTGAGCGCCAGATAGGCCTCGTTCTCCCAGGCAAGCAGCACGTCACCGACCCCGCGCTCAACGAAGGTCACGGTGGCGCCGCGCGCGCCGGTGTCGAGCACCGGCACATGCTGGTACAGGTCGGCGACGAACTGCTTGGCCTTGTCGGCCGAGCCGTATTTCTTCAGCGCATAGCCCCAGGCCGCCAAGTAGTTCCAGCGCGCTCCACCCGAGGTCTTCGGATTGGGCGTGATGATTTCGACGCCCTTTTTCAGGAGGTCGTCCCAATCCTTGATCCCTTTCGGATTGCCCTTGCGAACCAGGAACACGATGGTCGAGGTGTAGGGCGACGAATTCTGCGGCAAGCGCTTCTGCCAGTCAGGCGCGATCAGGCCTTTGCCGGCAATCGCATCGATGTCGTAGGCGAGCGCGAGCGTGACGACATCGGCCTGGAGCCCATCGATGACGCTGCGCGCCTGCGCGCCCGAGCCGCCGTGCGACTGCTTGATCTCGACGCTCTTGCCGGTCTCTTTCTGATAGGCCGCAGCGAACGCCTTGTTGAACTCGACATAGAGCTCGCGGGTCGGATCGTAGGAGACATTGAGGAGCGTGATGTCGGCCGCGGAGGCCGAGCCCGCCCAGACCAAAGCCGCAACAACAGCGAGAAGATGCCGCATCATCCAAGCTCTCCATTCCTACTACGATGGCCCAACTGGGCCGGCTACGCCACGTGCGAGCGCGTGGCGCAAGAGGCCGGATGTCGCGGCGCATGTCAACGAAACCGGATTTCCTTGTTGCCGTTCCGGCAGCGCGGTTGTGCTACGAACTAGTGACGGTGTGGATGCCGCATTCGGTCTTGGGTCGGCCGCGCCAACGCCCGGCCCGCGCATCCTCATCCGCCGACGTGCGGCTGGTGCATGGCATGCAGCCGACCGAACGGAATCCGGAGGCGACCAGCGGATGCGGCGGCAGCCTGGCCTCGGCATAGATCGAAGCGACCTCGTCCTGCGAGATATTGGCGAACGGATTGAACTTCAGCCGGCCGCCATCCTGTTCAACGACGGACATCGTCGCACGCACCCCACCCTGGAAGCGCTTGCGGCCATTGATCCAGGCATCGAAAGGCTTGAGCGCCCGTGCCAGCGGCTCGACCTTGCGGATGCGGCAACAGGCGTCGGGATCGGAGAACCACAGATCGTTGTCGGCATCCTGGCGCGCCAGGGCCTCGGCATCGGGCTTGATCGAGCGCACGTCGCGGAGGCCAAGACGCTCGATCAGCGTATCGCGATAGGCGAGCGTTTCCGCGAACAGATGTCCGGTGTCGAGGAAGACGACGGGGATCGCCGGATCGACGTCCGCCACGACCTTCAATAGCGCCGCCGACTCCGTGCCGAACGACGAGACCACCGCAAGCCGCTCGCGCCCCACCAGGTCGAGCGCGGCCGCGATCACCTCGCGCGGCGCAGCCGTGCGAAGCGCGGCGTCGAGCTTGCTTGCCGACGGCGCATCATCGGCGATCCGGTCAGGCGCGACATGGGCGTTCATAGGCCGGCGCTCTCCGAATGGCGCAGCTGCATGCGCTGATGCAGCGCGGACAGGCGGCCGTCGCCGGTCGGCTGATAGAACACCGAATAGCGCTTCACCGTCTCGGTGAAGGCCTCGGCATCCGCCTGCTTCTTGACTTCGAACGCATCGAAGCCGGCGCGCAGCATGAACACGAACTGATCGCGCAGCACCTGCCCCGTCGCGCGCAGCTCGCCGCGATAGGCATAACGCTCGCGCAGCAGCCGCGCCTGGCTGTAAGCGCGTCCGTCGCGGAAGGTCGGAAACACGAGCGCGATCACCGCCAGGCGGCCGAGATAGGGCACGAGATCGTCGACGTCGCGGTTGTTCGGCCAGAGCACGCCGAGCTTGCCGGCTGCGCGGGTCAGCAGGCCCTCGGGATCGCTGAGAAAACGCTTCGCCGTCACCAGCAGCGCGCCCTGCTCCGGCAGAGCCGCGTCGTCGGCCACATGGGCGAACGCATCACTGACGATTTTTCCGCCCTTAACGAGTGGCATAGACCCGCTCCCTGAATGGTTCGACGCCGAGCCGCTTCACCGTGTCGACGAACAGTTCGTCCGGATGTGCGCGCAGCGCCAGATAAGCTTCCACGATATCCTCGATCACATCGGCCACCTCGCCATAAGGCACGGCGGGTCCGATCAAGGTGCCGAGCACGGCCCCCTCGTCGGCACGGCCGCCGATCGTGATCTGATAGAACTCCTCGCCGTTCTTATCGACGCCGAGAATGCCGATATGGCCGACATGGTGATGGCCGCAGGCATTGATGCAGCCGGAGATGTTGATGTGCAGCCGGCCGATCAGGTTGGCGGTCTCATGATTGGCGAAGCGCCGGGTCAGTTCCTGCGCGATCGGGATCGAGCGCGCATTGGCGAGCGAGCAGTAGTCCAGCCCCGGGCAGGCGATGATGTCGGAGACCAGGTTGACGTTGGGGATCGCGAGCCCGACCTTGTCGAGCGCCTTCCACAGCGCCGGCAGATCGCGTTTCCGGACATGCGGCAGCGCCAGGTTCTGCTCATGGCCGACGCGGATCTCGCCGAACGAATATGTGTCGGCGATCTCGGCCAGCGCATCCATCTGCTCGGCGGTGGCGTCGCCCGGAGGGCCGCCGACCGGCTTCAGCGAGATGGTGACGATGGCATAGCCCTGCACCTTGTGCGGAAACACCGAGTTCTTGCGCCAGGCCTCGAATTTCTGGTCATGCGCGGCCTGCTTCAGCTCGTCCGGCATGTGCGGCAGGCTCTCATAGGCCGGGTAGAAGAAGCGGGAGCGGATGTCCTCGATGATGTCGTCGTCGAGTTTCAGCACGCCGTCGCGGATCTGCTGCCACTCCTCCTCGACCTCGGCTGCGAATTTCTCGACGCCGAGCTCATGCACCAGGATCTTGATGCGCGCCTTGTATATGTTGTCGCGGCGGCCGTACTGGTTGTAGACGCGCAGGATCGCCTCGAGATAGCTCAGGATGTCGTGGCCATGGACGAATGGCTTGACGGTCTTGGCGATGAAGGGCGAGCGGCCGAGGCCGCCGCCGACCATCACCTCGAAGCCGGTCTCGCCTTGCGCATTCTTGATCAGCTTCAAGCCGACGTCGTGGATCTTGATCGCGGCACGATCATGCTCGGAGGCCGTGATCGCGATCTTGAACTTGCGCGGCAGGAACGAGAATTCCGGATGCAGCGTGGTGAACTGGCGCAAGAGCTCGGCCCAGACGCGGGGGTCCTCGACCTCGCCGGGCGCCACGCCCGCCCACTGGTCGGCGGTGACGTTGCGCAGATTGTTGCCCGAGGTCTGCATCGACTGGATGCCGACTTCGGCGAGATCGGCCATCGCATCCGGCAGCTCGGCGAGCTTGATCCAGTTGAACTGGATGTTCTGACGCGTCGTGAAATGGCCATAGCCGCGGTCGTAGCGCCGCGCCACATAAGCGAGCCGCCGCAGCTGGTTCGACGCCAGCGTGCCGTAGGGAATGGCGATGCGGTACATATAGGCGTGCAGCTGCAGATAGACGCCGTTCTGCAGCCGCAGCATCTTGAACTCGTCCTCGGTGAGCTCGCCCGAGAGGCGGCGCCTCACCTGATCGCGGAATTCCGCGACGCGCTCATTGACCAGCGTGCGGTCGATTTCGTCGTAAGCATACATGCGAAAGAAACCTCTTAGACCTGGGCGGCCTGCGCCGGGAGCGTGATGGTGGCGCCCTTCAGGCGGATATGTTCGCGCAGATTGCCGGGTTTGATCGCGCCGTCGTCCTCGATCTCGACCGGGGCGATATAGGGACCGACCGCGCCAACGTCATCGGCGACGGCTTCGACGAGCAGCGCGCGCGCATCATTGACGGTGCGGACGATCGCAGCCTTGGCAAGATCGGTCGACCACTCCTTCGACGCGGTCCGCCAGATCACGGCGCCGTCAGAGGTCCGGTTCGCGGTGACCACCGACGGGCCGGCGATCTTGATCTTCTGTTCGAGCGGAGATGTCATTCAGGCAGGTTCCAGGATGTGCGCGATGACGCGGCTGAGGTTTTGCTGACGCCATGGCGCGGAATGCGCGACCACGTCGCCGATGATGAGGATGGCGGGGCCGCCATCGATCTTGCGAATGAGATCCGGCAATTGCCCGAGCGTGCCGACAGCAGCCTGGGCATCGGGCCGCGTCACCTTGGCGAACACGCCGACCGGCGTCTCCGGCGAGCGCCCCGCCGCAAGCAGCCCGGCGCACACCGAGGGCGCCGCGGTCATGCCCATATAGACCACGACGGTCATTTCGGTGTCGGTCAGCGCCGACCAATCGACGGCTTCGGCGTCGCGGGTCTTGTGCGCGGTGAGGAAGGTGATGCGGCGCGCCTTCTCGCGGAAGGTCAGCGGCACCTCGAAATGCGCGGCAGCCCCTAGCCCTGCGGTGATGCCGGGCACGATCGTGTAGGACACGCCGGCGGCGCGCAGCGCATCGACCTCTTCGCCGCCGCGGCCGAACACATAGGCATCGCCGCCCTTCAAGCGGACCGCGCGCTTGCCCGCGCGCGCCGCCTCGATCAATAGCTTGTTGACGGCGGCCTGGCCGATGCCGGGCTTGCCGATGCGGCGGCCGACCGGCACGCGCGCGGCGTCGCGGCGGATGCGGTCCAGGATTTCCGGCGTGACCAGTTCGTCATAGTAGACGACATCGGCGTCCTGCAGCGCGCGGAGCGCCTTGATGGTGAGAAGGTCGGGATCGCCCGGCCCCGCACCGACCAGCGTGACATGACCTTGGCCGCGGCCGGCCTCATCGGCGCCGGCGTAAGCTGCGGGATCGCCGATGCCATGCAGCGCGGCTTCAGCCTCCGCCTTGCGGCCGCTCAGCACCAACGCGCCGATCGGGCCATCGACGACGCGCTCCCAGAACCGACGGCGCAGCGGCATCTCGCCGATGCGCGCATTGATCGTCCTTCTGAACTCACCGATGAAGGTGGCGAGATCGCCGATCCGCGCCGGCAGCACCGCCTCGATGGTCTCGCGCATCCGCCGCGCCACCACCGGCGAGGCGCCGCCGGTGCCGATCGCCACCACCACATCGCCGCGATCGACGATCGCCGGAAAGATGAAGGTCGATTGCGCGAGGTCATCCATCACGTTGACGGGCAAGCCAAGCGTCTTCGCACGCAGCGCCATCGCCACGCCGACATCGCCGGCGCCGGCGCAGAACACGGCGATGGCGCCCGCAAGCTCCGCCTCGAGCGGATCGCCGCTGGCGAATTCGATCTGCTTGTCAGGATCGCGCAGGCCGCCGAGATCATGCGCACCGTCGGTCGAGAACCAGCTGATCCGCGCGCCGGCCGCCAGCAGCACCCGCAGCTTGGCATGCGCCAGCTCCCCCGCGCCGACGAGCAGCACGGGGCCGGTCTTCAGATCGAGAAACACCGGCAGATATTGCATTGCGTCCTAGCGTTTCGACTCTTCGGGGTTGACTGGAATTTTTTCCTATATAAGTGTCCGGCACCGGCGGTAAAGAGAAAAATATTTTTCACTCCTTTCCGCGTCGGCCATAGAATTTTCGTCTCGGTAGGCCAGGACTCGCAGCATGCACGTTCTCGACAACGATTTCGCAAAAGACAAGCTGGCCGCCTCAGAGGTCATTCAAGCATCTTCCATGCCGCGCATTCTCGAAACGGCGCCGAGCATGGACCATCTCGACGCGCTCGAAGCGCAGAGCATCTACATTCTCCGCGAGGCGTTTGCACGGCTGAAAAAGCTGGCGCTGCTGTGGTCGCTCGGCAAGGACTCCAACGTGATGATCTGGCTGGCGCGCAAGGCCTTCTTCGGCCGGGTGCCGTTCCCCTGCCTGCACGTCGATACGGGCAAGAAATTCCCGGAGATGTACGCGTTCCGCGACACTTACGCCAAGGAATGGGGGCTCGATCTCAAACTGGAGCCTTGCCCCCCGATCGAGGCGGTCGATCCGACGCTGCCGCCGGCGGCACGTTCTGCCGCACGCAAGACCGAAGGCCTGAAACTCGCGCTGGCCAAATACGGCTTCGACGGGCTGATCGCCGGCATCCGCCGCGACGAGGAGGCAACGCGCGCCAAGGAGCGCGTGTTCTCGCCGCGCGGGGCCGAGGGCCATTGGGACGTGCGCGACCAGCCGCCGGAGTTCTGGGACCATTTCAACGCCTCGCCGCCGCCGGGCGCGCATTTGCGCATCCATCCGATCCTGCATTGGACCGAGGCCGACATCTGGGCCTACACGGCGCGGGAGAACATCCCGATCATCCCGCTCTATCTGGCCAAAAACGGCAAGCGCTATCGCTCGCTCGGTGATCAGGACATCACGTTTCCGGTCGCCTCCACCGCCACGAGCATTCCGGAGATCCTGGTCGAACTGGAAAACACCAAGGTGCCGGAGCGTGCCGGCCGCGCGCTCGACCACGAGACCGAAGACGCCTTCGAGCGGCTGCGCGTCGCCGGCTATCTGTGATCGGGGGCTGAAATCATGAACATGATGGTCTCCGCCACGCCGAACGGCACCACGCGCCCGCAAGTGCGCATCGTCATCGTCGGCCATGTCGATCACGGCAAGTCCACCCTGGTCGGCCGGCTCTTGCATGAGACCGGCAGCCTGCCCGAAGGCAAGCTGGAGATGCTGAAGGCCGTCAGCGCCCGGCGCGGCATGCCGTTCGAGTGGTCGTTCCTGCTCGATGCGCTGCAGACCGAGCGCGACCAGGGCATCACCATCGACACCACGCAGATCCGCTTCCGCACCAATGCGCGCGATGTCGTGCTGATCGACGCGCCCGGCCATGCCGAGTTCCTGCGCAACATGATCACCGGCGCCTCGCAGGCCGACGGCGCGGTGCTGATCATCGATGCGCTGGAAGGCGTGCGCGACCAGACCCGCCGCCACGGCTATCTGTTGCACCTGCTCGGCGTCCGCCAGGTCGCCGTGGTCGTCAACAAGATGGACCGCGTGGATTTCTCGGCCGCTCGCTTCAACGAGATCAAGGACGAGATCTCGGCGCATCTGTCCGGCCTCGGCGTCAAGCCCGCGGCGGTGATTCCGATCTCCGCGCGCGACGGCGACGGCGTCGCAGTGAGGACCTCGCGCATCGGCTGGTACAAGGGCCCGACCGTGGTCGAGGCGCTCGATGCGCTGGAGCCGGCGCGGCCGCTGGAAAGCCTGGCCCTGCGCCTGCCGGTGCAGGCGATCTACAAATTCGACGACCGCCGCATCGTCGCCGGGCGCATTGAGTCCGGCCAGCTGCAGGCCGGCGACGAGATCGTGATCATGCCGGCCGGCAAGATCGCCAAGATCCGCACCGTCGAAGGCTGGCCGGCGACGCCGCTGACCGGGCCGCAGGGTGCCGGACGTTCGGTCGGCGTCACGCTCGACCGCGAGCTGTTCATCGAACGCGGCGACGTCATCGCTCATGTCGGCAAGGAGCCGCAGGCGACGCGGCGGCTGCACGCACGAATCTTCTGGCTGCACGATGCGCCCCTCAAGAAGGGCGATGGCATCGTGGTGCGGCTCGGCACCCGGGAGACGCGCGCGAGCGTGGTCGCGATCGAGAAGGCGATCGATCCCGGCGCGCTGGCGAGCGAGGAGACCGCCGCGATCGCGCGCAACCATGTCGGCGAGATCGAGATCGCGCTGGCGCAGCCGGTCGCGGCCGATCCCACCGCCGAGAATCCGCGCACCGGACGATTGGTGATCGAGGTCAATGGCCGCATCGCCGGCGGTGGTCTCGTGCTGTCGGCGGATGCTGCCAAGCGCGCGGCCCCCGTCGACATCGTGCCGGTGGAATCGGCGCTGCAACCGCAGGAGCGCGCCGAGCGTCACCGCCACAAGGGCGCGGTGGTCTGGCTCACGGGCCTGCCCGGTGCCGGCAAATCGACCCTGGCGCGCGCGCTGGAGCGGCGCCTGTTCACCCGCGGCGGCGCGCCGATCCTGCTCGACGGCGATACGCTGCGCGCCGGCCTCAACAAGGATCTCGGCTTCACGCCGGAGGATCGCGCGGAAAACATCCGCCGCCTCGCCGAGGTCGCGACCCACCTGGCGCGCAACGGCCACATCGCGATCGTGGCTGCGGTGTCGCCCGCGCGCGAGGACCGCTCCGCGGCCCGCCGCGTCGCCGGCGATCTGTTCCGCGAGGTCTATGTCGCCACGCCTGCCGAGGTGTGCGAAAGCCGCGACCCCAAGGGCCATTACGCCAAGGCGCGCGCCGGCGCGCTCAAAGGCTTCACCGGCATCGGCAACGACTACGAGCCGCCGACGGACGCCGAACTCGTGCTCGACACCTCGACCCGCTCTGTGGTCGAGGCCACTGACGCCATCGAACGGCTGCTGGCGGCGACCAGCGTGCTGTTCGACGACATCGCGGATCTCGCCGCGAATATTTGATGTGTGATTTCAATCGCCCGTAACGCCCTCCGCCGTCATCGCCCGCGAAAGCGGGCGATCCAGTATTCCAGAGGCGCTCATGCTCGACCGAGAAGCCGCGGCGTACTGGATGCCCCGCCTTCGCGGGGCATGACGGCGCCAGCTTAGCGATAGCAAAATCGAACCTCATCCCGGAACGATTGCCGTATTGGCTTTCGGGATCGCCTGCAGCGTCTCCGGCGAAATGCCGAGATGCTGCGTGACCAGCTCGGGCGGAATGTGCGTGAGCCACTGGTTCAGCGAGATATCCTGATAGTGCGAGGTCTTGAACATCTCGAGAAACACCAGATCGGTGTCGCCGGTGTTTTCGATGTAATGCCCGAGCGTCTGCGGGATGTAGCCGACGTCGCCGGGATTGAAGTCGGCGGTGCGGGCCTCGGCGCGATTGAAGAACACCGTCATGCGGCCTTTGCCCGCGATGTAGTACTGCCATTCGTTGGCGTTCGGATGCCAATGAAGCTCGCGCATGCCGCCCGGCTTCACGGTGACATGCGCCATCGCGATGTTCTGTGACGCCGCGAAGTTCGTGGAATCGACGATCCGCACCTCGCCGCTGCGGTCGGACTTCTGCGGCTGCATCCGCATCATCCGGAAATCGAAGGTCTGCGTGCTGCGCTGCCCGGAATTGATCGCGGCGCTGCGGTCCTGCTCCAAGCCGCCGGGAACGGCGGCCTGGAAGATGTAGCGGCCTTCCTGGGGAATGGTCTTGAACGAGGCCAGCGCGCTCTCGGGCACGCTCCAATTCTTCGCGACGACATCGGGCGGCGTATGGATCATCCAGTCCGACAGCAGCGTGGTGTTGTCCTCGGAGAACTTGCCGTCATCGAACACCAGCAGAAATTCGCAGCCGTCGGGACCAAGCCCCTGCAGCGAGTGCGGCACCCCGGTCGGGAAGTACCAGAGATCGCCCGCGCTCACGTCATCCACGAAGGTGCCGCCGTCGACATCGACCGCCGTGATGCGGCAATTGCCATACAGCATGATCGCCCATTCATCGGCCTCGTGCCAGTGCAGCTCGCGGATGCCGCCGGCAGTCAGGCGCATGTTGACGCCGGCAATGTCCTTGGAGATCGGGAAATCATTGACGTTCACCTGTCGCGACCAGCCGCCGTCCTGGATGCGCCGGTGCATCATCGAGAACGAGCTCCAGAAGGTCGGCGGCAGCGCGTGATCGGTCGGGGGCGGCGAAACGCTGTTCGGGAAGAGCTGCTGCAGGGTGCGGTTCTGCGGCCCCGGATCGCTGGCGCTGCGCTGCTGCTCCGAGCCTTGCGCATTGACCTGCGCCACGGCGCGCTCACTGGCCAGCGCGCCGGCCACCGCGGCGGTCGAAGCGCCGAGGAAGTTACGCCGCGAGAACAGATGCTTGAGCGCCGAGCGGGCGCTCAAGACAGAAAAGGGCTGAGAGGACATGGGAACGTCTCCACTTCCGGCCCTGCTTGAACAGCGCGAGCGGGGGAACGTTCCTGCAATGTCTTGCCAAGCGTCTTCAAATCTTCGGGGATTTGCAGCGTGCGTCGGACGAAACACGCTTGAGCGGGCGCTCTGGCGACAATCGGACGGCCCATCGTGCGGCCGATCTGAGCTGGCTATTCTCAATTGATCGAATTCACGAAAAGGAGAAAGATCGAGCAGCATGAGATGGTCCCGCCATGAGAGAGACCGTGATGGTCGCAAGCGCCAGCTTTTCGGAGTTCCTGCGCGAACAATTCGCTACCCTCGGGCCGCTCACGTTTCGCCGCATGTTCGGCAAGACAGGCGTCTTCTGCGACGGCGTCATGCTGGCTATGGTGACCGAAGATACCCTCTACTTCCGGGTGGACGAGAGCAACAAGCCGATCTTCGAGGAGGCAGCGGCGTTCCCGCCGCTCAACTATAGCAAGGGCGGACGCAGCATCGACCTGGCCTTTTGGCGCGCACCGGAACGGCTGTTCGATGAGCCTGACGAATTCGTGGTGTGGGCGCGCGCGGCGCTCGCGGCAGCGCATCGTGTCGCGGCACGACGAGTGCCGGACGCCACGGCGAAAGACGTTTGCCAAGGCCGCAGGCGCAAGGGCGACAAGCGGCAAGGGCTCAAACCCCGGCGGGTCAACACACATGGTTCGTAGGTGGGTAAAGGCGCGAAGCGCCGTGCCCACCGTACCGAGTTCGACAACAAGGATGGTGGGCACGCTTCGCTTTGCCCACCCTACGTGCTTACGGGACAAGCGGCTGTAGGCCGATAGCCGTTGTTTCAGAGAAGCTCGAAACAGAGCGGGAGCGTGAGATGGATGATCGAACCATGCGAGCAGCGCTCGCGCGTCATTGGGACGCTTCGGACGCGAGCGATTTCGAGACCGAACATGAAATTTACCACGACGATGCCGTGCTGGATTATCCGCAATCGGGCGAGCGCATCCGTGGCCGGCGTAATATCCAGGAGAGCCGAACCGTCCAGCCGAACAAGAAGCATTTCAAGGTCCGACGCATGATCGGCGACGGCAATCTCTGGGTCACCGAGTTTGTCCTCACCTATGACGGCAGGCCGTCCTACACGATCAGCATCATGGAATTCCGCGACGGACTGGTGGCCCACGAAACGCAATATTTCGCCGACCCGTTCGAGCCCGCGACCTCGCGCGCGCATCTCGTTGAGCGGCAGACATAGGTTCGTAGGGTGAGCAAAGGCGCGGAACGCCGTGGCACGCTTCGCTTTGCCCACCCTACGAGACTGGTTCAAATCGAACCATTCAGCCCGACGGACAGATAGCCCTCGATATCAGGCCCGGCCGGGTTTGCCAGCACGTGATCAAGCCACGCCTGCCGCTCGAACGCCTGGACCGCCAGCTCCCAGACGCAGGGACCGTAATGCTCTGCGCTGACATCGGTGAAACGGGTCGGATCGGCAAGCGGCGCTCGGAAGTGATGGTGGCGCAGGATGTCACAATCTTCCCAGCGGTCGATCAGCAGCCACACGCCGGCTTGACCGACATGGATGATGAGGAAGCCAATATTCGTGTCCACGTCGGTTTCGGGCAACTCCCGAAGGACCGACGCGCTCGTGTCCCAGGCGGCTTCATTAATATCCGCAAAAGGTGATGCGGCATCGCTGGCTCTGATCACGTTGATCTTCACGCGCCATCTTCCGCAGGTCCGCGCTCCCAGAAACCAGCATGAGCGCGATCGATACTGGTAATCCGCCAGGCGTTGAAGATGCGGCATTACGCTTACTCCATCCTACGTACCCGAGGCATCCAAGACCACTTCCACGCGCGTTTATGGCCGGTATATTAACATGCATTGGCGGGATCGGATGCGGACATAGCCGATGTGGAAGGCGCTTTGGAAGAAGTGGACCATCGATAAGCCTGCCCTCTTTGGGGACTGGCTATGGGATGTTTTCGTCGTACAGCTCGCCGCCTTCTTGGATCGGCTGACGCTAAGGCGGATCGTCGCTTTCATCCCGGTCCTCATTCTGATTTTGGCTTACTATCACAGGATCCCGATTCCGCCCGAACTGATGCTGGTCGGCGATATCCTGGCCTATATCGACGTCTTTTCGGTCCTGCTCCTGCTCGGCATCCTGAGCCGTGTCACCACGATCTTGTTCGTCATCAGGCAGGCGACCGCACGGATCGCGAGATTGACGCAGAGTTTAACCGCAACCGTCGGACGGCTGGATATCCGGCATCGGCGCGAGCACGGCACGAGATCTCGGCAACGTTTGCCTGATCGCGCCAGCAATGACAGCGATGACGGACCAATCATGACGGATGGTCTCGCTTGGGCCTAGTTCGTAGGGTGGACAAAGGCGCGCAGCGCCGTACCCACGCCTTCAACCTGGACGAAGACGCTGGGCACGCTTCCTGCGTTACAAGCGCGAGACATGGCCTGCTTCACCGTCACCCGAAGCGATGCGCCGGCATCGAACCCGGAATGACGGCGATTTTGACGCAGTAAGACTAATTTCGGCTGCAACATCAACGCATCATTGGTTCCAGCCCCTTACGCAAGATATTTCTATTTCTTTTTTTCAGAAATTATGCATATACTCCGCCATCCCGCCTCGATGAGAGGGGCGCTTCGCGATCGTCACGAAACGTTGGGCGCGGGATGCGGTGGGCGCATCGGGTTGCAGCATGGTTCATTCCATGCCGACGAACGATCCGATGCGCACGGCGAAGTCGTGTGGTCCTGGCATCCCGGTGCTGGTGTCAAATCCGCGGCAAGCGACGAGCGCGCGGATGACGGGGGCAATCAAGCCGGTCCCCGGGGAGATCACGTATAAGCCGTAAAGCCATCGCGCAGGGAAGGCCGGTTGTCCGGCTCGTACCTGTGGTGACTGCCGCCTGCATTCTTTTCTGCAGGCGGGCCATGGGTGTGAGCCAACACCCGGCCTTCCCTGCGCCCTCCATCTTCGAGAGGGCGGATCGTTCACAAAGCTCGGACGCGAAACGCGTCGCGGGAACGCGGACGCTTATCCCGATAAGCTGTTTGAGACGTTGAGTAGAACGATGCCAAGCGCGCACTGCCACCCTCCCCTGGAGGGGGAGGGTCGCCTCGCAACGCGCGAAGCGAGATGTGAGGCGGGGTGGGGTGATCTCTCCACGTCCGCAGCCAGTAGTGAATTCACCCCACCCCGTCGCACCTCGCTGCGCGGCGCGCGCCGATCCTCCCTCTCCAGGGGAGGGTGGAAGCTGGCCATCCGCGCTGTGCCGGGGCCACCAAGACGTGGATGGCCGGCCACACACTCGACCGGCGATCCAGTATTGCAGAGACAATTGTGACCCTACCGAGAAGCCGCGGCTTGCTGGATCCCCGCATTCGCGGGGATGACACCGTTTCTGACGCTTCTTCTGACGCTTCCGAAAATGGCAAGCATGACGATGCCTGGACCCGACCGAGCGCGCGGCCAACGGTAAAAGGCGCGGCCGGCCTGAAGGCGAGACCCGGAGCAGGTCATGGCGGCCGCGGCATATGGCCCCTTCGCCCTGCCCCCCTTCCGCTTGCCCGGCTTTGACGCTAAATGGCGTCCCGAGCCGCATTTTCGGCAGTAATTGCTCCAATCGGCGCGCAACGCCGCGCCTCGCAGAGAGAAACGTTCGGATGATGAACCGCATCGACGCCCACGGACTGAAGATCGCCCCCGTCCTTTACGATTTCATCGCCAAGGAGGCTGCGCCCAAGACCGGGATCGACGCCGACGCGTTCTGGGCCGGCCTCGCCGCCATCATCCGCGACCTCGCCCCGAAGAACCGCGAGCTGCTCGCCTTCCGCGATGCCTTGCAGGCCAAGATCGACGCCTGGCATCTCGCCGACAAGGGCAAGGCGTTCGACCTCAACGCCTACACCGCCTTCCTGAAGGAGATCGGCTATCTCCAGCCGGAGCCGGCCACGCACAAGGTCGAGACCGCAAATGTGGACGAGGAGATCGGCAAGATCTGCGGGCCGCAGCTGGTCGTGCCGCTGACCAATGCGCGCTATGCGCTGAATGCCGCGAATGCGCGCTGGGGCTCGCTCTACGACGCCTTCTACGGCACCGATGCGATCCCGCACGATCCGAGCGCGACGGGCAAGGGCTATAACAAGGCGCGCGGCGACAAGGTGATCGCCAAGGCCAAGGCCTTCCTTGATGCCGCAGTGCCGCTCGCCACCGGCAGCCACACCGACGTGACGTCCTACAGCGTGATCGCCGGCCAGCTCTCGGCCAAGCTGAAGAGCGGCAACGCCACGGCGCTGAAGACCCCGGCGCAGTTCGCCGGCTATCAGGGCGATGCCGCCGCGCCCTCCGCGATCCTGCTCGTCAACAACGGCCTGCATATCGACGTGCAGATCAACCGCAACAATCCGATCGGGAAGGACGATCCGGCCGGGGTCGCCGACATGATCATGGAGGCCGCGGTCTCCACCATCCTCGACATGGAGGACTCGGTCGCCGCCGTCGATGCCGAGGACAAGGTGCTGGTCTATCGCAACACGCTCGGCCTGATGAACGGGACGCTGGCGGCCGATTTCGAGAAGGGCGGCAAGACGCTGACGCGCTCGCTGCACACCGACCGCAGCTACACCACGCCCGACGGCAAGACGCTGACCCTGCACGGCCGCAGCCTGCTGCTGATCCGCAATTGCGGGCATCACATGTTCACCGACGCCGTGCTGGACGCCAAGGGCGAGGAGGTGCCCGAGGGCATTCTCGATGCCGCCGTCACCGGGCTTCTTGCACTCCATGACCTCAAGGGTCTTTCGAAGCTCAAGAACAGCCGCACCGGCTCGATCTACATCGTCAAGCCGAAGATGCACGGCCCCGACGAGGTCGCCTTCGCCGTCGCGCTGTTCGGCCGGGTCGAGAAGCTGCTCGGCCTGCCGGAGGACACGATGAAGATCGGCATCATGGACGAGGAGCGCCGCACCACGGTCAACCTCAAGGCCTGCATTCAGCAGGCCTCCAAGCGCATCATGTTCATCAATACCGGCTTCCTCGACCGCACCGGCGACGAGATCCACACCTCGATGGAAGCGGGCCCGATGATCCGCAAGAACGAGATGAAGGCGCAGCCCTGGATCAAGGCCTATGAGGACTGGAACGTCGACATGGGCCTGATCGATGGCCTGCCGGGACACGCCCAGATCGGCAAGGGCATGTGGGCCGCGCCCGACAAGATGGCCGACATGCTGGCGCAGAAGATCGGCCACCCGCAGGCCGGCGCCACCACGGCCTGGGTGCCGTCGCCGACCGCGGCGACGCTGCACGCTTTGCACTACCACCAGGTCAACGTGCAGGCGCGGCAGCAGGAGCTCGCGAAGGGCGGCCCGCGTGGGAAGCTCTCCGACATCCTCACCATTCCGGTGTCGCAGTCGAACTGGGCGCCCGACGACGTGCGCCAGGAGATCGACAACAACTGCCAGGGTATTCTCGGCTACGTCGTGCGCTGGATCGACCAGGGCGTCGGTTGCTCCAAGGTGCCCGACATCCACGATGTCGGCCTGATGGAAGACCGCGCCACCTTGCGCATCTCCAGCCAGCATCTCGCCAACTGGCTGCACCACGGCGTCGTCACCGAGGCGCAGGTGATGGAATCGCTGAAGCGGATGGCGGAAGTGGTCGACAAGCAGAATGCCGGCGATCCGCTCTACCAGCCGATGGCGCCCGCCTTCGACGGCGTCGCCTTCAAGGCCGCCTGCGACCTCGTCTTCAAGGGGCGCACGCAGCCGAACGGCTACACCGAATACATCCTGACCGCGCGGCGCCGCGAGGCCAAGGCGTCAGCATAAGCAGCGAAAGCCCCGGCGCTCACCGGGGCTTTTTCTTCGGTCGAATCGCAACCTTAAGGTGTTAAATTACAGCGATATATCTCAAGAGCGAGATCACGCCGAGAATGATCACGATCACCCGGCAGATCTGCTTCGCTCGCCCGTCGATCGGCAGCAGATTGATCAGATAGAGCACGAGGATGACGACGAGGAAGGTGACGAGAGCACTGATGAGCATGGATCGGCCCCTGAGATGATGCGCTGCCGATCCAACGTTCCCGGGCCGCTCCGGTTCCCAAACCGGAACCGAAATATGACCCGCACGCTCGCGCGCGACGTTGCGGCGGCCGCTGAAAACGGCGGGCGCGCGGCGAGGAGAGCCGGAGGCTGCATCTCGGCGATCAGGTCAACGAATTCCTCGGCAGGGTTCGCGCGACCTGATGGTCACGCGGTCAGGGACGGCCTACTCCGACGCGACCACCGGCGCACGGCGGAAGCGAGCCCGGATCGATTCCGGCGCTGGCGAGAAGTTGGTCTCGGCATGTTTGCCGGCCGCACGATTGGCGACCATCAGCCCGTCCGCACCGGCGACGATATCGCCCTTGCGCAAGGTCGGATCGTTCTCGATCGGGACCTTGGCCAACCCGAATTGATCCTTGCCGTTGCAGGTGCAGCCGTCGACGATCTGGGTGCGATAACGGAACGCGTTCGGCAATTCGGAATAGGGCTTGCCCTCATCGGTTTCCGCCTGATCGATCGAGCTGCCATAGACGATCTCGGTCTTCGATGCCGGGCAGAAGCTGTTGCAGGCCGCCTCCTTGCCCTGGTCGCCGGTCGCGCCGAGCGGGAAATAGCGACCGTCGCAGGTGCGCACGCACCAGGCCTGACCGCCGCCCGAGGCGGCTTCTTCCCGCGGCGCCGGCCGCCGCTGGGATGGCGCATCGTCGGCAAAGGGAAAGCGGACGTAGGGCTGCGGCGCCGACTGCCGGGGCGACCCGAAGCCACCGAACAAGGCGGAGAAGAAATCCTCCGCCTGGGCTGCTGCCGGCAATGCCACCGCACCGGCGAGACCGGCGGTGCCCAGCGCCAGCACGGCGGCAACCAATCGAGCCTTCATCACGGTCTCCTCGCTCAGTTGACGGACGAGACCGGGATCGACATCGCCTGGCGCCCCGATGTCGTCAGGAGCGGACGGGGCGGCGCGAGCGGCGTGCTGCGCGCCTGCAGCGGCGCGCGCTTCGACAGTCCGGGCGATCCCTTGGGCAGCACCACGACCTTGGTGCCGACTTGAACGCGATTGAACAGATCGGTGACGTCCTCATTGGTGAGGCGAATGCAGCCGGACGAGACGAACTTGCCGATCGTCGTGGGATCATTGGTGCCGTGGATCCGGTATTCGCTGGAGCCGAGATACATCGCCCGCGCACCGAGCGGGTTGCCGGGCCCGCCGGCCATGAAGCGCGGCAGATAGGGCTGGCGTGCGATCATCTGCGCCGGCGGATGCCAATCCGGCCATTCCGCCTTGTGGCTGACGGTCTGGACGCCCGACCATGTGAACCCTTCACGTCCGACGCCGACGCCGTAGCGGATCGCGCGACCACCCCCGAGCACGTAATAGAGGTAGGTATTTCCGGTATCGATGATGATCGTGCCCAGCGCCTCGCGCGTATCGAGGTTGACGATGGTGCGGCGGAAGCGATCCGGCAGCGCGCTGTCCTCGTCCTGAACAGCGGTATTAGGCGCCGCCTCTTCCGGCGGAAAGACCTCACGGGCGAAGGGCGCGTAGCCGAGCGCCTGGGCCCGGACCGCGGTGGCAAAGCACGGCGCCAGTGCAACAAGGCCGGCGAAGATCAGCATGGAGCGGCGCAGCGACCAGCTCCGGGCGAAAACGGACTCTGTCATGGGTTGCCCCCTCGAGATCGGGCATCGCGGCCGGCGATGCGCTTCCTGGGTCCAAACGCAAACGGTCTCGCCGGAGTTCCGCCCCGGCTGTGTCCCTCACACATCTGTCAAGCCACGCGAGCCGCATGTTCGGCATTCGAGCCTCACATTCGCGCGACGGAACTTGGGGCTGGATCGACGGTTAACGCCAAAGTTGACACTCCCCGGCGCAGACCAGCGTCGGACACCTCCGGCCGCGAGAGAAACATGGTGCGCGTACTTCCCACCGAGCGCCTCCTGCCGGACGGGAATGAAGGCTCACCACTTGTCGAGCATCGAAGCGAAGTGCCGCCGATGATCCGGCGCACCGAGGTGGTCGCCATCGCGCTCGTGATCCTGACGGTGATCTGCGTCACCGGCGTTCTCTACTTCGCGAAGGCGTTCTTTCTTCCGGTCGTGATGGCGTTCGTGGTCGGGACCATGCTGTCGCCCGCGGCCAATCGCCTGGAGCGCTTTCGGATTCCACGGGCGATCGCCGCGCTGCTGATCGTGGCAGCGGTTGCCACGGCGGTGGCCTTCATTGTCGGACTGATCTCTGCACCCCTGCTCGACTGGAGCAACCGGCTGCCGGAGCTTGCGACGCGGCTGAAGGACAAGCTGAATGTATTCGATCGGCCGATCGCACTCTGGCATGAGATGCAGGCCGCGACCGGCGGCGGCAGTCCCGAGAGCGCCACCAACCTGCAACTTCCGAAATTCGATTGGGTGCAACCCACCATCGAATTCCTGTCGCCGACCTTCACCGAATTCCTGCTGTTCTTCGCCACGCTGGTGCTGTTCATCGCCAGCTGGCGCGATCTGCGACGCGCGTTGATCATGAATTTCGGTGATCATGAGGCGCGTCTGCGCACCTTACGCATCCTCAATGAGATCGAGCTGCATCTCGGCAATTATCTATTGACCGTCACGCTCATCAACACCGGGCTCGGCGTTGCCACCGGGCTTGCCTGCGCGTTGTCCGGGATGCCCAATCCAGCCGGCCTCGGCGCGCTCGCCGCGACGTTGAACTTCATTCCCATCATCGGTTCGATCGCGATGTTCGCGATCCTGACGGTGGTCGGTATCATCACGTTTCCGACGCTCGGCGGCGGGCTCGTTGCGCCCCTTGCCTTCGCCGGAATCGCATTCGTCGAGGGCCACTTCATCACGCCGACCATCATCGGCCGCCGGCTGGCGCTGAACGCGCTGGCCGTCTTCATTGCACTCGCCTTCTGGACCTGGCTCTGGGGTCCGATGGGCGCCTTCCTGGCCTCGCCGCTGCTGATCGTCGGCCTGATCATGAAAGAGCATCTGTTGCCGGACGATTCGCCGCAACTTCCGCCGGACTAATTGGGGTTTCGTTCCAGGAACTTCCCCAATGACGCCGCGTTTGTCGGACTGACGCAGTTGACCACTTGCCCGGGAGTTTTCGATGTCGATGACCGATGGCGAGACCGCGACGAAGAACCTCGCCGACAAAGCGAACTACGAACGCCTGCAGAAGGATGTCACCGCCGTGAAAAACGATATCGCCGCCCTGACCGACCAGATCACCGACGCGCTCAACGCCTTCGCCGGGAAAGCCGGCAACCAGGCCCGCAGCGGCTATCGCGAAGCACGAGAGAGAATGGATCAGACCTTCGATGACATGTCCGAGCGCGGCAACGCGATGATGGGTGCGGCGCAGGATGCTGCAAGTTCGCTCGAGGAACGCTTCGAGGACGTCATCACGCAGCGCCCGCTGGCGACCGTCGGCCTGGCACTCGGACTTGGCTTCCTGATCGGCGTGACCTGGCGGCGCTGATCGACTGAACGCGGGTCGTTCAGACTTGGTCGTTTAGCCTTGGTCGTCCAGCCTTGGAGGACAAAAAAACCTCGGCGCCAACACGCGCGGCGCCGAGGCGGGAGTGGCGGAGCAACCGGTGCAATTCACACAAGGCAAAATCGCTGGCTGCTGAATGATGGCTGTTCGTCAGGTAATGCAGCGGCCGGGCTGCAGCTGCTTCGCGATTTCGGTCAGGACCGAAACGGGGGGCTCGCAGGCGACCGGCCGCTTCGCGACTTCCTTCTTGCCGCTGTCAATCCCGATCGGCCGCGAAGGCGGCTGTCTCGTCCCACCCTCGCCGGCGAGGCTCGGGCCGTTGCCGGCGGTCAGCGGCAGGCGAAGCAGAAAGGTCGTGTCGGAAAATTGCGACAGGTGCAGTGCGACAGTTCTCGTCGGTCCGGCAGCCTGCGGCATCGCACCGCGATCTGCCTTGGCGGCGCGGTTGACGTTGTTCGCCGAACCGCCGCGGAAGGCGCTCGTCAGATCGTGGCCCGATGCGAGCTGAACCGCTCCGAGCGTCAAGGAAGCTGCTAAAGTCCCAAAAACAAAGATTTTCGCTGAATACGCCATGGCCCTGTTCCCTCGCCCGCTGGCGATCGCCATTCCAACGTTGGTCGCGGGAACGGGGTTCTTGGATGGGCCGATCACTTAACCGTGTCTTAAAATCCGTCGCGGTGAGGTAAAAAAATAGTCGGCGACCAAAGGAACGACTTTTGGCGTCGTGAGTCATCACTGCAGCCGGTCGTTCCCCCTGCCCCATTGACCGGCAACGCGGGGCACGGCCGTGGTGATGCCGGCCGTGCCCCGCATTCGTTTGTTCATTCCTAAATCTTGCTCCTGATCGGTCGGTGCAAGGTCATGGCACGAGGGCAAGCCCGTCTACCATCTCGGGAACGCCGGCAAAGACATCCTTCGACGAGCTGATGAAGGCGAGCGGCCTTACAGCGCACGACCGCGTTGTCACGTCGAAGATCGACGGCATCTGTCGCGGGCGCACCTGCAGAATAAAACGATCGGCGCGCCTCGATCGTGAAGCGCGCCGATTGAACACATCTATGTCGCGGACCAAGCGAACAGGGATCGGCTTTTATGCCGCCGGCTTGGGCATCCGGTTACGGGAGTTGCGCTGGAAGAACAGCGCCTGGCTGGCCACGGCAGAGACCATTGCCGGCTGGAACGGCTTCGAGATCAGGAAAGCCGGCTCCGGCCGCTCGCCGGTCAGGAAGCGCTCGGGATAAGCGGTGATGAACACCACCGGGACTTCGAAGGTGCGCAGCAACTCGTTGACGGCGTCCAGGCCGGACGAGCCATCGGCGAGCTGGATATCGGCCAAGATCAGGCCCGGCTTCCTATTCTTGGCAAGCGCCACCGCATCGGCATGGGTGCGGGCGACGCCAATCACGTTGTGGCCGAGATTCCGCACCAGGCTCTCAAGGTCCATGGCGATGAAGGTCTCGTCCTCGATGATCAACACGTCGGTGGCGATCTCTGCAGCCAGCTCGCGACCGGCGGCATCGGCCAAGCGCCGGGTTTCCGCGACATCGATGTCGAGGATAAAAGCGACCTCCTCCTCGGCGAAACCTTCCAGCGAGAGGAGCAGGAACGCTTGGCGGGGCAACGGCGTAAGGTTGGAGAGCCGCCGCTCCGGCGGCATCGGCAAGGTCGTGACCTCGGTGTCGTCGTTCAGTGCCACCGAGTTCCAGATTTGGGTGAACAGCCGGAACAGGCCGGCGCGCGGTCCGTAGCGTTCATCCAGCAGGGAGGGATCCTGGATCAAGGCTTCCAACATGGCGCCCACATAGGCGTCGCCGGAGCCCTGGCTGCCGGTCAGGGCGCGGGCATAGCGGCGCAGCAACGGCAAATGTTCAGCAACAAGCTGTGATCGGGACATCCCCACTCCATTCGCTATTTTGGGCCAAACATCCTCGGGGGCGGCCCGGGTTCCCCTGGTGGGCAGACTACTCCCGAGCCGCAGAAAAGTTCCCAAATCAATGGGAACTTTTGTCGTCGGTTCGCATTAGTTCCCGACACACCTCTCAACGACGAGAATAATTCTTGAAGCTTCAGGGACTTAACTCTCGGGGAAACGTGGAAAAGGTCATGAAGGATGTAAAGTCTCAAGCCAGCAAGATTGCGGCACCGCGCAAGCCCGGCGGGCTCAATGCGGAGATTCAGTCCAGAATTGGACACCAGCTCCGCGCCATGTACGACGATGTCGTCCGCCAGGGTGTCCCCGACCGGTTTGCGGATTTGATCCGGAAGCTTGATGTCTCGGGGGATCCACCCCACGTGGACAACAGCGGGGGATCCAACGACCAAAATAACGGGAGGGACTAATGCCTCTCACTGACTCCCTGCGGGACGACATTCTGGCTTCCGTTCCGAGCCTGCGAGCCTTTGCCATCTCGCTCAGCGGTAACAGTGACCGCGCCGACGATCTGGTGCAGGAAACGCTGCTGCGTGCCCTCGCCAATATCGATTCCTTCCAACCCGGCTCCAATCTGCCGGCATGGCTGTTCACGATCCTGCGCAACTTGTTTCGCTCCGACTATCGCAAGCGGCGGCGAGAGGTGGAGGATGCCGAAGGCAATTATGCCAAAACCCTGAAGACGCATCCTGCACAGGGCGCGCATTTGGAGTTTGAGGAGTTTCGCGCGGCGCTCGATAAGCTGCCCCAGGACCAGCGGGAAGCGTTGATCCTGGTTGGAGCGTCCGGCTTCTCCTACGAGGATGCCGCTGCGATCTGCGGCTGCGCGGTCGGCACGATCAAGAGCCGCGTCAATCGTGCGCGATCGAAGCTGGCGGCCCTGCTCTATGTCGAAGGTGCCGAGGATTTCGGTCCCGATGAGACGGTACGGGCCGTGATCGGCGGCAGCGGCGGCTGATCCGCTCGCCGACCGACAACTGACAAATATAAAAGGCGGCCTCGATGGCCGCCTTTTCGTTCGTGCCGCCTGCCGGCTTGTCGGCGCGTCAATGCAGGCGCCGCATTGCTCACGCGCCCGCCCCGATCTACGAATGGACGCTGGAGGGCTGCAGCGGATGAGGATCAGCGAGCAGGACGTACCGGAGCTGAGAACTTTTCGGTGCGGTCGCGCTCGGTCATGTCAACAACGGTCACCATCGGCGCGGTGAGTTCGTAGACATAGCTTGCTTCGGTGAAGTAGCGCTTGGACGTACCACCAAGCGCTTCCGGAGCGACGCGATCGAGCAGGATCAGGCCGAAATCGCTGTCCGGCCTTCGTGTGGCCTCGCTGGTGTTGAACTCCTCCCAGCGGAAGTGAAACACCATCTCCGATTCATCGCCCGTCACCTCCCATTTCGCAGTAATATGCGGGTGCTTGCCGACCAACGACAAGCCCTCGTCGGAATGCGAGGCGAGCTCGAAAAACAGCAATGACAGACTTTGCGCGGCACGTGCGCTCACCGTGATGTCGGGACCGCTGATGGCGATACGCTCGGCATGCGGAATGGCTCGCGCCTCGAACAGACCGCGCAGGTGGACGCCCTGCCATTGGCTTTCGCTGAGCAACGTGACGACATTCGACATGGCGTGAATGCGTCCGATCAGAAGTTCGCGCGCGCTGTCGATGTCGCTGCCGTGACGCAGGGTACGGGTGACGATCGATTGGATCACGGCCAGGATGTTCTTGACCCGGTGGTTCAGCTCGTCGATCACGGCGGTCAGCCGCCGCTCGAAGCCGATCCGCACCTGGATTTCCCGGCTGAGCCGCAGATTATTGTAGGCCACGTAACCGAACAGACCACAGACGATGCCCGTCAGCGCAAGCCCGATGACACCGACGATCGCCGCCGTCTGCTGGGCACGCCGCATCGAATTGCTCTTGGCATAATAGACGAGCGACCAGTCGCGATTGCCGAAGGTGACCGTGCGCGTGGCCGATGGCGGAGCCGCTTCCGGTTCGCGCGTCCGGATGGTCACCACGCCTTGATCGTTGGCGATCAGCTCGCTGGTCGCGCTACGCGGATCCTTGAGCGCGACCGAAAACAGCGACAGGTCGTCGTTGGTGAGCATCAAGGGACCGAGCTCGTAGGAGAAGGCGACGAACCCCACCGCCGAACTCGCATCGTCCGGAACGACCGGCGCTGCGAGCATCAGGCCGACCGGACCATTTGTCCCCAATAGCGAGGACGGATCGGAGACGATCGGCTTGCCCTCGGCCAGGGCGCGGGCCAGCGTCGGACCGAAGACCGGATGTCCGTCCAGCACCACCCCTGGAAGCGATGCGGTCTCGGCGCTGCGCGGCTCAAGATCCATCAACACGTCGATCGGGTGATCGAGTCCCTGTTGATCAAGCGGCTTGCCGTCGACATTGTGAATGGTGGGATTGGCGAAGCCGGACCGCTGAAGTTCGTTGCGCGCAGCAGGCAGTTCGTCAGGCTTGAGCCGCGCGACCCAGGCCGCGACCACGAAGTCGGTCTTGAACGCGTAGATCGCGGCGCGGAGCGGCTGGAGCATATTGGCGCGGATAACCGTCGGCGCACGAAACAGCCGCGACGCCACACGCGCCAGCAACTCGCGTTCGGTCAGACGGTCCTGCACGAGGCTGGCGTGAACATCGATAGCCCGGGCCAGAGCGATGCGATCGAGGGCCAGCTCCTGGTCGTGCACACGATAGGCGGCGAGGCCGGAGAGCACCGTCCCGATCAGCGCGATCGCACCGATGATGACACCGAGCCGAAGCACTCGTTTACTCTGCGATCGAGGGTTGGGGTAAACGAGTCATCAAAAGCCTGGACCGCTTACTCATGAACGCAAAAACACAGCCGACCAAACATATCATGATTGAGCCAACGGGACGCAATTCTCGAACCCTCCGATTATCCCGGAGGGGGCACACCGTCAGGCCGGAATCCGGACCTTTTGTAAACGCCGAAAGCAAACTTTGTTCCGGCCGCCGTGCGGCTTTTTTGCGTCAGAACCGGCAGCGTCGCCGGTCGGCCACGAGGGGTGCGGCAGATCAGCGCGCCCCAGCGCGAAGCTTCGACGGGCTCAGGCCGCCCTTGGTCTCGATGAAGCCAATGATCCGATCGAGCCCCTGGTTCTTCTTGAGATTGGTCATTACGAAAGGACGTTCGCCGCGCATCCGCGTGGCATCGCGCTCCATCTTCTCGAGCGATGCCCCGACATGAGGTGCCAAATCGATCTTATTGATCACCAGAAGATCGGAGCGCGTGATGCCCGGGCCGCCCTTCGAGGGAATCTTGTCACCGGCTGCGACGTCGATGACGTAGATCGTGAGATCGGCGAGCTCCGGCGAGAAGGTCGCGGCCAGATTGTCTCCGCCGGATTCGATCAGCACGAGATCGAGATCCGGGAATTTCGCGCACATGTCGGCGACGGCGGCGAGGTTCATCGAGGCATCCTCCCGGATCGCGGTATGAGGGCACCCGCCAGTCTCAACGCCGGCGATGCGATCCGGCGTCAGCGAGCCTGAGCGCACCAGAAACTCGGCGTCCCATTTGGTGTAGATGTCGTTCGTGATCGCCGCGATGTCGTAGCGCTCGCGCATCGATTTACATAACAGGTCCATCAGGGCCGTCTTGCCTGATCCGACCGGGCCACCGATACCGACGCGCAACGGGCCGTGAGAAGATGACATTTTAGACAACCCTCGCATTGCTGTCGTCCTGGCGCACGCCGGGACCGATAACGCGTGATATATCGGCAGAGCAGAATGGCTGACGCCTCACGCAATAATAATTGCCGGTGGCTGTGGGTCCCCGCGTTCGCCGGGACGACTGGAGAGCATTGAACTGCATCACGACCGAAACAGCCTCGTATATTGCGTCTCATGGCGAAGGCTGGCGAGATCGGCGCGGAAAGTGGCGCTGCCGAGATCGTCCAGCGTGGCTGCCAGCGCGCGGATGGCCGTGGCCGTCACCACCGGTTCGAGCGCCGCGAGCACGCGCTGGCTGTCGGTCTGACCGAGCGGGATCAGCCGGCTGCCGGCCGAGATCCAGTTCGAAGTCAACGCATGGAGAAAGGCGTGCAGCGTGGGCGGAAGTGGGATGTCATGCGCCGATGCCAGGATGCCGACGGCAACCGGGTAGACGACAGTCTCGCATTGAGAGATCGCGTCATCCAGCCCACCGCAAGTCCAGGCGGCGCGTGCGATCTCGACGAATGCCCGCCCCTGCGCCGTTGTTTCAAGCTGCCGCTCACGCGACGGCACAAAGGCGGCCGCGAGCTCGGCCACCTCGCGCAACGCACCCCGATCATCCGTTTCCATCGCGCGATGCGCCTGCGCCAGAAACACGCCGTCGCAGAAGCCCGCGCCGTCGGTCAGCATCGCCGATAACCAGTCATGCAAACTCGCCGCATCCGTGACGTCACCGGCCTCCACGGCCCATTCGATGCCGCTCGAATAGGAGAAGCCGCCGACAGGGAAGGACGGCGACAGCCAAGTCAGCAGCCGGTACAGCGCAGCAGCCTCGACCCCGGTCATCACCTCACGATCGCGTTCGACCTCATGTGCGGTCATGAGCATGGGAATGGCCGTGGTGATGCGCGTGTCCACAATGGTCATCGTGCTCATGGTGATGTTCACCATCATGATCATGATGCTCGTGGCCGTGATCATGAGCGTGACCGCAGCCATGGCCGTGATGCGCATGATCGTGTGCGCCGTGCTTGTGCGCATGATCGTGCGCGTCGTCGTGACCATGCGCCGGCTCAGCATAGGCGCCGCCTTCCGGATCGAACGGCGCTTCGATCTCGATCACGCGTGCGCCGAGCCCCTTCACCATCCCCTCGATGACATGGTCGCGACGGATGCGCAGAGCCTTGGCCATAATCTGCGTCGGCAGATGGCGATTGCCGAGATGCCAGGCGAGCCGCACCAGATGCTGCGGATCGGTGGCACGAATCTCCAGCAGCGGCTCCGCTGCTGCGACGACCTCGACCAAGCGACCGTCTTCGAGCACCAGTGCATCGCCGCCGCGCAAGGCGACGGCGCGCTCCAGATCCAGCAGGAACTGGAGCCCGCGGGTGCCGGTCATTGCCGTCCGCCGCCGGTGACGGTCGTCGAAATCGAGCACGACAGTATCGGCAGCGGCTTCGCGCCAGTGGTGCTGGCCCAGAACGCGTGTGGCTCGGATCATGCTGAGAACCTCATTCGTCCATATTCCGCTTAACGAACATCAACCTTCTCGGGCGTGATGACCTCGATCCGCGGCGGCGCCGTCATGCACTTCACGGCGACACGACCGAACGTCTTCATGTGTTCGGCCGAACGATGCGGCACCAGAGCCTCCGCATTTTCCCATTGTTCGACGAACACCATCTTGCTGGGATCGGTGACGCTCTCATGCAAGTCATAGGCGATGTTACCGGCCTCCTTGCGGGTCTCCGCGATGCAGGCCGTGGCGGCGGCAATGAATTCGGCGCGTGTTTCGGGTTTGACGGTCAAGGTCGCAACGACATAGATCACGAAAGATTCCTCCCGGTATGGTTCTGCTTATACCGGGAGAGACCTTAGAACATGAAATAGCGCTGCGCCATGGGCAGCACCTCGGCCGGCTCGCAGGTCAGGAGCTCGCCGTCTGCACGTACCTCATAGGTTTCCGGGTCGACCTCGATCTTGGGCAGCGCGTCATTATGGATCATGCTCTTCTTCGAGATTCGCCCGCGGGTGTTCTGCACCGCGTAGAGCTTCTTCGAGATCCCGAGCTGGCGGGCGAGCCCACCGGTGGCGGCCGCCTTCGAGGTGAACACCACGGACGAGGCCGTCAGCGCCTTGCCGAACGCTGCGAACATCGGCTGGTAATGCACCGGCTGCGGGGTCGGGATCGAGGCGTTCGGATCGCCCATTGGAGCTGCCACGATCGAACCACCCTTGATGACGCAATCCGGCTTGACGCCGAAGAAGGCCGGCGACCACAGCACGAGATCGGCGAGCTTGCCTTTCTCGACCGATCCAATCAGCTTCGAGACGCCATGCGCGATTGCCGGGTTGATCGTGTACTTGGCAATGTAACGCTTGACGCGGAAGTTGTCGTTGTCATTGCCCTTGTCCTGCGGCAGTGCGCCACGCTGCTTCTTCATCTTGTCCGCAGTCTGCCAGGTACGGATGATGACTTCGCCGAGCCGACCCATGGCTTGGGAATCCGACGACAGCATCGAAAGTGCGCCGAGATCGTGCAGGATGTCTTCGGCAGCGATCGTTTCCTTGCGGATGCGGCTTTCGGCGAAGGCGAGATCCTCTGCGATCGAAGGATCGAGATGGTGGCACACCATCAGCATGTCGAGATGCTCGTCGATGGTGTTGCGCGTGAAGGGCCGGGTCGGATTGGTCGAGGACGGCAGTACGTTCTTCAGCCCGGCCACCTTGATGATATCCGGCGCATGACCGCCGCCCGCACCCTCGGTGTGGAAGGCGTGGATGGTGCGGCCCTTGAACGCCTTGATCGTATCTTCGACGAAGCCGGATTCGTTGAGCGTGTCGGAGTGCAGCATCACCTGAATGTCGTGATCGTCGGCGACCGAAAGGCAGTTGTCGATCGCGGCCGGCGTGGTGCCCCAATCCTCATGCAACTTGAGCGCACAGGCGCCAGCCTTGATCATCTCGACCAGCGCGGCGGGGCGCGCCGCATTGCCCTTGCCGGAAATGCCCAGATTGACCGGGAAGGCGTCGAACGACTGGATCATCCGCGCGATATGCCATGGGCCGGGCGTACAGGTGGTGGCGAAGGTACCGTGCGAAGGACCGGTGCCGCCACCCAGCATCGAGGTGACGCCCGACATCAGCGCGTGCTCGATCTGCTGCGGGCAGATGAAATGGATATGGCTGTCGAAGCCGCCGGCCGTGAGGATCTTGCCCTCACCCGCGATCACGTCGGTGCCCGGACCGATGACGATCGTGACACCCGGCTGGATATCGGGATTGCCGGCCTTGCCGATCGCGTTGATCATGCCGTCTTTGATCGCGACGTCGGCTTTGACGATGCCCCAATGGTCGACGATGAGCGCGTTGGTGATGACGGTGTCGGCCGCGCCCTGCTTGTTGGTCACTTGCGACTGGCCCATGCCGTCGCGGATCACCTTGCCGCCGCCGAACTTCACCTCCTCGCCATAGGTGGTGAAATCCTTCTCGACCTCGATGATCAAGTCGGTATCGGCGAGCCGCACCTTGTCGCCGGTGGTCGGCCCGAACATGTCGGCATAGACGGAACGCTTGATTTTGACGGACATCCCCTGCTCCAATTCTCAAACTGCACGCGGCTCAATCGCGCTATTTGTCCGGCATACGGCATAGACCCTGAAATTCAGCGACGACGTCCAGGCCGACATCGAATTTGTATGTCAGTTCGGCTTGTCCGACTTTGAAATCGAAAGTCCCGGTGCGCTTCAACTCCTCGAACGCCGGCCCCGTCGCCGACAACATAAACCGATAGCGCCAGCCACTGACGAAGCCGAACTCGAAATTGACAATCGAAACACTGCCGTCGTCAGGAACTGTCTTTATGCCGGGCGTTTCGTCATGGAGAATGAGTGTTGCCATCTCCGTACGAAGATCGTCGTCGGTGTCACCAAAGGCCGTCGCGAGCCCCGAAGCCTTTCTGCATTCGAAAAACGGAGAGCCAAAATGATCAGTGGCATCGCTGTCCGCGATCACCAGGAGCGCCGTATCGCCGTGTTCTGACAGCCGCCAACGCACATCCCCCTCTCCGGCTGAGGCTGGCGGCGCAAAAACTGCGCAGCAAGCCAAGACGCATGCCTCTGTTACCCCCGGCCTCAAAATGTCGCCCTCCCATTGGCGACCTCGTCGTGGGACAGCGCGTCCAGCCGTACATTCATGCCGCGGCAGCCAGCCACGACCAGCTCGGCGTTTTCGCCGTTGGTAACCATCGACAAGGGGTTCGCGACTTCGGCGAGATGGTTGAGGTAGGGCTCTTCACCGCGACCTTTGCGTTGCCGGCCCGAATGGCGGCGCGCCGCAAGCTCGGCGGCTTCGGAGACGAGGCGGATGCCGCTGAGCATGATTCTACAGCTTGCCCATGACGTCGCCACGGAAGCCGTAAACCGTGCGCTTGCCCGCGAGCGCGACAAGCTGCACCTCGCGCGTTTGGCCGGGCTCGAAGCGCACCGCAGTGCCAGCCGCGATGTCGAGCCGCATGCCGCGCGCCTTCCTGCGGTCGAACTTCAGCGCCGGATTGGTCTCGAAGAAATGGTAATGCGAGCCGACCTGGATCGGGCGATCGCCGGTGTTGGCCACGGTGAGCGTCACCGTCTTGCGGCCGGCATTGAGCTCGATCTCGCCGTCCTGGATGAAGAGTTCGCCGGGGATCATGTTTACCTCATGTGTTTCCACAGCGTCATGGCCGGACTTGTCCCGGTCATCCACGTCTTACCATTCGGATCGAAGAACGTGGATGCCCGGGTCGAGCCCGGGCATGACGACAGAGATTGATGGACTCGCCTCACCGGATCGGCTCGTGCACAGTGACGAGCTTGGTGCCATCGGGGAACGTCGCTTCGACCTGGATGTCGTGGATCATCTCGGGGATACCGGGCATCACCTGCTCGCGTGTCAAGACCTGGGCTCCCGCCTGCATCAGGTCGGCAACGGTGCGGCCGTCGCGCGCGCCTTCCAGGATGAAATCGGAAATGATCGCCACCGCCTCAGGGTGATTGAGCTTGACGCCGCGTTCGAGCCTGCGGCGGGCCACGATGGCCGCCATCGAGATCAAGAGCTTGTCCTTTTCGCGAGGAGACAGATTCATGCCAACTCTCTAATAATCACCTAGTTGAGCCACAGCCGCGGCAGCGGCACATCGGATGCACAGCCAAGCACCGCCATCATGTCGGCGCGCAGGCGCGCGGTATCTTGGGCGCAGAACCGCGCGATTGCAAATCCATTCCAGGCGGAAAGTCCGACCTCTCCGCCGAACGATGACGCGCTCTCTCTGATGCGCTCGACGAGCGCGGTATCGCCCGGCACGATCAGCGCCGTGCCGATCGCAGCGCCGCCTTTCGCGACTGCGGCCTGCGCCAATTTGCCACCGATTGCGCCCTCGAGCCGAACGGTCTCCGCGAAGACGAGCTTGCCACCACGGCGCAGCCGCCAGCGGTCGACGAACGCACCTTCGCGCATTTGCTCGCCCATCGCGGTGCGCCCGAATACGACGATCTCGCACAGCAAAAGCGAAGCGCTCTCGTCCATATCGATGTCGATCCGGCGCGTCATGCGCGCACGGTCGAACAGAATGGTCTCCTGCGGCAGCCAGGAGAGATGGGCGCGAGCGTCGACCTTGAGCGAGATATCGAGCTCGGCAGGCCGTCCCGGCGCGCGATAGACCTTCTCGGCTGCGGCCGTCGTCAGGGTCAGGCGCGCGCCCTCGCCAGCCGCGATCTCGATCGCGAACCGATCGCCCCCGGCGATGCCGCCGGCCGTGTTGACGAACATGGCCGAAAGGCCGTTGTCCTCCGGCGAGGGAAAGCGGACGCGGAGCGAACCAGATTCATGCAGGCGGCCGCGGCGGGTCACGCCGTCCTGCAGACGCACGTCGAAGCGGACGGCACCGCGGGCGCGGTTGGACTCGAATATATCTAGCGCGTTGGCCGGCTCGGCCGTCATCCGTTCCCCCTCGACGCGAAGACGCGTCACGCCCGCATTACAGCGCCATTTGGCGACTGATCTCGGCCGGGTCGAGCTCGGCGCGCGTGCAGGTATATTTCACGGCGCCACGATCCATCACGGCAAAATTGTCGCCGAGTTCACAGGCAAAGTCGAGATATTGCTCGACCAGAACGATCGCGATGTTGCCGAGATTGCGCAGATAGGAGATCGCCCGGCCGATGTCCTTGATGATCGAGGGTTGGATACCTTCGGTCGGCTCGTCCAGCAACAGAAGCTTCGGCCGCATCACCATGGCGCGCCCGATCGCGAGCTGCTGCTGCTGGCCGCCGGAAAGATCGCCGCCGCGCCGACCGAGCATCGATTGCAGAACCGGAAACAGCGAGAACACATCGTCGGGGATCGTCCGCTCGCTGCGCTTCAAGGGCGCAAAGCCCGTCTTCAGATTCTCTTCCACCGTCAGCAGCGGAAAGATCTCACGCCCCTGCGGCACAAGGCCGATCCCGCGCCGCGCCCGCTCATAGGGCTTCAGATGGGTGATATCGGCGCCATCGAAACTGATCCCGCCTGAGGCCAGAGGATATTGTCCGACCAGCGCGCGCAGCAGCGACGTCTTGCCGACGCCATTGCGGCCGAGCACGCAGGTGACCTTGCCGGGCTCGGCCGAAAGCGAGACGCCGCGCAAGGCCTGGGCAGCGCCGTAGTAAAGATTGATGTTGTCGACCTTGAGCATCAGCGCGCCCCTCTGCGCGAATTGCGAATGGCGAACAGCGAGTATAGGAGCGGTCGCTGCCGCCCTATTCGCTGCTCGCTACTCCCTATTCGCTCCGTTCCTCATCGACCCAAATACACTTCGATCACCCGCTCGTTGGACGAGACCTGATCGATGGTGCCCTCGGCCAGCACTGTGCCCTCGTGCAGGCAGGTGACCTTGACCCCGAGTTCGCGGACGAAAGTCATGTCGTGCTCGACGACCATGACGGTGTGATCCTTGTTGATCTGTTTCAACAGCTCCGCCGTCTGGTGCGTCTCGACATCGGTCATTCCGGCAACCGGCTCGTCGACCAGCAGAAGCTTCGGATCCTGCGCCAGGAGCATGCCGATCTCCAGCCACTGCTTCTGGCCATGCGACAGGCTGCCGGCGAGCTTGCGGCGGAGGTCCTTCAGCCGCACGGTCTCCAGCACCCTGTCGATCTGCTCAGCCTCGTTCCTCGACCCCCGCCAGAACAGGGTGCCCTTGACGCTGTGGTCGACATTGAGCGCCAGCAGGAGGTTGTCCTCGACCGATTGGCTCTCGAACACGGTGGGCTTCTGGAACTTGCGGCCGATGCCGAGCTCGGCGATGCGGGTCTCGTCGAGCCGGGTTAGGTCGGTGGTGCCGTCGAACAGCACGGTGCCTTCATCCGGCTTGGTCTTGCCGGTGACAATGTCCATCATCGTGGTCTTGCCGGCCCCGTTTGGGCCGATGATCGCGCGCATCTCACCGGGCTCGAGGGTCAGCGAAAGATTATTGATGGCGTGGAAACCGTCGAAGGAAACGTGCACACCGTCGAGATAGAGCAGCGCGGAAGTGGATCTTGTGTCCATGACATTCATGCCGATCACTCCGCCAGCTTGGGTTCGCTGATGCCGTCCTCGCGGGCGGCGCTCTCGGCATTGGCCTCAGTGCGCTTGGTCTTGAACGGCTCCCACCAGGAATTGAAGGTGCCCACGATCCCCTTGGGCAGCAGCAGGGTCACCAGCACGAACAGCGCGCCCAGCATGAACAGCCAATAGGGCGCGAGTGCACCGGAGGTAAAGAAGGTCTTGGCGTAGTTGACGACGATGGCGCCGAGCGCGGCGCCGATCAAGGTGCCGCGACCGCCGACCGCGACCCAGATCACGGCCTCAATGGAGTTGCCGGGCGCGAACTCGCTCGGGTTGATGATGCCGACCTGCGGCACATAAAGCGCTCCGGCTACGCCGGCCATGCAAGCCGACAGCGTGAACACGAACAGCTTGTAGGACTCGACGCGATAGCCGAGGAAGCGCGTGCGCGATTCCGCGTCGCGAATTGCGATCAGCACCTTGCCGAGTTTCGAGGATACGACGCCGCGGCAGATCGCGAATGCAATGATGAGCGCCAGGCAGCTCAGCGCGAACAACGCAGCGCGGGTGCCCTCGGCCTGGA
The DNA here is from genome assembly GCF_032484835.1 of Bradyrhizobium sp. SZCCHNS1022. Classification (NCBI taxonomy): domain Bacteria; kingdom Pseudomonadati; phylum Pseudomonadota; class Alphaproteobacteria; order Hyphomicrobiales; family Nitrobacteraceae; genus Bradyrhizobium; species Bradyrhizobium sp. SZCCHNS1022. The sequence goes on along the minus strand of NZ_JAUETT010000007.1, from coordinate 82,512 downwards.
CGTTGAAACCGAGAATATCCTTGAAATCGGTCAGGCCGTTATTGCCACCGAAACCGAAGTCGTTGCGGAAGAAGGCCAGCAGCAGCGCATAGGTCATCGCCTGCGTGATGATCGACAGATAGACGCCGGTGACGCGGGAGCGGAAGGCGAGCCAGCCGAAGCAGAACGCCAGCAGGCCCGGCACGACCACCACCATGAGCGCCGCAAACCAGAACATGTCGAATCCGTACCAATACCAGGGCAGCTTCGGCCAATTCAGGAACACCATGAAGTCCGGCAGGATCGGATTGCCGTAGACACCGCGGCTGCCGATCTGGCGCATCAGATACATGCCCATGGCGTAGCCGCCGAGTGCGAAGAAGGCGCCGTGACCGAGCGAGAGAATGCCGCAATAGCCCCAGATCAGGTCGATCGAGAGCGCGAGGATCGCGTAGCAGACATATTTGCCCCACAGCGCGACCAGATAGGTCGGGACCTGCAGAGCGGAGCCCGCCGGCAGGAGCAGGTTGGACAATGGGATGAGGATGCCGCAGGCCGCGACGATCAGGATGAAGCTGGTCGCGGCACGGTCCAGCGAGCGGGTGAGCAGATGCGGCATCATGCTTCCACCGCCCGGCCCTTGAGCGCGAACAGGCCGCGCGGGCGCTTCTGGATGAAGAGGATGATCAGGACCAGGATCGCGATCTTGCCGAGCACGGCGCCGGCGACCGGCTCGAGGAACTTGTTGGCGATGCCGAGCGTGAAGGCGCCGACCAGAGTGCCCCAGAGATTACCGACACCGCCGAACACCACGACCATGAAGGAGTCGATGATGTAGCTTTGGCCGAGGTTCGGACTGACATTGTCGATCTGCGAGAGCGCCACGCCGGCGATGCCCGCAATGCCCGAGCCGAGCCCGAAGGTCAGCGCGTCGACCCGCGAAGTGGCGATGCCCATCGAAGCCGCCATGCGCCGGTTCTGAGTGACCGCGCGCATTTCCAGGCCAAGCGCCGTGTAGCGCAGCATAGCAAGGAGAATCGCGAACACCGCCATGGTGAAGCAGAGGATCCAGAGCCGGTTGTAGGTGATCGTGATCTGGCCGAGTTCGAAAGCGCCGCTCATCCAGGACGGATTGCCGACCTCGCGGTTGGTCGGGCCGAACGCGGTACGCACCGCCTGCTGCAGGATCAGCGACAAGCCCCAGGTCGCGAGCAAGGTTTCCAATGGCCGGCCATAGAGGAAGCGGATGATCGTCCGTTCGATCAGGACGCCGACCGCGCCCGCGACAACAAAGGCCAGCGGCACGGCGATCAGCAGCGAATAGTCGAAAAGGGCGGGATAACGGGTCCGGATCACCTCCTGCACCACGAACGTGGTATAGGCCCCCAACATCACCATCTCGCCATGCGCCATGTTGATCACGCCCATCACGCCGAAGGTGATGGCTAGCCCGATCGCGGCGAGCAGCAGGACCGAGCCGAGCGACAGTCCGTACCAGGCATTCTGCACGCCCGACCAGATCGCCAGCGAACTCTGGATCGAGGTAATCGCGCCCGTCGCCGCCTTGGTGACGCTGGCCGGCTGATCGCCGCCGCTGATCTCGGTCAGGAGCGCCAGCGCGTCCTGGTCGCCGCGCGATCTGACGGTGGCGACGGCCGCAAGCTTGTCGGCTTCGCTGGCATCGGACTTGAACAGGAGAATCGCCGCTCGCGCTTCGCTCAGGGCCTGCTTGGCCGAGCGATTGGCTTCCTTGGCGAGCGCGGTTTCGACGGTCGGCAGCAGAGCCTCGTCGTGCGACTTGAAGACGGCTTGCGCCGCTGACAGGCGCGCCGATAGGTCAGGCGACATCAAGGTGAGCCCGCCGAGCGCCGCATCGATCGCGCGCCGGAGACGGTTGTTGAGATTGACAGCGGACGCGCTGTCGGGAATTGCGTCTACCGCCGCGCCAGTCGCGGCGTCGATCGCCTTGCCGTCGGTCTGCTTGATGTAGACCTTCTTGGTATCGGCATCGAACATCAGCCGCTCATCCTGCAGCGCGCTGATGATCGGAAACGCCAGCGCATTGCCGGAACTTGCGACCTCGCCGATCGCCTCCTCGGTATCGGAGAAATCGTCAGTGGCGAATTTGCCGACCGACTCCTCGAACGAGGCGGCAAGGGCCGGAACCGCGAGTGCGATCAATGCAATCGACAGACACAGCGTACGGAGAAAAGCGAAAATATTGGCAGGCACTGGACAACCCCGGCAGGAGTCAGTGGCACAAAAGACCATGAGCACGCAGCATGGTCGCGAATGTCGGATCCGCTCCACTCGAGAGAAGGCGGCGACACCGCCGCCTTCTCAGGTCGAACAAATCAGCTCAGGAGGCCGATCCCAGGCACTTGTTGGTCTTGACGTTGAAGTTGCCGCACTTCTTGCCGACCCAGTCACCGATCAGGTCCTTGGAGCCTTCCAGCTCCTTCGACCAGGCGTCGCCCGGCACCAGGTCCTTGGTCTTGTAGACCACGCTGAACTGGCCGTCGCCCTTGATCTCGCCGATGAACACCGGCTTGGTGATGTGGTGGTTCGGCAGCATCTTCGAGACGCCACCGGTCAGGTTCGGCGCTTCGATGCCGGGCAGCGCATCGATCACCTTGTCCGCATCGGTGGACTTGGCCTTCTCGACCGCCTTCACCCACATGTTGAAGCCGATATAGTGCGCCTCCATCGGATCGTTGGTCACGCGCTTCGGATTCTTGGTGTAGGCCTGCCACTCCTTGATGAACTTCTCGTTCGCCGGAGTCTTGATCGACTCGAAGTAGTTCCAGGCGGCTAGATGGCCGACCAGCGGCTTGGTGTCGATGCCGGCGAGCTCTTCCTCACCCACCGAGAACGCGACGACCGGAATATCCTTGGCCTTGATGCCCTGGTTGCCGAGCTCCTTGTAGAACGGCACGTTGGCGTCGCCGTTGACGGTCGAGACCACTGCGGTCTTCTTGCCGGCGGAGCCGAACGCCTTGATCTTCGAGACTTCGGTCTGCCAATCGGAGAAGCCGAACGGCGTGTAGTTGATCATGATGTCGTCGGCGGCGACCCCCTTCGACTTCAGATAGGCCTCGAGAATCTTGTTGGTGGTGCGCGGATAGACATAGTCGGTGCCTTCCAGCACCCAGCGCTTCACCTTCTCTTCCTTCATCAGGTAATCGACCGCCGGGATCGCCTGCTGGTTCGGCGCCGCGCCGGTGTAGAACACGTTGCGCTCGCTCTCCTCGCCCTCGTACTGGACGGGGTAGAACAGGATGCTGTTGAGCTCCTTGAACACCGGCAGCACCGACTTGCGCGACACCGAAGTCCAGCAGCCGAACACGACCGCCACCTTGTCCTTGGTGATCAGCTCGCGCGCCTTTTCGGCGAACAGCGGCCAGTTCGACGCGGGATCGACGACGACGGCCTCGAGCTTCTTGCCGAGCACGCCGCCCTTCTTGTTCTGCTCGTCGATCAGAAACAGGATCGTGTCCTTCAGCGTGGTTTCGCTGATGGCCATCGTGCCGGAAAGCGAATGAAGAACGCCGATCTTGATGGTGTCTTCCGCAGCCTTGGCCGAGCTGAAGCCGGCGAGGCCGAGCGCCAGGCCAGCAGCAGCGGCCAGCCAGCGGCGGCGACTGAACGGCGCCGATAATTCCTGAGTGAATTGAGTAAGCATGAGGTCTGATCTCCCTGACGCAGCGTGCTTTGCGGCCGAAACGACCACGGCCGTCTGCGCGCCAAGGGATCGCAAGAAGTGTGCCACGCCCCGCACGACCGACAAGCATTTGAATCGTAATGAGAAATTCGACTAAACGCGCCAGAACGTCGCACCGCTGTGCCCGCAGCTTAAGCAATTGAACTGTTTAATTTGCCAGCATTTTGCTGTCATCTTATGCACTGCACTCCAAATGACTAAATTTGGGGCAGCAGAGTACCGCAATTGTACCAAGCGCGCCCCAAGCTCCCCTTGAAACTGGCGCAGGACTGTTCCATATGTCTGAAAGACGAGGCGAATCGGCCCGTCGTTGCAAGCTGCGTGTTCTTAAGCTCGCTCAGAGCTTCTGGCTTGCCCCATTTCAGCAAACCACAACAGGCGCTCCCAACACGCGGGTGTCTTCCTCGCTCACTCACCCGCGTCGGACCTTGCGTCGGCACGGGCGTATCCTCTTATGGAAAGACTCCCCTTTTGACATCCTTTCAGGATTTTGGCCTTGCCGACGCGATCATGCGCGCGCTCAAGGACGAGAACTACCACACCCCCACTCCGATCCAGGCCCAGACCATTCCGCTCGCCTTGGAAGGCCGCGACGTCATCGGCATTGCCCAGACCGGAACCGGTAAGACCGCATCCTTTGCGCTACCGATCCTGCATCGGCTGCTGCAGAACCGCATCAAGCCGCAGCCCAAGAGCTGCCGCGTGCTGGTGCTGAGCCCGACCCGCGAGCTTTCCGGGCAGATCCTCGACAGCTTCAACGTCTATGGCCGCCATCTCCGATTGAGCGCGAGCCTCGCGATCGGCGGCGTTCCCATGGGCCGCCAGGTCCGGGCTGTCATGCCCGGCCTCGAGGTGCTGGTCGCAACCCCCGGGCGGCTGCTCGACCTCGTGCAGAGCAATGGGCTCAAGCTGAACCAGGTCGAGTTCCTGGTGCTCGACGAAGCCGATCGCATGCTCGACATGGGCTTCATCAACGACATCCGGAAGATCGTCGCCAAGCTGCCGGCCAAGCGCCAGACGCTGTTCTTCTCCGCGACGATGCCCAAGGACATTGCCGAGCTGGCCGACGCGATGCTGCGCGACCCGGCCCGGGTGGCGGTGACCCCGGTCTCCTCCACCGCCGAACGCATTGCCCAGCGCGCGATCCAGATCGATCATTCCGCCAAGGGAACCCTGCTGGCCCAGCTCCTCAAGGAGGAGAAGGTCAACCGCGCCCTGGTCTTCACCCGCACCAAGCACGGCGCCGACAAAGTGGTGAAAGGCCTCGAGAAAGCAGGCATTCCCGCCCAGGCGATCCACGGCAACAAGTCGCAGAACCATCGTGAGCGCACCCTGGCCGCATTCCGCTCCGGCGAGATCCGCACCCTGGTCGCCACCGACATTGCCGCGCGCGGCATCGATGTCGACGGCGTCAGCCATGTGGTGAATTACGACCTGCCCAACGTTCCCGAAACCTACGTGCATCGCATCGGCCGTACTGCGCGGGCAGGCGCCGAGGGCGTTGCGATCTCCCTGGTTGCCGGCGCCGAGGAACTCTCCTACCTCCGCGACATTGAGCGGCTCATCAAGCTTTCACTGCCGCGCGAAGACCGTCGCACGCCGGGGCAGCACGAAGCCGCGCCGGCACCTCAGCGCAGCGGCCGCCCCGGAATGCAGGGTGCGCGGGCTAACGAAGGGGCTAAATCCGCAAAAGGCCCTCGCCGCCGCAGGCGTTCCAATGCTATGATGAGTTCTCTGCCCAGCAATCGCCAAGAGTCCCAGCGACCGCCGCAAGGCGGCGGCAAGGCCGGGGCGATTCAAGGCGTTGCGTTTTTGCAACGCGCGAGCAGACCTGAACACCGACGGAATACAAACCCGAACCGCAACCAACGGCCAAACTAGACGTCTATCGATCTGGAGAGACACATGGCTAAGGAAGAGCTGATCCAGTTCGAAGGGCTGGTCACCGAAATCCTTCCCGACGCGCGATATCGCGTGCAACTTGATACCGGGCACGAGATCGTTGCCTACACTGCCGGCAAAATGAAAAAAAATCGCATCAAGACGCTCGCCGGCGATCGCGTGACGGTCGAGATGTCGCCCTACGACCTTGAAAAGGGACGTCTGATTTTCCGTCACAAGGACGAGCGCCCGAGCACGGCAGGCGGTCCCCCGCGCGGGGCGGCCCAGCGGGGCGGCCAGTTCCGCCGTCGTTAGACTTTGGGCGCACATTGCGCCCTTCGGTGTTGATCGAGGTGGCCTGACGCCATCGGTTCGCAGAGCGCGCCGGCCCCGGCCGGCGCGTCAAAAAAACGTGCGCGCTGGCGCAGCTCAGGATTGTTTCGAAGCCTTTTTTCCCATAATATAGGCCGCAATCGATTTTCGGCCGGACGACATTAGCTATTACCGGTACAGCCGGTTCAGACGCTGACGACCCTTCCAAAAATTCGATCTAACCAGCCCAGGTACCTGGGTTACGCATTTGATATCCGAGAAGGGACTACCCCCGTGAGCATGGGAACCGTGAAGTGGTTTAACGCAACCAAGGGCTACGGCTTCATTCAGCCGGATGATGGCGGCAACGACGTGTTCGTGCACATCAGCGCCGTCGAGCGCGCTGGCCTCGGCACGCTGCGCGAAGGCCAGAAGATCTCCTACGAGATCGTAGCTGACCGCCGTTCGGGCAAGTCGTCAGCCGACAATCTTCGCGCTGCCAACTGAGCGTCCGTCCGGTCCGATCCGTGGCCGGTTGAACCGAATGCCGATAAGACAAAGGGCCGCCTCTCCGCGGCCCTTTTTGTTGCGTTGCTCTTCGTTGCACTGCGCACCGTCCGGAACTGGTGTTCCAGGCCCGTCCCTCATCTGCTCGGACAAGTCGTCGTCGTCCCATCGACGGGAGTGTAGAACACGCAGCTCGATTGCCGTGGCCGCGTATAGGAGACGTCGCCCAAGGTCACGCCGGTCTGGGCCATCACATAGCCGACGGTCGGAACGTATTTATAGTTGACCTCACTGAAGATCAGATAGGTGCCGGCAACCAGGAGCGCGGCGGGGATCCCGACCGTGCTGCTCTGAGCATGCGGAGCCGACCCCACGCTCCATTGCACACGGGCCTGCATCGTTTTGGGATCGACATAGAGTTCGGTGATCGTCGAGTTCAAGGGTGAGGTCGGGTAGGGATACATGATCCCGTTCGAGGCGGCGAAGGTGTTGGTGAAATCGTTGACCGATGTCGATTGCGAGGTCAGGTCGGACAAGGTCCGCGCCATCAAGGTGACCTTGCGCTGAACCGCGATCCCCGAACAGAACTCCACGGTGCCGAAGAACATCACCAGCATCAGCGGGACGATGAAGGCGAACTCGGTCGCGGCGATGCCGCGGCAGTCCGTTGCAAGATCGCCCACCAGACGCTGCAGACGGACGCCGATCAGCGAGCCGGGTCGCGTGACAGAGATCATTGCACCACCCTTTGCGGAGCTCGTCAGTACGGCTCGTTCTTGAAAGCTGCGGTCGCAACCAACAGCCGCTTGCTTCCCGACAGGTTGGCGATGTTGTAGCCAAGCCCGGTCACGTAGATGGGCCACTGATAAAACAGCCGGACAACCACGATATCCCCTGCGCCGCCGGGATTGTACTGCATGTTGTTGATGAAGTTGCCGCTGCTGTCGATCTGGTTGTTGATCGTGACGTTCGAGAACGACGGATAACTCTGCACGTCGATAGAGATCTTGTTGCAGTCGAACAGCACCGAAACCTGGGTCTGCGTACAGACATAGTTCGCGAATTGCTGCTGGGTGTAGGAGCCCTGCTGGGCCTGTCCGGTCAGAATCATGCGAGCAGAATCCTGCGTCGCCGTCTCCAGCAGCTGGCCCGCGAAGAACACCAGCGCCGTCTCGATGATCGCGAACAGAAGTGCAAAGAAGATCGGGGCGACCAGCGCAAACTCGATTGCGGCCGCACCCCGGCGGTTACGCCGGAACCGGCGCAATACCTTATGGAACGACGCGATCGAGGACGTAGGGAAGACCATCGGCTCATCCGGCTGGAGCAATCAACCTGAGCGAAGGAAATAGCGGAAACTTCTTGGTGAAGCGTTTCCCACGACCGGAACTAAATGATGGGTTCTGTTAGGTCGGCATTAACCATGCCGCATGCCGGCACGACCGCATGCGGATGCAAGCCCGGCCGGCCCCATATTGATCAGTTCGTCTTTGCGGCTCCGGCGGCGACGCTGCCGCTCGCCTGACTGGACAGCGAGCCTGCCTGGTCCATGACCGACCTGAAATAGGTGTCGCCGTCCCCCAGCGTAACGCGCCGCTGGCAGAGCGGCATGCAGCTGTAGGTCTCGCGGTCGATACCCCGATAGATCGTCACGAGCTGGTCGGTCGGACCAGCCACCTGGATCTGCCGGTCGACCAGGATCTGGCCGCTGCGGTCCATCGCGATGAAGTTGGTGGCACCATAGCCCTTGCCCGTCACGATAAGGACCCCGCCATTCTGAAGGGTCACATCGGCGATCATCGGATTGCCGACCACGATCGTCGCAACCCGATCCGGCAGCTTCACCAGCTTTGCCTGATCGACGTTGACCGAGATTGCATTCGGCGCGGGATCGGCTAGCGCAGCGGCCGGCCAAAGCGCAACCACAATCGCAAGCGAGGGCAGTCCGAAAGACAAAGACGCAAGGCGACGCAACAGACTGAACGACATACTCAACCCCGGGGCATCAACATGCCGTCTCAAGCGATACGCAGCGGTGACGGCACCCGATGTCGCAATCTGCCTTGAATTGGTGAACGATCCGCAAACGCGGCCCGCATTTGCACGCCGCCGTCGGCGGAGCTTTCAACCACCTCAATGCCGGAACGGAAATGCGAGCTGGCCGACGATCTCGCCTGGCATGTCCGCTTCGTCCTTGCCGTAGACGAGCGGCAGCTGCCCCTCCGGCATGCGGAAGGTGCCGAACAGGAGATCCCAGATCGGAAAGGTTCCGGCGAAGTTGGTGTTGCCGCCTTCTTCCATCGGCGTGTGATGCCAGCGATGAAAGACCGGGGTGGCCAGAACATATCTGAACGGCCCGAGTGTCCAATTGAGGTTTGCATGCACGAAGGCCGAGTGAAAGGTCGTGAACGGACCGACCCAGATCATCACGTTGGGCGAGATGCCCGCCATCAGCAGAATGACATCGGCCGCAATGGTTCCGAGAATAAGATTCACCGGATGAAAGCGGGCTGCCGAGATCCACTCGAGATCCTCGGAAGAATGATGCACGGCGTGATACTTCCAGAACTCGCCGCCATGAAACACCCGGTGCGACCAGTACAGCAGGAAATCCGAGAGCACCAGGAACAGCAGCGCCTGCAGCCACAACGGCAACTGCGCCAACGGACCGTGGCCATTGTCATAGAATGCGATCAGCTCATCGGCGTCGTGAATCTTGAAGATGACTCCCGCACCCAACACGAGGAGACCGATCCGCAACACGCGCGCGAAGACCGGAACGAAGAACCAGTACACCAAATCGGTAACGAGCTCGCGTTTGTGCCACCACGGCTTGCCGGGATTACATGCCCAGAACCGGCTCAGCACCGCGAAAACGACAGCAAGCACAATCGTGGTCGGCACGACCTTCTCGATGGTCTCGCCGAGCATCGTAACGACTTCCATAGGCAGATTGGACATGAGCGCCTCGCATCAAAACCCTGCCAAGGCGTACTCTCTCGCGCTTAAGGAGCCGTAACCGTTCTTCGCCGCCGCCGATGGCGGCGAGGAGCTCGTCTCTATTCCGGGTACGAGATCGCACCGACCGAACAGACGATCCGCATCATATTCATCGCCTCAAATTTTCGATGCCCCCTTCATCGGAAATTTACTCTGCGCAACAACAGCCACTTGTAACCGTGTTTACGCGATCGAATTAACGACGCCGAAATCGTCGGCTCCTAGGGTGCCCACATGGTCACGGTGCTGAGAACGCCGAACGACCAGCTATAGTTCGACCAGCCACGTGTACATGGAGCTACGATATGAAGAATCTTCTTGCTCGTTTCGTGAAGGATGAGTCCGGCGCCACCGCGATCGAATACGGCCTGATCGCCGCCGGCATCTCGCTCGCGATCATCGCGGCAGTGAACGGCCTCGGCACCAGCCTGGGCAGCAAGTTCACCTCGATCAACGCGTCGCTGAAGTAAGCGGCCGTCACGACCAGAGCAAAGGCCCCGGCATCCCGGGGCCTTTATCATTTCCCCTCCTGTCGACGGCGTCCGCATGCGTAAGCCAATTGTGCCTGTAGCAACGACGAACAAATCGTTCGATGGGTCCGATGGACCGCTGCAATGGGTATGCCTTGCGCTCGGGCTATCCATCGTCGTGCTCGCGCTGCGGATCGCCGCCACGTGGTGAGAGGCTTGCGGGCTCGAACCGGCCCCTGGCGACCGGCCGTTTTCCGATCGTTCATTTCTCGGCGTTAGAACTTGACTTGGCGCCGCTCGCGCCGGCCGAACCAACGTGCTGAGCCATGGTCCTCGATATCGCCCGCCTTCTGCTGTTCCCGGCACTCATGGCGTTCGCTGCGGCGAGCGACCTGTTTACCATGACGATCTCGAACCGGGTCTCGTTGGCACTCGCAGCAGGATTTGTCGTGCTCGCGCTATTGGGGGGGATGGGTCCCTATGACATGCTGCTGCATCTCGCGGCGGGTGCGGCACTTCTCATCGTCGCATTCGGCTGCTTTGCCTGCGGCTGGATCGGCGGCGGCGATGCCAAGATCGCATCAGCCGCGGCGCTGTGGTTCGGCTTCGGCCACCTGTTGAACTACCTCCTCTACGCTTCGCTGTTCGGAGGCGTGCTGACGCTCCTCTTGCTGCAATTTCGCCAATGGCCGCTGCCTTACATGTTGGCCGGCCACCCCTGGCTCGCAAGGCTGCATGCCAAGGAGAGCGGCATTCCCTACGGCATCGCGCTCGCGCTTGGCGCGCTGATGATCTATCCGGACACCAGCTGGGTGAAGGCCATCGACCTCGCCCGCTTCGCCGGATACTGAAACGCCACAGCAACGCGGTGTTAAGGCGATTTAGATACGCCTCATTAACCATGCTTTGACGAATAACTGCTCAACTCCCATCACGGCGACGCCGGTGTCTCGGCGCTGACATTCCCCTCCTCTTCGGGAGGCGCTCTTGCGAATGCCGGCGCTCACGGGACACCAGCAGATTGATGCCAGTGAGACCTTGGATTGCTGTTCGCATGGCCGCCATGGGCAGGCAGGGAGCGAACCTCGAGCCGGCTTCACGGGTATCCCAGCGTAATGTGGAAAGTGAAGCGTAATGAATACCGCACGCATTGTCGTCCTGACCATCGCTGTCGGCGCCGGCGGCGTGGCCGCTTATCTTGCGAGCGGATCCGACGACAAGCCGGCACCGGCGGCACCGGTCGTCCAGCTTCAGACGATCGACGTCCTGGTCGCGAAGTCCGATATCGGCCTCGGTCAATCGATCAAGCCTGACGATCTGCAATGGCAGACCTGGCCAGCCGCGGCCGCAAGCAGCACATTCATCCGCCGCAGCGACCGCCCGGACGCGACCAATCAGGTGGTCGGCAACATCGCCCGGGCGCCGTTCATCGCCGGTGAGCCGATCCGCGAGCAGAAGCTGGTCAAGGCCGACGGGTCCGGCTTCATGGCCGCGATCCTGCCAACCGGCATGCGCGCGGTCTCGACGGAAATTTCACCCGAGACCGGCGCCGGCGGCTTTATTCTGCCGAACGACCGGGTGGACGTCATTCTGTCCAAGCGCGAGCACAATCCGGATCATCCGAATGCCGGAGACATGGTCAATTCCGAGATCATTCTGTCGAACATCCGTGTGCTGGCAATCGACCAGGCCCCCAAGGAGAAGGACGGCCAAACCACCGTCGTCGGCAAGACCGTCACCCTGGAGCTGAAGCCGGAGCAGGCCGAACTGCTGGCACGCGCGCGTCAGACCGGTACCTTGTCGCTGGCGCTGCGCAGCATTGCCGACCTCAACGTCGCCGAGAACCGCACCGAGGACCAGAGCCGCAGGCGCAGCGATAGCGTCGCCGTGGTTCGTTACGGCGTTCCCAGCACGATGACGACACAGAAGTGATCAAGAGGACTCCCGTTATGACATGCAACGAAAATCAGCGGATGAAGCCGACTTGGGCGGTTCGTGCGCTGTCGTTGTCTGCCGCCGCCGCGCTCAGCCTCAGCCCGGCATTGGCGCCGGCGATTGCTGCCGATTACCGTCCGGCGACGCCGGTCGCTGCGGACGGCCAGATGAATGCACGCTTCCTCGCGCTTGGTGTCGGCAAGTCGATCGTGATCGACCTGCCGCGCGACATCAAAGACGTACTGGTCGCCGACCCCAAGATCGCCAACGCCGTGGTGCGCTCCGCTCAGCGCGCCTATATCATCGGCGCGGCTGTCGGTCAGACCAACATCGTGTTCTTCGATGCTTCGGGCCAACAGATCGCGGCCTATGACATCGCCGTCAAACGCGACCTGAACGGGATGCGCGCCGCGCTCAAGCAGCTGCTGCCCAACGCGGACATCCAGGTCGAAGGCCTCGGCGAGGGCATCGTGCTGAGCGGCACGGCTGCGAGCCAGGTCGAGGCCCAGCAGGCCGGTGACCTTGCCGCGCGGCTTGCCGGCGGCGCCGACAAAGTGGTCAACTCGATCGTGGCGCGCGGCCGCGACCAGGTCATGCTCAAGGTGACGGTCGCCGAAGTATCGCGCTCGATCGTCAAGCAACTCGGTATCGACCTGTCCGGGCAGCTGAACTACGGCACCTCCGTGGTTCAGTTCAACAATTCCAACCCGTTCACGGCGAACGGGACCAGCCTCGTCTCCAGCAACGCCATCACCGCTGGCTTCGGCTCAACCCCCTCGGTGCAGGCCACGCTGCGGGCCATGGAGAGCGCAGGCGTGGTCCGGACCCTTGCCGAACCAAATCTGACCGCGATCTCCGGCGAATCCGCCACCTTCATCGCCGGCGGCGAATTCCCAATCCCGGCCGGTTATGCGTGCGACCCCACGACCCATGTCTGTACCACCCAGATCAGCTTCAAGAAGTTCGGTATTTCACTCAATTTCACCCCAGTCGTGCTGAGCGAGGGACGTATCTCGCTCCGGGTGATGACCGAGGTCTCCGAGCTCACGAACGACAATTCGATCACGCTGTCGCAGGCGGTCAGTTCCACCGTCACCAACTCGCTGACCGTTCCATCCATCAGGACCCGCCGTGCCGAAACCAGCCTGGAAATTCCCTCTGGCGGCGCCATGGCCATGGCCGGCCTGATCCAGCAGCAGACCAAGTCGGCGATCAACGGCATGCCCGGCTTGATGCAGCTGCCCGTTTTGGGCGCGCTGTTCCGCAGCCGGGATTACGTCAATAACCAGACGGAGCTGGTGGTGATCGTCACGCCCTACGTCGTTCGCGCTGTGGCGCCGAAGGACCTGTCGCGACCGGATGACGGCTTCGCCGCAGCCTCCGATCCGCAGGCCGACCTGCTCGGAAACATCAACCGCATCTACGGCGTACCCGGACGGGGCGAGCCCGGACGGAGCTATCGCGGCACCTACGGCTTCATCACCGACTGAGCTTGGAACGAGGATTTCACTGATGACCGCAACAGCCCCCCTCGTTCGCAACCGGCGCCTGCGCGTGGCAGCCGTTCTAGGTGGCGCGGCCCTGATATTGGGGGCCTGCAACCATACGAACGATGCTGTGACCACAGCGAGCATTCCCGAGGATTACCGCCTGCGACACCCGATCGCCGTTCAGGAAGCCAACGAATCCATGGTCGTGTTCGTCGGCCAAGGGCGCGGCGGCTTGACGGCCGAGCAGCGCGCCGACGTCATGGGCCTTGCGCAAAGCTGGCGTCATGAGGGTACCGGCGCGATCAGCGCCGACGTGCCGGTGCAGACCCCGAATGCGCGCGCCGCCGCCGATTCGATCCGGGAAATTCAATCGCTGCTTGTCGCCGCGGGGGTCCCGCCACACGCGGTGGTCGTACGAAACTATCGTCCCAAGGATTCGCGCCTGCTTGCAGCCATCCGCCTCAGCTATCCGAGACTCTCGGCGACGGCAGGCCCTTGCGGGCTCTGGCCGGAGGATCTCGGCCCGTCGATCAAGAACAAGGGCTATTTCGATAATCGCTCCTACTACAACTATGGCTGCGCCAATCAGCGCAATCTGGCTGCCATGATCGACAATCCGGCCGACCTGGTGCAGCCACGGTCCGAAACACCGCCCTATACCGCAAGGCGTACCGCGTTATTCGAGAAATACCGTAAGGGAACGCCAACCGCGATCACTTATCCTGAAGCCGACAAGGCCAAACTGAGCGATACAGGCAAATGATCAGCTACGCCCGACAGAGCCCCGAGGGACAGCCGGAGGTCGTGCCACCACCGGCCGACGATCACATCGCGCCTGCGCCCCGCGTTTCGGTGCAGGCCTTCTGCGAGACCGTGGAGACAGCCGCTACCGTCCAGGCAGCAGGCGAAGATCGTCGCCTCGGCAAGGCCCATATCAAGGTCCAGATGGGCGGCATGGCCGCCGCCATCGAGGCCTATCGCTCGGCGCCGACGCCGAATGTGATCGTGCTGGAGACGGACACACGGTCGGACATTCTTGCTGGCCTCGATCAACTCGCGACTGTCTGTGACCCGGGCACCCGCGTCGTCGTGATCGGCCGCATCAACGACGTTGCGCTGTACCGGGAGCTGGTCCGGCGCGGCGTCAGCGACTACGTACTGGCTCCGGTCGCCCCGCTCGACGTCGTCCGTTCGATCTGCAACTTGTTCTCGGCGCCCGAAGCCAAGTCGGTCGGCCGCATCGTTGCCGTCGTCGGTGCCAAGGGTGGCGTCGGAGCCTCGACGATCGCGCACAATGTCGCTTGGGCGATTGCCCGCGACCTCGCGATGGATTCCGTCGTTGCCGATCTCGACCTTGCCTTCGGCACCGCGGGTCTCGACTACAATCAGGACCCGCCGCAGGGGATTGCGGACGCTGTGTTCTCTCCCGATCGCATCGATATCGCTTTCATCGACCGCCTGCTGTCGAAATGCACCGACCATCTGAGCCTGCTCGCGGCCCCGGCGACGCTCGATCGGGTTTACGATTTCGGTGTCGAGGCGTTCGACGCCATCTTCGACACTCTGCGCGCAACCATGCCCTGCATCGTGCTCGACGTGCCTCATCAGTGGTCGGGCTGGACCAAGCGCGCACTGGTCGGCGCCGACGACATTCTGATCGTTGCGGCGCCCGACCTTGCATCCTTGCGCAATACCAAGAACATCTTCGACCTGTTGAAGGCGGCCCGCCCGAACGACCGGGTGCCGCTCTACTGCCTGAACCAGGTCGGGGTGCCGAAGCGGCCTGAAATCAATGCCGGCGAATTCGCCAAGGCGATCGAAAGCCAGCCGGTCGTCTCCATCCCGTTCGAGCCGCAGATCTTCGGAGCCGCCGCCAATAACGGCCAGATGATCGCGGAAATCGCCGCCAATCACCGAACGTCCGAGATGTTTCTGCAGATCGCACAGCGGCTCACCGGCCGCAGCGAAACCAAGAAGTCCAAGGGCTTCTTCCTGACACCCTTGATCGAAAAGTTGAGGGCGAAGTAAAGCGCCTCGTCTGGAGTTGTGAGTCGTGTTTGGTAAGCGTAGCGGATTAGACAGCGACAACCGGGTCATGCGGCCCGCGGCGCCTGCGCCGGAACCTGTTCCCGCCGCGGGCAATCCCGCGCCGCGCACTCTGGCAACGCCTGCGGTGTCATCGCCGCCGCTCGCGCCGATCCGACAGCCGCCACCTCCGCCGCCCGTTGTCGAGACGCGGCGTTCCGACAATTATTATCAGGTCAAGGCAACCATCTTCGGCGCGTTGATCGAGGCCATCGACCTCGCGCAGCTCGCCAAGCTCGACGGCGAATCCGCGCGCGAGGAAATCCGCGACATCGTCAACGAGATCATCGCGATCAAGAACATCGTGATGTCGATCGCGGAGCAGGAGGAGCTGCTCGACGACATCTGCAACGACGTGCTCGGCTACGGTCCGCTGGAGCCTCTGCTGTCGCGCGATGACATCGCCGATATCATGGTCAACGGCGCCGGCACGGTCTTTATCGAGGTCGGCGGCAAGATCCAACGGACCGGTATCCGTTTCCGCGACAATCAGCAGCTTCTCAACATCTGCCAGCGCATCGTGAGCCAGGTCGGCCGCCGCGTCGACGAATCCTCCCCGATCTGCGACGCGCGCCTCGCCGACGGCTCGCGCGTCAACGCGATCGTACCGCCGCTGGCGATCGATGGGCCCGCACTCACGATTCGTAAATTCAAGAAGGACAAGCTGACCCTCGATCAGCTCGTCAAGTTCGGGGCGATCACGCCGGAGGGCGCGGAGATCCTGCAGATCATCGGCCGCTGCCGCTGCAACGTGCTCATCTCCGGGGGCACCGGTTCCGGCAAGACCACACTGTTGAACTGCCTTACCAACTATATCGATCACGATGAGCGCATCATCACCTGCGAGGACGCGGCCGAACTCCAGCTGCAGCAGCCGCACGTGGTACGCCTCGAAACCCGCCCGCCCAATATCGAGGGCGAGGGGCAGATCACGATGCGTGAACTGGTCCGCAACTGTCTGCGTATGCGCCCCGAACGCATCATCGTCGGCGAGGTCCGCGGCCCCGAGGCTTTCGACCTGTTGCAGGCCATGAACACTGGCCATGACGGCTCGATGGGCACGCTGCACGCCAACAACCCGCGCGAAGCGCTGTCGCGCTGCGAATCCATGATCACCATGGGCGGCTTTTCGCTTCCCTCCCGCACCATCCGCGAGATGATCTGCGCCTCGATCGATGTCATCATCCAGGCCGCGCGCCTGCGCGACGGTTCTCGTCGGATCACGCACATTACCGAGGTGATGGGCATGGAAGGCGACACCATCATCACCCAGGACATCTTCGTCTACGATCTCGTCGGCGAAGACGCCAACGGCAAGATCATCGGCCAGCACCGCTCGACCGGCATCGGGCGTCCGCGGTTCTGGGAACGCGCCCGCTATTATGGCGAAGAAAAGCGTCTCGCTGCGGCCCTTGACGCTGCAGAAGTCGCCGGCAAGAGCTGAGAGACGCCACGATGAAGCTGCAGGTCCTCGCCCTCGCCTTTCTTGCCGCCACCGCGATCGGCGGCATTGCCTGGGTCTTCCTCTATCCGATCCTCTCGGGTGAGCGGAAAGCCGAAGCACGTCGGAGTTCGGTCGCCAAGCAGGAGCCGGTGGTCCGCCAAGCCGAGCGAACCCAGCGTTCGCGCCGCGAACAGGTCGAATCATCACTCAAGGACCTCGAGGCGCGCGCGCAGCAGCGGACCAAGGTACCGCTCAGCATGCGCATCTCGCAGGCCGGGCTCGACCTGACCGAGCAGAAATTCTGGATCATTTCGGGCGTTCTCGGCATCGCCACCTGCGCGATCGCGTTCTTCGCCGGCGGCGGCCTGCTCGGCGCGCTTGGCCTCGGCTTTGCCGCCGGGTTCGGCCTGCCGCGCTGGGCGCTGAGCTTCCTGAAGAAGCGGCGCGAGAAGCAATTCCTGGCTGCGCTGCCCGACGCCGTCGACGTGATCGTTCGAGGTATCAAGGCCGGCCTGCCGCTGTTCGAATCGATCAAGGTGGTCGCTGCGGACTCGCCGGAGCCGCTGCGCAGCGAATTCCTGGCCATCATCGAAACCCAGGCGATCGGCATGCCGCTCGGCGAAGCCTGCGCCCGGCTCTATGATCGGATGCCGCTGCCCGAGGCAAACTTCTTCGGCATCGTCATCGCGATCCAACAGAAGTCGGGCGGCAATCTGTCCGAAGCGCTTGGTAACCTCTCGAAGGTGCTGCGCGACCGCAAGAAAATGGCCGAGAAGATCCAGGCGATGTCCATGGAAGCCAAGGCTTCCGCCGGCATCATCGGCTCGCTGCCGCCGATCGTGATGTTGCTGGTCTACCTGTCCACGCCCGGCTACATCTCGCTGTTGTGGACCCATCCGACCGGCCAACTCATGCTGGTCGGTTGCGTGATCTGGATGTCGATGGGCATCATGGTCATGAAGAAAATGATCAACTTCGATTTCTGAGGGCGCATCATGGTCGATTTCCTCGTCAGCAAGCTTCATGATCCGCACTTCATGACCATGCTGTTCGCCGCGATCGCGGCGAGCGCGACGGTCTACACGCTGATCACCCCGCTATTCGCTGGCGAAAACCTCAACAAGCGCATGAAGGCCGTCGCCAGCGAACGTGAGCGGCTCCGGCAGCGCGAGCGCGAGCGGCTCGCCAGCGGCGAGAGGGTCTCGCTCCGACAAACGCCGAAGCAGATCGTCGCCAAGGTGGTCGACGACTTCAACCTCACCAAATGGCTCGCCCAGGAAGCGGCGCGCGAGAAGCTCGTGATGGCCGGCTATCGCGGCCAGGCCCCCTACATCACTTTCCTGTTTGCGCGCGCCGTGACGCCGATCGTGCTGTTTGTGGGCTCGGTGCTCTACGTCTTCGTCATCGCCCATATGGAGAAAACGCTGCCGGTCAAGGTCGGCATCTGCGTCGGCATGGCCTATCTGGGGCTGCAGGCGCCGATGCTGTTCCTGAAGAACGCGATCACCAAGCGCCAGCTCTCGATCAAACGAGCCTTTCCTGACGCGCTGGACCTGCTCCTGATCTGCATCGAATCCGGCATGTCGATCGAGGCGGCGTTCCGCAGGGTGTCCACGGAAATCACCGGCCAGTCGATCGCTTTGTCCGAGGAATTCACGCTGACCACGGCCGAACTCTCCTATCTGCAGGACCGCAAGGTGGCCTACGAAAACCTCGCCCGGCGTACTGGACTCGACGGCGTGAAGTCGGTCTGCCTTGCCCTTCAACAGTCGGAGCGTTACGGCACGCCGCTCAGCCAATCCCTACGGGTGATGGCGCAGGAAAACCGCGACATGCGCATGAACGAGGCCGAGAAGAAAGCCGCCGCGCTGCCGCCGAAACTGACGGTGCCGATGATCGTCTTCTTCCTGCCGGTCTTGTTTGTCGTGATTCTCGGGCCGACCGGCATCAAGATTGCGGCCATGCAATAAAAGATCGGCTGGCAATTCGTCGGCCGATCCTTCGGTCCCGGCACAGCGATTTCGCGCCGTAGGGGTGATCGAAAACGGGGATCAGTCCGGCCGATCGAGCGAGGCCACCGGAGCGCCACGACCGTTCTGCGGCTTGCCTTTGCCCTGCAGCATCTGCTTGAGATAAGCCACGTTGGCCGCCGCCTCCTCGGGCGGGAGATCAGCCCTGGCGATTTGTTCGGCCTCGCCGAAGCGGCCTTGCAGTCCGACCACCAGCGCCAGATTCTGCCTGACGCGCGCATCCGCGCGCTGCGACCCATAGGCTTGCCGTAAGACCTCTTCGGCCTTGGGCAGATCCTTCGCCAGCATGTAGGACAGGCCGAGATTGGACAACACCGAAGGCTCGCCCGGCACGATCTTCAGCGCGCTCTCGTAGTAGCGCCGTGCCTCGTCATGACGTCCCATCTGGTCGAGCACCGTGCCCTGTACGGACAAGAGCTTCCAATCCGGGTTGTCAGGCGAATGGGCGCGCGACAGCACGTCGAAGGCCAGCTTGAAATTGCCGTTGTCGGCCAGCGCCCGTCCGTAAGCCGCAAGGACCGCCTTGTTGCCGGGATTGGCAAGTGTCGCCTGTTCGAGGACGGCGACCGCCTGCTCGCGCTGACCGTTGGTGCGCAGCGCCTGGCCATAGGCAATCGCCGTGTTGGCGTCCTTGGGGTTGGCGCGGTAGCGATCGCCGTAGACCTCGATCGCCTGTTGCGGGCTGGCGGGCGGCTGCTCGGTCCTCGTCCGTAAGGAGCCTGTGACGTCGGACATGGTCTGGCAGCCGCCGAGCCCGGCAGCAAGGAGCGCGGTCAGGGCCGCGGAGGCAAGGAGCCGGACGGTAGAAGGCTGCTGACGCATGTCACATGGACTCGGGAGACGATCGGACCAGACGCGCCAGCAATAAACTGTTAACGCTAATAGGCGGTTAACGCTGCCATTTTTGCCGGGCCGATCCTCCCCGCGTTTGCGCGCGTCGCCTCTATATCAGGCATTGTGGGCGACGTACTCCACAACCATCCCGTCGGCGTGGCGATACCGCATCTTATGTCCGACCGGAGTGGCCTGGATGGGGTCGAGTTCGACAGCCCCATTCTGGCGCAGAACGGCCGCGTAGTGTGCGAGGTCGGAAACCTTGATGGTCAGGCTCGTCGCTTCGAACGGTTTGCGCTTTTCCTTCTCGCCCGCGATCACCAGCACCGACAGGTGCGGCGACGACACCGCGGCAAGCTCCAGGCCCGCTTCCGGATAGGCAAAGCGCAAGGTCTCTCGGCCGCCGAGCAGGTCCTTGTAGAAGGCCAGCGTCCGCGCGAGTGCATCGGGATCGACGAAGCATCTGACATAGGCCTCGAGGATCATCCGTTGTTCCTTCCGACGACCGGAGCAAAAGCGGCAACCGGGCGTCTCATCATGGCGATTGCAGGCCCCATCGAACTCTGCGAAGTCTACCTGCCATCTGCGCCGGTCGGTTCTGAGGATTTGTAAGACATGCCATCCGTATTCGACACTGCCGCCACCGCGACGGCTCGCCCCATCACCTTCGTCACCAAATCGACCTGGCCGACGATCCGGGACGGGCTTGGGCCGCAAGCGCGGCAGTTTGCCGACGCCAACGGTTTTGCCGCGAAGCCCGGCGCCTGCCTGGTCCTGCCTGCGCCTGACGGCCAGATCGCGCAGGTGCTGTTCGGGCTCGAGGATGATGCGGCCAAACACCGGGATTTGTTCCGGCCGGGCGCATTGGCCGGCCTGCTGCCGGCGGGCACGTATCGCTTCGCCAACCAGCCGCATGATGCGCGTCTGGCGGCGCTCGCCTTCGCACTCGGCAGTTACCGCTTCAGCCGTTATCGCAAGGCGGATGGGTCCGAGGTCCGGCTCGCACTGCCTGACGGAACCGATGCTGCCGAACTGACGCGCATCGCCGAGGCCGCCGCGCTCGCCCGCGATCTCGTCAACACGCCCTCCAATGACATGGGGCCGGCCGAATTGGCGCTGGCCGCGCAGCAGCTCGCCGAACGTCACGGCGCGAGCTTCAGCTGCATCGTCGGCGACGAACTCGTGCAGCAGAACTTTCCCTTGATCCACGCCGTCGGTATGGCCTCGACCCGAGCACCACGCCTGATCGAGCTCGTCTGGGGCGATCCGGCCCATCCCAAGGTCACCCTGGTCGGCAAGGGCGTCTGTTTCGATTCCGGCGGCCTGGATCTCAAGACCTCGAGCGGCATGCTGCTGATGAAAAAGGACATGGGCGGTGCCGCCAATGTGCTGGCGCTGGCCCAGATGGTGATGGGCGCGAAGTTGAAGGTGCGGCTGCGCGTGCTGATCCCCGCGGTCGAGAACGCGGTGTCCGGCAGCGCCTTCCGTCCGCTCGATGTGTTCCCCTCGCGCAAGGGCGTCACGGTCGAGATCGGCAACACCGATGCGGAAGGCCGCCTGGTCCTCGCCGACGCGCTCGCTTTTGCCGACGAGGAAAAGCCCGATCTCTTGATCGACATGGGCACCTTGACGGGTGCCGCGCGCGTTGCGCTCGGCCCCGAGCTGCCGCCGTTCTACACGCAGGATGACGCGCTCGCAGCCGATGTCGCGCGCTGCGCGGCGGCCGAGAACGATCCGCTATGGCGGATGCCGCTATGGGCGCCTTACGACTCCTGGCTGGATTCGAAAGTCGCAACGATCAACAACGCGCCGTCCAACGGCTTTGCCGGCTCGATCACCTGCGCGCTGTTCCTGCAGCGCTTCGTCGAGCATGCCAAGAGCTGGCTGCATCTCGACATCTATGCCTGGACGCCATCGGCCAAGCCGGGGCGGCCCGAAGGCGGCGAATGCCAGGGCGCGCGGGCACTCTACAAGCTCTTGAGCGAGCGCTATGGCTGATCCGCGTCTCACACCCGCGCGCGGCGACATCGCGGCCAAGCATCTCCAAGGCCAAGTCAGCGCCGCGCGCTTCGTCGAGGGCGAGAGCTTCGAAGTGGCCGCTGCGCTCGCCGACATGCGCGAGCACCCGTTTTCGAACGCCGCCCTGTTGACCCAGGCGCTGCGCGGCGAGCGGGTCACGATCTACGACCGCAACGCCGAAGGCTGGGCCTGGGGGCAGCTTGACAGCGACGGCTATGTCGGTTGGCTGCCCGATGCCGCGCTCGCTAAGCCGGCTGCAGCGCCGACGCACAAGATTGCGGCACTCCGCACGTTCGCTTTCCCCGGTCCTTCGATCAAGCTGCCGCCGAGCGAGACCCTGGTGCTGGGATCGCGGATCGCTGTGACGCGAGAGGATGCTGCATTTGCGATCACGCACGACGGCTTGCATCTGCCGAAGCAGCATATCGCCGTGCTTGATGCGATCGAGCCCGACTACGTCGCAGTGGCCGAGCGCTTCGTCGGCACGCCTTATCTGTGGGGCGGCAAGAGCAGCCTCGGCATCGATTGCTCGGGCCTCGTTCAGCTCTCGCTGAATGCGGCAGGCTTGGCCTGCCCGCGCGACAGCGACATGCAGCAGGCCGCGCTCGGGCGGCCGCTCGATGGCTCCGAAGCGATGACCCTGCAGCGCGGCGACCTCATCTTCTGGAAGGGGCATGTCGCGATCGTGCGCGATCCGGAGAGCATCGTGCATGCCAACGCCTATCACATGGCGACCGCGATCGAGACCACGCAGGATGCCATCGCACGCATCAAGGCCGGCGGCAGCGAGGTCCTGGCGATCAAGCGGCTGTAGAGCCGCCGCCTGCATGAAAGCGACGCAACGTCGTCTCTGAGGGCTGGCTCACTCTGCAGACCCGACGTTTAACCCCGCTGGCGAAGGCCAGCGGGGAGTATTTCTTGCAGTTGTGAACCCGGCCCTTCAGGCTGCACTCAGCATGCGAAGCCGCTGCTCCACCTGATCGAGCGGCGCACGCAAGGCCTTGCCGCCCTGCAGGCCGAACACGAATTCGCTCCCGTCGATATAGGCTTCGTAGGTCAATTGCGTCACGCCGCCCGGAAACACGACCTGCAGCGGCCCGTGGACCTGATTGCCTGAAATCACCTCACCTTGCACGACGTCCTTGTACAGGGCGACCCAGTAAACCGGCGCGACCTCGAACTGCGCGCCATTTCCGGAGTAAACGTTGGACTGCACCAGTGCCAGATCCCCGTCCATCCCGATGCCGAGATTCGCGAGCTCACCCGACTTGTTCTGGATCAGAACTTGCCCCGGATTGGCGCCGCCGTCCTCGAACAGTTGCTGAGCGCCGGATTCGAAACGACAGGCCCATTTCTGCCCCAGTTGAGTACCGAGCTTCTGCGAGGCCTTGTAGACGCCTTTCCCCCCGCTCTGCTTGTAGTTTGCGACGCCGACGAGATAGTTGATGTTCCACTGGACACCAGATTCACCGCTTTTCGGCACCGTCGTCTGCTTCCAAGACAGGCTCTTGAGCCCGGGCGAAGCGGGCAGCGTCTGATAGACGCTCAAGGTCCAGGTGTCTGGTGTGTTGTTCTGAAAATCGATTGTATACGTCGTGCTCGCAGCAATAGCTTGATCCATGACGACCGCCTCCTGTCCTGCCGAAACTGCCGCGCTGTATTTGAATTCGCCTTTCTGTCCCTCGTCCGTGATGGACTCGCAAACATACAGGCCGTAAGGGGCGTCTTGAAGGTTCGTGATTCGATAGGTGTGGTTCGACTTGAGCTTGAGCCCCTCCGTACGCGTGAGTTCCACCGGCGGATCCTCCTTCTTCTTCGGAAGCGCATCGCCCGTGCACTTTGTCTGGTAAGTCCAGACATCGCTCACCTTCAACCAAAGCTTATAGTAGGTCATGTTCATCTCCATTGGGCAAATCGGGTAAGAGCGATTGTTCACGTCCGTCGCCATTGCCCGATGAACTCAACTTTAGATGGTAATTTTTGAACGTCGATTGATTCCAATTTTGCGGGTCGCAAGCTCTTGCGCCTGGCACAACCAGCAGCCGCCCCCAATCAATTCAAATGTTCCCCAGGTCAGCTCTGCCCTGCCGCGACCAACCTGATGAATTTCATGAGCGCGGCAGCCGCGCCCGGAGATAAGAGCGCAAGCAGCTCCGTATGGGCGGGGGCCACTTCGCTACGCTCTTTATGCTGATCCATATGACCGATGCCGAGTAATAGCCAATCTGCCGAGATATCCAGTTCACGACAGAGGGCAATCGCATTGTCCAGCGTCATTGTGCCGTCCTCCTTCCATCGTGTAATCGCACTCTCGTGAACCCCCAATGCCCGGGCCAATGCATGCTGCTTGCGGACTGCCCTCGCCTCCAGTGCCTGTTTGATCCTTGCGCCTCGAGAATTCATGCCCGCCCCGTTGGACGCTCGCTTTCGCTGCAGCCGGTCTAGGCGCGCACCTCAACATTGGCGGCCGGCCAAGCCGATCGTCGCACAACCATTACTAGAATTTGATAAACTGACCTATAGGTGAGCGCATTGCCGAGACAATGGCTGCGACGACGCGTCTCCTTGTCCTTCGGTCGAACTTGCTCCAGCGGGCGTGACGCTGCTTCGTTCTGCCGAGGGCACACGCAGATTCGTCGGCTGGGCCGAGCGAAGCGTGTCCACCATTCGATGCCGGCCTCCGCGAGGCAATGTGGGCATGCGCCCCTTCACCTCCAGCTACACCGAATTGGCTTATCCGCCTGCGCTTTGGCTCCGTCATCGCGAGCCACGAAACAACGAAGCAACGAAGCAATTCAAGCCTCCTGCTTTCGCCTTGAATTGCTTCGCGGAAGCCTGTCATCCGGCCGTGCATCGCGCCGACCGGGCGGCTCGCAATACGGACACCGGCATCGGTGCCGCGCATCGCGAACCATGTCATCCCTATGTACCTATCAAACAGCAAGACAGACATCTGCGATCTCGCGACGTGATCCGCCCGAGCTTTGCGAAACGACGGCCCTCGAAATGGCGGAGGGCGCAGGGAAGGCCGCATAGGCGTTAAGTTTATGCTTGAGTGTTGGAATCCGCCGTGATTCGAACAGGGGATGGCAGACGAATCGCTCCTGAACGAGGACTGGACGAGAGTGGTTGCGCAGCTGGGCGGGGCTGCGCAGCTCGAGAAAACTGCGCGCCAGACGAAGGCCTTCGCGCGTCGGCGGCAGATTCCAGATGCGGTGACGTTACTTCGGCTGATGCTGGCCTATTGTTTGGGTGAAAGAGGGCTGAGATCGACAGCCGCATGGGCGGCTTCTGTTGGCCTTGCCGACCTCACCAGCGTGGCGTTGTTCTATCGGCTGCGTCAATGTGGTGATTGGTTTGCGGTGCTGGTGGAGGGCTTGCTCGCTGCGGCAGCTCCGAAGGCGAGCCAAGGCCGCCTGATCCGCATCATCGATGCGACGACAGTGCCTCAGGCGGGACCGGCTGCGCGCAAGAACAGTGAGCTTTGGCGCGTTCATAGCGCATTTGATCTGCCCTATGAGCGCTTTGGTCACTTCGAGCTGACAGATCAGCAAGAGGGCGAAACGTTTGACCGGATACCAGTGGTCAAGAACGAGATCCGCATTGCTGACCGCGCTTATCTGCAACCTGACCGCATTGCGGCCGTCCGCGAAGCCGGGGCCGACGTTTTGATCCGAGCGGGCTGGAAGAACGCACGTTGGCTTGACGCCAAAGGCCTTCCGTTCGATCTGATGGCCCAATTGCGTGCCGCGAAGGCGCGCGGACTGGTCGATCGGGAGATTTGGATCAAGCGCAAGGGCGGCGCGCCTCTGGCTATGCGTCTGGTCGCAATCAAGAAGCCCACCGGTGCGGCTGCTGCTTCTCGGCGTAAAGCCCGGCAAGACGCAAAAGATGAAAACCGCATCATCTCCAAAGAAACTTTGGAGGCTGCGGATTGGGTCATTCTGATCACGTCGCTCGCGCGGGACGAGTTCTCCACCAAAGATGTGCTTGCGCTCTATCGATTGCGATGGCGGATCGAGCTTGGGTTCAAGCGACTGAAGAGTCTGATTGGCCTCAAGACGCCGCCAGGAACCGATCCGCGCTCTGCCAAGCCCTACCTGCTGGCCCACCTCCTGATCATCCTGTTGCTCGAGCCGCTTGCCAGCGACTTCGAGGACTCTCCCCACTGGACGCAGGCCGCTTAACGACGCCTGGCGCTTGGCGGGTCCTGCAGCAGCTCGTTGCATCCTTGCTGCAAGCAATCATTCCACAACCAACCATCCGTTGCTTGCGCCGCAGAAAACGCGCGTTGGGGCGCCACCTTCGCGAGCCTCCTCGAAAACGCAAGTATCAATCGATGCTCGCGCTACCTTAACGCCTATGGGGAAGGCCGGGTGCTGACCGCACCCATGGCTCGCGTGCAGAGAAAGCACGCGGCAGAACCACAGGTACGGGCCGAACAACCGGCCTTCCCTGCGCGATGGCTTTACGGCTTATACGCGATCTCCCCAGGGACCGGCTTTCTTGCCCCTGTCGTCAGTGCGATGCGCAAGCATCGTCGCCAACTTAGCGCCAGCACCGGGGCGCCAGGACCACGCGACTTCGTCGTGCGCGTCGGGATTGTTCGTCGGCGCGAATGAACCGCGCTGCAACCCGACACGCCCATCGCATCCCGCTTCCCACGTCCGTGACGGTCGCGAAACGCCCCTCCTGAAGGAGGCGGGACAGCGACGATTAATGCCGGTGATTTGCCCGACGAGGCAAGCTGATTCTTTTTTCCCGAAGGGATGGACAGGTTTCGGCAAGGCATGCCCGTCGGGCAAACCACCTGCAGCTCTCGGGCTGGCTGGCGATTACTTTTGCTGAATGCGGTTGAGATAATCGATGACGGCGAGAATGCGCGTTCGCACGACGACTTCCGGGCTTTGCTGCGGCCCCGCCAGCTTCCAATAATACGGATCGACATCGTGAGGCAAATTGACGATGGGGTTGAACCGTTGTCCCCAGATCGGCATTTCACGCGAGCCATGAGCGGCGATCGCTTTCGATCCGTAGATCGTTTCATAAACCGCGTTGGTGGGAAACACCCCGTTGTTCTTCTTGGCCAGTAGCGTCAGATCGGGGGGCGCGACCTTGAGCTGGGCGCTGACCGGCCCTCCGCCCTTCCCATCCGCACCATGACAACTCGCACACGAAGACTGAAATTCCGACTTGCCGATGTCGACGTCTTCGGCCTGAGCTGCAGCGGCGAAGCCAGTGGCAAGACCGGCAACGATCAACCATTCTGCAACAGCTTTTATCATGTCACCTCCGACGCGGGTTGGGACGCCTTACTACTAGAAGCTCTGGTCACCGAGAGATTGACGCACATCAAGACGGCCTTGCCGTGTGGTGCCGTCAATTCTCCATCGCCTCATAGATCAGCTGCTTCACCGTCTTCTGGATCCGCTGGCGCTCCGAGGGAGTCTGCTCGAGCAAAACGAAGAACATGTCCTGCTTGCGATCGATCACGAAATAGCAGCCGCTGGCGCCGTCCCATTTCAATTCGCCAAGATCGCCTGGTGCCGGCGGCGTGGCGTTGCCCGCATCGGTGCGCACGGCGAGGCCGAGCCCAAAGCCGAAGCCGTCGCCGGGGAAGTAGAAGAAATCGCGATCGACGCCCGAATCCGGTCCGACCTGATCAGTCGTCAGCAGCTTGAACGCTCGCGGGCTAAGAATGGTCTTGCCCTCGAATTTGCCGCCGTCCAGCAGCATCTGCGCGAAGCGCGCGTAGTCCGCCATGGTCGAGACCATGCCGCCGCTGGCATACATGATCTTCTTTGGGACGGTCGGGTTGTTTTCACGACCTACCCGGAAATCGCTGTCATTGGGCATCGGCTGGGCGAGCAGCTTTTGCTTTTCCGGATCGGTGACGAAGAACCCGGTGTCCTTCATGCCGAGCGGATCGAGCAGCTCTTCCCGCTCGACATCGATCAGGGACTTCCCGGACACGATCTCCATGATCCGCGCCAGGATGTCGGTGGAATGACCATACTGCCAAAGCGCGCCGGGTTGATTGTGCAGCGGCAGTTTGGCGATCCGTTCGGCGAACTCGGCAAGATCGAAATCACCGGCATAGATATTGGCGCCCCTGTAGGCCTTGCGAACCAGGCTATCACCATAAAAGCCGTAGGTGATGCCGGAAGTCTGGCGCATCAAGTCCAGCACGGTCGGCGGCCGGTCCGGCGGCACCAGTTCGAGCGTCTTGGTCCCGTCGCTGGCTTCCTTCTCGACGCCGACCTTCACATTTGCAAAGGACGGAATGTATTTGGCGACCGGATCGTCGAGCGAGAACTTGCCCTCGTCCAGCATCTTCACCGCGACCACGCTGGTGATAGCCTTGGTCATCGAGAACAGGCGGAAGATGGTGTGGTCGGTGATCGGCGCCTTCGAGACCACGTCCTGCACGCCAAAGGCTTCGTGATACACCGGCTTGCCGTGCTGCTGGATCAGCAGGATCGCTCCGGGAATTTTGCCGGTCGCCACTTCGTTCCGGAAGAACTCGCTGAGCCTCGCCAGCTTGTCCTTGTTGAAATGGGCCCCTGCGGGGATTTCAAAAGTTCCCTCGGCCCAAGCCGAGGGTGCAGCCGCGATCAGCAGCGCGCTACAGGCAAGCAACAGCAACGCCCGAAAGGGTCTCATCAAGCTCTCCTGGTTTTGCCCAAGTTTAGCCGTCCGTGCGCGATCGGCACAAGAGAAACCGAGCGTCGCTTGCGGTGGCAAAGGCACTGGGTAACCAGCCACCAATACTGCTGGTGCGGCGCAAAATGGGAAGCTGGTGTTTGAGCCTGGATTCCAAAATTCGCGAGCGAGTGCCGCTCAATTCTCAACTTCCTGCAAGTCGCAGGTATTAGCAAGTCCCCACGTCAAAACGACCCTGGCGTCGCTCCAGAGCGGTCGTTTGCGCGCCTTCGGACTCAGCGAGCGCGAGACTCAGGAAACGAGCGTCATTAGTTCCCACAGGGCGCAACATAGCAATTTGCGCAGTTGCCGTTACCGTCGCAATAACAAACGGTCAGCGTGTTATCCGGACGACAATTGGTCATCAGACACCAATCGCCCTTCTGCACCGCGCCGCCGCACGGCCTCCGATGCGCAAAATGCGGCAAAGCCTTTTCTTCAGTCGAGAGATCTATTCGCTGGTATCCTCGACGAACGGCTTCGACTTCGGTTTGGGCAATATCATTGTTATCAGCCATGGTGCGCACTCCTCTCGTCTACGAGGTGGGACAGATTATCGAGGCAGGCTCTGGATTGCGGTGGTGATACCCTGAATTTGAGCACCGAGATGGGCCGCATCGATCGCTTGCGTCGAAACAAGCGGCCTTCCGCCTGGAGCGATTGACGTCATGGGCCCCATTGTAATGAGGAGATCGTCCGTTCTTGCCCGGGTGGCGCCTAAGAATGTGCCGGACGGGTTGACGGTTACGGATACGAGCTTCCAAATCGGCGTGATACCGCCTGTCAAAGTCACGACGAACTGGACCTCGTGCGAGGTGGTGTCGAGAGGCCCACCTGATTTGAACGGATCGGATACCGTCTTCGGCGTTGACGCGAGCAGCCCCACGGTTTCGACCCACTCCTTGAGCTTCAGGTCGCTTTCGATCAGGATATCGCTGTAATGCTCGCATAGTTTCGGCTCTCGAGCGGGCAACCTATGAGTTTTCGGATCGAGCAAGTCCGCAAAGACAAAGTAGAAATTGACCGTCTCCGTACGGGTGGCATCGGCGGATAAAGAGCCGTTTGCGTTCAGCGAGAAGGTTCCTGGAGGCGTTACGAGCACGCTGGGACTGAGATTGCTTTGCTCTTCAACGATGATCTTGAGGGTCGCCTTCGCGCCCCATGTTGCAAGCCATCCGACGGGATTGGCGTCTTTCTCCTGATACTCCATGATGACGTCGTAGACGGCTTTGCCGAGCTCGCATTTCACCTGGTTTGCGATGCGATTGACAAAGATTCCCGTGTCGTAAGGCGACCGCGCCAGCGGATCGAACGCCGGTGTGACCCAACCACATGCGCTCAGGCCAACGGCGAAAAGCGTTAGAGCGATCATCGTCGCGACTCGGGTAAACATGGCATCCCCCACACCACCGCGCGCGCCGCAGAGCGCCGACCTGACGCTACCTTAGGATGAGGTATAGCTGAGGTAAAGCTCCAGCTGTCCGTTCGCTATTTCGCGAACGGAGATCGGGCGGACCTGAGCAAGGACCCGACGATCGTTACAGGGCCCAAGTTCCTAAGTCGCGACCGCGCCGCCGCTGGCGGCCTCGTTGCGGAAGGCGGCCGCGAACAGCGCGCGCGTGTAGTCCGACTTCGGATTCTTGAACAGTTCGACAGCCGCCCCCTCCTCGACCACCTTGCCGTCACGCATCACGATGAGATGGCTGGCCAGCGCTGCGACCACGCGCAGATCGTGCGAGATGAACATATAGGTCAGGTCGTGCTTGCGCTGCAGCTCGCGCAACAGATCGACCATCTGCGACTGGAACAGCATGTCGAGCGCAGAGGTCGGCTCGTCCAGCACCACGAAGCTCGGCTCCAGCACCACGGCGCGCGCAATCGAGATGCGCTGGCGCTGGCCGCCGGAGAATTCATGCGGATAGCGGAAGCGTGTCTCAGGATCGAGCCCGACGTCCTTGAGCGCCTTGATCACGCGCGCCTCACGCTCCTCGTCCGACAGGTTCGGCTGGTGGACGCTCAAGCCCTCGGCGATGATGTCGCCGACCGACATGCGCGGGCTGAGTGAACCGAAGGGATCCTGGAACACAACCTGCATGTCGCGGCGGAACGGACGGACGTCCTTGAACTTGAGGCCCTGAATGTTTCGGCCGAGAAACACGATCGGTCCATCCGACGAGATCAGCCGCAACAGCGCCAGCCCCAGCGTGGTCTTGCCGGAACCGGATTCGCCGACGACGCCGAGCGTCTCGCCCTTGCGCACCGCGATGCTGACGCCATCGACCGCCTTGATATGCCCCACGGTCGAGCGGAACAGGCCACGCTTGATCGGAAACCAGACCTTGAGATCCTTGGCCGACATCACTTCCGGCGCATTGGGTCGCGGCGGCGCCGGATCCGGCTTGGGCTCGGCCGCGAGCAGCGCCTTGGTGTAAGGATGTTTCGGCGTCGAAAAGACCTGCTCGACCGGGCCCTGCTCGACGATCTTGCCGCCATTCATGACGCAGACGCGATCGGCGATGCGGCGGACGATGCCGAGATCATGGGTGATGAACAGCAGGCTCATGCCGAGCCGGGCGCGGATGTCCGCGAGCAGCGTCAGGATCTGCGCCTGCACGGTGACGTCGAGCGCGGTGGTCGGCTCGTCGGCGATCAAGAGATCCGGCTCATTGGCGAGCGCCATCGCGATCATCACGCGCTGGCGCTGGCCGCCGGAGAGCTGGTGCGGATAGGAACCGAGCCGCGTCTCCGGCTCAGGGATGCCGACCTGTGTCAACAGTTCCAGCGTCCGCGCCCGTGCAGCGCTGTTCGACATCGGCCGGTGGAGGTGAATGATCTCGGTAATCTGCCGCTCGATCGTATGCAGCGGATTGAGCGAGGTCATGGGCTCCTGGAAGATGATGGAAATATCACTGCCGCGGATCTCCCGGATCTCCCGGTCGGACAGCGTGAGCAGGTCGCGCCCGTTGAAGCGGATGGTGCCTGACGGATGCGACGCCACCGGATAGGGCAGCAGCCTCAGGATCGACAGCGCGCTGACCGATTTGCCGGAGCCGGATTCGCCGACCAGCGCCACGCATTCCCCGCGCTTGATATCGAACGAGACGTGATCGACGGCGAGTGACGTCCGACCCTGCTGGTGGAACGTCACCGAGAGGTCCTCGACCGATAAGAGCAACGGGTTGATCGCGTCCATGCGTTTACCTGAAGGTCTTGCGCGGATCGAAGGCGTCGCGCACGGCTTCACCGATGAAGATCAGCAGCGACAGCATGACCGCCACCGAGAAGAAGCCGGTGAGCCCGAGCCACGGCGCCTGCACGTTGGCCTTGGCCTGGGACAGCAATTCGCCCAGCGAGGGAGAACCGGGCGGCAGACCAAAGCCGAGGAAATCGAGCGCGGTCAGCGTCATCACCGAGCTCGAGACGATGAAGGGCAGGAACGTCATGGTCGCGACCATCGCGTTCGGCAACAGATGGCGGACCATGATGACGGCGTTGGAGACGCCGAGCGCGCGCGCCGCCAGGATGTATTCGAAATTGCGGCCGCGCAAAAATTCCGCGCGCACCAATCCCACCAGCGACACCCAGGAAAACAACAGCATGATGCCGAGCAAGGTGAAGAAGCCGGGCACCAGCACCGCGGACAGGATCAGCAGCAGATAGAGGTAGGGAATCGCGTTCCAGATCTCGATGAAGCGCTGGAACAACAGATCGACCCAGCCGCCGAAATAGCCCTGCACGCCGCCGGCGGCGACCCCGATGATCGAGGAAAACAGCGTGAGCGTCAGGCCGAACAGCACCGAGATCCGGAAACCATAGATCAGGCGCGCCACGACGTCGCGGCCCTGGTCGTCGGTGCCGAGCCAGTTATATTCGAGATCGCGGCAGCTCTTCAGCCCCTTCTTCTCGACCACCGGCTTGCACTGCGCTTCCGTCAGCATCCAGGTCGGCGGCGATGGCGCCGGGGTCGGCAGATCGAGGTTGTGGGTGTCGTAGGAGTAACGGATCAGCGGCCAGAGGATGGTGCCGCCCTTCGCCGCGATCAGCTTCTGCAGGTAAGGATCGCGATAATCGGCCTCGGTCTCGAAGTCACCGCCGAACGCCGTCTCCGGATAGGACACGAAGGCCGGCCAATACAGATGACCGTCGAACTTGATCAGGAACGGACGGTCATTCGCGATCAATTCGGCGAACAGGGAGACGAAAAACAGAACCAGGAAGATCCAGAACGACCAGTAGCCGCGCTTGTTCGCCTTGAAGTTCTGCCAGCGCCGCTGATTCAAAGGTGAGGGACGGAAGCGCTGCCGCGTCGGCGGCACGGCTTCGCCGAGCGGCTCCCGCGTCGTGGTCTCGACCGGTGGCGGAGCGACCAGCGTCATCAGACCTCCCGCGCCTCGAAATCGATCCGAGGATCGATCCACATGTAAGTGAGATCGGAAAGGAGATTCACGACGAGGCCGACCAGTGAGAAGATATAGAGCGTGCCGAACACGACCGGATAGTCCCGGTTCAATACGCTCTCGAACGACAGCAGCCCGAGCCCGTCGAGCGAAAAGATGGTCTCGATCAGCAGCGAACCGGAGAAGAAGGCGCTGATGAACGCCCCCGGAAAGCCCGCGATCACGATCAGCATGGCGTTGCGGAAGACGTGATTATACAGCACCTGCCGCTCGCTGCAGCCTTTTGCCCGCGCCGTCATCACATATTGCTTGCGGATCTCGTCCAGGAACGAGTTCTTGGTCAGCAGGGTCATGGTGGCGAAGGCGCCGAGCGCCATGGAGACCAGCGGCAGCGTGAGGTGCCAGAAATAATCAGTGATCTTCCAGTACCAGGGCAAGGTCGCCCAGTAATCCGAGGTGAGCCCGCGCAGCGGGAAGATGTTCAGGAACGATCCGCCGGCAAGCAGGATGATCAGGAGGATCGCGAACAGAAAGCCGGGAATCGCAAAGCCGACGATGATGACGGCCGAGGTCCAAGTATCGAAGCGACTGCCGTCCTGCACCGCCTTGCGGATGCCGAGCGGAATCGAAATCAGATAGGTCAGCAGCGTCATCCAGATGCCGAGCGACATCGACACCGGCAGCTTCTCCTTGATCAGCTGGATCACGCTGACGTCGCGGAAATAGCTCTTGCCGAAATCGAAGCGCGCGAAATTCCACACCATCAGCGCGAAGCGTTCCGGCGCCGGCTTGTCGAAGCCGAACTGCTTTTCGAGGTTCTTGATGAAGGCGGGATCGAGCCCCTGCGCGCCGCGATATTTGGAATTGACCGCATCGGCGGCGGCGCCGATCTGGCCTTGGCCACGGGCGCCGAAATCACCGCCTCCGCCGGAGATGCGCGAGGTGCCGCCGGTGTCGGCGCCGGTGAGTTGCGCGATGACGCGCTCGACCGGGCCGCCGGGCGCAAACTGCACGACGACGAAGGAGACGAACAGGATCCCGAACAAGGTCGGGATCATCAGGAGAATGCGGCGGGCGATGTAAGCGGCCATGGATTATTTCGTCTGCTCGAGCTTGGCCGCCTTGGCGGCGTCAAACCACCACATGTCCGGCACGCCGGCTGCCTGCGCGTATTTCGGCAGCCTGGCCGGATGGTCGAACTCGTCCCAATAGGCGATCGGATGGGTCGAGCGGTACCATTGCGGGACCCAATAACGCCCGGCCCGGAAGACACGATCGATCGCGCGGCAGGCCGCCGTCAGCTCGGCACGGTTTTCGGCCGCGATCGCCTTCTCGACCAGCGCGTCCATCGCAGGACTGACGATGCCCGCAAGGTTGTAGGAGCCCTTGGTCGAAGCCTCCTTCGAGCCGAAATACGGACGCAGGCTGTCGCCAGGGGTCGCCGACATCGAGAGCCGCTCCATGGCGATGTCGAAATCGAAGTCCTCGACGCGGGCACGAAATTGCACGGCATCGACGATGCGCAAACTGGCATCGATGCCGAGCTGCTGAAGGTTCTTGATGAAAGGCCCGTGGTGCGGCTGGAGCCCCACCTCATCGACCAGGAATTCGACGCTGAAGCGCTCGCCGTTGGGCAAGTAGCGCTTGCCGTCCTTGACCGTCAGCCCGGCTTCATTCAGCAGCTGCTGCGCCTTGCGCAGCAGGGTGCGGTCCTGGCCCGAGCCGTCTGAGACCGGCGGCACGAACGGCGATCCGAACACCTCGTCCGGCACCTGGCCGCGGAACGGCTCCAGCAGCTTCAGCTCTTCCGGCGAGGGCGGGCCCTCGGCGACCATGTCCGTATTCTGGAACGGCGAGACCAGGCGCGTATAGGCGCCGTACATGATGGTCTTGTTGGTCCATTCGAAATCGAAGGCGTAATTGAAGGCCTCGCGCACGCGCGGATCCTTGAACTTGTCGCGGCGGGTGTTCATGAACCAGCCCTGCCCTCCGGACGGCATCTCGTCCGGCAAGGTCTCGCGCTTGACGCGGCCGTCCTTCACGGCGGCGAAATCATAGCGCGTCGCCCAGATCCGGGCGGTGAACTCCTCGCGATAGAGATAGTTCTTGCCGGAAAAGCCTTCATAAGCGACGTCGCGATCGCGATAGAATTCGTAGCGGACCACGTCGAAATTGTAGCTGCCGCGGCAGACCGGCAGATCGGCTGCCCACCAGTCCTTGACCCGCTCATATTCGACGAAGCGGTTGATCTCGTATTTGCCGACTTTGTACGGCCCGCTGCCGAGCGGCACCTCGATCGTGGATTCCTCGAACGGATGCGCGGCATAATAGGTCTTGGAGAAGATCGGCAGGCTCGCGACATAGAGCGGCACGTCGCGGGCGCGATCCTTGGCGAAGGTCACGACCACGGTCGCGGCGTCCAGCGCCTCGGCCTTCTCCATGAAGCGCAGCTGCGTGACGATCAGCGCGTGGCCTTTTTCCTTGAGCGTGGTCAGCGACCACGCGACGTCCTGCGCCGTGATCTTCGAGCCGTCGTGGAAGCGCGCCTCGGGCCGCAGCGTGAAGCGATAGGACAGCTTGTCCGGCGAGATCGCCACCGACTTGGCCGCATAACCATACATCGCGTCCGGCTCGTCGGACGCCGACGCCATCAGCGACACGAAGGTCATGTTCATGCCCTGCGCGCCTTCGCCCTTCATGATGTAGGCGTTGAAGGAGTTGAAGGTGAAATAGGACTGGTTGTTGGACCTGGTCGTCGGGATGAACGAGAACAGGCCGCCTTTCGGCGCATCCGGATTGACGTAGTCGAAGTGATGAAAGTCGGCCGGATATTTCAGGTCGCCGAACGCCGACATGCCGTGGGATTCGGTCTCACCCTCGCTTGCAATGACGGGTCGCAGGACGCCAGCGCTCAGTGCGCCCAGACCAACGCCGAGCACACGCCGGCGCGACAATGGGAGCCGATGAAGCAGCCGGCTCAAGAGCGACCACCCGTCTTCGCGGCCTTGTCGGCGTCCCACCACCAGATATCCGGAAAACCGGACAAGCCATACTTGGGAAGCTTCTCGGGATGGCCGAACCTATCCCATCGCGCGGTCCGCACCTTCGGGTAGTTCCATTGCGGGACCACGTAGTGGTTCCACAACAGCACGCGATCGAGCGCGCGCGTCGATGCGATCAGGTCATCGCGGCTCTTGGCGTAGATCACCTGGTCGATCAGCTTGTCGACGGCCGGATTCTTGATGCCGATGTAATTCTCCGAACCGTTGGAGTCGGCCGCCTGCGACCCCCAATATTCGCGCTGCTCGTTGCCGGGCGACAGCGACTCGCCCCAGGAGTGGATGGCCAGCACGTCGAAATCACGATTGCGCAGGCGATTTTCGTACTGGATCGCGTCGACGGCGCGGACAGAAACCGAACAGCCGAGCCGCTCGAGCGAGGGTTTGTAGAACAGCGCGACCCGCTCATAGGCCGGACTTTCGGTCAGAGTGAGCAGCTCGATACTCAGGGGCTGACCGGTCTTGGCGCTGATGAGCTTGCGCTCCCGTATCTCATAGCCCGCCTCCTTCAAGAGGCGCTGGGCCTCCAGCAGGTTGCGCCTGACAGCCTCGGGGCTACCGCCCACGGGATTGCTGTATTCGGTCGTAAACACCTCTGCCGGCACCTCGGCGCGGAGCGTTTCCAGAATTTCCAGCTCACGCCCTTGCGGAAGCCCCGAAGATGCAAGCTCCGTCCCGTCGAAGTAGCTCGATATCCGCTTATAAGCGCCGTAGAAGAGCTGCTTGTTCATCTCCTCGAAATCGAACGCGAAATTGAGCGCCCGACGGACACGCGGATCCTTGAACTGATCGCGACGGATGTTCGGCACGAATGCCTGCATCACGCCGGAGCTGCGGTTTGGAAACTCCTCCAGCACTACGCGCTTGTCCTTGGCTGCCGGGAAGTCGTAGGCCGTCGCCCAATCCTTCGCAGAGCTCTCAGTTCGCCAATCGCATTGGTCGCCCTTGAATGCCACCAGTGCCACCCCACTGTCCCGCACGTAGTCGTAGCGATAGGTCTCGAAGTTGAACCGCCCGACATTGACGTTCAAATCGCGTCCCCAATAATTCTCGACCCGCTGGAGCACGATGGAACGTCCGGCATCGAATTCCTTGACGCGATACGGACCGGATCCGAGCGGCGGCTCCAGCGTAGTCGCGGAGATGTCGCGCTTCCGACCGTTGCTGTCAGTGCCTTCCCACCAATGTTTCGGCAGGACCGTCAGCTCACCGACGATCTGGGGCAGTTCGCGATTGCCCGGAGCATCGAAGGTAAACTTCACGTCGCGCTCGCCGATGGCCTCGGCGCCGACGACATGCTTGTAGTAGGCGCTGTAGCGCGGGTGGAAGGTCTTGAAGGACTGCAGCGAGAAGATCACGTCGGCCGGCGTGACGGGCTTTCCGTCGTTCCATTTGGCGTCGGCGCGCAGCCGGTAGATGACCCAGGAGAAGTCGTCGGGATGCTGCGCCGCTTCGGCCAGCAATCCGTACTCGGTGGCCGGCTCGTCGAGAGATCGTGCCGTCAAACTCTCGTAGATGTAGCCTGTGCCGACAGCGATCGAGCCCTTCACGCCGGCGATGACCGGATTGAAATTGTCGAACGTTCCGACCGGCGCCAGCCGCACCACGCCGCCTTTCGGCGCGTCCGGATTGACATAGTCGAACCGCTTGAAGTCGGGCGGATATTTGACGTCACCGAACAGGGACAGCGCGTGGCGCCAGGCAGGCTCGCTGGCCGATTGGGCCTGAGCCGCGGTGGTGAAGGCCGGAAGGCTCGCGGTGGCCCCGAGCGCCGGGGTCATCGCGGCCAAGGCGCTGCTCTTGAGAAGCTGTCGTCGGGTAATCGCCAAATGAGGGGTCCTTTGCAGAGAGCCTTATGCAGAGAGCCTTGGCCGACACGCGAGGGGATCGCGGTCAACCGGCATTGCGCTCCAGTGTAGTGAGCTTCGTCAGTCCGGAAAACACAGTCCGATGATCCGGTCCGGGTTCCATTCAGAGCGCAATATACGGCAAGGATTCGGCAAATAACGTTGCTTTTTCCTCATGATATCAGGTTGTGAACGGGGCCGCTGCGGCGAAAGGTCCCAAACCGCCCCGAAGCCTCTCCGATACGAAAACGGCCAGGCAAGGCCTGGCCGTCAACGTCACTGGATGCGGGAAGGTCCACGCGAGGGATTACTTGGCCGCGGTGGGCAGCGGCGCCGGGTTGTCCGACAGCGAGTTGAGATAGGCGAGCACGTCGGCCCGCTCGCTGTCCTTCTGGACGCCGGCAAACCCCATCGCGGTGCCCGGGACGAAGCCCTTGGGGTTGGCGATGAACTGGTTGAGGTCGTCGATGGTCCAGGTGCCGCCCTTGGCCTTCATGGCCGCCGAGAAGTTGAAGCCGTTGCGGCCTTCACCCTTGTGATCGCCGACGATACCGTAAAGGTTCGGACCGACGCGATTGGGGCCGTTCTTCTCGAAAGTGTGACAGGCCGCGCACTTCTTGGCCGCCGCTTCACCCTTCTGGACCGAAGCGGTCTGCAGCAGCTTCTCGATCGGCTCGGCCGCAGCGGGAGCCGCGGCTTCCTTAGCCCCGCCTGCGGTCTCCTTGACGGCAATCTCGAAGCCCGGCTTTTCCGGCAGTTTGGGCGCAAACAGCGCATTGGCGGTGAAGCTCGTCACGAGCAGAACGAGACAGGTGGCCAGCACGGCCCCGAGAATCTTATTGAGTTCGAAGGAGTCCATTGTGGCGTCAGGCTCCGCGGGCAAATTTCATCGTTGGGCCGCAGTCGCGGCCAATGGTCGCCGACAAGGAATCGAGCCTTCGCGCCGCCCCCTTCGGCAGAAGTGAGATATCGGTTTGCCCGTGCTCTGGCAACCCGTATAAGCGGCCCGTCGTTCGGCCCTCCACCAAGCCGGACCGCATGTTGCGACCCTTTCCGACCTGCCGTTTCAGAATGACCGATTCCCGCACCTTGGTGCTGATCCCCGCTCGCATGGCCTCGACCCGTCTGCCGGGCAAGCCGCTGATGGATATCGGCGGGCTGCCGATGATCGTGCACGTGCTCCGGCGTGCCCAAGAGGCTGCCATCGGCCGCGTGGCGGTGGCGACCGACACGCCTGAGATCGCGGCAGCCGTGACGGCTGAAGGCGGCGAGGTGGTGATGACCAGGCCCGATCATCCCTCGGGCTCGGACCGGGTCTACGAGGCGCTGTGCAAGCTCGACCCCGAGCGCCGGGCCGAGATCGTGGTGAACCTGCAAGGCGATTTCCCCACCATCGACCCGCAGAACATCCGCGATGTGCTGCCACCGTTGGCCGACCCTGCCGTCGACATCGCAACGCTGGCGGCGCAGATCCATACCGAGGAAGAGAGCCTCAACCCCAACGTCGTGAAAGCGGTCGGCTCGCCGCTGGGCGGCCGCCGGCTGCGCGCGCTCTATTTCACCCGGGCCACCGCGCCCCATGGCGAGGGACCCCGCTACCATCATATCGGCCTCTACTCCTATCGCCGCGCGGCGCTGGAGCGCTTCGTCAGCCTGCCGCCTTCCGCGCTCGAACTGCAGGAAAAGCTGGAGCAGCTCCGGGCGCTCGAAGCCGGCATGCGGATCGACATTACCCTCGTCGATTCGGTGCCGCGGGGCGTCGATACCCCGGCCGATCTCGAAACCGCGCGACGGCTGCTGTCCAAGATCTGATCTGTTAGAAGGCCCTCATGAGCAAGATCCTGAAAATCGCGTTCCAGGGCGAGCCGGGAGCCAATTCCCACATCGCCATTTCCGAAGCCTATCCGAGCGCCGAAGCGGTCCCCTGCGCCACCTTCGAGGACGCGCTGTCCGCGATCTCCTCCGGCGAGGCCGATCTCGGCATGATCCCGATCGAGAATTCGGTCGCGGGCCGGGTCGCCGACATCCATCATTTGCTGCCCGCCTCTGGCCTCTACATCATCGGCGAATGGTTTCTGCCGATCCGCCATCAGCTGATGGGCATCAAGGGCGCCAAGCTCGCCGACATCAAGACGGTCGAAAGCCACGTCCATGCCCTCGGCCAGTGCCGCCGCATCATTCGCCAGCTCGGCATCCGTTCGATCGTGGCCGGCGACACTGCCGGAAGCGCCCGCATCATCGCCCAGCGCGGCGACAAGAGCGCCGCCGCGATCGCCTCACGGCTCGCCGCCGAGATCTATGGCCTCGACATCCTCGCCGAGGACGTCGAGGACGAGGCCCACAACACCACCCGTTTCGTGGTGCTGGCGCGCGAGCCGCAATGGGCCGAGCAGAACTCCGGTCCGCTGGTCACCACTTTTGTTTTCCGCGTCCGCAACCTTCCGGCAGCGCTGTACAAGGCGCTCGGCGGCTTCGCCACCAACGGCGTCAACATGACCAAGCTCGAAAGCTACATGGTCGACGGCAATTTCTTCGCCACGCAATTCTACGCCGACGTCGACGGCCACCCCGAGGACAAGGGCCTCGCCTTTGCGCTGGAGGAATTGAAATTCTTCTCGCGCGAATTCCGCATCATCGGCGTCTACCCTGCGCATCCGTTCCGGGCGACCTTCAGCGAGCGGATGGAGTGATGCTCCGCTGATAGACACCAGCCCGTCATTCCGGGGCGCGCATGCGATGCGCGAGCCCGGAATCTCGAGCTTGGCTTGCATTCTTTTGCAACAGATCGGGATTCCGGGTTCGAGGCCTACGGCCTCGCCCCGGAATGACTGTGAGTT
This sequence comes from Bradyrhizobium sp. SZCCHNS1022, assembly GCF_032484835.1. Lineage (NCBI taxonomy): Bacteria > Pseudomonadati > Pseudomonadota > Alphaproteobacteria > Hyphomicrobiales > Nitrobacteraceae > Bradyrhizobium > Bradyrhizobium sp. SZCCHNS1022. Next base: position 41,963 of record NZ_JAUETT010000007.1, on the reverse strand, counting down.
CGGCCATCACGCCGCGGCCTTCTCCAATCCGAACGCCTCCGCCAGCAGGCGGTAGGAGCGCTTGCGCGCCTCGTGGTCGAACACGGCGGTGATCACCATCAGCTCATCCGCCTGGCTCGTCGCGATCATCGGATCGAGCTTGGCCCGCACCGTCGCCGGCGAGCCGACGAACAGCCGCGAGCGGTTACGCGCGATCGAGGCGCGCTCGGCCTCCGTATACGGATAGGCCGCGGCCTCCTCCGGGCTCGGCAGCGGCAGATATTCGCCGCGGTCGCGCCTGAGACGATTCAGATCCATGGATGACGCCAGCCGCTCCGCCTCCGCGTCGGTGTCCGCGGTCACGACGGCCACGGCCAGGATCGCATGCGGCTCGCTGCGCCAGCGCGACGGCTGAAAATGGGCGCGATAATTCGTCATCGACGTGATCGCGTCATGGCTGGCGAAATGATGCGCGAAGGCAAAACCCATCCCGACCTGTGCGGCGAGCTCGCTCGAATAGTCGCTGGAGCCGAGCAGCCAGATCGGCGGCAGCGGGGTGTCGTCCGGCATCGCGATCACCTTGTGATAGGGATGGCCGGCGGGAAATTCGCGCGTCTCCCACAAGGTCAATTCGTGCAGCCGCTCCAGGAAGTCGTCGCCCTCGCGGCGGTCGAGCCGGCTGCGCAGCGCGTAAGCCGTCGTGCCGTCGGTGCCGGGCGCGCGGCCGAGGCCCAAATCGATACGACCGGGAAACAGCGCCTCCAGCATCTTGAAGCGCTCGGCCACGACCAGCGGCGCGTGGTTGGGCAGCATCACCCCGCCGGAGCCCACCCGGATGCGCTTCGTGACCGCCGCGATCTGCCCGATCATCACGTCCGGCGCCGGGCTCGCGACCGACGCCAGGCTGTGGTGCTCGGCGAGCCAATAGCGGACGTAACCGAGCTCATCGACATACCGCGCCAGATCGATGCTGTTGCGGAGCGCCGCGGCCGGCTTGGTCGCGGTGGTGGTAACGGAGAGGTCGAGGACTGAAAGCGGGATCATGGCTCAAAAACTCGCGCGCGTGAGCCGATAAGGTAGTGGGCAGCGGGCGCCCGACAAAGAGGGCCGTCCCACGGGTCAGGGCTGTGGCGCTAGGATAGCTCGGCAGGACGCATAGGCAGGACGCATAGTGGGACATTTCTTGTTGTATACATAAACCATGTAATTCTGCCCAACGATAAAGTTAGCCGCAATCTGCTAGATTCGGCGAAATTCAGCCAATCTCTCTCAAAAATACTCATTTTTTTGCCCAACAAGCTAAGCTATAGATCTTCAATTTACACCAAAATAAAAGAATATCGTGGGCAATTTCCCACGTCCGGTGGGCTATTTGCTGCAATGCATTTCGCTTATCTTACCTCCCCAGCGAGCCGGTGGGGCTCTTGATCTGACATTTACTACGCGGAATCCGGAGTCTGCGCTGCCATGACCGAGCTTTCGACGCCGATCTCGAACGGACATGCCGGGCTGCCACGGCCAAGGATCTCGTTCGAGTTCTTCCCGCCGAAGACCGGGGAGATGGAAAAGACGCTGTGGGCTTCGATCGAGCGGCTGGCGCCGCTCGAGCCGAACTTCGTGTCGGTGACCTATGGCGCGGGCGGCTCGACCCGTGAGCGCACGCACGCCACCATCGCCCGCATCCTCAAGGAAACCAGCCTGCTGCCTGCCGCGCATCTCACCTGCGTCGGCGCATCCCGCGGCGAGATCGATGAAATCGTCGACCGCTATTACGAAGTGGGCGTCCGCCACATCGTGGCGTTGCGCGGCGATCCACCCGGCGGCATCGGTACGCCCTATTACACCCATGCCGACGGCTATCAGACCTCGCCGGAACTGATCGCCGGCATCAAGCGGCGCCATCCCGACATCGAGATCTCGGTCTCGGCCTATCCAGAGAAGCACCCGGAGAGCCCGACCTTCGATGCCGATATCGACATGCTGAAAGCAAAGGTCGATGCCGGCGCGACGCGCGCGATCACCCAGGTGTTCTTCGACAACGACCTCTATCTCCGCTACCTCGACCGCGTCCGCGCCCGCGGCATCGATATCCCGATCGTGCCGGGCATCATGCCGATGCACAATTTCAAGCAGGCGCGCGGCTTCGTCACCCGGGCCGGCACCACTGTGCCGGACTGGCTTGCGGAAAAGTTCGACGGCCTCGATGACGATCCTGAAACGCGCAAGCTGGTCGCGGCGACCGTCGCGGCCGGCCAGGTGCAAAAGCTCGCCAAGCAGGGCGTCGACACCTTCCATTTCTACACCATGAACCGCGCCGACCTCGTGTTCGCGATCAGCCATCTGCTCGGCATCCGCCCGAAGCTCGCCAAGAAAGTCGCCGCCTGATGTCCGTTCCGACCTCTCCCAAGGAATCCGCAAAGCGCACCGCCTTTCTTGCCGCCGCCCGCGAGCGCATTCTGATCCTCGACGGCGCCATGGGCACGATGATCCAGGCGCTGCAGTTCGACGAGGCCGCCTTCCGCGGCGAACGCTTCAAGGACTTCCATCGCGACCTCCGTGGCAACAACGACCTGTTGATCCTGACGCAGCCTGACGCGATCGAGGACATCCACGCCGCCTACTTGCGTGCCGGCGCCGACATCGTCGCCACCAACACCTTCTCTGCCACGTCGATCGCGCAAGCCGATTACGACCTCAGCGACATCATCTATGAGCTGAACCGCGAGGGCGCGCGTCTGGCGCGCAACGCCGCGCAACGCGTATCGGCCGAGGACGGCAAGCCGCGTTTCGTCGCCGGCGCCATGGGCCCGACCAACCGTACCGCCTCGATCTCGCCCGATGTCGCCAATCCCGGCTACCGCGCCGTGACCTTCGACGATTTGCGGCTGGCCTATGGCGAACAGGCACGCGGGCTGCTGGACGGCGGCGCCGACCTCCTGCTGGTCGAGACCATCTTCGACACGCTCAATGCCAAGGCCGCGCTCTATGCCATCGCCGAGCTCTGCGATGAACGCGGCATCGATGTGCCGGTTATGATCTCCGGCACCATCACCGACAAGTCCGGCCGCCTGCTGTCGGGCCAGTTGCCGGAGGCGTTCTGGAATTCGGTGCGGCATGCCAAGCCGGTCACGATCGGCTTCAACTGCGCGCTCGGCGCCGAGGATCTGCGCGCCCATATCGCCGATATCGGCCGCGTCGCCGGCACGCTGGTCTGCGCCTATCCGAACGCCGGCCTGCCCAACGAGTTCGGCCAGTACGACGAGACGCCGGACTACATGGCGCGGCTGATCGGCGAGTTCGCCCGCGACGGCCTCGTCAACATCGTTGGCGGCTGCTGCGGCACCACGCCGGACCATATTGCAGCCATCGCTGCCGCGGTCGCTCCGCACAAGCCGCGCGTGGTGCCCGAGATCCCACCGCGGCTGCGGCTGTCCGGCCTCGAGCCGTTCGAGCTGACGCCCGCCATCCCGTTCGTCAATGTCGGCGAGCGTACCAACGTCACCGGCTCGGCGAAATTCCGCAAGCTGATCACCGCCGGCGACTACACCGCGGCGCTTCAGGTCGCCCGCGACCAGGTCAATAACGGCGCTCAGGTCATCGACGTCAACATGGACGAGGGCCTGTTGGATTCGGAAGCCGCGATGCGGACTTTCCTCAATCTCGTCGCGGCCGAGCCGGACATCGCCCGCGTGCCCGTCATGGTCGATTCCTCGAAATTCCACGTGATCGAGGCCGGGCTGAAATGCGTCCAAGGCAAGCCGGTGGTGAACTCGATCTCGCTGAAAGAGGGCGAGGAGAAGTTCATTCATGAGGCCAAGATCGCTCGCCGCCACGGCGCCGCCGTCGTCGTGATGGCGTTCGACGAGACAGGTCAGGCCGACACCTATCAGCGCAAGACCGAGATCTGCGCCCGAGCTTACAAGATTCTGACCGAGACCATCGGCTTCCCGCCGGAAGATATCATCTTCGATCCCAACATCTTCGCGATCGCCACCGGCATCGAGGAGCACAATAATTACGGTGTCGACTTCATCGAAGCCACGCGCTGGATCAGGCAGAACCTGCCGCATGCGCATGTCTCGGGCGGCGTCTCCAACCTGTCCTTCTCGTTCCGCGGCAATGAGCCGGTGCGCGAAGCGATGCATTCGGTGTTCCTGTATCATGCCATCAAGGCCGGCATGGACATGGGCATCGTCAATGCCGGGCAGATGATCGTCTATGACGACATCGATCCCGAGCTGCGCCAGGTTTGCGAGGACGTCGTGCTCAACCGCGACCCCGGCGCCGCCGAGCGCTTGCTGGCGCTGGCCGAGAAATTCCGCGGGCAAGGCAAGCAGACCAAGGAGGCCGATCTCGCCTGGCGCGAGTGGCCGGTCGACAAGCGCCTCAGCCACGCGCTGGTGCACGGCATCACCGAGTTCATCGAACAGGACACCGAAGAGGCGCGCGCGGCAGCAACCCGTCCGCTCGACGTGATCGAAGGCCCGCTGATGGCCGGCATGAACGTGGTCGGCGACCTCTTCGGCGACGGCAAGATGTTCCTGCCGCAGGTCGTCAAATCTGCCCGCGTCATGAAGCAGGCTGTGGCCTATCTGATGCCATTCATGGAGGCCGAGAAGGCTGCCAACAAGGGCGTTGCCGCCGAACGCTCCAACGCCGGCAAGATCGTGCTCGCGACCGTGAAGGGCGACGTGCACGACATCGGCAAGAACATCGTCGGCATCGTGCTCCAGTGCAACAATTTCGAGGTGATCGATCTCGGCGTGATGGTGCCGGCGGCGAAAATCATCGAGACCGCCAAGGCCGAGAAGGCCGACATCGTCGGGCTGTCGGGCCTGATCACGCCCTCGCTGGACGAGATGGCTTATCTCGCCTCGGAGATGGAGCGGCAGAACCTGAACGTACCGCTGCTGATCGGCGGCGCGACGACCAGCCGCGTGCACACGGCTGTGAAGATCGACCCGAATTATCGCAATGGTCCGGTCGTCCATGTGAATGACGCCAGCCGCGCGGTCGGCGTCGCCTCCTCGCTTTTGTCGCCCGAGCGGAAGGTCGCCTATGCGGCCGATGTCCGCAGCGAGTATGAGAAGATCGCGGCCGCGCATCTGCGCGGCCAGGCCGACAAGAGGCGGCTGTCGCTCGCTCATGCCCGCGCCAACGCGCCGAAGATCGACTTTGTCAAGGCGCGGCCGGTGAAGCCGACCTTCCTGGGCGTGAAGAGCTTTGCCGATTACGACATCGCCGAGCTCGTGCCCTATATCGACTGGACGCCGTTCTTCCAGACCTGGGAGCTCGCCGGCCGCTTCCCCGCCATCCTTGATGACGCCAAGGTCGGCGAGGCCGCAGGCGCGCTCTATGACGATGCGCGAAAAATGCTGGACCGCATCGTCAAGGAGAAGTGGTTCACCGCGCGCGCCGCGATCGGCTTCTGGGCGGCGAACGCCGTCGGCGACGACATCGTGCTTTATGCCGACGAGAGCCGTGCCAAGCCGATCGCGACGCTGCACACGCTGCGCCAGCAGCTCGAGAAGCGCGAAGGACGCTTCAACACTGCGCTGTCCGACTTCATCGCGCCTGCCGCTTCCGGCGTGCCTGATTATATCGGCAGCTTCGTCGTCACTGCGGGAATCGGCGAGGACGTGGTTGCCGACCGCTTCAAGAACGCCAATGACGACTACTCCTCGATCCTGGTGAAGGCGCTGGCAGACCGGCTCGCCGAAGCCTTTGCCGAGCGCATGCACGCGCGCGTCAGGCGCGAGTTCTGGGCCTATGCGCCGGACGAAGCTCTCTCGAATGACGAATTGATCCTGGAGAAGTATCAGGGCATCCGCCCCGCGCCGGGCTATCCCGCGCAGCCCGATCACACCGAGAAGGCGACGCTGTTCGAGCTGCTGGACGCGGAGAGGAATGCCGGGGTCAAGCTGACCGAGAGCTTCGCGATGTGGCCGGGTTCGTCGGTGTCGGGACTTTATTTTTCGCATCCCGAAAGCTTCTATTTCGGCGTCGGCAAGATCGAGCGCGACCAAGTCGAGGATTACGCCGCGCGCAAGGGCATGAGCGTGGCCGAGATCGAGCGCTGGCTGGCGCCGATCCTCAACTACATCCCATCGCAGGTCGCAGGTTCGAACAGCGCCGCCGCAGCTGCCGCCCCATCCGGAGCCGCCGCGCCCGTTGCCGCCAACGACGAAGCCGCAGCAAGCGCCGCGAACGGCCTCGCCTCGCATCCGCAAGGGTGCACCTGTGCCGCGCATCTCGCCTGGCGCAAGAAAGCGGTCGGCGCGAAGTAATTAGTTCTTCGCATCATCCGCCAGACCCCAAGGCCGCAGCTCCGCCCTGTGCTGTCATGCCCCGCTTCAAGCGAGGCATCCAGCACGCGCAGCCTCTCGACCGATCACCACCGTCTCGGAATACTGGATCGCCGGCCGTCGCGGGCGATGACAGTCTTATTACTATCGCGAGCCGTAACAACTCGCATAGTCTCTCCTGCCTGGCTCGATCGGACGAGGCACATCCATGAAATTCTATTCCTTCTGGCGATCGCTGGCGAGTTTTCGGGTGCGCATTGCGCTCAATATCAAGAACGTGGCGCACGACGTCGTGTTCGTCGACATCGACAAGCAGGAGCATCGCGGCAACGACTACGCCGGTGTCAATCCGCAGATGGCGCTGCCTTCGCTGGTGCTCGACGACGGCACCGTGCTGCTCCAGTCGCTCGCGATCCTCGAATATCTCGAAGAGACCTATCCCGCGCCGGCACTGCTGCCCGCTGACGCCGCCGGTCGCGCCCGCGTGCGCGGGCTTGCTGCGATGGTCGCCTGCGATGCCCATCCGCTGACCGTGCCGCGCGTCCAGCGTTATCTGACCGAGACGCTCAAGATCAGCAACGAGCAGAAGGCGGCATGGCTGCGGCACTGGGCGGCCGAGACGTTAAGCGCCTTGGAGGCGCAGCTCGCCGATCATCCCGCGACCGGGTCTTACGCGCATGGCGAGGGGCCGACGATCGCCGACATCTGCCTGGTCGGCCACGTCACCTTCGCGATGAACCAGAGCATCGATATGGCGCCCTATCCGACCGTGACGCGCATCTTCGAAACCGCGATGGCGCTGCCGGCCTTCGCGGCTGCACATCCGCTGGCGCAACCGGATACGCCGGAGGCGATGCGGCGGAAGATGTAGGCCGCTTGCCTGCCTGCTCGCAAAGGCAGGCGCGGTGTCCCTCCGGCCAAGGAAGGATCAGATCGAGCTTGCAGCAGCCTCCGGAGTCGTCAATCCCCGCTCGGCGGCACGAGCGGCTGCACGATCTCGCAAAACGCCGGCAGGGCCTCGCAGCTGGCTGCGTGCGCCGCCAGCGCCGGATAGCGGCTGCCATCGAACAGATGCGGATGCGCCTCAGTGGTGAAGCGCAGCACACAGGCCACCGCGATATCGGCGTGACCGATGCGTTCGCCATACCACCACGGCGTCGTGACCGATGCGCGCTCCGTCTCCAACGCCGCGAGCACACCTGCGATCTGCGCCTCGCAACGCTCGACCCATAGCTTCAGCTGGTCCTTGCGCAGCACGCGCTCATAGACCAGGCTGACCGCCTTGTCGCCGAGACCCGTCGCCAGCGCGACCGTGCGCAGCTGCCTCCGCCGATCGGCGCCGCGGCTCGCCAGCATCGCCCTCTCCGGCCCGACGGTTTCGTCGAGATGGTCGAGGATCGCAGCGGAATCGATCAGCGCTTCGCCGCTGTCGAGTACCAGCACCGGTACCCGCAGCAACGGATTGTATTGTGCGATCTTGTCGGCGTCCCCGAAGGTGGACCACGGCCGATGCTCGAACGGGAGGCCGTAAAGCTTCAGCGCGATCGCGCTGCGGCGGACGAAGGGCGAGTCGTATTGGCCGATCAAGAACATGAATGTCACCTCCTCGTGCCATTGAAACGAGTTTCACCGACGATATCATCTGTTATCGGAGCGATGGACTATGACAGGGAGCTTGGCTGGAATGCGAAGCAGTCCGTTCATGAGTGCCGGAAACGCGATCGCATCTCACTTCCGTGTTTGGAAGACCGTCGCCCCAGCGGTGCGATCCCGCTCCGGCGATTATGCTGAGGCCTATCAGCGCAGCCGTTCCAAAATTGGTCTGCCCTGCCATGGAAACGGCCAATCGATGGCGTTGATCGACTCTGGCTGCGCCCCAGCCGCCCTCCCACCGCGCCATCCCCGATGGTGCCGGTGACTTCCACAGTGCAACGCTTCGACGTGGACTTCATTTCCCGAAACGGATGAAATGGATCAAAATCGATGGTTCGCAGTCCATGTCGCTGAGATTCAGGCTCGCTTCCCGAAACCTGTTTCATGACCGGCTGAGATTCGTGGCGACGATCGTCGGCATCGTCTTTTCCATCGTGCTCGTGACGCTGCAGATGGGCCTCTATGTCGGCTTCCGGCGCACGGTCACTACCATGATCGATCATTCGGCAGCCAATCTTTGGATCGTGCCGGCCGGCACCAAATGTTTCGAGGATCCGTCGCTGCTGGACGAACGTCAGCGATTTCGAGCGCTGGCGATCGACGGCGTGGTCGAAGCCGCTCCCCTTGTGATCGGTTACGCCCAGTGGCGGCTGCCCAATGGCACCACGACACCTGTCTTCGTGGTCGGTTCCGAACTGCAAGGGCTGGGATTGCATCCGTGGAACGTGGTCGCCGGCCGCACCGACGACCTCGCAATTCCCGGCGCCGTGGCCATCGACCAATCCTATTTCGATCGGCTCGGCGTCAGGGGACCGGGCGAAAACGCCGAAATTCGCGATCAGGCCGTGCAGGTGGCGGCGGTGACCAGGGGCATCCGCTCGTTCACGACGACGCCCTATGTCTTCACCGATGTCAATCGCGCACGCGCCTACACTGGAACATCGCAGCAAAAGGCGTCTTATCTCCTGGTGCGGCTGTCTCCCGAGGCCGACATCAACCGGGTCAGACAGGATTTGCGCGCAAGCCTTTCCGACGTGGAGGTCCTGACCGCGGGCGAATTTCGCAACCGCAGCAGGTCGTTCTGGCTATTCGGAACCGGCGCCGGCGCCGCGCTGTTCGCAGGCGCCCTGCTGGGCTTCATCGTCGGCACCGTGATCGTTGCCCAGACGCTGTATTCAAGCACCAAGGATCACCTGAACGAGTTCGCAACCTTGCGCGCCATCGGATCGTCCAGCAGCTACATCTACACGGTGATCATCTGGCAGGCGCTGCTCAGCGCCATCATCGGATTTTGCGGCGCAGCGGGCGTCAGTGCGGTCGTGGTCAGGATGACCGCCGAATCGGCGCTGCCCATCGTCATGACGCCGACATTGACGCTGGGTCTTCTGCTCCTGACCGTCGTCATGTGCGTCGGATCCGGCGTGGCCGCGATCGTCCAGGTCATGCGCATCGACCCCACCCTGGTGTTCACGCGATGACCGAGCCGCTCCTCGAGGCTGATAACATCGTGCAGTTCCTCGGACAGGGAGCCGGTCGCGTGCAGGCGCTGAAGGGTGTGAGCCTGTCGTTAGACGGCGGCGAGCTGGTGCTGCTGATGGGCCCTTCGGGCAGCGGCAAGACGACGCTGCTCTCGATCCTCGGGTGCCTGATGACGCCGGCGAGCGGGAGCGTCCGGATCGGCGGCCAATCGATCAGCGGCGCCGATGCGGAGGCGCTGGCCAAGCTGCGGCGCGATCACATCGGCTTCGTCTTCCAATCCTACCATCTGTTTCCGACGCTGACCGCCGAGGAGAACATCCGCCTCGCCCTCGATGTCCGCGGGCAATCCTCGCGAACCGCGGTGAAGGCGGCACGGGACGCGCTGGCCATGGTCGGCCTTGCCCACAAGCGGAAATCCTTCCCACTTCAACTCAGCGGCGGCGAGCAGCAACGCGTCGCGATCGCGCGGGCGATCGTCGGAAACACACGGGCGATCCTGGCGGACGAGCCGACCGGCGCGCTCGATGCCGAGAACGGCCAGGCCATCATGACCTTGCTCGCCGACATCGCCAAGGACCGCTCGCGCGCGGTGCTCGTCGTCACCCACGATCCACGCATCCTGCCGTTCGCCAACCGCATCATTCATATCGAAGACGGCCGGATCATCGAAGGCGAGCCCACAAGCCCAGCCAAGAGAGTATCGAACTCATGATCGCGTCCAACGGCAGCAAGACCAACACCACAAGCAAGGCTGCTCTTCTTGCCGTGCTCTATGCGGTTATCGTGACGGTGCCGCTGGCCTGCATCGGCCCGGGCGCGCCGGCGCAAGCCGCGGGCAACGAACCGGCCGACAAGAATTGGCTGGCGGTGGCCCCAGGACGGGTCGAGCCGGTGTCGGGCACCGTCAAGCTCGCCGCCCCCGTGATCGGCGTGATCGACAAGGTGCTGGTCAAGGCGGGCGACACGGTCGCAGCAGACGAGCCGCTGATCCGATTGAACGACAGCGAGGCGCGGGCGCAACTGGCCTCCGCCGAAGCCCAGGTCGACATGCGCAAGCGCGTGCGCAACAAGGAGGCGCCGTCATCATCCGCCACGCGGCGCCGCGCCGAAGATGCTGTCGCCGACGCCGAGACCGCGGTCTACGAGGCGAGAGCCCTGTTCGACAAGACGAGTGCCGACAAGCGCGCCGGCCAGACCAACGCGGATGTCGACGCCGCCCGTACGGGACTGACCCGCGCCGAGGCGAGGCTTTCGCAGCAAAATGACGAGCTGCGCCGCGCCACCGACGAGGCGCCGTTACCGACGGTGTCGGAAGGCGAATACAGCGTGTCGCTCGCCAATCTGCAGGCGGCCCGGGCCGGATTGCAAAAGCTGACCATCCGCGCGCCGACCGCCGGCACCGTCCTGCAGGTCAATGCCCGGCGCGGAGAATTGGCGTCGCCATCGGCCACGCCGCCGCTGGCGCTGCTGGGCGATGTCTCCGCCTTGCGGGTACGCGCCGAGGCGGACGAGCGCGACATCGACAAGATCAAGGCCGGGCAAACCGTGGTGGTGCGCTCCGCCGCCTTCCGCGGCCGCGACATGGCCGGCAAGGTCGCCTCGGTCGCGCCCTTGGTCGAGCAGGGACGCAACGCCACGCTCAGCCAGCGCAACCTGACCGACGTGGACGTGGTGGAAGTGCTGATCGACCTGAACGAGCCTGGCCCGCTGGTGACAGGCATGAAGGTCGACGTGTATTTCCAGAAGGAGACTGCGTCGCAGTGAGGTTTCAGCACGCAGCCTGAGGCGAGCCTCTCGCCTCAGGCTTTATTCCCCCTCGTCGCTCGCCAGCACGCCCTTCACCGCACGCGCCCAGCCGGCGAGCTTGCGCGCGCGGGTGGCGGCGCTCATCACCGGCCTGAAGCGATGTTCGAGCCGCCAATTGTCGGCGAACTTCTCCGGCTCCGGATAGACGCCTGCCTTGAGGCCGGCGAGATAGGCGGCGCCAAGCGCTGTGGTCTCCTGGATCATCGGACGATCGACGGGCGCATCGAGCAGATCGGCCAGGCGCTGCATGGTCCAGTCCGAGGCCGTCATGCCGCCGTCGACGCGCAGCACGATGGTCGCGGCGTCAGCATCCGGCCAGTCGGCGCGCATCGCCGCCCACAGATCGTAGGTCTGGTAGCAGACGCTCTCGAGCACGGCATGCGCCAGCTCCGCCGGACCGGTGTTGCGGGTCAGCCCGAACAGCGCACCACGCACGCGCGGATTCCAGTACGGCGCGCCCATGCCGACGAAGGCGGGCACGAGATAGACGCTCTGCAGCGAATCCGACTGGTCGGCGAGCGGGCCGGTCTCGGCGGCGTGCTTGATGATCCCGAGGCCATCGCGCAGCCATTGCACGGCCGAGCCCGCCACAAAGATCGAGCCTTCCAGCGCGTAAGTGCGTTCACCATTGAGCTGATAGGCGATGGTGGTGAGCAGCTTGTTCTTGGAGACGACCGGCGTGCTGCCGGTGTTGAGCAGCGCGAAGCAGCCGGTGCCGTAGGTCGATTTCATCATACCCGGCGTGAAGCAGGCCTGGCCGATCGTGGCAGCCTGCTGATCGCCGGCGATGCCGGAAATCGCGATCGATCCGCCGAACAGTTCCGGCACCGTCTCGCCGAAATGCGCCGACGAATCCTTCACCTCCGGGAGCATCGAGCGCGGCACGCGCAGGATGGAGAGCAGCTCATCGTCCCATTCGCCGCTGTGGATATTGAACAGCAGCGTGCGTGAGGCATTGGTGGCGTCGGTCGCGTGGACCTTGCCGCCGGTGAGCCGCCACAACAAATAGCAGTCAACCGTGCCGAACATGAGCTCACCGCGTTCGGCGCGCTCGCGCGCACCGGGCACGTGGTCGAGAATCCAGGCCACCTTGGTGCCCGAGAAATAGGGATCGATGATCAGGCCCGTTTTCTGCGAGATGATCGGCTCGAGGCCTTCGGCCTTCAGCCTCGCGCAGATGTCGGCGGTACGGCGATCCTGCCAGACGATGGCCCGATGCACCGCCTGCCCCGTGGCGCGATCCCAAACCACGGTGGTCTCGCGCTGGTTGGTGATGCCGATCGCGGCGATGTCCTTCGCCGCAAGACCGGCGCGCTCCAGCGCGTCGCGACAGGTCATGACGGTCGAGGTCCAGATGTCCTCCGGCTCGTGCTCGACCCAGCCGGAGGCCGGAAAATGCTGCGGGAATTCCTGCTGCGCGACAGCGGCAATCGAGATGTCGGAGCGGAACACCATCGCGCGCGAGGACGTGGTGCCCTGATCGATGGCCAGCACGAAAGACATGGGGGTTTCTTCCCGACAGAATGGTTGACGACGTTGGGCCGACAAGCAAGCGGATCAGGAGCGCGAGGTCAAGGTGGAGCCCGCATGTGCGACGCCCCCTCCCCAAGAGGGGCAGGGCGATCGCATATGGGGAAAAACTCGGCCGACGATCTCTCCCGCGGCCGTCCTTCGAGACGCTCGCCTCCGGCGAGCTCCTCAGGACGAGCGCTTGTTTTTGAGCAAAATGGCAGACCCTCATGGTGAGGAGCGCCGCATGCGGCGCGTCTCCGGACGATGCTACGCATCGCCGGGAGAACCATGAGGCCCCGGTCCAGTTTGCGCCATATGCGATCGTCTTGCCGAGAGGCGGAGGGTAAAGACCGTGCGCCGCGCTGCCGCTCGGCGACGAGAGTGCCTAGACCGCAGCCGTGGTCACGCCGCCGTCGACCACGATGGTCTGGCCGGTCATGAAGGTCGAGGCATCCGAGGCGAGATAGGCGACCGCGCCAGCGATCTCATGCGGCTCGCCGATGCGGCGCAGCGGCGTGGTGGCGCAGCGCTGCTTGAGCCGCTCTTCGTCCTCCCACAGCGCGCGGGCAAAGTCGGTCTTGATCAGGCCGGGCGCGACGCAATTGATCCGCACGCCCTGCGGTCCCCATTCGCCGGCAAGGCTGCGGCAGAGCGCGAAATCCGCGGCTTTCGAGATGCCGTAGGCGCCGATCACGGTCGAACCGCGCAAGCCACCGATCGAGGACACGATGATGACCGAGCCCTTAGCCCGCGCGGCCATCGGCGGGATCGCCTTGGCGCAGAGCCACAGATTGCTCTTGACGTTCGAGGCCATGATCTTGTCGAAGGCCTCGTCGCTGATGTCGAGCAGCGGGCCATAATAGGGATTCACCGCCGCGTTGCAGACGAGGATGTCGACCTGGCCGTAATGCTTGACCGCGCCGTCGATCAGCGCATCGACCTCGGGCCGGCGCGCGATGTTGCAGGCGATGACATGGGCATCGCCGCCGCGCGAGCGAATGCCGGCCGCGACCTCTTCACAGGCATCCGCCTTGCGGCTGGAGATCACGACTTTTGCGCCGAGTTGCGCCAGCAATTCGGCAGAGGCACGGCCGATGCCGCGGCTCGAGCCGGTGATGACGGCGACCTGTCCTGTGAGATCGAAGGGGATGTTCTTCATGACAGTGCTCTCTCCTTCGTCATTGCGAGCGAAGCGACGCAATCCAGAGCCGACGTCAAGGCTCTGGATTGCTTCGTCGCTTCGCTCCTCGCAATAACGCTCCGGCCTAGATCAGCCCGCCCGCTTCAGCCACGCGCCGCTGGTGATAGTCGGTATCACCCAAGGTGGTCTCGATCATCGACAGCCGCTTGAAGTAATGGCCGATCTTGGCCTCCATCGTCATGCCGATGCCGCCATGGAGCTGGATCGACTGCTGGCCGACGAACTTGGCCGATTTGCCGACCTGCACCTTTGCCGCCGCGATCGCGGTTGCGCGCTCCTTGGCGTCCTCGAAATCGCTTGCCATGGTCGCGAACATCGACATCGACCGCGCCTGCTCCAGCGCAACGAACATGTCGGCGGCACGGTGTTGCAACGCCTGGAACGAGCCGATGGCGACGCCGAACTGCTTGCGGGTCTTGATGTACTCGACCGTGGTCTTGAGCGATTCATCCATCAAGCCGACCGCCTCCGCGCAGAGCGCAACGCGCGCCTCATCCGCGACGCGCTCGATCAGCGGCAGCGCGTTCTCGGGGTCGCCGATCGCTGCGTCTGCGCCGACCTCGACGCCGGTGAAAGTGATGTCGGCGGCATGCAGGCCATCCTGGGTCGGATAACCCTTCCTGGTAACGCCCTTCGCATCGGCCGGCACGATGAAGACGCCGACGCCGCTCTTGTCGCGCTGCGCGCCTGCCGTGCGCGCGGTGACGACCAAGGTGTCCGCATTCTCGCCGTTGAGCACGACGAATTTTTCGCCGTCGATGATCCAGCCGTCGCCCTTCCTCTTGGCCGACGTCGTCACATCGAACAGATCATAGCGCGACTGCTTCTCGAGCTGCGCGAAGGCAAAGGTCTTGCTGCCGTCGATGATCCCCGGCAGATGCGCTTCCTTCTGCGCGGCCGAACCGCCATGACGGAGGAAGCCGCCGGCGATGACAACCGTGGCAAGATAAGGCTCGAGCACGAGCGAGCGGCCCATCGCCTCCATCACGATCATGGTCTCGACGCCGCCGGCCCCGAAGCCGCCGTCGTTTTCAGAGAACGGCAGGCCGAGCAACCCCTGCTCGGCGAGCTTGGACCAGATCGCCCGGCTCCAGCCGCCTTTCTCCTTCATGTAGGTCTTGCGCTTGTCGAATTCGTAGGCATCCGCCAGCAGGCCGTCGATGCTTTCTTTCAGGAGCCGCTGCTCCTCGGACAGATCAAAATCCATGTTGTGTATCCTTGTACCCGGAATTCATCGTCGGCGTCATTCCGGGACGCGCCGCAAGGCGCGGGCCCGGAATCCATACTCACGATGGTGGTTATGGATTCCGGGCTCGCCGCTCACGCGGCGCCCCGGAATGACAGGAGAGCATCACAGCCCCAGCACCGCCTTCGAGATGATGTTGCGTTGGATCTCGTTCGAGCCGCCATAGATCGAAACCTTGCGGTTGTTGAAGTAGCTCGGCGCGATCTGCGCGGTCCAATCCATGGTCTCGTTGGAATCCTCGTCGCCATGGACGTCGTAAGGCGCCGCGAACGGGCCGATCACTTCCATCAGAAGCTCGGTGGTGGTCTGCTGGATCTCCGAACCCTTGATCTTCAGCACCGAGGAGGCCGGGTTCGGCTTGCCCTTGCCGTGCTTGCCTTCATCGGCCACGACGCGGAGCTGAGTGAGTTCAAGCGCCTTCAGCTCGATCTCGCAGGCGGTGAGCTTCTCCCGGAAGGCGGGATCTTCGAGGATCGGCCGGCCGCCGGCCTCGACCTTGGCGGCGAGTTCCTTGATGCGGCGAATGCGCTCCTTGGAAAGGCCGACGCGGGCGATCCCGGTGCGCTCATTGCCGAGCAGGAACTTGGCGTAGTCCCAGCCCTTGTTCTCCTCGCCGATCAGGTTCTCGTATGGCACCTCGACGTCGTCGAAGAACACCTCGTTGACCTCATGGCCGCCATCGATGGTCTGGATCGGACGGACGGTGACGCCCTTCGACTTCATGCTGAACACGATGAAGGAGATGCCCATCTGCTTCTTCGCGCTCGGATCGGTGCGGCAGAGACAGAAGATCATGTCGGCATATTGCGCGAGAGTGGTCCAGGTCTTCTGGCCGTTGATGATCCACTTGTCGCCTTTGCGCTCGGCCTTGGTCTTGAGCGAAGCGAGGTCGGATCCCGAGCCCGGCTCGGAGAAGCCCTGGCACCACCAGTCATCGACATTGGCGATGCGCGGCAGATACTTCTTCTTCTGCTCCTCGTTGCCGAAGGTGTAGATGACAGGACCGACCATCGACACGCCGAAGGCGAGTGGCTGCGGCGCCGGATAGGCCTGCAGCTCCTCGTTGAAGATGTAGTGCTGCACCGAGGTCCAGCCGGTGCCGCCATATTCCTCCGGCCAGTGCGAGACGCCCCAGCCCTTCTTGTTGAGGATGCGCCACCAGGTCACCATCTCGTCCTTCGACAGATGGCGGCCCTCGATCATCTTGCGCCGGGTCTCCGGTGGCACGTTGTCCTTGAAGAACTGCCGGACTTCCTCGCGGAACGCCTGCTCTTCCTTCGTGAATGCGAGATCCATTGGATCCTCCCTAAGTATCCATCTAGCTCGTCTTGCTCTTCTGTCGTCCCCGCGAAAGCGGGGACCCCATAACCACCGGCCTCAGTCGCGACCAAAGGCGTCAGCCAGAACTGCCTCGAGCACCGCTGCGGCGTATGGGTCCCGGGACTGCGCTCCGGACAGCGCTTCGCGCTGCCGGGGCTCGCCCGGGACGACAGCTGTTCTTTACTGCAGCACCTCGAACAGGCCGGCCGCGCCCATGCCGCCGCCGACACACATGGTGACGACCGCATACTTTGCCTTGCGGCGGCGGCCTTCGATCAGCGCATGGCCCGTGAGCCGCGCGCCCGACATTCCATAAGGATGGCCGACCGCGATGGCGCCGCCATTGACGTTGATCTTCTCGGGATCGATGCCGAGCCTGTCGCGGCAATAGATCACCTGCACCGCGAAAGCCTCGTTCAATTCCCAGAGACCGATGTCGTCGACGGTGAGGCCATGGCGCTTCAGAAGCCGCGGCACCGCGAACACCGGCCCGATGCCCATCTCGTCGGGCTCGCAGCCATGCGCGACGAAGCCGCGGAAAATGCCGAGCGGCTGCAGGCCACGCTTGGCCGCTTCCGCATCGCTCATGATGACGCAGGCCGATGCACCGTCGGAGAGCTGGCTGGCATTGCCGGCGGTGACGCTGAAGCCGTCGCCGCGCACGGCCTTCAGGCCGGCGAGGCCTTCGGCTGTGGTTTCGGGGCGCGGACCTTCATCCTGCGACAACGTGACGTCCTTGAAGGAGACGTTGCCGGTCGCTTTGTCAGTCACCGCCATCTTGGTCGTGATCGGCGCCACTTCGTCGCTGAACTTGCCGCCCTGCTGCGCGGCGGCGGTGCGACGCTGGCTTTCCAGGGCATATTCATCCTGCCGCTCGCGCGAAATGCCGTAGCGCTTGGCGACGATCTCCGCGGTGTCGATCATCGGCATGTAGACATCGCCCTTGATCTCGAGCAGCGCGGGATCGGTGGCCTGGAAGGCGTTCATCTTGTCGTTCTGCACCAGCGAGATCGACTCGCCGCCACCACCGACCGCGATCTCGACACCGTCGAAGATCACCGAGCGCGCCGCGAGCGCGATCGCCTGCAGGCCGGAGGCGCATTGCCGATCGATCGTGGTGCCGCCGACCGAGACCGGCAGGCCGGCGCGGAGCAGCGCCTTGCGCGCGATGTTGCCGCCGGTGGAGCCCTGCTGCAGGGCGGCGCCCATCACGACGTCCTCGACCTCGGCCGGATCGATCTTGGCCCGCTTGACGGCTTCGCCGATGGCATGGCCGAGCAGCGTAGCGCCCCCGGTGGCATTGAGCGCGCCGCGATAGGCCTTGCCGATCGGGGTGCGGGCGGTGGAAACGATGACGGCATCGGTCATGGACGACCTCTCCTATTGTTGTTGCTGATGTTGTTGGGTTTGGATGGTTGAAGGTTGCTGCTGACGCAGTTCGTGGCGCGACAGCTTGCCGACCGGCGTCCGCGGCAGTTCGTCGACGAACGCAACCGCCGCCGGCAGCTCGTGCTTGCCGAGCTTGCCGGTCAGGAAGCTGCGGAGATCATCGATCGAGAACGGCTCGGCCCCGTCGCGCAGCTTGATGAAGGCCTTGGCGGCCTCGCCACGATAGGCATCGGGAATGCCGATCACGATCACCTCCTGCACCGCCGGATGGGTGTAGATCGCCTGCTCGATCATCTGCGGATAGACGTTGAAGCCGCCGGAGATGATCATGTCCTTCTTGCGGTCGACCAGGAAGAAATAGCCGTCGGCGTCGATATAGCCGATGTCGCCGGTCAGGAAGCGATCCCCGACGAAGGCTTCCGCCGTCTCCTGCGACCTGTTCCAGTAACCCTTGGTGACGTTCGGTCCCTTGATCCGGATTTCCCCGACCTCGCCGACACCGAGCACCCTGGTGGGATCGTCGAGCGACACCACGTCCATCTCGATCCCCGGCAGCATCAGCCCGATCGAGCCGGGCTTGTCCGGCCCGTCCTTGGGATGACCGGTGCCCGGCGAGCAGGTCTCGGTCATGCCCCAGCCGCTCCGCAACTTCATGCCGACCTTGCGCTCGAAGATGCGGGCGACCTCGACCGGCAGCGGCGCGCCGCCGGAGCCTGCCGACGTAAGCGACGACAGGTCGCGCTTGTCGAGATCGGGCAGGTTCGCGATCGCGATCCACATCGTCGGCACGCCGGGAAAATAGGTCGCGCGCTTGACCTCGATGTCGCGCATCACGGCCTCGACGTCGAACCGCTGATGCAGCGAGATCAGATTGCCGAGGCGCAGCGACGACAGCAGCACCACGGTCAGCGCGTAGATATGAAACAGCGGCAGCACGCAGATGACGCGTTCGCGCGCATTGCGCTCGGCGCGCGCCGGCTGGCCCCAGACCTCGTAGATCGACACCGCGGCCGTGAGATTGCCGTGGGTCAACATTGCGCCTTTCGGCAGGCCGGTGGTGCCGCCGGTATATTGCAGAAGCGCGATATCGTCCGGCGCGACAGCGGGCCATTGCGCCGGCGGGCTCGCGTCAGCGACGAACGCCCGATGCGTGATCACGGCCGCATGGCCGGGTAGCGGCGCTTGCGGCGTCCCGACCTTGCCCCAATGATCGTCCTCGCAGACGATCAGCCGGTCGAGCAGGCCCTTCTCGAGAAACTTCAATGCGGTCGGCAGCAGCGCGGCGAGATTCGAGGTGATCAGCACCCGCGCGCCGGAATCCTTCAGCTTGTGCGACAGCGCGATCTCGCCGTCGAGCGGAGACAGATGCACGACGCGCGCGCCGGCCTTGAGCGCGCCGAAGAAGTTGATCGGATGATCCGGCGTATTGCCGAGGAACAGCGCGACGGAGCTGCCCTTGCCGTAACCGGCACGCAGGAAAGCGGAAGCCGCCTGCTCGACCAGCGCCTGGAGCTGCCGGAAACTGATCGGGCGGTCGCGGAATTCGATCGCAACCTGATCATCATAATCGCGCACGGCCTGCGCGAGCAGATCAGGCAGGGTACCCCGCGCGATCGGCTCGTCCCAACGGACGCCTGCGGGATAGAATTGTTCACCTGGGTGGGTCATCGGTGCTCTGATGCTTCTTCTTGTAAGGTGAGCACGCACTCTCCGTTCCCTCCCCCCTTGCGGGGGAGGGTCAGGGTGGGGGGTGAGCCACAGGCACGGAGCCCGCGATATCCCCACCCCCGCCCCCTCCCCGCTGCCGACAATCGCTGCGCGATTGCGGCGAGGGCGAGGGGAGCGGAGCGCGGCAAGCGGATAGAGCTTCCTTGCATCAAGCCGCCTTCGACTCGGCCGCGAGCGAGGCGAAGCTTCGGCCTTCGTCGGCCAGCTTCTTCAGAAGCGGCGCCGGCTCGAGCGAGGGATCATTCGTCTCCTTGGCGTAGACGGCGAGGCGATCAGCGATATGCTTCAAGCCCACCGTGTCGGCCCAGTACATCGGGCCGCCGCGGTAGATCGGCCAGCCATAGCCATAGAGCCAGACCACGTCGATGTCCGAGGGGCGCGCCGCGATGCCTTCGGCGAGGATCTTCGCTCCCTCATTGATCATCGGATACATCATGCGCTCGAGGATCTCCTCGTCACTGACGGCGCGCTTCTTGCGGCCGAGCCGCGCCAGCGTCTCGTCGATCAGCTTCTCGACCTCGGGGTCGGGCAGTGGCGCACGCGAGCCCGCTTCATATTTGTAGTAGCCCTTGCCGGTCTTCTGGCCGAAGCGCCCGGCTTCGCACAGCGCATCCGCGATCTCGCTCTTGATGCCGCGGTCCTTGCGCGAGCGCCAACCGATATCGAGGCCGGCGAGATCGCCCATCGCGAACGGACCCATCGGCATGCCGAATTTTGTGACGACGGCGTCGACCTGCTGCGGCAATGCGCCCTCGAACAGCAGCTTCTCGGCCTGCTTGCCGCGCTGCGCCAGCATGCGGTTGCCGACGAAGCCGTCGCAGACGCCGACCACGACCGGCACCTTGGCGATCTTGCGCGCAATCGACACCGCCGTGACCAGCGCGTCCGACGCGGTCTTCTCGGCGCGCACGATCTCGCACAGCTTCATCACGTTGGCAGGCGAGAAGAAGTGCATGCCGAGCACGTCCTGCGGCCGGCTGGTCTGCTTGGCGATCTCATCGATGTTGAGATAAGAGGTGTTGGTGGCGAGCACGGCGCCCGGCTTGGCAAACTGATCGAGCTTGCCGAACACCTCCTTCTTGACCGCCATGGTCTCGAACACCGCCTCGATGACGAGGTCGGCGTCCTTCACGTTCTCGAGGCCGACCACGCCAGTGATCAGCGCCATGCGCTTGGCGGGCGCATCCGCCGGGATGCCGCCGCGCGCGGCCGTCGCCTCCCAGTTCTTCTGCATGATGCCGAGGCCACGCTTGAGCTGCTCCTCGCCGGTCTCGACCAGGGTGACGGGAACTCCGGCATTGGCAAAAGACATCGCAATGCCGCCGCCCATGGTGCCGGCGCCGATGATCGCGACCTGCGCCACCGGGCGCGACTTCGTCCCCTCGGGCACGCCGGCGATCTTCGCCGCCTCGCGCTCGGCGAAGAAGGCATGACGCTGCGCCTTGGACTGATCGCTGGTGAGCAGGCGGAGGAAATCCTGGCGCTCCTTGCGCAAACCTTCGTCGAACGGCAGATCGATCGCATAGCCGACCGCGTCCGCGGCGGCGAACGGCGCCTCCAGCCCGCGCGCCTTCTTGGTGAGCGCTGCCACCGCGTTGGTGAAGATCGAACGATCGGCCTTGGCAGCCGCGAGCTTGGAGTCATCGTCGCGCAGCTTGCGCAACGGCCGCCCCTCCGCCACCAGCTTGCGCGCGAAGGCCTCGCCGCCGGCGGCCGGGCCCTCGACGATCTCCTCGATCAGGCCGGCCTTGTGCGCTTCTGCCGCACCGATCGGATCGCCGCCGACGATCATCTTGACCGCAAGCTCGGGACCCACGGCGCGCGGCAGCCGCTGGGTTCCGCCCGCGCCCGGCAACAGGCCAAGCTTCACTTCGGGCAGGCCGAGCTTGGCCTCCTTGGTCGCCACCCGATAATGACAAGCAAGCGCCACTTCGAGCCCGCCGCCGAGCGCGGTGCCGTGGATCGCGGCAATCACCGGCTTCGGGCTGTTCTCGATTGTGCTCAAGACATCGTTCAGCGCCGGCGGCTTCGGCGGCTTGCCGAACTCGGTGATGTCGGCGCCGGCGATGAAGGTGCGACCAGCACAGGTCAGCACGATGGCCTTGATCTTGGGATCGGCAACGGCGGCCTTGACGCATTCCAGAATGCCGCCGCGGACCGCGGCACTCAGCGCATTGACGGGCGGACTGTCGACGGTGACGATACCGACGATGTCATGGGACTCGAGCTTGACCACTTCGCTCACGCTGCGCTCCTTGGAATATCGTTTTCTTGTTAGCCGGTTAATTCGTGGCTCTTAGTTTGCGTCGAGTAGCTGCATTGTTTGCGTTTACCCGCTGCAGACACTTAATTCCGCACTGCGAAATTGTATTCCGCATCTTGACACGCACGGTTATTTTGAAGCACGACCGTTGTCAACGAAGCAATCGACCGCCGGTGAGATGAAACGTCCAGGGAAGAAAGCCGCGACCGATCGCAGCTTCGTCGTCGCGCTGTCCCGCGGGCTCGAGGTGCTGCGTGCATTCCGTCCGAATGACGGACTGCTCGGCAATCAGGAGATCGCCGCGCGCACCAACCTGCCCAAACCGACCGTCTCGCGTCTGACCTATACGTTGACCAAGCTCGGCTATCTGACGCCGGTGCCGCGCTTCGAGAAATATCAGTTGGCGCCCGCCGCGATGGCGCTCGGCTATGCCGCGCTTGCCAATCTCGGCGTGCGGCAGCTCTCCGAGCCGTTTCGCGAACAATTGATGCGGGAGACCGGCGGCGCGGTGGCGATCGGGGCGCGCGACCGGCTCAGCATGATCTATTTCGGGCAGAGCCGGAATGGTGTCGTCAATGTTCAACTTGACGTAGGCTCACGCATCCCGATCGCAACTACAGCGATGGGCCGTGCCTTCATCTGGGCGCTTCCGGACGACGAACGCGTTGCTCTCTTGCGCGAACTGCGCGAACATTACGGCAGCCGCTGGCCGAAGATGCGCGACGGAATCGAGCGTTCCGCGGAGACCGTCGCCAAGTACGGCTTTGCGATCTCCGCGGGAGAGTGGCAGGACGATGTGCATGCGGTCGGCGTCGCATTGAAACTCAACGACGGTACGGGACCGTACGCATTCAACTGCGGCGCGCCGGCCTTTCGCTTCACCGAAGAGCGCTTGCGCAACGACATTGGACCTCGCCTGGTGGCGATGGTAAGAAATATCGAAGCGGCGCTCGGAGGAATGGCGCTGCCAACAAATCAATCCAACAAAGATAACAACAAGAAGCCGAAGCCAGGAGGGAAAGTTGCCCGTGTTGCCGAGGGGATCAGATAGTCTTTATCAGTGTGATCAGGCGCCGCATCGATCCGCCCCGCTGCATGGCAGGGGCGAGGCGACATGACGCAGCCTCAGTTCGCGCAAGCTGCGGATCCGCTGCTTGCCGTGCGCGATGTCAGCGTCGTGTTCGGCGGCATCGTTGCGCTCAACGGCGTGTCCTTCGACATGCATTACGGCCAGATCCTCGGCCTGATCGGACCGAACGGCGCCGGCAAGACCACGCTGTTCAACTGTCTCTCCCGGCTATATCAGCCGAGCGCCGGCGACATCCTGATGGAGGGTCGCAGCATCCTGAAGCGGCCGCCGCATCGGATCGCCGAGATCGGCATCGGCCGCACCTTCCAGAATGTCGCACTGTTCCCCAATCTGTCCGTGCTCGACAATGTGCGCGTCGGCACCCACGCCCGCACATCGAGCGACATCATCTCGGATTCGCTCAAGCTCGTCTGGGTCCGCCGCAGCGAGGCCTCGGTCAACACCAAGGTCCATGAGATTCTGTCCTATCTCGACCTCGAAAGCGTCGCGCACAAGACGGTGTCGGGCCTGCCGTTCGGCACCCAGAAGCGGGTCGAACTGGCGCGCGCACTCGCCGCCGATCCCAAGATCCTGCTGCTAGACGAGCCGGCCGGCGGCCTCAACCATGAAGAAGTCCATGTGCTCGGCGACCTGATCCGCCGCATCCGCGACGAGCGCAAGGTCACCGTGCTCCTCGTCGAGCATCACATGGGCCTCGTGATGTCGATCGCCGACCACGTCGTCGCGCTGAATTTCGGCAAGAAGCTCGCGGAGGGCACCCCGGCCCAGGTGCAGGCCAATCCCGACGTCATCAAGGCCTATCTCGGGAGCAAGGACCAATGACCGTGCTCCTGAATGTGAAGGATCTTCGCGCCTATTACGGCCAGGTTCAGGCGCTGCACGGCCTCTCTTTCTCGCTCAACGAGGGTTCGCTCACGACGCTGCTCGGCGCCAATGGCGCCGGCAAGACCACCACCTTGCGGGCGATCTGCAACATGGTGCGGACGACCGGCGCGATCGAATTCGACGGCCGGCCACTCGCCAGCCGCTCGACCGAGAACATCGTCCGCCTCGGCATCGCCCACGTGCCGCAGGGCCGCGGCACTTTCACCAACATGACGGTGGAGGAGAACCTGCAGCTCGGCGCGATCACGCGCGGCGACAAGGCCAACATCGTCTCCGATATCGAGCGCATGTATGCCTATTTCCCGAAGTTGAAGGAGCGGCATACGCAGCAGGCCGGCACGCTGTCCGGCGGCGAGCAGCAGATGCTGGCGGTCGCCCGCGCGCTGATGCTGCGGCCCAGACTGATGCTGCTGGACGAGCCCTCGTTCGGGCTCGCGCCATTGATCGTGCGCGACCTGTTCAGGATCCTCGGCCAGATCAATCGCGAAGAGAAGGTCTCGCTCCTCGTGGTCGAGCAGAATGCGCAGCTCGCGCTCGAGCTCGCCGATCAGGCCTATGTGATCGAGACCGGCCGCATCGTAATGGCGGGGGCGGCCAAGGATATCTCGAACGACGAGAACGTCCGTAAATCCTATCTCGGTTATTGAAGGGAGCGGCCATGGAGCTTTTCACCAACCAGGTGCTGGCCGGCATCGCGACCGGGGCGATCTACGCCTGCATGGCGCTCGCCGTCGTGATGATCTACCAGGCGATCGACCATCTCAACTTCGCGCAGGGCGAGATGGCGATGTTCTCGACCTTCGTGTCCTGGCAGCTGATGCAATGGGGCCTGCCTTATTGGGCAGCCTTCCTGCTCACGCTGATCTTCTCCTTCATCGGAGGCATTGCGATCGAGCGCATTCTGTTCAAGCCGCTGGCCAAGGCGCCGATCCTGACCCAGGTCGCCGGCTTCATCGCGCTGTTCTCGATCATCAACTCCAGCGCAGGCCTGATCTGGGACTTCACCATCAAGCAGTATCCGACGCCGTTCGGCTCCTCGCCCTTCCTCGGCAGCCAGCTGATCTCGACCCACCAGGCCGGCATGATCGGCATCACCGTGCTGCTCCTGATCGGGCTCTATGTCTTCTTCCAATATACGCGCGTCGGCCTTGCGATGCGGGCGGCCGCTTCGGTGCCCGAATCGGCGCGGCTGGTCGGCATCAACACCTCCTGGATGATCGCGCTCGGCTGGGGCATGGCCGCGGCGATCGGCTCGATCGCCGGCATGCTGATTGCCCCGGTCGTGTTCCTGGAGCCCAACATGATGGGCGGCGTCCTGATTTATGGCTTCGCTGCCGCGGTGCTCGGAGGCCTCACGAGCCCGTTCGGCGCCGTCGTCGGCGGCTTCCTGGTCGGCATCTTCGAGAACCTGGCAGGCACCTATATCCCGGGCGTCGGCAACGAATTGAAGCTGCCGATCGCACTGGCGCTGATCATCACCGTCCTGGTCATCAAACCCGCAGGCCTGTTCGGCCGGCATATCGTCAAGCGAGTCTGATCCATGAGCGCAGTCGAGGAACTCGCAAGCCACGCACCCGCAGTCGAGGCCGTGCCGAAGCGGGCCATGACCTTGAGCTCCGGTACCGCCTTCGTGGTGGTGCTGCTGCTCCTGATTGTCCCGCTGTTCACCAAGAACTTCGTCATCTTCCAGATGACCATGCTCCTGATCTACGGACTGGCCGTGCTGGCGCTCAATATCCTGACCGGCGGCAGCGGCCAGTTCTCGCTCGGCCAGAGCGCGTTCTACGCCATCGGCGCCTACACCTCGGCGATCCTGATGGAGCAGTATGGCGTCAATTACGCGCTGACCTTGCCCGTGGCAGGCGTGGTCTGCTTCGGCGCGGGATTCTTGTTCGGCCAGCCGGCGCTACGGCTGTCCGGCGTCTACCTGGCGCTCGCGACCTTCGCGCTGGCGACCGCGATGCCGCAGCTGCTGAAGCTCGGATTCTTCGAGCCATGGACCGGCGGCGTGCAGGGGCTGGTGGTGACCAAGCCGGACGCGCCGTTCGGCCTGCCGATGTCGCAGGACATGTGGCTGTACTACTTCACGCTCGCGGTCACGATCGCGATCTATATCTTCTCGGTGAACCTGTTACGCTCTCGTTCCGGCCGCGCCTTCATGGCGATCCGCGACAACGAGATCGCAGCCTCCGCGATGGGGATCGACGTCGCCACCTACAAGACGCTGGCTTTCGGCGTCAGCGCCGGCATTACCGGCGTGGCCGGCGGTCTCGGCGCCATCGCCGTGCAATTCGTGGCACCTGACAGCTACACGATCACGCTGGCGATCTCGCTGTTCCTCGGCATGGTGGTCGGCGGCGTCGGCTGGCTGCCGGGCTCGTTCGTCGGCGCTGCCTTCATCATCTTCGTGCCGAACATGGCCGAGGGAATCTCCAAGGGCCTCTCCGGAGCGGTCTTCGGCGTGCTCTTGTTCCTGGTCATCTTCCTGGTGCCACACGGCGCTAGGCAGGTCGCCATGGTCGCCCAGCAGCTCATCGAGAAAGCGCGCAACCGCTGAGACCGTCTTCAAAGCAGTGCGATGCCGACCAGGAAGATAAATTTGCACGTCAGCCGAACGATCCGGATCGCGGCGCTCGCGACGGCAGTGGTCGCGCTCACCTCGGGCGCAGCACTTGCCCGGAAGAAATATGACCCCGGCGCGTCCGACAACGAGATCAAGATCGGCAACATCATGCCCTATAGCGGTCCGGCCTCCGCCTACGGGGTGATCGGCAAGACCGAACAGGCCTACTTCAACCAGATCAATGCAGAAGGCGGCATCAATGGCCGCAAGATCACGTTCGTCAGCTATGACGACGCCTATTCGCCACCGAAAGCAATCGAACAGATCCGCAAGCTGGTGGAGAGCGACGAAGTGCTCGCGGTTTTCAATCCGCTGGGCACGCCGTCGAACTCGGCAATTCAGACATATCTCAACTCAAAAAAAGTGCCGCAGCTCTTCGTCGCGAGCGGCGCCACAAAATGGAACGATCCAAAGAACTTTCCGTGGACCATGGGCTGGCAGCCGAGCTATCAGAACGAGGCGCACATCTATGCCAAGTACCTGTTGAAGGAAAAGCCCGGCGCCAAGATCGGCGTTCTGTTTCAGAACGACGATTTCGGCAAGGACTACTTGAAAGGCCTGCGAGACGGGCTCGGCGAGAAGGCCGGCTCGATGATCGTCGCGGAGGAGAGCTACGAGACCTCAGAACCCTCGATCGACGGCCACATCGTCAAGCTGAAGGCCTCCGGCGCCAACGTCTTCTTCAGCGTGGCCACGCCGAAATTCGCCGCCCAAGCGATCAAGAAACTCGCCGAGATCGACTGGCATCCGACGCACCTCCTGGTTAGCATCTCGGCCTCGGTGGGCAGCGTCATCCAGCCGGCGGGCTATGAGAACGCGCAAGACATCCTGTCGGCTGCCTATGCGAAGGATGCCGCCGATCCGCAGTGGGACAATGATCCCGGAATGAAGAAGTTTGCCGAATTTCTCCAACGGTACTATCCGGAGGGCAACAAGCTCGACAGCGCGACCGTCTATGGTTATGGCGCGGCGCAGACGCTGGTAAAGGTACTGCAGATGTGCGGCGACGATCTCACCCGCGCCAACGTCATGGAGCAGGCAGCGAGCCTGAAAGACTTTCAGCCGGACACGCTGCTGCCGGGAATCAAGATCAACACCGCGCCCGACGATTTTGCCCCGATCAAACAGCTCAAGATGATGCGCTTCAAGGGCCAGCAATGGGAATTGTTCGGTGATATCATGAGCGGTGAATTGGAGAAGTAAGCCGCGCCGCGGCAAGCCGATCCCGCAACGAATACCATCTCCAACGAGCCCCGGCGATGCGGGGCTTTTCTTTGCAATCGCGCCACTGGCCCGGATTCGTCTCTTCCCCTTGAAGACGGCGCGCGCCGCGCACGACGTCTGCCGCACTGCACCGTGACGCGTGCAGCGTGTCGGCGTGGGCATTCGCCATCGATCTCTGCTATGATCCCGCATTCAAGAAGAGCCTTCAAAAAAGGGCCGACGACACGTCATCTAAAATCGTGCGTAAGAAAAATCAGAGGGAGAAACACATGACCATCATCTGCAGGGCAGCCGCTGTGACGGCGGCCTTTCTCGTCGTTGCCGCGAGCGGCGCATCGGCCGCCGAAAAGAAATACGATCCCGGCGCCAGCGATACCGAGATCAAGATCGGCAACATCATGCCCTATAGCGGCCCGGCCTCCGCCTACGGCATCATCGGCAAGACCGAAGCCGCCTATTTCAAGAAGATCAACGACGAAGGCGGCATCAACGGCCGTAAGATCAACTTCGTCTCCTATGACGACGCCTATTCGCCCCCAAAAGCGGTCGAGCAGGCGCGCAAGCTGGTCGAGAGCGACGAGGTCCTGCTGATCTTCAACTCGCTCGGAACGCCGTCGAACTCGGCGATCCAGAAATACATGAACGCGAAGAAAGTCCCGCAGTTGTTCGTCGCGACCGGCGCCACCAAGTGGAACGACCCGAAAGACTTCCCTTGGACCATGGGCTGGCAACCGAGCTACCAGGCCGAGTCGCGGATCTATGCCAAATATCTCCTCAAGGAAAAGCCCGACGCCAAGATCGCCGTGCTCTATCAGAACGACGATTACGGCAAGGACTATCTGAAGGGCTTGAAGGACGGACTCGGCGCCAAGGCCGCGACCATGATCATCGTCGAAGAGAGCTACGAGACCACCGAGCCGACCATCGACAGTCACATCGTCAAGCTCAAATCATCGGGCGCCGATGTCTTCGTTGACATCGCGACGCCGAAGTTCGCCGCGCAAGCGATCAAGAAGGTCGGTGAAGTCGAGTGGAAGGTGCTGCACATCCTCAACAATGTCTCGGCCTCGGTCGGCAGCGTGATCAAGCCCGCCGGCTTTGCCAATGCCCAAGGCATCGTCTCGGCGCAGTACGTGAAAGACACGACCGATTCGCAATGGGTCAATGATCCCGGCATGAAGGCCTATCTGGAGTTCATGACCAAGGATTTTCCGGAGGGCGACAAATTGGACAATGGCACAGTGGTCGGTTACGGCGTGGCGCAGACCTTGGTGCAGGTCCTGAAACAGTGCGGCGACAATCTGACCCGAGAGAATGTGATGAAGCAGGCCGCCAGCTTGCGCGACTTCCGAACCGAGGTGCTGCTGCCTGGCATTACGATCAATACCTCAGCAACCGACTTTGCTCCGATCAGCCAGCTGCAGCTCATGCGTTTCACCGGCGAACGATGGCAGCTGTTCGGCGACGTCATCTCAGCTGACGTCGGCGGCTAGACGCAACACATCCGATCCAGGCCTCAGCCTCCTGCGACGTCACGTCGCGGGAGGCTTTTCTTTGCAAGGATTTCGTTAAACCACTCATCAGCCAATCGGTGCGTCCACCGCTTTCGCATTTACGCCAGTCACGTTCATGAGCTAGGTAGAACTCTGTTGAGGAACGCAAACGAGCTGCCGGACCTTCCGAGAAGGCAGCTCCAAGAACAAATCTAAAAAGGAGTTGGAGATGTTTATCCCCGCGACCCGTCGCGCCGTATCGGCGCTGCTCGGCTTGGCCCTGGTCGGCGCCGCCGGCGGCCCCGCATTCGCCGAGTCGAAATACGACAACGGCGCCAGCGACACCGAGATCAAGATCGGCAACATCGTCCCGTATAGCGGCCCGGCCTCGGCCTACGGCTCCGTCGGGAAGGCGATGGCCGCGGTGTTCAAGAAGGTCAACGACGACGGCGGCATCAACGGCCGCAAGATCACCTTCATCTCCTATGACGACGCTTATTCGCCGCCGAAGACGGTTGAACAGGCGCGCAAGCTGGTCGAGAGCGACGAGGTGCTGTTCCTGGGCGGCGTGCTCGGCACCGCGCCCAACACCGCGATCCAGAAATATCTCAACTCCAAGAAGATCCCGCAGCTGTTCGTGGCCACCGGCGCCACCAAGTGGAACGAGCCGAAAACCTTTCCGTGGACCATGGGCTGGCTGCCAAGCTACCAGTCGGAGGCCCGGATCTACGCGAAATATCTTCTGAAGGAGAAGCCCGGTGCCAAGATCGCCGTGCTCTACCAGAACGATGACATGGGCAAGGATTACCTGAAGGGTTTGAAGGATGGCCTTGGCGATCCCAG
Organism: Bradyrhizobium sp. SZCCHNS1022; assembly: GCF_032484835.1. Taxonomy (NCBI): domain Bacteria; kingdom Pseudomonadati; phylum Pseudomonadota; class Alphaproteobacteria; order Hyphomicrobiales; family Nitrobacteraceae; genus Bradyrhizobium; species Bradyrhizobium sp. SZCCHNS1022. The sequence goes on along the minus strand of NZ_JAUETT010000007.1, from coordinate 11,924 downwards.
CCGGCTCGTGCTGGAGGAGAGCTATGAAGTCTCCGAACCGACCGTCGAGTCCCACATCGTCAAGATCAAGGCCGCCAATCCCGACGTGATCGTGCTGTTCACGACGCCGAAATCGGGCGCCCAGGCGATCAAGAAGCTCGGCGAAATGAATTGGAAGCCGTTGACCATCATCGCCAATGTGAGCGCCTCGACGGCGGCGGTGATGCGCCCTGCCGGCGTCGAGAACTCGCAAGGGGTGATCTCGGCAGCCTATGCCAAGGACGCCTCAGATCCGCAATGGGCCAACGATCCCGGCCTGGGCGCCTTCAAGGAACTGCTCGCCAAATACCTGCCGGAGACCAATCCCATAGATTCGTCGGCGCTGACCGGCTACAACATCGCGACCACCATGGTCGAGGTGCTGAAACGATGCGGCGACGATCTGACCCGCGCCAATGTGATGAAGCAGGCGGCAAGCTTGAAGCAATTTCCGCAAGGCGGCCTGCTGCCCGGCGTCACCGTGACCACAGCGGCCGACGACTTTCAGCCGATCGAGCAGTTGCAGCTGATGCAGTTCAAGGGCGAACGCTGGCAGCTGTTCGGCGAGGTCATGAGCGGAGAGCTGGGCAAATAATCGCTCTTCCCACCAAGGACGGCGTCGCGTGAGCAGTCGCCGTCCACTGCTCCGCACGATCTTCGACGCCGCAGTCGCCGCGGCACATCCGGATATCGTGCTTGCCTCCCACCTGCCGGCGGTGCCGAAGGGCCGCATCATCTGCCTCGCCGCCGGCAAGGGGGCCGCGGCGATGGCTGCGGCCGCGGAGCGGCACTATCTCGATGTGCTCGCGCTCGATCCCGCACGGCTGACCGGCATCGCCACCACCCGCCACGGCCACGGCGTGCCGACGCGGCGGATCAAGGTGATCGAAGCCGGCCATCCGATGCCCGACGAAGCCGGACTGAAAGCGGCGGATGAGACCCTGCAACTGGCGGCAACGGCCGGCGCCGACGACCTCATGCTGGTGCTGCTCTCCGGCGGCGGCTCGGCGAACTGGATTGCGCCCGCGGACGGAGTGACGTTCGCGCAGAAACAGCAACTGACGCGAGCGCTGCTGCGCTCCGGCGCGCCGATCGGCGAGATCAACACGGTGCGCAAACATCTGTCGCGGATCAAGGGCGGCCGGCTGGCGCGCGCCGGGCAGAAGGCCGCGATCGTAACGCTTGCGATCTCGGACGTACCGCATGACGATCCGTCCGCGATCGCATCGGGGCCGACGGTCCCCGATCCCACGACGCTTGCTGACGCATGTGCGATCATCGCGAAGTACAAGCTCGCGATCGAGCCGGCGATTGCGCGCGCGCTCGAGAACCCCGACAACGAAAGCTGCAAGCCGGACGATCCCGCGTTTGCACGTGCCAGATTCGAACTGATCGCGCGCCCGCGGGCCTCGCTGGACGCGGCGATCGTGAAGACCAGAGAGGCCGGTTACGAGGTGATCGATCTCGGCGCCGATCTCGAAGGCGAGGCGCGCGAGGTCGCTGCCGAGCATGTGAGGCTGGCGCTTGATGCCCGCGCGCATGGACGGCGCGTCGCGATCCTCTCCGGCGGCGAGCTCACCGTCACCGTCACCGGGAATGGCCGCGGCGGCCCGAACCAGGAATACGCGTTGGCGCTCGCCGACCTGCTCAAGGACACGCCGGACATCGCCGCGCTCGCTGGCGACACCGACGGCGCCGATGGCGGCGCCGGCAGCGCCTCCGATCCTGCCGGGGCGATCGTCGACGGCACGACCTTCGCGGCGATGCGCGAAAGGGCCCTCGATCCGAAGGCCTATCTCGCCAACAATGACGCGACCGCGTTCTTTGCTGCGACCGGCGATCTGCTGCTGACCGGGCCGACGCTGACCAACGTGAACGACGTCAGGGTGATCTTGGTGGATTGAGGCGTCACTCTCTCCACGTCGCTGTGGTTATAGGACCTGCGCCCGGAAGGACGGCTCGGGGAGGACGGCTCGGCGTCAAAACTCCCGCGCGATCTTGGTCAGCATTGCGAGCAGCGTGTCGCGCCCGTCCGGGCCCAGCAGCTCGTTCAGCCTTGCCTCGTGTTTGGAGACGACCAGCTTTTTCGCCCGCGCCAGCACGCCGCGCCCCTTCTCGGTGAGCACCAGGATGTGCGAGCGGCGGTCATGGGGCGAGCGGACCCGGGTGCAGAAGCCGCGACTTTCCAGGCTGTCGAGCAGCGACACGAAGTTCGGACGGAGGATGCCGAGGGTGTTGGCGATCTCGGTCTGGTTGCGACCGGGATTATTGTCAAGCAACAGCAGCACCGAGAACTGCGCCGGGGTCAGCTGCAGCGGCGCGACGCAATGCAGAAAGTCCTCGAACACCTTGAGCTGGGCGCGTTTGAGCACGTAGCCGAGCAGGTCGGACAGCTCGCCAAGCCGCACAGCTTGCGTCTCGTCAGCCGGTCCGGCAGGCTCCTTCGAGCCCTGGCTGGTCTTGACTTGGCCAGTCTTGACTTGGCTGCTCTTGGCTTGGCTGCTTACGGCTTGATTTTTGACGCTATCTGCCATTGCAGTCCATGAAAGTCATGGCGTCGGCTTCCCCCTCCCAAAAGACCGCAGCGAAACAGCGGCCTTGAGATTATACTTGATAATTGTTATCCCTCATACCAAACACCGGCAGCCGATTTCAACTGCTGCGACACAACGGCGACGAATGCCGGCCGCGATCGGTCATCAAAGGGGGAGCGTCCAGCCTTGAACACAACGATCATGCTGTTCCTGCTGCAGGACGGCATTACCAACGGCGCGATCTATGCGCTGCTCGGGCTGGCGCTCGTGCTGGTGTTCGCGGTGACGCGCGTGATCCTGATCCCCCAGGGCGAATTCGTCACCTATGGCGCGCTGACCTACGCCTCGCTGGCAGCCGGCCAGATGCCTGGTACCGCCAAGCTGGCGCTGGCCATGGGCGTCGTCGCCTTCGCCTTCGATCTTTACGCAGCGCGCAAATCGCTGCATTTGCCGCGCATTGCGCGCGCTTTCGCCGTCAACGTCGTCTTCCCAGGCCTGGTGCTGGCCGCGACGATCTGGGCCGCCGGCCAACGGCCGCCTGTCGGCATCAACCTCGTCCTCTCGCTGTTGATCGTAGCGGCGATCGGGGTCTCGCTCTATCGCATCGTGTTCCAGCCTTTGGCGCACACGTCGGTGCTGGTGCTCCTGATCGCCTCGGTCGGCTGCCATCTGGCGCTGCAGGGCCTCGGACTGCTGTTCTTCGGCGCCGAGGGCCAGCGCGGCCCTGCCCTGCTCACCGCCTCAGCCGTGCTGGGTCCCTTGCGCTTCACCGGCCAAGGCATGGCGGTGTACGGCCTTACCGTCTCCTTCATTGTCGCGCTCTGGCTGTTCTTCGGGCTGACGCTTTACGGCAAGGCGCTGCGCGCAACCGCCGTGAATCGGCTGGGCGCGCGGCTGGTCGGCATCCGCACCACGCTGTCGGGCCAGATCGCATTCCTGCTGGCGTCCACGATCGGTGCACTCTCCGGCATCCTGATCGTGCCGATCACGACGCTCTATTACGACACCGGATTTCTGATCGGCCTGAAAGGCTTCATCGCGGCGATCATCGGCGGGCTCGTCAGCTATCCGCTCACTGCAGTCGCGGCGATTGTCGTCGGCATCGTGGAGGCATTCTCCTCCTTCTATGCCTCGAACTTCAAGGAAGTGATCGTCTTCACGCTGTTGATCCCCGTGCTGGTGCTGCGGTCGCTGGCCGCGCCTGCCGTGGAAGAAGAAAAGGACTAGCGCGATGCGCGAGCGTTGGCCCCTCCTCATCTTTACCGCCATCATGGCGGCGATCCCGTTCATCCCGGGCGTACCGCCGTTCTGGATCGTGCTGCTCGACAATATCGGCCTGTCCGCGCTGGTCGCGATGGGGCTGGTGCTGCTCACCGGCGTCGGTGGGCTCACTTCGTTCGGCCAAGCCGCCTTTGTCGGCTTCGGCGCCTACACCACGGCCGTGCTGTCCGCGAATTATGGCGTATCGCCCTGGCTGACCCTGCCATTGTCGCTCCTGGTCTCCGGCGCAGCGGCGGTGCTGCTCGGACTCGTCACCGTGCGCCTGTCAGGCCACTATCTGCCGCTCGGCACCCTCGCCTGGGGGCTTGGGCTGTTCTACCTCTTCAGCAAGCTCGCATTTCTCGGCCGTAATGACGGCGTTTCCGGCATTCCGCCGCTTGCGATCGGCTCGCTGAAGATGCTCGATGCCGGCACGATCTATTACGCCATCTGGATCGGGGTGCTGCTCGCGGCGCTGCTGACGATGAACCTGTTGGATTCTCGCACCGGCCGCGCGATCCGCGCACTGCGGAGGGGCCACATCGCGGCCGAGGCCTTCGGCGTCTATGCGCCCAGCGCCAAGCTCCTGGTCTTCATCTACGCCGCCGTGCTGGCCGGCCTCTCCGGCTGGCTCTATGCCCACTTCACCCGCGCGGTGAACCCGACTCCTTTCGGCGCCCAGGCCGGCATCGAATATCTGTTCGTCGCGGTGGTCGGCGGCGCCGGCTATGTGTGGGGCGGCGTGCTGGGCGCCGCGATCGTCGTGATCCTGAAGGAAGTGCTGCAGAGCTATCTGCCGCTGCTGCTGCATGGCGAAGGCCAGCTCGAGACGATCGTGTTCGGCATTCTGCTGGTGGGGCTGTTGCAGCTGGCACCGACCGGCCTGTGGCCGTGGCTGACGGCATGGCTGCCGCTCAAACCGCTCGGGAAAAAGCCCGCGACCTCGCTCACGCTGCCCGCGCGCGAGCGCCAAGCCGCCCCGCACGAGGTGCTGCTCCAGGTCGACAACGCCAGGAAGCAGTTCGGCGGCGTGGTCGCAGTCAACAACGTCTCCTTCGAGGTGCAGGCGCGCGAGATCGTGGCGCTGATCGGCCCGAACGGCGCCGGCAAGAGCACCACCTTCAACCTGATCACCGGCGTGCTGCCGGCGACCTCCGGGAATGTCTCGATGCTGGGCAAACCGATCGGCAAGGCGCCACCGCAGGAGGTGGTCAAGCTCGGCATCGCCAGAACCTTCCAGCACGTCAAGCTGGTGCCCGACATGACCGTGCTGGAGAATGTCGCGATCGGCGCGCATCTGCGCGGGCACGCCGGGCCACTGTCCAGCATGCTGCGGCTCGACCGCGGGGACGAGGCGAAGCTGCTCGCGGAAGCCGCGCGGCAGATCGCACGCGTCGGTCTCGCCGACCAGATGGATCAGCTCGCGGGCTCGCTGTCGCTCGGGCAACAGCGCATCGTCGAGATCGCGCGAGCCCTCTGTGTCGATCCGATGCTGCTCCTGCTCGACGAGCCTGCCGCGGGCCTGCGCCACATGGAGAAGCAGCGGCTCGCCGCGCTATTACGTGAACTGCGCGCCGGCGGCATGTCGGTGCTCCTGGTCGAGCACGACATGGGATTTGTGATGGACCTCGCCGATCGCATCGTGGTGCTCGATTTCGGCACCAAGATCGCGGAAGGAACGCCAGCCGCGATCAAGACCAATCCAGAGGTGATCAAGGCCTATCTCGGAGCCACCGCATGAGCGTGCTGCTGTCGGTTACGGACGCTCATGTGTCCTATGGCAAGGTCGAAGCGGTACGCTCGGTCTCGCTCGAGGTCGGCGACAACGAGATCGTCACCATCATCGGCGCCAACGGGGCCGGCAAGACCACCCTGCTCAGCGCCATCATGGGCGTGCTGCCGCTGAAGGGACGCGTCACGTTTGCCGGCGAGAACCTGGCCCGGCTCGAGATCGAGGACCGCGTTGCGCTGGGTCTTTGTCTCGTGCCCGAACATCGCGAGCTGTTCGCCAGCATGAACGTCGAGGACAATCTGCAGCTCGGCGCGTTCCGCATGAACAAGGCGCGCACCGCTGCCGGGTTCGAGCACGTCTACACGCTGTTTCCGCGGCTGAAGGAGCGGCGCAAGCAGCTTGCCGGCACCCTGTCCGGCGGCGAGCAGCAGATGCTGGCGATGGGCCGCGCACTGATGGGCGCACCCAAGCTGCTGATGCTGGACGAGCCGAGCCTCGGCCTTGCCCCGATCATCGTCGCCGGCATCTTCGAGATCATCGCCAAGCTGCGGCAGGATGGCGTCTCGGTGCTGCTGGTCGAGCAGAACGCCAAGGCCGCGTTGCAGGTAGCGGACCGCGCCTATGTGATGGAGCTCGGCGAGTTCGTGCTGAACGGCAAGGCGGACGAGATCGCGACCGACCAGCGCGTGGCCGCCAGCTATCTCGGCTTTGCCGAGACGGCAGCGGGCTAGACGACAGAGAGCAGACCGAGACGCTGAAGGCCGGCTCGACGAGCCGGCCTTTCGTTTGCGTGGATCGAATGAAGCGATCTTCGCCTATTCCGCCGGGACGTACTTCCCGTCCTTCACGGTCAGGATGATGCGGGCGCGGTCGTCGAGGCCGGAGCGATCCGTTTCGGTGAAGTTGTAGACACCCTGGCTGGCGGCCAGGTCCTTCTCGGTCAACAGCGCCTGACGGATCGCCTCGCGGAACTCCGGCGTGCCGGGCTTGGCAGTCTTCAGTGCCACCGGAATGACGCGCTTCAGGATCTCGAAGGCGTCATAGGAATGGCCGGCGAACTGGCTGCGGCTGTTCGGGCCATACTTGGCCTCATAGTCCTTGTTGAGCTCCAGACCGGGCTTCTTGGTCAGCGCGCTATCGGCTTGGGTTTCCGGCGACATCACCGGGCCGGAGGCCATGATCACGCCCTCGGCTGCCTTGCCCGCGATGCGGATGAAGTCCATGCTGGCAGCGCCGTGGGTCTGATAGATGAGACCCGTATAGCCGCGCTCGCGCAGCTCGGTCTGCGGCAGCGCCGCGGCGGTGCCGGAGGCGCCGACCAGGATCGCATCCGGATTGGCGGCGACCAGCTTGAGCACCTGGCCGGTGACCGACGTGTCGGGACGCGCGAAACGCTCCTCATCGGCGATGGTGATGCCCATCGGCACGGCCTGGTTCTTCAGGTCGTTGAACCAAAGATCGCCGTAGGAATCGGAGTAGCCGATATAGCCGACGGTCTTGATGTTGTGCGCCTTCATGTGCTCGTACAGCACCTTGCCCATGATCGGCACCGGCTGCGGCATCACCACCGACCATTTGGCGCGCTCAGGCGTCACCGGAAACGGCGCCAGCGCGAAATGCGGAACGCCAGCCTCATTGGCGACATTCGATACCGCGATGGTGGGCGGCGTCACCGCCGACCCCATGATGATGTCGGCTTTGGACTCCGTGACAAAGCGCCGCGCGTTGGTGGTCGCGGTGGTCGGATCGCCGCCGTCGTCGAGCACGATCACCTTCAGCGGCACGCCGCCGATCTCTTTCGGCACGAATTCCAGCGCGTTACGCTCGGGGATGCCGAGCGCCGCTCCAGGGCCGGTGGTCGTGGTGGTGATGCCGATCACGATCTCGTTCGTCTCGGCCGACGCTGACGCGATACCGAGCACGGTCGCGACTGCAGCCGCCGCCCAATAGGCCTTCTTCATCGATTGTCCTCCCTTCATTGTTTCGCTGTTCAGAGCGTTTTGCTGTTCAGAGCGCAATATTCAGCTGAAGTCGAGCCCCTCTTTAGGCGACAATGCCGCAGGAGTCAGCCCTGCATGAATTTAACCTTTATTTCCTCAGGGATCGGCGCCGATTTCAGCTTGTCGGGGTTGTCGGGATCGCGCCCGACCAGGACGCGGGTCTCGAAGCCTTCGATCGCCAAAGCCTCGCCCTTGTAGACCTTGTGAATGACCTCGAATGACGACCGCTTGAAACTCTCGATCCGGCTCTCGATCGTGATCCAGTCGCCATAGGTTGAGGGGATGTAGAACTTCGCGCGGGTGTCGACCATGGGAATGCCGACCAGGCCGTAGCGGCGGACGATGTCCTGCTTGGAGAAGCCGGCCGCCTCGAACATGACCGAGGTGGAATCGTCGAACATCGCAAAATAGCGCGGGTAGTAGACGATGTTGGCAGGGTCGCAATCACCCCACTGGATCTGCACGTCGCGGCGGTGGATGAACATTTCAGCTGCCGATCTCTTTCCGCTGTCATTCCGGGGCGGCTCGAAGAGCCGAGCCCGGAATCCATTTCACCACCGGCGCCGACGCCAAATGGATTCCGGGCCCGACGCTGCGCGTCGTCCCGGAATGACGGTCCATTGTCAGTTGGTGCCGCGACTTCACCGCGGGGCCATGCGCAGCGCGGCATCGAGCCGCACCACCTCGCCGTTGAGATAGGGGTTCTCGACCATGTGCAGCGCGAGGGCGGCAAACTCGTCGGCGTTGCCGAGCCGGCGCGGGAACGGGATCGCGGCGGCGAGCGAGTCCTGTGCCTCCTGCGGCAGGTTGGCGAGCAGCGGCGTGAGGAACAGGCCGGGCGCGATGGTCATCACGCGGATGCCGAACTGCGCGAGCTCGCGTGCGATCGGCAGGGTCATCGCGACGATGCCGCCCTTCGACGCCGAATACGCCGCTTGGCCGATCTGGCCGTCATAGGCCGCAACCGAGGCCGTATTGACGACGACGCCGCGTTCGCCGGTGGCCTGCGGCTCGAGCTTCGACATCTCAGCGGTTGCAAGCCGCAGCATGTTGAACGAGCCGATCAAATTGACCTTGATCACCTTGTCGAAATCGGAAAGCGGCATCGGGCCGTCGCGGCCGATCACACGCTTGGCAACGCCGATACCGGCGCAGTTCACCAGCACCCGCGCCGGGCCGTGCGCCTTGGCCGCCTGCGCGATGCCGGCTTCCGCCGCTGCGGCATCGGAGACGTCGCAAACGACGGCCGTGCCCTTGATTTCCGCGGCGACCTCTTCGGCCAGCTTGGCGTTGAGGTCGAACACGGCGACCTTGGCGCCCTGTGCGGCAAGCTTGCGGGCGGTCGCAGCGCCAAGTCCGGAGGCGCCCCCCGTGACGATCGCAGCCTGATCCTTCAACAACATGATTGGTCTCCCTTTGATGCGCTGCTCAGCCGGCGACGATGATGTCGTCGGACGGCGTGGCCGCGTAGATATGCTCGATCAGCTCTTTCCGATTCTCCAGCACGGCGCGCTGGTTGATCGAGCCCTTGTCGGTGACTTCGCCCTTGTCGATCAGGAGCGGCGTTCCAAGCAGCACCGCGCGGGTGATCCGGTTGGACGAGCCGGTCGCCGTCGCCAGGAATTTCGTGAAGCGCTCGCGGAACGCCGCGCGGATCAGCGGATCGGCGGCCGTTGCGGCGAGATCGTCGAGCGGCAAGGTCGCGTTGATCAGCCGGCAGCCGTCGAGATCGAGCACGACGATGGCTGCGATCTCATCGCGGTTGATGCCGGCGATGATGACGTCGCGCGCCAGCGGCGCACAGGCCGCGATGAAGCGGGCGCGCAGCGGACCGACCGAGACCCAGGTGCCGCTGGCGAGCTTGAAATCTTCGGCGATGCGGCCGTCGAAATCGAAGCCGGCGTCGAGATCTTCCGGGTTGGCGGGCTTGAGCGCATCGCCCATCTTGTAGAAGCCTTCCTCGTCGAAGGCTGCCGCTGAGACGTCCGGCTGGCGCCAGTAACCCGGCGTCACATTCGGCCCCTTGGCGCGCACCTCGAGCTTGCCGTTGTTGGGCACGAGCTTGGCCTCGTTGCCCGACACCGGCAGGCCGACATGGCCGGAGCGGCTGGTGCGCGGATTGACCGACATGAAGAACGGCGCGGTCTCGGTCGAGCCGAGGCCGGTCAGCATCGGCACCCGCGTGCCGGTCTCGGCGACCGAGAGTTCGTCGAGCTCGTTCCAGACATGCGGCGCCATCGCCGCACCCGAGAAGAACATCGCGTGCAAGCGGCCGAAGAATTTCTTCCGCAAAGCTGCGTCGTCGCGCAGATAGGGCAGCAGCGACTCATAGCCCTTGGGGACGTTGAAATAGACCGTCGGGGAGATCTCGCGCAGATTCCGCACCGTCTCCTCGATGCCTCCAGGCACGGGCTTGCCCTGGTCGAGATACATCGAGCCCCCGTTGTACAGCGTCAGCCCGATATTGTGATTGCCACCGAAGGTGTGATTCCAGGGCAGCCAGTCGACGATGACCGGTGGCTCGTCCTTCAGGAACGCCAGGGTCTCGCGGATCATCACCTGGTTGGCGCAGATCATCCGCTGCGTATTGATGACCGCCTTGGGATTGCCGGTCGAGCCGGAGGTCAGCAGGAATTTTGCGATCGTGTCCGGGCCGATGCTGTCGTGGGCGGCAGCGAGCCCCGAATGAAGCGGCGTCGCGATCAGATCCGCCAGCATCGTCACCGCGCGGCCCGGGACCGCGCCGAACGAGGCCGCGATCTCGGTGCCGTCAGGCACGTTGGCGATGAGCGCATCGGCGAATTTGCCGGCGTCATCGGCGAAGACGAGACCGGGCGTCAGCAGCTTCATCAGGTAGGCAAGCTTGCCGTAGTCACGCGATACCAGTGAATAGGCCGGCGACACCGGGCAGAATGGAACGCCGGCATAAAGCGCCCCGAACGCGACCAGCACATGGTCGATCGAGTTGCCGGACAGGATCATGACGGGACGATCCGGCGACAGACCGCGTGCCAGCAGTGCCGAGGCAATGTGCCGGCTCGCGGTCAGCAGCGTGGCGTAGGTCAGCTCGCGCCAGCCCGTAGGCCCAACACGCTCGGCCATGAACACGCGGTCCGGCGCGGTCTCGGCGAAATGATGCAGCCGATCGGTGATGCGCCGCGGATAGTCCGCAAGCGCCCGCTTGGGCCGGAGATAGAGGGTGCCGTCGGCGCGGCGCTCGATATTCACCGCGGGGTCGTTGAACGAGATCGCGCGCAAGGGATGGGCATCCGGCTTATGCGCCGGCGTCTCGTTCATTCCTCCCTGTGTGCTTGTTATGATTGGCGCGTTCATGTCACGTCGGTTTCACCTTTGCGGTCTTGTGATCGAGAAAGGCGCGGATGCGGCGCTTGGCCTCCTTGTCGCTTTGCGCGACGGTGGCCATCAGCGACTCCATCAACAGGCCGGTCTGCGGATTTGTTTCCGCGATCAGGGGCAAGGCCTGCAGCACGGCGAAATTGGTCAGCGGCGCGTTGCTCGCGATCTTCTCGGCGAGCTCCATCGCCTTGGCAAGGCCGGTGCCGGCGTCGACCAGATATTGCGCGAAACCATAGGCCGAGCCTTCGGTCGCGGAATAGACCCGGCCGGTCAGCATCATGTCCATCATGCGCGCGACCCCGATCAGCCGCGGCAATCGCACCGAGCCGCCGCCGCCGACGAAGATGCCGCGCTGGCCTTCCGGCAGCGCGAAATAGGCCGACGGCTCCGCGACGCGGATATGCGCGGCACAGGCGAGCTCGAGGCCGCCGCCGATGACAGCGCCCTTCAGCGCCGCGATGACCGGCACGCGGCAATACTGGATGCGGTCGAAGACGCGGTGCCAGGTCTGCGAATGCACGAGGCCTTCGGTGGCGTCGCGCTCGCGCAGCTCGGAGAGATCGAGGCCGGAGGAGAAGTTGTCGCCGATGCCATGGATGACGACGGCTCTGACATCATCCGGCAGGCCGGCAAAGCAGTCGCCGATGTCCTGGATGATGGCGTCGTTGAGCGCGTTGCGCTTGGACGGCCGGTTGAGGCCGACGGTGAGGACGGCGCCCCGCTGTTCGATCTGGAGCAGCGCGGAGTCCTGCGCTGATGCGGTGTCGGCGTTTCCCATCGGCTCTATTGTGTCCTATTCAGAATAGTTATGTTTTATAACGATTTTGCCGGGAGTCAACACGCGCATCGCGCCATGATGTTGTGCGCTGCGGCAAAGATATGACGCCGCGTTCCCGCGGCGGATCGCGCCCGGGTCTTGCGAAGTGACATGCCCCTTCGAAAATCGAGAGGGCGCAGGGAAGGCCGCATAGGCGTTAAGTTTATGCTTGAGTGTTGGAATCCGCCGTGATTCGAACAGGGGAT
>NZ_JAUETT010000006.1:0-474431 GCF_032484835.1 Bradyrhizobium sp. SZCCHNS1022 | reverse complement strand
CGAGCCTCCTCGAAAACGCAAGTATCAATCGATGCTCGCGCTACCTTAACGCCTATGCGGCCTTCCCTGCGCCCTCTGCTTTCGATGAGGGCGACATTGCCGCAAAGCTCGGGCGCGCAACGCGCCGCGAGGCGGCGGGCGTATGTCTCAAGCTCGCGCTGTTTAACATGTGGATCGGACGATGCCGCGGGCGTCATTGCGAGGCGCATCGCGCCGCAAACCAGAGTCGCGGGGCGGGCGCCTGGATTGCTTCGCGGAGCCTGTCATCCGGCCGCGCCTTCGCGCGGACCGGGTGGCTCGCAATGACGGAGGGCTGGGCGGGCCGGCGGGCTTCAGGACGGTATCTCAGCGAGGGATTTACCGCCCCCAGGGGTGCCCAGAAGGAACCCCCATCCCTGCGCTATTCTGTCGCAGGTCTGTTTCCGTCCATTACAGAAGTTTAACGCGCCCGCCAGCACGCCGTAAGGCGGCAATCCCCATTTTCAGCACCGAACGGTGCTTCACCTCAACGACACCGAGCCCACCTTTTCTGGAGAAAAGCCGTATGACCGACCGTTTCACCGATCTGTCTTCCCTCCCATCATACCGGAAATCCCGGCGCGCCCTGTTTTCCGCGCGCAAGTTCGCGCTGATGGCCTCGGTGGTCGCGGGGCTGGGCGTCGCTGCCTATGGGCTGAGCCCCTCGAACGGTCCGGCGGACCTGTTCTCGAGCCCCGCCCATGCGCAGGTCGCCAATGAGGTGAGCAAGGTCGCCCGTCCGATCGGCTTCGCCGACATCGTGGAGCGGGTGAAGCCGTCGGTGATCTCGGTCAAGGTCAATATCAACGAGAAGGTCGCCAAGGACGACAGCAGCAGCGGCGGCGACGACGATACGCCGTTCCAGCCGGGCTCGCCGATGGAGCGCTTCTTCCGCCGCTTCGGCGGTCCAGACGGCTTCCCGGGCATGCGCGGCAATGGTCGCCGCCAGATCACGGGGCAGGGCTCCGGCTTCTTCATCTCGGCTGACGGCTTTGCCGTCACCAACAATCACGTGGTCGATGGCGCCAGCAAGGTCGAGGTGACGACCGATGACGGCAAGACCTACAGCGCCAAGGTGATCGGCACCGACCAGCGCACCGACCTCGCTCTGATCAAGGTCGAGGGCGGCTCGAACTTCCCGTTCGCGAAGCTGGCCGACGGCAAGCCGCGGATCGGCGACTGGGTGCTGGCGGTCGGCAACCCCTTCGGTCTCGGCGGCACGGTGACGGCCGGCATCGTCTCGGCGATGGGCCGCGACATCGGCAACGGTCCCTATGACGACTTCATCCAGATCGACGCGCCCGTGAACAAGGGCAACTCCGGCGGTCCCGCCTTCAACGTCGATGGCGACGTGGTCGGCGTGAACACCGCGATCTATTCGCCCTCCGGCGGCAGCGTCGGCATCGCGTTCTCGATCCCGGCCTCGACCGTGAAGAACGTCGTCGCCCAGCTCAAGGACAAGGGCTCGGTCAGCCGCGGCTGGATCGGCGTCCAGATCCAGCCGGTGACGCAGGATATCGCCGACAGCCTCGGCATGAAGAAGGCGGAAGGCGCGCTGGTCGCCGAGCCCCAGGCCAATGGCCCGGCGGCCAAGGCCGGCGTCCAGTCCGGCGACGTCATCACCGCGGTCAACGGCGAGCCGGTCAAGGATGCCCGTGAACTCGCCCGCACCATCGGCGGCATCGCACCGGGCACCGCGGTCAAGCTCAACGTCCTGCACAAGGGCCAGGAGAAGACGCTCGACCTGACGCTCGGCAAGCTGCCCGACAACATCGAGGCCAAGGCCGATGTCGGCGGCGACAATTCCGCTCCGACCCGCGGCACCGACGTGCCGAAGCTCGGCCTGACGGTGGCGCCCGCGAACAGCGTGGCCGGCGCCGGCAAGGAAGGCGTGGTCGTGACCGAGGTCGATCCGAAGAGCGCGGCGGCCGAGCGCGGCTTCAAGGAAGGCGACGTCATCCTCGAGGTCGCCGGCAAGAACGTCAGCTCCGCGGGCGACGTCCGCGACGCGCTGGCCGCGGCCAAGAACGACAACAAGAACAGCGTCCTGATGCGCGTGAAGAGCGGCGGCCAGTCGCGCTTCGTCGCGGTGCCGCTCGCCAAGGGCTGATACCGGACGCTGACGAGATGGAGGGATCGCCGGCATGTTGCCCCCGCGTCGGTGGTTCCTCCTGGGGGCGGGCGTTAGGCCCGCTCCCTCAAAACCTTCCGTTGGACAATGCCCCCCTCCGTCGGAAGGAACTCGGGCGGTGAAGTCCCCCCAGCTTCACCGCCCACCTCTCTGTTGACTGCGTTTGCCTTGCTTAACCCCTTGGCGTGGTTCGCCTTGCACCGAAACGGCGGCCGCGCCATGTAGATGGAAGCAGAAACCGTGACCGCCCCCGTTTCCGAAATGCGCCTTTTGATCGTCGAAGATGACCGCGAATCCGCCGATTATCTCGTGAAGGCGTTTCGCGAGGTCGGGCATATCGCCGATCTCGCCAGCGACGGCGAGGAAGGGCTGGCCATGGCCGAAAGCGGCGACTACGACGTGCTCGTGGTCGACCGCATGCTGCCCAAGCGCGACGGGCTGTCGCTGATCGGCGCGCTGCGCGAGACGGGCAACCGGACGCCGGTGCTGATCCTCTCGGCGCTGGGGCAGGTCGATGACCGCATCAAGGGCCTGCGCGCTGGCGGCGACGACTATCTGCCAAAGCCCTACGCCTTCGCCGAGCTGCTGGCCCGGGTCGAGGTGCTCTCCCGCCGCCATGGCGGCCCGGCCGAGGAGACGGTCTACCGGGTCGGCGATCTCGAGCTCGACCGGCTCTCCCATCGCGTCAACCGCGGCAAGGACGAATTGACCCTGCAGCCGCGCGAATTCCGCCTGCTCGAATACCTGATGAAGCATGCGGGACAGGTGGTGACGCGCACCATGCTGCTGGAGAACGTCTGGGATTATCACTTCGATCCGCAGACCAACGTCATCGACGTGCACATCTCGCGGCTGCGTTCCAAGATCGACAAGGGCTTCGAGCGCCCGCTGCTCCACACCATCCGCGGCGCGGGATACATGATCCGTGACGGCCTTCGGTAAACTGATCCGAACCACCGCGTTCCGGCTGACGCTGGTCTATCTGGCGCTGTTTGCACTGTTTGCGGCCTCGCTGCTCGGCTACTTCGCCTGGAACACCCGCCGCCTGATCACCGAGCAGATCTCGACCACGGTGACCGCCGAGATCAGCGAGATGACCGACATCTTCTCGCGGCGGGGCTTGCGCGGTCTCGTCTTCAACATCGAAAGCCGGGCGCTGCGGCCCGGGGCCAATCTCTACCTCATCACCACGCCGACCGGGCAGGCGATCGCCGGCAATGTCGGCTCGCTGGCGCCCGGCGTGATGGGCTCATCCGGCTGGTCCGAGACCTTCTACCGCAGGCTCGACGACCGCGGTGAGGAGACGCACCGCGCGCTGGTCTATGTCACCCAGCTTTCCAGCGGTTTCCGCCTGCTGATCGGCCGTGACCTCGAAGAGCGCAAGCGGATGTTCGGCATCGTGGCCAAGGCGGCGCAATGGTCGGTGCTGGTCGTGGTCGTGCTCGGGATCGGCGGCGGCATCTTCGTCGCGCGGCGCGTGCTGCGCCGGATCGATGCGATGACCGGCACCACCCGCCGCATCATGGCGGGCGACCTGTCGGGCCGCCTGCCGGTCGGGCGCAGCGGCGACGAGATCGATCGCCTGGCCGAAAACCTCAATGCGATGCTGGAGCGGATCGAGGCGCTGATGACCGGCCTCAAGGAGGTCTCGGACAACATCGCCCACGATCTGAAGACGCCGCTGACGCGGCTGCGCAACCGCGCCGAGGAGGCGCTGGCGAAATCGCGCACCGAGGGCGAATATCGCGCCGCGCTGGAACGCACCATCGAGGAATCCGACGGCCTGATCCGCACCTTCAATGCGCTGTTGATGATCGCGCGGGCCGAGTCGGGGCAGGCGCGCGGCGACATGATCGATTTCGACGCTGCGGAGGTCGCAAAGGGCATTCACGAGCTTTACGAGCCGCTCGCCGAAGACGACGGCATGATCCTGCGCGTCAAGGCCCCGACGGCACCGCTGCATGGCAATCGTGAGCTGATCAGCCAGGCGCTCGCCAATCTGGTCGAGAACGCGATCAAATACGGCAAGCCGGGCGTCGTGCCGCTCGGCATCGATGCGGCGGGACTGGCCAAGGAGATCCTGATCGAGGCGAAGCGCCAGGGCGATCAGGTGCTCCTGAGCGTGACCGATCATGGTCCCGGCATTCCCGAAGCCGAGCGCAAGCACGCGGTCGAGCGCTTCGTGCGGCTGGAGGCCAGTCGCACCCTGCCGGGTTCCGGTCTCGGGCTCAGCCTCGCCTCCGCCGTCGCGACCCTGCATGGTGGCGAACTGCGGCTCGGCGACGCCAATCCCGGGCTGATCGCAACCCTGGTGCTACCTGCCGCCGCAGGTCTGCCCGCAAGGCTTGCGGCTCAAACGGCGGATGTGCCACAGAAGGCGGCATGACCTCATCCGCGCCGGGACACGCGGACGGGCATAGCTTGGCTGCGCGTTTCGTGACCGGCCCGCATGTCCGTACGCCCGCCGAAGCCGAACGCCGCCTGACTGACTGGCTCGCCGATCTCGAGCCGGCCCAGGCGGCCGGCTTACGGTCCTTGCTTGGCGAGGGATATGCGCGAACGATCCTGCTCGGCATCGCCGAGCATTCGCCTTATCTTTTCGACCTCATCCGCGCCGACGGCGCCCGGCTGCTCCGGCTGTTGCGCAGCGAGCCGCAATCGCATCTCGCTGATCTGATTGAAAACACCGCGCGCGAGGTGTTCGCCGCCAGCAACGAAGCCGAGGTGATGCGGCTGTTGCGGCGGATGAAATCCGAGGCCGCGCTGCTCACCGCGCTCTGCGACATCGGCGGTGTCTGGCCGGTGATGCAGGTGACGGCCGCGCTGACCGACATCGCGGTCACCTCGGTCGAGATGGCGCTGCGTTATCTGCTCCGGCAGGAGGCGGTACGCGGTCGGCTTGCGCCTCCCGATGCCGAACGGCCGGAGGCCGGCACCGGGCTGTTCGTGCTCGCGATGGGCAAGATGGGCGCGGGCGAGCTGAACTATTCCAGCGACATCGACCTGATCGTGTTCTTCGATCCCGAAGTGTCGACCTTGGCGCCGGACATCGAGCCGCAGCCCTTCTTCGTGCGGGTCACGCAGGCGATGGCGCGCCTCCTGCAGCAGCGCACGGCGGACGGCTATGTGTTCCGGGTCGATCTGCGGCTTCGCCCCGATCCTGCCTCGACGCAGGTGGCGATGTCGACCGATGCGGCCCTGCATTATTACGAGCGGGAAGGGCGCACCTGGGAGCGCGCCGCCATGATCAAGGCCCGCGTCTGCGCCGGCGACGTCAAGGCCGGCGAGGCGCTGCTCGCAGAGCTCTCGCCCTTTGTCTGGCGCAAGCATCTCGACTTCCAAGCGCTCGCCGATGTCCATGACATGAAGCGGCAGATGCAGGTCTATCGCGGCCAGAGCGAGATCTCGGTCGAGGGCCATAACGTCAAGGTCGGCCGCGGCGGCATCCGCGAGATCGAGTTCTTCGCCCAGACCCAGCAGCTCATCGCCGGCGGCCGGCATGCGGATTTGCGCGTGCGCCAGACCCTGCAGGCACTCGATGTGCTGGCGGCGAGCAACTGGATCACCGATCAGGCGCGCGATGAACTCGGCGCAGCCTATCAGTTCCTGCGACGGGTCGAGCACCGCCTGCAGATGATCGCGGACGAGCAGACCCATAGCCTGCCGGAGGATCCGGAGGCGGTGGAGCGCTTCGCGCAGTTCTTCGGCTATGAGGGCCGCGACGCCTTCGCCAAGGACCTGCTGTTCCAGCTCAATATCGTGCAGGGCCATTACGCCAAGCTGTTCGAGGGCGATCCCACGGGAACGGCGAGCCTGCCGCCGGTCGATTACGGCGCGGGGCCGGACGAGCCGCGGCTGCTCGATCATCTGTCTGCGCTCGGATTCCGCGACCCGCTTATGGTGGCCAGGACGCTGCAGCAATGGATGGCGGGCGAGTACCGCGTGTTCCGGACCGAGACCACGCGCTCAGCCTTCACCGATTTCGTGCCGACGCTGATCGATTGTCTCGCGCATGCCGACGAACCCGACCGCGCCGTCGTGGCTTTCGACCGCTTCCTCCAGGCGCTGCAGCGAGGCGGGCGCCTCATCACTTTGCTCGGCCAGAACCGCGATCTGGTCGCACTGGTGGCGCTCGTACTCGGCGCCGCGCCCCGGCTCGGCGACATGCTGGCGCGGAAGCCGCAGTTGATGGACGGGCTGATCGATCCGCGCTTCTTCGGCGCCATGCCGGACAGGCGCGAATTGTCGGAACGGCTGGCGGCGACGCTCAAGGATGCCGGCACCTACGAAGAGTTTCTCGATCGTCTCCGCCTGTTCGGCCAGGAGAGCCTGTTCCTGATCGGCACGCGCATCCTCTCCGGCACGGTGTCGGCGCAGCAGGCCGGCACCGCCTTCGCCGATGTCGCTGAAGGCATCGTCCACACCGTGCATGGCCTGGTCACCGAGCGCTTCGCCGCCCAGCACGGCCGCATCAAGGGCCAGGAGACCGCTATCATCGCGATGGGGCGCCTGGGCGCGCGCGAGATGACGGCGTCCTCGGACCTCGACCTGATCCTGCTCTACGATTTCGATCCCGACGCGCCGGACTCCGACGGCGAGCGGCCGCTGCAGGGATCGCATTATTTCGCCCGCTTCACCCAGCGGTTGATTTCGGCCTTCACCTCGCGCACCAATTACGGCGTGCTCTACGATATCGATATGCGGCTGCGCCCGTCGGGCCGCGCCGGGCCGCTGGCCTCGCACATCTCATCCTTCGCCCATTATCAGGAGCACGAGGCCTGGACCTGGGAGCACATGGCGCTCACCCGCGCGCGGGTGATCTCGGCCTCGCCGGCGTTTCGTGCCACGATCGAACAGATGATCCGGGCGGCGCTGGTCAGGCCGCGCGATCCGACCGCCATTGCCCGCGACGTCGCCGACATGCGGCGCGCGATCGCGATGGAGAAGGGCGAGAGCGATCTGTGGGACCTCAAACATGCCGCCGGCGGCATGGTCGATATCGATTTCATCGCGCAATATCTGCAGCTCATTCACGCCGCCAGGCTGCCGGAAATCCTCGACGTCAGCAGCGTGCAGGTGCTGCACAACGCGAAGCGGCTCGACGTGCTGCCGCGTGCGGAAGCCGATGTCCTGGGCCAGGCGGCGCGGCTCTATCATGACCTGACACAGATCCTAAGGCTCTGCGTCAGCGGCAAGTTCAAGCCGGAGCAGGCGGGCGAGGATCTGTTGCGGGTGATGGCCCGTGCCGGCGACGCGCCGGACTTCTCGGCGCTGGAGGCCCGCGTGCGCGAGACGCAGAGCGAAGTGCGGCGGGTCTTCACGGCACTGCTGGAGGGGTGATCAAGCTTGAGAGAGGCTCGGGCGCCGCCCCGATGACCTTTCACTCCCCCCTTGAAGGAAGGGGCGCACCGAGGGGGCTTCAGGCCTTTTCCTTCACCGCCTGCTTCAGCGTTCCGATCGCTTCGTACACATCGGGATCGAGGCCGGCGCCACCGGCATCGTGATGCGCGAAGATCGACTTCAGCATGCGCGGGTCCCAGAACTTCTTGATATGCTCGGCGACGCCGGCAACAGTCTTGTCGTGGCCCTGGGGATGAAAGAACTTGCCGATCTGGTTGGCCATGTAGATCAGGCGGTCGTGGGTATCATGCGACATGCATCGTATCCGCTTGGCTGGATCGGGCGCTCTCGTCGGCGCCGATGATCCGTTCGGGGTGGGTGAAAATCTCAAATCCGTCGCTGCGGGCAACCGCGACCAGCGTAATGCCGGCAGCTTCCGCCATGCGGATCGCAAGCGCGGTCGGCGCAGATACTGCAACCACGAGCGGCGCGCCCATGGCGGCCGCCTTCTGCACCATCTCGACCGAGACCCGGCTGGTCAAGAGCACGATGCCTTCGTGCGCCGCCGTGTGCGACTGCGCCAGAGCGCCCGCCAACTTGTCCAGCGCATTGTGACGCCCGACATCCTCGCGCAAGGCGACGATGCTGCGCGCCGGCGTCCAGAACGCCGCGGCGTGCACGGCGCGGGTCTCGCGGTTGAGCTGCTGCAGCGGCTCGACGGCGGCCAACGCCGCCATGATGTCGCGCGGCGCGAAGCGCCGTCCCTCGGAAACAAGCGACGGCGCGCGCACCGCTTCCGCGATCGAATCGATGCCGCAGAGCCCGCAGCCGGTGGGGCCGGCGATATGCCGCCGGCGCTCGGCCATGCGCGCGGCAAGCTCGGGCGCGAGCCACATCCTGATCTCGATGCCATCGTCGAGCTCGACGACATCGAGCGAACGGATCTCGTCCGCCGTGTCGACGATGCCTTCGCTGAGGCTGAAGCCGATGCCGAAATCGGCAAGGTCCTGTGGCGTCCCCATCATGACGGCATGGGTGCCGCCATTATAGGTCAGCGCGATCGCGCTTTCCTCCGGCACGCGACGGCTACCTTCGCTGAAGGCCCCGTCGCGCCAGACCAGACGATTCGCGATGCGCACCGCATCCGACATCACTTCGCTCCAGCTCACTCCGCCGCTTCCACCACCGACGCGATCCGGCGCGACTGCCGGGCCTGCTCGTCATAGGCCTTCTGCCAATCCGACGGGCCGTTGGAGGGGGAGATCTGCACCGCGGTCACCTTGTATTCCGGGCAGTTGGTCGCCCAATCCGAATAGTCGGTGGTGATCACATTGGCTTGCGTCATCGGGTGGTGGAAGGTGGTGTAGACCACGCCCGGAGCCACGCGTTCGGTGATCAGCGCCCGCAGTGTCGTTTCGCCGGCGCGGCTTGCGAGCCGCACCCAGTCGCCGTCGCGGATGCCGCGCTGCTCGGCATCGTGCGGATGGATCTCCAGGCGGTCCTCGCCGTGCCAGACCACGTTGTCGGTGCGCCGCGTCTGGGCGCCGACATTGTACTGGGAGAGGATGCGGCCGGTGGTCAGCAGCAGCGGGAAGCGCGGGCCGGTGCGCTCGTCGGTCGCGACATATTCGGTGACGACGAACTTGCCCTTGCCGCGCACGAAGCCATCGATATGCATGATCGGCGTGCCCTCGGGCGCCTTCTCGTTGCAGGGCCACTGCACCGAACCGAGCTCTTCGAGCTTGGCGTAGGAGACCCCCGCGAAGCTCGGCGTCAGCGCCGCGATCTCGTTCATGATCTCGGACGGATGATTGTACTTCATCTCGAAGCCCATCGCCTTGGCGAGGCGGATGGTGACCTCCCAGTCGGCGAGCCCGTTGCGCGGGCTCATCACCTTGCGAACCCGTTGGATGCGGCGCTCGGCGTTGGTGAAGGTGCCGTCCTTCTCCAGGAAGGTCGAGCCGGGCAGGAACACATGGGCATAGTTGGCGGTCTCGTTCAGGAACAGATCCTGGACGACAACGCACTCCATTGCCGAAAGTGCCTGAACGACGTGGGTCGTGTTCGGGTCGGACTGCAGGATGTCCTCGCCCTGGACGTAGAGGCCCTTGAAGGTGCCGTCGATCGCGGAATCGAACATATTGGGGATGCGCAGGCCCGGCTCAGGGTTGAGCTTAACGTTCCACATCGCCTCGAACTGGTCACGCACGGCATCGCCCGAGATGTGCCGGTAGCCCGGCAGCTCGTGTGGGAACGAGCCCATGTCGCAGGAGCCCTGCACGTTGTTCTGGCCGCGCAGCGGATTCACGCCGACACCGCGGCGGCCGATATTGCCGGTCGCCATCGCGAGGTTGGCGATCGCGATCACCGTGGTCGAGCCCTGGCTGTGCTCGGTGACGCCGAGGCCGTAGTAGATCGCGGCGTTGCCGCCGGTGGCGTAGAGGCGGGCGGCGCCGCGCAGCTCTTGCGGATCGACCCCGGTCATCGCCGCGACCGCCTCGGGGCTGTTCTTCTCCTGCGCGACGAAAGCCGCCCAGTCCTGGAACTCGCTCCAGTCGCAGCGCTCGCGCACGAACGCCTCGTTGACCAGCCCTTCCGTGACGATGACATGCGCCATTGCGGTCAGCACGGCGACGTTGGTGCCCGGCATCAGCGGTAGATGGTGATCGGCCTTGATATGCGCCGACTTGACCAGCTCGGTGCGGCGCGGGTCGATCACGATCAGGTGGGCACCCTGGCGCAGCCGCTTCTTCATGCGCGAGGCGAACACCGGATGCGCATCCGACGGGTTCGCGCCGATCACCATGACGACGTCGGTGTCCTCGACGGAGTCGAAATCCTGGGTACCGGCGGAGGTGCCGAACGTGGTGGCGAGCCCATAGCCGGTCGGCGAGTGGCAGACGCGGGCACAGGTGTCGACATTGTTGTTGCCGAAGCCGGCGCGGATCAGCTTCTGCACCAGATAGGTCTCTTCGTTGGTGCAGCGGGACGAGGTGATGCCGCCGATCGCGTCGCGGCCATACTTGGCCTGGATGCCGCGCAGCTTCTGTGCGGCGAAGTTGAACGCTTCGTCCCACGACACCTCCCGCCAGGGCTCCGCGATGGTCTCGCGGATCATGGGCTTCAGGATGCGCTCCTTGTGGGTGGTGTAGCCCCAGGCGAAGCGGCCCTTGACGCAGGAATGGCCGCGATTGGCCTTGCCGTCCTTGTACGGCACCATGCGCACCACTTCCTCGCCGCGCATCTCGGCCTTGAAGGCGCAGCCGACGCCGCAATAGGCGCAGGTGGTGACGACCGAATGCTCGGGCTGGCCGATTTCGATCACGGACTTTTCGGTCAGCGTCGCGGTTGGGCAGGCCTGTACGCAGGCGCCGCAGGAGACGCATTCCGAGCCCAAGAAGCTCTCGCTCATGCCGGGCGACACCCGGCTGTCGAAGCCGCGGCCGGAGATGGTGAGGGCGAAGGTGCCTTGCACTTCCTCGCAGGCGCGGACGCAGCGCGAGCAGACGATGCACTTTGCGGGGTCATAGCTGAAATAGGGGTTGGACTCGTCCTTGGGCAGCCATGCCGGATTGGCTTCGCCACAGGCCTCGGCGAACACGTGGTTCTCGCCCTGGTAGCCGTAGCGGACGTCGCGCAGGCCGACCGCGCCCGCCATGTCCTGCAGTTCGCAATCGCCATTCGCCGCGCAGGTCAGACAGTCGAGCGGATGGTCGGAGATGTAGAGCTCCATCACGCCTTTGCGCAGCTTCTTCAGCCGTTCGCTCTGGGTGTGGACCACGAGCCCCGGTGCGACCGGCGTAGTGCAGGAGGCGGGCGTGCCGTTGCGACCTTCGATCTCGACCAGGCACAGCCGGCAGGAGCCGAAGGCGTCGACCATGTCGGTCGCGCAGAGTTTCGGGATCTCGGTGCCGGCCTCCATCGCCGCGCGCATGATCGAGGTGCCCTCAGGGACGGTGATGCTCTGACCGTCGATGGTCAGCGTCACCATGGTCTCTGACTTCGAGCGTGGGGTGCCGTAATCGGTTTCCTGGATGAGCGACATGGCGACGTCCTTACTCCGCCGCTTGCAGGCGCGGCTGCTGCGGTCCGAAATCTTCGCGGAAGTGTTTGAGCGCGCTGAGCACCGGATAAGGCGTGAAGCCTCCGAGCGCGCAGAGCGAGCCGAGTTTCATGGTGCTGCAGAGGTCTTCGACCAATGCGATGTTGTCCGAGACGCGGTCGCCGCGTCGGATCTTGTCGATGGTTTCGACCCCACGGGTCGAGCCGATGCGGCAGGGCGTGCATTTGCCGCAAGACTCGATCGCGCAGAATTCCATCGCGAACCGCGCCTGCTTGGCCATGTCGACCGTGTCGTCGAACACGACGATGCCGCCGTGACCGATCAGGCCGTCGCGGGCGGCGAAGGCTTCGTAGTCGAACGGCGTGTCGAACAGCGCGCGCGGGAAATAGGCCCCGAGCGGCCCGCCGACCTGTACCGCCCGCACCGGGCGCCCGGTGAAGGTGCCGCCGCCGATCTCGTCGACCAGTTCGCCCAGCGTGATGCCGAATGAGGTCTCGAACAGCCCGCCGAACTTGATGTTGCCGGCAAGCTGGATCGGCATCGTGCCGCGCGAGCGTCCCATGCCGAAATCGGCGTAGGTCTTGGCGCCTTCGTCCAGGATGTAGGGAATCGCGGAAAACGACAGCAGGTTGTTGATGACTGTCGGCTTGCCGAACAGGCCGTGATGCGCGGGCAGCGGCGGCTTGGCGCGGACGATGCCGCGCTTGCCTTCCAGGCTCTCGAGCAGCGAGGTTTCCTCGCCGCAGACATAGGCGCCGGCGCCGGAGCGCACTTCGAGATCGAACGCGAAGTTGGAGCCGGCGACCTTGTCGCCGAGCAGGCCGGCCTTCCTGGCAATGGCGATCGCTTTCGTCATCGCCGCGATTGCGTGCGGATATTCCGAGCGGGTGTAGATGTAGCCCTTGGTGGCGCCCACCGCGATGCCCGCGATCGTCATGCCCTCGATCAGGACGAAGGGATCGCCTTCCATCAACATGCGGTCGGCGAAGGTGCCGCTGTCGCCTTCGTCGGCGTTGCAGATCACGTATTTGCGGTCGGCCGCCGTCTGCGCCACCGTCTTCCACTTGATGCCGGTGGGGAAGCCGGCGCCGCCGCGGCCGCGCAGGCCGGAGGCCGTGACCTCGGCGATGATCTCATCGGGTTTCAGAGTGAGCGCGCGTGCGAGGCCGCGATAGCCGCCATGGGCGCGGTAGTCGTCGAGCGAGAGCGGATCGACGACGCCGCAGCGGGCGAAGGTGAGGCGGGTCTGCCGCTTCAGCCAGGGGATATCGTCCGTCTTGCCCAGCGCGAGCGGATGCGCCTTGCCGGCGACAATGGCGTCCAGCAGCGATGGGACGTCGGCAGTCGTGACCGGACCGAAGCCGAGGCGGCCGTTGGGCGTGGCGACTTCGACCAGCGGCTCCAGCCAGTACAGGCCGCGGGAGCCATTACGAACGATCTCGATGGTGAGGCCGCGCTCGAGCGCCGCACCATGCAGCGCGCTCACAACCTCGTCGGCGCCAACCGCAAGCGCCCCGGCATCGCAGGGAACGAACAGACGCAGGCTCATCGTTGGGCCTCCGACACGAGGGCATCGAGCCGGGCTTCGTCAAGCCGTCCGACCAGGCGCCCGTCCAGCATGGCCGACGGTGCGGTGGCGCAGAGTCCGAGGCAATAGATCGGCTCCAGGGTAACGCGCTCATCCGGCGTCGTGTTGCCGATAGCGACACCGAGCTTGGCTTCGGCGCGGGCGGCCAGAGCATCGCCACCGGCAGCCTGGCAGGCCTCCGCGCGGCACAGTTTCAGCACATGCCGCCCGGCGGGCTTGGCCCGGAAATCATGGTAGAAGGTGAAGACGCCGTAAACTTCCGCGCGCGACAAGTTCAGCGCGGAGGCGATCATCGGCAGCGCCTCCTCCGGAATGTAGCCGAAGGCCTCCTGCAGCGCGTGAAGGATCGGCAGGGCCGCACCCTCCATCTGGCTGTGCTGGGCGATGATCTCGGCGCCGCGCGCCGCCTCCCAAGGTTCGTAGACCGGCGTCATTCTTGTCCCATCGATACGTTGCTGGCTTGCCTTGATGAGAATTGGAATTGGTCCAAATATCAATAAAGCAGTCCCGTGCTGCGATAGCGAAAGACAATCGAAGGATCGCTAAATTTGGACCCAAAACAGGCGCTTAGCGGCCGGTTGTCGCAGCTTTGCCATGTTGCGACCGCGTTCGCCATGCTAATGAAACCCATGCCGTCCATGCGCCCGGCGGCACAACTTCCGGGAAGGCCTCGTTTTTGATCGACAAGCTCGAACTTCTGCTCGCGCTCGCGAAGGAGCGGCATTTTGGCCGCGCCGCGGAGGCCTGCGGCGTCACCCAGCCGACCATGTCGACCAGCATCAAGCAGCTCGAGGAGATCCTCGGAGTGATGCTGGTGCAGCGCGGCTCGCGTTTCCAGGGCTTCACGCCGGAGGGGGAGCGGACGCTGGACTGGGCCCGGCGCATTGTCGGCGATTTCCGGGCGATGCGGCAGGAAATCAATGGGCTGAAGGACAAGCTGTCCGGCGAAATCCGGATCGCGGCGGTGCCGACCGTGCTCGGCATGGTTGCGTCCTTGACGACACCGTTCCGGGCGCGTCATCCGGACGTACGGTTCCGCATCATGTCCTGCACCTCGGCCGACGTGCTTGGGCTGTTGGAAAATCTCGAGGTGGACGCCGGCCTCACCTATATCGAGAACGAGCCGATCGGGAAGGTGCGCACCATCCCGCTTTACAACGAGAGCTATCGGCTCCTGACCGCGCCGGATGCCATGTTCGGGGATCGCGACGAGGTGACGTGGAAAGAGGTCGGGCAGGTGCCGCTCTGCCTGCTGACGCCCGACATGCAGAACCGCCGCATCATCGATCGCGCGCTCCGCGCCGCGGGCAGCGAGGTGGCGCCGACGCTGACCTCCAATTCACTGCTGGTGCTCTACACCCATGTGAAGACCGGTCGCTGGGCGAGCGTGATGCCGGCCAAGCTCGCGGAGACCCTGGGGCTCGCCGACAAGGTGCGCTCGATCCCGATCGTCGATCCCGTGATCAACTACCAGATCGGGCTCGTGATCCCGCAGCGCGATCCGATGACCCCCCTCATTGCCGCGCTGGTGCAGATCGTCCGCGAGGTCGCGCCGAGCCTGCAGGCGTGATGTCCTCGCCCGTTGTTCGGCCGTGATCAGCCTATCGGGGGTGGGCTGGTCCAATGTTCCTGCGCCACGGTGTCGTTCCACGCCGACCCGATCGGCTGCAGTGTGACCCATGTTTCGGCAAGCTTGCCGCCTTCGATCCGATAGGCCTGCAGTCCTGCGCGGGTGCAGACCTTGCCGGTCGCCTGGTCGGTCCATGTCATCGTGAAGCGATACCAAGCGCGATTGTCGTGGAGCGCATGGTCGTAGACGATGATCCGGACGTCAGGTCTGTCCTGCCTCAGTCTGGCGAGTTCGGCCGCGTAGCTTTCCCGGGTGACGCTCCGGTCGCCGACCTCATCATGCCGGACGTAATGAGGGCAGACGCAGTCGGGCACCAGATCGTAGCGGCCGTCATGCCAGACTTGCTCCCACCGGTCGAACAGGTCGCGCAAGGCTGAATTGTCGGACATCATCGAACCTCTTTGGTGAGCCTATCCGTCCAGCAGCCGTCATGCTGGTTTGCGCGAGTTGTCGCGCGGCGCTCACGCCCCCGTGACGCGCCAGATGCAATCGCCGACGTCGTCGGCCACCAGCAGCGAGCCGGCGGGGCCGAGCGTGACGCCGACCGGCCGGCCGTAGGAGACGCGCTCGTCCGGGGCGAGGAAGTCCGACAGGATGTCGCGTGGCGGCCCTGACGGACGGCCGTTCTCGAACGGGATGAAGACGACCTTGTAGCCAGAGAGCTTGCTGCGATTCCAGGAGCCGTGCTGGCCGATGACCATGCCCTGGGGAAAGCCCGGCAAGTGGCCGGCCGGCATCCAGCACAAGCCGAGCGAAGCCGTATGGCCGCCGAGCGCGTAGTCCGGCGTGATCGCGGTGGCGACCATGGCCGGGTCCTGCGGCACGCGGTCGTCGACCGTCTTGCCCCAATAGCAATAGGGCCAGCCATAGAAGCCGCCCTCGCGCACCGAGGTCAGATAGTCGGGCGGAGTCTCGTCGCCGAGGCCGTCGCGCTCATTGACCACGGTCCACAGCACGGCGGTGGTCGGCTCGAAAGCGAGGCCGACGGGGTTGCGCAGGCCTGAGGCGAAGATGCGGCTCTCGCCGCTAGCAACGTCGAGCTCATAAATGCAGGCGCGGCCTTGTTCGACCTCGAAGCCCATCTCGGCGATGTTGGTGAGCGAGCCGACACCGCAATAGAGCTTCCTGCCGTCAGCGCTCGGCAGCAGGCTCCGGGTCCAATGGCCGCCGGGCTTGAAGGTCGTGAGCCGCCGCCCTTGCGCGGTGATGCGGTCCGCCCCGGCGGTGTAGGGGAAGGCCATGATGCCGTCGGTGTTGCCGACATAGAAAGTGTCGCCGAGCTGGGCCATGCCGAACGGCTGGTTCAAGCCCTCCATGAATGTCGTCTGGATTTCGGCGACACCGTCGCCATTGTCATCGCGCAGACGTGTGATGCGGTTGGCGCTGACGCCGAGCGCCGCCGCGCGCCGCATCGTGGCCTGCATCGCATAGTCAAAGACGCTCCTGGGCGATCGTGCGACCTGCGTCGCCTCGGCGACGAGCACGTCGCCATTGGGCATCACGTTGATCCAGCGCGGATGCTTCAGGCCGGTCGCGAAGGCATTGACCTTGAGCCCGGCTGCTGCCGTGGGGACGTGTCCCGCGCTCCAGCCCTGCGCGGTCGGCATCTTCAAGGTGGGGAGCGCACCTTGCGGCTTGGCGGCGGGGATCTGCGGCTGCTGGCCCCAGGCCGGCTTCGGCGTGTCACCCTGGAGCCGGCGCCACTGCAGCGCGGCGCCGCCGACCAGCGCGACACCGCGCGCAACGATGCTGGAAAAGCTCATGGGGTTCCCCTGTCGAATTTCTGCGCTCCGGCTGCCCAGCCGGCAAAACGCCCCCGATTAGACGCATTGTCGATCTGCAAGTCTACCGGCCGACGGCGCCGCCGATCGCATAGCTCCATCGCGTGCCACGGTCATGACAGTATGTGGTCCCTGCGCGGCAGCGGAGCGTTCAGTAGTCCGTGAAGGCCTTGCGCATCACCGCTTCCTCCTGCCGGATGCGTAAGGTGAGCGGGACGGCATAGATGATCAGGCCGGCGACCAGCGTCACGAAGGCGTGCAGCGTCAGCGCATAGCCGATCAGCTCGGGAAGGATGTTGAGGAAGTAGTTGGGGTGGCGCACGGCCCGGAACAACGGATGCGTGACCAGCTGATGATCGCGGGCGATGAACAGTTTCACCGTCCAGAACCGCCCGAGCAGCCGCGACACCACGAACAGCATCACTGCGCCGAACAGGTAGATGACGAAGCCGACCGCACTGATCACATCGAGCGGCGCGGCGCGGACGATGCCCTCGGCGGTTGCGGCGAGATAGAATGCAACATGGGCAATCGCGAGCCAGCGCGAGACCGACGCGCCATATTCGGTCGCGCCTTCCGCGCGCAGGCGCTTCTCGTTTCTGATGGAGACGGCGAGCATCGCGAAGCGATACGCGAAGGCGGCGACGATGAAGAGATACAGCACGGGAGATCCATTGTTCGGGAGGCCGCTAGCCATAGTTGCCGGCGTGTTGAACCGTCAACCATGATGATGTGCAAGCATCACGAAAGCACGTGACAGCCCCGTGACTCAGCTACTGCATGCCGCGAGTAGGAAGCATGCATGCCTCTGTCATTGCGGGCGAAGCAATCCGCAGGATCTGCCGGTCCGGCAGTCTGGATTGCTTCGTCGCTCCGCTCCTCGCAATGACGAGCGGATAGGGCGATGGGAATCCCCAAATGCCGCCGCCTGAAACGTGTAGCAGACGCGGCCTGGTCGCGCTCACGCCGCGACGGGCATCGCCGCACCGTCTTTGACTGCATCGCGCGGCAGGGTCACGCGCACCACAGTGCCGGCCTCGAGCTTGGAGCGCAGCCGCATCGAGCCGCCATGCAATTGGGCGAGCGAGCGCGCGATCGCCAGCCCCAGCCCCGAGCCGTGATAGGTCTTGGTCATCTGGCTTTCGACCTGCTCGAACGGGCGCCCGAGCCGCGCCAGCGACTGCGGCGCAATTCCGATGCCGGTGTCGGCGATGACGAGGACGATCCTGTCCTCGAACACGCGGCTGCGCACCGTGACGCGGCCGCCGTCAGGCGTGAACTTCACCGCGTTGGAGAGCAGGTTGACGATGATCTGCTTGGTCGCGCGGCGGTCGGCCACGATCGGAACGCTGCCGCCGATCTTGGCGTCGAGCTCCAGGCCCTTGTCGTGGGCGCGGCCCGAGACGACGCGCAGCGACTCCGCAAGCGTCGTGGCGAGATCGAGCGGCTCCATGTCGAGCTTCATGCGGCCGGCTTCGATCTTCGACATGTCGAGGATGTCGTTGATCACCTCGAGCAGATATTGGCCGGAGGTCAGGATGTCGTGGCAGTATTCCTGGTATTTCTCCGAGCCGAGCGAGCCGAACATGCCGCTGCCCATGATCTCGGAGAAGCCGATGATGGCGTTGAGCGGCGTGCGCAGCTCGTGGCTCATATTGGCGAGGAATTTCGACTTGGTCTGGTTGGCTTCCTCGGCGCGGGTCTTCTCTTTGGAATATTTCTCGGCGAGATCGGCGAGCTCGATCGCCTGGCGCTCCAGCGCGGCCTGCGAGCGCTGCAGGTCGATGACGGTCGCCCGCAGCCGCAGATCGTTGTCGATCAGCCTCTGTTCGTGCTCCTTGATGCGGGTGATGTCGGTGCCGACCGAGACATAGCCGCCGTCCTTGGTGCGCCGTTCGCTGATATGCAGCCAGCTGCCGTTATCGAGCTGGGCCTCGAAGGTGCGCGCGCCCGGGACTTGCGGGCCGCTGTCGTGCAGCCGGGTGCGGACCTCCGGCATCTTGCCGACCTCGATCACGGTCTCATAGGAGGTGCCGGGGATGACCGCCGAGTCCGGCAGCTTGTGCAGGCTCTGGAAGTGCGAGTTGCAGAGCACGAGCCGGTTGCTCGCGTCCCACAGCACGAAGGCCTCAGGGATGGTCTCGATCGCGTCGCGCAGCCGCAGATCGGCTTCGACGGACTTCTCGGCGAGGCTCTTCTGCTCGGTGATGTCGACCGCGATGCCGATCAGGTGCAGGCCGGACTCGGTGGCGCCGTGGCTGAGTTCGCAGCGCACCCGCAGCCAGATCCAGTGGCCGCCGGTATGCCGCATCCGGAAGCTCTGGTCGATATGGTCGATCTCGCTCGCGACCAGCTGATCGGCGATGGCGAACAGGTCGATATCGTCGGAATTCACCAGCGCATTGACCTCGCCGAAGGTGAGGAGATCGCTGCGATTGTCCAGGCCGAGCATCGCGAACATCGAGTTCGACCAGAAGATGCGGCCGCGCGACAGGTCCCAGTCCCACAGTCCGCAGCGGCCGCGGTTGAGCGCGGTGTCGATGCGGCCGCGCACGGCGTCGTTGATGAGGTCGCCTTCGCGGGCGCGGGTGGACTGCCAGTGGAAGGCGAAGCCGAGGATCAGGACGACGAAGCCGGTGGTGGCCGAGAGCGTCACCGACAGCGCGGCGTCCGATCCCCAGATCGGCTCGAGCTTCTCCTGGATCACGACGACCCGGCCGGGCAGCTGCTTGACGAGCTGCGAGATCGCGAGCGCGGCGCGGCCGTTCGGCAGGACAATCTCGGTGACGGTGCCCTGCAGGCCCGGCGTCGCCAGCAGCTGTGCCGTCGAGATCAGGTCGAGGATGCGGTCGTTCGCGCCGAGGCTCGCATCGACCGGCACCCTGGCGAGAATGCGGTGATCGGCGGCGGTGACGATGACATGGCGGCCCGGGGCAACGCCCCAGGTCGGAATGAGGTCGGGCAGCAGGCTCTGCAGACGCTCGATATTGGCGAGCCTGTCGGGCTTGACCGAGAGATGGCCGATCCGATCGGTGAGGAGATCGGCAAGGGCGGCGAGGTCGCGCTTGTTGGACGCGCGCTTCTGCCGGCTCTGATCGAGCACCTGGACGAAGGCGCCGAGACAGATCGTGACCAGGAAGGCGATGATCAGAGTAGGGACAGCACGACGCAACACCGGCTCAGCGGTCAACAGCCTCTGATAGGCCGGTTTCGCGATCGATTGCGCCAACCCTTTGATCGAGTCAGAAGATTGGACGCACGCGTTCGCGGCATGCGCACGCGCCATGCTGAAGACCCCCTCAAAACTTCAGTGAACACCTAAGTTTCGAAAGAGCCCCCAGCGCTTCCGAATCAACCTGATTTGAATCCAGTTTTTGCGGACTGTCGAGAGTCAACGATTTGGTTAAGACGAATAAATCTTATCCAATGAGGAATCGCGGTGACGAAAAGCAGGCCAAACGAGTCCGAAGCGAGAACGCCGTGTGACGCCGGTGTCAGGCGTGTGGCGGTTCGGCGTGACTGATGACACGCTTCACGCCCGGGAAAGCGCGGCGCACCCCGCGCTCGATGTGATCCACATTGTCATGCACCTTGAGCACGCTCATCGACGGCGCGGCGCGGCAGTGGAAGTTGACGATCTCGCCGGCCTCGGTGTTGCGCACGCGGACATGATGGACGTCGTAGACCTCGGTCTCCGCGGCGAGGCGCTGCAGCGCGGCGGTGATTTGGCCGACGCGGTCGGGCGCGGCATCGGTGCCGAACGGCAATTCCGGCTCCAGCGGCTCGATATGGGTGTCGACCTCGACATCCGCCCCGAATTCGTCGCGGATGCTGGCCTCGAGTTGATGCGCGATGTCGTGGGCGGTCATCAGGCTCATATTGCCGTCGACCTCGAGATCGATGGCGACGATCAGCTGACCGCTGACGTCGTGGACCGTCACGTGATGGATGGCGAGGCCGGAGTTGCGTGCGATCACCATGATGCGTTCCCGCACGCTCTCATTGCTCAGCGCCACCGGCACCGTGGTGAAGGTGACGTCGGCTCCCCCGAGCTTGGCGTCGACAGCGGCCTGCGCCTTGCGCTTGATCTCGTCGACACGGTCGATCGGGTAGGTGCGAGGCACCTCGACGGTCACGTCGACGAAATGGATGGCGCCGACCAGCCGGACCCGCAAACGCTCGATGTCGACCACGCCCGCCACGGAACGGATCGCAGCGCTGGCCTTCTCTGCGGCGCCTTCGGGGGCGCGGTCGAGCAGTGTTTCTACGGTGGAGCGCGCAAGCCGAAATCCGAGGACGGAGATCATCACGGCCACCGCGATGGCAGCCGCTGCATCACCCCACCAGAAGCCGAGCCCGGCCAAGACAAGTCCGATGATGACGGCCACGGAGCCGAGCACATCGGAGGCGAAGTGCAGGGCATCGGCGGCCAGCGCCTGGCTGTGGGTCTCGTGCGCGGCACGGTGCAGCGCGCGCGCGCGCCAGAAGTTCACGGCGATGTCGATCAGGAGCACCAGGAACGGAGCCGCCGAGATCGCCGGCGCAGGAGCGGCCTCGCGGAGCCGGCCGTAGGATTCGACCAGCACGCCGCCAGCCAGGACATAGAGCAGGGCGATGACGCCGAGCGCCGACAGGCTCTCCAGCTTGCCATGCCCGTAATGGTGCTCGTCATCGGCCGGACGGTCGGAGACGCGGACCACCATCCAGGTGATCACGGTGGCGACGACGTCGACGGCGCTGTGCAGCGCCTCCGAGACCAGCGCGAGACTGCCGATGATGATGCCAACGGCGAATTTGGCCGCGGCCATGCTGGCGCTCGCGGCAATCGAGATCGCCGCGACGCGGGTCTTGCCGTGGGGAGGGTGGACAAGGCTGTCGGTCATGGGCGCGGATTTAGCAGCCCGCTCCCGGCCGTGAAAGCCGGGATCGCGCGGGAAGCGCTCTATTCACCGCGCAATCCGATTTTACTGCGTCTAAAAGTCAAGAGCACGTCGTCAGAGCGTCACGACGATCTTGCCGAGATGCTTGTTGGCCTCCATGTGCGCGAACGCCGCGCCGATATCGTCGAAGCTGAAGATGCGATCGATCGGCAGCTGCAGCGTCCGCGATTCGACCGCGCCCCAGATATCCGTCCTGACCGCGGCGAAGATCTCGCGGATCTCCTCGATCGAGCGGGTGCGGAAGGTGACGCCGATATAGTTGATGCGGCGTGCCGCATGCAGGTCGAAGTTGAAGTCGGCGTGGGTGCCGCCGAGGCGGCCGACATTGATGATGCGGCCCTTGACCTTGGTGGCTGCGAGATTCTGGTTGGCGACCTTGCCGGAGATCTGGTCGACGATCAGGTCGACGCCCGCACCGCCGGTCGCCTTCAGCACCTCATCGACCCAGCCGGGGTCGCTGGAATCGATCGCAAGATCGGCGCCGAATTCCTTCAGCCGGCCGCGGCGCGCAGGATCGGTCGAGGAGCCGATCACGAATGCTGCGCCCTTGAGCTTGGCGATCTGCATCGCCATGAGGCCGACGCCGGAGCTTGCGCCCTGGATCAACACGCTCTGACCCGGCTGCAGCGCGCCGTTGGTGATGACGGCGTTGTGCATGGTGGTGAGTGCGATCGGCAAGCTGGCGGCTTCGTCGAAATTCATGTTCGACGGCGCGAGGAACAGCCGGCCGTGATCGGCCAGCGTGTATTCGGCGAAGGCGGCCGTGCCGGATCCCATCACCTTGTCGCCGACTTTGACGCCCTTGGCTTCAGGACCGAGTTCGGCAACTTCGCCGGCCCATTCCATGCCGAGCACGGTGCCGCGGCCACCGGCCGATCCGTGAGCATGACCCTTGGTCATGCCGAGATCGGCGCGATTGAGGCCGCAGGCACGCACACGGATCAGCACCTGCGTGCCTTGCGGCGTGGGCTTCGAAACGTCGGTAAGGGCGGCGCCGTCGGCACCGTAGACATAGGCCTTCATCGAGACTGTCCCTGTCAGGCGAGAGGAGCAGGGACATTACTCGGTCGGTCGATGATGTGCATCGGCCAACACTGCATCCCGGCTGCACCGTTCGTTGATCGATGCAGCCCGCGTGAAAGCCTCAGCGTCGGCTCACGCAGCCACTGCCGCGGCGTCGTCGAACACCGCCGAGACATCGCGCATGCTGATGACGCCGGCGAGGGCGAAATCATCGATGACCGGCAGGTGGCGGATATGATGCACGTTCATCAGGTGGCGGACGTGCTCGAGCGTATCGGTGGTGCTGCACGAGATCAGCCGCTGCACCGAGATCAACTGCGACACCTTCATGTTGACGCCGGCGGCGCCATGTTGGGCAACGGCCCGGACCACGTCGCGCTCGGTGAACATGCCGACCGCCGTATTGCCCTCGGTGCGCACCACGTCCTTGACCACCAGCGCGCTGATGTTGCTGGCGCGCATCAACTGCGCCGCCACACCCACGGTTTCGTTCATACGCACAGTGACCACACGCGCTGTCTTGTTGCGCAGGATGTCTCCGACGTTCACGGCAGCCTCCCTCGTTTGTTGTGCCCGAAAGTCTGGTATACAAAATGCCAATTGTCAACGCCGATGGCTCCTCCTGCGTGTCACGGGATATGATTTAACCGACAGTGATACTTACGTATTTGAGGAGCTTGCTGCGGTCGAACCGTGGTTGCGGGCAGGAGCAGTCACCGACGGTAAATGATCTGGCATGCCAAGAAACAGCAAAACAAACGAAAAAAAGAGAGGCGCCGCTGGAGGCGCCTCTCTTCACGGTTGATGGTTGTCGTTCTCTCCGAAAGCCGGCGACGCGGTCACGTCATTCGGCTGCAACCTGGCTGACGGAGTTCTTGTTCTCGGAGACGCTCATCGATTGCCGGACCGGCCGCACCACGAACAACGCCAAGCCCACCACGATGAAGTTCATGACCGCGGCCACGAGAAACACCGCGTGCCAATTGCCGGAGTAGGTCTTGAGAACGTTGGCGAGCGGGACGCCAAAGGCGGACAGTCCCTTCGCGGTGTAGAGCAGGCTGGTGTTGGTCGTGGCGTATTTCGGCCCGAACATGTCGGTGCAGGTCGACGGGAACAGGCTGAAAATCTCGCCCCAGGTGAAGAAGATCAGGGCGGCGCAGATGACGAAGGTCCAGGGCGTGGTGCCGGCAGTGCCGAGCAGCCAATAGGCGAGACCGCCGGCCGTGAATGCGATCGCCATCGTATATTCGCGGCCGATCTGGTCCGACACCCATCCGAAGAACGGACGTGCGCCGCCATTGGCTAAATTATCGATGATGCCCGCTACGGTCAGCGTGGTCGCGCCGAACAGGAGGACCGTCTGGCCAACGCCGTAATCCTTGGCGATCAGCGCGATCTGGGCCGCTACCATCAACCCGCTCGCCGAGACGAGTACGAACATGACGTACAGGACCCAGAAGAGCGGAGATACAAGCATCTGGCCTGGCGTGCTGTTGGTCTTGGACTGCAGCACCTTCACGGCGCTCGCCGCCGGGGCTTCGCCGGGCAGCGGAGAGCGCAACAGCCAGGCCACCAGGAAGATGATGCCGCCCTGACCCAGCGCAAACCAGAAGAAGGTGTCGGCATAGCCGACGGATGCAATCATCATCTGGATCGGGATGACCGTCACCGCCGCGCCCGCACCGAATCCGGCTGCGGTACAGCCTACGGCGAGCCCCCGCCGATCAGGAAACCATTTGACGGCGTTGCCGACACAGGTCGCATAGATGCCGCCGGCTCCGACACCGGAGACGACGGCGCCGAGATAGAGCATCTCGAGCGAGTTGGCCCAGGCGTTGATGAGCCAGCCGAGCGCAACGAAAATACCACCCGCGGCGACCATCAGTTTGGGACCGCGTTGCGGGCCGAGCGAGTCGACGATCCATCCTTCGATCGGCGTAAGCCAAGTTTCCAGCGCGACGAAGATGCTGAAGGCGATCTGGATGCTTCCGACGTCCCAGGAATGGGCTTTCGCCATCGGGCTGACGAAGTAGGTCCATCCGTATTGAAGATTGGCGATCATGGCCATGCAGACAACGCCAATGACGAGCTGCATCCATCGGAAAGCGTTGGATGACCCTTGAGTGGGTCCAGTGGCGGCGCTGATGGTCATTCCATTTCCTCCCGCACGCGCTGTCTGATCGCGACTTGGTGTCGCGAGATTGTGGTTTATTGTCGCAAGCGTCGAAGTAGCTTGGTATATATTATTCCAGGATGC
The DNA here is from genome assembly GCF_032484835.1 of Bradyrhizobium sp. SZCCHNS1022. Lineage (NCBI taxonomy): Bacteria > Pseudomonadati > Pseudomonadota > Alphaproteobacteria > Hyphomicrobiales > Nitrobacteraceae > Bradyrhizobium > Bradyrhizobium sp. SZCCHNS1022. Next base: position 449,660 of record NZ_JAUETT010000006.1, on the reverse strand, counting down.
AAGCGCGTTTTCTGTGCGGGTGGGCTTTGGTTGCGGCGCGTCATCCGGCTCGCGTCGTAGATGTCGAAAAGCACGCGATCGGCCGTGCCCGCTTTCAATCTCCACGAGTCAAAAGAAAACGCCCGGCCTTGCGGCCGGGCGCTCCAGAAAAGGTCGTGAAAAGTCTTAGACGTTGGCCTTTGCGATCACATTTCTCCGCCACGGCTTGAGCACCGCGATGGCCAATAGCGACGCCAGGATATTGGCGCCGGCCGCCATCAGGAACACCCCGTCCCAATTTCCCGCCGATTGCTGCACATAGTTTGCGATCGGCACCAGGAGCGCCGCGGTTCCTTTTGCGGTGTAGAGCAGGCCCGCATTGGTGGTCGCGAATTTCGAGCCGAACGTGTCGGTGCAGGTCGAGGGGAAAAGCGAGTAGATCTCACCCCAGGCAAAGAACACGAAGCCCGAGAGGATGACGAACCAGACCGGATTCTGGCCGAACATGTACAGCGCCCAAATCCCGATCCCCTCCATGCCGAAAGCGATGAACATGGTGTTCTCACGCCCGATCTTGTCGGAGACCCAGCCGAAGAAAGGCCGCGTCAGGCCGTTCAGGACCCGATCGATGGTTGCGGCGAAAGTCACCGCCGTCAGTGTCATGCCGGCGAGCGTGACGGGGACGCTATCGATCTTCCAGTCGACTCCGATCGGTTTCAGATTGGCGGTCACCATCAATCCCCCGGCGCCGACAATGACGAACATGAAATACATCAACCAGAAGATCGGGTGACGGATCACTTCCGGCGGCGTGTAGTTCCGTCGTGTCTGCACCAGGTTGCCGGTCTGAACTACGGCTGGGACTTGTCCGGACTTCGGTGCGAGCAGCAGGAAGGCGAGGAGGACGATGATGATTCCTTGTCCGAGCCCGAAGTAAAGGAATGTGCTTTGGAAGCCGGAATCCCGAATCATGGCCTGGATCGGCGCAACGGTGAGCGCAGAGCCGGCGCCGAAGCCGGCTGCCGTGATGCCGGCAGCCAGACCCCGCTTGTCGGGAAACCATTTCAGGGCGTTGCCGACGCAGGTGCCGTAGACGCCGCCGGCGCCGATGCCCGCGACGATCATGCCGAGATAGTAGCCATTGAGCGTCGTCGCATGCGCATTGATCGTCCAGCCGATCGCGCAGAGGATTCCGCCGACGAGGACCACGATGCGCGGACCGTATTTGTCGACGAACCAGCCCTCGACCGGCACCAGCCATGTCTCGAACAGCACGAACAGCGTGAATGCCCACTGGATCGATGCGCGATCCCAACCAAATTTTTTCTGAATGTCAGGGACGAAGAATGTCCAGCCATATTGGTAGTTGGCGATCATCACCATTGCGGCGACGCCGATCGCCAATTGTGTCCAGCGATAGGTATCGCTGACCCGTCCGGCCGCAGGGGCCCTCGCTTGAACCACGTCTGTCATATCGCCTCCCGATTCGCGCCTTCTGATTGTATGGGCACGCTGCGGAGAGCATCTTTGTATTCACAATGCCAAGGTTCAAGCGGCAGACGACTGCCGCGCGAAAATGCCGCAGATCAGTTCGAGCATGATCTAACGGGCGTGGCGCGGTGTCCCAAGCGCATCGTGCCTTCGAGAGGCAATGCGCAACGGGATTGATCACGGTGGAAAAAGAATCGCGGTGGAAAAAGAAATGGCCCCGGAAGCCGGGGCCGTTCTTGGGGCGCAGAACTTCGCGCCGTGCCGGATCGCCTAGAGGATCTTACAGACCGACCCGCGGCACGTCACCGTTGCGGATCTGAATCTCGGCGAAGGTCATCAACCAGCGGTCGATCGCGGCCAGGAGACGGCCGAACACGGATACGGGCTGGACGAAGGGAAGGGCAGCAGTCTTGGCCATGGCTCTCTCTCATCAACGTGGTCACTTTCTGAGAGCAATTTACGTATACCAGATACCAGAGACAATTGGTTTTATTGCATAGCGGTATGAACTCTGTGCAGTGCAACAATATACCGCGATTTGGATTTTCAATCGATTCTGGAACTTTTAATGCAAATAAGCCGCCCAACAGGGCGGCTTATGGCAATTACGGTGCTGGTCAGTGGTAATTCGGGAGGGGGCTTGGTCGCCGCTTACTCCGCGGCTTCCTTGCGCGGGGGAGCCAGCGCGCCGGAATCGTGGATTTCGGCGACCTGGTGATCCCCGAAGCCGAGCACCTCGCGCAGGATCTCGTCGGTGTGCTCGCCGAGCAACGGCGACCGCTTCACATCCGCCGGGCTGTCTGACAGCTTGATCGGGTTGCCGACCGACAGGTACTTGCCGCGGGTCGGGTGATCCACCTCGACCAGGGTGCCGGTCTTGCGCAGCGACTCGTCCTCAGCGATCTCCTTCATCGACAGGATCGGGCCGCAGGGGATGTCGAACTCGTTGAGGATCTCCATGGCCTCGAACTTGGTCTTGGTCATGGTCCACTGCTCGATGCGGCCGAAGATCTCGTTCAGGCGCGGCAGGCGGGCTGCCGGCTTGGCGTAGTTCGGATCGGTCTTCCAGGTCGGCTCGCCGATCACGTCGCAGATCTTCTCCCAGACCGGAGCCTGGGTGATGAAATAGATGTAGGCGTTCGGATCGGTCTCCCAGCCCTTGCACTTGAGAATGCGGCCGGGCTGGCCGCCACCGGAATCATTACCGGCGCGCGGCACGGCATCGCCGAACGGAACGCCCTCGCCGAACTGGCTGTATTCCTTCAACGGGCCATGGGCGAGGCGTTGCTGATCGCGCAGCTTGACGCGGCAGAGGTTGAGCACGCCGTCCTGCATTGCCGCCGTCACGCGCTGGCCGCGGCCGGAGTGGGTGCGCTGATACAGCGCGGTGACGATGCCGAGCGCCAGGTGCAATCCGGTGCCGGAATCGCCGATCTGGGCGCCGGTCACCAGCGGCAGGCCGTCGCGGAAGCCGGTGGTCGAAGCGGCGCCGCCGGTGCACTGCGCGACGTTCTCATAGACCTTGCAGTCTTCGTACGGGCCGGGGCCGAAGCCCTTGATCGAGGCGACGATCATTTTCGGATTGATGCTCTGGATCTTCTCCCAGGGGAAGCCCATGCGATCGAGTACGCCGGGGCCGAAATTCTCGACCAGCACGTCGCACTTCTTGATCAGCTCGGTCAGCACCTCCTTGCCCTTCGGGTTCTTGGTGTCGAGCGTGATCGAGCGCTTGTTGTGGTTGAGCATGGTGAAATACAGGCTGTCCACGTTCGGGATGTCCTGCAATTGCCCGCGGGTGATGTCGCCCACGCCGGGGCGCTCAACCTTGATCACGTCGGCGCCGAACCAGGCCAGCAACTGCGTGCAGGTCGGTCCGGACTGGACGTGGGTGAAATCGAGAATGCGAACGCCCTCGAGCGCCTTGGTCATGTGTTTCTCTCCGTAACTGAATGGTCATCCCGCGCGAGCGGGCGTTGATGGCCGGCGGGTCGCCTTACTTCTTCTTGAGCACGCTCTGCGGATTGAGGTTGCCGATGCGGCCGCTCTCGGAGCCAGCCGCCGGATCGATCACAGCGTTGATCAAGGTCGGCTTGCCCGAATCCATCGCCGCGTTGACGGCGCGCTTCAATTCGTCCGGGCTGGTCGCGTTGACGCCGACACCGCCGAAGGCCTCCATCATCTTGTCGTAGCGGGCGCCCTTGACGAACACGGTGGTGGCGGGGTCGCTGCCGCCCGCATTGACGTCGGTGCCGCGATAGATGCCGTCATTGTTGAAGATCACGACGCAGACCGGCAGGTTGTAGCGGCAGATGGTCTCGACCTCCATGCCGCTGAAGCCGAAGGCGCTGTCGCCCTCGATGGCCAGCACCGGCTTGCCGGTTTCGACGGCCGCGGCGATCGCCGTGCCCATGCCGATGCCCATCACGCCCCAGGTGCCGACGTCGAGGCGCTTGCGCGGCTGGTACATGTCGATCACACCGCGGGCGAGGTCGAGCGTGTTGGCGCCTTCGTTGACCAGGATCGCATCGGGGCGTTCCTTGATGATGGTGCGGAGCACGCCGAGCGCGCCGTGATAGTCCATCGGCGAGTTGTTGTTCATCAGGCGCGGCGCCATCTTGGCGACGTTGTCCTCGCGCTTCTTCTGCACCGATGAGGTCCACTCGACCGGGGGAGCCGGCCAGTTGCTGCCCATCGCTTCGGTGAATGCTGATACGACCGAGCCGATGTCGCCGACCACGGGGGCCGCGATCTCGACGTTGGAGTCCATCTCCTTCGGCTCGATGTCGACCTGGATGAACTTCTTCGGCGCATCGCCCCAGCTCTTGCCCTTGCCATGCGACAGCAGCCAGTTGAGCCGGGCGCCGATCAGCATGACGACATCCGAGTCCTTCAGCACGGTCGAACGTGCCGCGCCCGCGCATTGCGGATGCAGGTCGGGCAGCAGGCCCTTGGCCATGCTCATCGGCAGGAACGGCACGCCGCTCTTTTCGACGAAATTCTTGATCGCCTCGTCGGCCTGCGCATAGGCCGCGCCCTTGCCGAGGATGATCAGCGGGCGCTTTGCATTCTTCAACAAGTCGAGCGCGCGCTTGACGGCGGATGGGGCAGGGAGCTGGGCCGGTGCGGGATCGATCACCTTGACCAGCGATGCGGCGCCGGCCTGTGCGTTCATGACCTGGCCGAACAGCTTGGCGGGCAGATCGAGGTAGACGCCGCCGGGACGGCCGGAGACAGCGGCACGGATCGCGCGCGCGAGGCCGATGCCGATGTCCTGGGCGTGCAGCACGCGGAACGCGGCCTTGCAGAGCGGCTTGGCGATCGCGAGCTGATCCATCTCCTCATAGTCGCCCTGCTGCAGGTCGACGATCTCGCGCTCGGAGGAGCCCGAGATCAGGATCATCGGGAAGCAGTTCGTCGTGGCGTGCGCCAGCGCGGTCAGGCCGTTCAGGAAGCCGGGCGCCGAGACGGTCAGGCAGATGCCCGGCTTCTTGGTGAGGAAGCCGGCGATCGCCGCGGCATAGCCGGCATTCTGCTCATGACGGAACGAGAGCACGCGGATGCCTTCTGCCTGCATCATGCGGCCGAGATCGGTGATCGGAATGCCCGGTACGTTGTAGACCGTCTCGATCCCGTTCAGCTTCATGGCGTCGATGACGAGGTGGAAACCGTCGGTGAGGTCTTCTTGGGTGTCCGGTGCCTCGGCCTTGATCGCGGTCTGCGCCATGCGCTTCATCTCCCTGGTACTATCGAAGGCGCCTCGCGCGTCTTCTTTGTTGAACGTCAGCTGAACAATTCCTGGCCGTGCGTCTCGACATAGGTCGCAAGGCCAAGCGTGTGGTCGCGGGCGCGCTTCTCGGCGAGCTCGGTGTTGCGCTCTTCCAGCGCTTCGATGATCGAAAGATGCTCGGGCAGCGACGCCGCGATGCGGTCGACGCGCCCGATCGTGAGTTGCCGATAGCCGCGCACGTGGAGCAGAATGTCGTTGGTCATGTCGACCAGAACCGGCGACTCCGACAGCGAGATCAGCGCCTGATGGAAGGCGATGTTGGCCTTGGAGTATTCCTCGATATGATCCTGCGGCAGGCGGTCCGGACCGAAATCCTTGAAGAAGTCGCGCAGCGCCGAGATGTCCTTCTTGCGCGCGGTGGTGGTGATCAGGCGCGCGGCCATGCTCTCCAGCGCGGCCCAGGCGCGGATCATGTCGACGATCTCGCTCTTGGTCCGCCTGACCACGATGATGCCGCGGCGCGGCACGGTCTTCACGAAACCGTCCTGCTCCAGCATCGCGATCGCTTCGCGGATCGGCGTGCGGCTGACGCCGAGGCGCTCGGACAAAGCGCGCTCGTCGAGCATCACCGGTTCCGGGCTCGCGTAGATGTCCATCTTGAGGATGGCTTCCTTCAAGGCCTCATAGGCCTTGTTCTTGAAGCTCGTCTCCGGGGCGATGCGAGCGATCGCGATGTCAGCCTCGGCCATCGGCGGCAATGCCTTAGTTGGTTTCTGCGTCGACAAGACCAATCTCCTCTCCAGCGGGAGACGTCTTCATACAGCAATTTACTGTCAAGTTTTTTGGCATGCCAGATGCCAGACTGTCAAGCTGAGTGATTTTTCAGCGTTTCCACATCTTCGCTGCGCTTGACAAACTTTGTGTCTGGCATACCAAATGCCATAAACACGTGCCCCCAAGGGAGGAAGCCCCATGTCTGACGCCGCGATACCCAACGCCAAGGCCACCATCCGCGAGGTTCTCGATCGGGTGAAGGCCGACAAGCGCACCAGCCTGACCGCGCCGGAAGGCAAATTGGTGTGCGATGCCTACGGCATCCCGGTGCCGAAGGAAGGCGTTGCAAAATCGGCCGCCGAGGCGGCCAAGATGGCGTCTGACATGGGCTTTCCGGTGGTGATGAAGATCGTCTCCCCCGACATCCTGCACAAGACCGAAGCGGGCGGTGTGATCGTCGGGGTCAAGACCGCCGACGATGCCCAGAAGGCCTATGAGACCATTCTCGGCAACGCCAAGAAGTACAAGGCCGACGCCAAGATCGAAGGCATCCAGGTGCAGCAGATGCTGACCGGCGGCACCGAGGTGATCGTCGGCTCGATCACCGATGGCTCCTTCGGCAAGCTGGTCGCCTTCGGCCTCGGCGGCGTGCTGGTCGAAGTCCTGAAGGACGTGACCTTCCGCCTGGCGCCCGCGACCAAGGACGATGCCCTGTCGATGCTCGACGGCATCCAGGCCCATGAAATGCTCAAGGGCGTGCGCGGCGGCGAGGCCGTCAGCCGCGAGGCGCTCGCCGACGTCATCGTCAAGGTCTCGCAGCTCGTCAGTGATTTCCCTGAGATCGTCGAGCTCGACCTCAACCCGGTCTTCGCCACCAAGAACGGCGCGATCGCGGCCGACGTCCGCATCGTCGTCGATTTCGACTACAAGCCGCGTCCGGCGCCGCGCTCGAACGAGGAAATCGTCACCGCGATGAACCGGATCATGAAGCCCTCCGCGGTCGCCGTGATCGGCGCCTCCGCCGAGGACGGCAAGATCGGCAATTCGGTGATGAAGAACCTGATCAATGGCGGCTACAAGGGCGCGATCTATCCGATCCACCCCAAGGCCTCCGAGATCCTCGGCTACAAGGCCTATAAGAGCGTCAAGGACGTCCCCGGCGTGATCGACACCGCGGTGTTCGCGATCCCTGCGAAGTTCGTAGCGGCGGCGCTGACCGAATGCGGCGAGAAGCAGATCCCCGGCGCGGTGCTGATCCCGTCGGGCTTTGCGGAGGCCGGCGCGCCCGAGCTGCAGGCCGAGATCGTCGAGGTCGGCAAGAAGTACAATATCCGCCTGATGGGGCCGAACATCTACGGCTTCTACTACACGCCTGCCAATCTCTGCGCCACCTTCTGCACCGCCTATGACGTCAAGGGCCATGCAGCGCTGTCGTCGCAGTCGGGCGGCATCGGCATGGCCATCATCGGCTTCTCGCGCTCGGCCAAGATGGGCGTCTCCGCGATCGTCGGCCTCGGCAACAAGTCCGATATCGACGAGGACGATCTGCTCGCCTTCTTCGAGCAGGACCCGAACACCAACCTGATCGCCCAGCATTGCGAGGACCTGAAGGACGGCCGCGCCTTTGCCGAAGCCGCCAAGCGCGTCTCCAAGAAGAAGCCGGTCGTCGTGCTCAAGGCCGGCCGCACCTCGGCCGGCGCCAAGGCCGCCTCGTCGCACACCGGCGCGCTTGCCGGCAACGACAAGATCTACGAGGACGTGCTCAAGCAGTCCGGCGTGATTCGGGCGCGCAGCCTGCGTCAGCTGCTCGAATTCGCCCGCGGCGTGCCGGTGCTGCCGACGCCGAAGGGCGAGAACGTCGTCATCATCACCGGTGCCGGCGGCTCCGGCGTGCTGCTGTCCGACGCCGTCGTCGACAACGGCATGTCGCTGATGGCGATGCCTGCTGATCTCGATGCGGCGTTCCGCAAGTTCATCCCGCCGTTCGGCGCGGCCGGCAACCCGGTCGACATCACCGGCGGCGAGCCGCCGATCACCTACGTCAACACGGTCAAGCTCGGCCTGTCGGATGACCGCATCCACGCGCTGATCCTCGGCTACTGGCACACGATCGTGACCCCGCCGATGGTGTTCGCCCGCAACATGGTCGAGGTGAAGAAGGAGATGGAGGCCAAGGGCTTCGTCAAGCCGATCGTGGCTTCGCTCGCCGGCGACGTCGAGGTCGAGGAGGCCGCCGAATATCTCTACCAGAACGGCATCCCCGCCTACGCCTATTCGACCGAGCTGCCGGTCGAGGTGCTGGGCGCCAAGTATAAATGGGCGCGCGGGGCAGGGCTGCTCTGAGCTCGCTCTAAGCTAACGACGGCCAACGACGCCGCTCCGGGACGACCGGGGCGGCAGTCGTAGCGATGTATTTAGGATGCTCTGTCATGCCCGGGTTTGACCCGGCCATCCACTCTTGTCCTCCTCACACCCGTCGGGATGACGGTGGGCCAGAGCCTTACCCTTCATCCAAACCACTGATCGCGAAGCGCGATCTCTCCTACGGGCTTTCCGGTCGCTGCTATCGATGCTTGAAGCACGCTTTGCGCATTGTAGACTAGTGCGAGCGGGAAGTGCTGTGCTGTCGTGCAGATCTGTATTGCTAGTTCTTCTGGTATTCTAAATTCAGAACTCACAGCTCGATGGAGCGTTATCGGATCGATGTCCAGCATATAGCCCCTCCTTATCATGTCTACGGCATCACTCCATTGGAGGATGCCCGCACAGGCAAGGCGTACCGCTGAATCGCATGCCATCTCTAGAATTTTGCGGTCGTCGCCAGAATAGCGGATAAATTTTGAACAAATAAATTGGTCTCGATCAACTGGCGAAAGACGTAGGGCGAGAGCCAGAAATAGCCGGTCCGATTGAACCTCTCTAAGCGCTAATCCGGATGCATCAGATCTGCCCCAAATCGAAACAGTGCGTTTAATGCGATCCACCAGTCGGTGCCATGCTCTCCGTTCAAGCGCGTCGACAAGAGGCCCGACGCAGTCTTTTATCAAGAGTATTGTTCGCGGCGTGGCCCAACATAGCAGTGTTGTTAAAGCGACCAGATGTTCAGAGCCTCTATTTAGATTTGACAGCCACCATTGATAGGCTCCTGACTTTAGGCGTGCATATCGTAGCGTTTCGCAAAGTGGGATAGATTTGTCGTCGAAGCCAGCTCCAAATGCACCTCGCTCTTCTTTTGCGCTGATGCCCGCGGAGATCAAGGCAATATCCAACAGTGCTGGCGTTCTGCCCCACTCTCTCGCGCCTGCTTCGACGATTTCAGACCACGGTCTCAAACTGTTCATCCAATCCTTGCAAGGAAGTTCGATTGCCTCGTAAAAAGTACGGAGAAACCGTTTACTTGCGTCGTTGTCTAGAAAGGGAGCGGTCGGTATGTCGCTCGGGTAATTTTCGAAGGTCTCGATATGACGTCTACTGCTAATCAGAGAGCGATAAGAGCTGCCCCTAATGAAGTCGCTGGGGTCACGTTCGAACAAGATTGTGTAAGTTGAAGGGTCCAGCGCGATTCGGAATGCTGATAAAAAAGTGATGGCTGAGCCAGTGCCGCGAAGCGAAGCTAGGCCATGTCCAGCTAGGATTTGACGGGAAGCTACCTCAAACATCTTTATATCAGATTCAATTATATCGCTTCTGTTTGCAAATTGCAGACTGAAAACCAATTCTTTTGGAAACTCTTCGAAAAGGTCGCGAGCGTCTACGAACGATATGTTGTGGAAAGCGCCAACGAATCGTCCGAGGGTAAACCAGCTGGCTTCCTTTCCGGGTTGCCTTAAGGATTTCCAGAACTCTATCGCGACTTCTTGCGATAAGCTCTCGCGCGCCGATGTAGCTAATGCGACGCAGACGTCTGAGGAGATCCCGGAGTAGAACCAGTCGCTTATCGCTTCGAGTATGTCGTTGCGACCGCAGCGCTCGGGAGGAATAAGAGAAGAGGTGGCTCTGTCTCGGATAGCGTTCGCTAGGATGATCTTGAAGCCCGGGTGCTTGGATAGGTGCGCGAGAAGCCGCTTAATCACATGCGGTTGCTGGGTAAATACCCAATCACCAAGTAGCATTAGTATCAGCAGGCGGGGATAGGCTATCTCTTTAAATCCATCTAGTTCTGAAAGTTGAATTAGTCCGTCTGCTAAAGACGACAATTCTCCGCGACTGTAGCAGCCGCAGTAGAATCGAGTGACGTTAAGCCAATAAAAGTTGCGCGCTAGAGCATCGAATCGTTCTGGTTTTGTGCCGGATTTTTCTTGTCCTGGTGGTGAGTACGGAGCGGTTTCATACAGATGTCTCGCGGCAAAATATTCCCGTAGTGGCTGAACCTCGAACTCAAAGGTGCCCTGAACGCGGGACACAAGGGCAACAACTCTCTCGGTCATTCCTGTGAATAGATCGTCGACCAGATTTGTTTGATGTCCCTCTCTGGCGAGGTAATCCCGAAGAAGTGCTCTCAATCTCTCGTCGGCTATGCTTCCAGCTCCACGTTTGTCTTCGGCATCGATCTGGATCATCCACGCCAGATATCGATGGAGCTCTATTAGTAGGTCCCTGTGCTCGCGAACAATTGGGCTCTTTTCGGCTTCTCGGCTAAAGAATAGGTCAATGTAGCTGTCGTATAGGGCTGTGCGCTTGTCTGGTAACGAAAGGCCCTTGGTCTGGATAAGGCTAAGCAAGATTGCGAGTTGCATTGGATTCCGAGCCAGGTCTCTCATGTGTGGCTGGTCCAATTTCTCCTTCAGCACCTCTTTGAATTTTTCCTTATCAGCCGATGGGAGCGATCTTGCACTCATCCATTTAGCGGCATAACTATTTATCTGCTGAAATGACATGGAAAGTAATGTCATATGGAGCCACTCGCGATCGGAAAAGCCTGGAGATTTCGCAAACGCTGCTGGTCTACTCGTAACTACAATCAGCAACGATTTGCTCGCCGCCTCTAATCGACCTGCGGCCTTCGAAATCTCTTTGACGGCCTGCATTCGAGTGGCGATGTCGGCGACCTCGTCGAAGCCATCCAGAACAATCAGGAGATGACTGTCTCGCGCTAGTGACGCCAGGTCGGAAACTGAAAAGGCGTGCCCGCCAGAGGTGTGGCCAATTTGGAAAGCTAGAAAGCTTTCCAACGATATAGGCATTTCGGTGGGGCGAACTGAAGAGAGGTCCGAGGAAAACGGGTTCCGCCCAGATATCCAACTCGCATAGTCCCGCAGGTCCACTCTTAAAGGTATGCGTAACGTACCGCTAAAGTAATCAGGTTGGATTTTTGATCGATCAAGTGCTCGGTCAAGCAGTCGAACTCGATGTACTTGACAGATGTATTGGGTAATCGTTGATTTGCCTTGCCCAGGCGCGCCTTCGAGAACTATCCGCTGCGTTGTGTCGCCATCTAGGAGAAATTTAGCAGCGCGAGGCGCGCTCTCGCGAAAATGCTCGGTTTCGTAATAGGGATGTAGTCCGGCGACCCGGTGACTCTCGTCAGAGGTGCTGATCGGGGCTAGATTCGTGTCGACAAAGAGATCAAACAAATTGTTGTACAGGTCGACCTGTTTGAACTTTACTTCCCGATCCTCTCGGTATTGCTCGGTTATATATGCTTTAATCGCACTATCTCTGCGCCTTCCCTCTTCTCCCATCGGTCCTGTGATAAGGGATTGGAGAAGATCAGTGCCGCGAATAATTTCTGGATAGCTCCATTTGATGTCGGACTTGGAATCGATGCGCCTGTCGAGATCGTCTCTCCACCAGCAGAGCGCCGGAACTTCGATTGAAGTCGACAGAGTCCTCTGCATGCGATCAATTGAGCCGGCGTCGAGGTGCGCTGTGCCCCTTACGTTGGTAAGGAGATAGTAGGCCTTAAGCCCGCGTGAGAGTAAGCCTCTGATCTTGGGAAGTTCGTTTTCCAATATATCATCCAGAAACTGATTAGCGGCTCGATCGGAGTCTCTGGAAAACTTGACCTGAAAAGCGATGAACTCTGCCCGTTTCCCCGGGATATGGGTTGTCCACGCTATGCTATCTCTTCCGCCGTCAGGTTGAGCCACCGGAAAGCACTGTGTGTCAGGAAACTCGGACGAAATAATAGATTGGCAGAGCTTTTGGAACTTTTCCGGCGATAGCTGTTCGTATAGGTATGTCATCGACTCCTCCCCCCGCCGAAGAGGATCGCAACACAAGACGTAAAATGCAACGCCTACGTGAAAGTGCTTGTGTGAATCAAGCGGGAAGGGAAGCCGTTATGTTATTGTCTTGGATGCCGGCGGGCTGCGGTCTCATCCGCGCGCAGGTCAGTCGTCGAAGCCGACGAACACCGCCGCTTCCTCGACCGATTTTCGTTCTGACACCACCGCGTTGGCCGGGAAATCGTGATCCGGCCAGCCGAGCGCGATGCTCTTCATGATGACCTGATCGTCGGCGATCCCGGCGTGCTCGCGGACCACGGGCGATTGCATGATGCCCTGGCTGTTGATCACGGCGCCGAGCCCGCGCGACCAGGCGGCATTGACCAGGGCGGTGGTCACGGCACCGCAATCGAACGGCGTATCGTCGCTGCCGTCAAGCGCGCGGTCATAGGTCACGATGATGCAGACCGGCGCGTCGAACTGGCGAAAGCCGCGCAGCACCCAGTCCTGGCGCTTGTCCTTGTCGTCGCGCGCGATCCCCATGGCGGAGAACAATTGCTTGGCCACCTGCACCTGCCGCTCGCGGTGTTGGCCCGCGAACGGCTCGCCGATACGGAATTCGCGTGATTGCGGGATGCCGGCCAGCATCCGCTCGGTGTTGCCGGCGCGGATCCGATCGAGCGGTTCGCCGGTGATGACGTAGAAATTCCAGGGCTGGCTGTTCATCGAGGACGGCGCGCGCATCGCCAAGGCGATGATCTCCTCGAGCAGCTCCTTCGGGACCGGATCGGGCTTGTAGCCGCGGATGCTGCGCCGGCCGAGGATGACGTCATCGAACTTCATGTGTCTTGATATCCGGGATGAGAGCTGAATCTGCTGAGGTCTACGAGGTTTTCTGGCTTTCGTGCAAGATTGATCGCGCTTCGCTGATCCGCCCCACGCGCTGCTTGAATCCCTGCGCTTCCTCGAGATGTAAGCCCGAAAGAAGAGATTTGAACGCTCGCGGCTTGATCTGGCTCAATTAATGGTTGCTGAATATTGTTCAGGTTGTAGTTCCGTTCGACTGCACGGGCTCGCCAGGCCACTTCTCCGAAATGTGCCTTACACGATGATTCTCCCACGGTAAGGATAGGCCGATGTTCTACATGGTAACCGCAGAAGGAATCTCCGGTGACGAGCGCTCGCGAGAGCGCTTTCTCGTCGATGCGACCAATGACAACAAGGCGCGCGACAAAGCCAGTGCCGATTCCAAGGGGCTGGGCGCACTGTCCATCGTCGTGGACCTTCAGATGGGGCCGTCCTGCACCACCTCGAACGCATTAGCCGGCCTGGCCAACTTTGCCCACAGCGACGGGAGGATCGGCGAGCCGACGAGGTCCAGCGACTTTCATTCGGCCGTGAGAGCGCTATGTCTTGTGAGCTTGGCGACGATCGGATGTTTAGCGCTTGCGCCCGTACAGGCGCAGCGGGCCGGCGGCGCCTCTGATGATGTCCAGAAAGGCCATTACTTGGCAGTCCTCATGTGCTCGAACTGCCATGTTGTCAGCTCTGCCCAAGCCATCGAACCGACCTTGCAGCCGCCTGCGCCACCGTTCGAATCGATTGCCCGACGCAGCAGCACCAGCTCTGAGACGCTGGGAGCGTTTCTGAGCACAACGCACCGCAATATCGGCAACTCCACCGGTATGCCGAATCCCGACCTTCGCGACTTTCAAATGAGGCAAGTGGGAGCTTATGTTTTGAGCTTGCGCACGTCCTCCGACGCTGCTCCCATGAGCCGGAAGCCGCCAGCAACCCGGCCGGAATTGTGCCGCGATGAAATCGCACGCGTGGAGTTGCTGATGAGCAAAGCCCGCGCGAGCGGTCAGGCGTTAGTGAGCGCCCCCGAATCGTCCGCTGCACGGCTTCATCGACAGCCTACGCTCAAATCTGTCGAGCAGGCGACGAGTGAAGCCAAGCAAAACGTCGAAACGGCTGTCGCATTCGCTCGCGAATTGGAAGCTGAAGGTCTGTATGCCGAATGCACCGCGATGCTCCAGAAAATTCAGCCGCCGTCTGGTTCACCGAACTGATTGGTATATTCATGTATCTCCACCGGATTACGGTGACAGTGCACTTAAGTGCGGCACACAACCAAGACCCAAAGCGGAAGTCTGCTTACGGGATGGTTGAAGTCGCCTTAGGCGCCTCCAGCTCGACTGCCTTCGCTATCAGCTCGGTCAGCGTCCAATTGCGAGTGAGCCAAATTGTCAACGCCGCACCGGACAAATGCCACATCCGTATTTTCTGATCTCTCAAATGGTTCAAATTGTAGGATCGGGCGATAATCCATGCGAGCCGAACACTGGGTGACGGGCGTGCTCCTTGAAGCACATACATGTAGAGCGAAAGTACATCGATATGAACGGGTTGAGCTATCTTTAGCTTTTTAAACAGGAGATCCGACTGTTCACTAGTCGCGGTATGGGCAGCTGCGGTGGGGCGACCGTCGATTTGTCGAAGTCCATACCAGTAAAGCAGCCATGGACCCGCTGCGGCAGCACACAGCGCGGTCACCGTCAGCGCGACGATAATGAAGCCTAGCCTTCGCAACATTGAGGATGACCAAGGTCAAATTCTCGTAAGACCATTAAATGGCGTATGAAAGACCGCAAATGAAGGCAACTATTAGCCCCAATGGGACGTCGGTGCAGCGACTCAGGAGATCGAGCTCTCGCGAAACTCAGCGTGGCCCAAACGCGCAGTCGGAGTGTCCTAATTCGCAAAAAAAACACGTTGTGCACCAGACAAAACGAGCCAAGTGCAAACAGCCAGCATTGGGAGGTTGAGAGCGACCATCAGCCAAAATGTTATTGGACTATCCTCACACCGGATCACTTCGCCACCCCGGATCCTTATCTCCATCTTACGAAGAGCTTCGAATAACTGCCAGCCGAGTGCCGCGAGTCCAACCATCCCGAATATCATAAAAGGCCAAGGCAACTTACGATCTCCTAAAAGGCCGCTTTAGAAGGCGGGCTCATATCACGTCAAGTCCGCGATGTCGCCTCTTGTGAAAGATGACGGTGACGGTGCACTTAAGTGTGACACGATGCGGTCAGCATCTATCCTGCAACGCGGATTATTGAGTGCACCGTCACCGTAACAGCTGAGTTCTTCCGAGTGTGAGCGAAAGCCGACCTTCCTACTTGGCGGTATCGACGTTAACAACTCGAACTCCTACAGCCGCCCGAACTCGGCCAGGGTTCGGATGACCAATGGCATGAACTCATCGCCGTCGCCGTGGCCCGCGTCCTCAAGAATATGCAGCCTGCTGGTCGTCCATCGTTTGTGAAGCTGCCAGGCCGTGGACAACGGTCCGCTGACGTCGAAACGTCCGTGGATCAGAGCGCCGGGAATGCCGTTCAATCTCGACGCGTCGCGGATCAATTGATCCTCCTCAAGAAATGCGGCGTGGCGCCAATAGTGAGTGACGAGCCGGGCAAATCGTAGCCGAAACTTCGTGTCATCAAATCGGGGATTTGGCTGATGTCCCGGTGTAAGCGAGACGTGCGCATCCTCCCATTCGCACCATGCTTGCGCCGCTCTATCGCGAACGGTCTCATCAGCATCGGCAAGCATGATCGCGTAAGCATCGACGAGCGGGATGCTGCGCAGTTGCTGCGGGACAGTCTCGGAAAAGCGTTCCCATTCCCTTGGAAAGATGCGCCCGACATCCTCAGTGATCCACTGCACCTCTGCGCGCGACGTTGTGGTCACGAATCCGAGCACCATCGCTTTCACTCTACGCGGATGGGCGTGTGCGTAGGCAAGGCCAAGCGTGGTTCCCCACGACAGGCCCAGGATGATCCAGCTTTCGATACCAAGCAGATCGCGCAGCCTCTCGATATCATCGATAAGATGGAGGGTGGTGTTGCTCGCCAGGTTCGAATTCAATTCACTTGCGAGTGGAAGGCTGCGGCCAGAGCCACGCTGATCGAACAGCACAGCCCTATAGACGTTCGGATCGAAAAATCTTCTCTGACCAATAGAGCAGCCCGTCCCTGGACCGCCATGCAGGAAAAGCGCGGGCTTGCCCGTGGGATTGCCGCAACATTCCCAGTAGATCAGGTGGCCATCCCCCACATCCAGCAATCCGTTCTCGTATGGCTCGATAGGCTGGAATTGAGCCACCGCTTTCTCCTGAATTGCGCCAAATGGGCTTTGGGAGCTTTCCATATCCTACGGAATTACGTCAGGCAAAGTCAGCTATTGGTTCCAATTCGGACCCGCCGGTCTGTGCCGGCGATGTCCGCTCACAGCGATCAACCGGACGTTGGCAGTCGGAGCGTCGAAGGGCCGTAATGGGCCTAGTACCTCGACACAGAGGTTTTGACTCTTTGTTTTTTCGCTGCTCCAGCGAGGACTTTGGGATAGGCGCGGCCTAATTTGGCGCGCGCCTGCTCGGTCGTGAACATCCATTTGATCCGGGCGCGTTCGGCGTTTCGACGTTTCTCCCATGCAGCCGTCTCTTCGACGAGGTGGGCGTAACTGTCGATGCGCCGGTCGAGACATTGCCGGACGAGGACGCCGATCTCGATCTCGACCATGTTGAGCCAGCTGGCATGCTTTGGGGTGTGATGGAACTCCAGGCGGCGCAGCAGCCGACGCGCCTGGGATTACGGCCTGGGATTACGGTGACAGTGCACTTAAGTGCGACGGGATGCGGCCAGCATCTATCCCGCAACGCGAATTATTGAGTGCACTGTCACCGTAACCGTAAGGTCAAGTGGAAGTTGTCGGTCGGCGGGCTGAAGGCCCGCTAGGGGCCCACAAGCCGAACTAAATGCCGTTGGGAGGCCATTCAGGTCAGCTTGGGGGTCTTAGCCTCGAAGTGGCGCTACTTGTTCGCCATAGCGCTACTATGCTGCTGCCAGCTGAGCGTTCCGACCGGATGACGCCCGACAGCCTGCGATCCTGCGCTACGATCAATCGTGGAGCCGGACGCCGTTTGGTTGGAGGCCGTCATCGACGTCCGACGGAACGCGTTGCGGAGGCGACTGCTATTGACCCAAGGGTTCCAGGAGGGTCTGCAGAAGTTCGTCGAGGCGCTCCATCGTCGAAGCCAAGCCATCCTTCAGACCCATGTCGATGGCCTTCTGCAGGTCTTCGGGTGAGGCGTACACAACTTTCGTTGTGACGAGCGTACGGTCGGATGCATCGTCAAAAGTAACCTCCCAACTCGATCTCGGCATCTCAGGGCTTACGATCCCGGCTTCGTCGCAAAAGCCGTCCCGAGCAGTGTAACGGTCGATCGGCTCAATCTTCAGGTAATCCAGACGATTCCAGTAGTGCTGTCCATCCGGAGTGATCATCGCATAATGCCAGTAGCCACCCTCGCGGAAATCCATATGCTTGGTTTTGGTCGTCAGCGGCTTCGGCGCGAACCACTGATCAAGCAGTTCGCTTTTGGTATGGCAGTCCCAGACGAGCTGACGCTTCGCGGCAAACTCCCTTGATATGGTAAGCGTGTGCTTCTCCTTGTCGGCGAGGAAATCGAACCGTAGGTCAGCCTTCATTTTCTACTCCATTCAACTTTGCTAGTAGCCCATCAAGATTGCTGTAGCGGCTTCCCCAGAGCGCGTGTTGCTTACCGAACCATCGCTCGGCGGCGATCAAGCGGTCTCGATTAAGCAAGCAGGTCCGGACTCGACCCGTTTTCTTCGAAACGATCAGGCGTGACCGCTCGAGCACGCCGATGTGCTTCATGAACGACGGCAGAGCCATATCGAACGGCTGCGCCAACTCGCTGATCGTTGCCGAGCCACGTCCGAGCCGCTGGATTACGGCCCTGCGGGTCGGGTCGGCCAAAGCATGAAAGACGGAATCCAGTGCGGCATTTTGGTGAGCCATACGGCTAACTATACTGGTGACGATCACTTAGATCAATGGCTAAGTTTTGTGCGCCGGCGATTGGATCCCATGAGCGCACGCCCTCAGCGCAGACCCGAGGGTCCGAGATCGGCCAAATCCGATCTCGGTGGGACGCGGCTTCTGAAGTTCAAATCGACCGAGCGCGCGGCCTGACCTGTGTCATGGCGACGCCGGAGAGCGCGAGCAGCCCACCGACGATCAGCCTGGCGCTGATGCGGTCGCCGAGGAACAACACGCTCGACATCAGGGCGAACACCGGAAGCAGCAGGCCAAAAGGGGCGACGCGGCTCATGGAGCAGCGGGCGATCAGCCAGAACCAGAGGCCGAACCCAACGATGCCTCCGACGAAGATCGTGTAGGCGAGTGCCAGCCAGCCCCATTCATCTGCCGTGACGAGGCTCGCCGCTTGTCCATATTCAAGCAGCAGCGACATCAACATGACCTGCGGCACCGTGAGCAGCGACGACCACCCCATCAACATCAGGGGATCAAAGGGGCCGTAGCGTTTGGTCAGGATGTTGGACACCGCGAATGCGAAGGCCGCCCCGACCACAAGCAGCAGCGGCAGCACGTTTGCCGACCGGCCAGGCTCGGCTGCCAGCACGACCACGCCGACGAATGCAAGCACCACTCCGGCTGATGTGGCGAGAGACGGCCGCTCCGCGAGCAGCGGCCAGGCCAGCAGGACGGTGAAGGGCGTGGCGAGTTGATAGGCGACGGCGGACATGCTGCCGGAGCCGAGCCCAAGGCCAACATAGAACAGCCCGAAATTCAGTCCGCCCAGGAACAGCGAAATCGCTGCGATCGGGCCGGCCTGCCGGCGCGTTGGCCGTTTGACGAACGGAATGAGCAGCAGAGCGATCGCCAGGAAGCGCAGGGCGAGGAAGAACAGCGGCGGAAACTCCGCAACGCCCACCTTGATGGCCACGAACTGATAACCCCAGAGCAGGGGAACGGTGACTGCGCAGACGATCTGGATGGCAGACACGGCACCGTTCCTTTCAAGACCAATCGGTCTAAATATCGGCGCGCCAAAGGCGAACGCGCCTTGGTCTTTATCTGATGAAGCGGTCGAGAAGAGCGTCCGCGGTGGTTTTGGATGTGGCCCGTGCCGGCGCCGTTTTGCCGACCACGCGCAGCCCCTCAACGAAACAGACGAGAATCCGGGCGGCACTCGAAGGCTCGACACCTTCGGCCAGCTTGCCCGCCGTCTTCGCACGGGACAATGCAGCCGCCACCCTGGCCTCCATGGCTTTGAAAAAGCTCGCGATGCGACGGTTCACTTCAGCATCCTGGCCGGCCAATTCCATGGCTGTAGCCACCAGCAGGCATCCGCGCTGGCCATTGGCACCGCTGGCGCGGTCGACATAGCCGGCCAGGAAGGTCCGCAGGCCGTCGACCGGATCGTGGCGGGAGTCGAACTCGGCATCCATCCGCGTCAAGGCATCGGCGATGTAGCGATCAAGCGCCCGCAGGAACAGCGAGTGCTTGTCGCCGAATGCGGCGTAAAGGCTGCCGCGCGAGAGCCTGGTTGCATGAAGCAGGTCCGGGAGCGCGGTGGCGTGATAGCCCTGCGACCAGAACACACCCATCGCGCGTTCGACCGCAGCATTCACGTCGAAACTTCGGGGGCGGCCACGGGACAATTGCACTCGGATGTGGCGGCTCATCGTCAATATATGGACCGATCGGTCTTAAATTGCAAGTGATCGCAAGTCGCAGGTGATCGCTGTTGCTGCACGTCCAAGCCTGCACGAGTTCTCGCTGCCTGCCGGGCAAATCACCATGCGGCTTTGTGCGATTTTGCTCCACGGCATCGCCATTCGGAGGGTGAAAACCGCCTGCGTGGAAAAATTCATTTCAGAAGCGAATTCAGCAGGAAGCGCCGTGCAGGGCAGGCCATGACGAATATTTCTCTTTCGTTTTTACCGAAATCGTGGATCATGGGCGCATCCCGCCTCGAGGAGAGGGGCGTTGCGCGCGATCGTCACGACACGTGAGGCGGGGATGCGGTGGCCGTGACCGCCTTGGCAAGCGTGCTTCGTCACGCCGACGAGCAGGGCGGATGCGGACGTGAAATCGTGTGGTCCTGACCTCCCGGTGCTGAGGTCGTGCTGACGCGAAAGCGTCATGCGCAGCGGGGGCAATCAAGCCGGTCCCCGGGGAGATCACGTATAAGCGTTAAGACCATCGCGCGGGGAATGCCGGGATGTCTCGGCTGAACCTGTGGTACCTGCCGCCTGCATTCTTTCTGCAGGCGGGCCATGGGTGCGGCCAGCGCCCGGCATTCCCCGCGCCCTCTCGATTCTCGAAGGGCAGGTCGATCGCAACACTCGGGCGTGATCCGCCGCGAGAATGCAGACGTGCATCTGGCATTTGAGCGCGCTGTTTGAAACGTGGATAGGAAAGAGTCCGACGACTTTACCCGTCGTCATTCCGGGGCACGCGAAGCGTGAACCGGGAATCCATACTCTCGGCAGATGCTGTGGGAGCAAGGTCGGGCGGAGAATGTGCCTCGCATCACGCCCTGTGATTATGGATTCCGGGCTCGCGCCTTGCAGGCGCGCCCCGGAATGACGTCGCGGAGAGAGTTCGCCTCATCGCCTCGAGGGCGCGGCGCGGCCGACAGCAAGCACGAGCTCGAACGGAGGATTCGTTCCCTCGCCTGGCAAACTTTAGGTCGCATGGAACCCGGAACCGCGGGCGATCCCCCGTTGTTGAACGGCATCTTCAATCACACTGGAGGAGAATGATGAGGACCCGTTTTGCTGTTTCACTGATTGCGGCTTCGCTGCTGGCTTCGGGCGCGGCGTTCGCGCAGTCGACCACCGTGGAAGGCGCGCATAATGGTGCGGAGGCCGGCGGCGCGGTGGCAGGTCCGCTCGGTGCAGTGGTCGGCGGCACCGTTGGGGCGGCGGTGGGCGCCGGCCTCGAAATCCCGAATGCCGTCATCCACTCGATCGACGAGGAGCGTGCGCCATCCGTGGTCGTGCACGAGCGCGTCGTGGTCGGCGAGCCGCTGCCCGACACGGTCGTGCTGCGTCCGGTGCCGCGCTACACCGAGTATCGCTATGCCGTCGTCAACGATCGTCGCGTGATCGTCGATCCGCGCACCCGCCGCGTCATCAAGATCATCGACTGATCTGACGCCGAATGATCCGGCAAGGGCCTCGCCGCATCCGTGCGGCGGGGTTTTTGTCTGCTAAGCGGCTTGCCTTCGCACTCGCTGAGTGCACCAGTCGAGCATGGCCGCGAGCAGAAATCCCGCACAGGCCGCGAGGGCGTCGACGACGAAATCCTCGAGCCGGGCATGCCGCCCTGGCGCCCACAATTGCGCGACTTCAAGCGCCCCGATCAAGACCACGGCAAGTCCCGTGGCCAGCATACGACGACCGCGATAGGCGAGGCCGAAGGCAAGCCCGACAAGGATGAAAGCCAGCGCATGCTCGCCGTCCTGGCCCAGATTGGAATGCGGCCGGACGCGCGCCGGACCGAGGGTTGCGAATGTGACGGCGGCGGCGAGCAGCCAGGCGGCGAAGCGGGTGATGAAGGTCATCCCTCCGAATAGCACAAGCCGGGCTACTGATTGGGCTCACACCCCCTTGAGCCCTCCGTGTCGTTAATGGGTTCGCTGCCGCTTCAGAGCATCACGACCCGGCTCGGCAGGACCAGGCGATGAGAAGAATTTGATCGTCGGCGGCCGCGATGCAGTAATGAACGTTCTGCCGCTCCTGCGGTCGGCGATGTAACTTTTGCTATTTTTCTCAAGCCATCGACAGCTCTCTGAGACGAGGCCATTTTTCCTTTTGCGCCAAGGATTTGCTGAGGGTTTGCGAGCGAGGTGCTCGCGCCGCGCGAGGGACGTTCGATGCGTCGATTCAATTCAATGTTGTGGGCATCAGGAAAGCGCGTTCGGCGTGTGGTGGCGCAGTTCGTGGCCATCGCGGCGGCCAGCCTTCCGGCGGCCGGCGCCTGAGCGTCCGGCTTCCGCTGCTTCATTAATTATTGCGCGGCCGGCTTGATACCGCTCAACAGTCTCTCGCAAAGCGCGCTAACATGGAGGTGCGCTGGGCGAGGAGGGTTCGATGTCGCGTTACGTCGTCAACTTCATGAAAGACGTGCTCGGCGAAAACGGCCGGCAATGTGAGATCTGCCAGAGCACGCTCGAAATCGACGCCGCCGACGAAAAGCTGGCGGCCGAGCTCGCTAAGAAGAAGTTTTGCGAGATGCAGGAGCTACGCGACTGGTCCCTGCATGCGGATCGCATCCAGGTGAGGGCGGCCGATTTCCCGTCGTGATCGACGGCTTGAGACAGCCGAAGTCGTTCAACGCCCGGAGGTGGGTGGCTCAGTGCCGCCAGCGCCGAGCGAGCGCTGCACCATCACGGTGTCCGACCAGCGGCCGTACCGGAACGCGACTGCGGGGAGAAGCCCGACCCGGGTAAAGCCAAATCGCTCGTGGATGCCGAGCGAGGCGGTGTTGTCGGCGTCGATATAGCCGATCATCTGGCGAAAGCCGGCCGCCGCACAGGCGTCGATCAATGCCTGCATCAGCAGCCGGCCGACGCCGCGGCCGAGATGCTCGTGATGCACATAGATCGAGTGCTTCACGGCGAAGCGATAGGCGGGCCGCTTCCGGAACGGCACGACGTAGGCATAGCCTACGATCTCGGCGCGGAATGTCGCGACCAGATGCGGCATGCGATGGTTGCGCAGGTTCTTGCGCCGTTGCCTGAGATCGTCCGGCTCCGGCACGCCGGAATTGGCGGCGCCGTCTTCGACCCCGCGGCGGATGTGCCGGCGATAGATCGCGAGCATGGCCTCGACGTCCTCGTCGCGCGACGGGCGGACGAGCACCGGCGGCTCGCTCTGGACGGCTGCGATCGAATTCTCCATCGGCGCGGACTCACTCGGCTGCGACATAGGTGTAGAGGCGGATGCGGCCCGCCTCGTCGATCTCCTTGTAGAGCCCTTGGATCTCGACGTCGAAACCGGGGAAGGTGTTGAAGGCCTGTTCGAACATCTTCAGGTAATCGATCATCGGCTTGGCCCGTTCCGACAGGCGTTCGCCCGGCACGATGGTGGCGATTCCGGGCGGATAGACCACGAACGGCGTGGTCGCGATCCGGCCGGCGATCTTGTCGATCGGCAGATAATCGACGTCATTGCGCATCAGGGCGCGAGCAGCCTCGCGGGGGGAGATCGCAATCTCCGGCATGTGCTCGGGCAGGAACTGCTTGGCCTGCAGCGCACTCACGTCGGCCGCACGATAGAAACGGTGCATCTCGGCGCAGAGGTCGCGCAGCCGCACCTTGCCATAACGGCCAAAGCGGCGGCGGGTGAATTCCGGGATCGCATCCTCCAACAGCACGTTGTCGTCGTGCAGCCTCTTGAAGGCGACGAGGCCGCTGATCAGCGTGCCGGCCTTGCTGGCCTCCACGCCCGGTGTCAGCAGAAACAAGAGCGAGTTGAGGTCGTTCTTCTCGGCCACGATCCGGTTCTCGCGGAGATATTGCGCGACCACGGGCGCGGGGATGCCGTGCTCGGCATAGCCGCCGGTCGCCCGGTCGAAGCCGGGGGTCAGCAGCGTCAGCTTGTTCGGATCGGTCATGGCGAAACCGGCCTCCATGTTCGGAAAGCCGTGCCAGGTGGAATTGGGACCGAGCTGCCAGAGGGACGCGTCGGTGGCCAACTGGTCGGTCGAGATCGCCTCCCACGCGACGTCATGGACCCCGCCCGGGCTTGCGGCATCCGGGATCGCCACGCGGTCCGGCACGAACGGCTCGAAGAACCAGCGCCGCGCCGGATCCTTCTCCTTCTCCTCAAATTCCCGGCGCATCGCCCGGATCTTCTTGCGCAATTCGATGCCGAGCCGGATCGTGTCATCCCACAGCACTTCGCCGGAACGCCCCTTCATCATCTGCGCGCCGACATCGAGCGAGGCGAACAGCGGATAGAACGGCGAAGTCGAGGCGTGCTGCATGAAGCTTTCGTTGAAGCGCCGATGCTCGATCCGGCGCCGCTGGCCCTTGATGTGGCGATCCTTGACGTGGATCTGCGAGGCCTGGGAGAAGCTGGCAAGCTGCTTGTGCGTGGATTGGGTGGCGATGATCCCAGGCGCGTTCGGGCCCAGTTCCGAAAGCCCCATCGCGAAGCGGCCGGCATAGAGAGGGTGGAATTTCATGAACCCGGCCCAGGCCTCGTCGAACATGATGTACTCGCAGAGGTGGCCGATCCGCTTCAGGATCATCTCGGCGCTGTGGATCGAGCCGTCATAGGTGCACTGCTCGACCACGGCGACGCGGAACGGGCGCTCCCTGCGCCAGGCGTCGGGGTCCTTGACCAGCGGGTTGTTGCGGATCTGCTGGCGCAGATGCTCCTCGTCGAGCAGGTCCCAGCGCATCGGGCCGATCAGGCCCCAGGCATTGCGGACCGTCGGGACATAAATCGGGATGCCGCCGGAGATCAGCAGCGCGCCATGGTGGGCGGCCTTGTGATTGTTCCGGTCGAACAGCACGAGGTCGCCGTCGGTGACCAGCGCTCCCAGCACCACCTTGTTCGAGGTGGAGGTGCCGTTCAGCACGAAATAGGTCTTTTCGGCGCCGAAGATCTGCGCCGCTTCCTTCTGCGCCCGCAGCGCCGGTCCCTCATGGGTCAGGAGGTCGCCGAGGTCGAGGACGGAATTGTCGAGGTCGTCGCGGAACACGGCTTCGCCGAGATGCTCGACGAAGATCCGGCCGATCGGGCTGCGGCTGTAGAACACGCCGCCATTGTGCCCGGGGCAGGTCCAGAGCTGATTGCCTTCCTCGGCATAGTCGACGAGCGTGCCGAAGAACGGCGTCTTCAACGTCTCGGCATATTGCTTGAGCCGGCTGATCAGGTTCTTGGCGATGAAGGGCGGCGTTTCCTCCGACAGGAACACATAGCCGTCGATGAAGTCGAGCACCTCGACCGGCAGATCCTCGAACCGCTTGCGCCGGATCAGGAGGATGATCGGAAAATCGAGGCCGCGCCGGCGCATCAGGTTGATCAGGGCCATGGTTTTGCCCTCGAGACCCTTCTTGCCCCAATCGACCACCATGCAGCCGATCGCGGCATCGGTCTGCACGGCGATCTCGGCGTCTTCGAGCTTGCGGGCCCGCACCACCTCGAACCCGGAACGCTGGATCTCTTCGATGATCTGGTTGAAACGGACGCCCGCGAGGTCGTCGGGCTCAAAGACCGGAGCGGCGAACAGGAAGGTGAAGCGTCGGAAATAGTCCATGCGGGTCTGCCAAGTTTGGGTCGGAGGCCAGCTGTCGGTACATTCCATGACAGTTCAATGACAGTGTAGAGTGTCGTCAGGGCCAGCGCGTTCAAATCAACGGTAGGACGCTGCTTGTCACGCCGCCGGCTCGATGGCAATCGAGCCAGTTCGAATCTGTGCCAAGGATCTCAGTGTGTTACCTGAATGGATCAGCCTTGAATGCCCGGCCACCTCGGAGCGTCACCGCCAGTCGGCGCTGGCGCGGCAGGCGCAATTGACCAAGCCGCTCGGCGCGCTCGGACGACTGGAGGAGATCGCAGTGGAGTTGGCGGCGCTCCAGGCCACCGACAGGCCGGGGGCGGAGCGGGCGCCGATCATCCTGTTCGCTGGCGATCATGGCATCGCGGCCCGCGGTGTATCGGCCTATCCGCCCGAGGTCACCGTCCAGATGTTGCACAACTTCGCCGGTGGCGGGGCGGCAATCTCGGTGCTGGCGCGCACGCTCGGTTGTCCGCTCGAAGTCGTCGACGCCGGCACGTTGGGCGATCAGCCGATACCGGGTGTGATCGTCGATAAGCCACGGCGCGGGACCCGCGATTTCGGCGTCGAGACGGCTCTGACATCCGAGGAGGTGGCTTTTGCGCTCGCCTGCGGGCAGCGCGCAATCGCGCGCCAGGCGGAGCCCAAGCCGCAGCTGGTGATTCTCGGTGAGATGGGGATCGGCAATACGACCTCCGCCTCGGCGATTGCGGCTGCGCTCCTGGGATGGCCCGCGGCTGAAATCGTCGGGAGCGGCACCGGGCTGGATGGGGAAGGGCGCGCGCGAAAGGCGCGCGTGATTGCCGACGCGCTCGCATTGCATGGACTGGAAGTTGGCACCCCCGTGGAGACCGTGCTCGCCGCGGTCGGTGGGCTCGAGATCGTCGCAATGACCGGCGCGATCATTGCTGCTGCACGAATGGGTGTACCGGTTCTGATCGACGGCTTCATCGTCTCGGTCGCCGCCCTTGCTGCCGTGAAGCTCAATCCGTCGTGTCGGCCATGGCTCCTCTTCTCGCATCGTTCGGCCGAACTGGGCCACCGCGTCGTGCTGGACGCACTCGGTGCGCGGCCGCTGATCGATCTCGATCTGCGGCTCGGCGAAGCCTCGGGGGCGGCGACTGCGTTGCCCCTGCTGCGGCTGGCATGCGCGCTTCATAACGAGATGGCGACTTTTGCCGAAGCCGCGGTGTCGGGCCGCGACAGCTGATGCGGATCGATCTGCTGCGGCACGGCGACACCGGGCGCGAGCGCTATCTCGACGGCCGCAGCGATCCGCCGCTGAGCGAGATGGGGTGGCGGCAATTTGCCAAGCAGACCCAAGACGGAGCATGGAGGCACATCGTGTGCTCGCCGCGGGCGCGGGCGCGGGCTGCTGCCGACGATTTGGCCCGACGATCGGGCACGGTGGTCCATATCGACCCCGACTGGAGCGAACTCGATTTCGGTCGTTGGGACGGGCGATCACGGGACGAGATCGCGGCGCGGCCTGATCATGCCGCATTGCTGCAGGCGTTCTACGCCGATCCCACGGCTTTTACCGCGCCCGGCGGGGAAAGCTGGGTGTCTTTGCGCGATCGCGTCGGTCGAGCCCTCGACAGGCTGACGACAGAACCTGAGCTCTCTCCCGTGCTGATCGTGACGCACGGCGGGGCCATCCGTGCTGCGCTGTCGTTGATCTTGAACTGGCCGCTGCGGTCGCTGTGGAGTTTGCGCATCAATCCCGCGACTCGTATCACGCTCGAGATCGGGCGCGGCGAGGACGATGCGCTCTGGGGCGAAATCATCGAGATCATCCAGCCATGAGTCGTCGTGAATTCTGGATCGCGCTGCAGTTTCTTACGCGCCTCCCGACCCCGCGTGTCGCCGACATGCGACCCGGCGATCTCAAGCGCGCCGCGATGTTCTTCCCCGCCGTCGGACTCGTCGTCGGGATATGTCTTGCCTTGATCGCGCGCATTCTCCACGGCAGCAATCCTTGGGTCGTTGCGCTCGCTGTGGTCGTGGCCTGGATCTGGATCACCGGCGCGCTGCATCTCGATGGGCTCGGCGACGTGGCCGACGCATTCGGCGCCTCGCACGGCAAGCCCGATCGCTTCATCGAGGTGCTGGGTGATCCTCATGCCGGCAATTTTGCCGTGGTCGCGATCGCCTTGCAGATCGCGGCGAAGCTCGTGCTCATCGCGCATCTGCCGGCGTCGCTTGCGATCGGGGCGCTGGTGCTCATTCCGGCCTGGGCGCGCTGGGGCACGTTGGTTTGGAGCAGGCTGCTCGTATCATTGAAGCCGGGGCTCGGGGCCAGCGTTGCAAACAGTGTCGGTTGGCTCCTGATTGGCGGCTGGGCGCTGGCGCTTCTCCTACTGGCCCTCATCGGCGCGCGCCCGACGCTCGTGGCGTTGATCGTCATTCCCGCCGTTGCGCTTTATTGGCAATCGCGGCTCGGCAGCATTACCGGCGATGGCCTTGGCGCCAGTGTCGAGGTGACGGAGACATTGCTGCTGTTCGCCTGCGTGTTCAGCCTGCAGTGAGCGCATCGGCGAGCCGTTGCCATTCCTCCTCGCGACCCGGCAGGCCGAAACGCAGCCAAGTCTCATTATGGGCGAACCGCCTGACGTGAATGCCTCGCTGCGCGAGGCGATCGGCCAGATGTCGGGCGGCCACGCTCTCGGCAAGACGGAACAGCGGGGTGCCGCCAACAATGTTGCAGCCGGCGGCCATCAGCAGCGCGTCGAGACGTGCGCAATCCGCAGCCAATCGTTGCCGCGCCTGCTGCAGCCACACATCATCCCGCAACGCTGCGGCTCCGATCGCGAGCGCAGGTCCAGAGACCGCCCAGGGGCCGAGGTCACCCCTTAAGCGTTGGCAGAGTTCAGGTGCCGCAATGGCGAAGCCGAGCCGCAGGCCCGCGAAACCATAGGCCTTGCCGAAGGAGCGCAGCACGATGGTTGCTGGCGGCAGCCGAGACGTCAGGCTCGCATCACCAGGTAGAAAATCCGCAAAGGCTTCGTCCACGATCAGGAGGCCGTCACGCCGCGCCAGCTCGGAGCCGAGCGAAACGAGCGTCTCGCGCGGCAGTAGACGACCGGTGGGATTATTGGGATTCACCACGACGGCAACGTCGGCCTCGGCCAGCGCCTCGACCTCATTGACCGTGCGGACTCGATGGCCGCAACGATGCCAGCACAGCGCATGTTCCTCATAAGTAAGGCCGAGCACAGCGACCGTTCCCGGGGAACGGAGGCGGGGGATGATCTGCAGCAGCGCCTGGGTGCCTGGGGCGGCGATCAAGGAAGCAGGGGCTTGAAGTCCGCAGCGGGCCGCGGCGGCTGCGAGCAGGGTGCGTTCGTCGGCGTTGGTCGGCAACCGCGTCCAGGCCTCGGCCGCAAGCCTCGGCAGCGGATAGGCGATCGGATTGATGCCGGTCGACAGGTCGACCCAGGGCTGCGGCGCGTCGGGATAGCGGCGGCTGATCTCGTCGATATTTCCGCCGTGAGCGACCGCTTCCGGCCGGATGCCCCGCGTGCTACTCGCTTTATGGTCCATACCAGTCCTTCGATCGGGGATCGATGTTTCTCGCCGTCGCGCTTGCCGCGCTCATCATCGAGGCGCTCTTTGGCTACCCGCAAGCGCTGGTCCGCCGTATCGGACACCCCGTGATGTGGATCGGCGCGCTGATAGCATGGGCTGATGCTCACTGGAACCGCGCATCGGCCTCCTTCCGTGCCCGCCGCGTCCGGGGTGTGGTGCTGGTCCTTCTGCTGGGAATGGCTGTCGCGTCTGTGGGGCTGGCGCTCGCGGCAGCCGCGCATTGGGCATTGCCGGAACCATTCGCGGCGCTGGTCTTAGGTCTCGTTGCGAGCAGTCTGCTGGCGCAGCGCAGTCTAGATCAGCACGTGTCCGCCGTAGCCTCGGCGCTCGACAAGGAAGGGATCGCCGGCGGCCGCCGTGCCGTGTCGATGATCGTCGGCCGCGATCCTGAAAGCCTCGACCAGGCGGGCGTTGCGCGCGCTGCGATCGAGAGCTTGGCTGAAAATTTCTCCGACGGCGTGGTCGCGCCGCTGTTCTGGCTGGCGGTCGCCGGCCTGCCGGGCATGCTGGTCTACAAGGCGCTCAATACTGCCGACAGCATGATCGGGCATCTGTCAGAGCGTCACCGCGCCTTCGGCTGGGCGGCGGCACGCCTCGACGACCTCGTCAATCTGCCGGCATCGCGGCTTTCGGCGGTGTGGCTGGTGCTTGCTGCCTGCGTGATCCCTGGTGCCGCGCCGCGCGAGGCGATACGTGCAGTCTGGCACGGCGCCCACAAGCATCGCTCGCCCAATGCCGGTTGGCCAGAGGCGGCGATGGCCGGTGCGCTTGGCCTGCGACTGGCGGGCCCGCGTGTTTATCACGGCCAAATCGTCGAGGATGCCTGGATTGGCGCGGGGCGCGCGGAAGCGGAGGCGCGCGATATCAGGCGCGCGCTGTCGCTCTACCGGGCCGCCTGCATGATTCAAGGTCTGGTGATTGCCGGGCTGGTGATCGCTGTCAGCCAATGACCGGCAGCGTCGGTGTGCGTGCCAGCTCCAGAATGCGATCGATATCAACGTGTCGTTCGAGATGCGCAGCCAGCTCATCCAGCGTGGTCTCGACCTCGGCCTCGTAGTCCGAGACCGTTGAATCCGCGCCGAGGCCAGCCAGCCATTGGCTGCGCAAGCCGTCGGCGCTGAACAGCCCGTGCACATAGCATCCCGCGATGCGGCCGGTTGCGACGGCCGCGCCATCGCTGCGGCCGTCCTCGAACTTGAGAAATGGCTGCGTCGTATCGGGGCCGGTGGTCTGCCCGATGTGCATTTCATAGCCGCGGAAGGATGCGCCGCCGCTCAGCAGCGTACCGCCGACCTCACGCAGCGCCTTGTCCGAGGTGAGAATGGTCGTCACATCGAGCAGGCCGAGGCCGGGGACCGCGCCGGCCTGACCTTCGCGGCCATCAGGATCGCTGATGATCCGGCCGAGCATCTGATAGCCGCCGCAGATGCCGAGCACACGGCCGCGGCGCCGGACGTGAGCTGCAAGATCGATATCCCAGCCGGTTTGCCGCAGCGCGGTCAGATCGGCGATGGTCGCTTTCGAGCCCGGCAGAATGACGACGGCGGCATCACCGGGGATCGGGGTCCCGGGACGCAGAAACTGCAATTCGATTCTGTCTTCCAGCTGTAGCGGATCGAACTCATCGAAATTGGAAATCCGCGGGTAGGCCAGTACGACGACCTTAGGCGGGCCGCTTGGAGGTGAGGCCCCGCGCGAAGGAAGCCCCAGCGCATCCTCTGCCGGCAAGCGATGCGCGCCGGCGAAATACGGCACGAGCCCTAACGCCTGCCAGTTCGTCCGCGCCGCGATCTCGGCCATTCCAGCCGCGAACAGGGCCGGATCGCCGCGGAACTTGTTGACGAGAAAGCCTGCGATGAGCGCAGCATCCTCCGCCGCCAGCACGGCCTTGGTCCCGACCAGGCTCGCGATGACGCCGCCGCGATCGATATCTCCGATCAGGACCACCGGCAGGTCCGTCGCACGGGCAAAGCCCATATTGGCGATGTCGCCGGCGCGAAGATTGATCTCGGAAGCCGAGCCAGCGCCTTCCACCAGCACAACGTCTGCGTCGTCGGCGAGGCGCGAAAGACTGTCGAGCACCGCGCCCATCAGTTGTGGTTTCATCGCCTGATAGGCCGATGCCTTGGCGTTGCCGATCACGCGGCCTTGCACGACGACTTGCGATCCGACCTCGCTCTGCGGCTTCAGCAGCACCGGGTTCATGTGTACCGAGGTCGGCCGCTTCGCCGCGCGCGCCTGCAGCGCCTGAGCGCGGCCGATCTCGCCGCCATCTGCGGTCACGGCCGCATTGTTCGACATGTTCTGCGGCTTGAATGGCGCCACTTTGAGGCCGCGCAAAGTCAGCGCCCGCGCGAGCCCGGCAACGATGAGCGACTTGCCGACGTCGGAGCCGGTGCCCTGGAACATGATGGCGCGCGCGACCATGCGGTTAAAACTCGATGCCTTCCTGCGCCTTCACGCCGGCGGTGAAGTGATGCTTGACCAGATTCATCTCTGTGACGAGATCGGCGGCTTCGATCAATTCGGGCTTGGCATTACGGCCGGTGACGACGACATGCAGATCGGGGCGACGCGCACGCAAGGTTTCGACGACATCAGTGATCGGCAGGTGATCATAGCGCAGCGCGATGTTGAGCTCGTCGAGAATCAGGAGCCGGATCGAGGGATCGGCCATGAGCTCCTTGGCCTTGGCCCAGGCGCGCTCGGCCGCGGCGACGTCGCGGGCACGATCCTGAGTCTCCCAGGTAAAGCCTTCGCCGAGCGTGTGCCATGTGACCTGGTCGCCGAACTTTTCGATCGCCTTGCGCTCGCCGGTTTGCCATGCGCCCTTGCCGAATTGCACCACGCCGATGCGGAAGCCGCGGCCGAGGGCGCGCAGCATCAAGCCCCAGGCAGCCGTCGACTTACCCTTGCCCTTGCCGGTGTGGACGATCAGCAGGCCTTTTTCAACGGTCTTCGATGCGACCTCGGCGTCCTGGATCGCTTTGCGGTTCTCCATCTTGGCCTTGTGGCGCGCATCCTCGTTGTGGTCACTCATTCTCGTTTCCTCTCGATGCGCTGCTATTTCAACGTCAGCGGCAGGCCCGCCGCCATCAGGATCACGCGATCCGCGGATGTTGCAATATCCTGGTTGAGGCGGCCCTGCGCATCGCGAAACGCGCGGGCCAGCGCGTTATCCGGCACGATGCCGAGCCCGACCTCGTTGGAGACGGCAACGATTGGGCCCCTGGCGGCAGCTAATGCATCGGCGAGCTCACGACAAGCAACGGCAACGTCGCGGCCGCTCAGCATGATATTGCTGAGCCAGAGCGTGAGACAATCGACCAGAACAGGTGTTGCAGAATCGCCGTTCGCCGCCACGGCAGCTGCAAGATCGAGAGGTGTCTCGATCGTCCGCCATCCATCGGCGCGGCGCGCTTTGTGTTCGGCGATGCGCGACGCCATCTCGTTGTCGAACGCCTGCGCGGTTGCGAGATAGATCCAGGGGGAAGGGAGGGCGGTGATCAGCGCCTCCGCGTACCGGCTCTTGCCGGAGCGCGCGCCGCCGAGCACCAGGGTCAGGCGCGGCAGGGCAGGGCTAGGCGGGGCGGGTGGCATGACGGCAGGATTTCCGATTGACGGGCTTTGGCTCGATCCCGTATCTAACAGATGACGGTTCTCCGAAAGGAGAGATTTAGGGAACGCGGTGCGGGATCTCCTCCCAAGGCCGCGGCTGCCCCCGCAACTGTAATCGGTGAGTGCGAGGCCTTTGAACCACTGGGAAACCGGGAAGGTGGTCTCGCGCGGCGACCCGAGAGCCAGGAGACCTGCCGTCGACATTGCTGTTGGCCGACCCGTCGCGCGGGGAGTCGCGATGCAGGGTTCTGATCCCGGAACTGTCTGGGATGCCGTCGGGCGCAGCGTATCGCACGAACCCTGACAGGTTCGGGCATCGACGGAGACGGCCATGAGATTTCCCACCAGATTTCCAACCCGCATCGCGTTTGCAGTCGCAGTCGTGGCACTGTTCGCCGATCCTGCATCGGCCCACCATATGATGGGCGGCAAGCTGCCGCAGACCTTGGCGCAAGGCCTGCTCTCCGGGCTTGCTCACCCCGTCATCGGGCTCGATCATTTCGCCGCGATTGTGGGAGCGGGCATCGTCGCTGCGCTGATCGGCCGTGGCTTTGCGCCGGTGTTGGCCTTCACCACGGCTATGATCGCCGGCGTGATGCTGCATGTCGGCCGCGCTGATATTCCCGCCGCAGAGCTTCTCGTCGGGTTGTCGACGGCCGCAATCGGCCTGCTGATCCTGCTGCGCGCCGGCTTCGGTGTGCTGCCGGTCGCGATCCTGTTTGCGTTGACCGGGATAGTGCATGGCTACGCGCTGGGCGAATCGATCGTTGGTGCTGAAAGCGCGCCGCTGGGCGCCTATCTCGCCGGGCTGCTGGTGATCCAGAGCGTCATTGCCGCCGGTGCGTTCCTGGCCACCCGGATGATTGCTGCGCGCGGCGTTTCCTTCTCGCTTTTCGCGCTGCGGATCGCGGGCGCCGCGATTGCGCTGGTGGGCGGTGCGGCAGCCGCCATGGCGGCTGGTCTGGCCGGATGAGCAGCACAGACCCGGGCGCGACGACGTTGTTCGTCTGCGTCACCTGCCGGATGCAGAGCGCCGAGCCTGCGTCCAGCGAGCAGCCGCGTGCCGGTGCGCGGCTACTCGAGGCCATCCATGCGGTCGCAGCCGAGCATCGCGATGTCACCGTGGTGCCGGTCGAGTGCCTCTCGAATTGCAGTCGCGCCTGCACGGTTGCGGTCACTGCGCCTGGCAAGTGGACCTATATCGTCGGAGCGCTCGATCCGGATGTCCATGCCGATGATGTGCTCGCTTTTGCCAGGCTGCATCAGGTCCACGAGGCCGGCCTGCCGCCGTGGCGGGAGCGTCCCGAATACGTGAGAAAAAACACGATCGCCCGCGTGCCGCCGCTGCCGTCGCGCTCATCCAAAGAGGCTTCGCTGCCATGAAATCCTTCGCAAAGACGCCATGCACGATCGTCACCGGTTTCCTCGGCGCCGGCAAGACCACGCTGGTGCGCAACCTGATCGAGACCGCGAACGGTCGCAGGCTCGCCATCATCGTCAATGAGTTCGGCGATGTCGGGATCGACGGCGATATCCTGAAAGGCTGCGGCGTGCCGGATTGCCCGGAGGATCGCATCGTCGAATTGTCGAACGGCTGCCTGTGCTGCACCGTCGCCGACGACTTTGTGCCCGCGCTGAAGAGCCTGCTCAATCAGAACGAACCGCCCGAGCACATCGTGATCGAGACTTCCGGCCTCGCGCTGCCGAAGCCGCTGGTGCAGGCGTTCAATTGGCCGGAGATCGCAACCCGTGTCACCGTTGACGGAGTCGTTGCAGTCGTTGACGGGCCGGCCGTGATCGCCGGCCGCTTCGCCGATGATCCGGAGGCGCTGGCGGCGCAGCGCGCGGCGGACGGCTCGCTCGATCACGACAATCCGCTCGAAGAGGTGTTCGAGGATCAGCTGCTCTGCGCCGATCTGATCGTGGTGAACAAGAGCGATCTCATGACGGATGCGGAGCGGCAGGCGGTCGCTGCCGAGATCGCAGCTAAGGTGCAGCGTGCCGTCAAGGTGATCGCGTCCGAGCACGGCAAGCTGTCGGCCTCCGTGCTGCTCGGGCTGGGTGCGGCGGCCGAAGGCGACCTCGGCGCGCGGCCATCGCATCACGACAATGAGGCTGAGCACGATCACGACGATTTCGAAAGCTTTGTGCTCGACGTGCCGGCGCAGGCCTCGCCCGACGTGCTCCTGGCCCGCATCGCGGATGCTGTCGGTGCGCACGATGTGCTGCGGGTGAAGGGTTTCGTGGAAGTCGCAGGCAAGCCGCTGCGGCTCCTGATCCAGGCGGTCGGCAACCGCATCCAGCATCAATTCGAGCGGCCCTGGCGCGCCGGCGAGGAGCGGCGTGGACGGCTCGTGTTCATCGGCGAGCGCGGCCTCGACGTGGCCGCGATCAAGAACCTGGTTGCCGGCTAGCGAGGGCCGATGCATCTCCTGGCGACATCAGGTGCCGCGCTCGACGACCTCGAACAGGCCGTCGATCTCGCGCAGTCGCCGGCCGAGGTCGTGGTTCTGTCGTTCTCCGACAGCGACCTGTCGGCACTGGCCGAAGCGTGGCGAGGATCGCCGTCAGAACTGCCGAGCTTGCGTCTCGCCAGCCTGAAGCGGCTGAAGCATCCGATGTCGGTCGACCTCTATATCGATCGTGTCGCCGTTTCGGCGCGCGCCGTCGTCGTGCGCTGTCTCGGCGGGCTCGATTATTGGCGCTACGGGCTGGAGCGCCTGGCTGATGTGTGCCGGAGCCGAGGCATTCTGCTGGCGGTGCTGCCGGGCGACGACCGCGCCGACGAGCGGCTCGATGCGCTCTCGACGCTGCCGCTCGACGTCACCTCGAGACTCTATGGCTACCTGCACGAGGGCGGCACCGCCAATGCGCGCGAGGCGCTGCGCTATCTGAATTCGCTGCTGGGGCGTGAAGCCACATTTGCGGAGCCGGTTGCGCTTGGCTCTATCGTTGGATTCGCGGCCGGGCGTGGCGCCGTTCCCGTCGAGGAGTTGTGCGTTGCGGGTGACACGAAGCCATGCGCGCTGATCGTGTTCTACCGCGCCAGCCTGCTCGCGGCCGATACAGCGGCGATCGAAGTTCTGCAGACGGCGCTCGAGCGGGAAGGGCTTGCGTCCGCCGCCGTCGCGGTGACAAGCCTGAAAGATCCTGACGTTGCGGATGGATTGGAACGGCTGATCAAGGCGCGACGGCCAAGCGTCGTCCTTAACGCCACGGCCTTCTCGGCCCTGCGTGAGGACGGCACCACCGTGCTTGACCTCGCCGTCGCGCCGGTGCTGCAGATCGTGCAGGCCCAAAGCAGTGAGGATGCCTGGACCTCGTCCGCGCGCGGTCTGTCGCCGACCGATCTCGCCATGAACGTGGTGCTGCCGGAGCTGGATGGGCGTCTGCTGGCGCGCACCATCGCGTTCAAGGGCGAGGCGCCGTTCGATGACCAGCTCGAATTCGGCGCGGTCCGTTATGTACCGCAGCCTGATCGCATCGCCTTCGTCGCGCGGCTCGCAGCGCGCTGGTGCCGCCTGCGGACGACGCCAGCGGCGAACCGCCGCCTCACGCTGATGCTGTCGGATTATCCGGCGCGAGGCGGTCGTCGCGGCTATGCGGTCGGCCTCGACACCGCGCAAAGCGCGACCGAAATCGCGCAGCTGCTCGCCGAGCAGGGCTATGATCTCGGTGCGTCCAGCCCAACTGCCGCTGACATCGAGGCGCTGCTGAGAGGTCAAGCGTCGGAGCTCGCAGTGCCTCTTGCTGCGTATCAGAGCCATCTCGCGGCCTTGCCAGACGATTTGCAGCGCGAGCTTGCGGCGAGTTGGGGCGCAGCGGAGGCAGATCCGACCTTTGTTGACGGCGCATTCCGCTTTCCGGCCCTGCGTGCAGGACATCTGCTGATCCTGCTACAGCCGGATCGCGGCGCTCATGTCGATCGCAAGGCGGGTTATCACGACACCACGGTGCCACCGCGTCATGCCTATGTCGCGCTCTATGCGCATTTGCGCGAAGTGGAGCAGATCGACGCGCTGGTGCATCTCGGCGCCCACGGCACCTTGGAATGGCTGCCGGGCAAGGCGCTCGCCTTGTCGCAGAATTGCTGGCCGGAGGCCGTGCTCGGTCCGCTGCCGGTGATCTATCCGTTCATCGTCAACAATCCGGGCGAGGCCATGCAAGCCAAGCGCCGGCTTGGCGCGGTGACGCTCGGCCATCTGACGCCGCCACTGTCGCAAGCAGGCTTGCACGGTCCGCTGCTCGAGCTCGAGGGGCTGGTCGAGGAATATGCGGAGGCCGATGGGCTCGATAAGCGTCGCCTGAAGCTTCTGGAGGACGAGATCGTCGCGCGCGCCTGGGCAAGCGGCCTCGCTGCGGATTGCGGCCTGAAACAAGGCGCAGGCGGACGGGAGGCCGTCGCCAAGCTCGATGCGCAGCTCTGCGACATCAAGGAGCTTTCGGTTCGTGAGCGGCTGCACGTGTTCGGTCGTGCGCCGGATGATGTTGCGATCGGACTGCTCGGCGATGCTATCGCCGCTGCTGGCGGTACCCGTAACGAGGCGAAGGATCGTGCCGGGATCGATGCCTGCATCCGCGCCAGCGCCGCGGCCGAACGTGCGGCGCTGCTCGCCGCATTAGACGGCCGACGCATCGGGGCTGGACCGGCCGGAGCGCCGAGCCGCGGCAGGCTCGATGTGCTGCCGACTGGGCGCAATCTCACCGCAATCGATCCGCGCGCGATCCCGACCCGCACCGCTGCCGTGGTCGGTGCCCGCGCCGCCGATGAGGTGATCCGCCGCTATCTGCAGGATCACGGCGAGTATCCGCGGACCCTGGTGCTCGATCTCTGGGCCTCCGCCTCGCTGCGCACCGGCGGCGACGATCTCGCGCAGGCGCTCGCTTATCTCGGCGTGCGGCCGCGCTGGGATTTTAATTCCAACCGTGTCATCGGCGTCGATGTGCTGCCGCTGGCCTCGCTCGACCGTCCACGCATCGATGTGACCTTGCGCATCTCGGGCCTGTTCCGCGATATCTTCGAAGCGCAGATCGCGCTGTTCGACCTCGCGGTGCAGACCGTCGCCGCCCGTGAGGAGGACGATGCCGACAATCCGCTCGCTGCCGCAAAGCGTCGCGGCGAGAGCTTGACGCGCGTGTTCGGCGGCGCCCCCGGGACTTATGGCGCGGTGGCTGCGAGCCTGGCGCTTGGCTCCGATTGGGAGAGCCGCCAACAATTGGGTGAAGCCTATCTGGCGGCGACGAGTCACAGTTTTGGTACTGCCCCCGAGATCGCACAGGCCCAGACTGGCTTCCGCGAGCGCGTCCGCAGCGCCGATGCGCTGGTGCATCCGCAGGACGACCGCGAGCGCGACCTGCTCGACGGCGAAGAGGTGGCCGATTTCGCCGGCGGCTTCGCTGCGGCAGCGTCCGCGCTGGGTGTCTCGCCAGCGCTTCTGCATCTCGATACCAGCCGTCCCGATGCGCCGAAGGCGCGGGCGTTCTCGGAAGAGATCGCACGGGTGGTGCGCGGCCGGCTCACCAATCCACGCTGGATTTCCGGCATGCTCGCGCATGGCTATCGCGGCATCGCGGAGATCGCCCAAGGCGTGGATGCGCTGTATGCTTTTGCCGCTACGTCGGACACGGTACCCAGCCATCTGTTCGATGCGACACATTCGGCCCTGTTGCTCGATCCATCGGTGTGCGACGCGATGCTGGCGCGCAATCCTGCAGCGGTGGCTTCCATCATCTCCCGGCTCGACGATGCACTGCGGCGCCGGATGTGGGTGCCGCGCCGCAACGCCGTCGCGGATGAGCTCGCTGCAATCGCAGCGCGTGTGAGAGTTGCGGAGGCGAAGGCATGACGGCTTCCTTCGACATCAAGGGATGGTGTCCTGGCGCACGACGCCCGATGCAGAGCGGGGATGGTTTGATCGTCCGCGTCAGGCCGCATGGCGGCAGACTGCCAGTCCGCGCGCTCGAAGCGTTGGCCGAGGCCGCCGCCCGGTTCGGCAACGGACAGATCGATCTGACGCGGCGCGCCAATCTGCAGCTTCGCGGCGTGAAGCCGGAGACGCTTGCACCCTTGTGGGAGGTCCTGTCCTCGCTCGATCTGCTTGATGACGATGCAGAGCTGGAGGCCATCAGGAATATCGTCATCAATCCGCTCGCAGGGATCGACCCGACTGAGATCGCCGACATGCGTCCGGTCGCGCACGCGCTCGAACGTCAATTGATGGCCGTCGCTTCGCTGCGGCAACTGCCGGGCAAGTTCAGCTTCTTGCTCGACGGGGGAGGGCGACTTCCGCTGACGGACCTTGAGGCTGATGTTTGTCTCGTCGCGTATCGCGACGGCGCCGGTGCCTCGGTCGCAATCGGACTTCAAGCTGCGGCCGGGCTTGAATGGCTGGGTACGGTGGATGCGGAGCAAGCAGCCTTGGCGGCCGCTCAGCTTGCGCTCGCGATCCTCAAACATAGTCCGACCAGCCGCGCGCGCGCGCTGCCGGATGATGCGGTTGTTGCCATCCGCGCCGAGCTCGGCTTGCAAGCGTCGGGTCTTCCGATCACGCCAGCAAGGCGTGAAGCTTCGCACCGCCGCGGCCTGATCGCGCTTGCGAGTGGGAGCTATGCCGCCGGACTTGGAGCGGCTTTCGGTCGCCTCGATAGCGAGACCGTGTCGGCATTGCTGAGCGAGCTAACCCGACTTGGTCTCACCGAAGTTCGGCTGTCGCCGTGGCGTACATTCTATGTTGCTACGTCGAGCCGCCCGGACGCTGAGCAGATCCTCGCGTTTGCCCGCAGCCTCGGATTCATCGTCGATGATTCCGATCCGCTGACGCGTATCGATGCCTGTTCGGGCGTCGGTTGCTGCAGCTCGACGACGCTGGCCACGCGTGACCATGCAAGGGCATTGGCTGATATCGCGGAGCGCAGCGGCTTTGCCGGCACGCTGCACGTCTCCGGCTGCCCCAAGGGCTGCGCGCGCTCGGCCCCGGCGGATCTGGTGTTTGTCGGGGACGGGGCCCATTATCGGGTGGTACGGCAGGGAACGGTAAGAGATCGCGCCTTCATCGAACTCGATCCGTCTGGGATCTCAACCGTTGTCCCGACCTTGCTGGCCCAGGAGCGCAGTACTCATGTCTGATGTGCGCGACTATATTCGCGACGGTGCCGAGATCTATCGACGCTCCTTTGCCACCATCCGCGCCGAGGCCGATCTGTCGCGCTTCCGGGGGCTGGAAGAGAAGATCGCCGTACGCATCATTCATGCCTGCGGCATGGTCGAGATCACTTCCGACATCGAGATGTCGGAGAGCTTTGCGGCAGAAGCGCGTGCCGCGTTGAACCGCGGCGCGCCGGTTCTGTGCGATGCCAAGATGGTGGCGCAGGGGATCACGCGCGCGCGACTGCCGGCAAGGAACGAGATCATCTGCACGCTCGATGATCCCCAAATCGCAGCGCTGGCTGCGCGCCACGGCACCACGCGCTCGGCGGCCGCGCTCGAATTGTGGCGCCCACATCTTGCCGGCGCGCTGGTTGCGATCGGCAATGCGCCGACCTCGCTGTTTCACCTCCTGGATATGTTGGACCAAGGGGCGCCGCGACCCGCGGCTGTCATCGGCACCGCGGTCGGGTTCGTCGGCGCCAAGGAATCCAAGGAAGCACTCGCGGCCGACGGCCGCGTCCCGTATCTGATCGTCAGGGGACGCAAGGGCGGCAGCGCCATGGCGGTCGCCGCCGTGAATGCGATTGCGAGCGACATCGAATGAGCCTGCTCGACACCATCGCCGGCACGGCGCAGGCCGGAACGCTCTACGGCATCGGCGTCGGTCCGGGCGACGTGCGCTATCTGACCTTGCGCGCGGCAGGACTGATCCGCGCGGTGGATGTGGTGGCCTTCTTCGCCAAGCGTGGTCTCGAAGGCAATGCGCGCCGCACTGTGGCGCCGTTGATGGACACATCGCGGCATGAGTTGCGACTTGAATATCCCATCACCGAGGAAGCGCCGGTTGCGGACGCGACGTATCAGACGGAAATCGCAGCCTTCTATCGGCGCGCCGCCGAGAGCATTGCCGCGCATCTACGGGCAGGCCGCTCGGTTGGTCTGCTCTCCGAAGGCGATCCGTTCTTCTATGGCTCCTTCATGCATATGTGGCGGCGGCTGGAGCGCGACTTCCCGGTCGAAGTCGTGCCCGGTGTGACCGGCATGTCAGGCTGCTGGACCCGCGCCAATGTGCCGATCACCTGGGGAGACGATATCCTGTCCGTGTTGCCCGGCACGTTGGCGGAAGACATCCTGTGCGACAGGCTGCAACATTGCGAAGCGGCAG
Source organism: Bradyrhizobium sp. SZCCHNS1022 (assembly GCF_032484835.1). Classification (NCBI taxonomy): domain Bacteria; kingdom Pseudomonadati; phylum Pseudomonadota; class Alphaproteobacteria; order Hyphomicrobiales; family Nitrobacteraceae; genus Bradyrhizobium; species Bradyrhizobium sp. SZCCHNS1022. The sequence goes on along the minus strand of NZ_JAUETT010000006.1, from coordinate 408,807 downwards.
TCATCATGAAGGTCGGGCGTAACCTGCCGAAGGTCAAACGTGCGGTCGCAAGCGCCGGGCTGCTGTCGCGCGCGCTCTATGTCGAGCGCGGGACGATGGACAACCAACGCATCGTTCCGTTGTCGGCCTGCGACGATGAGCGAGGACCGTATTTCTCGATGGTTCTGATCCCAGGCCAGGGGCGTCAGCTATGACCGGAACGCTCACAGTGGTCGGCCTCGGCCCGGGGCGGCCGGAGCTCATGACTCCGTCCGCGGCCGAGGCGATCGCGCGCGCGACTGATCTGGTCGGCTATGGCCCATATCTCGATCGCATTGCGGCGCGGCCGGACGGCCAGCGCAGACATGCGAGCGACAATCGTGTCGAGCTTGATCGTGGCCGACACGCGCTCGAACTGGCTGCTGACGGCAAGCACGTCGCGGTGGTTTCGGGCGGCGATCCCGGCGTGTTCGCGATGGCAGCTGCAGTGTTCGAGGCAGTCGAGATGGGGCCGGCGGAGTGGCGCCAGCTCGACATCAGGGTGGAACCGGGCGTGACTGCCATGCTCGCGGCGGCTGCCGAAATCGGTGCCCCGTTAGGAGGGGATTTCTGTGCGATCTCGCTCTCAGACAATCTGAAGGGCTGGGGCACGATCACGCGGCGACTGCAGGCCGCAGCCAGCGGCGATTTCGTGATCGCGCTCTATAATCCCCTATCGAGGGCGCGGCCGCATCAGCTCGGGGAAGCGTTCGATATTCTGCGCCGGACCAAGCCGGCTTCCACGGTCGCCATGATGGTGCGCGCGGCCGGCACCGGCGAGGTCGGCCGCATCGTGACGACGCTCGGCGAGATCGATCCGGCGCACGCCGACATGCGAACGCTGGTGCTGATCGGATCGTCGGCGACACGCCTCATCATGCGTGACGGCAAGGCGCCGTGGGTCTACACGCCGCGTCGGGAGATGGAGCCGACATCGTGAGCGGACAGTCCTTCCAGCCAACGCAGGGCGTCGCGCGCACCGTCGAGCGGAACGCCGCGGGGCTTGTCGGGGCGCGCGATCATCACCACCGGGATCTGCAGTCGGCATGCGGCCGCGATTTTCGGATAGGTGGCGGGGCCGCCGGAATTCTTCGATACGATGGCCTGAATGCGTTCGCGCCGCAGAAAGGTTTCTTCCTTGGCTTCATCGAACGGACCGCGGTCGTAGACAAAGCTGATGTCGGGCGGCAGCGGCACGTTGCCGGCAGCATCGATCGTGCGCGCAATATAGTGATGCCGGGGCGCTGCGCTAAAGGCGGCGAGTTCGAGACGGCCGAGACTGAGAAAGACGCGGGCGGGCTCGGCGCCGAGCGCGGCCGCTGCGGCGTGCGCCGTGTCGACGTCGATCCAGCGATCGTCGTCCGCACGCATCCAGGGCGGCCGAACGATGGAGGCGAGCGGGAGGGACAGCGTCTGGCACGCCGCAACCGCGTGAGCCGAAATCTGCGCGGCGTAAGGATGGGTGGCATCGACCACGGCGGCGATGTCGTTGTCCCGCAGCCACGCCTCAAGTCCGGCGATCCCGCCGAAGCCGCCGATGCGCGTCGGAATCGGCTGCGGTTTCGGCGAGGTCGTACGCCCCGCGAGCGAGAGCGTCGGCTGGAATCGGTTGTCGCCGGCCAGCAGTTGCGCCAGCTCCGAGGCTTCCGTGGTGCCGCCGAGAATGAGAACGCGCATGAAGGGTGTGGTCCGTGATGAGTTCGGCCGCAGCTTGCAACGCGACACGTTGGCTGTCCATCGTTGGAATCGGCGAAGATGGCCCGGACGGATTGTCGCCGCTCGCGCGCCGGCTGGTTGCAAGCGCATCGCTTGTCGTTGGTGGCGCGCGCCATCTGGAACTTGCGCGCTCCTTGATCTCCGGCGAGCGGCTGGCCTGGCCGAGCCCGTTGCATCTTGCCTTCGACGAGATCGCTGCGCGACGCGGTAACGCTGTCGTTGTGCTCGCGAGCGGTGATCCCTTCAACTATGGCGTGGGCAAACAGCTCGTCGAGCGGTTTGCCGCCGAAGAGATGTTGTGCCTGCCGCAGCCGTCGTCGTTCAGTCTGGCCGCGGCGCGGCTCGGCTGGGCGCTGCAGGACGTCACGCAAATCAGCCTGCACGGCCGGGCTCTGGAAGGCATCATTCGTCATCTCAGTCCGCGTGCGCGGATCGTCGCGCTGTGCTGGGACGGTTCGACGCCGAAGAAGCTCGCGGTGCTGTTGTCGTCGCGTGGCATGGGCCACTCGCGCTTGACCGTGCTGGAGGCAATGGGCGGACCGCAGGAGCGGGTGCGTCGGGCAATTGCCAAGGAATTCGATCTCACGGACATCGGCGCGCTGACGACGATCGCGATCGAAGTCGTTGCCGATCCGGATGCGCCGATCATCAGCTTGGCGCCTGGTCTTCCGGATGACCTGTTCGAGCATGACGGGCAGCTGACCAAGCGCGAAATTCGCGCCGTGACATTGTCAGCGCTGGCGCCGCGGCCGGGCGAATTGCTCTGGGACGTCGGTCTTGGGGCCGGGTCGATCGCGATCGAGTGGTTGTTGCGACATCCATCGCTGCGTGCCGTCGGGATCGAGGCGCGACAGGATCGTGCCGATCGCGCGGCGCGCAATGCCATTGCGCTGGGCACGCCGGATCTCCGGATCATCGTCGGCTCCGCGCCGGCCGCTCTGAACGATCTGGAGTGGCCTGACGTGGTTTTCATCGGCGGCGGCATCTCAGATGAAGGTGTGTTCGAAACAATCTGGTCTCGGCTGAACCCGGCCGGCCGATTGGTGGCGAATGCCGTCTCGCTCGAAGGCGAGGCGCGGCTGACTGAGTTGTTTCACAAACATGGCGGCGAATTGGTCCGCGTGGCTGTGGCTCATGTGAGACCAATCGGCACCATGCATGGCTGGAAGCCGGCGATGCCGGTCACGCAATGGCGGGTGACGAAGCCATGATCGCGCTCGGGATCGGCTGCCGCCGCAACGCATCAGCGGATGATATTGAGAGACTGATCGCCGAGGCACTCACGATGGCAGCGTTGCAGGCCGAGTCCATTGGCGTTGTCGCGACCGAGCGCGCCAAGGCAGAGGAGCCTGGGATCATTGAAGCCGCGCGTCGGCTGGGACGTCCGCTCATCGGTATCGTCGCCAGCGAGCTTGGCAGAGTGTCGCATAGCGCAGTCACCAACAGCGATCGCGTGCAGCACCTGAAAGGGGTGCCGTCGGTGGCGGAGACGGCGGCGTTGGCGGCCGCCGGCGCGCATGCACGTTTGATCCTGCCGCGCATCGCCAATGCGAGAGCGACCTGCGCGCTCGCGGAAGGAGAGGGGCAGGCTGCCGGGGAGTTCCAAGCATGACCGTGCATTTCATCGGTGCCGGTCCTGGCGCGCCTGATCTGATCACGGTCCGCGGCCGCGACCTGATCGCGCGCTGTCCGGTGTGCCTCTATGCTGGCTCGCTGGTGCCAAAGGCGCTGTTGGATCATTGTCCGCCTGACGCGCGTATCGTCGACACCGCGCCGCTGTCGCTCGACGAGATCATTGCGGAGATGGCGCGGGCGACTGCAGCCGGCGACGACGTCGCGCGGCTGCATTCGGGCGATCTGTCGATCTGGAGCGCGCTCGGCGAACAGCTGCGGCGGCTCGAGGAGCTTGGAATCCCATTCACGGTTACGCCGGGCGTGCCGGCCTTTGCCGCGGCTTCCGCGGCGCTGGGGCGTGAACTGACCCTCCCGGGCCTGGCGCAATCGGTGGTGCTGACGCGCACCTCCGGCCGAGCCTCGGCAATGCCGGAGACCGAGACGCTCGCCACTTTCGCGCAATCTCGGGCGACGCTCGCGATCCATCTCTCCATCCATGTCCTCGAAGGCGTGGTGGAGGAACTGGTGCCTTACTACGGCGCCGACTGCCCGATCGCGATCGTCTATCGCGCAAGCTGGCCGGATCAGCGCATCATCAGCGGAACGCTGGGCACGATCGTTGCGACGACGAAGTCCGATCCGATCGAGCGTACGGCATTGATCCTGGTCGGGCAGGCACTCGCTGCAAAGGATTTTCGGGCCAGCGCTCTCTACGATGCCGATTATCAGCGCCGCTTTCGTGGGAGAGGCGAATGATCAGCACCGTCGTACTGTCCGACCAGCAGCCCAACGCGATCGAACACCGCAATGTCGAGGGCGATACCATCGCCAAGCGCACGCCTTGCGGTGCGCCACGCTGCGCGTGCGACCACGTCGCCGGCCGGAAAAGCCAGCCGCTTGGCTTCGTCGAGAACCTGCAGCGCCGTATTGGCGCCGCGCGCGGCACCCACAAGCGCATCGGGCGCACCGGCGTCGGACAGCGCGTCCGCGAGCCAGGCGCGATCGACTTCTCCGGCCCGCGAATGCAGGTCGAGCAGGCCCTGGCCGAGCTTCGTCATCTTGGCAAAGCCACCGGCGATCGTGACGCGCTTGACCGGATGGCGGCGAAGATATTTCAGCATGCCGCCGACGAAATCGCCCATGTCGATCAGGGCCGCATCCGGCAGTCCGTACAAGTGCTGCACCGCCTTCTCGGAGGTCGATCCGGTCGCGCCGGCGATGTGCGCAAGCCCGGACGCGCGTGCGACGTCGATGCCGCGATAGATCGAGTGAATCCAGGCCGCGCAGCTGAAGGGAATGACGATTCCCGTCGTGCCGAGGATCGACAGACCGCCGAGAATGCCAAGCCGCGGGTTGAGCGTTTTCTTTGCAAGCTCCTCGCCGCCGGGAATGGAAATCTCGACGATTACGTCGGAAGGACTGTCGAATGCGGCGGCAGCCTCGCGGACCGCCGCGCTGATCATCTGTCGCGGCACCGGATTGATTGCGGGCTCCCCGGGCGGCAGCGGCAGTCCCGGCTTGGTCACGGTGCCGACGCCTGGCCCGGCCCGGAACACGATACCCGAACCATCAGGCCCGCGCCGTACGGTCGCCTTGATCAGTGCGCCGTGGGTGACATCGGGGTCGTCGCCGGCGTCCTTGATGACACCAGCGGTGGCGGCGCTCGCGTCACCCTCGTGCATCGCGACCGCAAAACTGACTCGCTGGCCGCTCGGCAAAGTGATCTCGACCATTGCGGGGCAGGTTCTCGTGATCAGAAATTCATAAGCCGCGCGGGCAGCAGCAGTGGCGCAGCTGCCTGTGGTCCAGCCACGCTTCAGGGGACGTTCCGGTGCTCCCACGGTTTCAGTCATCGTCGATCGCATAGCACAGTTTGCTGCGTTGGAACGGTACCACGGCCATGACGGTGGCCGGACCAAAAGGGCTGATCATCGCCGCGCCGCGTTCCGGCGCCGGCAAGACCACGATCGCGCTTGGGCTGATGCGGGCCATGGTCCGGCGTGGAACGCGGGTCCAACCGTTCAAGTGCGGACCGGATTACATCGATCTCGCCTTCCATTCGGTTGCCGCCCGGCGGACGAGCTACAATCTCGACTGCTGGGCGATGTCGGCGCCGCAGCTTCGTCGGTTGGCGAGCGACACGACGGCCGGTGCCGATCTCGCCATCGTTGAAGGCGTCATGGGCTTGTTCGACGGTGCGCCGGCTTCGGGTCGTGCGGGCAGGGGATCGGCAGCCGACTTGGCGGCGCTGCTTGGTTGGCCCGTCGTGCTGGTCATCGACGTCAGCGGTCAGGCCGAGACGGCCGCCGCGGTCGCGCTCGGCTGCGCACGCTATCGCGACGACATCGAGATTGCCGGCGTGATCCTCAATCGCGTCGCCAGTGCGCGGCATCGCGCGTTGATCGCGCCCGCTTTCGAACGGATCGGGATCAAGCTGCTGGGCGCCCTGATCCGCGACCAAGAGCTCGTGCTGCCGGAACGGCATCTTGGCCTGGTTCAGGCCCAGGAGATCGGATCGATCGAGCAGCATCTTGATCGTTTAGCGGATCGGATCTGCGAAACCACCGATCTCGACGTGATCAGTTCGTTGGCCCGGCCGATGGCGGGCGGGTCACATGATGCGGGCGCCGCAGGCTTCGGGATCAAGCCACCGGGGCAACGGATCGCGCTGGCCTCGGATGCTGCATTCTCCTTCAGCTATCCACATCTCACGCGCCATTGGCGTGAGTCAGGTGCCGAGATCGTGACCTTTTCACCGCTGGCGGACGAGGCCCCGGACGGGTCGGCCGATGCCGTATGGCTGCCGGGCGGCTATCCGGAACTGCATGCCGGCCGGCTGGCCGCGGCCGATCGTTTCCTCGGCGGCTTGCGGCTTGCGGCCGAGAGAGGGGCGCGCATCCACGGCGAATGCGGTGGCTACATGGTGTTGGGGACCGGCCTGGAGGATGCGCAGGGGGCTCGCCACGCCATGGCGGGTCTGCTGTCGCTCGAGACCTCCTTCGCCAAGCGGCGGCTCCATCTCGGCTACCGTCGCGCGCGGCTGCTCGCCGATTGCGCGCTCGGCGCACGGGATGCGATCGTGTTCGGCCACGAATTTCACTATGCTTCGATCTTGGCGGAAGCCGACGATCCGCTGATCGAGTGTTGTGATGCAGTGGGCGGCGCCATCGCAGAGCCGGGGGCGCGCCGCGGTCCGGTCAGCGGATCGTTTCTTCACGCCGTGAGCGGAGAGGCGTCATGAGCGAGCCGAAACCGGAGCCGCCGAAGTTCGACGCCGCGTTCAAGGATCGCTTTGCACAGCTGGTGCGCTGGCGGCGCGACGTCCGCCGCTTCCTGTCCGCGCCGGTGAGCCCGGAGCTGATCGAGCGGCTGCTGGCGCTCTCGTGCTACGCCCCCTCGGTCGGCTTCAGCCAGCCCTGGCGCTTCGTGCTGGTCGAAGATCCGAGACGGCGTGCCGCCATCGTAGCCAACTTCAAGGCCGCGAACCAGGCTGCGCTGGAAGGCTATCACGGCGAGCGGCGTGCGATCTACGCACGGCTGAAGCTGGAAGGGCTGACCCAGGCGCCGGTGCATCTCGTGGTCTGCGCCGACGAAGCGACCGAGACCGGCCATGGTCTCGGTCGCAAGACGATGCCGGAAATGCTGCGCTATTCCGTCGTCGCGGCGGTCCAGACCTTCTGGCTTGCGGCCCGCGCAGAAGGACTTGGGGTCGGCTGGGTTTCGATCCTCGATCCGCAGGCAGCCTGCAGTTCGCTCGACCTGCCGCCGGACTGGACGCTCATAGCCTATCTCTGCGTCGGCTGGCCGGAGGAGGAGCATGACGATCCGGAGTTGGAGCGTCATGGCTGGGAGGCGCGGCTGTGCGACGCCGCGGTCAAGCCGCTCAAACGTTGAGTTAGAGCATGATTCGGAAAAGTGGAAACCGGTTTTCCGAAAAGATCATACTCAATCAAAGAGATGAGATCATGATGCGATTCCTTGTAATCGCATCATGATCTAGGACGCGAGCGCGAGCGGCGGCGCTTCCACGACCACCGCTGCAATCGGTTGGGGTGCGGTGGCGCCAACGAGCTGAAAGCGCATGCCATGCAGCGTCACCGTCAGCGGAATGCCGCGGAAGTCGTCGTGGAAGGCTCGGATGCGGCGCTTCATCTCGGTCGCCGCGATGCCGGCGGGCATGTCGCACATCGCAGCATACATCTGCTTCGTGCTCTTGATGCCGTGCCACGCAACCTCCAACGCCGGCAGCGGCGCGCTTTCGCAGGCGATGTCGCGAGCCATGCGCCAGAACAGATAAGCGAGCCGCACGAACGCCATCTGTTCCAGGCCGCGGACTTCGATGCCGTCGGGAATGTCGAATTCTTCGAGGCCAACGATAGCGCCGCAATCCACGCGCGCTTCCATCACATGCGCGGTCGCACCGAAGCGTTTGACATCGTCGTAGAGTGCGAAATGGGCCGGAGCCCAGCCCGGATAGTCCGGCGGGCCTGGATGGAAATTATAGGCGCCATGGCCGAGCGCGCGAAGGATGCGTGCCGGGACGATCACGCCCGTCGTAAATGCGACGAGCCGCGCGTTGGTGAGCACCGCGGGGTCGATGGCTTCGAGCTCGGCCAGGGTGACGGCGCAGCGGAACGACAGGCCCGGATTGTGCGCTTTGAGCAGTTCGGTCAAAGCCATCTGCTGGTCGCGGCTGCCGGTCAGAAGGATGATCGTGTTGAGCATGTGGCTTCGGGTCCTGAATTCAGCGGGGATTGCGCATCACGCGGGCCGGTTGCATCGCGGACTCGGAGGTCGCGAGCGAACGGAACAGATCACTCGGAAGATTCTGTGTGGGAGCGATCTCGATCACCCGGTTGTCGGCGAGGAATGCGGCCTCTTTTGCGACTTGCACATCGTCCTGCCAGGGGCAGAGCGACAGCTCGAGCCGCGCGAAGCCGCCGCAGTCGGCAGCGAACGCGCTGGTCACGGCCTGGATGCTGGCTGCGGTGGCGCGCGCTCCTGCGGCTTCGAAGTCGCGCAGGATCACGGTGACCGCCTTGTTCGATCGGACCGCCGAATTGAGCACGAGCAACGCGTCCCGTGCGCCGATGCGGCCGGCACGTCGCGCGGCCCGGACCCTATCGGCAAAGTCCGAATCCGGACCGAGATCTGCAGTCGTCGGTCTGAGATTATGGACGATCGTCGCGAGTTTCGCGCCGGCTTCGCCGGCGATGGCGTGATAGGCGCGGGGCAGCCAGAGCGTGTCGAGCGGAATTTGCGACGAGGTCAGGCTCCAGGCCTGGTCTAGCAGATAGGCTTCCCACACGGCAGGATAGGAATGGGCGAGGGTCTGCCATGTCCGCAGCATCGCTTCGGCGGCATTCGAGCGCCCGAAATACAGGGTGCGCGCCGACATCTCCCAGCCGTTCCACTTGTGGACGGCGAAATCGCAGGCCGCTTCGACCGGCAGTTCCGGTGCGGACTGCAGCATCGTGTCGGTATCGACGAATAGTAGCGGCTGAGCGTGCCGTTCCCACATGCGGGCAATGAAGTCGGCCTTCTCGAATGCGAGCATGCGGTCGTCGTGAACGCTGTCGATAGCCTCGACAATGAAGCTCAACCCGAGCCGCTCCAGCGAGCTCTTCAAATGGTAGGCCGTCATATCGCCGAGTGCACGGGGATAGCAGGACACGACGAGGGGGCCCTTAACCTGTGTCGCGCTGGCCGGTGACCTCCAGTGGAGGCCGCCCCACCAGAGTTCATGAGGGCCGTCGGCACCGCATGTGCCGACCGTTCCGAATTCCGACAGCTTGGACTTCAGGAAGTCGAAGGCGGGATTTTCGCCGAACGGGATCACGACCGCAGCCGTCGGATCCAACGAGCGGTATAATAGCTCCGCGCCTGCGCCGCTCGGTGGGTCTATCACGATGACAACACGGCCGCTTCCGGGGCGGGCGCCGCTTCCCCAGATCTCGGCGCGACCGAAGCTGCGTATCAGCCATTCGATCCGGCGATTTTGCGCATCGCCAAGCTTGACTCCTTGAGACTTCAACACCCCTCCAAGCGCTGTGCTGGTATCGTCGGTCCGGTCGGTGTTGCTGCCCATCATGCTCCTGGCTCCTCGGAGCTAGAACGGATCACGACGTCGGATCAGGCGGACTAATCATGTCGCCGTTGCCGTGCCTTGTTCGCCGAGTTGGGACGCGATCATTCGCCAGGGGTTCTCATCGGACGCGGCCGGTCGGCTGGTGCTAATCCGATCATGGTTGAGAGACGTGAGAGCGACGGTGTAGACACTGACATCGCCCTTGGCGGCCAGCACTGGAACGATGAGGCAGCCGTCCTCGCTCGTGGCGTGATAGTGGCGGCCCTGACGTTCGAGGTTTGCAAACGTCAGTCTATCGTCGGGAAGGGCTGTTACGTCGGCAGACTTGGCTGCCTCCGCGACGGTCTCGCCGCTCTGAACGGTGATGCCATGCAGAATTCCCGCGCGTGCAAATTTGGCGAGCGGCAGCACGATCATCTCGATCTTCATCCCGCGTGAGACTGGAATGCGGATCCTGATGTCGCCGAGCCCCGTCCGGTATAGGGTAATTTGTTCCATCGAAGCAGAACCGTCGGCCTTGAATAGGCCAACCTCGAGCCTGTCGCAGGCCGCTTCGCCAAACACGTCGGGCGGCAGCCGGTTGGCGCCGAACAGCGTGTAGAGATAGGAATGCGCGGGCGAGATCGAGGCGAGACTTCCGGCCAGCCACATCGGCGGCTCCTCGGCGGCGCACGCAGAGCTAAGGCCACGGGCGATGAGCTGATTATCGATGAAGCTTCTGTCGATCAACGGTTGCAGCGTAGCGGTCCCGAGATTGACGTCATGTTGGAAGCCTCCGAGCAAAGCGAGTTCGTCGTCATCCGGGAGCAACAGCAGGCGGGCCAAGGTCGCCGCGGTCCAGCGTGCCGAGACATCCGACGGGATGAATGGCTGGAGCCGATAGGTCGCCGCCAAATCGCGCGCAGCTGAGGCAAACGCGATGGCGCCGGCCTGGACTTCGGCCACGCATGCGAGCTGCGCGGCGGGAAGCGGATTGGTTTCGTGGAGGACGTCTCTGCCGCAATAGTCGCGGACGGATCCTTCCGCAGAGCTGCACAGCTGTTCGAGCAGCGCGACGTTACGGAGGAGGGCGCGCTTCATGTGCGGCGTCACGACGAGGTCGGAGATCAGGCCGCTGGCGCTGTCGCCTCGCGGGAGATCGTGAAATGCATCGTCGACGGAGAGCAGATAGGTGCCGTGCAGCCTGATCTTGACGCCTTCGCGGTCGAAGACGCGGCGCAAGGCCTTCTGCACGCTGCCGGAATAGCCGAGATCGACCAGCACCAGGTCTGTGCAGGAGTCGAACTCGGGAATTGCAGCACGGAGATAATCGAGCAGACGCGACCGCATGCCGGAGGCGAGTTGCATGCTTTCACGCCGGCTCATGAGGTCGGGAAGGGCGTCCGCAAGTTCCGAACCCTTGACGACACCATCGGAATGGGTGGCGAAGAAGTTGGCCACAGCCGGTGGCAGGACCTTGCTGATACCGAAGAAGCTGTGTGCGTCGAGTGCGGGAATCGTCTCAAGCAGTTTGCGCAGCGGCTCGAGCGTGTCGGCGGCGGCGATCACGGCCACGCGGCGGTTCACCTCGATGTAGTGGGCATCATCACGTCGGTTCTGCCAAACGCGATGCGAGAGAAAGCCGTCACGCCCGAGAAAGCCCAGGGCCACCTTTCCGCTGGCCTGCCTCAACGCAGCACAGCGGGATTCGATAAAGGCCTCGAATGCAGCCATGACCGGGCCGATCACCGTCATGCCGAGATGGAACGCGGGAGATCGTTCCGCGGTCTGGGCGGCGATCATTCGCCGCAAGGTGCGCAGCCCATGATCCAGTCGGGCCGGTCGGCCCGGCGACAAGAGCTCGAACAACGCGGCTTCCCGCTGCAGCTTGGAGGCCAATTGGGCGCTCGCCTGCGGATAGTAGCGGGGCCGAATGCCATGCCGGCGCGCACCCTGGATGTCCGCGCGCTCATTGTCTCCGATGTGAAACGACTTCGCCGGGTCGACCTTCTGCTCGGCAAGATATTTGGCGAACAGCTTTTCGCTCTTGCCGTGGCCATGCTCGCATGAGGCGTACAGAAAATCCCAGCTCAAGTCGGGACAGCAGTTGCGCAACAAATGAGCAAGCTGCTTCGTGGTCCAGTAGGTGTCCGAAATAAAGCCGACGCGAAAACCTTGCCGCTTCATTTCCAGATATTGCTGAAGCATGTCCGGGTTGGTGCGGCAGAGATCGAGCTCGGCGCGAAACTCGGCAACAGCCAGGTCGTTCAGAGCGTCGCGATCGAGTCCAAACAGCTTGAAAGGAAAGAAAGAATATATGTCGGTGATCCGGACTTCGGCCGATCCACGCTTCTTCTTGGCCTCATCGCGGGCGCGCGTTTCCGCGCGAATGCGATGCTGAGTGAAATGTTCTGTAACATTCGGATGCGTGACAGATAAGCCTGAGAGCTCATAAGTCCGTTCGAAAACGCCATCCGGCGTAGTGCAGGCGCGTACTACAAACGTATCGAAAACATCGAACGAGCACGCAGCAACAAGCTTCGCTCGACGCATTGCGCCGACCGCTGCGACCTTCATCTGAAAAATCCCCCGCTCCGTATGCTATTAACGGTCGGTCGCACCAAATCAGGCGCTCGAATTTCAAAAAAATCATCGCGCAGTTCAAAAACGCGCGCGTGACGACTGACAGATTCGAAAAATCGGATAGTTTTGAGTTCGTGATTCGGAAAAAATTGCCGAGTGCTGAGATCGCTTCGTGCGAGACTCTGCTCAGCAGAGCCGATCATCTTCCGCCTCGTGCGCCTGCCGCATGAGCCACGTAGAGTCCGCGTAACAGCTGCGTTTCCTGCTGATTTTCCTTTCCAGATGAATGTCCTGCGATGCGGACTGAATGCTTCACTTGGTCTCTGTTTGGACGGCGGCGTCGCTCCGTCCGGCATTTTTTGCCTGCAGGTGGGCAAAACATTCCCTCTAAGCTATTGAAAAATAACGAAAATAGTTCGCCTGACTTGCTCGCCTGCGGCGTTCAAGGGGTGGAAGCCGTTTGGAGTCTGTGCATTCGGCGCTGGGGGTTGGAGATTGAGGAATGAGCTACGCGCTTGATGTCTGGGCTCCCGCCGAGTTCGAGGCGGTCAAGGAACCGGCCCAGCAAGAGGTTGCGACGGTGCCTTGGCAAGAGTCGGCCGCAATCGTGCCGGACGGCGCGCCCCCCTGTAGCGATGCCGTATTCGACGAGGACAAGGATCTGCTCGATCGGCTGGCAACCGGGGATGAGACGGCTTTTCGGCAGCTCGTCGAGCGTCACATCGACCGCGCCTACGCGATCGCGTTGCGGATCGTCGGCAGCGCAGCCGATGCAGAGGATGTCGTGCAGGACACGATGTTGAAGGTCTGGACTCATCGGGGACGCTGGCAGCACGGCCGGGCGAAGTTCTCGACCTGGCTCTATCGTGTGGTGAGCAATCGCTGCATCGATCTGCGGCGCAAGCCGCGCACCGAGAATGTCGACGTCGTTCCGGAGGTTGCGGATTCCAAGCCTGACGCCAGCAGCGTCATCGAACGCGCCGAGATGAACGATCTGCTCGAGGCTGCGATGCAGAGGCTGCCTGAGCAGCAGCGCGTTGCAGTCATCCTGTCCTATCATGAGAATATGAGCAACGGCGAGATCGCCGACGTGATGGACACGACCATCGCCGCGGTGGAGTCGCTGCTCAAGCGCGGGCGCCAACAGCTGCGTGAATTGCTGCGTCGGCACGAGCGCGACATCCGCGGTGCGTTTACCGACTGCTAATCATAAGCTCCACGGCGGAAAGAATTTTCGCCTGATCCCGGCACGACTCTCCGTTTGATCGAACAGACGGGGCTGATCCGCACCGTCAGTCCTTCCACGATCCGGCCTGTCGCGCCGACCACTCAGGAGTCTTCACTGTGCCTGCAATTTCCACCAACGTTGCGGCCAACTCGGCCGTCCGCTACCTGAACATCAACTCGAACCAGGAAACAAGCGCTCTCTCGAAGCTGTCGAGCGGCTCGCGTATCACTTCAGCGTCCGACGACGCTGCCGGTCTCGCGATCTCCACCCGCATTTCCTCGGACATCACCACGCTGCAGCAGGCCGCGACCAACGTCTCCCAGGCAACGGCGATCCTGCAGACCGCCGACGGCGGGGCCTCCAACATCAGCGACATCCTGGCGCGCATGAAGTCGCTGGCCTCGGAATCGGATTCGGGCACCACGACCAACTCCAGCCGCACCTACATCCAGTCGGAGTTCTCGCAGTTGATCAGCCAGGTCAACTCGATCGCGTCGGGTACCCGTTACAGCGGCACCAGCCTGCTCGACGGCAGCAGCGCCACCTTCACGTCGGGCGTCGCCGTGATGGTCGGCTCTTCCAGCTCCGATACCATCAACATCACGCTCTCCAACCTGAGCTCGAGCTCTCTCGCGATCACCTCGCTCGACGTCAGCACCCAGAGCGGCGCCACCGCGGCCCTGTCGGCGCTCGACACCGCGATCGACACGGTCTCCAAGGCGCGCGCCGAGATCGGCGCGCAGGAATCGCGCTTCAACTTCAGCGCCGACTCGATCTCGACCCAGACCCAGAACCTGCAGTCCGCCAACTCGGCGATCAAGGACGTGGATATCGCCGCCGAGCAGGCGACGCTGTCGTCCGCCGAGGTGAAGACCCAGGCGGCCGTTTCGGCGGAAGCCGCGGCAAACCAGATGCCGCAATATCTGCTGAAGCTTCTCGGCTGATGTGCGATCTTCCGGGCCGGCGCGATGCCGGCCCGGCACTTGCTAAGGCGGGCCCCAAATCATGACAGTGAGCAGCGCGACCTCGGGCACGAGCAGTACGACGTCATCCTCGTCATCTTCGTCAAGCTCCAGCTCCGTCACGACATCAGGCACCAGCACGACCAGCTCCATCGACTGGACCGGTCTGATCGACTCCGCCGTCAATGCCAAGTTGACGCAGGCGACGCAGATCCAGACCAAGATCACCGCCAACCAGGCGAAAATCTCGGCCTACCAGACACTGCAGACTAATCTCAGCACGCTTTCGTCCGGCTTGGCCTCGCTGGCCACCTCGGTCGTCAATTCGCTCGCGACCAACGTTTTCGCAACCCGCGCGGCAACCCTCAGCTCGACCGGCGATGTGAGCGCCTCGTCAGCGCTGTCGATGTCGGTCAACAGTGGTGCGGCGACCGGTGATCACACGCTGACGATCAGCCAGATCGCGACGGCCCAGAAGGTCGCCGGCAGCAGCCAGTCCAGCCAGACCACCGCGCTCGGCTATTCCGGAACATTTACGCTCGGTCTTTCCGGGGGCAGCACAACGAGCATCACGGTGACGAGCAGCATGACTCTGCAGGACGTCGCCGACGCGATCAATGCCCAGACTTCCACCACGAATGTACAGGCATCGATCCTCCAGGTTTCGACCGGCTCCTACGAATTGGTGCTGACCGGAACCCAGGATGCCGCCAATATCACCTATTCGAGCACGTCCGGCGACGACATTTTGAACAAGCTTGGCGTAACCGACAGCTCGGGGGCGTTCTCGACGGTGCTGCAGACGGCGCAGGCGGCGAATTTCACCCTCGATGGTGTCTCATTGACCCGCGACACCAACGACGTTTCGGACGTGCTGAGCGGGGTTACCTTCAACCTGCTGCAGGCCACCCCGAGCGGCACCTCGATCGACGTCAGCATCGGCACGGATACGAGCCAGATTCAGTCAGCTCTGCAAACTTTCGTGACGAACTACAACGCGTTTCGGGACGCTGTGATCGCTCAACAGGCCACGAATTCAGACGGTACCGCCTCGTCGAGCGCGGTGCTGTTCGGCGACGGCACCATGCGCGACATCATGAACCAACTCCAGAGTGTGCTGAGCACTTCGGTAGGCGGCATGACGATGGCTGATCTCGGCCTTTCTTTCAACAGCAAGAACGAACTGCAGCTTGACACCGGGACGTTGTCGACGATCCTCAGCACCAATCTGAGTGGTGTGACGGCGCTGTTGTCGGCACAGACGACGACGTCGTCCAGTCAGCTTAGCGTCGTCAACACCGGAACCTCGCCGCAATCGTTTACGCTCGACGTGGCCGTCGATTCCTCGGGCAATCTCACCTCGGCCTCGGTTGGAGGGGATAGCTCGCTATTCACGATCAGCGGTAACACCATTATCGGCAATTCTGGAACCATCTATGCGGGAATGGCCTTCACTTATACCGGTTCGACCTCACAATCGATCACGGTGACGTCGACCCAGGGCCTTGCCACGCAGATCTATCAGCTCGCAAAGGATGCTTCGGGCACCAGTGGCTCCTTGCAGACGCTGATCGATAATCTGACGAGCCAGGACGATACGATGACCAGCAAGGTCAACGATATCGAGAGTGCTGCGTCGACATATAAGGCCCAGCTCCAGACGCAATACGCCAAGTATCAAGCCGCGATTCAGAGCGCAAACAACACGCTGACCTATCTCAAAGCTCTTCTCAATGTGAATTCGAGTAACTGATGACACAGAGTTCGATGGCCTATCGCGCCAACCAGGCCTACCGCGGTGCAGCCGTTGCAGTTCCGCCGCTCAAAGCCGTGATCATGCTGCTCAACGGCGCCGCCATGTACTTGCAGAAATCGCTGCACGCCCAGGAGGCGCGACGTTTCGAGGAAGGGCATGAACACTTGACGCGGGCAACCGCCATCCTGCGTGGTTTGAGCCACCATCTCGATTCGGTCCGTGGCGGTGCGGTCGCGGAGCGGTTGTTCCGGACCTACAATTCGCTGATTTTGGCGGCCTTGCGCTCGTATGGTCGCCCGCACATGCGGGAAAACTTCCAACGCATCATCGCAAGCATTGCCGAACTGCGGGATGCCTGGGAGGCAACCGATGCCGCGACCAAGGGTGGGCCACGCTCTGCCGGGCATTCGATCCCGCGACGTTGACGGTCGCCTTGCGGCGCAACTGAGCGCCGCTCTGGCCGGCTGGCCTGATTCGCGGACCTCGGCGAATCGGGTCTGGGAGGGGCTCGCCCCGTCCGCGGTTTGGGTCGCGATTGTGCATCGTAGTGTGCATTTATGCTGCCGGTTCGCTTGGATTGAGGTATCATGTTAGGGGGGTCTGCTGCGACAAGTGATATCAATTTCGTGTTGCCCACGAATGGTTTATGACGCTCCGGGAGACGCTGGATTGGGCGGACGATGGACGTCAGGGAATTCGAAGATCTGATCGATCGATTGGGAGAGGACGTCTCCTGCTGGCCCGAAGGGCAGCGTCAGATTGCAGCAGAATTATTGGCATCATCGCCGGAAGCACGCGCGCTGCTCGAAGAGGCGCGCGCGTTGCGTCAGGCACTTTCGTCGCCAGCGGTTCGCGCGCCGGCCGGTCTGGCCGACCGAATCGTCGCTGCGGCGGGCCGGCTCGAGGCGGTGACGCCAGCGGCGGACGAGGGGACGGTTGAGGCCGTCGTCGACGCGCCGCATCCGGGCTGATCGCTTCCAGGGCGCATAGGCTTCGCCGGCGCCTTACCGGACGCGACGTCGCGTCCATGTTTCTTATTTTAATCCATTCTGTTTGGGCACCGTGCTGCCGGTCTCGACAGGGCCGAGTCGATCGGTTTTTTTGCCGCCTGCATGGCGGCGCGGCGGCAAATTCTGCCGTCTTATCAAATAATTCCGCCCAATCTTTCTCCGCCTGAATTCGGCGTGCCGTCCGTTTGATCTGCAAACGCCGCCATGATCGCAAGCTTGCGACGTGGCCCGGCGCGTGAGCCACACGAGCAGGTCCGGAGTTTGCCATGACGGTTTCGGCAACGAGTTCAACGACCTCGAATTCATCAACGTCGTCCTCCAGTTCGTCGTCGAGCACGGCGATGAGTTCGACCGATTTCTTGAAGTTGCTCGTCAGCGAACTGCAGAACCAGGATCCGCTGAATGCGACGAGCGTCACGGACTTCGTCAACCAGATGACGTCCTACGCCACCTTCACCGAGCAATCGGCGACCAACACCAGCATGAGCTCGCTGGCGAGCTCATTCTCCAGCCTGGTGACGCTGAATTCGGTCAACTACATCGGCCACACGGTCGAGGCGAAGAGCGATACTGCGACGCTGTCCAACGGATCGGCGACCTACGGTTATTCGTTGTCCTCAGTCGCCTCCAACGTGTCGATCTCGATCAAGGACTCCTCCGGCAACACTGTCTGGACCGGCACCGGAACCGGCAATGCGGGGTCTAACTCGTTCACCTGGGACGGCAAAGACTCATCCGGCAATCAGCTCAGTGACGGCGGACAGTACACGATCTCGGTGACGGCGACCAACGCAGCCGGCACTTCGGTCCTCAACTACACGACGATCACGGGCACCGTGACCGGTATCGACACCTCGACCAGCACGCCCTCGCTTACCGTGAGCGGCGCGTCGGTCAGTGCCGCGAACATCATCGGCGTAACCTCCTGACAGCATTATTCGGAGTTGGATTATGAGTCTTTCTGGAGCACTTTCCTCGGCGATTTCTGCGCTCAATGCGCAGAGCTCGTCGCTTGCGATGATCAGCGACAACATCGCCAATGCCGATACGACGGGCTACAAGACCACCTCTGGGATGTTCGATCAGCTGGTAACGGGAACGAGCGGCAAAGCCTATTCATCCGGCGGCGTCGCTGTATCCGGTCGCTCCAATATCACGCAACAAGGACTGTTGTCGGCTACGACAAATGCCACGGACGTTGCGATCTCTGGCTCCGGCTTCTTCGTCGTGACCAATTCTCTCAATGCAGGGGGATCCACGTCCTATACGCGAAATGGCGCGTTCACGACCGACAACAGCGGCTATCTCGTCAATAACGGTTACTATCTGGAAGGATATCGCACCGACGCCAACGGCAACGTCGTTGGCAGCGGGCTTGAGCCGGTCAAGACCGATATCGCGAAGTCGAACGGCGGTGCCACGACCAAGTCGACAATTACCGCCAATTTGCCGTCGGATGCGGTCGTCAACACCTCCACGACAACGACGCCGACGGACGGCAGCTCGTTCAGCAGCTCGATGACGGTGTACGATTCCTTAGGAGACGCGCACACGCTCGACGTCACCTGGACCAAAACCGCGAGTAACACGTGGAGCGCGACTTTCGCGCCGGCGAACGCCTCCGACGTCAGCTCGATCGGAGTCAATGGCGGCGCCGCCACCTATACGATCACGTTCAACGGTGACGGCTCCCTCAGCACCGTCTCGCCGACGGATGCCACCACGGGTGAGGTGGATCCCCTCAACATCCAGTGGACTGACGGCGCCAATAGCAGCGCGATCTCGATGAATTTCGGTACGCAGAACGGCGGCACGAATGGCCTGACCCAGCTGTCATCGGGCAGCACCACGCCGAGCGTCACTGACTTCAGCGCCAACTCGGACGGTACCGCGCTGGGTACGCTGACCAACGTATCGATCGGCCAGGGAGGCGTCGTCGAGGCGACTTATTCGAACGGCCAGACCGTTCCGATCTACAAGGTGGCCGTCGCGACTTTCGCCGATCCGAATGGTCTGCAGGCCCATAGCGACGGCATGTATACCGCGACTGCGGACTCCGGCACGGCAAAGCTACAGACCTCGGGAGAGGGCAGCGCCGGCACCGTCTATGGCAGCGAGCTTGAATCGAGCACGACCGACACCACAGGCCAGTTCAGCAACATGATCTCGGCTCAGCAGGCCTATTCGGCGGCATCCCAGGTCGTCACGTCGGTGAACAAGATGTTCGACACCCTGATCTCGGCGATGAGGTGATCATGGCCGATCTGAAGGAAGAACGGCTCGGTGAGGGCGAGGCATTGCTGCGCCGGTTGCGCCGGCTGAAGATCCGTGCGGCTGGGGTTCACGGTGCGGATCGAATGCAGTTGCTCGCGCTGATCGACGATATCGAGACGGTACGTCGCAAGCTGCTGCGCGAGTGTGCGCTGCTCGACGAGGAACGGAAGCTGGCGGCGGTCAGGGTCACGGCATTGAACAGTTATGCGCGTGTGGCGCGGACGGCCGGCTCGCCGCAGCGGAACGGTCATTGAGAACGATACGGGAGCGACAAAATGAATCCAGCAATCCAGGCAGCACCCGGCCACGGCGGCGATGATGGTGTGAAATCGTTGATCGCATTGATCGACGAATTGGTGGCGGTGGTGTCCGAGGAGAACTTGGAGCTTGCCAAAGGCCTGCCGGCGTCGCGTTCGAAGCAGCTCGACGACAAGAACCGTCTTGCGGGTCTGTTTGAGCAGCGCGTCGCCGAATGCGCGGTAAGGACCGCGAGCCTGCATGTCCAGGATCGGGTCCTGCGCGAGCAGCTGATGGAGCGGATCCTGAACCTGCGGGTGGCCATGGACGAGAATCTGATGCGGCTGCGGGCGGCGATCGAGGCGAGCAATCGCCGGATCGAGGCGGTCATGCAGGCGATCCGTGAGCAGATCGCCAGCGTCTCGCCCTACGGATCGGGCGGTCGCCGCACCGCGCGTGCGGTATCCTACGGGACGAATGTTCAAGCCTGAGGCGCGGATAGGAGTGGAGCAAAAGCGATGTCGCTCGATGTTGCACGGCTGATCGCGTTCAGCGGAATCATGGCGACAGAGACGCAGATCAGCGTGGCGTCGTCGAACATCTCGAACGCAGATACGGCGGGCTATACCAAGAAGACTGCCGATCAGACCACCAGTGTGACGGGCGGTGTCGGCACCGGAGTAACCATCACCGGGATCAGCAGCAGTGTCGACAAGCTGTTGTTGAAGTCGTTGATCGCTGCCACGTCCGATCTCGGCTCGGCCGACACCACCAACAATTACATGACGCAGCTCGAGCAGCTGTTCGGCAGCGCATCAAGCTCAGGTACCTCGACCTCGGGTACTTCGGTCGCCAATTCTCTGGCGTCGTTGGAGTCAGCGCTGTCGTCGCTGGCGAGTTCACCCAGCAGCGTCTCGCTGCAGTCGGCGGTGGTGAGCGCGCTCGACGATGTGGCCTCCCAATTGCGCGATACCTCGCAGGGCATCCAGACTCTGCGGTCAAACGCGGATCAGGACATCGGCTCGTCGGTGACCAGCATCAATAGCGACCTGAAGCAGATCGCCGACCTGAACGTCCAGATCAGGAAGATGGGCGCGGCCGGACAATCGACCGCGGATCTTGAGGATCAGCGAAATTCGGCACTGAAAGACCTGTCGTCCTATATGAACGTGAGCTACTACACGGCATCGAACGGGGACTTGCAGGTCTACACGTCGTCGGGGCGAGCGCTCGTGGATTCGTCGGCGCATACACTGAGTTATTCGACGTCGGCAAATGTCACCGCGTCGACCAGCTATAGCTCGGGCGGCTTCAGCGGGATCACGGTCGACGGGGTCGACATCACCTCGCAGATCACTTCAGGCAAGATTGGCGCGTTGATCACGCTGCGTGACCAGACGTTGCCGGCCGAACAGTCGCAGCTCGACCAACTTGCGACGCAGTTGAAATCGACGCTGAACGCGATCACCAACGGGGCATCCTCGGTGCCGGCGCCGACCAGTCTGACCGGTACGGCGTCGGTCACGAGCACGGATGCCTTGTCGGCGACCGGTTCGGTCCGGATTGCGGTCTCCGACCAGAGCGGCAATCTGGTTTCCTATCAAGATCTCGACCTGTCATCCTACTCGACGGTCGGCGATCTCGTGACGGCGCTGAACGGCATCTCCGGCGTCTCGGCATCGATCGATTCCAGCGGGCATCTGGTGATCGGTTCGACCACGTCCGGCGACGGCGTGGCCATCAACGACATGACGAGCTCGGTGAGCGGGGTAGGCTTCTCCGACTATTTCGGGATGAACGATCTGGTCACCGGGACCGGCGCCTCCGACTTCGCGGTTCGGAGCAGCATCTTGTCCGGCAGTTCGGGGCTGCCGACGGATACGCTCGATGGCTCCGCCACGTTGACGACGGGCAGTCAGGTGTTGACCTCCGGTTCGGCGACCGTCATCAACAGTATCTACAACGCGTTGACCGGCTCCAGAAGCTTTTCGGCTGCCGGTGGGCTGAGCGCCACCACCGGCTCTTTCGCCAACTATGCCGCAGCGATCGTGGCCAATGTCGCCAGTAAGGCGTCGCAAGCGTCCTCGGCGTATACGGCAAAGACGACTGCGCAATCCACTTACGCAAGTTCGCTATCCTCGGAGACTGGCGTCAATATCGATGAGGAGACGGCGCGGATCAGCGCGCTGCAAAACAAATACGCGGCGGCCTCGCAGCTGATCTCGGCGGTCAACAGCATGTTCTCGTCGCTCATCACCGCGATGCAGTCGGGTTAGTTAGTCGGGACGAGAGAACAGTGTCATGATCATGCGGATTGCCACTTTCGCCAATACCGACCAGATGGTCTCCAGCGCGCTGCGGACGCAGGCGATCATGGCCAATATGCAGGTCCAGGAGGCATCAGGTCTGAAGTCGGAATATCTCGCCGGCTACGGCGCCGACACCCAGCACGTCGTCAATCTCCAGGTCTCGGTGACGCGCGCGCAATCCTACATCGACGCTGCGACGCTGGCCGACAGCAAGGCGCAGGTGCTGTATTCGGCAGTGGGCCAAATCTCGGACGTGGTGAGCCAGTTGCGGACCGCGCTCAGTGCCGCCACGACGGGCAGCAGCACGGAGCAGGCATCGGCGATCAGCACCGCGCAACAGCTGTTGCAGCAGATGGGAGGAATTCTCAACACGCAATACGACGGCCAATATGTCTTCAGCGGGGCCAAGACCTCGACCGCTGCCGTCGATCTGTCCAGCTTCGCCTCGGGGACCGGCTCGCTGACCGGAACGGATACCAGTTACTACCAGGGCGACAGCGAGCTCGCCTCCGTCCGTGTCTCGGACGGTCAGAGCGTGACCTATGGAATCAGCGCCGACAACTCGGCCGTCGAGGAGGTGATGCGGGTCTTGAAGTTCGTCGCCAACAGCTCGTCGCTGTCGGGCAGCGACATCACCAGCGCGCTGAAACTCGCCGACAGCGCCGTCGACGATGTTGCGACGGTTCAAGCCAAGCTCTCGAACGCCACGTCGCAGATCGAGAGCGCGAAATCGCTGCAGAGCGATTTCAAGAGCTACGCCGAGAGCCTCAACACCGATCTCACCAGCGTCGACGTGGCGTCGATCACGGCCCAGCTCTCGACCTATCAGGCCCAGCTTACTGCATCCTATACGGCGATTTCGAAGATCCAGAGCCTCACCCTGGCAAGTTATCTGCGATAGGTCGCGCGCTCGCTGCTCGCGCCGGGGGACTACGGGGATCGACAAGCGGGGGCCGCGGCGAGGCACGACCGGTCCGCCAGCCTCGCTCGGGCTCGATCTGGTTGGTGAGAGGCCTGTTCGGCCCCATCCACCGTCACGCCATTGTCACCCGCGGTCGATAGGTACGTTGGTGGGGCAGAGTGCCGTTGCGCGCCGAACGGCAGCGGGATGGGGCAGCGTAAGTGTCCGATTCGAATAGCAAATCGCTGCGAGAGGCCCTTGCGGCCGATTACGAAGGGCTGACCAGGCGCTTAGCCCGCCGCCTGGGCTCCGCGGACTTTGCCCGTGAGGCGCTGCACGAGACCTTCCTTCGTGTCGACCGGGTCAGTGATGCAGTCGAGGTCCGCAGCCCGCTCGATTATCTGTTTCAGACCGCGCTCAACGTTGCGCGTGACAGGCGCAGAGGCGATCAGCAGCTCCTGAGCGCGGCGGAGATTGAGACGATCGTCGATCTCGCCGACGAAGCACCGGATCCGGCAGCGGCGGCGGAATCGCGCATCGAAATGCAGGAATTCGAGAAGGCGCTGGCGGAACTGCCGACCCGTCGGCGCGACGTTTTCATCGCAGCCCATGTCCACCAGCTCCCGCATCGCGAGATTGCCGACCGCCTCGGGATCAACGTTCGGACGGTCGATTTCGATTTGCAATATGCTATGGAGCACCTCGGCCAGCGCCTCGGTCGCAAGGTTCTTCGCCGTTTTGGACCGAAAGCCAAGCCGCGAGCCTGCGACTGACAGACTGGCGCGGGAAGCGGCACTGGGATTTCGGCCGGAGCGGCCGGCCGGGAAGGACTTGGCCGCGAAAAATTCCACGCAAAAAGCTTTGAATGATTGATTGTTCCAGCCAACAAACAGCTTGAAAGCCCGCCGACGCGATGTTTTCGATTCAGTCCGGTCGGGGCTGGATCGTCTACTGATCAGGACCTGCGCGCTGTGATCGGGAATGCCGCCGCTTTCCGGCGGAGAGAGAAGAGCGACCGGCTTTGACTGCACGCAACGAAATGCCTTCCGAACTGGACCCGTTGTTGCGCCAAGCCCTCGCTTGGGTCATTCGCCTGCATTCGGGAGAGGCAACATCGGAGGATGCGGCCGCCCTCGCGCTGTGGCGGCAGCGCAGTCCTGAACATGATGCCGCTTTTCGCGACGCCGTCAGACTGTGGCGTGGTCTTGGAGATGCGGCGCGGACGCTGGCGGCGCAGGCCGAGCCGCACAGTGGCGGTCGCACCGAAGCGCGTCGCCTGGCCGCGAATTCACACCTGAGCCGCCGCGTGCTGATCGGTGGCGGGATGGCAACTGCTGCGTCCTTGGCCGGCATCTATTTGGCTGCGCAACCGCCATTTGGCTTATGGCCATCTTGGGAGGAACTGTCGGCGGACTACCGGACCGCCAAGGGGGAGCGGCGTCGCATTGCCCTGGCCGAGGACGTCTCGCTCACGCTCAACACGCAGACAAGCGTTGCCGTTCGGCGCACGCCGGGGCAGCCGTCGATCGAGCTGATCTCAGGTGAAGCCGCCGTTCAGGCGGTACGTGAGGCCGAGGCCCCGTTTGTGATCGGTGCAGCTGGTGGGCAGATCAGCGCGCAGCAGGCGATCTTCAACGTCAGATGCCTCGACGGCAGGGTTTCGGTGTCGTGCATCGAGGGAAGCGTCGAGATCGAATGGAAGGGGCAACGCGCGGCGCTCGCCGGCCGCCAGAAGCTCTCTTATTCTGCGCAAGCTGGCCTGATGCCGGTCTCGGATGCCGACATCGAGCAGACACAGGCCTGGTTGAATGGCCTCCTGATCGTCCGCGACTGGCCGGTCGAACGGCTGATCCAGGAAATCAACCGCTATCGGCCGGGCCGGATCGTGGTGATGGGAGGACTTGGCCGGCGCATGATATCGGGCACGTTCTATCTCGATCATCTCGATGATTTCATTGCGCAGGTGCAGAGTCTGTTCGGTGCCGATGCGCGGACTCTGCCCGGCGGTCTTGTCCTGTTGAGCTGAGGACGTCACAGCGGCGCCCGAAGACCTTAAAGCGGGGAGGCGATAGATGGCATGGAGGTCGGGATCATCGGTCGGCTATCGATATTCGTCTGCGATCGTGATCATCTGTTGCCTGCTGTGCTTGCTCAACCCGGCAAGGGCGCAGGATTATCGCCCGGTCGCCGGCGCCCCTTCGCATTGGGCGGCCTTTGCAAAGCTCGTGACGACTCATTTCGAAGCGAACATCAGCGCCGATGATGAAATCGCAAGTCGGTTTCGGAGTTATCTGGTCGAGCGCCGCGGCAAGGAGGACGGTCCGCCCCAAGCTTTCACGGTGCAGACCTGGGTCGGTGCGCAAGGCACGATCGAGAAGGTGGCGTTTCCGCCGCTGAAGAATGTGCAGGCGGATGCGGATCTGCACACCCTTCTCGCGCGCGGGACGGTCGGCATGTCTCCACCGCCCGACCTGCTACAACCTCTGAACCTGCGCCTCTTACTCAGTATAAATTAGATCTTGCTCGCACGACCCATTCGGACGGTCGCGCCTTGGAGCGATCGGCGCGTGGCGCAAATATCACAGTCATGCTTCGCGCTTCCCCGCCGGGCACATGATCGTTAAAATTTCGATTCAGTCTCGCCCTGCTTCAATCGTCTTTTGAACAAGGACACCATGAACCCGGCATCCCGCCGCGGGCTCATATGCGTGTTTGGGAGCCGAGCGAGCGTCCGTGCAGTTTGATCGGGATTTCTGGCGTGGCGGAATCGCATCCGCCCGAACGGTGATGTTTTGCCTGAGGCTGGCCATGATGGCGGTGATCGGCAGCGTTTCTGCCATCGGGCAGGCCTCGGCCGAGAAAGCTGCGCCGGCGCAAAGCGAGCAAAAGCCAACGGAGCAAAAGCATGCGAGTTCTGCTGCGCCGGGCGCGGCGGCACCGCAGCAGCCGCTTGCGCATTTCGATATCGACGACTTCGCCGTTCAAGGCGCGGACAAGTTGCCGCAGATCGAGATCGAGGAGGCGATCTATCCGTTCCTTGGACCGAACAGGACATCGGAGGATGTCGAGAAGGCGCGAGCGGCGCTGGAGAAAGCCTATCACGACAAGGGCTTTCAAACCGTCAGCGTCGCCGTGCCTCAGCAGAATGTGAGCCAGAAGGTCGTCGTGCTCAAGGTGACCGAGCTCAAGGTCGGGCGACTGCGCGTCAAGAACTCCCGCTACTTCGATCTCGACAAGATCAAGGACAAGGCGCCGTCGCTCAAGGAAGGCACGGTGCCGAACTTCAACCAAGTCACCAAGGACATTGTCGCGCTCAACCAATGGCCGGATCGACGTGTGACGCCGGCGCTGCGCGCGGGTGTGACGCCGGGAACGGTGGACGTCGACCTCAATGTCGAGGACAAGGCGCCTATCCATGGCAGTCTCGAAGTCAATAATCGGCAGTCGCCCAATACGACCGCGACCCGCGTCAGTGCGACTGTACACTACGACAATCTCTGGCAGCTCGGCCATTCCTTCAGTTTCACTTATCAGGTTGCGCCTGCGCGCCGGCAGGACGCCGAAGTGTTCTCGGCCTCATATCTGGCGCGTACGGATATCGACTGGTTGAGCGTCCTGCTCTATGGCGTGAAATCGAGCAGCGACGTCGCAACCGTCGGCGGGACCAACATCGTCGGTCCAGGCGAGATCGTCGGCGGCCGTGCGGTGATGACCTTGCCGAGCCGGGACAACTTCTTTCACACCCTGTCGGCCGGCATCGACTACAAGCATTTCGAGCAGACGACGACACAACTCGGCTCCGGCAGCTTCGGTTCGCCTGTGACGTATTATCCGCTGGTCGCCAATTACGGCGCGACCTTCCAGTACGAGAAGTTCACCACCCAGTTCAACGCTGCGCTGACCTACAATCTGCGGCCGCTGTCGAGCGATTTTATCGCCTTCGACAATAAGCGCTACCATGCGTCGCCGAGCTTCACGCATTTCAACGTCGATATCTCGCACACCCAGGAACTGCCGGAAGGCTACCAGTTGTGGGGCAGGCTGCAGACCCAGATCGCCGACGGACCGCTGGTCTCGAGCGAGCAGCTCAGCGCTGGCGGTCTCGACACCGTGCGCGGCTATCTCGAGTCCGAGGTGCTCGGTGATGACGGTGTCATCGGCAATGTGGAAATTCGCAGTCCCGATATCGGCGCAATGCTGCAGAAGCAGATGAAGGACGAGACCGGGCAGGGTACGCCGCGATTCACCACCTTCAATGAATGGCGGCTGTTCGCCTTTTCGGACATCGGCCACGTCAACGTCCAGCATCCGTTGCCCGAGCAATTCTCGCAGTTCGACCTCTGGAGCTACGGCCTCGGGTCGCGCTTCAAGGTGTTCAACTCGATCAATGGCGTGGTCGTCGTCTCGATGCCGATGGCGAACCAGACCTATACCCGCGCGGGCGATCCGCGCGTCAACTTCCGGCTTTGGGGTGAATTCTGATGACGCTCGGATGGGATGACATGCTACGGGCCGGATATCGCCTGGCAGGCGCGGCAACGAGGGTGATGCTCACGGCCTTGCTCGCCATGGTCGGAGTGGCGCTCCTATCCGCCTCGCCGGCGCGAGCGTGGTGGAACGACGAATGGCAGCTGCGTAAGAAAATCACGATCGACGCGAGTGCGGCGGGCGCCAATATTACCGATCCGATCGGCACCACACCCATCTTGGTGCGACTGCACCCCGGCAATTTCCGCTTCAGCGCCACCAAGGATGATGGCAGCGATCTGCGCTTCGTTGCAGCTGACGACAAAAGCCCGCTGAAGTTTCACATCGAAAAATATGATGCGCTGCTCGGCGAGGCCCTGGTGTGGGTTTCGGTGCCGAACTTGCAGCCTGGTGCCAAGTCCGAGTTCTGGCTCTACTACGGGAACAAGAAAGCGGTGCCTGCGGCTGACGCCAAAGGGACATATGATCCCGACGCTGCGCTGGTCTATCATTTCACCGAGCGCGGCACGCCGGCGCTGGATTCGACGGTCTGGGCCAACAATGCCCAGAGCGTGGGCCAGCCGGCCGATGGTGCCCTGATCGGCACGGGGCTGCGGCTTGACGGGGTGACACCGCTGACCTTGCCGTCCTCGTCGTCGCTCGCGATCGCTGGCGACACCGGCTGGACGTGGTCGGTATGGGTCAAGCCGGCCGCGCTGCAGCCGAACACGGCGTTGTATAGCCGCCGCGACGGTGCGAATGCCTTCGTCATCGGCCTCGACAGCGGCGCGCCGTTCGTCGAGGTCAGCAACGGGGGAGCTACGCAGCGCAGCACCACGGCTGCGCCGATTGCGGTCAACTCTTGGCATCATATCGCGGTGGCCGCCGGCAGCGGCAAGGTGACGCTCTATCTTGACGGAAGCGCTTATGCCGCGCTCGACGTGCCGCTCCCGGCACTCAACACGCTTGCTTTCGTCGGCGGAGACACGGCTGCCTCCACCGTGGCTCCCGCGGCGGCGCCGGCATCCTCATCGCCGGCGCCGTCCGCCGATGGAAGTACAGCGACGCCGTCTGCGGATGGAAGTGCGCCGGCTGCGCCCGTAGCGGCGGCGCCGGCAGCGATGGCGGGGTTCGTCGGCGACATCGACGAGTTTCAGATCGGCAAAGTGGCGCGGCCTGCCGGCTTCATCCGCGTTGCAGCGATCGGGCAGGGCCCCGATCAGGGCAAACTGATCTCGTTCAGCGTCGACGAGGAAACCGCAAGCTGGCTGTCAGGCTATTTTGCGGTGATCCTGAAGTCGGTCACGATCGACGGCTGGGTCGTGATCGGCATCCTGCTCGTGATGGGTGCGATCAGTTGGGTGGTGATGCTTGACCGCGCCTCGTTTCTCAATCGACAGTCCCGCGGCAATGCGCGTTTCCTGCGCAGCTACCGCGACGTCAATTTCGATTTGACCCTGCTCAGCCGGGGCACGGAGCAGGAGGTCGCAACGCTCGGGGGACGGCTCAAGACCGGCGATGCGTCGCGGATAAGCTCGTCGTCGCTCTACCGCATCTATCATGTCTGCGCCGATGAAGTCCGCCGCCGGTCCGCCCGCACGGCAATGCCGGTGCTGTCGGCGAGCTCGATTGCGGCCATCCGGGCCTCGCTCGACGGCGCCGTCGTCAAGGAGATGCAGCGGCTGAACCGAATGATGGTGGTCCTGACGATCGCGATCTCCGGCGGTCCGTTCCTTGGCCTGCTCGGCACCGTGGTCGGCGTCATGATCACCTTTGCGGCGATCGCGGCGAGTGGCGACGTCAATGTCAACGCGATCGCGCCCGGCATTGCGGCGGCACTGGTTGCCACAGTGGCGGGCCTCGGCGTCGCGATCCCGGCGCTGTTCGGTTACAACTACTTGATCTCGAGGATCAAGGACCTGACCAGCGACCTGCAGATCTTCGTCGACGAGCTCGTTACCCGCATCGCAGAGCTTTATTCCGTCGATCGGCCGGACCCGGTCGATCACCGGCTGGCCGCGGAGTAGTGCGATGCAGGTCCAATCCGACTCGAAGCCCTATGACGACATCAACATCACGCCGATGTTGGACCTCGCCTATGTGCTCCTGGTGATCTTCATCATCATGACCACGGCCACCGTGCAGGGGCAGAAGGTCAATCTGCCGAAGGCATCTGCTGCGCCGAGCTTGGCGACGCAGACCACCAAGGCGATCACGGTTGCCAATGATGGCAAGATCTTTCTGGACACCATTCCCGTGACTTTGCCCGAGCTCGAGCAGCGACTGATCCAGCAAAAGGCGCTGACGCCGGAATTTCCGGTGGTGCTTCGCGGCGACGCGCAGGCTCAGTACCAGAGCGTGATGGACGTGCTCGATCTGCTCGGCCGCATCGGCCTCACACAGGTCGGCTTGGCGACCAAACCGCTCGTGAAATAAGCCGGGGGTGATCCGAACCGATGCGCAGCCCATTCCATCACACTCCAGTTCGCGACAAGGACGCGCATGATGGTGTCCTCGTGCAGATGCGCGACGCTCTGCTGCGCACGCTGGCCAGATTTCGTCCGGCCGTCGTGAGCACCGTCGCGATTGCGACTGCAGCCGAGGCGCATGTCGAGCATGGTGAGGGGGCGGTTCTGGCATTTCCTGTTCGCGGCGAGGCGCTGCTGGTCAATCTCGCGGGCACGCTGCGCGAGCGGGTGCTGCGGGCCGGTGCTGCGGACGATCCGTTCCTGATGACGATGTCGCGCAGCCCCCGGCCGCGGCTGTCGCTGGATCGCGATGCTTATGTCGAGTTTCACGCCGAGGACTCGACCTTTCACCTGAAAATCGACGCGGTACCGGCGTCGCGACTGACGCTGGAGACGGCCGAGTTCGCCACGCTGGTGAAGTTCGTCCTGCAATATCTCGCCGAGCGTCATGGCGAGCTGGACCAGAGCGGAGGCGCGCCATGAACCAACCGAGGACCGATTGGGAAGAGGATGCCGAAGCAGGGGAGGCCAAGGACCGTGGTCTGCGGGCCTATTTTGGACATCCCGGCTCGCGTTACGGTGCAGCGCTAACCGGCGTTGTGTTGTTGGTCGGTAGCGCAGCCTATTCGCTGTTTGGTGGGGACGATCTGCCTCCGCCGCGCCAGATCCATGAGATCACGATCGTCAACATTACGCCACCGCCGCCGCCGCCACCTCCACCGCCCGAACAGAAGATGATCGAGCAGCCGGTGGAGGCCGAGCAGAAGTTCATGGAGGAGAAGCCGCTCGAGAAGCCGCTGGAAAAGGAGCCGATCAAGGAAGCCAAGAACGAGGAGCCTCCGGGGCCGCTCGCGCTCGACGCCAAGGCCACTGGGCCGGGCGACTCGTTCAATCTCGGCAGCAAGGTCGGCGGCAGTCCGCTCGGGGGCGGCGGCGGAGGTGGCAGTCGCTGGGGTTGGTACGCCTCGCAGGTGCAGGCTCAGATGGAGTCTGCGCTGCGCGGCAATAACAAGACGCGAAATGCGATCATGCAGGTTCGCATCCGCTTGTGGGCGGAGAGCACAGGCCGCGTCAGCCGGGTTCAGCTCGTGTCGTCGACCGGCGATGCCGAGCTCGATTCGGCGATCCGCGATGAACTGGCGCGCCTGACCCTGCGTGAGCCGCCCCCGAAGGACATGCCGATGCCGATCGACACGCGCGTGACTGCGCGGCGGCCGACCTGACACGATTTGAATAAGCAAGACGACGAGTAAGAGGACAGGGGACCAATGTTGGACTTCACTTCAAACGCACGCCGGCGCACATTGATGCTCGCCGTTTCGCTGGCTGCGCTTGCATCCGGTATGCCCGCCTTCGGGCAGGACGCCAATCAAGCTTCTGCAAGCAAGGCCGACACCAAGCGGCCGAAGCTGTCGGATGCGAGGCCGACCTCGCCGAACGCGACGATCAATCTGGTCAATCTCCTGGTGAAGCAGGGTGTCCTCACTGAGGAGCAGGCTACGGCGCTGATCAAGCAGGCCGATGACGAGGCCTATGTATCGCGGCAGGCGGCGAAGAATGCGTCTGCCAAGGCAGATGAGGCGGCGAAGGCGGCCAATGCCGCGGCGTCCGCAGCCGAGCCGCCGGGCACTCGCCATGTCACCTACGTGCCGGAGGTCGTCAAGCGGCAGCTTCGCGAGGAGATCAAGAAGGAGGTCATGGCGAAGGCGGAGAAGGAAAATTGGGCTTCGCCCGGCCGCTATCCGGAATGGGCGCAGCGCGTCCACCTCTACGGCGACTTCCGCGCCCGCTATCAGGGCAGCTTCTTCCCGACCGGCAACGATCAGCTTGATGCGATGAATGTAACGGCGATCAATGCAGGAGCTCCGTACGATCTCAGTAGTAACGTCAACTTTCCAACCTACAATACGACGCAAAATCGAAATCAGGTTCGGTTGCGTGCACGGCTTGGGATGGACGCGGACCTCACCAACGGCTTTGCTGCCGGTTTCAGAATTGCCACCGGCCAGGACAACTCGCCGGTCTCGACCAACCAGACGCTGGGCGGTGGCGGTTCGAATTTCTCCAAATATTCCCTTTGGCTCGATCGAGGTTATCTGACCTACCAGAACTGGAACCAGGATCTCGTGGCGTCGGTGGGCCGCTTCGATAATCCATTCTGGTCGCCGACCGATTTGGTGTGGTACCGAGAACTAGGCTTCGATGGGTTTGCGTTACAGGCCAAGCACCAGCTTTCCGAGGAATTTACGCCGTTCGGCGTCATCGGCGCCTTCCCGATCTTCAACACCGACTTCAATGCAAGTAGCAACAATTCCTTCTTTCTCGATTCAAAGTATAAGAGCCACGACAAATGGTTATTCGGAGCTCAGGCGGGCTTCGCGTCGCGTTTCGATCCGGTTCACGAATTCCGTCTCGCCGTCGCATATTACGATTTCGAGAATGTGCAGGGACAGCTTTCTTCATCCTGCGTCATCTATGTCAGCTCGGATAGCTGTAGTTCCGATCTGTCGCGGCCGCTGTTCGCGCAAAAGGGCAACACCTATATGTACCTGCGCAACATCGAGCCCGGAATTTGGAACAACAACGGCGCGATCCTGCAATATCAATATTTGGGCCTGGTGCAGAAATATCGACCGCTGGTCGCCGGCGGATCGGTCGATCTTGGCGACTTCCATCCCTACCACATCGTGATCGATGGCGAATTCGTCTGGAATACGGCGTTCAATCGGGCGCTGACTCTTCCGGGAACGGGAACGGTGCCGGCCTACACGCCGGGCATTGCAATCAACAATCGCGCCGGAACCAGCTCCAACGCGACCGGGACGGTCACATACGGGCCCTTCGACGGCGGCGATAAGGGCTGGATGGCGCGCGTCACCGTCGGCAACCGGGAGACCAAGCATCTCGGCGATTGGAACGCGCATGTCGGCTACAAATATCTGGAGTCCGACGCCACGCTCGATGCCTTCACCGATCCTGATTTCGGTCTCGGCGGCACCAATCTCAAAGGTTATTTCATCGGCGGCAATGTCGGCCTGAGCGAGAACGTCTGGGCCTCGGTGCGCTGGATGAGCGCCAACAATATCGGGGGCGTGCCTTACGCGGTCGACGTGCTCCTGGTCGATCTCAACGCGAAGTTCTGAGCCATGACCATGCGCATCATCACCCTGAGCGTTGCGTCCGTTATGTTGTGCTTGCAGACCGGAGCGGCGCGCGCGGAAACCGAAGCCGACAAGCTGCGGGAGGCCTTGCGCGCGGCGACGCTGCAGACGCGCCAGCTGGAAGACCAGCGCGCGCAGCTGCAGGCCAAGCTTGCCGCGGCGGAGCGCGAGAAGGCGGCGGCGAAAGCGCAGATCGAGGCGGCCAAGGCCGAGGTCCGCCAGGTCGAGAAGCAGCATCGCGAGGCGGTGGAGGAGTTCAACCGGCGGCTCGCCGAGCGGGACGAAACTCTGGAGAAATGGAAGTCGGCCTACGAGGAGGCCGCGAATGTCGCGCGCGACCGGGATGCCGCGCGCGCCAAGTTCGAGACTGAGGCCAACGCCTACAAGGCGTCGACCCAGGGCTGCGTCGCCAAGAATACGCAGCTGATCAAGGCCGGGCAGGAACTTCTCGGCCGTTATCAAAGTGTCACCATCGGCGACACAATTGTTGCGCGAGAGCCCGTGCTCGGGCTGCGCCGGGTCGAAATCCAGAACAGCCTCCAAGACACCAACGACAAGTTCCTCGATCAAAAGGCCGCACAATGACTTCCTTTTGCCTTGTCCGTGCTTTCCGTCCGCTTCGCTTGGCCGCTGTCGCCAGCGCGCTGAGCTGCGTTTCGATGGCGGTGGCGGCGCAAAGCGCCGTCCCGAACCGCCCGATGCAAGCGCAGCCGGCCGTGAAGCCGAAGCCTCCGGCTCCGGCCGCAGTCGCTGCGCAGCCGGCAACTGCGCCTTCGGTGACGCAAGGTGCGGCCACGGCGGGAGCGCAAGGCGCGGCAGCTGCGAAGACCAGCGACGATGTGATTGCGCGCGTCGGCGCGACCAACATCTCGACAGATGAGATCCGCGCCTATGTCGCCTCGCTCGCGCCCCGCGAACGGGCTGCCGTCAGCCAGGATCCGGCGCTGCTCAGCCAGGCAGTCCGGATGATGCTGGCCAACCGCCTGGTGCTGCAGGAGGTCGCGGCGAAGAAGTGGGACCAGCAGCCGAACATTGCCGAACAGCTGGAGCGGGTGCGCGAGAGCGCGATAGTCGAGCTCTATCTGCAGTCGGTCTCGGCGCCACCGGCCAACTTCCCGAACGAGGACGATCTGCAGAAGGTCTACGACGCCAACCGTGCCTCGTTCCTGGTGCCGCGGCAATTCGAGCTCGCGCAGATCTTCGTGCCGGTGCCGAAGGACGCCGATAAGGCGACTGAGGACAAAGCGAAGAAAACCATCGACGAGGTGCAGCGCAAGCTGAAGGCGGCGGGCGCCGATTTTGCAGCTATCGCCGACGAGGTCAATGAGGCCAAGAACGGCGGCGAGCTCGGCTGGGTTGCCGAAGCTCAGATCAGGCCCGAGATCCGTCCGCGCGTCATGGAGCTCGCCAAGAACACGTACGCCGACCCGATCAAGCTGGACGACGGTTGGCACCTGATCAAGCTGATCGATACCAGGGCGCCCTACACACGGACGCTGCCGGAAGTCCGTGATGCGCTGGTGCAGCAGATTCGCAACGAGCGCGCGACGGCGGTGCGGCGCGCTTATCTGGCCGAGCTCCTGAAGCAGCATCCGCCTGTCATCAATGAGCTTGCCCTGTCTGGGCTGGTCGGCGAACAGTCGCCGGCCGCGAGATAGTTGCGCGATGTCAGTCTCGTCGACACCACAAGCCGAGCCGGTACTGACCGCCGACCGCATGCGCGCACTGCTCGCGGCGGGCGGTTTTGCCAGCGCGATGGCCGTCGCGCCCGGCCGGCATGTTCTGCCTGTGGGAAGCAGCATCGTGCTGCAGTTCGGCGATGAGATGACGCGCGATGAGGCGGGTAACCGGCGCATCACCGTCAAGTGCAGCATCGTGATCAACGGCGACGACAGGCGTGCCGCCAGAGTGACGCGTTGGCAGCTCTCAAGGTCCATCCCGATGGCGGTGGAGGACGAGCGCTTCAGCATCATGGTGGATGCCGATCTGCTGCTCGGCACCGTGCATCTCGACCACCATCTGGTCGGCGGCGAGGAAGCCTTGCGCCATCTGCAGCTGTTGATTGCGGACGCGCAGGCGACGCTGCGCAATTTGCCGGTCAACGACCGGCTGGGTGCGGATGCACGAGGACCGGCGGTGCGGATCGAGGCAAGATTCAGCGGTGACATGGTTGTCGGCCGGTCAGGTGTCGTCCAAGCGTTCGCAGGCGGGCGGCGACCGGCCGCGCTGCGGGCCACGGTGCAGCACATCCGCATGGGGGTTGCGACCTGCGACTGCCTGGCTGGGCAGATCCTGCCGGATGTCCTCCGCGGCGTGCGAGCCGTGATGGGACCCGATCGACCGCCGGGACTCTCGCCGCAGCAAGATGCCGATCGCCGCGCCTGGCCCGAGCAGGTCACCCTTCGCGAGACGCTCCAGTGAGGCCGGGGACATAGGTTCGCCGGCCCAACGATGATCGACGTAATTGAACGACGCTGACGGAGTTTTCGATGTCCGATGCCACCATCACCCAGCTCTCGCTCGATGGCCTGCGCGACCTGTTTCAACTCGCCGGCTACCGTGTCGAGGCTTTGACCGATCCTGTTGTCAATGTTTCCTACCTGCGATCCGCAACCAACGGACTCGCTTTCGACATCCGTCCTGGCAATCGTTCGGCTGGTGACGAGCAGGGCTTCGTCGATGTCGCGCTGATCGCGGTGCTGCAGGTCCAGGGCGAATTGCCGATCGAGGTGGTCAACCGCTGGAATGCGACGCGGCGGTTCGCGCGCTTGCAGTTGAGCCCGCCGTTCCTGGCCCTGTCGCTCGATTTCTCGCTGGCCGGCGGCGTCACGCAGACCCATGTCCGTGCGCAGATCGAAATCTGGGATCATCTTGTGCAGCAGCTTGTCGGTTTCCTGCGCGAGGAGCTGGCGCATCTTGCCAGAGCGAATGCACCCGCTGCACAAACCGGCAATGCGGTGCCCGCGCAGCCGACCGCAACGATCCCTTCGCGCATTGCCGAATCCGATGCACCGCGCACGGTTCAGTAGCGGCGTCAGAACCGGGCGCGCGGAGGGCTCATGAGGACGCAGCGGCAGCGAGCGTACGGGACAGGCAGGCGATGCGCCTACGGCCGCAGTGCGGCTGCGGCGCTCGGATTGATTGCCGCAACGATCGTCGCCGCGGCGCGCGCCGAGCCGGGCGAGGGCGGCGTATCGTCTGCCCAGCGCGACCCCGCGCCCGAGACATCGGTTCCCGCCGCCAAGCCGGATGAGTCGATCAACCGCGGCGATACGCTGTCGTATTATCGGGCGCTGATCACGAAAGAGGCCGGGCAGCAGGGGTTGGCGCCGGCGATCGCCGAGGCCGTGATGGCGGTCGAGAGCGGCTTCAATCCCAATGCGATCGGCGGCTCCGGCGAGATCGGGCTGATGCAGATCATGCCCTCGACCGCGCGCATGCTGGGCTTCAACGGCAGCAATACCGAACTCGCGGTGCCCGAGACCAATATCCATTACGGCGTGATGTATCTGGCGCAGGCGTGGCGGCTCGCCGGCGGCGATCTCTGCACGGCCACAATGAAATATCGGGCAGGCCATGGCGAGACGCGCTTCTCCTATCTGTCGGTCGATTATTGCGTGGCCGTGCGTGCGAAGCTCGTGGCGCGCGGCTTTCCGGTGACCGGCAGCGTGCCGGTTGCGAGTTTCGGGGCGCCCGGCAGTGTCGGGGTGAGGGCTGCGGGCGGCGGCTGCGGTCGCAAATGTCTCGGCGGCGGCGCGCTCGCGCGTGTGGACCTCGCCGCGCTGAATACAAAGCTGAGCACGCTGGTGATGCAGGTTCGTGGTGGGAGGTGAGCGATGCTGGTCTCCGTAGCAAGGCCTGCGATCATCGTCGTCGCGCTGGTCGCGGCGTTGAGCCCGGCGCGGGCGCAGGATCCGAGACCGTTGCCGCCGGTGACGGTCGATGCGCCGCCGCCAAGTCCGCTGCTGCCGAGCCCCTCCAACCCGGGCGCAGCGACGGCGGCACCCGCCCTGGGCGGCGGGCAGGCCGGTGGCAACAAAGGGCGTTGCACCGAGGCCAAGGGCGAAACCGACACCTCGTTCGGTTGCATCAACGAGCGGCTGAGGCGCAAGGTCGATGAGGTCAATCCTCCCGTGCTCAACCTGCCGCCGATCGACGCGAAGTCGTCGGATCTCAAGGTGGGTACGGTGAACATCCCCGCCGTTCAGCAGCAATATGGCAGGAACTTCGGGCATTCCGCCGTGCCGTATCGCCCCACCGTCATCTACCCGTCGGGGATGGGGCACCGCTGAGGGCCGCAAGCAGTTCGTCGGGCCGCTCAGTCATCATCATGTGTCCCGCACCCTTCAGCACGATCGTGCGCGCATCTGCGATCGCGGCAGCCAGCGCCTTGCCGGCCTTCGCCGGCGTCATCATGTCCTTCTCGCCAATGATGACGGTCGTCGGCACCGCGATCTTGCCCGCCGAGCCCAGTGCGTCCTGATAGGCGTTGCAGGCCGAGAGGTCGCTGAACAACACACCCGGCGGACAGCGCTTCAAGATCGCCTGCGCCGCGCCATGCATCCACAGGCCCGGCGCGCGGCTGCCGCCGAGCTCGGCGCTATAACCGAGCCCCCAGATCGATACCATGTCGATCGCCGCGGGATCGTTGGCCTCCGCCGCCTTGAGCAGGTCGGGCCCGACCGTCATCGTCGCTGCCGTGCCGACCAGGCTGAGCTTGGTGACGCGCGCGGGATGGCGTGCGGCGGCATCGAGCGCGATCAGCGAACCCATCGAATGGCCGATGAGATGCGCAGGCTTGGCGCCGGCCGCATCCAGCAGCGCGGCCACCCAATCCGCCATCGCGGCAATGGTCTTGAGCGCAGGCCCGGCCGAGCGGCCATGGCCGGGAAGGTCGGGCACCAGCACGGCAAAGCCGTGATGCGCGAACCAGCGATCATGCAGTGCCCAGGCGGAATGATCGAAGCCCGCGCCGTGCAGGAACACGACCGCGGGCAGGGCGGGGTCGAAGCTGCGGCCGCCGGTTCCGACGAACACCTCATGACCGTCAATGGAGAGCTGCATGGCTCACACCTTCTGTGAGGCGCGCAGCGCCTGTCCGAGATCGTCGATGATGTCGGTGGCCGCTTCGATTCCGACCGACAGCCGCACCAGCTCCTCGCCGATTCCCGCTGCTGCAAGCTGCGCAGCGTCCATCTGCTGATGCGTGGTGCTGGCAGGATGAATCACCAAGGTCTTGGCGTCGCCGACATTGGCCAGATGGCTGATCAGCTTCAAGCTTTCGATGAACTTGCGGCCGGCACCGCGGCCACCCTTGATGCCGAAGGAGACGATCGAGCCGGCACCGCGCGGCAGCAGACTCTTGGCGAGCTGATAGTCCGGATGAGTTTCCAGCGTAGGATGCAGCACCCATTCGACTGCCTTGCTGCTCGCCAGGAATTCCAGCACGGCCTGCGTGTTCTGCACGTGGCGCTCCATGCGCACGGGCAGCGTCTCGACGCCCTGCAAAAGATGGAAGGCATTGGTCGGCGACATGCAGGCGCCGAAATCGCGCAAGCCCTCCGTGCGGGCGCGCATGATGAAGGCGGCCGGCCCGAACTGTTCGTCGAAGACGATGCCGTGGTAGCCGGCATAAGGCTCGGTCAGCTGCGGAAACTTGCCGGAGGCTCGCCAATCGAAATTGCCGCCGTCGATGATCGCGCCGCCGATCGCGATGCCGTGGCCGCCGAGCCATTTGGTGACGGAATGCATGACGATGTCGGCGCCGAGCGCGATCGGCTGGCTGAGATAGGGCGTCGCAAAGGTGTTGTCGATCAGGAGCGGAATGCCGGCCGCATGGGCGATCTCAGCCACTTTCGGGATGTCCAGCACTTCCAGCCCGGGATTGCCGATGGTCTCGCCGAGCACGAGCCGCGTCTTCGGCGTGATCGCCGCACGAAAGCCGTCGAGATCGCGCGGCTTGACGAAGCTGGTGGTGATGCCGAAGCGCGGCAGGGTGTGCGCGAGCAGGTTGATGGTGCCGCCATAGAGCGAGGCGGAGGCGACGATGTGGTCGCCGGCGTTCAAGAGTGTCGCGATTGCCAGGTGTAACGCAGCCTGTCCGCTGGCGGTGCAGACCGCGCCGACGCCGCCTTCGAGCGCGGCCAGCCGCTCTTCGAGGACGGCCGTCGTGGGGTTTGAGATCCGCGTATAGATGTGACCGGCGCGCTCCAGGTTGAACAGCGCGGCCGCGTGCTCGGCATCCTCGAAGACGTAGGACGTGGTCTGATAGATCGGTACCGCGCGAGCGCCGGTGGTGGGGTCGGGATGCTGGCCTGCATGCAGGCTCAAGGTCTCGAAGGCGGGTGGTTTTGGCGCTGGCATGCTGGACTCGCGGATTCGAACGGCGGATGGAGCATCCCTTGTGCCACAAATTGCAGCAGAGCGTCAGGGGCGGCGCTGCTGAGCATCGCCGCCCCGAAGTTCATCAGCCTCCCGCGAAGCGCTGCGGAAACAGGCCGGCTGCGGCGAACGCGGCGACCGGCTGGCGCGGACTCGGCTTTTCCCGCTCTTTCAGCTGCGGCGGCAGCTGCGCGCCGTCGCCCTGACGGCCGACCGCAACGGCGATTTCGACCGCGAAATCATCCGGCACCTGCAGCGCCTTCTGCGCGGCCTCGACATCGAAGCCGCTCATGCCATGGGTGACCCAGCCGGAGAGTGCGGCCTGATGGGCGAAATTGGCCCAGGCGGCGCCGGCATCGAAGGAATGGGTGCGCGAGACCACCGGCTCGGTCTTGCCGGCCGGTGTGAACGTCTTCTTGGAGAGCACGTAGACCAGCGCCGCCGCGTGCTGCGCCCAGCCACGATTGAATTCGACCAGCGGGCCGAGAAAGGTGTCGAACTCCGGCTGGCCGCGCAGAGCATAAAGGAAGCGCCACGGCTGCGAATTGTAGGAGGAGGGCGCCCAGCGCGCCGCTTCGAAGAAGGTCAACAATTCCGCCGCCGGAATGGCTTCGTCGCTGAAGCCGCGCGGTGACCAGCGGTCAACGAACAGACGATGGGCCGGATGGTCGGCGGTCCGGTCGGTCGGCGGGATGAGATGGGCAGTCACGGTGGTCTCCTTTGCTCTTACCTGTGCCCCGCACCCGGATCGGGACGGGACCTCTTATCACGCCGGAACCTCACGGCGCCTTCGGTGTCCAGATTTTGATCGCAGTGGTGTCGAGTTTCGCCGGCAACAGGTGCTCGGCGAAGAACGCATCGGCAATCTTCTGTTGTTCGGTCAGGCCCGCGGGCGTCACCGCACCGACCCGGTAGGAGCGATGGCTGTTGGCCTCCTCCACCGTGGCCGCATCGATGCCCCAGAGCCCGGCCAAGAGGTTTGCGGCTTCACCCGGGTGGGCTTTCACCCATTGCCCGGTCTCGACCAGCTTGACGAAGATCACGTTCAGCGTATCGGCGCGGCGATCGGCATAATCCGCGGAAGCGAGGTAATAGCGCTTGTAGCTCGCAAGCCCATCCGAGCCGTCGGCGAGCACGCGTGCGCCCGATTGCCTGGTCACGCTGGTGAGGAACGGATCCCAGGCGATCCAGGCATCGACATTGTTGCTGACAAAAGCGGCGCGGCCGTCGGCGGGCGGCAGATAAGCCGGCGTGATGTCCTTGAAGCTGAGACCAGCGCGTGCGAGCGCCGCGAGCAGCAGATAATGACTGCCGGCGCCCTTGGTGACCGCGATCTTCTTGCCCTTCAGATCAGCCAGCGACCTGATGGGGGAAGCAGTCGGCACCAGGATCGCCTGCGCCGAAGGCGAGGCGGCTTCTTCGGCGACATAAGCGAGCCTGGCGCCCGCGGCCTGGGCGAAGACGGGCACGGTATCGGCGACGTCGGCGCCGAAATCGATGCTGCCGATGTTGATCGCTTCGAGCAGCGGCAGGCCGCTGGAGAATTCGTGCCAGGTCACCTTGATGCCGAGCGGCGCCAGCGCCTTGTCCAATTCACCATTGGCCTTGAGGATCGCGGTCAGGGTCGATGATCTCTGGTAGCCGATCCGGATGTCCTCGGCCGCGGCGGGGTTCGCCAACGCCGAGATCGCGAGCAAAGCGAAGACGGCCGCGAGCAGCCCTCGCCGGATGAGGGTAGACCGCGCGAGGGCGGCCGAGCCGATGGATATGAGAGCGAATATCATGAAAGTCTCCCGGCGGCGGTGAATTCAGCGTGCCACCTTTTCATGGCATCATTTGCAGGAGCAGTGCCCCCGGTGCAATTTCACTGATTGGGGCAATGGAAGAGTAAAATTCTTCATCGGGTGATTGCGCGAGAATTATGTTCTTGCGCGTCCGCGCGAAGCCACGGCTTCGCAGTCTCGCGGCGCCATTTGCGTCCGAGTCTTGCTGCCGTCCGGCCCTCGGAAAAACGAGGGCGCAGGGAATGCCGGGCGCTGGCCGCACCCATGGCCCGCCTGCAGAAAAAAAAGCAGGCGGCAGTCACCACAGGTTCAGCCGAGACATCCCGGCATTCCCTGCACGATGGTTTTAACGCTTATACGTGATCTCCCTGGGGACCGGCTTTCTTGCCCCCATCCGCGTGATGCAAAGCATCATCGCGTCGCGACAACGCTGACGCGTTGCGCGGGCATCAGCACCGGGATGCCGGGACCACACGACTTCACGTCCGCAACAAGGTTGTTCCGTCCGCACGCTGCTTGCGTGCTGCAACCTGATGCGTCCACCGCGTCCCGCGCCCAACGTTCGTGACGATCGCGAAGCGCCCCTTGTACCGGGTGCGGGATGGCCATGGATAGCATGATTTCTGAAAAAAAGAAATAGAAATATTCGCCTTTCGTGCAGCCGCACGTCAGACCGGTTGAGCGCGCTCGCCCGCCATCTCTATCTCCACCTTGAGAACGCCGAAGGCGTCGGCAACGCGCGAACGTGCGATTGCGGTGGAGAACAGATCACGCGCGCAGCGCTACGGCGCCGACTGCATCCTGGTGGCCGAGGACGGACCCGTGACTGGCCAGGAAATGCTGGTCCGGCTGGTCGAGCGGATCATGCCTCGACGCCGAGGGCGCCCGGCTGTGTGGACGAGCTCGCGCGCTGCCAGATCGTCATGCAGCCCGGCCGACTCCCAGATCCGAGCCTATCGCAATGCCCGCGACGACCTTGCGCCGGTGACGCGATGGATCGAAGCTGCAACGCCGTCGCAGCTGCAGCGGCCATCGGTCCTGGCGGAGACGGTGGGCTGACGCGAATCGAATGGTCGCGGCATTCATAGCCGCGGCAAGCCTGCATGCGATCCGTCAGCTGGTATTCGCGCGCTTCCACTTCTCCAGATCGATATCGGGGCGATCGGGTGCGATCCGGTCCTTCTCGGGATTGCCCTGCCACGGCTTGTCGGTCTGCTTGTTGCTCGGCCAATCCGTGCGTTCCCTCGGATCGTCGTTCGGCGTTTCTCTGGGATCGTTCTTCGTCGTGTCCTTGACCATGCTCAGCTCCGTCGTCG
This sequence comes from Bradyrhizobium sp. SZCCHNS1022, assembly GCF_032484835.1. Classification (NCBI taxonomy): domain Bacteria; kingdom Pseudomonadati; phylum Pseudomonadota; class Alphaproteobacteria; order Hyphomicrobiales; family Nitrobacteraceae; genus Bradyrhizobium; species Bradyrhizobium sp. SZCCHNS1022. The sequence continues at coordinate 366,555 of NZ_JAUETT010000006.1, read as the reverse complement.
AACGTTCTGGATCGAACGCGGGGGGCGCGGATGGCGTTCCGGGCTCGCGCTGAGATTGCTCGGCCCACCTCATACTTTTGGCTTGCCTTATCTTATGATGGTTGGTGGCCGACCGTCCGCTCGGCTTGGCGTGCAGCACCGGATCGAACGCCTTGCGAACGACGAAGTCTGCGAGTACCTGGCGAGTATCGACCATGATCGTCTCCATCTCCGTGATTTGCCGATGCAACGGCCACCGCCGGCAAAGGTTCTTATCCAACGGCGTACCCGCCGGTGCGGCGCGGCTTACGATGACCCGCCGATCGCGGTGGCGGGGCGGCCCGTCTTTTGCGCGCGGGAGGTGGTTCGCCGCAGCGGCGCGCGCGCCCGACGCGTCTTGAGCGCGTTGATGAACTGGATCACGGTCTGCAGCATCTGGCTCTTGCTGATCCGGTGCTTGTAGACCAGCCGGTGGCGGCTGCGCGTGATGAGGCGCGATGACGGCGCAACCGGCGCATCCGGCCTCAGCTGCGCCGCTATGCCGGTCGGCCCGACATCGATCCTGGTGATGCCGAGCGCGCGGCAGGACAGCCCGATGTCGGCGATGTCGAGAAGGTTCGAAACCTCCGGCGGCAGCGCCCCGAAGCGAAGCTCGATTTCATCCTCGATCTCGCCGAGCTCGGCCGGGCTCTCCGCCCTCGCCAGCCTGGTGTAGATGTCGAGCCGCGTCGCCTCGTCCTGCACATAGCTTGCGGGCAGCAGCGCTGGCACTTCGATGCGCAGCTCCGGCATCCACATGTCGGAAGCACGCCGCGGGCGGCCCTGCAGCGCCCGCGCCAGCAGGTCATGGTAGAGCGCAGGCCCGAACACGTGGACGTGGCCTGCTTGCTGTTCCGATAACAGATTGCCGGCCCCGCGCAGGTCGAGGTCGCGTGCGCTGATCTGAAATCCGGCTCCCGGTCGGCTCAGCTCCTGAAGCGCGGCAATTCGCTTCTGCGCCTCTTCACCGGGCGCATCGGTGAGCAGATAGGCAAAGGCGCGCGTGCTCCCGCGTCCGACCCGGCCGCGCAGTTGGTGCAGTTGCGCCAGTCCGAAGCGCTCGGGTGCGCAGATCAGGATCGTATTGGCGCGCGGAATGTCCAGGCCGTTCTCGACGATGTCGGTGGCGAGAAGTACGTCGGCCTCACCGCCGACGAACCGCATCATGCGATCGTCGATGTCCTGCGCCGGCATCCGGCCGTGGACGACGACAACGCGCAACTCGGGTACGCTACAATGCAGCCGTTCCTGCATGGGACCGAGATCCCTGATGCGCGGGCAGATCACAAAGCTCTGGCCGTGTCGCCGCTGTTCGCGCCGCAGCGCCATCGTCAGCGTCGAATCGAGCAGGGGCGAGACCTTGGTCACGATGGGCAGCCGCTGCACCGGCGGGGTGGCGATGACGCTGAAGTCGCGCAGGCCCACCATGGCGGCGGCCATGGTGCGGGGGATCGGCGTAGCGCTCATTGTCAAGGTGTGGACGCCGGCACGCAGCGCCGACAGCTTGTCCTTGTCGGCCGCACCGAAATGCTGCTCCTCGTCGATGATGACGAGTCCAAGGTCCGCGAAGGCGATATCCTTTCCGGCCAGAGCGTGGGTGCCGATCACGATTTGCAGCGAGCCGTCGCGCAGCTGTTGTTTCACGGATCGCGCTTCGGCGGCGGCAGTCAGGCGCGACAGATGGCCGACCGCGATCCCGAACGGGGCGAAGCGCTTTTGGAATGTCAGCACGTGCTGGCGGGCGAGCACCGTGGTCGGAACGACGAGCGCGACCTGTTTGCCGGCGAATACGGTCGCCGCCGCGGCGCGCAACGCCACTTCCGTCTTGCCGAAGCCGACATCGCCGCAGACGACGCGATCCATCGGACGGCCGGCGGCGAGGTCGTTCAGCACATCCTCGATCGCCGCGGCCTGATCGGGCGTTGCGAAATAGGGAAAGCGGGCGACGAAGCGCTCGTAGTCGGCGGTCGGAGGCACGAGCCGCGGTGCCTTCGTTTGTCGCCGTGCCTGGATCGCCTGGGACAGCGTCTGCGCTGTCCGGTCGACCTCGCGTTCGGCTTCCAGGCAGCGCGCGGCCCATGAGTGCCCATCGGCGTCGTCAAGCCGGATCCCGCTTGCATCGCTCGCATAAGGCCAGATCAGCGCAAGCTCGCCAACGGGCACCAGGACGGCTTCATCAACGGCGAAGGCAAGGCGTACCATCTCGCGTTCGCTGAGGTCGGGCGCCGACAGCCGCTCGAGACCTTGCAGCACCGCAAGTCCGCGCTGCAGGTGAACGACCGCGCTTCCGAGCGCCGGCCGGGTTGCGGCGTCGGCGGCGGTCGGGTTCTGCCGCGCCATCGGCTGCAGGTGATGCGCCCTGCTGCCGAGCACATCGGCTGCGGCGACGACCAGCAGTGGCCGCGTGCGTCCGGTTCTGAACCCGGTATCGAGGTCGGCCAGCAGCGATGTGACCTTGCCTGCAGGGGGACGCGAGGCGCCGGCCCAGTCTGCACGACGTAGCGTCTTGAGCCCGGCGAGACGCTCCATCCGCTGCAGGTCCTGCTCGATGGCGGCGGCGAACAGCAGACGAGCGCCGCTCCGCTTGGCCGCGGCGATGAAGCGGCGCAGCGCCGTGCGCGCCGATGTCTCGCGCGAGAAATTGGGGATCGATTCGAGCGTCGATGATTCCGGTAACACCGCCAGACCACGCATGACCTCCTGCCATTCGCGTCGGCCGATAAAGGTCGCTTCTCGGCTGCGCGCATCGCCGCTCTCCTCGATTGCGGCGAGCCGCGCCGCCGCGCGCACCGGCACCTCGGCATCGGCAATGATCCTGACGCCATCCAGATAGGTGAAGATGCCAGCGCCGGTCGTGCCATTTCCAAGCAGGTTGCGCTCCGACATCGGATCGAGCACCAGCGCATCGAGGCTGGCGAGGTCGGTCTGATGCACCGGATCGAAGGTGTGGATGGCACGGATCAAGCCGTCGTCATGGTCGATCCGCACCGGACCCAAGGCGCCGGCGGGAAACAGCTCGATGGTCTGGCCGTGACATAACACACCGCCGGGATAATCGGCCGGCTCGTCGAGCTCATAGCCCGCCTCTGTGAGAAACCGCCGGAGCTCATCGACATCGATCGGCTGGCCGACCGCAAGCCGCAGGCAGGCCTTGGACCAGGCCTGCGGCTGCGGCACACGCGGCAGCACGGCATCAACCGTGGCTATCAGAAGCGGCGGGGCGGCTCGCGCTGCGAGCCGCCGCAAGACGCTCGCGCGGCGGCCCGTGGTCTCCCGCGACGGCTCGACCTCGTCGACGAGCAACGCGTCGAAGCACGGCAGCACCAACACATCGCAGCTCGGGTCAAACGCGTGCAGGATCGCGCCAAGGCGCTCGGCGCGCACTTCGTCCTTTGCGAGAAATACGAGCCCTCGGGCGCCGGATTTTCCCAACGCCCTCAGCAAATGAAGCGCGATCAGTCCGGTCGGCGCGGCGGATGACAGTGCCTGGCGCCGTTGAGCGGATGGCGCGCGCTTGCCGGCTCTTCCGGCCTTTCTTGAACTTGGCGCGCGTGCAGGCTTGCCCATCTGGAAGGAAAACACCGCGGTTGCAGCGGAGTTCCCGCTGTGAGAGTCGACTACTACAAGTCTTGACCGCCAGGCGCAAATACAACCGGCAGCAAGCCCGCCGCAGAGAGCATGCCCCCCGCTGCTCGATAGGAACCGGCCTTCGGCTTGCACTTGGTTCGTATGGACGTCACGCAAGCCGACGGCGGTCGGTCAAGCGCCGCGCGCAAGAGATGCTCTCCTGATCGGGCGCATCGAGACGAATACGCCGGCAATGCAGGCCGAGTAGCGCGTAGGCGCTCCGCGCCTCCCGCTCGCGCTCAGCCGCATAGGCAGCATTTCCGGCGAAGCCGAACTGCCTCGCATCGATCGCTCGCTGGGACACCGTTCGTCAATTGAATGATCGTCAGATGCCGAAAAGTTCGGAGCTGGCCGTCGATCGCCAGGATCTCGTCATCCGGGTGCGTAACGACGGGCACAGCCGGCAAGTCGATCGGTCCGCCGGCTGCGAGCACTGCGGCCGTTCCCCTGGCGGGCAAAACGCTCGACGATGTTAGTCCGCTGGATGACCCATTTGCCTGCACGGTGACGAGCCGCGCGCCGACCAGGATCGTGGGCCGATTTACCTATGTTGATGCAGGTTGTTAGCCGGACTGTAAGTTCCGAGCAGGTTGAGGTCGCAACGTGGTCATGTTTGGATGGAAATCGAAACTCAGAAGAAGCGGCGCCGTCGCTTCAAACAGGCGACTCCCCTCGGAGAGCGTCTCCTAAAGTCAGCACGTGAAGCACGTGATGCGGCAAAGCAGTTGCCGCCAGGCGCCGATCAGGCGCGTCTCTTGAGGCGGGCACGAGAGGCGGAAGCCATTGCGCAACTCGAGGAGTTCTTGCGAGGGCCGACCCGATACCCACCGCGACGCTGATGAGTCCAGCGTCTCGGGCCGTGCCCCTGTGAGGTCGCGGCCATGCCGGTGGGCGGTTCGTCGCCGACGTGTCGCGATCTTGAGACGGATTCTCGGGGCCGTCTGATCGCGATGGGCTTATGTTACGAGTTGACGAGCGTTTGATCGACGATTCTGAGCCAATGCCCATCTTCGCTTCCCTTTGCGGAGCCGTTCAAGCAAATGTTGGCGCTGGCGTTCATCGGGCTGATAGCCGCTTCGTCTTCGGACTGCCGTCGCCTGTGGTGCCGGCCCGGCAGGAGCGCTGAGATCGCGTCCTCGCGCAAGGAAAGCACAAGGAAAGGATCACCGCCCCTTCAAGAGTTCGGCAACCCCTTTCGTGAAGGCGCGGATGTCGAGCGGCTTTTCCCAGAGCGGGACGTCGGCGAACTCAGGTCGGATCGATGTCTTGTCATAACCAGTGGTGAAGATGAAGAAGATGTCCCGCTCGCGCAGCGCGCGGGCGAAAGGAAAGATCATCTCGCTCCTGAGATTGATGTCGAGCAGCGCAGCGTCGATCGGCCGGCCCAATTGCAGAGCCTTCTGGGCTTCGACAACCTCCGAGACGGGGCCGATCACGTCGGCGCCAAGGCGCCTGAATTCATCGGCGAGGTCATCGGCAAGGAAATATTCGTCCTCGACGATGAGGATGCGTTTTCCCGCCAGTGGATTCGTCGGCGCAATGGGTGTGCCTTGCCCCATGAGGCTCTCCTGTCGTCGGCACGCGCTCAATAGGAACATCCGCCGGGTCCAGACCTTATGCAAAACGGCTTAGGAACCCGTGGGTTCCGAAAGCCGACATGGAAGGATCCTGATTGTGCCCAACCGCGACATCATCGTCATCGGTGGCTCCTCAGGGGCGACTGTGCCCCTGAAAGACATTCTCGGGCGCTTGCCCGTCGATGTGCCGTCGGCGGTGTTTGTCGTGCTGCACGTCCCGGCACGAGGGAACGGTGTTCTCTCGACCGTCGCCCGCGCCACCGGCAAGCTGCCCGTCACGCAGGCTGCGAACGACTTGCCGATCCAGAATGGCACCGTCTATCTGGCTACGCCGGATCATTACTTGCTGATTGCAGACGGTCACCTGATGCTCGGCCACGGTCCGCGTGAGGACCTGGTCCGTCCGGCCATCGATCCGCTATTTCGCTCTGCGGCACTGCATTACGGACCTCGCGTCATCGGCGTGGCCCTCAGCAGACTTTTATCAGATGGTGCGGCGGGCCTCAACGCAATTAAGCGATGTGGCGGGGTGGCCGTGGTGCAGCATCCGTCGGATGCGGTTGCCGACGAGATGCCGCGGCACGCCATGGAGGCGAGTTCCATCGATTTCTGTCTGCCCGGTAGCGGATGTACGCGGCGCGGGGCGATCGAATATCGAGGATATGCCGATTTGATCGGGCAGATGGCGCTGCAGTTGCTCGATCCACTTCGACGGCCAGGGTGATGCAACATGGCGAGCGCTGCATCTTGTCCTGCCGAGTGGCAGGTGAACCGCGATATCCGCAGCGAAGAAGACCAGCTCCGCAAGAGCGAAGCCGATATCGCCTCAGGCTGGACACGCTTGCACAAACAGGAGGGCTTGGTCTTGCAATTGAAGGCGTCCGGCCGGGGTTACGCGGAAGCCGTGCGGTTGGCCGCCTTGCTGCGGGACAATCTGGCGGAATGGGAGCGGCACCGCGCCATGATCGAGCAGAGGATCGCCTATCTCAAACGACGACGCGCGGCCGGATCAACTTAGGCTTCAACTATCGGGCGGAGCCAGCTTCAGGAATTGCAGGCCCGACTCCGACCGGGCAAAGGCGCAGTTGCGGCCATTGGCGAAATTCCTGCGTCGACCGGTTGCGACGTCTGGAGTGCGGAACCGTTATTCCGCTTGCATATTGATCGAGCTGATTTTCACCTCTGTCCGACTGAGGCACGATTAGTATATACCGCAAGATATGACGAATAGTGGTCAATCTCAGTCGGTGGAACCGCCCAGAGGGCGGCGGCCGCTGATCGTCGGGGTCGGCGCCTCGCCGAGCAACACCGGCAGCCTGGAGCGGTTCCTGTCGAAGTTGGCGCTCGGCAATGATCTCGCGGTCGTGCTCGTGCTGCAGCATCGCGAAGCGCTGGATGAGGAATGGCTGCGCGCCGTGCTGCGGCCGTTCACGAGCGTCACCCTGAAAAACCTGGCGGATGGAGCCGAGATCGAGGGGCAGACGATCTATCTTTGTCCCCCCAACATGATCGCGACCGTGCATGGCGACCGGTTCGGCGTACGTCCGGCCGAACAGGCGCCGGGTGAGCGGGCAACCATCGACAGCTTCCTGGTGTCCCTCGCCGAGGGGCGGGCCGAACAGTCGATCGGGGTCATCCTGTCCGGCACCGGCGGAGAAGGCACGCTCGGCGTTGCCACGCTGAAGAACCATGGCGGGCTTGCCATCGCCGAGCACGTCGCCGGAGACGAGAGCGACGGGTCGATGGACGGCAGCACGCCTGCGGCCATTGCGGATTTCGTGCTCCCGGCCGAGGACATTCCCGATCACATCACGGTCTATGCCCGCCATCTGCGGCGTCTGGAAGAGCGGCAAGGCTTTGACGAAGTGCTTGCGGCCGCCGCCAGCTCGATCAACCGCATCGTCGATATCCTGCGCAACAAGACCGGCAATGACTTCCACGGCTACAAGCAGAACACCTTCCTGCGCCGGGTGCAGCGCCGCATGCAGGTGGTTCAGATCGACGAGATCTCGGCCTATGTCGATTTCCTGCGCAACGACCAGGACGAGGTCCAGCATCTCTTCAACGATCTTCTGATCGGGGTCACCGAGTTCTTCCGCGACCAGCGGGAGTTCGACGTGCTCGAGCAGCAGGTCATTCCGCAAATCTTCGACGGCAAGCAGGCCGGCCAGCAGGTCCGTGTCTGGGTGCTCGGCTGCGCCACTGGCGAGGAGGCCTATTCGATCGCGATCCTGCTGTGCGAACATCTTGCGAAGCTTCATTCGCCGCCTTCGGTGCAGATCTTCGCAACCGACATCGACAGCCGGGCACTCGCCACCGCCCGGGTCGGCCGCTACCGCACCGACATCGAAGCCAACGTCTCGCCGGAACGGCTGGCGCGCTGGTTCGTGCGCGAGGGCGACACCTATTGCGTGGTCAAAGAGTTGCGGGAGATGTGCATCTTCTCCCAGCACAACGTCATCAAGGATGCGCCGTTCTCCAAGCTTGACCTGGTCTCGTGCCGCAATCTGCTGATCTATCTGGATGCCGAATTGCAGAACCTGGTGATTCCACTGTTTCATTTCGCGCTGCTGCCTGAGCGCTTTCTGTTTCTCGGCAGTTCGGAGAACGTGACGCGGCATCCGAAGCTGTTTGCTCCGGTCGACCGCCGCGCCCGGATCTTCAAGAAGCTCGATAACGGCACGCGGCTGCCGCCGGAATTCCCTATCACCACGACGGCCGCGCGGACTTCGGTCGAGCTGCCGCCGGCCCGGAGCTTCGGCTCCGATGTCGGGCTCGAACGCAAGGCGCACCGCATCGCCGAGCGCTACGCGCCGGCCTATGTGATCACCGACGATAGTTTTCACATCCTGCATTTCTCCGGCCGCACCGGGCGCTTCATCGAGCCGACCGCCGGCGCCGCCACGCTGGATCTGCTCGGCCTCGTGCATCGCGACCTTCGGCTGGAGTTGCGAACCGCCTTGAGCCGCGCGCGGGACACCAACGAACCGTCGCACACCGATCAGGTGCTGCTCGGGGTAAACGGCCACACGGTCGGGGTCGACATCACGGTCGAGCCGATCGACGCGCCGGAAGGGCAGCGCAGCTTCATCGTGCTGTTCAAGGACGGCGCGCTGCGGCCGTCCTCGGCGTCGTCCGGAAGCGCGAATTCGCTGGTGCGCAGCGAGCATGTCGAGCGCATCGAAAGCGAGCTGCGCGCCACGCGCGAGCGGTTGCATGCGACGATCGAGGAGCTGGAGAGCTCCAACGAGGAGCTCAAATCCTCCAATGAGGAATATCAGTCGCTGAACGAAGAGCTGCAATCGGCGAATGAGGAGCTCGAGACCTCGCGCGAGGAGCTCACCACGGTCAATGGCGAGCTTGCGCACCGGGTCCAGGAGCTGACGCGTGCGACCAGCGACCTGAAGAACTTCCTGGAGAGCACGCAGATCGCGACCGTGTTTCTCGACAACGACATGCGGGTGATGAATTTCACCCCGGCGATCACGCAGGTGCTGCATCTGGTGGAGACGGACGTCGGCCGTCCGATTGCCCACATCAAGGCGAGGATTCCGATCGAGGACCTCTACGACGATATCCGTCGGGTGCTGCGGACGCTGGCCAGCGCCGAGCGCGAACTGACCGCGCCGGACAGCGGCAAGCGCTATATCGTGCGCATGCTGCCCTATCGCTCCATCGACAATTTCATCGCCGGCGTCGTAATCACCTTCATCGACGTCACCGCGATCACGCGAGCGGAAGAACGTCAGCGGCTGCTGCTCGCCGAGCTGCAGCATCGCGTGCGGAACACGTTGGGCGTGGTGCGCTCGATCGCGCGGCGTTCCGCGCAGACGAGCTCGACGGTCGAAGAATATTCCGCCCATCTCGATGGCCGGCTGGGCGCCTTGGCGCGCACCCAGGCGGCCGTGACGCGCGATCCCGAGGTGGGCGTCGATCTGGAATATCTGCTCGCCGACGAACTGATGGCTTATAATGCGCGCGAAGGCGAACAGGTGCGCATCTCCGGCCCGACGATAAGGTTGCAGCCGAAAGCGGCTGAGACGCTGTCGCTGGCGATTCACGAGCTGGCAACAAATGCGGTCAAGTACGGCGCCCTCAGCCAACCTGCCGGACGCGTCGAGATCAGCTGGCGCATCGACGAGGGCGTCACCCCGCCGGAACTGAATTTCGATTGGCGCGAGAAGGGAGGTCCACCGGTGAAGTCGCCGAAGCGGAAGGGTTTTGGAACGGAGATCCTGGAGCGGACGCTGGGCTTTGAGTTCAAGGGCAAAAGCGCGTTGATGTTCAGCCCGACCGGCGTGCATTTCTCGATCACGTTGCCGCTGAGCCGGGTCATCGTCCAAAAGCCCGGCCCTGACCAGGTGACATGAGCACGGCGCGCACGAGCGACCGGACGGCGGATGTCGTCATCCGTCGCCTGAGTGCATTCCGCAAGATTTCGCCGGAGACGGCGGCCATGCTCGACGATGCCATTCGCGGCCGCATCATCACGGCGATGGCCGGACAGGAGCTGGTCTGCGAGGGCGATCCGGCGGACCGGATTCGAATGATGCTCTCGGGCTGGGCTGCCCGCTACAAATCGCTCGAAGACGGGCGGCGACAGATTGTCAACCTGGCGCTGCCTGGTGATACCTGTGACGCGCAAATCTATTTGCTGGAGTGGATGGACCATTCGATCTCCGCGCTGACATCGGTGGTCTATGCGGAGATCGAGCGCGAGCGTTTCGAGTCTCTGGTCGCCGCTGACCGCGTGCTCGGCGAGGCCTTCTGGTGCGAGACGCTGTCCGACGCGGCGATCCAGCGCGAGTGGACGCTCAATCTCGGTCGCCGCGACGCATTCGAGCGGGTCGCGCATATCCTGTGCGAGGTGATCGAGCGGCTGCGGCCGGTCGGGCTATTGGATGGCGACAGTTGCGCATTTCCGATCACGCAGACCGACCTTGCCGACGCGACCGGGCTATCGGTGGTTCATGTCAACCGGACGCTGCAGGAATTGCGCTCGTCCGGCCTGATCGTGCTGCGGGAGCGGACGCTGACGGTCCACGATCTCGACGCGCTCAAGGACGCGGCCTTGTTCAACCCGGACTATCTGCACTATCGTGTGCCGGGTTGATGAGTCTTGCCGGGTAAAACTAGCCGGCGAGGACGGGATCAGAAGCCGCAGCATCGGCACTCGCAAGCCGCCGTTTCCACTCCTCCAGCTCCTGTCGCAAGGTCTCGACGAGGTCGAGCGCGACCGGGGAGGGGCTGCGCTGCGGCGGGAACACGGCGGCGAATTCGAAATCGATCTGCGGCAGGAAGCGTCGCGCGACGACGCCGCGGCCGTCGAACTCGCGCGCCGTGAACGGATCGCAGATGCCGACGCCGAGGCCGGACGACACCATTCCGCACATGATCTCGGATAACGTCGTCTCGACCCGCAGGACGCGGTGAACATCGACGCGATTGAAGACCTGATCGACCAGGTGCCTGCTGCTCGAGCCGGCCGATAGTGACACGAACGTTTCGCCCTCGAAGTCGCGCGGCTCGAGCGTCGTCTTCGCCGCCAGCCGATGTCCCGCCGGCAACACGGCGACGCGCGGCAATGCGGGAAGGCGGATGCTCGTCAAACCTGCATGCGCGATCGGCACTTCGGCGAAGCCGATATCGCATTGATGGTTCAGCACCCAATCGACCACGATCGGTGAGATCACGCCGAAGAACGAAAGATTGAGATTGGGGCGCTGGCTCAGGAACGTGCCGGCGAGCCGCGGCAGATAGCCGTTGGCAAGCGCCGGCAGGGCCGCAACGCGGAGCGTGCCGGTGCGGCGGCTGCGGATCTCCTCGGCGGCTGCGGTGATGCGGTCGAGCCCGACGAAGGATCGCTCGACCTCCATGTAGAGCGCGGTCGCCGCCGCGGTCGCCACCAGCCCGCTGCCGCGCCGCTCGAACAGCTCCATCTTCAGCAGCGCCTGGAAGTCGCGCAGCAGCCGGCTGACCGCGGGCTGTGTCACCGCCATCAGCTTCGCAGCCTCGGTCACGCTGCCGGTCAGCATCATCGCCCGGAAGGCTTCGACCTGCCGCGGGTTGATCCGGGCCATCAGGTGTCTCCATAATATTTCGGCATGAGAAGGGTGCCATTATTCATTGGACGACGGAAGAGTGCGCTGCGATCTTTTTGGTCAGATCGAGAGGTCGCCCGTTTTTTGTGCGGTGCCGTGACGTGAAGAACGCAGAACCGGCGGGATCTTTCATCGAGTGGTCTTTTGATACCGGCGAATGAGCGCCAATAGGGGAGATCTGTCCGTATGAAGCCCTTCAGCCTTCTGACAGCGGTGAGCCTTGCCGTCTTGGCCACTGCCACTCCGGGCCTTGCCCAGCAGAAGACGCTCTATGTCGCCGGCTATGGCGGCTCATTCGAGAAGACGATCCGTGACGAGGTGATTCCGCCGTTCGAGCAGGCCAATGGCGTGAAGGTCGAATACGTCGCCGGCAATTCCACCGACACGCTTGCCAAGCTGCAGGCGCAGAAGGGCAACCAGCAGATCGACGTCGCCATCCTCGACGACGGCCCGATGTACCAGGCGATCCAGCTCGGCTTCTGCGACAAGATCGTGGGCGTCCCCAGCGCCGAGCTCTACGACGTCGCGCATTTCAAGGACGATCGCGCCGTCGCGATCGGGCTCGTTGCCACTGGCCTGATGTACAACACCAAGGTGTTCGCCGAGAAGGGCTGGGCACCGCCGACCTCCTGGAACGACCTGAAGGATCCGAAATACAAGCAGCAGCTCGTCATTCCGCCGATCAACAACACCTACGGCCTTTATGCGCTGTTGATGCTGGCGAAGATGAACGGCGGCAGCGAGTCGAACGTCGAGGCAGGTTTCAAGATCTTCAAGACCGAGATCAATCCGAACGTGCTCGCCTATGAGCCGTCGCCGGGCAAGATGACCGAGCTGTTCCAGTCCGGGCAGGCGGTGCTTGCGGTGTGGGGCTCAGGCCGCGTGCAGAGTTTTGCCAATACCGGCTTCCCGGTCGACTTCGTCTATCCGAAGGAGGGCGCGGTGATGCTGCTCACCACGGCCTGTCCGATTGCCAAGCCCAACGTCTCGCCGCTGGCCTCCGCCTTCATCAAGCAGCTGCTCGACCCGAAGATCCAACTCGTGATGCTGAAGGAATACGGTTACGGCCCGGTGGTGAAATCGGTCGTGGTACCGCCCGGCGTCGGCACGATGGCTCCGATCGGCGAACGTGCCACCAAGGTCTATGCACCCGATTGGACCATCGTGAACGACAAGCGCGAGGAATGGACCAAGCGCTGGAATCGCGAGGTCGAGCGGTAAGTAGTGGCTGGTTGCAACTCTCTCGCCAGCGGCGGTCTGCTCCCTCCCCCCTTGCGGGGGAGGGTTGGGGTGGGGGGTCCCCAACGGCAGTGTTCCTGAAGACCCCCACCCCCACCCCCTCAGAGCGAGCTCTGCTCGTCTCGGCCCCGCAAGGGGGAGGGGAGTACACTGTGCGCTCGGCGACAGTGCTCATTTCCCACTCGGATATTCTTCATGTCCTTCCTCTCACTTGACCGCGTCGGCAAATCCTTCGGTCCGAACACGGCCGTCGAAGAGTTCAGCCTCGCGGTGAGCAAGGGCGAGTTCGTCTCGTTCTTGGGTCCGTCCGGCTGCGGCAAGACCACGACCTTGCAGATGATCGCGGGCTTCCTCGATCCATCGCATGGCACGATCCACCTTGAAGGCAAGGACCTCGTTGCAATTCCGCCGGCCAAGCGCGGGCTTGGCATCGTGTTCCAGAGCTACGCGCTGTTTCCCCACATGACGGCGGCCGAGAACGTCGCGTTCGGGCTTGAGATGCGCAAGGTCGCGCGCAAGGAGCGCGAGGAGCGGGTGCGCGCCGCGCTCGCGCTTGTCGGCTTGGCCGGTTACGAGGACCGTCATCCGCGGCGGATGTCGGGCGGCCAGCAGCAGCGCGTCGCGCTGGCGCGGGCGCTGGTGATCCGTCCGAGCGTGCTTCTCCTGGATGAGCCGCTGTCCAATCTCGATGCGCGACTGCGCGAGGACATGCAGATCGAGCTGCGCCAGATCCAGCGCAATCTCGGCACCACCACCATTCTCGTCACCCACGACCAGATCGAGGCGATGTCGCTGTCCGATCGCATCGTGGTCATGAGCAAAGGCCGGATCGAGCAGATCGGCACGCCGCAAGAGGTCTATGAACGCCCGGCGTCGGCCTTCGTCGCGCAGTTTCTCGGCAAGACCAATGAGTTCGCCGCGAGCATCGATCGCTCCGGCTCCACCGCCAAACTGGTTGCGGGCTCCTGGAGCACGCCGGCACCGGCTGGCCTGTCGGGCGTCGTCACCGTCAGCATCCGGCCTGAAAGGATCGGTTTCGGCGCGAGCGGATTGTCGGGCCGGATTCAGAGCCGCATCTTCCAGGGCAATCATTGGCTATTCCAGTGCGAGACCGAATGCGGCCCCGCGATCGTGATCCGCCAGAACGACGGCGAGCCGCAGCCCGCGCAGGGAGAGGCGGTGCATCTCACCTGGCGCACCGACGACATGAGCCTTCGCCCGACGCGAGGCGGTGCATGAGCGCGGCCCTCACCACAGCCCCTGCGGCAGAGCCGAGCGAGACGCGCACCGCCTTGGCGCTGGCCGTGCCGGCCTTGATGCTGTTCGTCGGCGTCGTCGTGATCCCGCTCGCAATGACGGTGATGCTCTCGTTCCACGACTGGGGACAGTATAAGGGCATCGAGCCGGTCTTCGTCCTGAAGAACTGGCAGGAGATCGCCAGCGATCCTTACTACGCCGAGATGTTCTGGCGTACCTTCCGCGTCGCCGTGCTCGCCACGCTGATCACCGCCGTGTTCGGCGTGCCCGAGGCCTACATCCTGCATCGCATGAGCGGGCGCTGGAAGGGCATCTTCCTGCTGGTCATCTTAGGGCCACTCCTGATCTCAGTGGTGGCGCGAACGCTGGGATGGGCGTTGCTGTTCGGCGGCAACAACGGCCTCGCCAACAAGCTCCTGATGTCGCTCGGCCTGATCAGTTCTCCGGTGCGTTTCATGTTCACCGAGACCGGCATGGTGGTGGCGCTGGCGCACGCGATGATGCCGTTCATGGTGCTCGCGGTCTGGACCGCGCTGCAGCGCCTTGATCCGCAGATCGAGAATGCGGCGGCCTCGCTCGGCGCGGGCTCGCTGACCGTGATCCGCCGCATCGTGTTGCCGCAGATCATGCCCGGCGTGCTCTCCGGCGCGATCATCGTATTCTCGCTTTGCGCGAGCGCCTTCGCCACGCCGGCGATCATCGGTGGCCGCCGGCTGAAGGTCGCGGCGACGCTCGCCTATGACGAGTTCCTCAACACGTTGAATTGGCCGCTCGGTGCGGCGGTCGCCGTGCTCCTGCTCGTCGCGCTGGTGCTGATCGTCGTCGGCAGCAATGCGCTGATCGAACGGCGCTATCAGGAGATGTTCCGATGAAAGGGAACGGACCGATCGCGCTCACCTTCCACGCGCTGTTCGTCGTCTTCATGCTGGCGCCGATCGTGGTGGTGTGCTGGGTGGCCTTCACGCCCGAGGGCTTCCTGTCGATTCCGACCACCAGTTTCTCGCTGCGCTGGTTCAAAGCGATCGCGGCCTATCCGGAATTCGTGCATGCCTTCGGCACGAGTCTGTGGCTCGGCGCGCTCTCGTCCTGCGTGAGCTTGCTGTTCGCGGTGCCGGCGGCGCTCGCCATCAGCCGCTATCGCTTCCGCGGCCGCGAGGCGCTGTCGGCGCTGTTCCTGTCGCCGCTGATGATTCCGCATGTCGTGCTCGGCATCGCCTTCCTGCGTTTCTTCACCTCGGCCGGCATCGGCGGCACGTTCATCGCCTTGCTGATCGCGCATATCGTCGTCGTGTTTCCGTTCGCGCTGCGCCTGACCCTGGCGGCCGCGAGCGGGATGGATCGCAGGATCGAGATGGCGGCGGTTTCGCTCGGCGCCGACGGCTGGACCATGTTCCGGCGCGTGATCCTGCCGTCGATCCTGCCGGGCTTGGTCAGCGGCTGGATGCTCGCCTTCATCCAGTCGTTCGACGATCTAACCATGACCGTGTTCCTGGCGGCGCCCGGCGCCGAGACGCTGCCGGTGCGCATGTTCCTCTACATCCAGGACAACATCGATCCGCTGGTGACGTCGGTCTCGGCCAGCGTCATCGCCATCACCATGACCATCCTGATCCTGCTCGATCGCTTTTACGGGCTCGACCGCGTGCTCACCGCCAAAGGCAGCGACGCGGGACGATAGGAGATACTATGAGTAAAGACTACGACGTCGCCGTCGTCGGCGGCGGACTGCTCGGCTCCGCCATCGCCTGGGGGCTCGGCCGGCTCGGCCAGCGCGTCGCCGTGCTCGACGAAGGCGACATCGCCAAACGCGCCTCGCGCGCCAATTTCGCGCTGGTCTGGGTGCAGAGCAAGGGGCTGGGCATGCCGGCCTATACCGGCTGGACCGTGCGCGGCTCGCAGGCCTGGCCGACACTTGCGGCCGAGCTGAAGCAGCAGACCGGACTGGACGTGGTGTTGCAGCAGAACGGCGGCTTCCATCTGACGCTGGGCGATGCCGAATACGAGCAGCGCAGTCAGCTCGTGGCACGCATGCACAACCAGGCCAGCGCGGCCGACTACCGGATGGAGATGCTGCCTGCCGCCGAGGTCAAGAAGATGCTGCCCTTGATCGGTCCAGAGGTCTCCGGCGGCAGCTTCTGTCCGTTCGACGGCCATGTGAATTCGCTGCGCACCTTCCGCGCTTTCCACACCGGCATGAAACAGTTCGGTGTCGACTATCTTCCGGAACGGCCGGTCTCATCGATCGCGCGCGATGGTGGCGAGTTCTGCCTGGCGACCGCGCAAGGCGAGCTGCGTGCGGCCAAGGTCGTGCTCGCCGCCGGCAACGCCAACCAGACGCTGGCGCCGATGGTCGGGCTGTCCGCGCCGATGGGACCGACGCGCGGCCAGATCATCGTGACCGAGCGGACCATGCCGTTCCTGCCGCATGCGCTGACGACGATTCGCCAGACCGACGAGGGCACGGTGATGATCGGCGACAGCAAGGAGGACGAACTAGACGATCGCGTGCAGAACCATCCGATCAATGCCGTCATGGCCGATCGCGCCCAGCGCATGTTTCCGCATCTGTCGCGGCTCAACGTGGTGCGCAGCTGGTCCGGCCTGCGCGTGATGCCGAAGGATGGCTTCCCGATCTACGACCAGTCGGAGACGCATCCCGGCGCCTTCGTCGCCTGCTGCCATTCCGGTGTGACCTTGGCCGCGAACCATGCCTTCGACATCGCGCGGATGGTTCAGCGTGGCGCGCTCGAGCCGGAGCTCGTCGAGCCGTTCTCGGCGCGGCGCTTCTCGGGCGACACCGCAGCGACCGGCAGCGGCTATTACTGACATCGATACGGCCGCGCGCGGCCAGGAGAATTGAGAATGTTCAAACGAACCGATGCTGACGGCAGGCCACCCGTGACGATCTATGTCGAAGGCGCGGCTGTGGAGGCGCGTGAAGGCGACAGCGTCTCCGCTGCGCTGCTTGCCTCGGGCCTTGATGCCCGCCGCGCCACTGCCGTCAGCGGCGCGAAGCGCCTGCCATATTGCATGATGGGCGTGTGCTTCGACTGCCTCGTCACCATCGACGGCGTCGGCAATCGCCAAGGCTGCCTCGTCCAGGTCGCGGAGGGGATGAAGATAGAGATCCAGAAGGGCAAGCGGGAGATCGGCCGATGAGCACGCCGAAACGGGATCAATACGACGTCGTCGTGATCGGCGCAGGCCCCGCGGGACTTGCCGCCACCGCAACGGCGGCCGGCGCGGGCCTGTCGACGTTGCTGCTCGACGAGAATGCCGGCCCCGGCGGCCAGGTCTGGCGCGCGATCGGTTCGACGCCGGTGAAGCGCGAGGCCGTGCTCGGCAGCGACTACTGGTCGGGGGCCGAGATCGCGAAGGCCGCGCGTGACAGCGGTGCGGAGATCATCCATCGCGCCACCGTGTGGAGCCTCGATCGCAATCTCGAGCTCGGCGTTTCCGTCGGCGGCGGCTCGGCCTTCATCAAGGCCAAGCGCGTGATCATCGCGACCGGCGCGCTGGAGCGGCCGTTTCCGATTCCCGGCTGGACATTGCCGGGAGTGATGACGGCGGGCGCGGCGCAGACCATGCTGAAATCCTCAGGCCTGGTGCCGGATGGTCGCACCGTCATTGCGGGGCAGGGCCCGCTGCTGTGGCTCCTCGCGGCGCAGATTTTGCGCCTGGGCGGCCGCATCGACCGCGTGCTCGATACCACGCCGCGCGCCAACTACCTGGCCGCGCTGCCGCACGCCTTTGCCTTCATGACCTCGCCCTATTTCATGAAGGGCCTGGCGATGATGCGCGAGGTGCGTGCGAAGGTGCCGGTGGTCAAAGGCGTTACCGAGTTTGCCGCCGCCGGCGATGGCAAGCTCGCGACCGTCAGCTATGTCGCTGGCGGCAAGCGCGAGACCATTCCGGCGGATCTCCTGCTGTTGCATCAGGGCGTGGTGCCCAATGTCAATCTGGCGATGGCCGCCGGTGTCGAGCATCGCTGGAACGAGCTGCAACTCTGCTGGTCGCCGGTGCTGGATCAGGACTGCAACAGCTCCGTTCCCGGCATCGCCATCGCCGGTGATGGCGCCGGCATCGGCGGTGCGCAAGCGGCGGTGTGGCGGGGGCGGATCGCGGCCCATGCTGCCGTTGTGGCGCTGGCGCCGCAGGCCGCAGCGAAGATGGCAGGGGTCGCCGATCTGCGCGCCGAGCGTGCGCGCGCTGAACGCGGGCGTAGGTTCCTCGACATCCTGTTTCAACCTGCCAAGCAGTTTCGCATTCCAAAGGGCGACACCATCGTGTGCCGCTGCGAGGAGGTCACCGCGCAGGATGTTCTGGACTCCGTGGCCATCGGTGCCACAGGGCCGAATCAGCTCAAGGCCTATCGCCGCACTGGCATGGGGCCGTGCCAGGGCCGGCTCTGTGGCCTCACCGTCACCGAGCTGATGGCAGAGGCGCGCGGCAAGACACCGCAGGAGATCGGCTACTACCGCCTGCGCGCGCCGGTGAAGCCGATCATGCTCTCGGAGCTTGCCGCTTTGCCAAAGAACGAACAGGCGACCAAGGCCGTGGTGCGCGGATGATCGTCAGGAAGGATGCCATCATCGTCGGTGGCGGCATCCATGGCTGCTCCACCGCGCTGCATCTCTGTCTCGCCGGATTGAAGCCGGTGCTGATCGAGAAGGATTATGCCGGCCGTCATGCCTCCGGCGTCAATGCCGGCGGCGTGCGCCAGCTCGCGCGTGATGTCGCGGAGATCCCACTGTCGATCCGCTCGATGGGAATTTGGGAAAGCATCGCCGATCTCGTCGATGATGATTGCGGCTTCGAGAGCCACGGCCAGGTGTTGGTCGCCGAGAACGAGACCGAGCTGACCGCGTGTCGCGCGCGCGTCGCCGACCTGAATGCGCGCGGCTTCATCCATGAGGAATTGATCGACGGCACCGAGCTGCGCCGGCTGGTGCCGGCGGTTGCCGAGAGCTGTCCGGGCGGCGTGGTGTCGCGGCGCGACGGCGCGGCACAGCCGGCGCGGACGACGACCGCGTTCCGCCGCAAGGCCGAACAGCTTGGCGCGATCGTTCATGAAGGCGTGCCGGCGACCAATATCCGCAAGGATGGCAAGCTCTGGCGCGTCGAAGTTGGGACCGAGAGCTATGCCGCGCCGGTGCTGGTCAACGCCGCCGGCGCCTGGGCCGGCCGTATCGCAGCCGCACTCGGCGAGCCGGTGCCGGTCGAGACCATCGCGCCGATGTTGATGATCACCTCACCCGTCGCCCATTTCATCGATCCCGTCGTGATCCTGCGCGGCCGCAAGCTCTCCTTCAAGCAGTTCAAGAACGGCACGGTGCTGATCGGCGGCGGCCATCTCGCCACGCCCTATCAGGACCGCAACGCGACCGTGCTCGACTGGCGCAAACTGTCGGAGAGCGCGCGCACCGTCGCCGAGCTGTTCGCGGTGATGCGCAACGCCACCATCGTGCGCGCCTGGGCCGGGATCGAGGCACGGATGCGCGACGATATCCCGGTGTTTGGCCCGAGCGCCGTTCACGAAGGCCTCTATCACCAGTTCGGCTTCTCGGCCCATGGCTTTCAGCTCGGCCCGGGTGCCGGCGCCGTCATGGCGGAGCTGATCGTCCATGGCGGCACGCAAACCCGCATCGGCGATCTCAGCATCGCGCGGTTCCGCAACTCTAGCCCTTCAACAACAGCATGAGGACATCATGACCATCACCCGCAAGATCCGCTCGGCCATCCATCATCGCATCGTCGAGGCCAACGGCTTCGTGTTCATCGGCGGCACCATCGCCGACGACACCTCCGTGTCGATGGGCGAGCAGACCCGCAACATTCTCGGCAAGATCGATGGCTTCCTCAAGGAGGCGGGCACCGACAAGTCGCGCGTGGTTAGCGGCCAGATCTTCGTTACCGACCTGTCGAAGAAGAAGGAGATGGACGCGGCCTGGACCGAGTTCTTCGGCGACGACCTGCCGACCCGCGCCACCGTCGGCGTCGCCGATCTCGGCGGCGGCGCGCTGATCGAGATCGTGGTCACGGCGCTGAAGGGCTGAAAGGCCCTCGGAAGCCGGGACGACCGCCACGCACGAAGCTGAAAAACAAGGGAGCGGATGGCGTTCGCGCCATCCGCTCCGACGATGCTTGCTATCCGGCTTGCGACCGGGATTTAGTCGCGCTCATAGTTGCCCAGCAGCTCCCGAATCTGATCCTCGACACGATCGCGGATGGAGTCGTAGTCATAATCACGGTCGCGGTTGCGATCGCAATCGACCTCGATCGGCTGGGCGGTCGCCGAGCGCAGCTTGCCGTGGATGTGACGGCTCTCCGTCGGCAGGTCGAGCGTCGCGCTGTCGCCGGCCGCGATGCGGCCCAGCGTCACGACCAGCTCGTCGCCGATCACGTTGTGGGTGTCGTCGATGGGACCGGAATAGGAGCCGGCTTCCAGCACGAGCTGCGCGCCGTTCAGCGCATATTGCGAACGGTTCTTCACCTTCAGCTTCAGCCCGCTGTCCTGGTAGACCAGCCGCACCGTGACCTTGTCGTCGAGATCGGGTTTTTCGATCGTCCATTTGTCGAGCAGAACGGACGGGCCGTCCTGGCTCGGCGTGACGACCTTGCCGGTCGCGGGATCCACCACGGTGTCCGGCACCGGATCCTTGACCGGATTGCCGTAATAATCGCGACCGTAAGGGGCCGGCAGCGCCGTGCTCGCCGAGGAGGTCGCAAGCAGCGGCTCGCTGATCTGATAGTGCGTCAGCCTGTTGCCGTCGACCACGACATGGCCGAACGAGAACACCTTGGCCTTGAAGTTGACCGTGATCTTCGCTCCCTTGCCGGCGCCGGCGATGAACGGCGACATCTCGGCGTTGGTCAGGTGGGTGTCGAGCCAGGAGGCCTGGCCCTGCGGGTAGCTGTTGCCGTCGCCCAGCACGACACTGCCGGTCGCGGAATCTTCCTGGTCCAGCCCGCGGCCGGAGCCGCGCGGGCTATCCTCGTCGCCGTCGAAGTCGCGGTTGCCGCCGGCGCCCTCGACCACGTGAAGCACGCCATCCGGCACGCGCCTCTTCACGCCGTCGAACACGGTGTCGACGGAGACCGCCTCCGGCCCGGTTGACGTCGGCACCGCCGCGACGGTCGCGCCGGCGCGCAGCGGACGTGTGCGCTGATAGTTGTGCTCATGGCCGTTGAACACGACGTTGACGCCGTGATCATCGAGCAGCTTGGTGATCTGGCGCATCTGGTTGTTGCGGAGCGTCGCATGACCGGAGGAGAACGCCGGATGGTGGTAGACCACGATCTTCCAGGTCTTGTCGGAGGAGTCCAGGTCCTTGATCAGCCAGTCACGCAGGATCTTCGGGTAGGCCGGGAATGCCGACGGCGCCTTGGCGTAGATTGCGGCGTAATCGACCAGGGCATTGAAGAGATGCGGGTTGGAATCCAGGAAGACGAAATGGGCATTGCCATAGTCGAACGAGAAATTGCCCATGTGGTCGATCTGGCGTTTCATGCCCTGACCGGTGTCGACCGCGGTCGAGGCACGGAAAGCTTCCGCTGCCGCCGGCGATGAGTAGTTGGTGCCGTTATAGGCGAACTTGAAGCCGGTCATGTCCGAGGCGTTGGTGTCGCCGTTCAGCACATAGGCAGGATCGACACCGGTCGGACCGTTCAGCGGGAAATAATAGAGATTGTAGTAGGCGAGCGCGTCGCCGCCGCCGGTCTGGCCCTGATAGCGTGCTGCGCTCGTGGTCGTCGCGAGCAGGTTGACGTAATCGCCGCTGCCGCCGATGTCGTGGTTACCGGCGACGATATAGTTCTGCATCGAGCGGATGAACGGCGCGCCCCGGTCGACGCTATCGACGTCGCTGTTCCAGACCGGCATCCAGTAGTCGCGGTAGCTCTGCTCCGAGCCGGTGTTGTAGACGTTGTCGCCGGTGTTGAGCGCGAACTCGCCGGCCGGTCGGGCCGGCTCGCCCGGCAGCGCGATCTTGCCCGAATTGTACATCAGGTGGACGATGCGGGCGAAATAGTCGGTGAGCATGCTCGAGTTGGCCTGGGCCGGGAAGAAGCCTTCGTCGCCCATCACCGTGAAGGAGAACTTGTTGCCGGTCTTGCGGGTCTGGAATTGCGCCTGGAAGCCGCCGGCGGGCAGGCCGGGGCCGGTGACACGGTAGGTGTAGGTGGTGTTCGGCTTCAGATTGCGCAGCACGGCGGTGTAGTTGGAGTGTGCGCCATAGGCGCCGGGCGGCACCGGCAGCGCCCGGTCGGCGGCGAGGTAATTGTCGACGACGCGCGCCTGAGGCTGCACGGCCGCGAACTGCTGCGGCGCGGCGGCGAACTCGACCTTGTAGGCCGACGGGTTCGGCGCGGTCTCGTCGGTCTGCCAGGCGATGACCACCTGGTCGCGGTTGCCGAGCGGGCCGAGATCGCCGGGCTGGATGTAGGGGGCGTAGGTGACCGTGGTCGCGAGCGCAGGAGACGCGAAGGCGAGCGCGACGAGCGAGATGGACGCAAGCGCAAGGCGCCGGCGTGAACCGAGAGCGGGCATCGATAACTCCTGAGGAGCGAAAACGGGAATCGGATGATGAGAATGCGCGAGAAATCGCGGGCGTGCTCTAGGGGCTCGGCGTCACCGGCCGATAACGACCTTACGAAAAGTTCATTAACTGCGGATGGCCGTTTAATGATGGATTCGTTACGCGCAGATGTTCGACAATTGGCGGTTGACGACGCGCCGGCCCGCTTCCTGCTTGTCTGATAACGGGTTGCAGGCGAGCTGCGGCGACCGCTGCCTGTTCGCAGATCGCAACCTTAGGCTGGCGCGGTTCGAGCGGAGGCGCTCGACCTTCTCTTCGACGAGAAGCCTATCGACGGCCGCGCAGTGCGCGCGGCGATACGCCGTAGGCCGACTTGATGGCGTGGGACAGGCTGGAGCTGTCGGGAAAGCCGTTGCGGAGCGCGATCGTGGTGAGCGGCGTTGCTCCGGACGGATCGTTCTCGATCTCCTGTCTCGCCTGCGCGAGCCGGACCATGCGGATGAACGCGGCGGGCGTCACTCCGTTGTCGGCGAAGCGATTATACAGCGAGCGGCGGGACAGGCCGAGGTCATGCGCCAGCCGCTCCGGTGTATAGCGGGGGTCGGCGATGTTCTGCCGGATCAGCTCGCGAGCCCGATACAGGCTCGGGGCGACTGGGTCCGACGCCGGCTTCACGATGCCGCGATTGGCGGAGCGGGTGACCAGCTCGAACAAGGACTGTACCGCGAGTTCGCTGGTGCTGTCGTGATTGGTCTGGCGCAACAGGGCCATGAAGCCGGCATGCGCCGCGGCTGCCGCGCTGCTGCAGCCGATGCGCAGCTCCTGCCCGCCGGCCTCGACGAGGTCGCGCCAGGCCGGATCGGCGCTGGGATGGAGTCTCAGCACCAGGCTTTCGTAATCGTCGCTGCCGGCCAGAAGACAATCCGAGGAATGGCGCGCCAGCAAGGCCTCGCCGGCCTTGATCGCAACCCTCCTGTCGCGGTCTTCAATGGCCATGCATCCGCTCAACAGCCAGACCAGCTTGATGCTCTCGCCGAATCCGAGCGCATCCGACTGCGCAGCCGATGTTTCGCCGGTCCATTTGCCCGAACGGATATAGGTGATCTGATGGGCGCCGATCCGGCTGTAGGCAATCTCGACGATCGAACGCGGCGGCGCGTCGAACAATATGTTCGGAAAGGCTTCAGCGAGCATGTCACGAACCTGGTGACCGCCATGGGGCAGGGTCGTTACAGCCGGTGCCGTTCGATTTGACGGCGAGCAGACAGACCCGGCAGCAGAAATGCGGGCACGTTGTTCGAGCATAGGCGACCTGATTCACGCAGTCGATGACGGCATAGGTCCGAACCGTTGCCTCAGTTTTGATCAACCGACAAGCCAATTCCATGCGAGGCTGAGGTGCGTGGGCAGAAGGAACCCGACCGCGAAGGGGTGGCGCGGCGTCGAAAAATGCACGCCTCGACAATCCGCTGCACGAGATGACAAGCGGTCTTGCTGGCCCCGTGATCAATCCGCCGGAGTGCAACCTCGAAGAGGCGGCGATGATGTATCATGACCGGCGTTGCCTGCAGGATCTGCCGGACCGCGCTGCCGGGTGGGGGACTTCGGAAGCAAGGGCCGATTTGCTCGACGATGCCGTGATCGTGAGCGACGATGGAGATTTCCGTGATCGCGTCATCTCGTTTCTCGACGGCCGCGTCCGTAGCGTCTGGTCGGCACAGCGGTCGGACCAGCTGGCGTCACTGCTGAAGAGCCCGCTGCTTGGCTTTCTGCTGATCGATCTCTGGCCCATCGTTGCGGACAGGGTGGACCAGCTCCGCTGGATCAGGTCGCAAGTCTCCATCCCCATCATCGCGACCGGGACCGAGCTCGATACCGCCGATCGCATTCTGGCGCTGAAGCTTGGTGCCGATGCCTGCTTTGCGAAGACCGGCGACTTACAGGAATTGTGGGCGATCGCGCGCGCCTTGTGCCGTCGCGAGTGCCTGGCGCGTCAGGCTCACGTTCCCGCCGGCGAACGCGGTGTCGATCGCTTCAACGGCTGGACGTTGAACCGCATGACGCGTGCGCTGATCGATCCCGAAGGCAAGGCGGTGAAACTCAATCGCGCCCAGCACGCGCTGCTTGCGGCGTTTCTGGCGGCGCCCGGACGAACCTTGACGCGGCTCCAGCTCTTGCAGGCGACGCGCCTGCGCGCGGATATTTCCGACCGGAGCATCGACGTTCAGGTTCTGCGGCTTCGGCGCATCCTTGAGCGAGCATCCTCCTCGGGGCCGATCATCGCGACGGAACGCGGCGTCGGCTACCGGTTCGTCGCGTCCGTCCGGCGCGACGACGAGCTTCTGCAGGTGCCGCGCTGAGCCTGCATCCGCCAACGATGGCGTGAACTTCGGACAAAAGGTACGAGCGTAGCGCCGCAACACTACGCCTTGTTCGACAGGAAGCCTCGCAGGATCCAGTTGTAGCTTTCCGGCTGCTCCAGCATCGCCAGATGTCGCGCATGGGGCATGACCACCAGATGCGCATTCCTGATCCCACGTTGAAGCGTGAGATGGCAGTCGAGCGTCACCTCGTCCAATTCGCCGGTGAGCACCAGGGTCGGGATGTTGATCGCGGCGAGCGCGCCCTCCCGGTTCCAATCCCGCAACGTGCCGGTCATGGTGAATTCGTTGGGGCCATTCATCGGCGCGTAGGTTTTCGAGGTCGAGATGTTCTCGATCGTCTTCGCAAAATGGGGAGAGGGCGGGGTGTCGTGATAGACATGCGCATCGAGAAAGGCCTGCACGATGTCTTGATATTCCAGCGTGTCGGTCTTGCCGGCCGCTTCGAGCTCACGGCGCCTGGCGTCGAGCCCGCCGGGCATGGCCGCGAGCAGCTGCGCGGCGCCATCCGCGAATTGGCGCGCCGAAGCGGATGTTCCTGCCAGCACCAGGGCATCGACCTTGGCTTGATTGCCGTGCCGAGCGAGATACTCCAGCGCCAGCCATCCACCCCAGGAATGCCCATAGAGAATGACGCGATCCAAGCCGAGATCGGCGCGCAACAGGTCGATCTCCTGCACGAAATGGTCGATGTGCCAGAGATCGGCCGCATCGGGCTTGTCCGAGCGGCCGCATCCCAGCTGGTCGTAGAAGATCACGGGACGCTGATCGGCGAGCCTCGCCAGTGGCTCCAGATAATTGTGTCCGGCGCCGGGGCCGCCGTGTAGCAACAGCAACGGGGTGCGCGAGCTTGAGCCTTCGATCTTCCACCAGATCTTGCCGCGGGCGGTCTGGGTGTAGCCCTCGCGCGAAGGCGCGATCACGCTCGCAACCACGGCAGCCGCAAGCGGCAGGCCGGCCGCGCCCCAGAGAAGCTCGCGTCGCGTCATGGACATCACCGGCGGACCTCCGGATGTCGGATGCCATCCGCGGCCAAGGCGGCCGCAAATCGGCTTGAACTGCTGCGCATGGATGCCATGCCTTCTTCAGGTGTCGTTCGTCTTCAGGGTGTTGTGGCGGGTTACACCGAGGGACGTCGCCTCCATCACATCGTTTTTATTGGCCGAGGCGGTCGCCGCTGGCGAACTGGCTCGGCGCGCGTGACACGGCGCGACCTGATTTGATTCGATGCGAGGTGCAACTTAGTGCGCGTTTGGCCGCCTGCAACCCGGATCGAATTACGGCTGAAACATATCTCGCGCATTCCCGGCATGCTGATGTCTTGGAGCAACGGTCCGAGAGCTGCGCTCGGAAGGCGACGTGCGCGCGCCTCAGATGTCATGGCCGCACTTTACGCCGGCAACCGTTTTGTCGGGCGCTGAAATCTGGCGGTAGCCCATGCGATCCGGAAAGGCTGCTCCAGCACGATCGAGATCTGCCGATGATTCAGACGCCGCACGAGATCCCGATCCGCCAGCCTAAGGCCGCGCCGCACGACATGCCGTTCATGTATCACCTCGCCTCGACCTCCAGGAAGCTGTCGGCCCAAGCCGAGCGGCCCGTGTCGAACCGATAGCGCGCGCACTGCGAACGGAGAGGATTCCATGCACAGCCTGGTCAAGACCTTCCTGCTTGCTGCGTTGCTCAATGGCCGCGCCGCCCTGTCCCAGACCGTGACTCAGACCGTGGTGCCCGGTGCTGCCCCGTGACCTCCGTGACGATGTCGGCGACGTCGCGGCCGCATGTAGCTCCGCTGCCCGCGCCGATTGGCCACCGCCAGCCGAGCGTGAAGGACGTCGTCTACGACGAGTCCGGCATCGAAGCGATCGATAGGGAGAGTGCAGCGCTCGACCGCAAGCTCAGGATCTGCCGGGGATGCTGAGCGCAGCCCCGGCGGCTGTCCCGCCGGGGCAGTTCGGGTCTCACGGTCCGTATTGCGGGGCCGGCATCTCGTTGAAGTCGTGTCCGTCGGGGACGCAGGTGAAATTCGCCGCGATGCTGGTGCTGCCGCTGCCATTATATTTCGCGACCTTGGGATAGACGCAGAGCGGCCGCGTCATCTGTACGCCCGACGACGGCGTGTCGTTGACGAACTTCGTCGCAAGGATCGTCTCCGGCGCATCCGCGTGCTCGACCCAATTGACGAGCGGTGTCAGCGCGTCGAACACGTTCGGTCCCGGGCCTCCCGAGCAGTGATACATGCCGGGGACCATGAACAGGCGCGCATAGCTCTGGGTCTCCTTGAGGGCAGGGTCGTCCCCCAAATGCGCCGGCTGCGCGAAGGCACGGCCATTGCGCACCAGCGTATTGAAATAGTTGATGCTGGCTTGCGATGGCAGCAGTGGGTCGGCCCAGCCGTGATACATCAACAGCTTGCCGCCATGTTCGCGGAACTCGCTTAGATCCGTGCTGGTCGCGTTCAGGACGGGCGCGAGCTGCTCGTCCACTCTTCCGATGTCGTGGTGGAAGTCGAAATTGGCGAAATTGGTCGGGCTGGTCGGAATGCCGAAGCTCGCGCCATAGACCCAATAAAACAGGCCGTCGAAGGCCGGCTCCGGAAGCTGCTCGGCGAACACGAGCCCGAGCGCCAGAACGTTGTCGGTCTCGCTGCCGCGCGCAGGACCGGGATTGATGACCTCTCCGGTCACGGGATCGACGGCGCCGAGATAATAGTTGCGCATCGTCGTCACCTGGTCGGGCGTGAGGCAGGCGGGCGGCGCCTCGCCGCCTTTACATTCCAGCACCTTGGGATCGAAGCGACAGTCCCGCGGATCGGTCAGGAACGCGTCCGTCTTGGCGCCGCCGTCGTGGCCGGCGCATTGCGCGAGCACGGCCTTGTTGATGACAGGCATCTGCGCCGGCAGCATGAAGCGCGTGGCGCTCGCATGCGTGTCCTGCCACACCGACAGCGCCCACATGTGGAGATGCGTCCGGTTGAATGCGGCGGCTCCGGCGACGATGCCATCGTAGTCATGCGGGAAGCGCTGCGCTTCCATCAGCGCATTCTGGCCGCCGGTCGAGCATCCCGCGAAATAGGCCTTGTTCGCAGCCCGCGGATAGAACGCCTTGACGATCTCTTTGCCCCTCACCGTCATCAGGTGGATCGCGCGGTAGCCGAAATCCTTGATCCGTTCCGGATGCCCGAACAGGCCGGTCGACGGGTTGGCCGGATCGCCGAACGCGATGGCGAGGGCGTTGCCCTTGTTGCCGTCGGAGCCGCAGAACAGCGGATTGCAGCCGGAGGAACCGGTGCCGAGATCGGTGTTGGCGACCGCGTAGCCGGTCTGGATGCTGGTGGCGAGCTCGGAATAGGTGATGACGCCCTGATAACCGCCGCCGCCGGTGCCGAGGAAGCGTCCGTTCCAATTGTTCTCCGGCAGCCAGACCTCGATCTTGATGTTGGAATCGGCGGTCGGCGTCAGCGTCGCGGTGACGCGGCAAAACGGCGGCAGTCCGGTGATCGGCGTGGAACCCGGCGGCGTGAACGTGCCGCCGGTGACATCGGTTGCCGAGGTGATCGTGGTGTGCATGAGGTTGAGCGTCTGCAGATTGGTGCAGGGCGAGGCAGCGGCGGGCGTAGCTATGATCGCGACTGAGGCGAATAGGCCCAGCGCCGCAGCGACGAGATCGGGTCGATGCATGGTCGTCCTCCCGGATTTCGTTATGGTTTTAAGGACGCAGGCTAGCTGCGTCGCATAACCGGCTGATGACGATCGGAGGTTGTGCGATGCGGCACGCTGCGCCGGCCACGCTTGCCGTCCCGCAGGGTCGAGGGGTAAACAATCACAACCGGTCAGCTCAGCAGCTGCCCGACAGGTCTTGGGCCTGCTGGTCATGATACGCATGATCGTATCGCGTCGCCGCCCGACCTCAGGAGAGCAGCATGAGCTACTACTTCGCCAAGACGGTCGATCTCCCATTTCAGCAGGCAGTCGATAAAGCGATCGCCGAACTCAAGGCGCGCGGATTTGGCGTGCTGACCCGGATCGATGTGCAAGCCACGCTGAAGGAGAAGATCGGTGCCGACTTGCGACCTTATGTCATTTTGGGCGCCTGCAATCCGAAGATGGCTTATCAGGCGCTGCAGGCCGAAAACAAGATCGGCACCATGCTTCCATGCAATCTCGTCGTGCAGGAGATCGATGGCAAGACCGAGGTCGCCGCCGTGGATCCGGTGGCGTCCATGCAGGCCATCCAGAACAATGCACTGGCAACGATCGCGGGTCATGTCGCCGGCGAGTTGAAGGCTGTGATCGAGGCGATCTAGCTTGCGGCCTGGTCGCTCGTTGCGAGACGGGCGGCCGCGCTGTTCAGCATGCAGCGACGTCGCGTCATCGCACGGTCAGTCGGGAATGCTCGACAATTAGTTCGCCGCGCTTCTCCATCTGCGCGAGCGTGCGATAGAGCGCCTCGTGGGTCAGTCCGAGTTCTGCCGCCCAGTCCTTCTTGGATTGTTTCAGGTCGATCGCACCTCGCTCGCCCTCGGTCTCGATGAAATGGAGGATGCGCTCCCTTGCCGTCTTGAGGCTTAATCGTTCCGAATGAGCGCGCACCCTGCGAAGCTCGCGCGCCAGATGGGCAATCCACCCGTCGCGGAACGCCTCGACGGATAGCGCCTTGCTGAAGGCCCCTCGCGGGATCGCCAGCACGGTCGAGGGCTCCGCGGCAATCGCGCCACAATGGTAGGCCGGCTGATCGATGCTGGCTTCGGCGAGAAAGCCGCGTCGCGTCCGCTGAAGGATGGTCTCTCCGCCGGAGCTTGATCGGCGGACAAGCCGCACATCTCCTGAAAGCACGAAGAACATGGCCTTGGGATGGTCGCCCTGGTTGAATACCGAAGCATGGCGCGGGATATCGAGCAATCGCGTCACCCGCCGGGCAGGTCCGGGCAGCGCAGCCAGCACGGGCGATCCGAGCGTCAGGGACTTCCAATCGAGGACTGGAGCCGCCCGGGTCTCGTTCGGGGTTTTCTCGATGGGCATATGATCGTGATCATATGCGAGGCGTCGTCTCGTTGCTATCCTTCAAGCCGTCCATCGGGAAAATTCGTCATGCGCGCTAGACTCGCTCTCCTGGTTTCGGGGACGCTGGTTCTGTCGGTCGGATATGCCGGCGCCCAGCATCAGATGCATCATGACCATATGGACCACGGCTCGTCCGAAGCCGACGCGCGCGAGTTCGTCAGGTTTCCGCCGGAGCTGGTCGACCACACCACCGCGAACATGCGCGATCACCTCCTCGCGCTCCAGCAGATCAACGACGCGCTGGCCCGCAACGAGCCGGAGACGGCGGGAAAGATCGCCGAGGAGAGGCTGGGCATGAGTTCGTTGCGGCTGCATGGAGCCGCTGAGGTTGCGAAGTTTATGCCGCAAGGCATGCAGGATGCCGGAACAGCGATGCATAAGGCGGCCAGTCGCTTTGCCATCGAAGCGCAAAACGCCGCAGTGGCAGGCGACCTGAAGCCCGCCCTCGGAGCGCTCGGCGAGGTCATGGCCGCCTGTGTGAGCTGCCATGCCAGCTATCGCCTGAAATAGCGCAGTCCGCTATCGGCCGGGCGGCGGGCACGCGCTTGCAAGCGTTGGGTGCCGTTCTCGCACATAGATCAGACCGCGCGCCAGCGGATTGCCTCCGTCATACGTCTTGCGCAACCGCGGGCGCCACGATCGCATCGGCACACGCATTGTCACATCCTCGGCCGGCCACTATGAAAGTCATCCGAGCCAAAGCGGCACATGTTCTGCGTCGCGCCCCCCATCGAGAAGTCCGCCATGCACCTCTCCCACGATCCCGCCGCGCCCGCGGCGCCACAGATCTCCTTCGACCAGTTTCTCGCCGTCGATATCCGCGTCGGCACCGTCGTGGCGGCCGAGCCGTTCCCGGAAGCGCGCAAGCCGGCCCTGAAGCTCTCGATCGATTTCGGCCCGGCCATCGGCATCAAGCGCTCGAGTGCGCAGATCACGCAGCATTATGACCCCGCGACGCTGATCGGCCGGCAGGTCGCGGGCGTCGTCAATTTTCCGCCGCGACAGATCGGCAAGTTCATGTCGGAGGTGCTGACCTTGGGCTTTCCGGACGAGCAGGGCCATGTGGTGCTGTTCGCGCCCGATCAGCGCGTCCCCAACGGCGCCCGCCTTTTCTGATCCTTCAACCGTAAGTCACAAAGATCGTGGATACTACTGTCGCTCGTGCTAACCTGCCGCTCTCCAGTGTCGGCTCACGCATGTCTCTAAGACAGTTGCACCTGCTGCAATCCCCGATGGGCGGCACCTTGGTGCCGGGCGGCGCGACGTTCCGCGTGTTCGCGCCGCACGCCAAGGCGGTCTATGTCTCCGGCGACTTCAACGATTGGGCCCAGGACGACAGCTGTCGCCTGGCGCCGATCGGCGCCGGCTTTTGGGCGATCTTCATCCCGGGCTTAAGGGACGGCGATGCCTATATGTACTTCATCGAGGGGACGGGTTCG
The DNA here is from genome assembly GCF_032484835.1 of Bradyrhizobium sp. SZCCHNS1022. Taxonomy (NCBI): domain Bacteria; kingdom Pseudomonadati; phylum Pseudomonadota; class Alphaproteobacteria; order Hyphomicrobiales; family Nitrobacteraceae; genus Bradyrhizobium; species Bradyrhizobium sp. SZCCHNS1022. The sequence goes on along the minus strand of NZ_JAUETT010000006.1, from coordinate 335,316 downwards.
GCTGGCTACAAGCGCGATCCGCATGCGCGTCTTCTCACCGTCGAGCCGCCGTTTCCGTACTGCCGTTCGGTGCTGCGCAATCCGTACGCTTTTCCCTGGCATGAGGTCGATTTCAAGCCGCCGGCCTTCAACGAACTCGTGATCTATCAGCTCCATGTCGGCACTTTCGACATGAAACCAGGCAATCCCGACGGCTGTTTTCTCGATGTGATCGAGCGGGTGCCGCATCTCGCTTCGCTCGGCGTCAACGCGATCGAGCTGTTGCCGATCCAGGAATTCCCGACCGCATTCAGCATGGGCTACAACGGGACCGACCTGTTCAGCCCGGAAACGGAATATGGCGAGGCCGACCCGGCCCACCTTGCGGGTTACCTCGCGCGCACCAACGACATCCTGGTGAAGGCGGGGCAGGCGCCTTACGAGAGCGCGGACGTGCTCCGCCATTGCGACGACCAGCTCCGCGCGCTGGTCGATGTCTGCCATGTGCACGGCATCGGCGTGCTGTTCGACGTGGTCTACAATCACGCCGGTGGCGGCTTCGACGAGAACAGCATCTGGTTCTTCGACCGCCAGCCTTACGGCAACGCCAACGACAGCCTGTATTTCACCGATCAAGGCTGGGCCGGCGGCCAGGTGTTCGCTTACTGGAATGCCGACATCCGGCAGTTCCTGGTCGACAATGCGCTGTCGCTCTATCGCGAATATCGCATCGACGGCCTGCGCTTCGACGAAGTCAGCGTGATGGACCGCTTTGGCGGCTGGGCCACTTGCCAGCAACTGACGGCGGCGCTGCGCGCCGAGAGGCCGGAGGCCATCCAGGTCGCGGAATACTGGCCGGTCAATCCCTGGGTGGTGAAGGACCATGCCGAGGGCGGCGCCGGCTTCGACGCAACCTGGAGCGATCGCTTGCGCGAGAGCGTGCGCGCGGCTGTTCACGCTGCGGCCGGGGGCGCGACCGCGCCGGTCGCGATGCAGGCGATTGCCGAAGCGATCGCCGACGACAGTCTTGGCAAACGGGCCCGCGCGGTGCATTCGATCGAGAACCACGACATCGTCTATGCCGGCCGTGAGCCGCGGATCGCGCGGCTTGCCGACGCGCTCTCGTCGCGCTCCTGGTATGCGCGCAGCCGCAGCCGCGTCGCCACGGGCCTGCTCCTGACCGCGCCGGGCATCCCCATGCTGTTCATGGGCCAGGAGCTCCTGGAGGAGAAATCGTGGAGCGACACGCCGCATCCCGACACCCAGATCGCCTGGGCGCGGCTCGACGGCGGCGATGAGACGACGCTGGATTTCCTGCGCTTCACCCGCGAACTGATCGGCCTTCGGCACAGCCTGAAGGCGTTGTCAGGCGAGGGCAGCGCGATCGTCCATGTGCATGATGGCAACCGCGTGCTCGCCTTCGAGCGCTGGGCGGAGGGCTCGGATGACGTGCTGATGGTGGTCGTGAGCCTGAACGAGACCGCGTGGACCGATTATGCGATCGGCTTCCCGGCCGGCGGCGCGTGGCACCTGGTGTTCTGCAGCGAGGATTATGAAGAGGGCGCCCATCCCGCGGAGAACCGCGAGGTGATGGCGGAAGGCCCGCCGATGCATGGCCGGCCCTGCTCGGCGCACCTGACGATTCCCGCCAATGGGCTGTTGGTGTTTGCGCGGGGGTGATGGCCGTGGCCGTGGTTTGCAGCCGTCACACGATCAGGCGGCCCTGACGTTCGGCAAGCGTAATCGTGGCCTCGGCGCCGGAATTGAAGTCGAGCCGGTCGGCCTCGATGCCGTCACTGAAGATGACGCCGTTGTCCGGCATCAGCGAGCGCAGCCGCAAGCTCTCATCCGCGCCGAGGCTGCCGCAGACCAGGCGCGTTTGCGAACTCCGGCTCGGGAACGGCTCGCGCACGGCAAACCGCAGCTCGCGCGCGTCCCAAGGCAGGGCGTCATAATGGGCGCTCGCGGACGGAGCGCCAAAACTGCCGGCGATCGCCAGCGAACCGGTGACGATGCTCTTGAACCAGGCGGTCGAGCCGAGGCCGGTGGCGACGATCAGGCCGCTGGAGGATTGACGCTCGCGCTCGCCCCCGGTCGCGATCTCGTAAACGGCAGAGACATGCGAGCGCGCGCCGATGAAAAGGTCGTTGACGGCGTACAGCGTCTGGCCGTCGGAGAGACGCGCCTTCGCCATCGTCACTGCCTTCGCCGCGCGCTTGTCAGCCGCGACCTCCGGCAGCAGGGTAGGGAGGTCGTTCGGCTTGAACGGCAGCAAAATGCCGTCATAGCGGCCGGCGTCAGGGTTCAGTCCGATCAGCGGCTGGCCCTCGAGATATTTCATCGTGTTGGCGACGACGCCGTCCTGGCCCAGCGCCACCACGATGTCATGGGGGCCGAAGAGAAAGTTGGGCAGGAAGCCGCGGTCGATGATCTGGTAGCGGCCCCATTGCTCCAGCGTCTGCACCGCACGGAGCCGTGCGGACCGATAGACCTCGTGCTCGCGTTCGTAGTCGGAGAAATCGGCGCCGAGATGCTCGACATAGAACTTCGCCTGCCCGGCGGTGAGGAACCTCGCGACGAGGTCCTCGAGCCGCGTCTTTCTGACGACCAGCACCACCTTGCGGTCATTGGCGGCGGACACGGGCGGCCTCCCGGTCGATCTGGGCGGGCTTGTCCATCAGCGCGTTCAGAAGCTCCGGCGAGACGTTCAATTGCCCGATCTTTTCGGCCTTTTCGGCAAGGCCAGAGAACGCCTGCGCGATCAGCTGCCCCGGCTGCATGCCGCTCGCAGCGAGCGCCTGGATGACCCGGGTGTCGACGCCCTCGAAGATCTTCATCAAGGCGCCTACCCGGTAGGCCTCGGCATCGGCGAGGGTGCGGGTGTTGGTGGCGTTGAGTTCGACGAAATCCCTGCGCCGGCCTTCCAACGCGATGTCGGCGACCATGCCGGCCTCGCGCAGCTCGTTCTGCTTGGCCGCGACGCTGGCCTCCGCATCCATCTGCGTCTCGCGGATCGCGCGCTTTTTCTGCTCGACTGCAATATCGGTGTCGAGCTCGCTTTCGCGGATCGCGCGTTCCTGTTCGACGGCAAAATTGCGCCGGGCGAAGATCGCCTCGTCGGCGGTCTTCAGGATCGCCTCGCGCGCTTCGGCCTCCAGCGCCTTGGCGGTTTCGGGCGTCGGCTTCACCGCGCGCACGGAGACGGCGAGGATTTCCAGGCCGAGGGCCTCGACATCGGCGCGGCTCTTGAGGCCGTTTGCGATGGTATCGGCGATGTGGTCGGAGGCGCGCAACGCTTCTTTCAGCGTCATCTCCTTCACCGCCTGTTGCGCCAGCACCTCCACCGCACCGAGGATGCGCTGCGGCAGCTTCTCGGGATCGTCGGATTCATAGGTCTTGCCGTCCGCCCTGAGGGTGAAGTTCAGCATCGCGGCCGCCTTCCTCGGCTCGTTGATGCGGTAGGTGACATGGCCCTGCACGGTCAGGGTCTGAAAGTCGCGCGCGGTTTCCTGGAAGATGAAGGCGGCGTCGCGGCTGCCCACCGGGATCGCGACCAGCGAGGTGACCGGGCCGTAATAGAAGGTGGAGAGGCCGGCGCCTTCCTGGGTCACCTGGCCGGCGCGGTATTTGAGCAGGTAAGTCGTGGGCTGGGCCTTGATGAAACGAATGCCGAACATGGCAAGCCTCCTATAAGTGCGTCACACCAACTAAGTAAGTTGGACAGTACAACTAAGCATGCTATTGTCAAGCGGCAAGCGAAGGGAGTCAGACGTGGCCGAGAAGCCGGGACAGAAGGCGCAGCAGGAGAGAGGCCGGACAGCGGCGGGCTTGGACTTCCCGCGGCCCCTGACCACGGTGGACGTCGTGATCTTCACCATCCAGGCGGACGCGCTGCATGTGCTGCTGGTTCAGAGGGGACAGGGCAACAGCGAGCCGTTTCCGGGGGGCTGGGCGCTGCCCGGCGGCTTCGTCGATGTCGCCAAGGACCGCGATCTCGAGGCCTGTGCCGCGCGCAAGCTGAAGGAGAAGACGGGCGTCGCCAGTCCCTATCTCGAACAGCTCGGAAGCTGGGGCAGCGCGGCGCGCGATCCGCGCGGCTGGTCGGCCACACACGCCTATTATGCGCTGATGCCGGCCTCCGTGGCGGAGCGCGCGCTGGCCGCGGATGCGCAATGGTTTCAGATTCTCGGAGAGCGAGTCAAAGTCAAGCTCGCCTTCGATCACGACGAGATTCTGGCGGCCGCCGTGCAGCGGCTGCGCAACAAGGTCGAATACACCTCGCTTCCGGCCTATCTGATGCCGGAGGAGTTCACCTTGCCGGAGCTGCAGCGCACCTACGAGATCGTGCTCGGCCGGCCGCTGGAGAAGAGCGCATTCCGCACCCGCATGCTGTCGGCGGATCTGATCGAACCGGTCGCGAAAATGCGCAAAGGACCGAACCGGCCGGCGCAGCTCTACCGGCTCAAGGCGGCGAAGACGCCAGTGTACTTCACGCGGACGTTCAATCCGCCGGAATGATCCTTGCCGGCGGCGTGATGATCGTTCGGCAACAGAGCGTCCGATCCGAGGTCAAACCATCCGGCCGGACGCTTGCGAGGCGATGAGAGGGGAGATCGCTATCCAGCCGGTTCAGGCCGAATAGTCCAGCACCAGCGAGGTGCCGCTCGTGCTCGACGAGGTCGAGCCGTTCGCGCCGTAGGATGACGAGGAGGCGTTCTTGTTGGCATCCTGCAGGGCAGCCAGCAGCTTCTTCAACAGATCCGCGATATCCGAATCCGTGCTCGACGATGACGACGAGGCCGTGCTCGAGCTGGTGCTGGCGGAGTTGTCACTCGTCTGGGCCGCGGATGCGCTGCCGGGACCGGCTGAGAACGCGCTGGCGAACACGTTCTTCAGCTCGCTCGCCTGATCGGAGGTGAGCTTGCCGCTCGACACCTCTTTGTCGATCAGGCTGTCGATCTTGGACTGCATGTCCTGCGGCGATGGCGGCGCGCTGGAGCTCGTGCTGGACGACGAACTGCCGGCGCCGCTTTTCAGCGCGGAATCGATATCGTCGAGCGCCGAGGATAACGCGGTCTGGTCGGACGAACTGACCTTGCCGGAGGAGACCTCCTTGGCGAGCTCCTGCTTCAAGAGGTCGAGCGGCGAATAGGCGGTAGTAGAGGCAGCAGAGATTGACGTCATGGCTTGCTCCCAGGTCAAACATCAAAGCCTGTGAGCAGGTAAAATCGCCCGGAATTAACGGGCTCTTGCGCTGTGTTTCCCGATATGTACTGGCGCCGGTCACACACATAATGAAGCAATAAAGTCCGGCGCCTCCGTGGATTTACGTGCCGCTCGACGCGCTGGCACCTTCCCGGCGAGGCGTTTTGCATCCGCCGACCGAATCAGCCGAATCGAACTGATTCGCGATATGCACGCGAACATGCGTGCAAAGCCATGTCGGCTCTCTTGCGAGCCCGGCATATGAGGATGATGATACCTTGTAACTAACAAGCGCGTCCCCTTGCGCGCGGAAACGATGGCGGCAGACAGAAAATTAACACTGATCGCGAACTAATTGCCCGTCGGAAAATCCTGACCGCAAATGGACATAAGCATGAAGCTGCTCGCCGGCCTTTCGATCCGCATCATTCTCGGTTTCATCATCGGGGCACTTGCGTTGCTCTTGGTCGGGTGTCTCGGAGTGAACCTGGTGGAATCCTTCGGCCGCTATCGCGCCGCCCAGCGCGTTGCGCAGCTCGCCGCTGCGGACCAGCAATTGTTCGCGACGTTGATCGGCTTCCGCATCGAACGTGGCACCTTCCTTGCGACGCTGGTCGCCGATGGCGCGGCTGATGCCGCTGCGGATGCGCGGATCGCAGCCAACCGTCAGGTTTCGGAGAGCGCTTATAGGAACGTGCTCGAGGCTCTGTCCGGTCTTGCCGATCCGAGGCTTGCCAACCGGCTCGGCGCGCTGGGCGCGGCGCATGACCGTCTTGCGGCGTTGCGCCCGGATGCCGAGCGAGCCATCCATCTGCCCAAGACGTCGCGCGATATGCAGGCCGCCGACGCCTTCCGCAAGGCTGCGCAGGATTATCTCGACGGCATCCTCGTCTTCGCCGCTGATCTCGAAGAGACGCTGAAGCTGGTCGACCCGGTGGTCGACCAGATGGTCAACATCAAGCAGTCTGCCTGGGCCGCGCGCAATTTCGGCGGCCTGTTTGCGGTAAGGATCGAGAACGCAGCCGCCTCCGGCAAGCCGTGGAGCCCGGCTGAGATCGTGGCGGGCGCCGAGGATGTCGGCCGGCAGGCCCAGGCATGGAGCCAAGTGCTGGTGGCAGCGGCGCGACCGGATGCGCCGCCTGCGCTGCTCGACGTGGTGAACCGCTCCAAGCAGCCGGATGTGCAGGCGATGGCCGCGCAGCAGGCCGCCTACGTTTCTGCGCTCCGTAACAACCAGAGGATCGACGTCACATTCGCCGACCTCTCGAAACTCAATACCGCCATCCTGAACTACAGCGTCGAAGCAGCCAATGCCGCGCTGGCGGAAATGGTCGCTGTCGCCGGGGCGCAGATCAGTGCGGCGCGCCAGGGCCTCGTCGCCGCCAGCGTGACGATGCTGGTCGCGATTTCAGTGGCGGTTACGGGTCTGCTCGTCGTGCAACGACGCATCTCTGCCGCGATCCTGGACCTGACGGCTGCGATGCGACGGCTCGCCGACCGCGACTATGCAGTCGAGTTGGTCGGCCTCGATCGCAGCGACGAGATCGGCGAGATGTCGCGCACCGTCGCCGTGTTCAAGGAGAGCTTGATCGCGGGCGATCGTCTGGCCGGTGAAAAGGAGGCCGATCAGGAACGCAAGGAACGGCGCCAGAGTGCGGTCGAGAAGCTGATCAAGGCGTTCGAATCCACGGTGACGACATCGCTGCGGACGCTCGCCTCGGCTTCGACCGAGTTGAACGCGACCGCGCAATCGATGTCGGCGATCGCGGACCAGGGGCGCTCGAAGGCCTCGTCGGTCGCCAACGTGTCGGAACAGGCGTCCGGCAACGTGCAGATGGTTGCAGCCGCCACGGAGGAGCTCTCGGCCTCGATCAACGAGATCAGCCGCCAGGTTTCCGAATCCACCGCGATCGCCGGTGCTGCCGCGACGCAGGCCGAGAAGACCAATGAGCAGGTTCGTGCGTTGTCGGACGCCGCGCAGCGCATCGGCGATGTCGTGGCTTTGATCAGCGGCATTGCCGAGCAGACCAACCTGCTCGCGTTGAACGCGACGATCGAAGCGGCGCGTGCGGGCGAAGCCGGCAAGGGTTTTGCGGTGGTGGCGGCCGAGGTGAAGACGTTGGCGAACCAGACCGCGAAGGCGACCGAGGAGATCATTGCGCAGGTCACCGATATCCAGGGCGCCACGCGCTCATCGGTCGAAGCGATCCAGGCGATCAGCAGTACGATCCAGCGCGTCAATTATATCGCCTCGGCGATCGCGGCCGCCGTAGAGGAGCAGGGCGCAGCGACACGTGAGATTGCGCGCAATGTATTGCAGGCCTCCGAAGGCACGACCGAGCTTTCGCGTCATGTCGTCGGCGTCTCCGAATCCACTGCCGATACCGGCCGTGCGGCCGGCGAGGTGCTGGACTCGGCAAGCACATTGGCGCTGCTGGCGGCGGATCTGCGCCGCGACGTCGATCAGTTCGTCGGGCAGCTGCGCGTGGCCTGAGCCGGGACGCGCTTCGTCCGCCCTGCGTGCACTCTCGGCGCTTCCAGCTCCGGAGGTCAGTCCCGCACAGCGGGATGGCGGCATGCCGACAGCGCAGTGCTCTTGCTCCAAAAATAGTGTATCGCGAGAGGCTTCGCGGAGAACGCTCGCTGTTCCCGCGACAAGGAATAAGACTCTCGGAGGAATGTTCATGTCGGCGCTGCCGCTCTCTGGCATCAAGATTCTCGATCTCACGCGCGTGCTTGCAGGACCGTTGTCGGCGCAGATGCTGGCAGATCTCGGCGCCGAGGTGATCAAGATCGAGCGGCCGGGCACCGGCGACGACGCCCGCGCCTTCGGCCCGCCTTATCTGCCGGACCCCGAAGGCAATGCGAACAACAACAATTCCTTCTATCTCTGCGCCAACCGCAACAAGAAGTCGGTCACGGTCAACATCGCCTGCAAGGAAGGCCAGGACATCATCCGCGAGCTGGCCAAGGACTGCGACGTCTTCATGGAGAACTACAAGGTCGGGGATCTCAAGCGCTATGGTCTCGACTATGAATCGATCCGCGCGGTCAATCCCGACGTGATCTATTGCTCGGTGACCGGTTTCGGCCAGACCGGCCCTTACGCGCCGCGCGCCGGCTATGACGCGATCTTCCAGGCCATGGGCGGGCTGATGAGCGTCACCGGCCACATGGACGGCGAGCCCGGCGCGGGGCCGATGAAGGTCGGCCCGTCGATCGTCGACTACATGACCGGCATGAACACCTCGATCGGCATTCTCGCCGCGCTCTACCACAGGGACGTCAAGGGCGGCGGCGGCCAGCACATCGACGTCTGCCTGTTCGATACCGTGATCGCCTCGCTGTCGCATTACGCGCAGATCTATCTCGTCAACGGCAAGTCGCCGCCGCGCCGCGGCACCTGGGGCAATGGCGGCATGCCGGCCGGCGTATTCCGCTGTTCGGACGGCGAGTTGATGCTGGTGGTCGGCAATGACGCGCAGTTCGCGCGCACCTGCGCCGTGCTGGGCGCGCCCGAGCTCGCGACCAACCCGAAATTCGTCAAGAACAACGACCGCGTTGTCAACGGCAAGGAGATCATGGCGATCTTCGCCGGGCTGTTCCTGAAGAACACCGTGCAGCACTGGCTGGACGAATTGGAGAAGGCCGGCGTCCCCTGCGGGCCGGTCAACGATTTCGCCCATGTCTTCGCCGATCCGCATGTGCGCTCGCGCGGCATGGAGGTGAAGGTCAACCATCCGTTCGAGCCGCATCTGTCGCTGATCCGCAACGCGCTGACCTTCTCGGAGACTCCGGTCACCGACTATCGCGCGCCGCCGCTGCTCGGCGAGCACACGCAGGAGGTCCTGTCCGGCAAGCTCGGCTATGACGCGGACAGGATCGCCGCGCTGAAGGCGAGCGGCGCTATTTGACGCTGGCGGCGGCGCGGCCCGTGGCACGCATGCCGGGGGCTGCGGCGCTCGTCAGCGCCATCGCGGCGACTTTGACCACGCGCTCGATCACGGCCTCGACATCGTCGACATCGCATTTGCCATCGGACAATTTGGTCAGCCGCTCGCTGTCGCGCACGGTCTGCTGCGCCATGGCGAGCGCGAAGTGCAGCCCCCAATAGAGTTCGACCTCGTCGCAGCCGGGCAGGGCGCGCGCCATCGCCGCGATGAATTTGCGCAAATGGTCGATCTCGCGGTTGCGGATGCGGCGGATCGGCGGCACCGACTCGATATTGACGCGGATCATGAAGCGCGCCGCGGTGGAGCGCTGGTTCTCCGGCCCCAGGCAGCCGCGCAAGGTTGGGCCGACCAGGGCGCGCAGGATGTCGTGGATATCGGCCCGCCCGCCGCCTTCCTGCTCCGCCGCCCGCAATTCGCGCAGCCGCGCACGGTTGAGCGCGATCGAATGCGTCACGAACAATTCCGCGATCAAATCGTCCTTCGAGCCGAAATGATAGTTCACCGCCGCGAGGTTGACGTTCGCCTCCGCCACGATGTCGCGCAAGGTGACGTCGGAGAAACCGCGCTCGGCATAGAGCCGCTCGGCCGCGGCGATGATGGCGGTTCGGGTCTGATCGCTGGCCATGGGTCAGCCCTCACTTTTTTCTCAGTCCGCCGCGCGCATGAGAAGGCGATAACGGCGCGGAGCAGGGGAGTTGCTTTTCAAACACTTGTATGAAACTATCGTTTGAGGAGGCCGTGATGTCAAGGCGAGCGATTTCGCGCGGCGGCATTTCGGCGCTGCGGTGGCTCGCATCGTGATCGGCGCAGGCAAGATAGAGGCTTGCGGGCGCGCGAGGGCGGGCGAACACTGCGGCCAAAGACGACGAGGAAACACCCAAGGAGGGCCCGATGGACTTCACGATGTCAGCGAAGCAGCAGGAATGGCTGGAGCGGGTTCGCAGCTTCATGACCAAGCACGTCCGCCCGGCGGTGCCGATCTACAAGCAGCAGGACGCCCAGGGCGACCGCTGGAAGGTGATCCCGGTCCTGGAGGAGCTGAAGGCGAAGGCCAAGGCCGAGGGCCTCTGGAACATGTTCCTGCCGCCCTCGCCGCATGAGGACGATGAATTCCGCGGCGCCGGCCTCACCAATCTCGAATATGCGCTGCTCTCGGAAGAGATGGGCCACATCTCCTGGGCCTCGGAGGTGTTCAATTGCTCGGCGCCCGACACCGGCAACATGGAAGTGTTGATGCGCTATGGCAACAAGGAGCAGAAGCGGCAATGGCTGCGGCCCCTGATGGACGGTGAGATCCGCTCCGCCTTCCTGATGACGGAGCCGGCGGTGGCCTCGTCGGATGCGACCAATATCGAGACCCGCATCACCCGCGACGGCGATCATTACGTGATCAACGGCCGCAAATGGTGGTCGTCCGGCGTCGGCGATCCCCGCTGCAAGATCGCGATCCTGATGGGCAAGACCGATCCCTCCGCCGCCAAGCACCAGCAGCAGTCGCAGATCCTGGTGCCGCTGGATACGCCCGGCATCAAGGTGGAGAAGATGCTGCCGGTGTTCGGCTTCGACGATGCGCCGCACGGCCACGCCCAGGTGCTGCTGGAGAATGTCCGCGTGCCCGCCAGCAACCTCCTGCTCGGCGAGGGCCGCGGCTTCGAGATCGCGCAGGGCCGGCTCGGTCCCGGCCGCATCCATCACTGCATGCGCACCATCGGCAAGGCCGAGGAGGCGCTGGAGAAGATGGTCAAGCGGCTGATGTCGCGCACCGCCTTCGGCAAGAAGATCATCGAGCATTCGGTGTGGGAGCAGCGCATCGGCGAGGCCCGCACCAATATCGAGATGACCCGGCTCCTGTGCCTCAAGGCCGCCGACATGATGGACAAGGTCGGCAACAAGACCGCGCAGGGCGAGATCGCGATGATCAAGGTGGCGGCGCCGACCATGGCGCTCAAGATCATCGATGACGCGATCCAGGCCTTCGGCGGCGCCGGCGTGTCGGACGAGGCGGGCCTCGCCAAGGACTACGCCAACATCCGCACGCTGCGGCTGGCCGACGGTCCGGACGAGGTGCACAACCGCGCCATTGCCAGGCTCGAAGTCAAGAAGTATGCAAACACGAACCACTGAGTGACGAAGATGTAGGGGGGGGGCAAAGCGACCCGTCCGCCGTAGCCCGAAGGGCGTAGGCGGAAGCGTGCCCACCTGCTTCGTGACAAGGACGCAAGCCGTGGTGGGCGCGGCGCTTCGCGCGATGCATGAACGCGCCTTTGCCCACCTTACGCTTGCTGCCTCGGAACGACGATCGACGAAGAGACACAGAACTAAGTGAGACAGGGAGCCCCGTCTTGGCTGACGCCGTGAGGAAGGACGAAGATTTTTCCGGCACCAAGCCGGTCGAGGAGCGGCATCGCTTCGACGAGGCGAAACTCGCCGCCTGGATGGCGGAGCATGTCGCGGGCTTTGCCGGCCCTCTGACCGTGCTGCAGTTCAAGGGCGGCCAGTCGAACCCGACCTATCGCCTCAACACCCCGGCGCGCTCCTACGTGATGCGCCGCAAGCCGTTCGGCAAATTGCTGCCGTCGGCGCATGCGGTCGATCGCGAGTTTCGCGTCATTTCCGCACTCGGCAAGCAGGGATTTCCGGTGGCGCACGCCTATGCGCTCTGCCAGGACGATTCCGTCATCGGCGCCGCCTTCTACATCATGTCGATGGAGGAGGGCCGGGTGTTCTGGGATCCGACGCTGCCGCATGTCGATCCGTCCGAGCGGCCCGCGATCTTCGAGAGCAAGATCAAGACGCTCGCCAAACTGCATATGTACGACCCGAGCGCGATCGGCCTGTCCGAGTTCGGCAAGCCCGGCAACTACTTCGCGCGCCAGGTCGACCGCTGGACCAAGCAGTATCGGGCCTCCGAGACCCAGCACATTCCGGAGATGGAGAAGCTGATCGAGTGGCTGCCGCGCACCGTGCCCGCGCAGGAGCGCGTCTCGATCGTGCATGGCGACTACCGGCTCGACAACATGATCTTCCATGCCACCGAGCCGCGCGTCATCGCGGTGCTCGACTGGGAACTGTCGACGCTCGGCGATCCCATGGCCGACTTCACCTATCTGTTGATGCAATGGATCATGCCCGGTCTGGCCGGCGTCGATCATCGCGCGCTCAATATTCCGACCATGGAAGAAGCGGCGCAGATCTATTGCAGCGCCACCGGCATGAAGCTGCCCGATCTGAACTGGTACTTCGCCTACAATCTGTTCCGCCTGGCCGGCATCCTGCAGGGCATTATCGGCCGCATCCGCGACGGCACCGCCGCCAACGACAAGGCGATCGAATCCGTCAAGCGCATGGTGCCGATGACCAAGACCGCGTGGGAGTACGCCGAGAGGGCGGGCGCGAAGTAGGCAGCGGACCAGTCACGGTCACGAGGATTTTCTTAACTCGTGCCCGCTATGGTCATGTCAATCGCGGACGGCCTGCAAGGGCGACTCGCGAGCGTAATGCGTAAGGAAGCCCGCCGTCTCAACCCGGCGGGCTTTTCCGTGGGAAAGGTCGCCAATGTCAATCTCCTCAGCCAAGAACTACGCGCTGCGCGCCGAACGGTCGCAGGATCCCAAGGAGGCCGCAGACCTGCTGGCAAAAGCAGTGCTGGAACTGGCGGCCTCGATCGAGGCGACCGACGCCAAGGTGAAGAAGATGAACAAGTCAGGCTGATGGTTTTGCCGTCCGCCCGTCGGGACGGATGACGGGCTTCAGTTCGTAGCCCGCGTGCGCGATCCGCGAGGTCATTCCCCGAATGTCCTTGTCGCTCATCCGGGCTACTGCCGCAAAACATCCAGTCCATCAGCCTTCGAACACTGCGCGATCAATCTCTCGATCAAGCCCGCGCAACGTTCCAGCTCCGCCATCTCGACGTATTCATCGGCCTTGTGCGCCTGCGCGATCGCGCCGGGGCCGATCACCACGCTCGGGATGTCGGCCATCGCCACGAACAATCCGGCCTCGGTGCCGAACGACACCTTGATGTGGCTGTTGCGCCCGGCGAGAGTTTTGGCAAACGTCACCAGCGGATGATCGGCCGCCATGTCGAGCGCCGGATATTCGAGAATATCTTCGAATTCGACGCCGCTGTCGGCATGGCCGCGCCGCATCGCCGGCTCGATCTCGCGTTTGGCCCACGCGACGATCTCGCCGGTCTGTTGCCTGGCCTCGTGCACGCCGAGCCCGCGCGCCTCGAATTGCAGCTCGCATGTATCGGGCACGATGTTGAGCGCGGTGCCGCCCTGGATGACACTGCTGAGCAGGGTGGTGTGGGCGACCTCATAGAGCTCGTCACGTGCGCCATGTGCGGCGATCTCTCGCGCGCGGCGGCGCACCTCGGTGATCAGGTCGGCGGCATGTTCGACCGCGTTGACCCCGTGCGGCGCCAGCGCGGAATGACACGCCTGGCCGCGGAAGATCGCACGCAGCGCATGCTTGCCCTTGTGTCCGATCGCGACCTGCATCAGCGTCGGCTCGCCGACGAAGCAGGCGAGCGGCTTGACCGAGAGCTTGTTGATCTCATCGAGCAGCGGGCGCACGCCGACGCAGCCGACCTCCTCGTCATAGGACAGCGCCAGATGAATCGGCGAGGCCAGCTTCGCGCGCGCCATCTCCGGTACCATGGCGAGGCACACCGCGACGAAGCCCTTCATGTCGGCGCTGCCGCGGCCGTAGAGCCGGCCGTCGCGCTCGACGAGCGTGAACGGATCGGCGCTCCAGTCCTGCCCAGTGACCGGCACCACATCGGTATGGGCCGACAGCACGATGCCGGGCCTGTCGGCCGGCCCGATCGTCACCCACAGCGCCGCCTTACGGCCGGTCTCATCGACGATGCGCTGCGCGGTGAGGCCGAAGCCGGCGAGATAATCTTGGACGTAATCGACCAGCGCCAGATTGGACTTGTCGCTCACCGTGTCGAAGCCGACGAGATCGGCGAGGAGTGTCTTGATATGGTCGGTACGTTCACTTGGCATGATCGTCGGGAATCTCGGCCTGTATGCCCTTCGCCCAATGAGGACTGGAAGCAGGAATAGCGAAGCGCCATTATCGCTGATCGACGATGTGAATGAAAGATACGCGGCCCAACGGCCGGGTTAGGCAAATCACCTCCCGGGGGAAAGTGGCGCCGATGTGCTCGTGTGCCCGACGGGGCAGCACAAACAGCGTGCGCCGAGAAGCCAAATTCGCGTCCCCGATCAAGGCGATCACCCCTGTCCAGTCCCGGCGCGAAAAATATTTCTATTTCTCTTTTTCAGAAATTATGATTTCCTTACGCCATCCCGCCTCGATGAGAGGGGCGCTTCGCGATCGTCACGAGCGTTGGGTGCGGGATGCGGTGGGCGCATCGACGTTGCAGCGTGATCTCACGCGGACGAACAGCGTTGATGCGCGCGGTCAAGTCGTGTGGTCCAGGCATCCCGGTGCTGATGCCTGCGCAACGCGACGCGTAAGCGTCGTCGCATGGGGGCAAGAAAGCCGGTCCCCAGGGAGAGCACGAAGCAGCCGTTCCAACCATCGCGCAGGGAAGGCCGGGCGATTTCGGCTGCACCTGTGGTTCTGCCGCGTGCGTTTTTGCTGCACGCGGACCATGGGCGCCAGCCGGCGCCCGGTCTTCCCTGCGCCCTCGATATCGAAGAGGGTTTCAGATTCAGCATCACCCGGGCGCAATCGTACCGCGGGAACGCGAAGGTGTGTGTTCCAGGATCGTCATTGCGAGGAGCGAAGCGACGAAGCAATCCAGACTGCCGATGCGGGGATGGTCTGGATTGCTTCGCTATCGCTCGCAATGACGTCGCGGCGGCGAGTAAAAGGCTGTCGTCTCGCGGCTACGTTGCTCGCGAGACTTCGCGGTATGGCGACGAGCGCACGGCGCTCGCGCCGAGGTCCCCCCTTTGTGGGCCGACTGGAGAAGGGGGAGCTGCTGCGGTGTTAAATCGGCTTGCCCGCATAGGGCATCGAGGCGGTCAGCCCGCCATCGACCGGGAACGCCTGGCCGTTGACATAGGAGGCCTCGTCGCTGGCGAGGAACAGGCCCATCGCGGCGATCTCGTGCGGCTGGCCGGCGCGCTTGAGCGGATTGAGCTGGCCGATCTTGCCTTCGGTGCCGCGCTCCTTGGCGCCGTCGAAGATCGGCTTGGTCATGCCGGTTTCGATCAGGCCGGGGCACACCGCGTTGATGCGCACGCCGGTGCCGGACAGCGAATAGGCGGTGGTCTGCACCAGGCTGATCACGCCGGCCTTGCTCGCCGCATAAGGATGGCCCGAGGCGCCCGACTTCAAGCCGGCGACCGATGCCGTGCAGACGATCGCGCCGCGCTGCTGCCGCACCATGTGCGGCATCGCATATTTGATCGCCAGGAACGGCCCGATCAGATTGATGCGCAGGATCTCCTGCCAATGCTCGACGGTCTGCTCGGCGATCGGCTTCAGCCCGCCGGAAATGCCGGCATTGGCCCAGATCACGTCCAGCCGGCCATAAGTGGCGACGGCGCGGTCGACGAAGCCGATCACGTCCGCCTCGGAGCCGGCATCCGCAAGCACGGCCTCGGCGACGCCGCCTTGTTGTTTCACCAGTTCGACCGTCTCCTTGACGCCGTCAGTGCGGTCGACCGCGATCAGTTTGGCGCCTTCGCGGGTGAACAGCAGCGAGGCGGCGCGGCCGATGCCGCTTCCCGCGCCGGTGATAATGACCGATTTGCCTTGAAGGCGGCCCATGCTTTCCTCCTGCTCGCTGTTGTCCCGGCGGGTTGCCCGCACGATGGAATTCAAACGCCGTTTCAAACGTGCCCCATCGCGCGAAGTCACTTGAGACGGCCGTGCGTCTCACGTACAGCCACAATGCTGGACAGGGAAGAGTGATCGTGATGTCGGACAATCAGGATAAGCCGGCCGTCGTCACCACGCGCTGGTGGTGGGTGCGCCACGCTCCGGTCCGCAACGACGGCGGCAACATCTACGGCCAGACCGACATTGCCTGCGACACCAGCGACCGTATCGTGTTCGAGGCGGTGGCGAAGATCCTGCCGCGCAACGCGGTCTGGTATGCGAGCAATCTGAGGCGGACGCATCAGACCGCGGAGGCGATCTGGGCCACCGGCTTTCCGCAACCTGAGACGATGATCAAGGAAGCGGCCTTCGCCGAGCAGCATCTCGGGCAATGGCAGGGCATGAACCGCGCGGCGTTCCTGGCGAGCCGGCCGCCCGGCAGCAACTGGTTTGCCGCGATAGATCAACCCGCGCCCGGCGGCGAGAGCTTCATGGATCTCTACAGCCGCGTCACGGGAGCGGTCGTGCGGATCGGCGCCGAGCAGGCGGGCCGCGACATCATCGCGGTTGGCCATGGCGGCACCATCAAGGCCGCGGTCGGCTTTGCGCTCGGCGGTTTGGTCGAAAAGGCGCTGGCCTTCGATATCGATAATTGCTCGGTGACGCGGCTCGACCATGTCGCGACCGGAGACCTGAGCACCTGGCGTTTGCCGATGGTGAACCAGCAGCCCTGGATGGCCGCTTCAGCGCAGGCCGCGATGCATCAGCCGGCGGGGCCGGAGGTGACGACCAGCAAGCTGGCTTGATGAGAGCCGTCATTCGGGGCGGCCCCGCAGGGCTAAACGCGGAGTGGCGTCACACGTTCGAGGCTGCGGGTTCGTCGCTGGTGCGCCGCCCCGGACCGACATTCAGAAACGAGGAGGAAACACACATGACCCTGTTCGACATGACCGGCAAGGTCGCCGTCATCACCGGCTCCACCCGCGGCATCGGGCTTGCCATCGCCGAGCGCATGGCCGAGCACGGCGCCAAGGTGGTGGTCTCATCGCGCAAAGCCGATGTTTGCGATCAGGTCGCCAAAGAGATCAACGCCAAGTACGGCGCGGGCAGGGCGCTCGCCGTTCCCGCCAACATCTCCAGCAAGGAGAACCTGCAGCACCTTGTCGACGAGGCCAACCGCGCCTTCGGCAAGATCGACGTGCTGGTCTGCAACGCCGCCTCGAATCCATATTACGGTCCCTTGGCCGGCATCTCCGACGATCAGTTCAGGAAGATCCTCGACAACAACATCGTCGCCAACAACTGGCTGATCAGCATGGTCGTGCCGCAGATGATCGAGCGCAAGGACGGCTCCGTGATCATCGTGTCCTCGATCGGCGGCCTGAAAGGCTCGACCATCCTCGGCGCCTACGCGATCTCGAAGGCCGCGGACATGCAGCTCGCGCGCAATCTCGCCTGCGAGTACGGGCCGCACAATGTGCGCGTGAACTGCATCGCGCCTGGCCTGATCAAGACCGACTTCGCGAAGGCGCTGTGGGACAACCCGGACAATCTGAAGGCTGCGACGTCGCGCTCGCCGCTGCTTCGGATCGGCATCCCCGACGAGATCGCGGGCGCCGCGGTGTTCCTCGGCTCGGCAGCCGGCAACTTCATGACCGGCCAGACCATGGTGATCGACGGCGGCGCGACGATCAGTTGAGGGTAGGGATCATCCTAGTACTCCGTCATGGCCGGGCTCGTCCCGGCCATCCACGTCGAGCGACGGGCGCGGAAGAGCATTGGATGCCCGGGGCAAGCCCGGGCATGACGAGTGGAGAGAGGTGCGAAACTACTCCACCGCCGCATACACGACATCGCGCACGAGCGTGCGCAGATAATCGCGCTGGCCGGGACCTTGGGCCATGAAGACGCAAGTGAGCTCCTCCTTCGGATCGATCCAGAAGAAGGTGCCGGCGATCCCGCTCCAGAAGAATGTGCCGGGCGAACCGGGGAAAGGCGCGACGCCGGCGTCCTTGCGCACCGCGAAGCCGAGGCCGAAACCGTGACCGGGGGAGAGGATCGTGCCCTCGATCTTGCAGCCGTGCGGCAGATGATCGGAGGCCATCAGCTCCAGCGTCTTGCGGCCGATCAGGCGGACGCCGTCCAGACTGCCGCCATTGAGCAGCATCTGGCAGAAGCGGGCATAGTCCATGGCGGTCGAGACCAGCCCGCCGCCGCCGGACTCCATGATCGGGCGCTCGATCATGTTGAAGAGTTGGACCTGCTCGCCGGTCCAGGGATCGCGCTCGAGCGGCTCGGCCAGACGTCCGGCATTGTGCTGCTCGGTATAGAAGCCGGTATCCGCCATGCCGAGGGGGCCGAGGATGCGCTCGGCGAGAAGGCTGCCGAGCGGCTTGCCGGAGACGACCTCGATGACACGGCCGAGAATGTCGGTGGAGCGGCTGTAATTGAAGCCGGCGCCGGGCTGGCAGATCAGCGGCAGGCCGGCGACGATGGAGGCGTGTTCGGCATTGGTGATCTTGCGGCTGCGCACCCGCGACTGCTGGTACAGCTGGTGCACCGGGCCGGTCCCGGTGTGCTCGTAAGCGATCCCGGAGGTGTGGCGCAGCAGGTCCTGGATCGTGATGGGCCGCTCGAGCGGGACCAGTTCCAGCTCACCGCTGCCGGTCTCGACGCCGACCTTCTGGTCGGCGAATTCGGGAATGAACTTCGCGACGGGGTCGCTGAGCAGGAGTTCGCCGTCCTCGACCAGCATCATGATGGCGAGCGAGACGATCGGCTTGGTCATGGAGAAGATGCGGAAGATCGAATCCCGGGCCATCGGCGCATGGGAAGCCGGACTCTGCCGGCCGATGGCGTCGAACCAGCCGATCTGGCCGCGGCGGGCAACCAGCAGGGTCACGCCGGGCACGGTTCCCTTGTCGACCTCGCGCTTGAAGGCATCCGAGGCCCGCTGCAGCCGGGCCGCGGAGAGGCCGAGCTGCTCGGGTCGCGCTTCCGGGAGTGGCTGCGGGCGGGCACTCGAAGCGGGGCGGGCGGCGGGCACAGTCATGGTCTCTCCCTTGGATATTATTGTCGGCTTGCATCAAGTCTGGCCGAGATGCTGTGGTTTGAACAGCGGATTTGGCCCATTGCACCCTTGCATTCGGGGCTGCGACTATGCTTCAACGAGCGCGAACCGGCGACGCAGTCCCGGTTCGCTAGGAGTGTAGCTCAATTGGTAGAGCACCGGTCTCCAAAACCGGGGGTTGGGAGTTCGAGCCTCTCCACTCCTGCCAGCGAGATCAAGCACTTAAGCCCAGCTTTCAAAGAATCGGGTCGCGCAGGCGAAAGATCGGTTCGCGCTGTGAACGAGACGGGCGCAAGCGGCCTTGCGCATGCCCATATCTTGACCTTGGGCCCATCTGCCAGTAGATATCGCGCAACCTGCTGCCGGCCCGTGAGAAAAGCGGATTTCCGGCGCGGCTTTTCACTCCCCGAACAAGCGAGCCCGATTCCCGGCTCATCTCTCGAAACGAGGGTGGGCCAAAGACGGCTGTTCAAAAAGCACTGTTCGGATTCCATGCAAACTCTTTAATCGTCCGAAGACCTGATCGTCTGAAGACCACGCGGACCCCACGATGGCCACCAGCCCGTTCAAATTCCTGCAGGAAGTGCGCTCGGAGACCGCCAAGGTCACCTGGCCGAGCCGTCGCGAGACGATGATCACCACGATCATGGTGTTCGTGATGGTGGCGCTCGCCTCGGTCTTCTTCTTCGCCGCCGATCAGATCATTCGTTATCTCATCACCCTCGTGTTGGGCATTCACTGATGGCAACCGCAACGCAAACCGCCGACAAGCGCTGGTACATCGTCCACGCCTATTCGAACTTCGAGAAGAAGGTCGCTGAATCGATCCGCGAGCAGGCCAAGCAGCGCGGGCTGGAAGACCTGTTCGAGCAGGTGCTGGTGCCGATCGAGAAGGTCACCGAGGTGCGGCGCGGCCGCAAGTTCGATGCCGAGCGCAAGTTCTTCCCCGGCTATGTGCTGGTGAAGATGAAGCTGACCGACGAGGCGTTCCACCTGATCAAGAACACGCCCAAGGTGACCGGCTTCCTCGGCGCCGAGAACAAGCCGATGCCGATCTCCGAAGGCGAGGCGATGCGCATCCTGAACCAGATGCAGGAAGGTGTGGAGCGGCCGAAATCGACCGTTTCGTTCGAGATCGGCGAGAACGTCCGCGTCGCCGACGGCCCGTTCGCCTCGTTCTCCGGCGTGGTCGAGGAAATCGACGAGGCCCGTTCGCGCCTGAAGGTCGCGGTGTCGATCTTCGGCCGCGCGACCCCGGTCGAACTCGAGTTCAACCAGGTCGAGAAGATCGCCGGCTAAGCTGGGAGCAGGGCATCCCGTCCTGCTTGAGACTTTCCTTTTCGCCCGATCTCGTGTATCGGGCGCCCTTCGCTCTCGACCGGTGTCGGGGGCATTTCGCTCGTGGGAGGCGCGGCCGGCATTGCCAGCCGGAGCCAAGCGTGCCGCACCACGGTCCCAAACCATCGCCGCGGGTTTTCCCGCAGCGGGCGTCCGTAACAGGCAAAGCGCGGGCGCATTGGAGATTGAATAATGGCAAAGAAAGTAACGGGATACCTGAAATTGCAGGTCCCGGCCGGGGCGGCGAACCCGTCGCCCCCGATCGGCCCCGCGCTCGGTCAGCGCGGTCTCAACATCATGGAGTTCTGCAAAGCGTTCAACGCGCAGACCCAGAAGGAAGAGAAGAACACCCCGATTCCGGTGATCATCACCATCTACGCGGACCGGTCCTTCACCTTCGAGATGAAGACCCCGCCGATGTCCTACTTCTTGAAGCAGGCCGCCAAGATCCAGTCCGGCTCGAAAGCTCCGGGCCGCGACAAGGCCGGCAAGGTGACCAAAGCGCAGGTGCGCGAGATCGCCGAGAAGAAGATGAAGGACCTGAATTGCGACACCATCGAATCGGCCATGAAGATGGTCGAGGGCTCGGCCCGCTCGATGGGTCTGGAAGTTGCGGGGTAAGGCGCCATGGCGATCGGAAAACGCTTGAAGACCGCCCGCGAGGGCATTGACCGCACGAAGCTCTATGCGCTTCCCGAGGCGATCAAGATGATCAAGGAGCGCGCAACCTCGAAGTTCGACGAGACCATCGAGGTCGCGATCAATCTCGGCGTCGACCCGCGCCATGCGGACCAGATGGTTCGCGGCGTAGTCATGCTGCCGAACGGCACCGGCCGCACCCTGCGCGTCGGCGTGTTCGCGCGCGGCGCCAAGGCGGACGAGGCCAGGGCCGCCGGCGCCGACGTGGTCGGCGCGGAGGATCTGGTCGAGAAGGTGCAGAACGGCAATATCGACTTCGACCGCTGCATCGCCACCCCCGACATGATGCCGCTGGTCGGCCGTCTCGGTAAGGTGCTCGGTCCGCGCGGCATGATGCCGAACCCGAAGATCGGGACCGTGACCATGGACGTCACCGGTGCGGTCAAGGGGGCCAAGGGCGGCTCTGTCGAGTTCCGGGTCGAGAAGGCCGGCATCATCCAGGCTGGCGTCGGCAAGGCCTCGTTCTCCGAGGAGAAGCTGGTCGAGAACATCAAGGCGCTCGCGGACGCGGTGGTGAAGGCGAAGCCGGCCGGTGCCAAGGGCACTTATGTCCAGCGCGTCGCGGTGTCCTCGACGATGGGCCCGGGCGTCAAGGTCGAGCCGGGCACCGTGCTCGCCTGATTTGGCGGCACATCATGTGAGAGTTTGAGAGCGGGGCCGGGCAACTGGTCCCGCTCTTGCTTTTTGAAGAGCGCGATACCCGAGAGCGCCATGCCCGACAAAGTCCTGATCTACTCCCGCCTTCCCAAATCCCTGACCCAGCGTTTCTCTGCGGATTTCGACCTGCTCGACACCGCCGGCAAGCCGGCCAATGAAGTGTTTGCCGCCGAGGAATTGGCGCAGGTTCGCGCGCTGATCACCGCCGGCGGCACGCCGTTGCGCGCGGCAGACATGGACAGGCTGCCGGCGCTCGGGGCGATCATCTGCTACGGCACCGGCTACGATGGCGTGGACTTGAAGGCTGCCGCCGCGCGCAACATCGTGGTGGGTAATAGCCCGGGCGCCAACGCCTCGTCGGTCGCCGACGTCGCGCTGATGTTGCTGCTGGCGACGATGCGGCGGCTTCCGATCATCGATCCCTATGTGCGCAGCGGCGACTGGGTTGCGGCCAAGCCGTCGCCGCTGATGAGGCCGCCGTCAGGCCTGTCCGGCCGCAAGGTCGGCGTTTACGGCATGGGCGAGATCGGCCGCAAGATCGCGGCGCGCCTCGCGGCTTTCGAGACCGACATCGGCTATTTCAGCCGTACCCGCTACGACGACCTGCCGTATCGGTATTTGCCCAGCCTCGATGCGCTCGCCGAATGGTGCAGCGTGCTGATGATCGCAGTCCGGGCCAGCGCGGAGACGCATCATGCCGTCGATGCGGATCTCCTCAAGGCGCTCGGCGCCGATGGCTATGTCGTCAACATCTCTCGCGGTTCGGTGATCGATCAGGCTGCGCTGGTTGCTGCCCTGACCGATCATACGATCGCCGGCGCCGGGCTGGATGTGTTCGAAATCGAGCCGCATGCGCCTGACGAACTCACGCGACTGCCGAACGTGGTGCTGACCCCGCATATCGGCGGCAATACGCGGGAATCCCATGTCGCCATGCAGGGCTGTGTCGTCGCCAATCTGAAGGCGTTTTTTGCCGGGGAGAGGTTGCCGTTCCCGGTCAAGTGACACGAGATGGCCTGCGCGCAGGCTGGCGGTCCGAACGTGTTGGGCGCCCGAGCCGCTGGCCCCCGAACTGGTGTGAATTTTGCTCTTGGCAAGTCGGTGGAGACCGGCTAAATACCGCGCTCCGGACGTGCTGGCTTGGCTGGCACGTCCACGCTCGCATTCCGAATAGAGACGAACAGGAGATCATTCCTTTCAGGACGTCCCTCGCGGATCACCCGAAAGGAAGGATGGTCGTTCTCTTTTGCGGCGTGCGAGTCAGGGGCCTTTCGGCTTGCCGAGCGGCCCCGATCCTGTCCGAGACTGCAGGCGCCCGCGAGAATATGCGAATATTCTCTAAGGCTTAATCTGATGGCCTGCATAGACGGGTGAAGACCGGATTTCTCGCATCGCGCCGCTTTCGGCGGTTGGGATGCAGGTTTGGTTCGAACCTCGACACTCCGTCTCCTCAAAGGGGCGGAAGGGCAGGCTATTGAAGTCGTCGTGCCGCCCTGCGTGTCCTTAATGGTTCTTAACCGAAGGTCAGGTTTGGCGGGACGATGGGTGCAACCCGGCGGTCCCGCCTATGGCAAAGGCCGCCAACCGGAGAGAGCTTGCTGTGGAACGAGCGGCAAAGAAAGAGGCGGTCGAGCAGCTGCACGAGGTCTTCAAGACCACGGGCGTTGCCGTCGTCGCTCATTATTCCGGCCTCACCGTGGCCCAGATGCAGACCCTGCGCAAGCAGATGAAGCAGGCGGGCGCGTCGGTGAAGGTCTCGAAGAACCGTCTCGCCAAAATTGCTCTTGAAGGCACGGACGTCGTCGGCATCGGTTCCCTGTTGAAGGGGCCGACCGTGATCGCAACTTCGAACGATCCTGTCGCGGCGCCCAAGGTTGCCATGGAATTTGCCAAGGCGAACGAAAAGTTCGTCATCCTCGGCGGCTCCATGGGTAAAACCGTCCTGAATGTCGACAGCGTCAAGGCTCTCGCCTCGCTGCCGTCGCTGGACGAACTGCGCGGCAAGCTCGTCGGCCTGATCCAGGCTCCGGCGACCAAGCTCGCCCAGCTCGCCAATGCACCCGCGGCCAAGGTCGCGCGCGTCATTCAGGCTCATGCCTCAAAGGGCGAAGCGGCCTGACGCCCTTCGCAAACACTCACAACCTGGTTTCGAACCGAACCACATTAAGGAAGTACATCAATGGCTGACTTGCAGAAAATCGTCGACGACCTGTCGAGCCTCACCGTGCTCGAGGCCGCTGAGCTCGCCAAGCTGCTGGAAGAGAAGTGGGGCGTGTCCGCCGCGGCTGCGGTGGCTGTCGCTGCTCCGGGTGCTGGTGGCGCTGCCGCCGCTCCGGTCGAAGAGAAGACCGACTTCACGGTCGTTCTGGCCGCTGCCGGCGACAAGAAGATCGAGGTCATCAAGGAAGTCCGCGCCATCACCGGCCTGGGCCTGAAGGAAGCCAAGGACCTCGTCGAGGGTGCGCCGAAGCCGCTGAAGGAAGGCGTGAACAAGGACGAGGCCGAGAAGATCAAGGCTCAGCTCGAGAAGGCTGGCGCCAAGGTCGAGCTCAAGTAAGCACGGCTTGCTTCAGCTGAGATTCTGGCCGAGCGACGGCGAGGTTGGGGTCTTTTGCCAAATGTTTCGGTGGTCGGGAGGGCGAAAGTCACCCGGCCATCGCGCACGAGAGATTGTGGTGGTATCCCGTGCTGGATCGGGCGCCCTGCGGGAGCTGGTGCAAAAGGCGTGCAAAGGGAGCGTCCAATGCGCGTCAAACACGAAAATGTGTGGGGATCTAGGGGCTTGCCCCTCGAATCTCGGTTATTGTCGCCCCATATTGGGTCGGCAGCACGAAAAGCCGATCGTGCAGGGAGCGGCGAGGTTTCCTGTGCAGGCCGTTGGGAGATAGGCAATTTCGGGCTTTTGCAGTCCGTAACGAGATGGTTCTGACGAGCGGGTGCGTCTTTGCGCCCCGCGCGTCGTTTTGCGTTTTGATGGTCTGAAGAACGAATTTGGGACGCTTCGGTTCCGAACCTTGTGCTTCCGATCTTCGAGATGGATCGAAATTCAACCCGAATAGCGGTGGCAGCCGCAGGTTCGGAAGGTCCGCCCCTCCGGGCGACGAAATGAGAGGCCACGATGGCGCAGCAGACATTCACCGGTCGCAAACGCGTTCGCAAGTTTTTTGGACACATCAAGGAAGTCGCCGAGATGCCGAACCTCATCGAGGTTCAAAAGGCGTCTTATGACCAGTTCCTGATGGTGGACGAGCCGGCAGGCGGCCGGGCGGACGAAGGCTTGCAGGCGGTGTTCCGCTCGGTGTTCCCGATCTCCGATTTCTCGGGCACCTCGATGCTGGAGTTCGTTCGCTACGAGTTCGAGCCGCCGAAATACGACGTCGACGAGTGCCGTCAGCGCGGCATGACCTTTGCTGCGCCGCTCAAGGTGACGCTGCGCCTCATCGTGTTCGATATCGATGAAGAGACCGGTGCGAAGTCGGTCAAGGACATCAAGGAGCAGGACGTGTACATGGGCGACATTCCGCTCATGACCATGAACGGCACCTTCATCGTCAACGGCACCGAGCGCGTCATCGTCTCGCAGATGCACCGTTCGCCGGGCGTGTTCTTCGACCACGACAAGGGTAAGACCCACTCCTCGGGCAAGCTCCTGTTCGCCGCTCGCGTCATTCCCTATCGCGGCTCCTGGCTCGACATCGAGTTCGACGCCAAGGACGTAGTGTTCGCGCGCATCGACCGTCGCCGCAAGATTCCGGTGACGTCGCTGATGTTCGCGCTCGGTCTCGATGGCGAGCAGATCCTGTCGACCTTCTACAAGAAGATCATCTACAAGCGCGCCAAGGACGGTTGGCGCGTGCCGTTCGATGCCAACCGGTTCCGTGGCTACTCGACCGCCAACGACCTGATCGATGCCGATACCGGCAAGGTCGTGCTCGAAGCCGGCAAGAAGCTCACCGTGCGTGCCGCCCGCCAGCTTCAGGAGAAGGGGCTGAAAGCCCTGCGCATGGGCGACGAGGAACTGCTCGGCAATTACATCGCCGAGGACCTCGTCAACCCGAAGACCGGCGAGATCTTTGCCGAAGCGGGCGATGAGATCACCGACAAGCTCATGAAGGTGTTGAACGAGCAGGGCTACAAGGACCTGCCGCTGCTCGACATCGACCACGTCAATGTCGGTCCCTACATCCGCAACACACTTTCGGCCGACAAGAACATGACGCGCGAGGACGCGTTGTTCGACATCTACCGCGTGATGCGTCCGGGCGAGCCGCCGACGCTCGATTCGGCGCAGGCGATGTTCCAGTCGCTGTTCTTCGATGCCGAGCGTTACGACCTCTCCGCGGTCGGTCGCGTCAAGATGAACATGCGCCTCGAGCTCGATGCGCCGGATACCCAGCGCACGCTGCGCAAGGAAGACATCCTGGCGGTCATCAAGACCCTGGTCGACCTGCGCGACGGCAAGGGCGAGATCGACGACATCGACCATCTCGGCAACCGCCGTGTCCGTTCGGTCGGCGAGCTGATGGAGAATCAGTACCGCATCGGCCTGCTCCGCATGGAGCGTGCCATCAAGGAGCGCATGTCGAGCGTCGACATCGACACCGTGATGCCGCAGGACCTGATCAACGCCAAGCCAGCCGCGGCCGCGGTGCGCGAGTTCTTCGGCTCGTCGCAGCTGTCGCAGTTCATGGACCAGACCAACCCGCTGTCGGAGATCACCCACAAGCGCCGCCTGTCGGCGCTTGGCCCGGGCGGTCTGACCCGCGAGCGCGCCGGCTTCGAAGTGCGCGACGTGCACCCGACGCATTACGGCCGTATCTGTCCGATCGAGACGCCGGAAGGTCCGAACATCGGCCTGATCAATTCGCTCGCGACCTTTGCCCGCGTCAACAAATACGGCTTCGTCGAGACGCCGTATCGCAAGGTAAAGGACGGCCGCGTCACCGACGAAGTGGTCTATCTGTCGGCCATGGAAGAGGGGCGTTATCGCGTCGCGCAGGCCAACGTGCCGCTGGATGCGAAGGGGCGCTTCACCGAAGACCTCGTGGTCTGCCGTCATGCCGGCGAAGTCGTGCCGATGACGCCGGACAAGGTCGACTACATGGACGTGTCGCCGAAGCAACTCGTCTCCGTCGCCGCGGCGTTGATCCCGTTCCTCGAGAACGACGACGCCAACCGCGCGCTGATGGGCTCGAACATGCAGCGCCAGGCGGTGCCGCTGGTTCGCGCCGAGGCGCCGTTCGTCGGCACCGGCATGGAGGGTGTCGTGGCCCGCGACTCGGGGGCTGCGATCGCGGCCCGCCGTTCGGGCGTCATCGACCAGATCGACGCCACCCGCGTCGTCATCCGCGCCACGGAAGATCTCGATCCGACCAAGTCGGGCGTCGATATCTACCGGCTGATGAAGTATCAGCGCTCCAACCAATCGACCTGCATCAACCAGCGTCCGCTGGTGAAGGTCGGCGATATCGTCAAGAAGGGCGACATCATCGCCGACGGTCCGTCGACCGATCTCGGCGAGCTCGCGCTCGGCCGCAACGTGCTGGTCGCGTTCATGCCGTGGAACGGCTACAACTTCGAAGACTCGATCCTCTTGTCCGAGCGGATCGTGAAGGAAGACGTCTTCACCTCGATCCACATCGAGGAGTTCGAGGTGATGGCCCGCGACACCAAGCTCGGTCCTGAGGAAATCACCCGCGACATTCCGAACGTCTCGGAAGAAGCGCTGAAGAACCTCGACGAGGCCGGCATCGTCTATATCGGCGCGGAAGTGCGTGCCGGCGACATCCTGGTCGGCAAGATCACGCCGAAGGGCGAAAGCCCGATGACGCCGGAAGAGAAGCTGCTCCGCGCCATCTTCGGCGAGAAGGCCTCCGACGTGCGCGACACCTCGCTGCGGGTGCCGCCGGGCGTGCAGGGCACGATTGTCGAAGTGCGAGTGTTCAACCGCCACGGCGTCGACAAGGACGAACGTGCTCTGGCGATCGAGCGGGAAGAGATCGAGCGTCTGGCCAAGGACCGCGACGACGAGCAGGCGATCCTGGACCGCAACGTCTACAGCCGTCTCGCCGACATGCTGGAGGGCCGGCAGGGCATCTCCGGTCCGAAGGGCTTCAAGAAGGACACCAAGATCACGCGCGCGGTGCTCGACGAGTATCCGAAGTCGCAGTGGTGGCTGTTCGCCTCGCCGAACGACAAGCTGATGGCCGAGATCGAGGCCATGCGGAAGCAGTACGACGAGTCGAAGAAGGGGCTTGAACAGCGCTTCCTCGACAAGGTCGAGAAGCTGCAGCGTGGCGACGAGCTGCCGCCGGGCGTGATGAAGATGGTCAAGGTCTTCGTCGCGGTGAAGCGCAAGATCCAGCCGGGCGACAAGATGGCCGGCCGTCACGGCAACAAGGGCGTCGTCTCCAAGATCGTTCCGATCGAGGACATGCCGTTCCTCGAGGACGGCACCCATGCGGACATCGTGCTGAACCCGCTCGGCGTGCCCTCGCGCATGAACGTCGGGCAGATCCTCGAGACCCATCTCGGCTGGGCTTGCGCCGGCCTCGGCAAGCGCATCGCCCAGACGGTCGATGCCTACCTGTCGAAGCAGGACGTCAAGCCGCTGAAGGAGACCTTGAAGCGGATCTACGGCGATGACGAGACCATCAAGACGCTCAACGACAACGAGTTGATCGAGCTTGGTCACAATCTGAGCCGCGGCGTGCCGATCGCCACGCCGGTGTTCGACGGCGCCAAGGAGGCCGACATCGAGGAGATGTTGAAGCTCGCCGGCCTCGACGCATCCGGTCAGTCGACGGTCTATGACGGCCGCACCGGCGATGCGTTCGATCGCAAGGTGACGGTCGGCTACATCTACATGCTGAAGCTGCACCATCTGGTCGACGACAAGATCCATGCGCGCTCGATCGGCCCGTACTCGCTGGTCACCCAGCAGCCGCTGGGCGGCAAGGCCCAGTTCGGCGGCCAGCGCTTCGGCGAAATGGAGGTGTGGGCGCTCGAAGCTTACGGCGCGGCCTACACGCTGCAGGAGATGCTCACGGTGAAGTCGGACGACGTCGCCGGCCGCACCAAGGTCTACGAGGCGATCGTCCGCGGCGACGACACGTTCGAAGCCGGTATTCCGGAATCGTTCAACGTGCTGGTCAAGGAAATGCGCTCGCTCGGCCTCAACGTCGACCTGCACAACTCCAAGATGGGACCGGCGCCGACATCGGAAGCCGCAGAGTAGTTCAAGTCATCAGGCCCGGCCGTGAGTGACGGCCGGGCATCGGCATCTTGCCCACGGGTCAGGGCAGGGCGCTTTATGAAAGAGATTTTCGAATTTGCTGCCGGCCCCGATCGGCATGCGAGGAGAAGACGATGAACCAAGAAATTATGAATCTCTTCAATCCGACGACGCCGGCTCAGGTCTTCGACCAGATCCGGATCTCGATCGCGAGCCCTGAGAAGATTCTGTCCTGGTCCTACGGCGAGATCAAGAAGCCGGAAACGATCAACTACCGCACCTTCAAGCCCGAGCGCGACGGATTGTTCTGCGCCCGCATCTTCGGGCCGATCAAGGACTATGAGTGCTTGTGCGGCAAGTACAAGCGGATGAAGTACAAGGGCATCATCTGCGAAAAGTGCTCGGTCGAGGTGACGCTGTCGCGCGTCCGGCGCGAGCGCATGGGCCATATCGAGCTTGCAGCTCCCGTCGCCCACATCTGGTTCTTGAAGTCGCTGCCCTCGCGCATCGGCCTCCTGCTCGACATGACGTTGAAGGATCTCGAGCGGATCCTGTACTTCGAATATTACGTCGTGCTGGAGCCGGGAACGACCACGCTGAAGGAACGTCAGCTGCTGTCGGAAGACGAGTATCTGAAGGCGCAGGACGAGTTCGGCCAGGACAACTTCACCGCCATGATCGGCGCCGAAGCGATCCGCGAGCTGTTGCGCGGGCTCGAGCTTGAGAAGCTCGAGGCCACCTTGCGCGTGGAGATGCAGGAGACCGACTCCGACATCAAGCACAAGAAGCTCGCCAAGCGGCTGAAGATCGTGGAAGCGTTCCGCCATTCCGGTAACAAGCCGGAATGGATGATCATGACCGTGGTTCCGGTGATCCCGCCGGATCTGCGGCCGCTGGTGCCGCTCGACGGCGGTCGTTTCGCGACTTCGGACCTCAACGACCTCTACCGCCGCGTCATCAACCGCAACAACCGCCTGAAGCGGCTGATGGAGCTGCGCGCTCCTGACATCATCATCCGCAACGAAAAGCGCATGCTGCAGGAGGCTGTCGACGCATTGTTCGACAACGGCCGCCGCGGCCGCGTCATCACCGGCGCCAACAAGCGGCCGCTGAAATCGCTCGCCGACATGCTGAAGGGCAAGCAGGGCCGCTTCCGTCAGAACCTGCTCGGCAAGCGCGTCGACTATTCGGGCCGTTCGGTGATCGTGGTCGGTCCCGAGCTGCGCCTGCATCAGTGCGGCCTGCCGAAGAAGATGGCGCTCGAGCTGTTCAAGCCGTTCATCTATTCGCGGCTTGACGCGAAGGGCCTGTCGACGACCGTCAAGCAGGCCAAGAAGCTGGTCGAGAAGGAGCGGCCCGAGGTCTGGGACATCCTGGACGAGGTCATCCGCGAGCATCCGGTGCTCTTGAACCGCGCGCCGACCCTGCATCGCCTCGGCATTCAGGCGTTCGAGCCGGTGTTGATCGAGGGCAAGGCGATCCAGCTGCATCCGCTGGTCTGCTCGGCGTTCAACGCCGACTTCGACGGCGACCAGATGGCCGTGCACGTTCCGCTGTCGCTCGAAGCGCAGCTGGAAGCGCGCGTCCTGATGATGTCGACCAACAACATCCTGCATCCGGCCAACGGTCAGCCGATCATCGTGCCGTCGCAGGACATCGTGCTCGGCCTCTACTACGTCTCGATCATGCGCGAAGGCATGGCCGGTCAGGGCATGGCGTTCGGCAACATGGCCGAGCTCGAGCATGCGCTGCATGCCAAGGCCATCCATCTCCACAGCAAGATCAAGTATCGCTGGGAGGGCATGGACGAGACCGGCAAGGTCGCCAAGCGCTGGATCGAAACCACCGCGGGCCGCGTGATGCTCGGCAATCTCCTGCCGAAGCATCCGCGCGTGACGTTCGAGGTCATCAACAAGCTGATGACCAAGCGCGAAATCTCGGGCGTCATCGATCAGGTCTATCGTCACTGCGGCCAGAAGGAGACGGTGATCTTCTGCGACCGCATCATGGCGCTCGGCTTCTACAACGCCTTCAAGGCGGGCATCTCGTTCGGCAAGGACGACATGGTCGTGCCGCAAGGCAAGTGGAAGATCGTCGACACCACCCGTACGCTGGCGAAGGATTTCGAGCAGCAGTACAATGACGGTCTGATCACCCATGGCGAGAAGTACAACAAGGTCGTCGACGCTTGGTCGAAGGCCAGCGAAGAGATCGCCAAGGAGATGATGAAGGAGATCTCCGTCACCAAGAAGACGGCGACGGGGGCGGATGCCGACATCAACTCGATCTACATGATGTCGCATTCCGGTGCGCGCGGTTCGCCGGCCCAGATGCGTCAGCTCGCCGGCATGCGCGGCCTGATGGCCAAGCCGTCGGGTGAGATCATCGAGACGCCGATCATCTCGAACTTCAAGGAAGGTCTCTCGGTTCTCGAGTACTTCAACTCGACCCACGGTGCCCGCAAGGGCCTCGCGGACACCGCGTTGAAGACCGCGAACTCGGGTTACCTGACCCGTCGTCTGGTCGACGTCGCGCAGGACTGCATCATCACGCAGGACGATTGCGGCACTCATCTTGGCATCAAGATGCGCGCGATCGTCGACGCCGGCACCCTGGTGGCTTCGCTCGGCTCGCGCATCCTGGGCCGCGTGCCCTGCGATGACGTGCGGGATCCCGCCACCAACGCCGTGTTGGTCAAAGCCGGCACGCTGATGGAGGAGAGCCACATCGACGCCATCCAGCAGGCGGGCGTGCAGGAGGTGAAGATCCGTTCGGCGCTGACCTGCGAGCTGGTCAACGGCATCTGCAAGATGTGCTACGGCCGCGACCTCGCACGCGGTACGCCGGTCAACCACGGTGAGGCTGTCGGTGTCATCGCCGCGCAGTCGATCGGTGAGCCCGGCACCCAGCTGACGATGCGCACCTTCCACATCGGTGGCGCTGCGCAGCTGAACGAGCAGTCCTTCGTCGAATCGAACTTCGAAGGCAAGGTGGTCATCAGGAACAAGGCGATCGCTCGCAACAGCGAAGGTCACCTGATCGCGATGGTCCGCAACATGGTCGTGACGATCGTCGACCCCGACGGCACCGAACGTGCGACGCACCGTATCCAGTACGGCTCGCGCATGCATGTGGACGACGGCGACATGATCAAGCGCGGCCAGCGCATCGCCGAGTGGGATCCTTACACCCGCCCGGTGCTGTCGGAAGCCGAGGGCACCATCGACTTCGAGGATCTGCTCGAAGGCCAGTCGATCTCCGAGACGCTCGACGAGTCGACCGGTATCGCCAAGCGTGTCGTCATCGATTGGCGCTCGACGCGTGGCGGCGCCGATCTGCGGCCCGCGATCGTGGTCAAGGGCAAGGACGGCAAGGTGCTGAAGCTCGCCCGCGGCGGCGACGCCCGCTACATGCTTCCGGTCGACGCCATCCTGTCGGTCGACGTCGGATCGACGGTCAAGTCGGGCGACATCCTGTCCCGTATCTCGACCGAGAGCGCCAAGACGCGTGACATCACCGGCGGTCTGCCGCGGGTGGCGGAACTGTTCGAAGCGCGCAAGCCGAAGGACGCAGCGATCATCGCTGAGATCGCAGGCACCATCCGCTTCGGCCGGGACTACAAGAACAAGCGTCGCATCTCGATCGAGCCCGTCGACAAGACCGAGGAGCCGCGCGAGTACCTGATCCCGAAGGGCAAGCACATCCACCTGCAGGACGGCGATATCGTCGAAAAGGGCGATTTCATCGTCGAGGGCAATCCGGCACCGCACGACATCCTGGCCATCAAGGGCATCGAGGAACTCGCGGCCTATCTGGTCAACGAGATCCAGGAGGTCTACCGGCTGCAGGGCGTGCTCATCAACGACAAGCACATCGAGGTGATTGTCCGTCAGATGCTGCAGAAGGTGGAGATCACCGACCAGGGCGACACCGACATGATCTCGGGCGAACAGGTCGACAAGATCGAGTTCGACGCGACCAACGCGAAGGCGAAGGAGGAGGGCAGGAAGCCCGCCACCGGCACCCCGGTTCTGCTCGGCATCACCAAGGCGAGCTTGCAGACCCGTTCGTTCTTCTCGGCGGCATCGTTCCAGGAGACCACGCGCGTCCTCACGGAAGCGGCGGTCAACGGCAAGATCGACCCGCTCGAGGGCCTGAAGGAGAACGTCATCGTCGGTCGCCTGATCCCGGCCGGCACCGGCGCCTCCATGGCGCGCATCCGCGAAGTCGCCGTGAAGCGGGACAAGCTCATTCTCGACGAGCGCGAGAAGCAGGCCGCGATCGTGCCGAGCACTCCGGAGCCGCAGCCGCTCGCGTTGCCGCCGGCGGAGTAGCCGTAAATCTACGGAGCGCGCGTCGGCGCGCTCCGGCGTTCATTCATCGAACGGAGAAAAGGCCGGCTGTCGCCGGCCTTTTTTTAACATTTTTTTGTCCTGTTGCAGGGGCACATCCCCGTTGTTCATCTTCCCTTCAGGCAAAGAGGCGCTTCTGGTGCCGTCTGATCCGCCATAATGATCTCCACCGACCGCCATCACGACGCGCCGATTTGCTTAAGCGCAAACCCTGTGTGGACTGGCTGCGCTATGGCCGATCGAGCCCCGAGGGTGGCAGAACCCCCTGAGATCGACGACCGGCGACGTCACGGACGTCCGGAGATAGCGGAACGCAGATGCTTGACCTTGCGATTGTAGGCGGTGGCCCCGGCGGGCTGATGAGCGCCTGGTACCTCAGGAAAAAGTTGGGTGACCTTTGCAAGGTCACGATCTTCGAAGCGTCCGATCGGCTGGGCGGCAAGATCGTCACGCGCAAGTTCGATACCGCGCCTGCGATCTACGAAGCGGGCGTCGCCGAAATCTACGATTATTCGATGAGCGGGCCGGATCCCCTGCGCGAGCTGATCCAGCATTTCGGCCTGCAGACCATCCCGATGGATGCGCTCCAGGTGCAGCTCGACGGCGAGTTGCTCGACGACGTTCCCGGCCTGCGCCGCAAATATGGGCCGAAGACGGCCGCCGCCGTCGAGGCGTTCCGCCAGCGCTGCACCGAGGTGATGTCACCGGTCGAATATTACGAGGGCGTCGGCGCGCACGATAACGAGCATCCCTGGGCCTATGTCTCCTGCGAGGAGCTGCTCGACAAGGAAGTCGATGATCCCACCGCCAAGCGCTTCTTCAAGGTGATGGCGCGCTCCGACATCGCGACCGAGGCCCACAGCACCAATGGGCTGAATGCGCTGAAGAACTTCGTGATGGATATCGACGGCTATATCGGCCTGTATTCCATCCAGAACGGCAATGAGCAGCTGATCGAGGGCTTGCGCTCCGAGGTCGACGCCGACATCCAGCTCAATCATCGTGTGCTGAAGGTCGGCAAGACCGCGTCCGGCCGCTACCGGATCAACATGATGAACGGCAAGGGGCCGGAGACGCGGGAGTTCGACTTGGTGCTGGTCTGCCTGCCGCATTCCTGGCTTGCCACCCTCGGCTGGGAAGGTGAAAGCCTGCGTAAGTCGATGGTCAAGCACGTCGCCTATTTCGACCGTCCTGCGCATTACTTGCGCGTCTCGATCCTGTTCGATGAGCCGTTCTGGGGTGACAAGATCCCGGGCTCCTGGTTCATGTCGGAAGCGTTCGGCGGCTGCTGCATCTACAATGAGGGCTCGCGCCATGATGTCGGCCGGCACGGCGTCCTGAACTGGCTGATTGCCGGCTCGGATGCGCTCGCCTTCGCCAATCTGTCAGATCAGGAATTGATCGACGCTGCGCTGAAATCGCTGCCGGCGGCGTTTGGCGACGCCCGCGCGCATTTCATGGAAGGCAAGATCCATCGTTGGCTGTCGTCGGTGAACGCCTTGCCGGGCGGCTTGCCGGTGCGCGATGTCATGACCAATCATCGGCCCGATCCGAAGGAGCATCCCGGCATCGTGCTGGTCGGCGACTATCTGTTCGATTCGACCTTGAACGGTCTGCTCGATTCGTCGGACGCCGCGACCGACATCATCCTGACCGAGATGATACGGCTGCGTCGCGCCCGGGCGCAGTCCGAGAAGCCGCTCTCGGACAAGATCGATCGCGAGTATTTCGAGAACTATCGCGGGCAAGGGCCTTATAGCGAGGCCTGGCAGCAATTCACCGATCCGGCCTATCTGACCGACCTGATCAAGATCGTCTGGAACCGCGCCCGCGGCTACAAGCTCCTGGTTGCCGGGTCGGCGAGCGGCGAACTGGTCGGCGCGTTGCGCGACCGCGGTATCGATGCCTGGGGCATCGAGAACAACCGCTACATCCATGGCAAGACGCCGAAGGCGCTGAAGAAGTTCAACAAGCTCGGTTCGGTCACCGACATGCCGTTCAAGGATGGCGAGTTCGACTTCGTGTTCGAAACCAGCCTCTGCCATGTGGCGGAAAGGCAGGTGCCTCGCGCAATCCGCGAACTCAACCGCGTGGTCAAGACGGGCCTGGTGTTCGGCTCCATCACCTCCGACATGGCGCCGGCGCTGATCGACCGCTACGATCTGTTGCGGGGCGTGAAGAAGCTCGGCACCTGGTGGGAATGGTCGGAGCTGTTCTTCGGCAACGGCTTCGACCTGTCGATGCATCGCCACGACTGTACCGACGCATTGTGGGCGGCGACGCTGGCCGCCAACAAGGGGCCGGGCCACTGGTATGCCGACGCGGACAGCCTGCGCTATTCGTTCTTTGACAAGGTCAAGGACGAGGACTGAGGCGGCCGCGCCTGTCGTGCCCCTATGTGCCGGGGGCATGTTCCGAAAAACGGAAGCCGGACGGCAAATGCCCGCCCGACTGTGCAGAAGGCCCGCGAGCAACGGTCTTCTGTCATCCATGATGCGTCGCGTTGTCGTGGGAATGCTGGCTGCGGCGGATCGCAGATGTTAAAGCCGGAGCGCTCGAGTCTTCTACGGTCAGGCCGGCCGTGCAGCATCGGTTGGTTCAATGGCGTCCAAAACTTCAATGTCTGACGGTCGGCAACCTGCGTCCGAAGGCGATCCCGCCTCGGATCCGGCCAAGCTCGTTGTGGCCAAATCCGAAGCCCTCAAGACCGAAGCTCCAAAGACGGGCGCGCCGAAACCTGCCGTGCCCAAAGGGCCGGCCGCCGGCAAACCGCCGGCTCCGGTCGACGATGAGGATGACGAGGACGAAGACGAAGACGAGCAGGACGAGGAGGAGGAGGGCCTCGACCTCGATGATGATGACGACGACGAAGACCTCGTCGTCTTTACTGCACGCGAAGCCGCCGGTGCGTTGGCGACGGTCTATGGCTTCGTCGCGCCGCTGCTGGCCAAATACAAGAAGATGCTGGCCTTCGTCACCTTGGGCGTCCTTGTCGAGACGCTGTTCAACGTGATCATGCCGCTCAGCCTCAAGTTCCTGATCGACGACGCGCTCGGCGAGGAGGATTTCGAGGCGCTCTATCGCATCCTAGGCGTGCTCGCCGCCGCCGGCATCTTCACCTCGATCGTCGCTGTGCTGTACGAGCGCTGGGACGCGCGGCTCGCCGCCTGCGTCATCTCGGATGTGCGCACGCGGCTGTTCGAGCACGTCCAGAATCTCCCTGCAGCCTATTTTCAGCGGACCAAGCGCGGCGAGATCCTGTCGCGTTTCTCCGTCGACATGTCGGCGTTCGAAGGGGTGGTGAAGAGCTTCTCGAACAGCGCGGCACTGCCGTTTCTGGAACTGATCGCGGGCATCATCCTGATGCTCTTCCTGAACTGGCAGCTGGCCGTGGTGGCGCTCCTGGTGTTTCCGATCACGCTGATCGGCCCGCGGATTCTGACGCCCATGGCGGTGGTGGCCAATTACGAGCAGAAGGTCAACGAGTCCTCGCTGCTCGGCGTGATCCACGAGAACATCGCAGCTCAGGCGGTGATCAAGGCGTTCAGTCTGCACCGCAAGGTGTTCGGCTGGTTCACCCTGCGCAATGACGCGGCCCGGCAGAAGATGGCCTCTGCCATGTTCCTGTCGACCATGGTCGAGCGCACCGTGACGATCGCGGTGCTGTTGCTCCACCTCGTGGTGCTGGCGCTCGGCGCCTATCTCGCCACCAAGGGCCAGATCACGGTCGGGACCTTCGTCACCTTCGAAAGCGCGTTCTGGGAGGTGTCCTACAACATCGCCCATGTCATGCATTTCATTCCGGTGTCGATCTCGTCCGCCGCGGCCATCCGCCATATGCAGGAGCTTTTGGACGAGCCGACCCGTGGCGCAGACCGTCCGGGCGCGCCGGACCTGCCGCGCATCAGCCACGACATCACCTTCGAGCGCGTCACCTTCCAATACGAGGGCAGCGCGACGCCGGTGCTCGACAATCTCAGCCTCAAGCTTGAGGTCGGCAAGCGGATTGCGATCGTCGGCCCGTCAGGCTCGGGCAAGAGCACGCTGCTCAACCTGATCCTGCGGCTCTATGTTCCGGACGAAGGGCGCGTCACCATCGACGGCGTCGACATCCGCAAGGTGACCCGCGACTCGCTGCGCCGGAGCATGGCGGTCGTGTTCCAGGAGAACATGTTGTTCAACATGTCGCTGCGGGAGAACATCCGACTCGGTAAGGAGGGCGCAACCGACGCCGAGGTCGTGGAAGCCGCGAAGAAGGCCGAGATCCACCGCTACATCATGAGCCTGCCGCAGAAATACGATACGTTGGTGGGTGAACGCGGCGACACGCTGTCGGGCGGGCAGCGCCAGCGCATCGCCATTGCGCGGGCGATCATCCGCAATCCCTCGGTGCTGCTGCTGGACGAGGCGACCTCGGCGCTCGACCAGACCACCGAGGCTGCCATCAACCACACGCTGCTGAAGGTCGCCAAGGGCCGTACCATGATCTGGTCGACCCATCGCCTGACCTCGGTCGTCGAGATGGACGAGATCATCGTGATCTCCGGCGGCCGCGCGATCGAGCGCGGCACGCATGCTGAACTGCTCGCCAAGAACGGGGTCTATCGCAAGCTCTGGGACGACCAAGGGCACATGCCGCAGACGGCCGATTCGGCCAATCGGACCGATCCCGACGATGATGATGACGACGAGGACGACGACGCGGCGTGAACGGGATCGTCGCGCGGGGTGGTGGCCGGCCATTTGCGTGGGTTGCGTAGGCCGGGGCGGTCGGCGAATCCCATCGCGGCAGAATCGATCTGTCTGCGGCGCCAAGCGCCTCCGGGCGCCCTGACGAACTTGCGATTCCCGGCGCCTCGTCTGCATGCCCCTGATCTGAATTCAAAAAAAATCAAATAAAATCAATTACTTTTCCGAGATCTTCAATCCGAAGCTCGCAAAGCGAATCGACCGCGAAAGGGCGCGAACTGTTGGAATCGCAGCGCCGGCGAGCGCAAAATCCAGCGGATCGGGCCGTCAAGATCGGCGAGGGGGCGCAGTTCGGCGGCGACGCCGACAGGACAAGCCGGCCGGCCGCCGCCAAGGGATGACGGTCCTCGATGCCAACACCTGCGCTGTCTTTGGTGGCCGCTCGATGCTGCCTTGCGGAATGCAAAGAAAGACTTATCTCGTTGGAACATCGGTATATTCTCAATCGGATGCACATGCGGACAGGCGCCCTCGCGGGGGCACGTCCCGGCTCGGGCCGCCGCCTGCGGTGCCGCGGAAAGCGCAGCTGCCAGAGGCCTTTCTTCTGGTCTCTTGCAGCATCGTTTTGCTTGACTTGGGTATTTACCGCTTATAAAACGCGCCCACTTAACGACAGGCGGTGAGCTTCGCCAGCGTCGGTACGGAACACCCGGACCACCCCGAAACGGGCAGGGATGGGCACCACCCTCGACGAATGCCGCTCAAACGCTGTCGATTATAGCTAGGCAATGCCAGGACGATTTTAGTTCTCTTGAGCAAGTCCTCTTGAGATCGAATTCGGATGCATGACCTCAGGTGGTGGCCGTCGGCTGTGCCGACCGGCTCTGACTGCGGTCCTCTGTGGCGTCAAGCGCTTTCCGTTCAGCGATGAGCGGTTGGCGCACTTTCGCTTTGCGCAGATGTTTTTCGCGCTGGCGGCCCGGTGAGGCGGGGAACCTCAGTAGGAATTTGCGGGCACCACGCGACGTGGTTTTCGTAAGAACGTTGAGAAGGGTGAAGGCCAAGATGCCGACGATCAACCAGCTGATCGCAAATCCGCGCGTTGTGCAGAAGTCGCGCAAGAAGGTGCCGGCGCTGCAGCAGTCGCCGCAGAAGCGCGGTGTTTGCACGCGCGTCTACACCACGACGCCGAAGAAGCCGAACTCGGCGCTTCGTAAGGTCGCCAAGGTGCGCCTGACCAACGGCTTCGAGGTGATCGGTTACATCCCGGGTGAAGGCCATAACCTTCAGGAGCACTCGGTGGTCATGATCCGCGGTGGTCGCGTCAAGGACTTGCCGGGCGTGCGCTACCACATTCTCCGCGGCGTCTTGGATACCCAGGGCGTCAAGAACCGTAAGCAGCGCCGTTCGAAGTACGGCGCCAAGCGGCCCAAGTAAGACGTTCGAGATAAGCGGGAACAGAACACATGTCGCGTCGCCACTCTGCCGAAAAGCGTGAAGTGCTTCCGGATCCGAAGTTCGGGAACGTCGTCATTACGAAGTTCATGAATTCGGTGATGTATGCCGGCAAGAAGTCGGTCGCCGAAAGCATCGTTTACGGCGCGCTCGGCGTCATCGAGAGCAAGACCAAGCAGAATCCGCTGACGGTGTTCGAGCAGGCGCTCGACAACGTGATGCCGACCATCGAGGTGCGCTCCCGCCGCGTCGGCGGTGCGACCTACCAGGTTCCGGTCGAAGTGCGTTCGACGCGTCGGCAGGCTTTGGGAATTCGTTGGCTGATCTCCGCGGCGCGCGATCGCAACGAGAAGACGATGACCGAGCGGCTCTCGGCGGAGCTACTCGACGCCTCGAACAACCGGGGGAACGCCGTCAAGAAGCGTGAAGACGTGCATCGCATGGCGGAAGCCAACCGCGCCTTCTCGCACTATCGCTGGTAACGGCGACCCGAACGGAAATTTAGGAACAGGTCCATGCCCCGCCAACATGCCATCGAGGACTACCGTAACTTCGGTATCATGGCGCATATCGACGCCGGTAAGACCACGACCACCGAGCGCATTCTGTATTACACCGGCAAGAGCCACAAAATCGGCGAGGTGCACGAGGGTGCCGCGACGATGGACTGGATGGAGCAGGAGCAGGAGCGCGGCATCACGATCACGTCGGCCGCGACCACCGCGTTCTGGAACGGCAAGCGTCTGAACATCATCGATACGCCCGGCCACGTCGACTTCACCATCGAGGTGGAGCGTTCGTTGCGCGTGCTGGACGGCGCCGTGTGCGTGCTCGACTCCAACCAGGGCGTCGAGCCGCAGACCGAGACTGTCTGGCGCCAGGGCGACAAGTACAAGGTGCCGCGCATCGTCTTCGCCAACAAGATGGACAAGACCGGTGCCGACTTCTTCAAGTGCCTGGCGGACATCGTCGATCGCCTGGGCGCGAAGCCGGTTGCGATCCAGCTGCCGATCGGTGCTGAGAACAATTTCAAGGGCGTTGTCGACCTCGTGAAGATGCAGGGCATCGTCTGGAACGACGAGTCGCTCGGTGCGAAGTTCGACTATGTCGACATTCCGGCGGATCTTGCCGACCAGGCCAAGGAATATCGCGAGAAGCTGGTGGAAGCCGCCGTCGAGCTCGACGACGACGCCATGGCTGCCTATCTCGACGGCAAGGAGCCGGACGAGGCGACCTTGAAGAAGCTGCTCCGCAAAGCGGTTCTGACCGGCGCCTTCTATCCGGTGCTATGCGGCTCGGCCTTCAAGAACAAGGGCGTGCAGCCGCTGCTCGACGCCGTTGTCGACTATCTGCCGTCGCCGCTCGACGTGCCTGCGATCAAGGGCACTGACGACAAGGGCAACGAAGTCGTGCGCAAGGCGGACGACAAGGAGCCGCTGTCGCTGCTCGCGTTCAAGATCATGGACGACCCGTTCGTTGGCACCATCACCTTCTGCCGCATCTATTCGGGCATCCTGCAGAGCGGCACCGGCGTCGTGAACTCGACCCGCGAGAAGAAGGAGCGCATCGGCCGCATGCTCTTGATGCACGCGAACAATCGCGAGGACATCAAGGAAGCCTATGCCGGCGACATCGTCGCGCTGGCTGGCCTCAAGGAAGCGCGCACCGGTGATACGCTCTGCGATCCGACCCACCAGGTGATCCTGGAAAAGATGGAATTCCCGGAGCCGGTGATCGAGATCGCGATCGAGCCGAAATCGAAGGCGGACCAGGAGAAGCTCGGCATCGCGCTGGCGAAGCTGGCGGCGGAGGATCCGTCGTTCCGGGTGTCGACCGATCACGAGTCCGGCCAGACCATCCTGAAGGGCATGGGCGAGCTTCATCTCGACATCAAGGTCGACATCTTGAAGCGGACCTACAAGGTGGACGCCAATATCGGCGCGCCGCAGGTGGCGTTCCGTGAGCGCATCACCAAGCCTGCCAATGTGGATTACACCCACAAGAAGCAGACCGGCGGCACCGGCCAGTTCGCGGCCGTCTCGCTGGTGGTCGAGCCGAACGAGCCGGGCGGCGGCTACGTGTTCGAATCCAAGATCGTCGGTGGTGCGGTTCCGAAGGAATACATCCCCGGTGTTGAGAAGGGCATCGAGAGCGTGCTCGGCTCTGGCGTGGTCGCCGGCTTCCCGGTGGTCGACGTCAAGGTGGCGCTGGTCGACGGTAAGTATCACGACGTCGACTCTTCGGCGCTGGCCTTCGAAATCG
Organism: Bradyrhizobium sp. SZCCHNS1022; assembly: GCF_032484835.1. Lineage (NCBI taxonomy): Bacteria > Pseudomonadati > Pseudomonadota > Alphaproteobacteria > Hyphomicrobiales > Nitrobacteraceae > Bradyrhizobium > Bradyrhizobium sp. SZCCHNS1022. The sequence goes on along the minus strand of NZ_JAUETT010000006.1, from coordinate 293,619 downwards.
CATCGCGCGCGGCCTTCCGCGAGGCGCTGCAGAAGGGCAAATCGGTTCTGCTCGAGCCGATCATGAAGGTCGAAGTGGTGACGCCGGAAGACTACACCGGTTCCGTCATCGGCGACTTGAACTCGCGGCGTGGCCAGATCCAGGGCCAGGACATGCGCGGCAATGCCAACGTCATCAACGCGATGGTGCCGCTCATGAACATGTTCGGTTACGTGAATAACCTGCGCTCGATGAGCCAGGGGCGCGCGACCTTCACGATGCAGTTCGACCACTACGCGGAAGCGCCGGCCAACGTGTCGGCGGAAGTCCAGAAGAAGTTTGCCTGATTGTCGTTAGCTCAAGTTAGCGACTGAACGGAGAGTCAAATGGCCAAAGCAAAGTTTGAACGTAACAAACCGCACTGCAACATCGGCACCATCGGTCACGTCGACCACGGCAAGACGTCGCTGACGGCTGCGATCACCAAGATCCTGGCCGAGACCGGTGGCGCGACGTTCACTGCATACGACCAGATCGACAAGGCGCCGGAAGAGAAGGCCCGCGGCATCACCATCTCGACCGCGCACGTCGAGTACGAGACCAAGAACCGCCACTACGCGCACGTCGACTGCCCCGGCCACGCCGACTACGTGAAGAACATGATCACCGGCGCCGCCCAGATGGACGGTGCGATCCTGGTCGTGTCGGCTGCTGACGGCCCGATGCCGCAGACCCGCGAGCACATCCTGCTCGCCCGCCAGGTCGGCGTTCCGGCGCTGGTCGTGTTCCTCAACAAGTGCGACATGGTCGACGATCCGGAGCTGCTCGAGCTCGTCGAGCTCGAGGTCCGCGAGCTGCTCTCGAAGTACGAATTCCCGGGCGACAAGATCCCGATCATCAAGGGTTCGGCGCTCGCCGCTCTGGAAGATTCGGACAAGAAGCTCGGTCACGACGCGATCCTCGAGCTGATGCGCAATGTCGACGAGTACATTCCGCAGCCGGAGCGTCCGATCGACCAGCCGTTCCTGATGCCGGTGGAAGACGTGTTCTCGATCTCGGGCCGCGGCACCGTGGTGACCGGCCGTGTCGAGCGCGGCATCATCAAGGTTGGCGACGAAATCGAGATCGTCGGCATCCGTCCGACCCAGAAGACCACGGTCACCGGCGTAGAGATGTTCCGCAAGCTGCTCGATCAGGGTCAGGCGGGCGATAACATCGGCGCGCTGCTTCGCGGCACCAAGCGCGAGGAAGTCGAGCGCGGCCAGGTGCTGTGCAAGCCGGGTTCGGTCAAGCCGCACACCAAGTTCAAGGCTGAGGCTTACATCCTCACCAAGGAAGAGGGCGGCCGTCACACGCCGTTCTTCACCAACTACCGTCCGCAGTTCTACTTCCGCACCACCGACGTGACCGGTGTCGTGCATCTGCCGGAAGGCACCGAGATGGTGATGCCGGGCGACAACATCGCGATGGAAGTGCACCTGATCGTGCCGATCGCGATGGAGGAGAAGCTGCGCTTCGCCATCCGCGAGGGTGGTCGCACCGTCGGCGCCGGCGTCGTCGCCGCGATCATCGAGTAACAAGCGATAGGGAATGGCGAGTGGCGGGTGGACCAGATCCATTCGCTACTCGCTACTCGCCACTCACTAGAGAAAGCATACGGCAATGAACGGCCAGAACATTCGCATCCGTCTCAAGGCGTTCGACCATCGTATCCTCGATACGTCGACGCGGGAGATCGTGAACACGGCGAAACGGACCGGCGCGCAGGTTCGCGGACCCATTCCGCTGCCGACCCGCATCGAGAAGTTCACCGTCAACCGTTCGCCGCACGTCGACAAGAAGAGCCGCGAGCAGTTCGAGATGCGCACCCACAAGCGCCTGCTCGACATCGTCGATCCGACCCCGCAGACCGTTGACGCGCTGATGAAGCTCGATCTGGCCGCCGGTGTCGACGTCGAGATCAAGCTCTAAGATTTTTGGATTCACGTCCGCGTGTTGCGGACACACAGAAGAACAGGATGCACGCCGATGCGCTCCGGAGTGATCGCACAAAAGGTCGGGATGACGCGGGTCTTCACGGAGACCGGCGAACATATCCCCGTGACCGTGCTGAAGCTCGGCAACTGCCAGGTGGTTGGTCACCGCACCAAAGACAAGAACGGCTACGTCGCGCTGCAGCTCGGCGCCGGCAGCCGTAAGACCGTGTACATGCCGAAGGCCGAGCGCGGTCAGTTCGCGGTCGCCAAGGTCGAGCCGAAGCGCAAGCTCGCCGAATTCCGCGTCAGCGAGGACGCGCTGATTCCGGTCGGCGCCGAAATCCAGGCTGACCACTTCGTTGTCGGCCAGTTCGTCGACGTCACCGGCACCTCGATCGGTAAGGGGTTTGCCGGCGGTATGAAGCGCTGGAATTTCGGCGGTCTGCGCGCCACTCACGGCGTGTCGATCTCGCATCGTTCGATCGGTTCGACCGGTGGTCGTCAGGACCCCGGCAAGACCTGGAAGAACAAGAAGATGCCCGGTCACATGGGTGTGGAGCGCGTCACCACGCTGAACCTGCGTGTGGTGCAGACGGATGTCGAGCGCGGCCTGATCCTGGTGGAAGGCGCGGTGCCCGGTTCCAAGGGCGGCTGGATCTCGGTGCGCGACGCCGTGAAGAAGCCGCTGCCGAAGGAAGCGCCGAAGCCCGGCAAGTTCAAGGTCGCTACCGAGCAGGCTGCGGAAGCTGCGGCCGTGCAGGAGGGCGCATAACATGGAACTGAAAGTCACCACCCTCGAGGGCAAGGAAGCCGGCTCGGTCCAGCTGTCCGACGCCATCTTCGGTCTTGAGCCGCGCGCGGATATCATCGCGCGTTGCGTTCAGTGGCAGCTGAACAAGCGCCAGGCCGGCACTCACAAGGCCAAGGGCCGCGCCGAAGTCTGGCGCACCGGCAAGAAGATGTACAAGCAGAAGGGCACCGGCGGTGCTCGTCACGGCTCGGCTCGCGTGCCGCAGTTCCGTGGCGGCGGCCGCGCCTTCGGTCCGGTGGTGCGTTCGCACGCCACTGATCTGCCGAAGAAGGTGCGCGCGCTTGCGCTCAAGCATGCGCTGTCGGCCAAGGCAAAGGACGGCGACCTGGTCGTGCTGGAGAACGCGACGCTCGAGACCGCCAAGACCAAGGCGCTGGTCGGGCACTTCTCCGGCCTCGGGCTCACCAACGCGCTGATCATCGACGGCGCCGAGCTGCACGGCGGGTTCGCCAATGCGGCCCGCAACATCCCGAACATGGACGTGCTGCCGATCCAGGGCATCAACGTCTACGACATTCTGCGCCGTCAGAAGCTGGTGCTGACCAAGGCGGCGATCGATGCGCTGGAGGCGCGCTTCAAATGAAGACCATCGATCCGCGCCACTACGACATCATCCTTTCGCCGGTCGTGACCGAGAAGGCGACCTACGCCTCCGAGCACAACAAGGTTCTGTTCAAGGTGGCCGCCAAGGCGACCAAGCCGCAGATCAAAGAGGCGATCGAGAAGCTGTTCGACGTCAAGGTCAAGAGCGTCAACACGCTCGTGCGCAAGGGCAAGACCAAGATGTTCCGCGGCCATTTCGGGTCGCAGTCGGACTCCAAGCGCGCGATCGTGACCCTCGAAGAGGGCCACCGCATCGACGTGACCACCGGGCTATAAGGCTGTACTGCCATGGCATTGAAGACATTCAACCCCACGACGCCGGGCCAGCGCCAGCTGGTGATGGTCGATCGTTCGGCGCTCTACAAGGGCAAGCCGGTCAAGGCTCTGACCGAAGGCAAGCTGTCGAGCGGCGGCCGCAACAACACCGGCCGCATCACCGTCCGCTTTCTTGGTGGCGGCCACAAGCAGTCGTACCGCACGGTCGATTTCAAGCGCGACAAGGTCGACGTTCCCGCCACCGTCGAGCGGCTGGAATATGATCCGAACCGCACCGCCTTCATCGCCCTGGTCAAGTATCAGGACGGCGAGCTGGCCTACATCCTGGCCCCGCAGCGCCTTGCGGTCGGCGACACCATCGTCGCCGGCAACTATGTCGACGTGAAGCCGGGCAACGTCATGCCGCTCGGCAACATGCCGGTCGGCACGATCGTCCACAACATCGAGGTCAAGATCGGCAAGGGTGGTCAGCTGGCGCGTTCGGCCGGCACCTACGCCCAGATCGTCGGCCGCGACCAGGACTACGTGATCCTGCGCCTGAACTCGGGCGAGCAACGCCTGGTGCACGGCCGTTGCCGTGGCACGATCGGCGCGGTGTCGAACCCGGACCACATGAACACCTCGATCGGCAAGGCCGGCCGCAAGCGTTGGATGGGCCGTCGGCCCCACAACCGCGGCGTCGCCATGAACCCGATCGATCACCCGCACGGCGGCGGCGAAGGCCGTACTTCCGGCGGTCGTCACCCGGTCACGCCGTGGGGCAAGCCCACCAAGGGCAAGAAGACCCGCACCAACAAGTCGACCGATAAATTCATTCTGTTGAGCCGCCACAAGCGGAAGAAGTAAGGAACGCCGAGATGGTTCGTTCAGTCTGGAAGGGCCCGTTCGTCGAGGCGTCGCTGCTCAAGAAGGCAGATGCGGCGCGGGCGTCTGGCCGGCACGACGTGATCAAGATCTGGAGCCGCCGTTCGACCATCCTGCCGCAGTTCGTCGGGCTGACGTTCGGCGTCTACAACGGCCAGAAGCATGTGCCGGTGGCGGTCAACGAGGAGATGGTCGGTCACAAGTTCGGCGAGTTCTCGCCGACCCGGACCTTCCACGGCCATTCCGGCGACAAGAAAGCCAAGAAGGCCTAAGAGTAGGCTTGAGGATTAAGCGATGAGCAAACCAAAGCGCGAACGGAGCCTCCCGGACAACGAGGCCAAGGCGGTCGCCAGGATGTTGCGGGTGAGCCCGCAGAAGCTCAACCTGGTCGCCCAGATGATCCGCGGCCGGAAGGCCTCTTCTGCGCTCGCCGACCTGCAGTTCTCGCGCAAGCGGATCGCGGTCGACGTCAAGAAGTGCCTGGAATCGGCGATCGCCAATGCCGAGAACAACCATGACCTCGACGTCGACGCCCTCGTCGTGTCGGAGGCCTTCGTCGGCAACGGCATCGTCATGAAGCGGTTTTCGCCGCGCGGCCGTGGCCGCTCGGGCCGGATTTTCAAACCATTTTCGCAGCTGACGATCGTCGTTCGTCAGGTCGAGGCGAGCGCGTAAAGGCGCTGGGAGAATACGATGGGTCAAAAGATCAATCCGATCGGCTTGCGTCTCGGCATCAACCGGACCTGGGATTCGCGCTGGTTCGCGGGCAAGGCCGAATACGGCAAGTTGCTGCATGAGGACGTCAAGATCCGCGAGATCCTGCACAAGGAGCTCAAGCAGGCGGCCGTCGCGCGCATCGTCATCGAGCGTCCGCACAAGAAGTGCCGCGTCACCATCCACTCGGCGCGTCCGGGTGTCGTGATCGGCAAGAAGGGCGCCGACATCGACAAGCTGCGCAAGCGCGTCGCCGACATCACCTCGTCGGACGTCGTCATTAACATTGTCGAGATCCGCAAGCCCGAGCTCGATGCGACCCTGGTTGCGGAATCGATCGCGCAGCAGCTCGAGCGCCGCGTCGCGTTCCGCCGCGCCATGAAGCGGGCGGTGCAGTCGGCAATGCGTCTGGGTGCCGAAGGCATCCGTATCAACTGCTCGGGCCGTCTGGGCGGCGCGGAAATCGCCCGCATGGAGTGGTATCGCGAGGGACGGGTGCCGCTGCACACGTTGCGCGCCGATATCGACTACGGCACGGCGACCGCATTCACCACGTTCGGCACCTGTGGCGTGAAGGTCTGGATCTTCAAGGGCGAGATCCTCGAGCACGATCCGATGGCGCAGGACAAGCGGATGGCAGAAGGCGACGGTGGCGGCTCGCAGCGCTCCCGCCGCGACGCGGCCTGATCGATCGCCGCGAGAACACAGGTTTGAGGGCTAACAGCCATGATGCAACCAAAGAAAACCAAGTTCCGAAAGGCGCATAAGGGCCGTATCCACGGCGTTGCGTCCTCGGGCGCGACGCTGGCCTTCGGCCAGTTCGGGCTGAAGGCCATGGAGCCGGAGCGCGTCACCGCGCGCCAGATCGAAGCCGCCCGTCGTGCGCTGACCCGTCACATGAAGCGCGCCGGCCGCGTCTGGATCCGCATATTCCCGGACGTTCCGGTGTCGAAGAAGCCGGCCGAAGTCCGCATGGGCTCCGGCAAGGGCTCGCCGGAATTGTGGGTGGCGCGGGTGAAGCCGGGCCGCGTGATGTTCGAGATCGACGGCGTGAGCAACCAGATCGCGCGCGAGGCGCTGACGCTGGCGGCCGCCAAGCTGCCGATCAAGACGCGCTTCGTCGAGCGCATTGCGGAGTAACGGTCATGGCCGAGATGAAAGTTTCCGATATTCGCGCGATGAGCCCCGATCAGATGGAGGACGCGATCCTCAACCTGAAGAAGGAGCGCTTCAACCTGCGTTTCCAGCGCGCCACCGGGCAGCTGGAAAACACCTCGCGGCTGCGTGAGGCGCGCCGCGACATCGCCCGCATCAAGACCATCGCCGCGCAGCAGCGCGCCAAGACGAAGTAAGAGGCTCGACACATGCCGAAACGGACCCTCCAGGGCGTTGTCGTCAGCGACAAGCAGGCCAAGACCGTGGTAGTGCGCGTCGACCGGCGCTTCACCCACCCGATCTACAAGAAGACGATCCGCCGCTCGAAGAACTACCACGCCCATGACGAGAACAACGAGTTCAAGCCGGGCGACACGGTCTGGATCGAAGAGAGCCGGCCGGTCTCGAAGTTGAAGCGCTGGACCGTGATCCGGGGCGAACACAAGAAAACCGCCTGAGGCGAGCGGGCCCTTTCGGGGCCGGTTTCGCTTTCGGGAGCAATCAAGGCGCGACTGTCTCGCGCGAGCATATAAAGAGGACGAGGTGCATCAATGATTCAGATGCAGACCAACCTCGACGTGGCCGACAATTCTGGCGCACGCCGTGTCATGTGTATCAAGGTGCTGGGCGGTTCCAAGCGCCGCTACGCCACCGTGGGCGACATCATCGTGGTGTCGATCAAGGAAGCCATTCCGCGCGGCAAGGTGAAGAAGGGCGACGTCATGAAGGCCGTCGTGGTGCGCGTCCGCAAGGACATCCGCCGCGCCGACGGCTCGGTGATCCGCTTCGACCGCAACGCGGCCGTTCTGATCAACAACCAGTCGGAGCCGGTCGGCACCCGTATCTTCGGGCCGGTGCCGCGCGAGCTGCGCGCCAAGAACCACATGAAGATCATTTCGCTTGCGCCGGAGGTGCTGTGATGGCTGCCAAGATCCGCAAGGGCGACAAGGTGATCGTGCTGACCGGCCGCGACAAGGGTCGCACCGGCGAGGTGTTCGAGGTGCGTCCCGACGAGAGCACCGCATTGGTGCGCGGCATCAACATGGTGAAGCGCCACCAGAAGCAGACCCACAATCAGGAGGGCGGCATCATCTCCAAGGAAGCGCCGATCCACCTGTCCAACATCGCGTATGTCGGCAAGGATGGGAAGCCGACCCGCGTCGGATTCAAGGTTCTGGCAGACGGCAAGAAGGTTCGCGTCGCCAAGAGCTCGGGAGCAGAGATCGATGGCTGAGACCGCTTACGTGCCGCGCCTGCGCGCGGAATATGACCGCAAGATCAAGAGCCAGCTGACCGAGAAGTTCGGCTACGCCAACGTCATGCAGGTGCCGCGGCTCGAGAAGGTCGTGCTGAACATGGGTGTCGGCGAGGCTGTGAACGACCGCAAGAAGGCGGAGACGGCGGCGGCCGACCTGTCGCTGATCGCCGGCCAGAAGGCGGTTGTGACCTATTCCCGCAACGCGATCGCGACCTTCAAGCTGCGCGAGAACCAGCCGATCGGCTGCAAGGTCACCTTGCGGAAGGCGCGCATGTACGAGTTCATCGACCGCCTGATCAACGTCGCGCTGCCGCGCGTCCGCGACTTCCGCGGCCTGAACCCGAAGAGCTTCGATGGCCGCGGCAACTACTCGCTCGGCATCAAGGAGCACATCATTTTCCCCGAAATCGACTTCGACAAGGCGGGGGAGAGCTGGGGCATGGACATCACGGTGTGCACCACGGCGAGCAACGACGAAGAGGCGCGTGCCCTTCTGACCGCATTCAATTTCCCGTTCCGGCAGTGAGACGCTGACTTCGAGCCTCTCAAACGCGGATACCTAGGAGCCAAGCATGGCAAAGAAGAGTTCAATCGAGAAGAACAACCGGCGCAAGCGGATGGCGAAGAACGCCGCCCCGAAGCGCGCGCGGTTGAAGGCGATCATCGCCGACAAGGAAAAGCCGATGGAGGAGCGGTTCGCCGCCACCCTGAAGCTCGCCGAAATGCCGCGCAATTCGTCGGCGACGCGCATCCGCAACCGCTGCGAGCTGACCGGGCGTCCGCGCTCGAACTATCGCAAGAACAAGCTGAGCCGCATCGCGCTGCGCGAGCTCGGCTCGAAGGGCCTGATTCCGGGCCTCGTGAAGTCGAGCTGGTAAGGAGGATCGCTCATGTCAACGCACGATCCCATCAGCGATCTGATCACCCGCATCCGCAACGCGCAGATGCGCTCGAAGTCGAAGGTCTCGACCCCGGGTTCGAAGATGCGCGCCAGCGTGCTCGAGGTCCTGAAGTCGGAAGGCTACATTCGCGGCTATGCCACGGTGGAGCATTCGTCGGGCCGCAGCGAGATCGAGATCGAGCTGAAATATTTCGACGGCGAGCCCGTGATCCGCGAGATCGAGCGGGTTTCGAAGCCCGGCCGGCGCGTCTACACCTCGGTGAAGAATTTGCCGCGCGTGAACAACGGGCTCGGAATTTCAGTGTTGTCGACCCCGAAGGGAATCATGGCCGATCATGACGCGCGGGACGCGAATGTCGGCGGTGAAGTTCTCTTCACGGTGTTCTAAGAAGGATTGAGCAATGTCACGTATTGGCAAGAAGCCTGTGGCGGTGCCGTCCGGTGTGACGGCCTCCGTCGATGGCCAGACCGTCAAGATGAAGGGGCCGAAAGGCCAGCTTCAGTTCATCGTCCATGACGATGTCGAGGTGAAGTTCGAGGGCGGCCAGGTCAAGGTCGCTCCGCGCGCCGAGACCAAGCGTGCGCGTTCGCTTTACGGCACCGCGCGCGCCCAGATCGCCAACCTGGTCGAAGGCGTCACCAAGGGTTTCGAGAAGAAGCTCGAGATCACCGGCGTCGGCTATCGCGCCGCGATGCAGGGCAAGAACCTGCAGCTCGCGCTCGGCTACAGCCACGACGTGGTCTATCAGATCCCGGAAGGGATCACGATCACCGTGCCGAAGCCGACCGAGATCACGGTCACGGGCATCGACTCCCAGCGGGTCGGGCAGGTCGCGGCCGAGATCCGTGCCTATCGTCCGCCGGAGCCCTATAAGGGCAAGGGCGTGAAGTACGCGAACGAATTCATCTTCCGCAAGGAAGGCAAGAAGAAGTAACGGAGCCGGTCATGTCGAGAGCCAAGGTTACGAATGCCCGGCGCAAGCAGCGCGTCAGGCTGGCGTTGCGCCGCTCCGCGAACGGTCGGCCGCGTCTGTCGGTGTTCCGTTCGTCGAAGCACATCTATGCGCAGGTCATTGACGACCAGAAGGGCGAGACGCTCGCCTCTGCCTCGTCGATGGAGAAAGAGATGCGTTCTTCCAGCAACACCGGCGCCAATATCGATGCCGCCAAGGCGGTGGGCAAGCTGCTCGCCGAGCGGGCGGTGCAGGCGGGCATCAAGGAAGTTGTGTTCGATCGCGGCAGCTATCTCTATCACGGCCGCGTCAAGGCATTGGCGGATGCGGCGCGCGAGAGCGGGCTGAGCTTCTAACTTATTCGGATAGATCAAGAGGCTCAGGGCCTCCTTAGAGATTGGATAGCACCATGGCAGGTGAACGCGAACGCGGCGGCCGCGAACGGAGCAGGGAGCGCGAGGAGCGCGACAGCGAGTTCGTCGACAAGCTCGTCCACATCAATCGTGTCGCGAAGGTCGTGAAGGGTGGTAAGCGCTTTGGCTTTGCCGCGCTCGTCGTGATCGGCGACCAGAAGGGCCGGGTCGGGTTCGGCCATGGCAAGGCCCGTGAGGTGCCGGAGGCGATCCGCAAGGCGACTGACTCGGCGAAGCGCAACCTGACCCGGGTGGCGCTCCGCGAGGGCCGCACGCTGCACCACGACATCTTCGGCCGCCACGGCGCCGGCCGCGTCTACCTGCGTGCCGCTCCGGCCGGTACCGGCATCATCGCCGGCGGCCCGATGCGCGCGGTGTTCGAGACGCTCGGCATCCAGGACGTGGTTGCGAAGTCGATCGGCTCGTCGAATCCGTACAACATGGTGCGGGCGACCTTCAACGCGCTGAAGCACCAGGACTCGCCGCGCTCGGTGGCGGCGCGCCGCAACATCAAGGTGTCGACCCTGCAGGCTCGCCGCGTCGGCGGCGATGCCGAGGCCGCGGCCGACTAATCATTCGCGCTGCGGGGCTCGCAGCGCATCTTGGAGTTAAAACGATGGCTAGCGCCAAGACGATCAAGGTCGAGCAGATCGGCAGCCCGATCCGCCGCCACCACTCGCAGCGTTCGACGCTGATCGGGTTGAAGCTCAATAAGATTGGCCGGGTCGCCGAGCTGCCGGATTCGCCGGAGGTTCGTGGCATGATCACCAAGGTTCAACATCTCGTCCGCGTCGTCGACGAGAAGTAATTTAAGGAGAAGGGCGATGAAGCTCAGCGAGATCGCCGACAATCCCGGCTCGCGCAAGCAGCGCATGCGGGTCGGCCGTGGCATCGGGTCGGGCAAGGGCAAGACCTCGGGCCGCGGCGGCAAGGGCCAGACCGCGCGTTCGGGCGTGCGCATCAAGGGCTTCGAAGGCGGCCAGATGCCGATGCATCGCCGTCTGCCGAAGCGTGGCTTCAACAACATCTTCCGGCTCGATTTCGTCGAGATCAATCTCGACCGCATTCAGCAGGCGATCGATGCCAAGAAGCTTGACGCCGGCAGCGTGATCAACGCCGAGGCGCTGGTGAAGTCCGGTGCGCTGCGCCGCGCCAAGGACGGCGTGCGGCTGCTTGGCCGTGGCGAGCTCAAGGCCAAGGTCAATATCGAGGTGCACGGCGCCTCGAAGTCGGCGATCGCGGCCGTTGAGAAGGCTGGCGGCACCGTGAAGATCCTGGCGCCCGCGCCCGTCGAAGGCGGCGAGGCGGCGTAACATCTGCGTCATCGCTCTGCCTTAAGCGTCAACGGCGCGGGGCAGGGCGATAGACAGATTAAACCCGCGCACCAAATATATCCGGCGCTCGCCTTCGGAAACGAAGCACTCGTCCCGCGAGCCCATCGCGGGATATGCGGCCAAAATCGGCGGCCAAGAAGGGCGGCGGGAGAAAGCCAAAGATGGTCTCAGCAGCGGAACAACTGGCGGCAAACATCAATCTTGGCGATTTTGCCAAGAACGAGGAGCTGAAGAAGCGCATCTGGTTTACCCTTGGCGCGCTGCTCGTTTATCGTCTTGGGACCTACATTCCGCTGCCGGGCATTGATCCCGCGATCTGGGATTCGGTGTTCCGTACCCAGGCCGGCGGCATTCTCGGCATGTTCAACATGTTCGCCGGCGGCGGCATTCACCGCATGGCGATCTTCGCGCTGAACATCATGCCGTATATCTCGGCATCGATCATCATTCAGCTCCTGACGACCGTCTCGCCGCAGCTGGAAGCCCTGAAGAAGGAAGGCGAGGCGGGCCGCAAGACGCTGAATCAGTACACGCGCTACCTCACCGTGATTCTTGCCGCCGTGCAGTCCTACGGCATTGCAGTCGGCCTGGAAGGCGCCGGCAACGTCGTCAGCGATCCCGGCCTGTTCTTCCGGCTGTCGACCGCGATTACGCTCACCGGCGGCACCATGTTCCTGATGTGGCTGGGCGAGCAGATCACCTCGCGCGGCATCGGCAACGGCATTTCGCTGATCATCCTGTCTGGTATCGTGGCCGAGCTGCCGTCGGCGCTCGCCAACATGCTGGAACTCGGCCGTCAGGGCGCCATGTCCACCGGCGTGATCCTGCTGGTGATCATCATGGCGGTCGCCGTGATCGCCTTCATCGTCTTCATGGAGCGGGCCCAGCGCCGGCTCCTGATCCAGTACCCGAAGCGCCAGGTCGGAAATAAGATGTTCGAGGGGCAGTCTTCGCATCTGCCGCTGAAGCTCAACACCTCGGGCGTGATTCCGCCGATCTTCGCCTCGTCGCTGCTCTTGCTGCCGACCACGGTCGCCAACTTCAACGCGGGCAAGGGACCGGAGTGGTTCCAGTGGATCACCACCCAGCTCGGTCACGGCCGGCCGCTGTTCCTGATCCTGTACCTGGCGCTGATCCTGTTCTTCGCCTTCTTCTACACCGCGATCGTGTTCAACCCGACCGAGACGGCCGACAATCTGAAGAAGCATGGCGGCTTCATCCCGGGCATCCGGCCGGGCGAACGGACCGCAGAATATATCGACTACGTGCTGTCCCGGATCACCGTCATCGGCGCCATCTATCTGGCAATTGTTTGTTTGATTCCGGAAATTCTGATTTCCTACGCTTCCGTGCCGTTCTACTTTGGCGGCACCTCGCTTCTGATCGTGGTCAGCGTGACGATGGATACCGTGGCGCAGATTCAGGGGTATCTGCTGGCCCATCAATATGAGGGCCTGATCAGGAAGTCGAAATTGCGGGGGCGGCGCCGCGGCTAGCGGCTGGTCGCGCCCGGAAAACCAACAGCCAAGAACAAGGTGCGCGGTCACTTCGCTCACCATGTGCCGGGGGGCGAATAGAGATGAGACTGATTCTTCTGGGACCGCCGGGATCGGGCAAGGGAACGCAGGCGCAGCGCTTGGTGCAGCGCTACGGCATCGTCCAGCTGTCGACCGGCGACATGCTCCGCGCCGCGGTAGCGGCCCAGACCCCGATCGGGCTGAAGGCCAAGGACATCATGGCTGCCGGCGGCTTGGTGCCGGACGAGGTCGTGGTCGGCATCATCGCCGACCGGATCGAGCAGCCGGATGCTGCCAACGGCTTCATCCTGGACGGCTTCCCGCGGACGGTGCCGCAGGCCGAGGCGCTCGACGTGCTGCTCAAGAAGAAGCAGATGAACCTCGATGCCGTGATCGAGCTAAAGGTCAATGAGGGCGTACTGTTGGAGCGCGTGGAGCGGCGGGCCGCGGAAACCCGGGCGCGTGGCGAGGCCGTGCGCGCGGACGACACGCCGGAGGTGCTGACCAAGCGGCTGGCGAGCTATCGCGAGCAGACCGAACCCCTCGTTCATTACTATTCCGATCATCGCAGGCTCGCCACGGTCGACGGCATGATGTCGGTCGAAGAGGTGACGGAGGAAATCAGCCGGATCCTGGCTGCCGTCGGCGCCAGTGGCACCAGCCGCGCCGCCAAGAAGGCCAGCGCCGCCAAACGAGGCCCCAAGGCTGGGAAGAAGGCTGGCAAAAAAGCTGCCAAGACGACGGCCAAAGCGGCTGCCAAGACCACCGCCAAGGCAGGGGCAAAGAAGGCGGCAAAGGCTGGCGTTGCCAAGAAAGCGGCAAAGGCGGCCCCCAAAAAGGCTGCCAAAGCAGCCTCGAAAGCCAAAAAGGCTGGAAAATCGGCGAAAAAGGCCGCCAAGAAGGGGGCCAAGCACGCCGTCGCTGCGGCCAGCAAGGCGTCCAAGGGAGCGCGTAAGACCGCTGGAAAGGCTGCAAAAAAGCAGCGAAAAGCGAAGTCAAGAGCCTAGGGGCGGTTGACGACAGGCGTATGAATCCATTAATAAGCCCGCATCCAAGTCGGATAGTTTTCAAAAAGATGCCGGGCCCCACGAATCGAGGGGTGGGCGTCTTGTTCGCGTTTGCGGACATCTGCCCGAGATAGCGAGAACGAAAGCCGCTCCGCAACGGATCGGCGACAGGAGAGAAGTCCGTGGCCCGTATTGCCGGTGTCAACATCCCGACCAATAAGCGCGTTCTGATCGCGCTCCAGTACATCCATGGCATCGGCCCGAAGATCGCGGCCGACATCCTGGACAAGGTCAAGATTGCCGAGGATCGCCGCGTCAATCAGCTGAGCGACCAGGAAGTTTTGCAGATCCGCGAAGTGATCGACCGCGACTATGTGGTCGAGGGCGACCTGCGGCGCGAGACCGGCATCAATATCAAGCGGCTGATGGATCTCGGCTGCTACCGCGGCCTGCGTCATCGTCGCGGCCTGCCGGTGCGCGGCCAGCGCACCCATACCAATGCGCGTACGCGCAAGGGGCCGGCCAAGGCGATCGCCGGCAAGAAGAAGTAATTGGCGGATTGCGGGTGGCGAATGGCGAGTAGGGGAAGCCCTATTCGCTTTTCGCCGTTTACCATTCGCCTTTTTGGTGTAGCCGCTGGTACTACGGCGGCGTTGAGATCGTAAGAAAGGTACTTATATGGCCAAGGAAGCCACACGCGTTCGTCGTCGCGAGCGTAAGAACATCGCCTCCGGCGTCGCGCATGTGAACTCGTCGTTCAACAACACCACCATCACCATCACCGACGCACAGGGTAACACCATTGCCTGGTCGTCGGCCGGCACGATGGGGTTCAAGGGATCGCGCAAGTCGACTCCTTATGCTGCGCAGGTCGCGGCGGAGGACGTGTCCAAGAAGGCCCAGGAACACGGCATGCGCACCCTCGAAGTCGAGGTCGCAGGCCCGGGTTCGGGACGTGAATCGGCGCTCCGTGCGCTGCAGGCTGCGGGCTTCACCGTTACCTCGATCCGCGATGTGACGACGATCCCGCACAATGGCTGCCGTCCGCGCAAGCGTCGGCGTGTGTGATGTGACGGAGGCGGGCCCATCGTCCGCCTCTTTGTGCTTTTGAGATATTTCGATGGCCGCGATCTGATGCGCGGATCTCCAACGCCAGTCGATCAGACCGGGATAGACTGGCCCGTATGGGTGAAACAGTGACGATCCAGAAAAATTGGCAAGAATTGATTCGGCCGAACAAGCTCCAGGTCACGCCGGGTTCCGACGCGACCCGTTTCGCCACCGTGGTTGCCGAGCCGCTGGAGCGCGGCTTCGGCCAGACGCTGGGCAATGCCCTGCGCCGCATCCTGCTGTCCTCGCTGCAGGGCGCCGCCGTGCAGTCGGTGCACATCGACGGCGTGCTGCATGAGTTCTCCTCGATCGCCGGCGTCCGCGAGGACGTCACCGACATCGTGCTGAACATCAAGGACATCTCGATCAAGATGCAGGGCGAAGGCCCGAAGCGGATGGTCGTGAAGAAGCAGGGGCCGGGTGTAGTCACCGCCGGTGACATCCAGACCGTCGGCGACGTCGTCGTGCTCAATCCGGATCTGCAGATCTGCACGCTGGACGAGGGCGCCGAGATCCGCATGGAATTCACGGTCACGACCGGCAAGGGCTACGTGCCGGCCGAGCGCAACCGTCCTGAGGATGCGCCGATCGGCTTGATCCCGATCGACAGCCTGTTCTCGCCGGTCCGCAAGGTCTCCTACAAGGTCGAGAACACCCGCGAGGGCCAGATCCTCGACTACGACAAGCTCACGATGACGATCGAGACCAACGGCGCGATCTCGCCGGAGGACGCGGTGGCCTATGCCGCCCGCATCCTGCAGGACCAGCTCAACGTCTTCGTCAACTTCGAAGAGCCGCGCAAGGAAGTCGCGCAGGAGATCATTCCGGATCTCGCTTTCAACCCGGCCTTCCTCAAGAAGGTGGACGAGCTCGAGCTGTCGGTCCGTTCGGCGAACTGCCTGAAGAACGACAACATCGTCTATATCGGCGACCTCGTGCAGAAGTCGGAAGCGGAGATGCTGCGCACCCCGAACTTCGGCCGCAAGTCGCTGAACGAGATCAAGGAAGTGCTGGCCCAGATGGGCCTGCATCTCGGCATGGAAGTGCCGGGCTGGCCGCCGGAGAACATCGACGAGCTCGCCAAGCGCTTCGAGGATCACTACTGAGCGAATGGCGAGTAGGGGTAGCGAATAGGGCAGACCTACTCGCTATTCTCCATTCGCCACTTGCTGCTACCGGGCGAACGCAGGCAGCCCACCTGAGCAAATGTCCGACGAACCGTCGCGGCAGATTGAAACTGAAGGAATAGACAATGCGTCACGGCAAGGTTCATCGGAAGCTCAACCGCACCGCCGAGCATCGCCGCGCGATGTTCGCGAACATGTGCGCCGCGCTGATCAAGCACGAGCAGATCGTCACCACGCTGCCGAAGGCCAAGGAGCTGCGTCCGATCGTCGAGAAGCTGGTCACGCTCGGCAAGAAGGGTGGCCTTTCGATGCGCCGCCAGGCGGTCTCGGAGCTGCGCGACGAGGCGATGGCCAAGAAGCTGTTCGACGTGCTGGCGCCCCGCTACAAGGACCGCAACGGCGGCTACACCCGCATCATCAAGGCCGGCTTCCGCTACGGCGACAATGCCGCGATGGCGGTGATCGAGTTCGTCGACCGCGACGTCGATGCCAAGGGCCAGGATTCCGGTCCGGTGCAGGAGACCTCGGAAGCGGCCTGAGGCTGATCCGATCACTGGTTTCAAAGCGGCGCCTTCGGGCGCCGTTTTTTTTGCGCCTCAGCCGGCGCGAACGGTGGCGATGAAGCTGTCGAGCTCATGCCGGAGACGGTCGTTGCCCTCGCTGAGCAGCGTCGCGGCGTTGAGGACGTGCGCGGACGCCTCGCCTGTCTTGGACGCGCCCTTGGTCACTTCGCCGATGCTGCCTGCGACCTGGGAGGTCCGCTCCGACGCACCCTGGATGTTCCGGGCGATGTCGCGGATGGCGCAGCCTTGCTCCTCGATCGCGGTCGCGACCGTGGATGCGATCTCGGAGATGCGGCCGATGGTGCCGACGATTCCGCTGATCGCACCGACCGATTCCTTGGTCGCGGTCTGGATGCCGGCGATCTGCTCGCGGATTTCCGCGGTCGCATCGGCGGTCTGCTTGGCCAGCGTCTTCACCTCCTGCGCAACAACGGCGAAGCCGGCGCCGGTTTCGCCGGCTCGGGCGGCCTCGATCGTCGCATTCAGCGCCAGCAGGTTGGTCTGCTGTGCGATCGCCGCGATCAACTGGATGACGCTGCCGATTCGCTCGGCCGCCGACGCCAGCTGACCCATATGATCGTCAGTCTGCTTGGCCTGCTGTACGGCCTCCCGGGCGATCGAAGCGGACTCCTCGACCCGCCGTCCGATCTCGGAGGCGGACATCATCATCTGCTCGGTCGTGGCGGCCACGTGCTGGACGTTGGCCGAGGCTTCCTCGGACGCGGTCGCAACGGCGGTGGACAGCGCCTGCGTGTGATGCACGGTATCGGTCAGGCTATGCGCTGATGTCGCGAGCTGCTCCGAGGCGGACGAGACCTGCTCGATCACCTTGCCTGCCGCGGCTTCGAAAGCGGCCGCCAGCGTCGCAAGTTCGGCCTTGTGCCGCTCGGCGGCGCGACGGTCCTCCTGCAGCCGCGCCTCGAGCTCGAAACGAGCCTTCTCCTCGGCCTTGCGCTTGAAGGTTTCGACGGCGCGCGCCATCTCGCCGATTTCGTCGCTGCGCTCGAGTCCGGGCAGGACCACATCGAAGCGGCCGGCGGCGAGTTCATGCATGGCGGCACTCATTCGGCTGATCAATCCGGCGACGCGCCGGCCGAACAACACGGCGAGCAGCGCAAGCGTCAACGCGGTGATCGCGGTGACCCAGGTCAGCATCTGCCTGAAATCCTCGGCCTTGCGCTCGGCGGCCTGCGAGCGCGCGGACGCGGCCGCCGCCGCCTTGACGAAGGCCGGCCGGGTGCGGTCGTAGATCTGTTCCAGGTCTTCCACCTGGTCGGCAAGCGTCTGGCGCGAGACCATGACGCCGGCGAAGGCCGATTTGTAGCCGCGCGCCAGCGCCACGATGTCGGACTTGGCGCCGGCGCCTAAGGTGGTCGCGGCAAGCGCAGTCTCGAACTCGCTCTCGCGTTCATTGAGCTGATCGCCGAATTTCTCCTCGCCGCGCAGCATGAAATCCTTTTCGTGCTGGCGCATCGAAAGCATCAGCACGCGCAACCGCGGCTCGTCGACGTCGGCGAGCTTCGCTTCGAGCTGCCGCACGGCAGTGCTCAGCTTGCCCTGCAATCCGTCGCTTTCGCTCAATCCAAGGATGCGCTGAGCTCCGACGATGTTCTGGAAGCGCGTCGCGTAGAGATTGATGCCGCTGCGTAGCGCGCCGATCTGCTTGACGGGATCGCCATCCGGCGCCGCCGCCGCATAAGCCTCGATCGTCTCCAGCGCCTGCAGTTCCTTCGCGATGCGGTCGGTGTGCTTCTTGATCAGTCCTTCGTCATGGGTGCGAAGAAAGCGCGCGGTGAGCTGTTGCGACTCCAGAAATCCATCCGAGAGCGAGGCTAGTTCCGCTTCAAATCGCATGCTGTCGTCCGACACGCGTTGAATTCGCGCGGCATGATCCAGGCCGCCGAGGCAGGTGGCGCTGACGACCAGCACGCCGGAGATGCCGAGCATCGCGATCTGGGTCTTCAGACTTGGGCGTAGACGGCGCAGGATCTTCGAAGTTCGGCTGTCGGGATGAGCGATCGCAAACATGTCCTGCATTCCTGTCGAGAAGGTCCGACGCCAGTATGTGGGGGACTTTGTTGTTGTTTGAGGCAGCAGTCTGCGATGCGCATCGCTGAAGCCGCCGGTCCTTTTGCGCGCACGGCCTAGCGAGCAGGGGTTGAGAATTCGTGAAGTAATTAGGTAGGGAGGGCTCTATGTCGCATGTGACGAATTCATGACCTTCTGTGCGCGCGTCCTTGTAGTTGCCGCTCGCGACGGATCGACGTTCGCGTTGAAGGCGATTGAGGTGTCGTGAACGTCGTTTCTCCAATGAGCCGAGAGCGATGAACGCGCCGCGCCGGTGTCGCGCCGTTATTTCCGTCGTGCGATTGTCAGTCTCGATAGGCCTGCTTCACAGATGAGTGAGCTGTAATTGCGACTCGATCTCACGATGCCGACATCGTCCGCACATGAGGAGATTTTGAATGAAGATCGATCTTTCCGGAAAAACCGCTCTGGTGACGGGGTCCACTGCCGGCATCGGCTTTGCAATCGCCAAGGGCCTGGCGGGTTCGGGCGCGGAGGTGGTCCTGAACGGCCGCAGCCGGGATCGCGTCGATGCGGCGGTTGCCAAGCTCAAGGCCGCGCATTCGGACGCCAAGGTTCGCGGCGTCGCTGGCGACGTCGCGACCGTCGCAGGCTGCAACGAGATCGTCACGGCGCTGCCGGAGGTCGACATTCTCATCAATAATGCCGGCATCTTCGAGCCGAAGGACTTTTTCGAGACTCCCGACGAGGACTGGAGCCGCTTCTTCGAGGTCAACGTGATGTCGGGCGTGCGGATGGCCCGCGCTTACATGCAGGGCATGCTGAAGCGCAATTGGGGGCGCGTCATTTTCATTTCCTCGGAGTCGGCGCTGAACATCCCGACCGAGATGGTCCATTACGGCATGACCAAGACCGCGCAGCTTGCGATCTCGCGCGGGCTCGCCAAGCTGACGCGCGGCACCGGCGTGACCGTCAATGCGGTTCTCCCCGGACCCACGATGTCCGAAGGCGTCGAGAGCTTCGTGAAGGACCTCGCGCGCCAGAACGGTCAATCGGAAGACGAGGCCGCATCCTCCTTCGTCAAGCAGCACCGCCCGGGCTCGCTGCTGCAGCGCTTTGCCGGGGTCGATGAGGTCGCCAACATGGTGGTCTATGCGGCCTCGAAAGAAGCCTCCGCGACCAATGGCGCCGCGCTGCGGGTCGAAGGCGGCATCATCGATACGATCGCATAGCGCATGCTTCCGCCGGCGGCCTGTCGGGTCCGTGGCCGCACTGGACCGCCGCCGGATTTTCGTCGAGGGTAGGGCGCCGGGATACCCGTCCCTTGAACCGAATCTTGCTTGATGACCATGATCTCTCGCCGCCGGAAGCGGTGGCTGAAGCTGACCTCGGCGCGCTGGCAGCGGCGCGCGATCTTTCTCGCCGGCGGCCTCGTTGTCGGCGCCGCGGCGGTGGCGCTGGCAAAACTCGCCGACCAGGCCCAACTCGCCTTCAACTGGCTGCTGTCGTTCTCTCGCTACGCCGCGCTGGTCGTGACGCCGGCAGGCTTTGCGCTGTCGGTGTATCTCACCCGGCGCTTCTTCCCCAATGCGCAAGGGAGCGGCATTCCGCAGGCCATCGCGGCACGGCACCTGTCCGACACCAGCGCGCGCAGTCCGCTGGTCTCGATCCGTATCGCGATCGGCAAGATCGTTCTGACGCTGTTGGGTCTGTTATGCGGCGCCTCGGTCGGCCGTGAAGGTCCGACCGTGCAGATCGGCGCCTCCATCATGTTCGCACTCGGCCGGTTGTCGCCGCGGCGACAGCCGGGCCTGATCCTGGCGGGTGCGGCGGCGGGCGTCGCCGCCGCGTTCAACACCCCGCTCGCCGGCATCGTGTTCGGGATCGAGGAGATGAGCCGCGCCTACGAGACCCGAACCTCGAGCCTCGTCATCGCGACGGTCATTGCCGCCGGTCTCACCTCGCTGGCGTTGATGGGCAATTACACCTATTTCGGCTCGACCCCGATCGCGCTCGGCAAGGGCATCGATTGGCTGGCGATCCCGCTTTGCGGAGTCGTGGGCGGCGCCATGGGCGGGCTGTTCAGCCGCATCCTGATCACGATGGCGCGGGGGCTGCCTGGGGCTGTTGGTCGAACGATCAAGGGCTATCCGCTGGCGTTCTCGCTGGTGTGCGGCCTCGCGGTTGCGCTGTGCGGGCTGGTCTCGGGCGACATGATCTATGGCACCGGCTACGCGCAGGTGAAGTCGGCGCTGGAGACCGGCACGCCGCTGCCGCAGAATTTCGGCGTGTTGAAATTCCTCGCCACCACCTTTGCCGCGATCAGCGGCATTCCCGGCGGCATCTTCGCGCCGTCGCTGGCGGTCGGAGCCGGGCTCGGCGCCAATGTCGCCTCGCTGTTTCACGATACGCCGCTGGCGCCGATCATGCTGCTCGGCATGGTGTCCTATTTCGCCGGCGTCGTGCAGGCGCCGATTACCGCCTTCGTCATCGTCACCGAGA
The DNA here is from genome assembly GCF_032484835.1 of Bradyrhizobium sp. SZCCHNS1022. NCBI lineage: Bacteria > Pseudomonadati > Pseudomonadota > Alphaproteobacteria > Hyphomicrobiales > Nitrobacteraceae > Bradyrhizobium > Bradyrhizobium sp. SZCCHNS1022. The sequence goes on along the minus strand of NZ_JAUETT010000006.1, from coordinate 272,528 downwards.
TGACCGACAACCACGCGATGGTGGTGCCGGTCATGATGGCCTCGCTGATCGCCTACGGCACCTCGCGGCTGATCTGCGAGGAGGGGCTCTATCACGCGCTCGCCAAGGGCTTCGTGGCGAAGGCGGAAGAGGCGGCTGCATCGAAGTCGTGATGATGCAGGCCGGGCGGCCCACCCTGCAGAGCTTTGCCGGCTTACGCCCACCCCTCCAGCACGATCTTGCCGCGCGCCTTGTTGCTCTCGATCAGGGCGTGGGCGCGCTTGAGATTGGCGGCGTTGATGGTGCCGTAGTGCTCGCCGAGCGTGGTGCGGATCACGCCCTTGTCGATCAGGTCGGCGACGTCGTTCAGCAGGTTGTGCTGGGCGATGATGTCGGGCGTCGTGAACGAGGAGCGCGTGAACATCGATTCCCAATGGATCGAGATCGCCTTGCCCTTGAAGGCGGTCGCGGCAAACTCGGCCGGGTCATCGATCAGGCCGAACTTGCCCTGCGGGGCCATGAAATCGACGATTGGCTTATAGTGCTGCTCGGTGTGGGTGAGGCTCGCGACGAGCTCGACCGGCGGCAGCTTCAAGGCCTCGATCTGCTCCTTCAGCGGCTTGTTGTGATCGATCACCGCATGCGCACCAAGCGACAGGCACCAGTCGTGCGATTCCGGCCGGGTCGCGGTGGCGAGCACGGTGAGGCCGGTGAGACGGCGCGCGAGCTGGATCAGGATCGAGCCGACGCCGCCGGCGCCGCCGGTGATCAGCAGCGTGCGCGGGTCCAGGCTCTTGCCAGGGACGGCGCCGAGCCGGTCGAACAGCAGCTCCCAGGCCGTGATCGAGGTGAGCGGCAGAGCGGCGGCCTCGGCAAAGGACAGGCTCTTGGGCTTGCGGCCGACGATGCGCTCGTCGACCAGGTGGAATTCGGAATTGGTACCCTGGCGCTGGATCGAGCCGGCATAGGCCACCTCGTCGCCCGGCTTGAACAGCGTGACCTCGGGGCCGACCGCCTCGACCACGCCCGTCGCGTCGTAGCCGAGAATCTTGATCTCCCCCTCGGGCGGAGCGGCACGCTTGCGCACCTTGGTATCGACCGGATTGACCGAGACCGCCTTCACCGCGACCCGGAGGTCGCGCCCCTTGGGCTCGGGCTTGGCGATTTCAACATCGATCAGGGCGTTCGCATCCTCGATCGGCAGGGATTTCTTGTAACCGACGGCCTTCATCGTGAACCTCCGTTTGAATGGCGCGTGCGCGCTTCCTCTCCTGCTGGCGCTGAATACGCAAGTACTGTAAAAACAGGGAACTAGTCCCTGTTTGGATACTATTGGGGAAGTCTCGGTGAAACGGCGCGATTTTGAACGCAGGCCCGGCTGCGCGGTGGAGGCTACGCTCGATCTGATCGACGGCAAGTGGAAGGGGGTGATCCTCTACCACCTGCAGGAGGGCAGCCAGCGCTTCGGCGAGCTGCGGCGGCGGATGCCTGGGATCACCCAGCGCATGCTGACCAAGCAGCTCCGCGCGCTGGAGGAGGACAAGCTGATCATCCGGACGGTCTATGCGGAGGTGCCGCCGCGGGTCGAATACCGTCTGTCCGAGGTCGGCGAGAGCCTGCGGCCGGTCATCGACATCCTCAAGGCCTGGGGTGAGAGCCATCAGGAACGGCTGTCCTGCGGGCCCGTTCACGACACCGTCAAAACGCCTCATCCCGCGGCCTAAGCTTGGCCGTCCCTCACGTTCCGCCTATATCGAAGGCATTCAATTCCAGGATTCGCCGAATGACGTTGATCAGAACTTTCGCCGCGCTGCTGCTCTCGGTCTTGGCTGCGGCTCCCGCGCTGGCGCAGGACCGCCGCGTGCCGTCCTCGCCGGCCGAACTGAGGCTGTCCTATGCGCCGATCGTACAACGGGTGCAGCCCGCGGTGGTCAACGTCTACGCCGCCAAGATGGTGCAGAACCACAACCCGTTCCTGGATGACCCGATCTTCCGCAAATTTTTCGGGCTGCAGGGAGGCCAGCAGGAGCAGATGCAGCGCTCGCTCGGCTCCGGCGTGATGGTCGATCCGTCCGGCCTCGTCGTCACCAACGTGCACGTGATCGAGGGCGCCGACGAGGTGAAGGTCTCGCTGTCGGACAAGCGCGAGTTCGAGGCCGAGATCGTGCTCAAGGACACCCGCAGCGATCTCGCGGTGCTGAAGCTCAAGAACGTGAAAGAGAAGTTCCCGACGCTCGATTTCGCCAATTCGGACGAGCTGATGGTCGGCGACGTCGTGCTCGCGATCGGCAACCCGTTCGGCGTCGGCCAGACCGTGACGCACGGCATCATCTCGGCGCTGGCGCGGACGCAGGTCGGCATCACCGATTATCAGTTCTTCATCCAGACCGATGCGCCGATCAATCCCGGCAATTCCGGCGGCGCGCTGGTCGACATGACCGGGCGGCTCGCCGGCATCAACACCGCGATCTATTCGCGCTCCGGCGGCTCGCAGGGCATCGGCTTCGCCATTCCGGCCAACATGGTGCGCGTCGTCGTCGCCTCGGCCAAGAGCGGCGGCAAGGCGGTGAAGCGTCCGTGGCTCGGGGCAAAGCTGCAGGCGGTGACGCCTGAGATCGCCGACAGCTTGGGCTTGCGCTCGCCGACCGGTGCGCTGGTCGCCAGCGTGGTGCCGAACAGCCCGGCGGCCCGCGCGGGATTGAAAGCCTCGGATCTGATCACGGCGATCGACGGCCAGGCCGTCGAGGACCCCAACGCCTTCGACTATCGTTTTGCCACCCGTCCGCTGGGCGGCACCGCCGATGTCGAGGTGCAGCGCGCGGGCAAGCCGGTGAAGCTGGCGATGCCGCTGGAGACTGCGCCCGATGGCGGCCGCAACGAGATCGTCATCAGTGGCCGCTCGCCGTTCCAGGGCGCGCGCGTCGCCAACGTCTCGCCTGCGCTCGCTGACGAGCTGCATCTGGATGCCGATACCGAAGGCGTCGTCATTGTCGAGCCGGGCGACGGCACGGCGGCAGCCAATGTCGGCTTCCAGAAGGGCGACATCATCATGGCCGTGAACAACCAGCGCATCGCCAAGACGACGGAGCTCGAAAAGGCCTCCCGTGACGCTGCTCGGGTCTGGCGCATCACGCTCCTGCGCGGCGGCCAACAGATCAACGTCACGCTCGGCGGATGAGCGCGAAGCGCCCACAACAGGGACCAAGTCTCTTCGCCGCCGCGGGGCTGGAGCAGGATGCGCCCCGTCCGCTTCCGGAGAAGTTGCGGCCGCACAAGCTCTCCGACGTGGTGGGCCAGGATCACATCCTCGGCCCCGACGGCGCACTGACGCGCATGCTGGAGACGCGCACGCTCGGCTCCCTGATCTTCTGGGGGCCGCCGGGCACCGGCAAGACCACGGTCGCGCGGCTGTTGGCCGACGCGACCGAGCTGCATTTCGAGCAGATCTCGGCAGTGTTCTCCGGCGTCGCCGACCTGAAGAAGGTGTTCGACGCCGCGCGTGCGCGCCGCGAGACCGGCAAGGGCACGCTGCTCTTCGTGGACGAGGTGCACCGCTTCAACCGCGCGCAGCAGGATTCCTTTCTGCCCGTGATGGAAGACGGCACCGTGGTGTTGGTCGGCGCCACCACCGAGAATCCATCCTTCGAGCTCAACGCCGCGTTGCTGTCGCGCGCGCGTGTGCTGGTATTTCATTCGCTCGATGCGGCCGCGATCGAAAAGCTCTACGCCAATGCGGAAGCGGTCGAAGGCCGCAAGCTGCCGCTCGATCCGGAAGCACGTGCCGTGCTGATCCGCATGGCCGATGGCGACGGCCGCGCCGCGCTGACGCTCGCCGAAGAGGTCTGGCGCTCCGCGCGCAAGGACGAGATCTTCAATGCCGTGCAGCTGCAGGACATCCTGCAGCGCCGCGCGCCGATCTACGACAAATCCGCCGACGGCCATTACAACCTGATCTCGGCGCTGCATAAGTCGGTGCGCGGCTCCGATCCCGATGCCGCGCTGTATTATTTCGCGCGGATGCTCGATGCCGGCGAGGACCCGCTGTTCCTGGCGCGGCGCATCGTGCGCATGGCGGTGGAAGACATTGGCCTCGCCGATCCGCAGGCGCTGGTGATCGCCAATGCGGCCAAGGATGCCTACGATTTCCTGGGCTCGCCCGAGGGCGAGCTCGCGATCGCGCAGGCCGTGATCTATGTCGCGACCGCGCCGAAGTCGAATGCGGCCTACAAGGCGTTCGGTGCGGCCAAGCGGGTGGCAAAGGAGGGCGGTTCGCTGCTGCCGCCCAAGCACATCCTGAACGCGCCGACCAAGCTGATGCAGAACGAAGGCTACGGCACCGGCTATCAGTATGATCACGACGCGCCAGATGCCTTCTCCGGCCAGGACTATTTTCCGGAAAGCCTGGGTCGGCAGCAGTTCTACGATCCGCCGGAGCGCGGCTTCGAGCGCGAGATCAGGAAGCGGCTCGACTATTGGGCCAAGCTGCGCAAGGAGCGCGGCGGCATCTAGCTATTTTCCCGTCCGCACGAACTCCAATATCTCGCGCGTCAGCCGGTCATCCTCGGTGTTGATCGAATAGGCCTCCGACATATGGCTGTGCTGCGGCAGCATCACCGCGTGCGCACAGCCGGCCGGGCGCTTGCATGCCGCCTGTTTCAGGAGGTCGAACTGCTCGACGAAGCGCGGCGGGTCGAGTTCGGCGGAGGCGATCATCAGCGGCAGGCTGGACGCCTGCAAGCCCTGCAGCGACGAGCGCTCCTGAAAGCGCGAGGGATCGGTGCCGAAATAGGCCATCTCCTTGTCGCCCAGTGGCGAGGCCGTGAGATCGTAGATGCCGGAGACCATGATGGCGCCGGCAAGGCCGCCGCCCTGAATCTTGTGAAACTCGGGATGCGCGACATAGGTCGCGACATGCACCGCGCCCGCCGAATGCCCCATCAGGAACACGCGCGAGGGATCCCCGCCATTCTGTGCCGCGTTCGCGCCAACCCATTGCACGGCGCTGGCGACGTCCTCGACGCCGGCCGGCCACGGCCATTTCGGCGCCAGGCGGTAGGTCATGTTGACGCCGACGAAACCGTTCTTGGCGGCCCACAGCATGACGTTGTCGTAGAACGGGCTGTCCGGCGTCGTGCGCTTGTTACCGGCGATGAAAGCGCCGCCATGAACGAAGATCAGGATCGGGCGGGAGGATGCGCCGTCCTCGGGCGTGAAGACGTCGAGCAGATTGCGTTCGGCCGGACCGTACCGGATATCCCGCTGCACCTTGATGCCGGTATACGGCTCCTTCTGCTGCAGCGGAGCGTAGATCGCAGCCGTCTTCGACGGATCGATCACGCGGCCGATCTCGATCAGCTTCCAGGCGATGTCGTCCGGCATAGGGCTTTGCTGGGCCTGGGCAGGCGTCGTCGCCAGCCACGCCGCAGCAAGCATCAGCGCCGGCTTGATCCGTCTCATTTGATTCGTTCCTCGCCTCAGCCGCCTACAAAGCCGATTTCAGGCGGATTTATCGTGATTCCGCCGTGACTGACAGGGGCTTTTGGGGTACCCAGCTTCCATGAGCCGCCGCATCAAGCGAACAGAAACCCGATCGGATCGTTCGGCCGCGCGCAAGGATGCGCGCGTACGGACTCCTCGTCCAACCGGCGATCGCGCCAAGGGCGATCGTCCAAGCCGCGACAATCCGAGCAGCGATCGCTTCAAGAGCGAACGCGTCGCAGGTCTTCGCAATGAGACCAGGAGCGATCGGGACCGCGCGCCGCGCGGCGAGCGCAAGGATGAGCGCAAAATCAGTCGCAAGGATAGCCGGAAGGATTTTAGCGAGGAGCGGCGCTCGCGTGAGCGTCCCTCGCTCAAACGTCCCGCCGGCAAGCCGGCGCGGCCGGCCTTCGAGCGAACGGAGCGGCGGGCTGCTGCGGAGCCGGTTACGCGCAAGCCTGAACCGGAAGCGCAGCCCTTGCCGACGAAGGTGCAGACCGTCGTGGTGACCGCCGACGAGAACAACATGCGGGTCGACCGCTTCCTCGAGGCGCGTTTTCCCGGCCTGTCGTTCTCCCACATCCAGCGCATCGTCCGCAAAGGCGAGCTCAGGGTCGACGGCAAGCGCGCCGACAGCAAGGATCGGCTGGAGGAGGGGCAGAGCGTGCGCATCCCGCCGCTCAAGCTCGATGCGCCGAAAGAGCGCGGCGCATTGTCCGAGGCCGAGCGGAAGACGCTGGAAAGCCTGAAGGCGATGACGCTCTACGAGGACGACGACGTGCTCGTCCTCAACAAGCCGGCAGGGCTCGCAGTGCAGGGCGGCTCCGGCATGACGCGTCACATCGACCAGATGCTGGAGGTGATGCGCGATGCCAAGGGCCAGAAGCCGCGGCTGGTGCATCGCATCGACCGCGAGACTTCCGGCTGCCTGTTGATCGCCAAGACCCGCTTTGCCGCGACGCATCTGACCGGCGCATTCCGCAGCCGATCGGCGCGCAAGATCTATTGGGCGCTGGTGGCCGGTGTGCCGAAGCCGAAGCAGGGGCGCATCTCGACCTATCTCGCCAAGGATGAGGGCGAGGACGACACCATCATGCGTATCGCCGCGCATGGCGATGAAGGCGCGAGCCATGCGGTGACCTATTACGCCGTGGTCGAGGCCTCCGCGACCAAGCTCGCCTGGGTGTCGCTGAAGCCGGTCACGGGACGCACCCATCAGCTCCGCGCCCACATGGCCCATATCGGCCATCCGATCGTTGGCGATCCCAAATACTTCAACAAGGAGAATTGGGCGCTGCCGGGCGGCCTGCAGAACCGGCTGCATCTGCTGGCGCGGCGCATCGTCATCCCGCATCCGCGCGGCGGCGTCATCGACGCGACCGCACCGTTGCCCCCGCACATGCTGCAGTCTTGGAATCTGCTCGGGCTCGAGGCCGATCGCTTCGATCCGATCGAGAACGCGCCGGAGGAGTAAGCTCCGCTTGCTGTTCGGCGCGAGATGACGACATTGACAGGATATCCATCGGCAGCGTTGCAGCCATGTGGCGCTTGCCGCCGGGGCCAGGAGACACAAGGCCGGGAACATCCGATGCTCTCATTCATTTCGATCTGAAGGCACGTGCGCATGCGGGAATTGTTCGACGAGGTTGGTCAATCGCCGCCGGATCCGCAGGAGAAGGCGCGCGAAGCCATGCGCAGCCCTCAGCGCAAGCGGTTCTACAAACAGGCTGGCGTAAAGGAGGCCGAGGGCGGCGGCTTCGTGATCACGCTCGACGACCGGCCGATCCGCAGCCCGTCTGCGCGGATCATCACCGTTCCGGTCAAGGAACTGGCCGATGCAGTGGCGGCCGAATGGCAGGCGCAGGCCGAGACCATCGATCCCATGACGATGCCGCTGACCCGATTTGCCAACAGCGTCATCGAGGGTGTGGTCGACCGCACCGAACTCGTCCGCGATGACGTCGCCAAGTACCTGCAATCCGACTTGTTGTTCTATCGCGCCGGTCATCCGGAGGCGCTGGTGCAGCGCGAGGCGCAGCATTGGGATCCTGTGCTGGCCTGGGCGCGCGACAGCCTGGGGGCGCATTTCATCCTGGCCGAGGGCGTGATGCATGTCCTGCAGCCTGATGCCGCCGTGGAGGCGGCCCGTGCGTCGCTGCCGCTCGATCCCTGGCGGATTGCCGCCGCGCACGTGGTCACCACCATCACCGGCTCCGCGCTGCTGGCGCTGACGCTGCTCCATGGCGTGCGGGATGCCAACCAGGTCTGGGCTGCGGCCCATGTGGACGAGGATTGGAATGCCGAGCAATGGGGCGCTGACGAGGAGGCGCTGGCGCGCCGGGCGGCCCGGAAGGTCGATTTCGGCGCTGCCGCGGAGATCCTGCGCGCCTTGGACCGCGCCTGGGACAATGCCGGTTAACGCGAGGTTTAGAGGGTCCGCTTAAGCTCCGGACCCGTAACCTCGAGTGCGCGTACCATGGTTCTGAGTATCACCCCGTCACCTCCGGTGAACGGCGTCCGCAACGTCGGCACCTCGACGGCCGGGACGGCGCTGCAGTCCGGCACCGTGCTCAGCGCCAGGGTGCAGCAGGTGCTGGCGGAGAACCTGGTCCAGGTCGCGATCGGCAATCTGTCGATGGAGCTTGCCAGCGACCTGGCGCTGCAGGCGGGGCAGACCGTGCAGGTTGCGGTCACCCAATCCGGACAAGGCCTTCAGCTCGCGATCGTCGGGCAGGGCGGAGCAGCGGCCGCAACGAATGGGGCCGCATCGACCGCAGCAACCGTGATCGATGTCGCCGTGCCGCTTGCGCCCGTGGTGGCGCCCCCGGCAGACCCGCTGACCGGATTGGAGCGGATCGCGGTCGCGATCGCGACGGAAGAGGCCGCGACCCATCAGGGCGGCCAGGGGCAATTGTTCGCCGATCTTGCGACGGTCGCCAGTTCACCCAATCTGCCGCCGGCTTTGCGCGCGGCGATCGCCCAGGTGCTCGGCCAGCAGATGCCGCTCGCTCAAAGCTTGAGCGGCGAGGACGTCCAGAAGGCGTTCCAGAATTCCGGCCTGTTTCTGGAAACCTCGCTTGCGGCGGGCGTGCCGGTCGCAAGCGGCGTCGCGCCGGACCTCAAGGCGGCACTGATCGTGTTGCGGCAGACCCTCGCCTCCGTCCTGCTGACGGAAGGGGACGTCGCACCGGGCGCAAGCGCCAGCGTGGTCACGACACCTTATGGGCCGGCCACGCCGCAGCCAGCAAAAGCACCGGCGCAGCTCGTGCAGATGCCGGCCCCGTCGCTGGTGCCGGACCCACCTGAGCAGGCCGCGCAGGCAGCCTCCATGTCGGGGCGTCCACCGGCGGATGGGCCAGCGCCCGGCAATGCGCTTGGCGCCACCTTGGCGAGCGCGCTGGCGCAGGCCAAGCCTCAATCGCTCAATCCCGGCACGGTGCTGGCCCTTCTGCAGGAGGCGCAGCAGCAGGTCCCGCGTGCGGCGGGATCGTTGCCGGCGCGCAGCGCGGCCCCGAGCGGCCGTGGCGGAGATGTGATCGTCCGGACCAGCACCCCGCCGCCGCCGTTCCGCGGCAATCTGCCGACGCCGCAGCCGGTGTCGACGCCATCGCTGGCCTCGGAAGCGCCGCTGTCGGCCATCGCGCATCGGCTGCTCGATGAGACGGACGCCGCGCTGTCGCGGCAGACGCTGTTGCAGATCGCATCGTTGCCGGATCGCACCGACGCTTCCGGCGCGCACGCCGATCCGTTGCAGCCGCGGTGGAATTTCGAGATCCCGTTTGCCACCGGCCAGGGCACCGCGATGGCGCAGTTCGAGATCTCGCGAGACGGCAGCGGTGCCTCGTCCGATGCGCCGAAACGGGTCTGGCGCGCGCGCTTCTCGATCGATGTCGAGCCGGCCGGTCCCGTGCACGCGCTGATCAGCCTGGTCGGTGAGCGGACCTCGGTGCGGATGTGGGCGGAGCGTCCGGTGACATCGGCGCGCTTGCGCGCCGGGCTGGGCGAATTGAGCCAGGCGCTCGCCCGCGCCGAGTTGTCGCCGGGCGACATCGTCATCCAGGACGGCGCGCCGCCTCCGGTGGCGCCGCCCAAAGCCGGCCATTTCCTGAATCGCGCATCATGAGCACGGACAGCAAGACGCAGCTCGCGGTCGCCCTGCACTATGACAAGGGCCACGGCGCCCCGCGCGTGGTCGCCAAGGGCAAGGGGGCGATCGGGGCCAAGATCATCGAGGTCGCCAAGGCGCACGACATCCCGATCGAGGAGAACGAAGTGCTCGCCGGTGCGCTCTCCAATGTCGAACTCGGTGACGAAATTCCGGAAGAGCTCTACAAGGCTGTCGCGGAGGTGCTGGTGTTCGTGCTCAAGCTGTCGGGACGGGTGGTCTAGCCGCGTCTCGCTGGATCGCGTGGCACGCGATGAGGATGACAGATAGCACACCTTTAATGAGCATCTTGGGCCGCCATGGTTTCACCATGATGTGGTCGCCAAAGGGGCCGCCTGTTCAGCTGCCGAGGTGTTACGCGTGATCCATCGCCGCCATGTGCTCCAACTGATTGCCGCAGCCGGCCTGTTGCCCGCCCGCGCCTTTGCGCATGTCGCGCCACAGCGCAGCGAGATCCGCGCGTCGCTCGCCAAGCGCTTCACCGACGACGGCACCAACGGCACCTTCGTCGGCTACAAGGTCGAGGATTATCTCGTCATCGCCAGCGACGCCGAGCGCTCGGGCGAGGCGAAGCTGCCGGCCTCGACCTTCAAGATCGCGAATTCGCTGATTGCGCTCGAGACCGGCGTCGTCGAAGACCCCGACAAGGATGTCTTCAAATGGGACGGCGTGGTCAGGCCGATCGAGGCCTGGAATAAGGACCACACCATGCGCAGCGCGATCGCAGCGTCCGCGGTGCCCGTCTATCAGGAGATCGCGCGCCGCATCGGCCCCGAGCGGATGCAGACATATCTCAATCTGCTCGATTACGGCAATCGCGACATCGGAGGCGGCATCGATCAGTTCTGGCTGACGGGCGCCTTGCGCATCGACCCGGTGCAACAGGTCGATTTCGTCGACCGCTTGCGGCGTGGCACGCTGCCGGTCTCAAAGCGCAGCCAGGATCTGGTGCGCGACATCATCCCGACCACCAAGGTCGGTGAAGCCGTCATCCATTTCAAATCCGGCCTGCTCGGCGCCGAGCGCGGCGAGCGTTCGCTCGGCTGGATGGTCGGCTGGGTAGACAAGGGCGACCAGCCGACCGTGTTCGCGCTCAACATGGATTGCCCGGAGCAGCGTCACGTCGCTGACCGCATGACGCTGACCCAGGCCTGCCTGACGGAGATCGGCGCGATCTGAGCGTCAGCGCCGCCGCATCTCCAGGCTCACATCCGTGACCTCGGTGCCGGCGGGCCGGATCGAGATCACTTGCCGGTTGCCGCGCGTGGTGAGTGCGAGCCCGGCCGAGAAGGTCTGCCCGCGTGCCTGTGCCTCGATGCGCTCGCCGGCCGCATGGCCCTCGATGGTGCCGGTGGCATTGTGGCTCGCCTCGCTCCATTGGCCGGAGATTGCTCCGCTGCGATAGGCGACCTCGCTGGACAGGTCGATATTGTAGCTGTCGCTGGCGCAGCGGATGTTGAGCCGCAACTGGTCGCCGCCACCGCCGACATCATAGGCGGCCCGGCAGCGCAGCCGCTGCTGCTCGCCGTTCTGCATGCTCAGCGTGCCGCCGCCGGCCCAGGAGCCCGCTATGGCGCGGAACGGCGACATTGCGGCGTGCGCTGCGCCCGCGACGATGAGTGCGGTCAAGACGGTCGTGGTGGTCGCGAGGGAAGAGACGCGCATGGCTGGTTCCTTGATCGGCATTGCAAGCAGGCGTCAACGCCGCAATCCCACAACGGTTCACGGGGGTGGCAAAGTGCGCGCCCATCGCGATCCGGCTGCTGCCTTGAGCCGATCGGCCCCTGACGGGCGAGCCGAATCCGTCCTGATATTTGGACCGTCGTGGGCCGGCGGTGGCCTACGGCCGACCCGCCCCTTCGCAGACAGCTGGAATTTCGGCGGACATCACCATGATTATGCAATCGATTCCTGCCTGGGTGACCTGCGGCAGGACGCCCGATATCCGCTTTTCGCCTCCGAAATAGCCGTGTTAGAACGGCGCCAACAGTCATGAGATCGGAATGGGCGGAGACGCATGAAGGACATCCTGGACACCCTTGAGAAGCGGCGCGCGGGCGCCCGTCTCGGCGGCGGCGAGAAGCGCATCGAGGCGCAGCATGCTCGCGGCAAATTGACCGCGCGCGAGCGTATCGAGCTTCTTTTGGACAAGGGCAGCTTCGAGGAATTCGACATGTTCGTCGAGCATCGCTCGACCGAGTTCGGCATGGAGAAGACCAAGGTGCCGGGCGACGGCGTCGTCACCGGCTGGGGCACCGTCAACGGCCGCAAGACCTTCGTCTTCGCCAAGGACTTCACCGTGTTCGGCGGCTCGCTGTCGGAAACCCATGCGCTGAAGATCACCAAGCTGCAGGACATGGCGATGAAGGCGCGGGCGCCGATCATCGGGCTTTATGATGCGGGCGGCGCCCGCATCCAGGAGGGCGTCGCGGCGCTCGCCGGCTATTCCTATGTCTTCCGCCGCAACGTCATCGCGTCGGGTGTGATCCCGCAGATCTCCGTCATCATGGGGCCGTGCGCCGGCGGCGACGTCTATTCGCCGGCCATGACCGACTTCATCTTCATGGTGAAGAACACCAGCTACATGTTTGTCACCGGGCCCGATGTGGTGAAGACCGTCACCAACGAAGTGGTCACGGCCGAAGAGCTCGGCGGCGCCTCGGTGCATGCGACGCGCTCCTCGATCGCCGACGGCGCCTTCGAGAACGACGTCGAGACGCTGTTGCAGATGCGCCGGCTGATCGACTTCCTGCCCAGCAACAACAGCGACGGCGTGCCGGAATGGCCGAGCTTCGACGACATCGAGCGGGTCGACATGTCGCTCGACACGCTGATCCCGGACAATCCGAACAAGCCCTACGACATGAAGGAACTGATCCTGAAGGTCGTCGACGAGGGCGACTTCTTCGAGATCGCGGAGGCGTTCGCCAAGAACATCATCACCGGCTTCGGCCGCATCGCCGGCCGCACCGTCGGCTTCGTCGCCAACCAGCCGATGGTGCTGGCGGGCGTGCTCGACAGTGACGCGTCAAGGAAAGCCGCGCGCTTCGTCCGCTTCTGCGACGCCTTCAACATTCCGATCGTGACCTTCGTCGATGTTCCCGGCTTCCTGCCGGGCACGGCGCAGGAATATGGCGGGTTGATCAAGCACGGCGCCAAGCTCCTGTTCGCGTATTCGCAATGCACGGTGCCGCTGGTGACCGTCATCACCCGCAAGGCCTATGGCGGCGCCTTCGACGTCATGGCGTCCAAGGAGATCGGCGCCGACATGAACTATGCGTGGCCGACCGCGCAGATCGCCGTGATGGGCGCCAAGGGTGCGGTCGAGATCATCTTCCGCGCCGACATGGCCGATCCCGACAAGATCGCCGCGCGCACCAAGGAATATGAGGATCGCTTCCTGTCGCCCTTCATCGCCGCCGAGCGCGGTTATATCGACGACGTCATCATGCCGCACTCGACCCGCCGCCGCATCGCCCGCGCACTCGCGATGCTCCGCGACAAGAAGATGGAAATGCCGGCGAAAAAGCACGACAATCTGCCGCTATAAGGCGCAGACGGTCGAACGTCTGCACCACATCCGGGAGGAGTGCAGACGATGGGCGAATTTCGCGACAATGCGGCCGCCAGCCGTTTCGAGCTGGATGTTGACGGCATCACCGCTTTCGTTACCTACCGGAAATCGCCCGGGGCGATCACGCTCGTGCACACCGAGGTGCCGCCGGAGCTCGGCGGCCGCGGGGTTGGCTCGAAGCTCGGCCGTGCCACGCTCGATGCGGTGAGGGTGCAGGGGCGCAAGCTGTCGGTGGAATGCGATTTCATCCGTGGCCTGATCCGGAAGACGCCTGAGTACAAGGATCTCCTTGCGCCGGAAGATGCAGCGCCCAGGACCACGGCCGCCTACAAAGCCAGCTGCTTCTGTGGTGCAGTCGAAGTGGAGGCGATCGGCCAGCCTGTATTTGCCGGCTATTGTCATTGCCGGGACTGTCAGGCCTGGTCGGCGGCGCCGATCAATGCGTTCAGCCTGTGGAAGTCGGACGATGTCCGCGTCGTCAAGGGCGAAGCCGAGATCGGGACCTTCAACAAGACCGAACATTCCTACCGCAAGTTCTGCCGGCGCTGCGGCGGACATCTCATGACCGAGCATCCGCGGATGCGGCTGACCGACGTCTATGCGAACCTGCTGCAGGGTTTCGTCCATCAGCCGACACTGCATGTGAACTACGCGAGCAAGATGATCTCGGTGAAGGACGGCTTGCCGAAATTCGCTGACCTGCCGGCCGATCTCGGCGGCTCCGGCGAGACGCTGCCGGATTGAGGGCGGGGCGCGCCCCCCATCCGTGGACTTGGGCCGGGATTGCACAGCCGCAAGCGCTCGGCTCAGCCTGGCTAAAGTGGGCGCGTGCCCTGGCGCGTCTGTTCCGTCGGCGCTAAGCTCGCGCGTTAACCACTCCTTAACGACGGGTTTGCGGTGCCTCGCTTGCCGGCCTAGCTTCGATCCTGGGGGGTGGTCAGTCACAAGCGGTAAGGTGCGTGCCATGTTGCGTAGACCATCGGCTCATCGAACATCTTGGGCTTTGCTCGCCTGCCTCGGCGCAGCCGCGTTGATCCTGCCGGTCGAGACGGCTTCGGCGCGGTCCGGCGGCGTGGTTGGGGTGGGGCCCGGCGCAAGAGGCGCTCCGATCCATGTTGCACCTCGTGTGCACGGCGCACGCGGCTTCCGCCATCATCAGCGCGGCTTCGCTTATTGGCCCGGTGCCTACGCCTACGGTCCCTATGACGGCGCGCCGGTCACGGAGTCCGCGCCGCCGCCGCCACCGCAGGGGCCGGCGGATGTGCATTACACCTATACCGAGGACGTTCCGTGGGATTGGGCGCATCGCTTTCCGCCCAATGTCACGCCCTCCGATCACCCCTATGTCTCCAGCTGTCCGACGGAGACGGTGAAAGTCCCGGGACGTGGCGGCGAGCAGACCGTCAACATCATGCGCTGCTACTGACCGGCTGCTTCCTGCGGTGACATGCGCCCGGGCATGTTCCGGCAGGCGCATCTGAGGTCACCTCAAGACACCTTGATCCAGACCCGCTCAGCGGCATCGGAACGCCTTGCAATGCCGAGGCGTTCTGGTGACGAGGCCCGGACTCCTAGGCACTCCGGGCCTCGTCCTCTCGCCGCAACCCGCGCGCATCTTGCGAGCGCAAGTCAGGTCTGCTCGCATCTCGCCGTTCCCTTGCGTGCCGACACGTGCATAATCGACGTCGTAATCGTCGGCGAGGCGAGCCCCTTCTTGCAGATATTGTCCTGTAGATCTTGCGGATCGGAGGCTCAGGCGGATGTCGCTGACCGAAGCCTCAGAATGAAGGACGTCGCGTGACGACAGCCGCTTCATCCAGCGACCTCGGCGGCGCGGCTGCGCCGATGTCGTCTCCGGATCAGAATGCTGGGCAGCCGCGCGAGGCCGCTATCGTGCTCGAAACCCGCCATCTGTCGCGTCGGGTTGGCACTCGCACGCTGGTCGATGACGTCAGCGTGCAGATCGCACGCGGCGAGATCGTCGCGGTGGTCGGGCCTTCCGGGGCCGGCAAGTCGTCATTCCTGCGGCTGCTCAACCGGCTCGACGAGCCGACCTCCGGCGCCGTTCTCCTTAACGGCACCGACTGCCGCAGCATGGCCCCGCAGGAGTTGCGGCGGCGCGTCGGCATGGTGATGCAGACCGCCTATCTGTTTCCCGGTACGGTCGCCGCCAATATTGCGTTCGGTCCGCAGCAGCGCGGCGAGGCTCTGCCACGGGAGAGGATCGCCGCGCTGCTGGAGCGCGTTGGCCTTGCCGGCTTTGCCGATCGCGATATCGGCCATCTCTCCGGTGGCGAGGCCCAGCGGGTGGCGCTGGCGCGCACGCTTGCGAACGCGCCCGAAGTGCTGCTGCTGGACGAGCCGACCTCGGCGCTGGACGAGGCCTTGGTGCGCGGCGTCGAGGAACTGATCCTCGGGATCGTGCACGAGCGGCGCATGACCTGCATCATCGTGACCCACAATCGCGCCCAGGCCGAGCGGCTCGCCGACCGGACGATGGTGATGGAAAAGGCACGGCTGGTGACGATCGGCCCGACCGCAGAGGTGCTGCATGCTGGCTGAGCTGCGCGATATGATCGGCCATGACGTCATGATCGGGCTTGCGCAGGCCGCCGGCGCCATCGCGCTGTGTGCAGCCGTCGTGCTGCTCTGCCGCTGGCAGGCCATCCGTGTCGAACGCGAAGCGGCGGTGTCGCTGTTGCGCGGGCTGGTGCAGATGGTGCTGGTCGGCGTCGTGCTGACCGTGCTGCTGCATGGCAGCCTGCTGGTCGGCACGCTGATCCTGCTGTTGATGACTGGTGCGGCGGCGGTCACCGCGGCGGGCCGCATCAAGGGAATGGGCGGGGCGCTGATGCTCTGCTTCTGGTCGATTGCGGTGGGCGCCGGAATCGTGCTCGCCGTGATGCTCGCGACCGGCAGCCTGCGCTCCGATGTCGCCGTGCTGGTGCCGGTGGGCAGCATGATCATCGCCAATGCGATGAATTCCTGCGCGCAGGCGATCGAGCGCTTCCGCGCCGAGATCACGTCCCATGTCGGACAGATCGAGGCGGCGCTGTCGCTCGGCGCCGAGCCTGCGGTGACGGTCGCGTCGTATCTCAGAAGCGCGGTCTATGCCAGCCTGCTGCCGCGGCTCGACATGATGAAGTCGCTCGGCTTGGTGTGGATTCCCGGCGTGATGGCCGGCATGGTGGTCTCGGGGGTGAGCCCGGTCTATGCCGGAATCTATCAGTTCATCATCGTCGCCATGATCCTGGCCGCGTCCGGCATCACCGGCCTCGTCGCCACCGTCCTGATGCGGCGGCGCGTCTTTTCCGCCGCGGCTCAGCTCACGTTGCGGCCGGCGGAGGAGTCGGCGACGCGGCCCTGAACGCCCATCAAGTACCAATGACCCGCGGCCTCTATGGTCCGGCTTGTTGCAACGCATGGACCGCGATAGTGATCGGCTAACCAAATACCGGAGGAGCCAATGCCCGCTGCCATGTTCGTCGTGCGCGCCACCGTGACCGATGCCGCAAAGCGCGAGGCCTTCGATCGATGGTATCGCGACGTCCACCTGCCGGATGCGATCAAGAGCTTCGGTGTGCGGAAGGCGTGGCGCTTCTGGAGCCTGACCGATCCTGCAGTGCACCAAGCCATGTATCAATTCGACGATGTCGCGATGATGGAGCGCGCCGTCGGCGGTGACGCGATGCAGCGACTCATTGCCGATTTCAGTCGCGATTGGCCCGACGTCGCGCGCACCCGCGAGAGCTTCGTCGTCACGGAGACGGTCTCGGAGTAATCGTTGGGAGCGCCGGTGTCGGCATGCCGCGGCGGCACCTGTCCGGCAGCAGCCGCCGGAGCAGATCATGAAATCTTTGTCATCCGGCAGCGTAGTTCAGCGCCCATTCAGGTGACCGCGCACAAGCTCCTCCCGATCTGCTGATCACCTCATGGAGGATAACATGGAACGTCGGAGCTTTCTGAACCTGACCATGGCCCTGGGATGCGTGGTCGCCGCAAGTGCCGCACTCCTCGCCCCCCCGTCGATCGCCGCTCCGCTGTCGCCGGCACCGCTCGTCGACAAGGCGCCGGTTGACGGCAATGCGCAGCGCGCCGTCACATCAGCCGGGGAGGCTGAACGGCTCGCGCCGCAGCAGGT
Source organism: Bradyrhizobium sp. SZCCHNS1022 (assembly GCF_032484835.1). NCBI lineage: Bacteria > Pseudomonadati > Pseudomonadota > Alphaproteobacteria > Hyphomicrobiales > Nitrobacteraceae > Bradyrhizobium > Bradyrhizobium sp. SZCCHNS1022. The sequence continues at coordinate 255,191 of NZ_JAUETT010000006.1, read as the reverse complement.
TCACTGGGGCCATCATCATTGGCATCACCGCCACTGGGGCTGGCATCACCGGCACTGGCACCATCGTCACTGGGGCTGGCATCATCACCATTGGCATCACCGCCATTGGTGAGCGGCAGCCGCGAATGAACCCAGACGATGGTGACTTGACTTAAGTTTGATCCGCGGATTTGCAGCACATTGAGAAGGACGCAATTAACGAAGATTCTTGCTGCTTCTGCCTTGGCGATTGGCCTCGGCCTGTTCGGTCTGAGCGGTGCGCAGGCTGCGCCGGTGTCGCCGATCGCACCGGCGGTCGAACAGGGGACTTCCGCAGGGGAGATCATTCTGGTTGCACAGGGCTGCGGGCCGGGCTTCCATCGCGGGCCGCGCGGCGCGTGTCGGCCGCTCTACAACTGCCCTCCGGGCTGGCACATCGGCCCGTACGGCAAGCGTTGCTTCCGCAACTTCTAAGCTGACAGGACTGGGCGGAGGTCGCATCAAGGCGGCCTCTGCCGGCTCTCTTTTCTCGATTTATCTTTTGCCGATTTTTCGATCCAATCCATTGCTCACTCGTGCGGCAAGTTCGACGTTCCGATCCGTCTATCCGCACGTTGTTCCATCGATCCGACCCTCGCGAGCGGGCGGCCGCGACACCTGGCGCCAGCGAACTGCGGGTGAGGAGACTCCTGCCTTTTGACTCCGGCTTGAATCGCGCTTGACTTAGAGCGCGCTCGAAGTCGTATGTTCCTGAGCGTCGTGATGAGAGACAGGTGCTCATGAAGATCGGCGAGTTGGCCAAGCGGACCGAATTGACGGCTCATACGATCCGCTACTACGAGCGGATCGGGCTGCTTCCTGAGGTCGCGCGGGACCGGTCGGGCCGAAGAGACTATGATGCTTCGATCCTGACCTGGATCGCGTTCCTCACCCGTTTGAAGCAAACGGGCATGCCGATCCGCGAGATGCTGCGTTATGCAGCTTTCAGGGAACAGGGCGCTGGTACGGAGGCGCAACGACGCGAATTGCTCGAGAAGCATCGCGATCGCGTCCGTGCTCGCCTCGATGAGTTGAATGCCTGTCTTCTCATCCTCGATACCAAGATCGGCGGTTATGCCGATACGGAACAGAGGATGAAGTACTATGACGCAACTCTACCAGAACGGCGGCGAAAGCCGCTTCGAGCGCGGTAAGCGCGCGCTTGTCGAAATCGACGCGGAAGCGGGCGAGCGGGTCATCGCCGCGCTTGCCGACATTGCCCCGGACTTCGCCACCTATGTGATCGAATTCCCGTTCGGGGATATCTACTGCCGGCCGGGCCTCGATCTGCGTTCCCGCGAGATTGCCACGATCGCTGCGCTCGCGGCCATGGGCAATGCGACGCCCCAGCTGAAGGTCCACATCGAAGCCGGTCTTAATGTGGGGCTGACGCAGAAGGAGATCATCGAGGTTCTGATCCAGATGGCGGTCTATGCCGGATTCCCCGCGGCGCTCAACGGCCTGTTCGCTGCAAAGGACGTGTTCCGGGACCGTGCGACCGCCACGGCTGGGGCCACGTCGTGAGCACCACCCGCAGAACTCTGTTGGTCGGCGCGACCTCGCTGTCGGCGGTCGCCGCAGTCCCGCTGTCGACGACGCAAGCATCGCGGGCCGAACCGGTCCGCGCGGTGAAGCGTTATGAGGGGTTCAGCGCGCCGGTCGGCATGGCCTTCGATGCGGCGGGCAACCTTTATGTTGCCGAATGGAGCGCCGGCCGGGTTTCGCGCATCGCAGCGGACGGCACGCGGAAGGCGTTCGCGACGGGCTTGGAAGGGCCGGCCGGGCTTGCGATCGGGCCGGACGGCGCAATCTATGTCGGCTCCTATGCCCGCGATGAAATCTATCATTTCACGCCGGAGGGCCAGCGCAGTGTGTTCGTTGAAGGGCTGGCCACCCCGGCCGGGATCGGCTTCGACCGGTCGGGACGTCTGCTGATTGCCAATCGGCGGACCAACCAGGTTCTGGCCGTCACTGCCGACCGCCGTCTCGTGCCGGTCATCAGCGATCTGCAAACCCCGGTCGGCGTGGTGCAAAAGGCGGACGGTGGCTATGTCGTCGCCAACATCGCCGGTGGCATCACCATCGTTCGTGTCGACGGAAGCAGGGTCGAAGCCGGTCAGGGATTTCGCGCGCCCGGCGCCGGCATCGTGCAAACCAGCGGCGGGCGCGTATTTGTTGCCGATTACGGCGGCACGACGGTACGCGAAATCCTGATGAGCGGATCCTCGCAGGCCGTCGCCGATGGCTTCTCCAGTCCGGTCGGCCTGGTGCTGACCCCGGACCAGACGGCCCTGCTGACGGCGACTTGGGGAGACGGGTCGATCTACCAAATCGACGTCCCGCAATAGGATAACCGGCGCCGTCGTTACTTGCCGAGGAAGTCGAGCAGCAGCGCGTCGTACTTCTCTCGCGCTTCCAGGAACACCAGATGTCCTGTGTTGGGGATCACCTCGGCGCGGGCGTTGGGCATCAGCTTGGCGAGGGCGACCGCGAGCTCGGCGTTCTTGCCCATCTTGGCGCGCAGCGCTTCCGGGGCGTAAGGCCGCCCCGGCGCGTTGTGGTCGTCGGCGCCCATGATGAACAGGGTCGGCTGCGATACCAGCGGGATCTCATGGACCACCGGTTCGCGGTAGATCATCTGGTAGGAGGCGACGAAGGCGCGCAGCCAACGGGGATAATCGGCGCTGCCCTTGATGTTGAAGCGGGCCTCGATATAGGGCGCGATCTGGTCCGGCGGCAGTTTCAGCGCGTAGTTGGTCTCGAGCTGCTTGCGGTAGCCTTCCGCGGTCAACTTGGTCTCGGCTTCGATGATCTTCTCGGTCGGAACCGGCGGCACGAAGAAGCGGTAGTCTTCGAGCCCGATCGGCGCCGTCAACACCAGGTGCGCGACGCGGTCGGGGTAGGCGCGTGCGATGCGCACCGCGAGCATGCCGCCGGTCGAATGCGCCACCACTTCGGTCTTCGCGATCCCGAGATGGTCGAGCAGGGCCATGGTGTTGCGCGCGAGCGTGTCGAAATGCAGATCGCCCGATTGTTTTGAGGATTTGCCGAACCCGATCTGGTCCGGCACCACGACGCGGTAGCCTGCCTCCGTCAGCGTCTTGATCACCGGTGCCCAATAGCTCGACGGAAAATTCCGGCCATGCAGGAGCAGCGCGGTGCGGCCGTTCGGCTGCGCCGGCGCGACATCCATATAGGCCATCTGCAACTGCTCGCCGTCATTGACGACCGGGAAGAGCTGCACGGGATAGGGATAGGGGAAGCCTTCGAGGTTGATGCCGTAGGGTTCCTTGGGTTGAGGGTCCGCGGCAAAAGACGGCGAGGCGACGAGCACGGCGGCGCAGAGCAAGCCGAGGGTAAGACGGGACAGGGCAAGACGGATCATTGTGCTTCCGGCAAATCGAGAAATGGGACAGATCACTCGCCGCGCGAGCACGACAGGCGCTTCCCAGATAGGAGCAAGTTCACCGGTGCGCAGCTAAACTGCGCGTGATGGTCAGTTGTCCACCGGCCCGAACAGCTCGGCGAACCGCTTCTCGCCGGTGCGGCTGAAATTGACGACGCGGCTGCCGGGCGTGGGATCGCGCGCCGCCCATTTCAGCTCGGTGAAGCGCTTCATCAGCGCGGCGCCCAAGGTGCCCGCCAGATGATGGCGCCGCTCGCTCCAGTCGAGGCAGGCCTTGCATATGGGGCGCCGCGGATGGGCCAGCATATCAGGCGAAATCTGCAGATGCGTCGCCAGGAACTGTTCGCCTTCCGGGGTGAGGCTGATCTCCTGCTTGCGGTGGCGCACCAGCTTCCGGTCGGTCAAGCTGTCGAGCATCTGCACGCCGAGATCGCCCGCGAGATGGTCGTAGCAGATGCGGGCGCGCCGCAGCGCCGGCTCCTTCGGCCCGGTGCGCACCCGCATATGACCGGCGCGCGCGGCAAGGCCGGCGAGCCGCTCGAGCACATCGGCGACATCGTTGTCGGCCAGCCGGTAGTAGCGGTGGCGGCCCTGCTTTTCCGGCTCGATCAGGCCGCCGGTTTCGAGCTTGGCCAGATGCGAGCTTGCGGTCTGCGGCGTCACGCCGGCTTCCTGCGCGAGCTCGGTCGCCGTCAACGCACGCCCCGAGAGCAGCGCGATCAGCATGTTGGCGCGGGCGGGATCGCCGACCAGGGCGGCGACCATGGCAATGTCGGGTCCTGATTTCATGCTTCGATCTTAGCCGAAGCATCGATGCGCGGCAAGCGGGTAGATTGCGTGCGTCGCAATCCATCGGAGCTTGTCATGACCATCACCGTGTTCATCCGCTATCAGATCGATCCGTTCCAGCGCGACAAGTTCGAACGTTACGCGCAGCGCTGGCTGGCGATCATTCCGCGCTGCGGCGGCGAACTGATCGGCTATTTCATGCCGCATGAGGGCACCAACAACATCGCCTTCGGGCTGATTTCGTTCGACGGTCTCGCCGCCTATGAACGCTACCGGGCCGCCCTGCGGGACGACGAAGAGGCGCGCGCCAATTTCGCTTTCGCGGAACAGCACAAGCTCATTCTCGCCGAGCAACGCAGCTTCCTGCGCCAGGTGGTGGTCCCGGCTTGAGCGGGCCGCTAGGCTGCTGCCCTAAACAAGGAGGACGACATGATGGTTTCGACTGCGGACAAGCGCGCGACATTTCGCAGGATGCACGAGGCGGGCTGCTTCGTGCTGCCGAATCCGTTTGACGTCGGCAGCGCGAAAGCCCTGCAGCGCCTCGGCTTCAAGGCGATCGCCTCGACCAGCGCCGGCTTTGCCTGGTCGATCGGCAAGGCGGACAACCACGTCACCGTGGACGAGGTGCTCGCGCATCTCACCGCGCTCGCTGCAAGCGTCGACATTCCCGTCAACGCCGATTTCGAGGGCGGCTTTGCGCATGACGCGGAGGGCGTTGCGGCCAATGTGACGCGCGCCGTGGCGACCGGCATCGCGGGGCTGTCGATCGAGGATTCCACCGGCGACAAGTCCAATCCGCTCTATGCGCGCGAGCTTGCGATCGCGCGCATCAAGGCTGCGCGGCGCGCGATCGATGCGGCGGGCGGCGAGGTGCTGCTCACCGGCCGCTGCGAGGCCTTTCTGTGGGGCCAGGCCGACATCAAGCTCGTGACGGATCGGCTGATCGCCTATGCGGAGGCAGGCGCCGATTGCCTTTATGCGCCTGGGATCAAGACACGGGAGGAGATCGAGGCGGTGGTGAAGGCAGTGGCGCCGAAGCCGGTCAATCTCCTGATCGGCGCCTCCGGCCTGTCGCTGCGCGAGGCCGAGGCGCTCGGCGTTCGCCGCATCAGCGTCGGCGGCTCGCTGGCGCGCGTGGCCTGGGCCGGCTTCATGCGTGCGGCAAAAGAGATGGCGGAGCAGGGCACTTTCACCGAGCTTTCAGCGGGCTATCCCGGCGGCGAGCTGAACAAGCTGTTCGGGTAGGAATCGCCTGCACATGAGAGCGCGGCGGTGAGAGGCTCACCGCCGCGCTTGTCATCACAACTTCGTCTTCACATCCACTGTCGCGAGCGTGCGTCAGTGCGTGTTGTTGTTCTGTCCGGTCGGCTGCGGCGCCGACTGATTGACGTCCGAGCCGCCCTGCTGCTGCGAAGGGGTCGGCTGCGCGGGCCGGTTGCTGGCCGCACCGGTGGTCACGCCGGGCGCAGTGTTCGGCGCGGGGCTGTTCGGAGCCGGCTGGGTGGCGGCCGACTTGGTCGGCGGCGGATTGCTGGCCTGGTCGTGGTTCGACGAGTTGCTCAGGCCATAGAAGACGGCACCGAGCAGGATCGCGATGCCGAGCGCATAGGCTGCGATCTTTCCTCCCGAAGTCCGGCCTTCGCTGAGTTCTGGATCCGGCTGCATCTGGCTGTCGGTCTGGGCCGCGCGGCTATACTCGGTGTCGGTCATTGCAGGATCGCTCATTGCCGGCCGATACGGATCGTTCGGAAAGCGTTCGTTGGCCATGTTCATCTCCTCTTCTTCTGTGCCGGGACAACCAGCGCCTCCGCTGGCCGTTCCCGGAACTGCGGCGGTTCCGCGCCCTGGCCAGGGTGCCGCCACAGCTTTAAGTTCCCAGGCAAGAATCGACTTCGGAGCTTGCGATGTGGAACCTGCCGCCATCGGACAGCGTGCTGCACCTGCTGTCGTGGGTGGCACTGGCGGCGCAGGCCATGACGGCCGCGCTGGCGGCGGGACGCCGCAGCATGGACTGGATGGGCGTGTGCCTGCTCGGCGCGATCACCGCGCTTGGTGGCGGCACCCTGCGCGACGTGCTGCTCGGCCATTACCCGCTGGTCTGGGTCGAGCGGCCGTCCTATCTCGCACTCACGGTGCTCGCGCCGTTTGTGACCATCGCGATGGCGCGCTTGGTGCATCGGTTGACCACCGCCTTCCTGGTGCTGGACGCGATCGGGCTCGTGGTGTTCACGATGGCCGGCTGCGACGTGGCCTGGCAGATGGATGTCTCATTCGGCATCGTGATCGTCGCCGGCATGATCACCGGCTGCGCGGGTGGCGTGTTGCGCGACATCCTGTGCAACGACGTGCCGCTGCTGTTCCGCGCCGAGCTCTACGCCAGCGTCTCGCTGTTGACGGGGCTCGTCTACGCCACCGGCTTTGCGCTGAATGCCGGCGGTGAGCTGTGGACCATCATGACCTTCATCTTCGGTCTGAGCTTCCGGCTGCTTGCGATCCGCTACAAATGGAATATGCCGAAATTCGTCTTCACCGGCGAGGAGCGGAGCTGAACCGAGCGATCAGGGCCGTAGGGGCCGGACGTCGTCGGCGCTCACGGTCGGCGCGGCGTTGCCCCAGGCATTGCGGATGTAGGTCGCGACGTCCGCGATCTGCTGGTCGGTGAGCTCCCGCGCATAAGCCGGCATCGGCGGTGCGTTCGGCGCGCGCGTCATGACTGCATTTTGGGTGCCGTCGAGGACAACGCGGAGCGTGCTGAGCGGGTCGCCGGATTGCAGCAGCGCATTGCCGGGGAGTGGCGGCGTGACGCCTGGAGCGCCGGTGCCGTCCGCCTGGTGGCAGCTGATACAGGCACGCGCGTAGACGGTCTGTCCCGCGATCATCGTGGCATCCGAGGGCGGGGAGATCGTCGCTTCAGACGAGCCGGCCGGCAGCTCCTTGAGGTAGACCGCGATCGCGCGCAGGTCGGCGGCCTCCATCTTGGACGTCGAACGCGCGATCACCTCCGCCATCGGTCCGGCCGCATGGCTCCTCGCATTGCGGCCGGTCTTGAGGTAGTCGACGATATCGTCGACGCTCCAGCGCTTCAATCCGCTGCGCGGCGCGTTGTCCAGGCGCGGCGCGAACCAGCCGGCGACGCGGCTGCCGCGATAGGCTGCACGGCGCTTCTCGGCGCCGAACAGGTTCTTGGGTGTGTGGCAGGCGCCGCAATGGCCGAGCCCTTCGACCAGGTAGCCGCCGCGATTCCACTCGGCGCTCTTGCCCTGATCGGGCTCGAACAGGCCAGGCTTGAGGAAGACGTAATTCCACAGCCGCAGCAGCGGCCGGTAGCCATAGGGAAAGCGCAGCTCGGGGCTGGCTACCTTGTTGCTCACCGCGGGTAGCGAGGCCAGATAGCTCCTGATCGCCAGGATGTCGTTGCGGACCAGCTTGGTGAAATGCGGGTAGGGGAAGACGGGATAATAGCGTGCTCCGTTCGGCGCCACGCCCTCGCGCAGCGCGCGCCGGAAATCGTCGTCGCTCCAGGCTCCGATGCCGGTGTCCCGATCGGAGGTGAGGTTGGGCGCGGTGATCGTGCCGAACGGTGTCTCGATCCGCTTGCCGCCGGCAAAGGGCCTGACGGAATCGGTGGTGTGGCAACCGCCGCAGTCACCGATGGTGGCGAGCATCTCGCCGCGGGCGATCTCCTCGGCGGGATCGGCATGGGCCGCTGATGCGGTGCACAATAATAGACCCAGCAGAATCGCCCGCATGCCCCGCTCAGCTCTTCATGCCCTGACAACCTTCATCCTACGTTATAGCGCAGCGCGCCATGAAAGCGAGCGTCACGCCGTTTCGTGGGACCCGGGCTTCCCGACAGAAACCGCAACGGCGTGCGCAGCTTTCGCCATGAAATTGCGATTTGCTACACCATTACAAATGCATCGATATTTCTGGTGCGCGCGGCGGGAAAGCCGACATAGACTACATAAGTATACAGATGCGCGCGGGCGCACCACCTCGATTGAAGCGAGGAGCTGCCGGCGCGACAGGCTGAAGGACGGCAAGAGGGCGGAATGGGACTCAACGAGAGCGCAATCAATCTCGATCAGAAATACACCGCTGACACCGGCCACATCTTCCTGACCGGCATCCAGGCCCTGGTGCGGCTGCCGATGGCCCAGATCCGGCGTGACCGCGCCGCGGGCCTCAAGACTGCGGGCTTCATCTCCGGTTATCGCGGCTCGCCGCTCGGCGGCTACGACCAGCAGCTGTTCTCGGCGCGCCGGCATCTCGAGCAGTACAACATCAAGTTCCAGCCCGGCGTGAACGAGGATCTGGCGGCGACCGCGATCTGGGGCTCGCAGCAGCTGCATCTGTCGCCGGGCGGAAAATACGACGGCGTGGTCGGCATCTGGTACGGCAAGGGCCCCGGCGTCGACCGCTGCGGCGATGTCTTCCGCCACGGCAACGCGGCGGGCTCGGCCAAGAACGGCGGCGTGCTGTGTCTGGCCGGCGACGACCACGGCGCCAAATCCTCCACCGTGCCGCATCAATCGGACCACGCCTTCATCTCCGCTTTGATGCCCTATCTCTATCCGTCCTCGATCCACGAGATGATCGAGATGGGCCTGCTTGGGATTGCGATGTCGCGCTATTCCGGCTGCTGGGTCGGCATGAAGGTGATCACCGAGACGGTGGAGACCACGGCCGAGATCAATCTCAATGACGAGATGACGCCGTTCGTCATCCCGACCGATTTCGAAATGCCGCCGGGCGGATTGAACCTGCGCTGGCCCGACGACCGCTTCGAGCAGGATCGCCGGCTGCAGGACTACAAGGGCTTCGCCGCGATCGCCTTCGCCCGCGCCAACAAGGTCAATCGCGTCACGATGGATTCGCCGAACGCACGCTACGGCATCATGGCGTCCGGCAAGAGCTATGAGGATGTCCGCCAGGCGCTGCGCGAGCTCGGCATCACCGAGGAGGTCGCCGCCAAGATCGGCCTCAGGCTCTACAAGATCGGCATGCCCTGGCCGCTGGAGCCGGAAGGTGTCAGGCAGTTCGCGGTGGGGCTCGAGGAGATCTTCATCGTCGAGGAGCGGCGCGAGATCGTCGAGAACCAGGTCAAGCAGGAGCTGTTCAACTGGCGCGACGACGTCCGCCCGCGCATCATCGGCAAGATGGACGATCACGACAAGCGCTTCCTGCCGTTTGCCGCCGAACTCAGTGTCGCCTCGCTGGCAAGCTCGCTGACCGAGCGGCTGCTGCGGCTCGATCTCAATCCTGAGATCGCGCAGATGCTGCGCGCGAAAGCCGACTGGTTCAACGGCCGCGAGGCCTCGCAGATGCAGCTGACCTCGCCGGTGGCGCGCACGCCGTATTTCTGCTCCGGCTGTCCGCACAACACCTCGACCAAGGTGCCCGAAGGCAGCCGCGCCATGGCCGGCATCGGCTGCCACTTCATGTCGCTGTGGATGAACCGCAACACCGAGACCTTCACCCATATGGGCGGCGAAGGCGTGCCGTGGGTCGGCATCGCGCCGTTCACTGACGAGAAGCACATCTTCGCCAATCTCGGCGACGGCACCTACTTCCACTCGGGCAGCCTCGCGATCCGCCAGGCGATCGCCTCCAAGGCCAACATCACCTACAAGATCCTCTACAACGACGCGGTCGCGATGACCGGCGGCCAGCGCCATGACGGCGACCTGTCGCCGCAGCAGATCACCTTCCAGCTCCATGCCGAGGGCATCCGCGAGATCTACCTGGTCTCGGAAAATCCCGACGCCTATGCGCCGGAGACGATCGCCCCCGGCGTGAAGACCGCCCACCGCGACGAACTCGATCACGTGATGAAGACCCTGCGCGAGACCAAGGGCGCGTCCGCCATCGTCTTCGTGCAGACCTGCGCCGCCGAGAAGCGCCGCCGCCGCAAGCGCGGCACGATGGAGGACCCGCAGCGCCGCATCTTCATCAATCCCGCGGTCTGCGAAGGCTGCGGCGACTGCTCGGTGCAGTCGAACTGCATCTCGGTCGAGCCGCTGGAAACCGAGCTCGGCCGCAAGCGCGTCATCAACCAGTCCTCCTGCAACAAGGACTATTCCTGCGTGAAGGGCTTCTGCCCGTCCTTCGTCACCATCGACGGCGGCAAGCCGCGCAGCCGCGCGCCGGCCGAGCTCGGCGAGATCGGCGCGCTGCCGGAGCCCGCGACCAAGCCGTCGCTCGATCGCCCGTACAATGTCGCGGTCGGCGGCGTCGGCGGTACGGGTGTCTTGACGATCGGCGCGCTGCTTGGCATGGCCGCCCATATCGAGGGCAAGGCCTCGATGATCCTGGACATGTCGGGCCTGGCGCAGAAGGGCGGCGCGGTGCTGAGCCATGTCCGTCTCTCCGAGCACACCGCTGATGTGACCTGCTCGCGCATCGTCACCGGCACCGCGGATCTCGTGATTGCCGCCGATGAGGTCGTGGCCGGCTCCAAGGAGACGATCACGCTGTGCGATTCGTCACGCACTTGCGGTGTGATCAACAGCCACGTGATCCCGACTGCGGATTTCGTGCTCAACCGCGACTACAACTTCCAGAACCGCAAGGTGACCAGCATCCTGGAGACCGCGCTGCGCAAGGACTCCAGCTTCCTCGATTTCACCCATCCCGCCGAAGCACTGCTTGGCGACGCCATCGCCACCAACATGATGATGATGGGGTACGCCTATCAGAAGGGGCTGTTGCCGCTCTCGGCCGAAGCGATCGAGAAGGCGATCGAGATCAACGGCGTCGCGATCAAGATGAACACCGAGGCGTTCCGGCTCGGCCGTCTTGCCGTGGTCGATCCCGCGCGTCTCGACGCGATGATGACGGGACATGACGAGGTCGCCGCGCCGAAGCCGCTGGAGGCGATGACGCTCGACGAGATCATCGCGCATCGCACCGCATTCCTGACCGACTACCAGAACGCGCGGCTCGCCAAGCGCTACCGCAAACTGGTCGATCAGGTCCGCGAGGCCGCCGACAAGGGCGGCTACGGCGAGGCGCTGCCGCGGGCGGTGGCCGTCAACTATGCCAAGCTGCTCGCCTACAAGGACGAGTACGAGGTGGCGCGGCTGTTCTCGGACGGCACTTTCGAGAAGCAGCTCCATGACGCGTTCGAAGGCGACTACAAGATCAGCTTCAATTTGGCGCCGCCGATCCTGAACTCCGGCGTCGATGCGCTGGGCCGGCCGAAGAAGCGCAGCTTCGGCCCGGGCATGATGAAAATGTTCCGGCTGCTTGCCAAGCTGAAGGGACTGCGCGGCACGCCGCTCGACATCTTCGGCTATGCGGCCGAGCGCAAGATGGAGCGCAACCTGATCGCCGGCTACGAGAAGGACGTAGCGACGGTGCTGAACCTATTGTCGCCGGCCAATGTCGAGATCGCGGTGGAGCTGTTGTCGCTGCCCGATCGCATCCGCGGCTACGGCCCGGTGAAGGAGAAGGCGGTGCAGGAGGCGAAGCTTCGCTACGCCCAGCTCGCCGCCGACCTCGCCAGCCCGCCGCCCGCGCCGCGGCAGATGGCGGCGGAGTAGGGCAACACTCCGTCATTTCGGGCTCGACACTTCGTGTCGCCCCGGAATGACGGTGGCCGGAGTGCTCAACGCGAGGTTCGGCTTGTACGCTCAATAGTTCGGAAGGGCAGGTGCATATTTGCCGTGCGCGCACTGCCCGTCGGGCACAACGGGCTGCAAGATTTCGCTTTACGAAAATCAGAAATTGTGTTTTGATGTGCGCATCCCGCCTCACCACGGAGGGGCGTTGCGCGCGATCGTCACGACACGCGAGGCGGGGAGGCGATGGCCGCGATGAAGCCGCAGCGCATCTTTGGATGCGCGGACGAACGGCAACATGCGGACGTGAAGTCGCAGGGTCCTGATACCCCGACGCTGGTATCACGCGCGTGACAATGCTCCGCATTGCACGGGCTATGGTGGCCAGAAAGCCCGGCGCACCAGGGAGACTGCGTATAAGCGTGAAAACCATCGCGCAGGGAAGGCCGGGCGTTCTCGGCTGCACCTGTGGTACCTGCCGCCTGCATCTTTTTTAGCAGGCGGGCCGCAGGCGTCAGCCGACGCCTGGCCTTCCCTGCGCCCTTCGATTTTTCAAGGGTGAGCGAGATCAGCATGACCCGGGCAGTATCTGCCGCGGGAGCGCGGCGCCGTGTGTTGCGAGATCGTCCGATTCACACGCTGTCATTCCGGGCTCGCGCGTTCCGCGCGCCCCCGAATGACAGCCAAAGAAGTGCACCGGTGTGTCAGACGTCGCGTATCGCCATCTCCACCGCGCGGAATATTTTCACCGCTTGCCAAGCTCTATCTAACGGTCCAAAAAATCTCCAACCACAAGGGACGAAACGCCAAGCGGAGAGAGTATTGACCATCAAGGGCAAGGCCTACATCGCCGGGATCCACGAGCATCCGACCCGGCATGCACCTGACAAATCCACCGCACAGCTGCATGCGGAAGTCGCCAAAGGCGCGATCGAGGATGCCGGGCTCAGTGTCCAGGACGTGGACGGCTATTTCTGCGCCGGCGACGCGCCGGGCGGGCTGTGGCCGATGGTCGACTATCTCGGCCTCGACACCAAGAGGCTGCGCCACGTCGACTCCACCGAGACCGGCGGCTGCTCCTATCTGATCCATGTCGGCCATGCGGCCGAGGCGATCGCCGCCGGCAAGTGCTCGGTCGCGCTCATTACGCTGGCGGGCAAGCCGCGCACCGGTCCGATGCCGCCGCGCGCCGCCGGCGCCGAGGCCGATTTCGAGATGGCCTATGGTGCCACGACGCACAACGCTTACGGCATGTGCGCCATGCGGCACATGCACGACTACGGCACCACAAGCGAGCAGCTCGCCTGGATCAAGGTCGCGGCCTCGCATCACGCGCAGTACAATCCGCATGCGATGCTGAAGGAGGTCGTCACGGTCGAGGACGTCCTGAACTCCCCCATGATCTCCGATCCGCTGCACCGGATGGATTGCTGCGTGGTCACCGATGGCGGCGGCGCGCTGATCGTGACGTCTCCCGAGATCGCAAGAAGCCTGAAGAAGCCGTTGGTGCGACTGATCGGCCACGGCGAGGCGATGAAGGGCCCGCGCGGCGGCAAGGATCTCGATCTCACTTATTCCGCCGGCGTCTGGTCCGGCCCGCGCGCCTTCGAGGAGGCGGGCGTGACGCCCAAGGACATCAAATACGCCTCGATCTATGACAGCTTCACCATCACCGTGTTGATGCAGCTCGAGGACCTCGGGTTCTGCAAGAAGGGCGAGGGCGGCAAGTTCGTCGCCGACGGCAATCTCATCTCGGGCGTCGGCAAGCTGCCGTTCAACACCGATGGCGGCGGCCTCTGCAGCAACCATCCGGTCAACCGCGGCGGCATGACCAAGGTGATCGAGGCTGTGCGTCAGCTGCGCGGCGAAGCCCATCCGAAGGTGCAGGTGCCGAACTGCGATCTCGCCATTGCCCACGGCACCGGCGGCCTGCTCGGCGTCCGCCACGCCGCCTCGACCTGCATTCTGGAGCGCGTGTGATGTCTGAAGCGAAGAAATATCCGGCCCCCGTCACCAATCCCGAAACAAAGGCGTTCTGGGACGCTGCGGCCGAGGGCAGGTTCATGATCAAGCGCTGCACGGCATGCGGCGAGGCGCATTATTTTCCGCGCTCGATCTGCCCGTTCTGCTTCTCGGACCAGACCGTGTGGGAGCAGAGCTCGGGCGAGGGGGTGATCTACACCTTCTCGATCATGCGGAAGTCCCCGACCGGTCCTTATGCGATCGGCTACGTGACGCTGAAGGAAGGCCCGTCGCTGCAGACCAATTTCGTCGATTGCGATTTCGATGGTTTGAAGATCGGCCAGAAGGTGAAGGTGGTGTTCAGGCCGACCGACGGCGCCCCGCTGCCGTTCTTCACGCCGGTGTAGTGCGTGAGGGAAACATGCGGGCCCGTACCGCCATTGCGAGCGAAGCGAAGCAATCCTGCGGCCAAGCAGGACATCTGGATTGCTTCGTTGCTTCGCTCTTCGCAATGACGGAGCCGCGAGTAGCGTCGTGGTCGTAGGGTGGGCAAAGGCGTGGCGCGCCGTGCCCACCGTTCCAACATGATGAAGTCGGTGGGCACGCTTCGCTTTGCCCACCCTACGAAGCCAAAGAATGACTTCGGGAGGTAACTGACAAGATGCCGATCAACTATGATGAGCTGATGGCCCTGAAGAACATCGGCCAGACATATGCCTACAGCGATCGCGAGGTGATGCTCTATGCCTACGGCATCGGCATGGGCGCCGACCCGATGGACGAGAGGGAGCTGGCGTTCGTCAATGAGGCCTGCGCGGAGCCTCGGCCGCTGAAGGTGGTGCCGACTTTCGCCTCCGTCGCCGCCTGGGGCGCCGGCCCCGGCGAGATGAATCTGAATCGCGTGCTGGTGGTCGACGGGGAGCGCGACATCACCTTCCACAAGCCGTTGGCGGTCGCAGCGAAGATCACCGCGGACTCTTCGGTGCTGGCGGTCTCTGACAAAGGCAAGGACAAGGGCGCCGTCATCCGTCACCAGACCGTCCTGCGCGACGAGAGCGGCGTGGCTTTGGCGACACTGGTGGCTTCGCGCTTTGCGCGCGGTGACGGCGGCTTCGGCGGCCCGTCCGGCGGCATCCCCGATCCGCATCCAGTGCCGGCCCGCGCGCCGGATCTCAGCGTCGACATCTCCACGCGGCCCGATCAGGCGCTGGTCTACCGCCTCTGCGGCGACCGCAATCCGCTGCATTCCGATCCCGAGTTTGCGCGGCGCGCCGGTTTCCCGCGGCCGATCCTGCACGGCATGTGCACTTACGGCATCACGTGCCGTGCCGTGCTGCAGACCTATGCCGACTACGATCCGGTCGCGTTCAAGCAGCACGCGGCGCGGTTCTCTTCGCCTGTCTTTCCCGGCGAGACCGTCACGGTCGATCTCTGGAAGGACGGTAATGTCATTTCATTCGAGGCGAGGGTGAAGGCCCGGGGTGTCACGGTAATCAAGAACGGCAAGACGATGTTGAAGTGATTGGGGCCGTCATTCCGGGGCGCGCGTGAAACGCGCGAGCTCGGAATCCATAACTACGATCCTGAGTATGGATTCCGGGCTCATCGCTTCGCGATGCCCCGGAATGACAACAAGGGTAAGGAGACGCACCATGGGATTGCTCGACGGCAAGGTGGCGCTGATCACGGGCGCAGGCGGTGGCCTGGGCGAAGCCTATGCGAAACTGTTCGCGCGCGAGGGCGCCGCTGTGGTCGTCAACGATCTCGGTGGTCCGCGCGACGGCTCCGGCTCGGACCTGTCGATGGCGGAGAAGGTGGTGGCCGCGATCGAGGCCGAAGGCGGACGGGCGGTCGCGAACGGCGCCGACATCTCGACCATGGCGGGCGGGCAATCCGTGTTCGACGATGCGATCCGGCATTTCGGCCGTGCCGACATCCTGGTTAACAACGCCGGCATCCTCCGCGACCAGACCTTCGCCAAGGCGAACGAAGCCGATTGGGACAAGGTGATCCAGGTGCACCTCAAGGGCACGTTCTGCTGCACGCTTCCGGTGTTCCGCTGGATGCGCGAGAACGGCGGCGGGGTGATCGTCAACACGTCATCCACCTCGGGCCTGATCGGTAATTTCGGCCAATCCAACTACGGCGCGGCCAAGGGCGGCATCTGGGGCCTTTCCAATGTGCTCGCGATCGAGGGCCGCAAATACAACATCCGGGTGTGGACCTTGGCGCCGGGCGCGCTGACCCGGATGACCGAGGACCTGCCGCGCTACAGGGAGAATCCCTCCGCGGCGCTTGGTCCCGAGGGCATCGCGCCGGCCGTGCTTTACATGGTCAGCGACCTCTCGGGCGATCAGACCGGCAAGGTGCTCGGCGTCTCCGGCCCGCGCGGCGTCCGAGAGATGCGGATGATGGAGATGGAGGGCTGGAAGCCGCCGTTCGCCGGCTGGAAGGCCGAGGATATTGCCGCCCACGCAGACGAGATATTCTTTTCCGAAGCGGACATCAGGAAGTCCGCGCGGCGGTTCTAGGTTATACGTCGTTCCGGGAAGGTTCGAAGGACCGGACCCGGAACCTCGAGAGTCCGGGTTCGCCTCTATCGAGGCGCCCCGGAATGACACGCTGACAAAGAGGCTCCCGATGAAACTCACCGCCGATGCCAAAGGCACCTTCGCGATCGCGCCGACGCCGTTCCATGATGACGGCCGGATCGACCACGCCTCGATCGACCGCCTGGTGGATTTCTACGCGGAGGCCGGCTGCGACGGCATCACGGTGCTCGGGATCATGGGCGAGGCGCCGAAGCTGGATGCGGCCGAGGCGGCGGAGGTCGCGATCCGCTTCGTCAAGCGGGCCAAAAATATGCAGATCATCGTCGGCGTGTCCTCACCCGGATTTGCTACCATGCGCGCGCTGGCGAGGGCCACGATGGATGCCGGGGCGGCAGGCGTGATGATTGCGCCGCCGCCCAGCCTCCGCACCGACGACCAGATCACCGGCTATTTCAAGCAGGCGCAGGAGACGATTGGCGAGGACGTTCCCTGGGTGCTGCAGGACTATCCACTGACGCTCAGTGTCGTGTTCACGCCGGCGGTGATCCGGAAGATCGTGATGGATAGTCCGTCCTGCGTGATGCTCAAGCATGAGGACTGGCCGGGCCTGGAGAAGATCTCGGCGCTGCGCGGCTTCCAGAAGGATGGCTCGCTCAAGCCGCTCTCGATCCTCTGCGGCAATGGCGGGCTGTTCCTGGATTTCGAGATGGAGCGGGGCGCCGACGGCGCGATGACCGGCTATGCCTTCCCGGAGATGCTGGTCGACGTGGTGAAGTTGTCCAAGGCGGGCAAGCGCGACGCCGCACATGATCTGTTCGACGCGCATCTGCCGTTGGTCCGCTACGAGCAGCAGCCGGGCGCGGGCCTCGCGGTGCGCAAATATGTGCTGCAAAAGCGCGGCGCGATCGCTTCTGCCGCGCAGCGCAAGCCGGCATCCGGCATCAGCGCTGCTGCAAAGGCCGAGGTGGACTATCTGCTCTCGCGCGTGGCGCGCCACGACCGCCGGGCCAATCTGCAACCGCAAGCCAGCGCTGCGGAGTAAAGCGATGACTGAACCCGCCGCGATCCGTTCCGCCTCGACGGTGCTCCTGCTGCGCGACAGCGCCGAAGCGGGCGAGATCGAGGTGTTCATGATGGTGCGTCACCATCAGATCGAGTTCAACTCGGGTGCGTTGGTGTTTCCCGGCGGCAGCGTCGACAAGGCGGACCAGGCGGTCGCGGCGCGACCCGAGTTCTATTCGGGCGGCGAGGGCCTGGATGCGGACACGCTCGGCTTCCGCATCGCCGGCATCCGCGAGACCTTCGAGGAGAGCGGCATCCTGCTCGCGCGACCGCAAGGCGCGGCCACGCTGATCGATGCGGAACGGGCGCGCGAGATCGAGGCGGGCCATCGCGCGGCGCTCTGCGAAGGCAAGACGAGCTTTCTCGATGTGATCAGCAGCAACGGCATCGTGCTCGCGCTCGATGCCCTCGTGCCCTATGCGCATTGGATCACGCCGGAAGGCATGCCCAAGCGGTTCGATACCTGGTTCTTCCTGGCCGCGGCGCCACCGGATCAACTCGGTGCCCATGACGGCAAGGAATCTACCGACTCGATCTGGCTCTCTCCGCGTGAGGCATTGGCCGGCGGCGAGGATGGCCGCTTCAAGCTGCCATTCCCGACCACGCGCAACCTGATCAGGCTCGGCCAGCAAGCCGGTGTCGCAGCCGCGCTGGCGGCGGCGCGGGAGATGAACATCGTCACCGTGATGCCGGTCATGACCAAGACCGCCGATGGCGGTCGCCAACTGCGCATCCCCCGGGACGCCGGCTATGATGGCGAGGTCTTTGCGTTCGGGCCGGCCGGCTGATCGGGCATTGAATTCGCCGGGCCGAAAGGTATAATTGTTCTTTATTTGTTCTCGCGATGATCGCGTCGCCCGTATATAATAGGGTTCCGTAGTGCGGATCCCAGCGCGTATACCATGCGTATGCCAGCAGCCTTGGCGGCAGTTTTGAAGCGTATCCGACCGAAGTCGCTGTCCATCGGTCAGTTGACCTTTGGCAGCTTTCTTCTGCTGCTCGCCGTCATCACCGCCACCAGCATGGCGAGCGTGATCGCGATCCGCCATATCGATGCGACCTTTGCCGAGTTGCAGCGGTTGCAGGATGTCGGCGACCTCTCCGAGGAGATCGACCGCCGCATGAACGAGCTTCGGCTGGCGGCGCGTGACTTCGTCACCGATCCGGGAGCGCGCTCCGATCGGGTCGAGCAGGCCGCCACCGAGCTCGGGACGCTTCTGAAGAAGACCCGGCTTGGGCTCGCGCCCGAGCAGCAGGTCACGATCGACGGTGTCGCGCAGCGGCTCGCCAATTATCGCGAGGGCATCGATCGCATCAGCGCCTTGATCGCCCATCGCGCTGAGCTTCTCGCCACGCTCCCGGCCGCCCGGGTGCAGTTCGAGGCGGCGATCGCCGATAATCCGGATCGGATGACGGCGCGGGCGCTGTTCCGGTTGCAGAACCAAGTGAGTTCGGCGCTGCTGGCGCGCGATCCTGCCGACGCCGAGCAGGCGGCGCGCAGCATGCGGGCGCTGCAAATCGATGACGCGGCGCTGCGCTCGGCGAGCGACCGCTACGCCGACGCCATCATTGCGATCGCCGGGACCGAGGACGAGATCGCGCGGCTCGACAAGGAAGTGCTGGGGACCGAGGGGCGGCTGATCGGGCGCGTCACCGAGCTGTTGCGGTCGCTCAGTGCCCAGCAGGGCCGCGTCTTGTCACGCGATTTCGCCCGCACGCTCGCCGAGACCAAGTGGCAAAGCATCATCCTCGGCGCGGCCGGCGTCCTGATTGGCATCTTTGCAGCACTTTTCGTGGTCCGTCGCACGGTGCGGCCGCTCGCCTCTATTGCGGGGTCGATCCGCTCACTGGCCGCAGGCGAGAAGGACACTTCGATTCCGCAGACCGATGTCGACAACGAGATCGGCGATATTGCCCGTGCAGCAGAAGTGTTTCGCCGGACGTTGCAGGAAGCCGACGCGGCGCGCGAGGCCGCCGTGCGTGCGCTCGCCGAGCAGCGGCTGGCCGAAGAAAGCTATCGCAAGCTGTTCGAGGCCTCGATCGACGGCATCTACGTCACCACGCCCGGCGGCCTCGTGGTCGACGCCAATCCTGCGCTCGCCAGGATCATGGGGTACGACACGGCCAGTGAGCTGATCACCAGCGTCAACGATATCGCCGATACGATCTATGTGCATGCCTCCGCGCGCGAAGAATATCAGCGGCTGATGCGGCGCAACGGCATGGTGCGCGAGTTCGAATACCAGGTGCGTAGGCGCGATGGCGATATCCGCTGGCTGTCGGATAGCGGAACGGTGGTGCGTGACGAAAGCGGCGAGGGGATCCGCTACGAGGGCATTATCCGCGACATTACCGATCAGAAGCGCGCGGAGGACGCGATCGCGGAAGCGCGCAAGCTGCTGCAACAGGTCATCGACACCGTGCCCGCCGTCATCAACGTCAAGGATCGCAACCTGCGCTATGTGCTCATGAACCGCTACATGGCCGGCATCTTCAAGGTCGAGCCCGAGGAAGCGCTGGGCCATACCACCGGCGAATTGATGGTGCGTTATGGTGCAAGCAAGACCGACGGGAACGACAAGCGGGTGCTTGCGACCCGATCCGGACTCGGCTTTTACGAGGAGGAGTATCTCGACGCGACCGGCAGTATGCGGCAATGGCTGGTCAACAAGCTGCCGATCCTGGATGCCGATGGCGAGGTCGACAGGATCGTCACCGTCGCGCTCGACATCTGCGAGCGCAAGAAGAGCGAGCAGGAGATGCGCAAGGCGAAGGAGGCGGCTGAGACCGCGCTGCGCAACTTGCGGGAGACGCAGGCCTCGCTGATCGAGGCCGAGAAGCTCGCCGCCCTCGGGCGCATGGTTGCCGGTGTCGCCCACGAGATCAACAATCCCGTCGGCATCAGCCTGACAGTTGCCTCGGCGCTCGAACGCAAGACGGAGCGTTTCGGCGAGGAGGTCGCGCGCGGTGAACTCCGCCGTTCCTCCTTGAACGATTTCCTCGAGACCAACCGCGACGCGGCAGGACAGCTTGTCGCGAATTTAAACCGCGCTGCCGAATTGATCCAGTCGTTCAAGCAGGTCGCAGCCGACCGCAACTATTCCGATCAGCGCACCTTCGACCTTGCCGATCTGACTGAACAGGTCGTGATGAGTCTGCGGCCAAGCCTGCGCAAGCACAATCTGACGCTCAACGTCGACTGTCAGCCGAACCTGATCATGAACAGCCATCCTGGCCCGTATGGCCAGGTGTTGACCAATCTGTTCCTCAACGCTGTCGCGCACGCGTTTCCCAACGGACGGCCTGGTCTGATCGAAATCCGTGCACGCGAGTCGGGCCGGGATAATGTCGAGATCATTTTCTCCGACGATGGTTGCGGCATGAGCCTCGATGTGCGCCGCCGCGCGTTCGATCCGTTCTTCACCACCCGCCGCGACCAGGGCGGTACCGGGCTTGGACTGCACATCGTCCACAACATCGTCACCAATCGGCTCGGCGGCCGGCTCGAACTCGATTCCGAGCCTGGGGCTGGCACGCGGATCCAGATCATTCTGCCGCGTGTCGCGCCGTTGGAGCAGGCCGCCGAGTAGGCAAGGCGCGCGGCTTCGATGGTGCTTCGTTCGCGCTGCTTTGCGGGAAGAGCAGCCGGGTTTCCTTTGCACCGCGTCTTGACTGTCACGAAGTCGCGAACGAATCGAAACATGGCCTGGTTGATGCATATCCATTACCGCACCGTGGGGTGGTGCTGGAGCAAGGTGGAAATGAGCAACAGGATCTTTTCCGGCGGCCATGCGCCGCACCTGGTCGGAACGGTATTTTCCCGCAACCCGCACCGGCGGCAGCAGGCAGCCGGCTTGAAGCCGCGCTTTCAAGTCACAGGTGCCGCATTGCTGATCGCGCTCAGCGTGCCGCTCGCTTTGGCACGTGATCGCGGCCAGTTTGCCAACTCGTCGCCGGAGATGAAGGCCTGGTTCGACGGCCTGCGCAGCGGCAAGGGGCCGTGCTGCTCCGATGCCGACGGCACGGCGGTGAGCGATGTCGATTGGGAGACCCGCGACGGACACTATCGCGTGCGGCTCGATGGCGAATGGCTCGACGTCCCGGACGATGCCGTGATCACCGAACCGAACCGGGTCGGCCGCACCATGGTGTGGCCGATCCGCGGCTATCAGGGCATATCGATCCGCTGCTTCATGCCGGGCAGCATGACGTAGGCCGGCGACACTAGGACCGAGGGCTTGCGTTCACGCTTATTTCCTGTCGCGCTCAAGCAACTCGATCGAGATGTCTTGCGGACCGCGGATGAAGCAGACGCGCACGCCGGGCCGGATCGTGGTCGGCTCGGTCGTGAAGGTCACGCCCTTGGCTTTCAGTTCGGCCGCAACGATGTCGATGTCTTTCACCGTCAGGCCGAAATGATCGAGGCCTTGATGCGGCGTCGCCGGCGCTGCGTTGACGCCGTCGCCCGGCTCGACCTTGGCGATGAATACGCTCGCTCCGCCAAGTCTGACGTCGACACGGCCCGGGCTGCGGATGATCTCAGCGCCGAGAACATCGCGGAGCCATATCGCGGTCGCCTCGGGGTCGGGGCTGCGCAGGTGAATATGGTCCCAGGTGACCTCAGGCATGGTTGGAGTCTCTCGTGATGGTTGACCACGCCGCGGTGGCCGGCGGTGGGAATGGAGGGTGATGGGATCATGGTAGCGAGCGGCGATCGGCAAGGCCATCCCTGCCAGCAGGATTGCGTCGGGTTGCTTGGCTGCCCTCCAATTGTCGGCTTTGCCTGGAACCAATGTTGCTGTGGTCGATTGATAGTTTCGGTGCGCTGACTGGGCAGTCGATGGTGCCGATATGAGCACAGGGCTTTACCGTTTGCTGTGGCGCCGATTTGGCGGGATGGGCACGTCCGCTGCCCCTCGCGCGTCGAAGTCCGGCGTGGCTTTGAAGTCCGCGCTGATCGGTCTGGCCGCACTTGCGATCCTGTTGTTCGGTACCGTCGGGTGGCTCGTGATGTCGGTCGACGACAGCGAGAGCGCAGACGGCACGGTGGCGCAGTCGACCGGCAGGTCGACTGGCGACGATTCAGGCGCGAGCGCGACGGCTTCGGAGCCGCCGCCGGAGACATCGGAGTCCGAGGCGCGGCATGCATCGCTCGGCGAGGGGCGGGCCGATGTTGCGAAACCCGCTGCCGTTGACGACAAATCAACCGCGGCGGTCGAGCCATCACCCCTCGAGGGGCTGAAGATCAGCTCGCAATCCTGGCGGCGCGGTGGCCTCGGATCCAAGGCGCTGGTGACGTTCACACTGCGCAACAACAACCCTTATGCAGTGAAGGATGTCGAAATCGCCTGCGCCTTTCGCCAGCGGGACGGTACCCACCTGACCGACCGACGGCGGGTCATTCCCGGCGAGGTGGACAAGAGGGGGCGGAAGACCTTTACCGCCGTCCACGTCGGGTTCGTCAACGTTAACGCCAGCAAGGCCAGCTGCACCTTGGTGGCGGCGAGCAAAAGTTAAAAATTTCTTTCTAAAGTTGTGATTGCGTTTGAACCATGGCGGCCACGCGTGGAACATATCTTTGTGGACTCCGTTGTAGCGAAGGCACGCGGCATCGCGGCCGGAGTGGTATTGTTATGCCCCTATTGCGCTATTTTGTGTTCGTCGGCGGTGTTCTGCTCGCGCTGCTGTTGATCTGCGATGCGATTTTCCCGAACATTCCGCTTCCGTCGACACTGACCTCCGGTACCGATCGTCCCGCCATTCGCATCTGGTCCGAGCGCAAATGGCCGGAGCGGGTGGTGATCGATACGTCCATTCCAACGCCGGTGCATTCGCAGCTCGCCGCCGCCGAGCCGAATGCGAAGGCGGCTGCCGCGCCGGCGCCAGCGCGTGAGGCGTTCGCCCAGATGATGCCGACCGAATCAAAGCAACGGCCGACCGAGGCTCAACGCTCGGCGAAGCCGACTTCGGTCCATGTTGCGGATGCGAGCTCAAGGTCAAGGGCAGCCGGGCCGAAGGCGCAGCTGAGGCGGAAGATTGCCAGGGCTCGTCCAGCTCGTCCGATCGTTGTCGCGCAGCAGCCGCATTTTGGCTTTGGCTGGTTCGCTTCGACCTGGTGACCACCTACGGCCTAGCAGCCGCGGCAGATGCTCTTCATCTTGGTGTCGAGCAGTTTGTCGAGTTCATCGGAAGCGGCTTTGACATAGGGATCGTCGGTGCGCTTGCCGCTGATTGCGAAGGACGACGTTCCCGCACTATGGAAGCCTCGGCCAAATCCGCGTCCGCCAAAGTGATGACCAAGACCGTGGCCGCCGCGAGCGGCAGCCGGAAGAACGGTCGCGCCGATCAGAAGGGCGGCGATTCCGGTTGCCGCTGCTATGCTCTTCACCATCTGTGATTCCGTCGATGTTGCTGGTATCGATCGTCGACCTAATGGGCTGGCCGGCAGGAGATGTTGCGCAGCTTGTCTCGCCGGGCAAGAGTGCTCGTGTTCAGAAGCTTGGCCGCTCCCGATCATGTGAGTTTTGGTGAGTTCCTGCCGGCGCTGCGGTGCGCCGGTCCGCCCTTGTGCCCCGCCGCGGCCTTGATCCTGCGCAAGGTACGCCCCCTCCGGACCGCTTAGCGTGTTTGTGTTGACACCAAGGGCGTTGCCCGGTCGCTCAGGGAGGCGCCGCATGCAAACAACTCCAAATTTGACGATTTCGCCGGACAAAGTCGCGTTCGTCGTGAACAAGGTCCATCAGTACGAGATGGAGTCGACCGAGCCCGAGCTGCTCTCCGACCTGACCGATGACGACACGGTTCACGGTTCGGGCGGGCGTGGCAGGAGCACCGACCGCGCTGAAGTGGCGAGCTTCATTCAAGGCCTCAATGTCGACGAGCAGATCGATCTGGTCGCTCTGATGTGGCTTGGTCGGGGTGACGGTGGGCTCGAGAATTGGGATGAACTGCGGGCGCAGGCCGCTCAGGCCCACAATAACCGCACAGCGGCGTATTTGATCGAGACTCCGATGCTCGGCGACTATTTGGAAGAGGCGCTCTCGGAGTTCGGGCTGTCGCTGGAAGATTTTGAAGAGAGCATCTAGCTGGCCGGAAGGTTGGCTGGCTGCAAGGTTGGAGCATGCTCATGGATAAGATGAAAATTGGAACCGGAGACTGGGTCGTCGTTTGCGACGGGCGCAAGGCATTGATCCTGGAAAACATCGGGGACAGCATGTTTCCGAACCTGCACACCAAGGAAGTGCGTGAGCATCCCGATGAGCGTACGGCTGCGCTCGGTGCCGATGAGCCTGGTTCGGTGCAACCGTCATTTGGCACGGCCCGCAGCTCGGTCGACCAATCCGATTGGCATGACGAAGCGGAACGAATGTTTCTGAAGTCACTGGCTGGGCGGCTGCATCAGGCTGTTCTCGCCGGAGAGACAAGGGCGCTGACGGTTGTCGCATCACCGCGGGCGCTTGGCATGATACGTGCCGACTATTCTGATGCGGTCCGCAAGGCGCTGCATGGCGAGATCCATAAGGACCTCGTGAAGATGCCGGTCTACGAGATCGAGAAGCAGCTCCTGGCGTGACCTCTCCGCGCCAACGCCCTCGCGGAAGGCGCCTCGGCCTCATGTAAGATCCTCAAAAGATACAAGGCGGGATCATTTGTGAGCCCGCCTTGCCATGCGTTCGCTCAAAAGTGAAGCGCACGTGATGCGTGCGACCGTCGGAGCTCGCTGCAACGAGTTAGTGGGCCGGCTCCAGTTTCGTCCGATCCTGAGGCTTGGCATCGGCAGGAACCAGGCTTGCGTCCCGGTGGGAATCCTTCTCGACAATTTCGTAACCACAATCGCCGAGCCAGGCGATCAGTCGGTCGGCCATGGCGTAGTCCCAGGTCGGGGCAATGACCTGCCGCGGCGTAAGCTTGCGAGACATCGTTGCGAATCCTCTTGGCTTGCGCTGTCCTCAATCGTCTCGACACAAACCGTGAAGTACCGGGCGGGTTCCATGTCGGGTCCGGACCATACTCACAACCCGGTGTGCAGGGCGTTCCTAGGCCCGCATGTTGGTCTGAGCCGGCTGTCCAAGTTGCCCGTGGTCAACAGGCGGGAGCAAGCCTTGCGTCGGCGTCCGATAGAAGAAGTTGATCGCTCCCGTTGATCTCGGATTTCTCGACGATTGTGTAGCCACAATCATCAAGCCAGGCGATCAGTCGATCGGCCATGGCATAGTCCCAGGTCGGGTACGATCTGGCGATGACCTGACGCGGCGTGAGCTTAGGAGACATGCGATGACCCTTCCTGATGCTGTCCCGAACTACTTAGAAACGCCCGTATTGTTGGGAAGAAGATTGGCTAATTTGCGGGAATCATTTTGGCGTGAAGCTGTGACTAAATGTCTCGCGCGTGCAGCTGCTCACCGGATCGATCATTCGCCCGATCGGGTTAATTACCGGCAGACCTCTTGCCATCCGCAGCCGGACGGGCCGCATACATGAGCCTGCCGGCATTGCGAGGTCCCGAGCGGCGGCAGGGTGGGCCGATTGAGCGGCGCAACCGACGGCGCC
Organism: Bradyrhizobium sp. SZCCHNS1022; assembly: GCF_032484835.1. Lineage (NCBI taxonomy): Bacteria > Pseudomonadati > Pseudomonadota > Alphaproteobacteria > Hyphomicrobiales > Nitrobacteraceae > Bradyrhizobium > Bradyrhizobium sp. SZCCHNS1022. The sequence continues at coordinate 229,290 of NZ_JAUETT010000006.1, read as the reverse complement.
GGAAGCGGGCAGAGTGTCGGCGGACACGGGCGTGGAAGATCGCCGGCGCGGTCGCAGATCGGCTGGACCTGGCCATCAACGCAGCGGCAGGTGCAGGCCGCGTTCGCCTTGCTGGCGATCAGCAGCAGGGCCAAGCCGATTGATAACCAACGCATGCTCCGATCCTCCCGAGCGACGATTCAGGGCTAACCGACGGACGCTGCGCGCGCAAGCGCTGCCGGAGCGGCCTTATCAATGACCATGGGGCGGCTGAGCGCGTGTGAAAAGTGTGCGCAGTTTGGTGGCGTTTCGTTGCGCTGCTAAGTCTGCCAGGAACCGGACCACTTGGCCCGGAATTGCAAACTGAGCCTCGATTCGTCTCATTTTTGAACGCAGGAATCAGGGAGGAAACCATGGCAAGACTTTTCCTGGCGGTCCTGTTCGCGTCCGCACTGATGGTGGGCATCGGCCCGGTGCGGGCCGCTGACGGATGTGGGCCTGGCTGCCATGCCGGGAGCAACGGCGGCTGCATGGTGGACGGCTGGGACAGAGGTGCACCGGTGTGGAACGAATGCCCGGCCGGGATTCAGCCGCGGCCCCCGTGCGGACCAGGCTTTGCGTGGAGCAAGCGCGATCGCGCCTGCAGGATCAAGTGAAGGCGTAAAGTTGAGAATACCATTCGCTCGGCTCTTTCATCGGTCGCGATTTGGGCGCGATCGTGAGCCAGCATTCGCATCTGTTGCCGGGCGAGCGACCTAATCGTCATTTCCGGAGCTCGTCCCCGGTCCGGCCTCCGCGAGCAGCTCCAAGGCAGCTTCGATCTTGCGCAGGAGGTGCTGAATCTCTTCGGATTCCTGCGGACCGGGATTTTCGTCCAGGCGCTCGATCAACTGTTGCTTTTGGGCTAGCAGCTTCGCGACCGTGCTCATCGACGCCTCCATGGGCCTGCTCCCAAGAACCTATAGGGCAGCTCGGCCGGCCTCCGTGATCCTGTATGCGACCTCGCCAGAGGCGAGCGGCTCAGTTTCCACCAATCCGAGTTCGATAAGTCTTGCGATGCGCTCATGGTCGAACATGGGCGGGCTGATCCAGGGCTCGGAAACCAGCCGAGCCAGGAAATGGCGCTCGATCTCGGTAAGATCCATTGAGCAAAACCTATTGAGCAAAACCTATGTTGCGCGATCAGCTCGCCCAAATCCAGAATCTTAACCTACGTCGAGGCGATGCGAATTTGGAGCCCGAACACAGGCGACGCCGAGGCATCGCCTGCGTTTCACTTCATGATCAAGCTTGCTGCTCGCGGTACGGCTCTTGAAACGATTTCAAGGGTGCCGTTGGGCGCTTCGGCGTCAAAAACGATGGCCCCACGGACCAATTGAAGCCTGGACCAGGCTGGGTCCCGGGACCGCAGTTCCGTCTCGGAGCTGACCGCTGAGACTCAACCGCGGCCCGTCGTTACGGTTCCTTGGGCCGAGACGCTGTGTGACCGCGACGGTGGCTTCTAAGCTGAACGATGCGCCGCCGCGTCATTTGCGGCGCGCGGCCGCACGCGCGTCAGCGATCGCCTGCTTGAACGCCTGTGCGTTGGGAGCGCCGGGGACGCGGAAGTGCCCGATGATGAAAGCGGGGGTCCCGCGGAAACCAAGCGCGACCGCTTGTTCGTGATTGCGTGCCAGAACGGCATCGATGGTGCTGCTGTTAGCGGCAAGATCGTTCTTGGCGCGGGCGATGTCGATGCCGGCCGCAGCGAGCGCCGCGTCGACCTTGTCCTCCGAAAGCTTCTCATGCTGCGCGATCAGCGCTTCATATGCTTCCTTGAACTTGTCCTGATATTTCGCCGCCAGCGCCAGGCGAGCGGCGTAGATCGAGGGGCCGCCGAAAATGGGCCAATCCTTGATGATCCATCTGACATGGCCGTCCTCGCGCACGACCTTGGCGAGATCGGGGCTGACCTTGCGACAATAGGGGCACTGATAGTCGAAATATTCGACGATGGTGATGTCTCCGTCCGCATTGCCGAAGGCTGGAATGTCGGGATCATGGAGGATGCGAGCTTCGCTCAGGATGTCGCCATCATCGTCGTCGGCAGCACGAACGGTGCCCGGCAGAGCGGCGACGGCGAGGAGGAGAGCCGCGGCGAGCGATGCGGCCAGTGTCTTGATTGTCATATTCTATCTTTCTTTCGGTGGTCAGTGAGAGGTGGCGGATGCGGTATCGATGGCGTCGAGCACGAGCTTCTGCGTCAGGAGCTCTGGCAGCAGGATGCCGGTCGGCGCTTTCGGTCCGAACACGGCATTGAAGGGCAGGCCGTAGCGGTCGTAGGATCTGAGATAGGCGGAGATCGCCTCGTTGGGCGTCGTCCAATCCGCCTTGACGGGAACGACATCCGTGGTCAGGCGGTGTCTCACCGCAGAGCTGTCGATGACCAGCTTCTCATTGACCTTGCACGTGACGCACCAGGCGGCTCCGATATCGACGAAGACGGTGCGGCCGGCACGCACCTGCGTGGCGATATCGGCAGGCACCAATGGCTGCCACGCGATCTCTCTGGCGGCGGCCGTTGCGGCGGGCTCGGTGATGCGGGTGGCGGCCATTACCGCCAGGCCGAGCATCACGGCAACGCCGGCTGCGCCCATCGCACGTCGCATTTGGAAGCGGCGTGCCGCCAGCACCGTGACCAGCGAGAGCAATGTGATCGCGAGCAGGGCGGCCGACGTCGGCCCACTGATCTCGGCGAGGATCGTGAGCAGCCACAGCGCGGTCGCGAGCATGGCGGCAGCCGCGAGGGCGCGGAGCGTCAACATCCAGCGGCCGGGTCGCGGGAACAGCGCGGCGAGGCCCGGCGCTGCCGCGAGACTGAGATACGGCAAAGCCATGCCGAGGCCGAGACCAGTAAAGACGAGCATGATCTGAGGTGCTTGTTGCGACAGCGCGAAGGTCACGGCCGTTCCAACGAAGGGAGCCGAACATGGCGTCGCCAGCAGCGTCATGACGAAGCCGTTGAAGACATGCGCCGTGGCTGTTCGGCCCATGCCTGCATTGCCGATGCGGCCGGTGATCCAAAAGGGCAGGGTGATTTCGAACAGGCCGAGCAGATTGGCGCCGAATGCGGCCAGCACGACGATCATCGTGATGAGGAAGGCGGGCTGCTGGAATTGCAGGCCCCAGCCGACTTCGCTGCCGCTCGCCTTGAGGATGGAGAGCGTCGCGGCCAGCACCCCGAATGACGCCACGATGCCGACTGCCGTCGCCAGGAACGCCGACCGCGGTGAGCCTGAATCGGGATGCCCGTGATCGACCAGCGAGACCAGCTTGAGCGACAGCACCGGGAATACGCAGGGCATGAAGTTCAGGATGAAGCCGCCGAGCAGGGCGATGCCGAGGATTGCCCAGATCGACGCCGATCTGCCGGCGGGCGTGGGCTTGGCCCCGATCGCTGTGGAATCTGAGGGCGACTTGGCGGCCTCGTCGGGGACGACCGCTTCCAGCGACCTGTCACCGTCCACGAGGGTGACGCGCAACTTTGCGTATGGTTTGGCCTGATCGAGACCCAGCACAGGTAGGGTCAGGCTTACATCGCTCTCCGCGCGCCGGCTCGCCTGGACGCGTCCGCCCGACACGGCGACGTCGCCATCGATGAACACGTCCATGGCGCTCAGCGATGGCGAGGCATGCACCTCGAGCCTCAGCTGCGGCGAGGGCTGCCGCTCCAGGCGCAGCGAAGTGATTGAGAGAGTGGGAGACGTCTCGCGTGGCACCCGCTGCCGCCACGCATCGATTTGCGCCTGGTTCTCGGGCTGGCTGGATGTCGGCGAAATATCGGCCTGTAGGTTCGCCTCTTGCTGCGTACAGATTTCGGAACAGACGTACAGCACAGCTTTCAGCGCCAGGTGCGCCGGCGCCGAGCCGTCCTGCAGGCGTACTCGCAGCGGAAACAGGACGTGATCGACATAGCCGAACGTGTCGATGTCCTGTTCGCTGAAGCGACGGGGAGCCGGCCATTCGACGCTGACATCGGCGACGTTGCGCGAGCCCGACCAGTCGAATTCGGGTGGCGCACCGGCATCCCCGGCGGAGCGCCAATAGGTGTGCCAGCCCGGCGCGAGGCGGACATCCAATCCGGCCCATGCCGCGGCCGTGCTGCCCTCTGCCGTGGCGTCGCCGATCAGCAAGCGTGCATCGACCTCGGCCTGCTGCGGCAGTCGGCCGGCAACTGCGACTTCCGGGGAGGATTGCAGTGCTCCGAGCAGCAGCGCGGCCAAGCCGGTAAGACGGATGGACATGATGATCTCCCTTGGCATTGATGTGCGGGCATTGATCGTGCCGCGTGAGCGGCTGCGCAGCCGGTACGGCCACAGGGCCGTCACAACTCATGGGACGCTCGGCGCCGATCTTTAGCGTGCGATCGATGATGGATGTTCGTCTGTTCAGGTCGCAGCGTTACGTTGCGCGCGACAAGATCAAGACCGCGTGCCTAGGAGATGTGGCTGGGCGGGCGATAGGGGGACGATGCGTTGCACTGCGCCGGCAAGACATCATTGTGCGGGCGCCACGTTACGACCTGGACGGCCGGGAATGGCTGAACAGTGTCGCTTTCGTTCGCTGGCACGGCCGTGAGGCTGAGACCGGCGAACGGGCACGTGTTGACGGCGCCGGGCAGGACGGCCCTCTTGCAAGGCTTCGGGGCGGCGGTCGTGGAGCCCGACCATTCCGAGATTTCGCGGGGGCCGGAATTGCTGGCCGATGCGGAATTGAACGTTCCGAGCAAGGAAGCCAGGCTCAACACGAGCACCAACAGCGCCGCCGTCATGCGGCGGATCGTCGGGGGCAACGTGATCGTCTGGGCTCTCATCGAAGGACGGTCGTCTCCATTGTGGATGGGTGGCGCGGGCGAGCCCGTGTGGCAACTGACATCTTCGTGACGGTGCAGCGTTGTCCAGATCGCTGCGATGGACTCGAAGGAAGGTCTTGCCCGCCGGTATTGGGTGCCACCAAAGGCTTCGCGCGGACGTTGGCCCGAAGCAAGGGAACTAATCCCGTCCATGAAGGTGACACGCTTCAGTCATTGACGCAGCGCTTGGCCGCCGGTCCGGCCGATCTGCTCCGAATCGGTCGTGGCCCATCCGCAAGCCGTGGCTGGCCGCTCATGATCTGAGCTTGTTAGTCCGCAGCACACAGATGCGCTCTGTAGCCAGCCGCGTTAACCATTTCACGAACGTTGGATGTTACCTTTTATCGTTGGGACGGCGCCATCACTGGTCGGGCGACACAACCGTCGAGCAACGAAAAGGACGCGAGATGTCGCAACTGTCGATCCGGGGAAAGATGGTCGTCGTCATCGCGCTGCTGCTGGCTGCCATGACGGCGCTCGGTTTGCTCGCCGTCCGGGGCATGCAGGCGATCAACACGCACACGGAGCAGATCGCCAACAATTGGCTGCCGAGCGTACGCGTACTCGGCGAATTGCGATCCGCAATCAATCTCAACCGGGCCCAGCTTCGTGCCTACATGACGGCCGACTCCGCCGAGGAGAGGGACACTCTCGACCGGAACATGAAGGCGACGCTCGCGGTCATTGGAGGAGCACGCCGGTCCTACGAGGCGATGATTTCGTCGGCCGAGGAGCGCAGCCTGTTCGACAATTGGTCGCGCGGCTGGGAGCAATATGTGAAGGCGGCGGATGGGGTGCTCGACGTTCTGCGCAACGGGAACGGTAATGCGACCAAGCAGGCGAGCGAGCTGTTCAACAAGACGGTCCGGAGCATCGCCAATCAGTCGGACGAATATCTGAAGAAGGCCATCGACCTCAACAATCGAGGCGCCGACGCCGAGACCAGGATCGCCGCCGAGGGCTATGCGCAGGCATTCACGACGGTGTCGACAATCGTCGTCCTTGCCGTCCTCATCGGCATCGGTGTGGGCTTCTGGTTCATTCGCGACATCGCCCGGTGCATCGCCTCGATCATCCGGCCCATGCAGGCGCTGGGCGAGGGGGATCTCGCGACGGAAATACCGCATCGTGGGGAGAGGACTGAGATCGGCATGATGGCCGATGCGCTGCAGGTCTTCAAAACGGCGCTGATCGCCAAGAGGGAAGCCGACGACATCGCGCAGCAAGAGGCGCAGGTGAAGCTGGAGCGCAGCAGGCGGCTCGATGAACTGACCGGCCGATTCGAGGCGGCGGTGGGCGAGATCGTCGAGACCGTCTCCTCCGCATCAAGCGCGTTGGAAGGTCACGCCGGTGGCCTCAGCAACACCGCCAATCGCGCGGAGAATCTGGCGACCGCCGTCACCACGGCGTCCGAGGAAGCCTGCACCAACGTGCAATCCGTGGCATCGGCGACCGAGGAATTGTCGGCGTCCGTCAACGAGATCAGCCGACAGGTCCAGGACTCGGCTCGCATGGCCAACGAGGCCGTGGCGCAGGCGCGCCGGACCAATGAGCAGGTCAGCGAGCTCTCCAAGGCAGCCGCGCGCATCGGCGATGTGGTCGAACTGATCAATACGATCGCCGGGCAGACCAATCTGCTCGCGCTCAACGCCACGATCGAGGCTGCGCGGGCCGGCGACGCCGGCCGCGGGTTTGCGGTGGTCGCTTCGGAGGTCAAGGCGCTGGCCGAGCAGACGGCCAAGGCCACCGGGGAGATCGGTCAGCAGATCTCCGGCATCCAGGCCGCGACGCAGGAGTCGGTCGGAGCGATCAGGGAGATCAGCGGCACGATCGAGAAGCTGTCGGAAATCTCCTCCACCATTGCTGCGGCGGTGGAGCAGCAGGGCGCAGCAACCCAGGAGATCTCGCGAAACGTTCAGCATGCCGCGGAGGGCACCCAGCAGGTCTCGGCCAACGTGACCGACGTGCAGCGCGGTGCCGTCGACACCGGCTCGGCGGCGTCGCAAGTTCTGTCGGCGGCGAAGTCGCTGGCCGGCGACAGCGCAAGGCTCAAGCTGGAGGTCAAGAAGTTCATCGACGGTGTGAGGGCCGCTTGATCCGCTCCGCGTCCCGCGCGACCGGGCCGCGATGAGATTGGACCATCAGCTGCCTGCGCGATCGAGCGCGCCATAGACGCTGCCGAGAACCACGCTGTAGGTGAGCAGCATGGCAAGTGAGAACAGGGCGGGAGCGACGCCAAGCCCGGCGCCTGTCGCGAAGGCGCCGAGACCGATCATCGGGAAGAATAGAACTCCCATGACGAGCCAGCCGAGCAGGCCGTACACCGCGCCTTTGACTGCGCCGGAGGAGCCTGGCAGCGATCGATAAAGCTGACCGAAGACCAGGCCGATGATTGTCGAGCCATTCAGGAAGGACAGTGCCCAGGGCACGATTGGATCGACCGAGCTGCCCGTGATCTGGTTGAGAGTGGCTTGCAGGCTTTCATAGGGCTGGAACGAGGGAAGCAGTCCCGACCAAGACTTGAAGGACATCAACAGCAGGTGGGCCAGGCTGCCGCAGACTCCAGCAACGATCGCCTTGACGATTTCGCTTCGCGCGGCCGTTGGTTTCTCTCCAGAGTTCGGCGAATGCCCATCGCCCCCTGCTGAGGAAGAGTATGCCAATTTTCCGCGTCCGATCTATTTGGTCGACCAGGAATGCACGCTCAAGAGATTGCGCAGCGCCGGCCGCCACTCACCGGTCATCGTGTATTCCAGGCCGACGCGCGCGCCACAAGCGATCGCGAGCATCGTGAGGGGGGCCGAGACGGCCAGCGTCGAAAAGGCGGACAAACCCTGGCCGATGGTGCAGCCCATCGACATGATGCCGCCCGTTCCCATCAGCAGGGCGCCGATCATGTGACGCTTCAGCTCGCGCGCATCGTCGCAGGCTTCCCAGCGGAAAACGCGTGAAAACATCGCCGCGACAAAGGACCCGAGGATCACGCCGGCGACCGAGCCGATGGAGAAGTCGGCATGGGTGCCCGACATGGTCGCGATATACAAGACGGCGTTGCCGAGCGGAGCGACGAAGGTGAGGGAAGCGAGGCGGGCGGGATCGAAATCATCGCTTCCCAACCATCCGGTCGCGAACCAGCCGAAAACAACAGCGAGGCCGACGCCGATTCCCGACAGCAGGAGCCGCGGTGACTTGATCAGACGGCCGTCCGCGAGCGACCAGATCGTCAGGGCCACAGCTGTCGCCGATACGGCGATCGGCCGCGCGAGCGCACCGAGCCGGGGTGACAGCAGGGAATCCAGCGCCTGGGTGGTTCCTTCGGGCATCCGCACGGAGAGCGGCTCGATCAGCGCCAGTCGCAGGAATCCGGTCAGCCCGCGCATCGCCGCCAATGCCGAGATTCCAAGCACCAGGAAGACGACGATCGCGCGCAGGTCTCCGCCGCCGATGCGGACCAGCGTTCCGAAACCGCACGTGCCCACCAGCGCCATGCCGACGCCGAACGCAAACCCGCCAATAATAGCGCCGCCGAGCGGAATGGAGGGCGCGAGATAGATCGATTGGGTGAGGTCGATCAGACCGAGCGCGGCCAGACACTGAGTGCCCACCAGCGCAACGGCCGCAGCCAGCGTGAATGATTTGAGACGCCGCATGTCCGAGCCGAAGAAGGCATCCTCCAGCATCGCGAGCGTACAGAAGCGCCCGGCTCGCCCTGCCACGCCGAGCACGGCCCCGGCGAACAGCCCGCAAGCAAACATGATGGCAGATTGGTTGAGCATTCCTCCGGACTTTTCTGCGCGCGTTGGCTGTATTGTGCGCCAAGTCGACCGGGGAATCCAGCACCGTCCTCTAGCGGAACGACGGTTCGCGTCGGGTCGCTAGCGCTTTCGTTTGCGCACCGGTTCGCAATAAACGTCGTAAATCGCCGTCAGGATCTTGCGGACGTCATCGCTGGCCAGGCTGTAGTAGATCGTCTTGCCGTCGCGACGCGTCGTGACCAGCCGGTCGAGCCGGAGGCGGGCGAGCTGCTGGGACACCGTCGACTGCCGCTCGCCAAGGAATTGTTCGAGCTCGGTGACCGATTTCTCGCCTTCTGCGAGGATGCAGAGCAGCAGCAGCCGGGATTCGTGGGATAGCGCCTTGAGCATTTCGCTCGCTTCCCGCGCCTTCTCGATCATCTGCTCCAGTTCGGCAGACGTTCCGAGATCCTTGAGCTTCGGTAGCGGCATGAGTTCGTGATCCCTTGCATTCCGTTCAAGAATGAATCTGCGATGGAGGTGCGCTCGTCAAGATACGGCCGAGCAGCCCAAAGAAGAATGAATCCCCTGGGTACCCTCGGATTCGTCCGATTTCGCGGCCCTGGTCCACGACCACGAAGGTCGGCGTGAATGCGCCGGGATCGATCCCGGCGAGGTCCGCTGGAAGCGGCTTGTCCAGATCGACCCGCCGGAGCGGAAGGGCGCGTCCTTCGTCGGTCTTGGGATAGATCGGCGCGATCTCGGCGTTGAAGCGGGCGCACCAGGCGCAACCGGGGCGTTCGAACATCACGAGCTCGGATGCGAAAGCGCAGCTCGGCAGGACCGCGCCGAGCAGCCAGGCCACGGCAAATTTTGCAATCGTATGGGGCATGTAGCCATCCTATGGACTTCCACCCATATCTATCATTAAATTCGAATATGTACCAGGGATGGGTGGGGAGACGATGGATCTGGACGTGACCTTGGGGGCCGCACTGCTGGCTGGCCTGTTGTCCTTCCTCTCCCCCTGTATTTTACCGCTCGTGCCGCCCTTTCTGTTCTACGTCGCTGGGGTCTCGGCAGCCGAGGCGGGGAGCGAGCCCGACGCTTCCAGGCGCGGCCGGACGGTGGTGTCGGCGCTGTGTTTCGTTGCCGGATTTTCGGCCGTCTTCGTCGGGCTCGGTGCCACCGCCTCGGTGTTCGGTCGGTTCATTTCCGGCCATCTCGCCCAGCTCGGAATCATGGCTGGGCTCGTGATCATCGTGATGGGCCTGCACTTTCTGGGCATCCTGAAGATTCCGCTGCTGTATCGCAGCGCCACGATCCAGATGGGACAGCGGCCGGCCGGCTTTCTCGGCGCGTTCGCGATGGGGCTGGCCTTCGCGTTCGGCTGGACGCCCTGTGCGGGTCCGGTGCTGGCGGCCGTCTTGATGATGGCAGGTGCCGAGGCGACGGTCGGCAAGGGCATGCTGCTGCTGTCGGCCTATTCGATCGGCACCGGCGTGCCCTTCCTGATCGCAGCGGCGTTCACCGGCCGGTTCATGACGATGTTGAAGGGCATCCGTCCTCATCTCGGGCTGGTCGAAAAGACGATGGGGGGCTTTCTTGTCCTGACGGGGGCTGCCTTTCTGACGGGCGTGATCCCGCGTATGTCGCAGTGGATCTTCGAGCTGTTCCCGGGCCTCTCGGCCATCGGCTGATCAGCCGAATCGGAAGTCCAGCAGACTGATGAAGGACTGCAGCTCGATCTGGTAGCGATGAACCAGATCGGCGTCGCCTTTGAGGGCGGCGGATCCGATCTCGCTGGCGCTCGCAATCGCGCCGTCGAGCAGCCGGCGGAATTCGGCCTCTCCGGCGACCTCTGAGGGGGCGAGAGCGTTGCAGCGTTGCAGACGCTCGCGCAGCGCCTCGCCGGATTTCTTCACCCGATCGGGATCGCTCTTCGTCGTGCTGAAGCGCGTCGCCGCAGTTCGCAACTCTTCCATGATTGGCGCCAGTTCGAAGACGCAGCCGCTGAGATCATTGACTCCGGCTTCGCGACTCAGAGCGTGAATGGCCCGTCGCAGCGAGAGAATCTCCGTCCCGGCCCGCGCCGTATCACCTGCAGCCAGCGCGTCAGCTGCGCTGGCGAGCCCGGTGTCTCCACGCACCAGCAGTTCGTGAAGAGCCTGGTTTGGGTAGATCGAAACCTGATCGGCGTGCTGGTCGAGCCGGTGCCAGTCGCTTCTTGCATCATCGATCTCGATCTGGGCCAGGGCAACGTTGCCGGTGCGCGCATAGCTTGCCGCGGTGCGCAGGCTCGCCATGGCGCCTTGAAATAACGTGGAGACATCCAAAGCCTCTGCAGCATGCGTAGTTGCAGCACAGCCGATCCAGGTGAGGACGGATGTGAGGAGAAGTGAGAGGGTGATGGCGCGATGCAACATCGAATGTCCTTTTCACATTCGTTTATTCGAATATCATGTATCGTCCGTCGCAAGCTTTGGCAAAATCCATGAAGTTCCTCAAGCTCTCGCATCGCCCGATGACGCGGCGCAGTTTCGTTGTCGCGATGCCGTCTCTCATCGCGGCAACGGCCCATTCTCCTGCGCGGGCCGAACCCGCGCTGGGCGACGACGGGCTCTATCACGAGCCCTGGTTCCTCAACAGTTTCCTCGACCTGCGTGACGATCTCGAAACTGCTGCGTCCACAGGCAAGCGGCTCGCCATCATGTGGGAGCTGCGCGGCTGCCCTTATTGCCGCGAGACGCATCTGGTGAATTTCGCCGATCCGGAGATTACGGGCTACATCCGCGCCAATTTCGAGGTGTTGCAGCTCAACCTGGTCGGCGCGCGCAAGGTGACCGATTTTGACGGCAAGGAGTTCAGCGAGAAGGAGCTGGCCGAGCGCTATGCCATTCGCTTCACGCCGACCTTCCAGTTCTTTCCCGCTTCCGGCGATGGCCTCGCTGCGAAAGAGCCGGCCGCGCGCGAAGTCGCACGCGCACCGGGCTATCTCAAGCCGCAGCACTTTCTTGCGATGTTCCGCTTCGTGCGCGAGATGGCCTACGAGCACGGCTCGTTTCGCGACTACCTGACCGCATTGAAAGGCTGAGTGCACTGCCGCACCGAAACCTGCTTGACACCATAATTATTCTAATATCATAATTTGTGAATGTGATGGGGCCGTAAGCCCCGTTGATAAAACCGGCGAGGGTGGCCTCGTCTCAAGGGTGGAAACATGCGTAGCTGGCTTCCGGCCGCTTGCCTCTATCTGTTGCTTGCGTCGACCGTGCAGGCCGATGAGCCCATCGTGCTCACTGTCGTCGATGGCGCGCTGCCGAAATCCCTGACGGGCACGGCCGGAAATGCGGATGCGGGACGGAAGGTTTTCCTGACGCGGACGCTGGGCAACTGTCTCGCCTGTCATCAGGTTTCCAGTCTCAAATCCGAAGAATTTCACGGCGAACTCGGCCCTTCGCTCGATGGCGTCGCCGGGCGCTACACCGAGGCGCAGCTGCGCCTCATCGTTGCCGATCCCAAACGCGTCTTCGACGATACGGTGATGCCTGCGTTCTATCGCAATGAGGGCCTCAGTCGGGTCCGTCCCGAGTTCGTCGGCAAGCCTATCCTGACCGCTGCGCAGGTCGAGGATGTGGTCGCCTTTCTCGAAACCCTGAAATGACTGCCTTTGGAGGATGATGCATGAGGCCAATCAACAGACGACAGGCATTCGTTCTCGGCGGCGGTCTCGTCGCCCTGACGATGCTGCCGATGGCTGCGAATGCCGAGGTAAGCAACGATGCGGCCGAACTGATCAAGAAGTTCACGGGCGGCAAGGAAGCGGCAAGCGGCAAGATCTCGCTTGACCTGCCTGAGATAGCCGAGAACGGCAATACGGTGCCGTTGTCGTTGACCGTCGACAGTCCGATGACCGCCGATAATTACGTCAAGGAAGTGCTGTTCGTCGCCGACGGCAACCCGAATGGCGGCGTCGCGACGCTCATGTTCACGCCGTTGTCGGGCAAGGCCGAGGCGTCGATCCGTATCCGCCTCGCGCAGACGCAGAACGTCATTGCCGTGGCGAAGATGAGCGACGGGTCGCTCTTCACCGAGCGCAAGACCGTCAAGGTCACCATCGGCGGCTGCGGCGGCTGAAACAGGAGAGAAAAAATGGCAGACAAGCCGCGGATCAAGCTTCCGAAGGAAGCCAAGCAGGGCGAGATCATCCAGATCAAGACCCTGGTCTCGCACCTGATGGAATCAGGCCAGCGCAAGGATGCGCAGGGCAAGACGATTCCACGCAAGATCATCAACAAGTTCTCTTGCGAGTTCAACGGCAAGCCCGTGTTCGCCTGCTCGCTGGAGCCGGCCATCTCGGCCAACCCCTACATCCAGTTCAATGCCAGGATCGAGCAGGAGGGGACGTTCAAGTTCGCCTGGACGGACGATGACGGCTCGGTGATTTCGGCGGAAGAAAAGATCACGCTGAAGGCCTGATTGCTGCTGCGCCACGGTCACGGGGAGGGACGGATGTATACGCGCTACGGTGCACTGGCCGTCCTGGCCACGGCTGCGCTCACGTTGTCGGCGATCGCCTCATCGGGCCAGGAGGCGGAGCGAAAGGGCATTCCGGCGCCTCTCGGCCACGTCTTCAAGACCATCATCTCGGGTTACGAGTTTCGCAGCAAGGAAACGCGTGCCCTGCAGGATGACGATTTGGAGAACCCAGGCTTTCTCGCGATCGAGCGGGCGGCCGACGCATGGAAGGCGGTCGACGGCGCTGAAGGCAAGTCCTGCATGAGCTGTCACGGCGAGGCCGAGAAGAGCATGAAGGGTGTCGGCGCCGCGATGCCGAAATGGAGCGACAAGCTCAACAAGCCGGTCAATCTGGAACAGCAGATCAACATCTGCCGCACCGAGCACATGAAGGCGCAGCCTTGGGCCTTCAAGTCGCAGGAGCTGACCGACATGACGACCTTTGTCCGCTACCAGTCGCGCGGCATGCCGGTGACGGTGAAGACCGACGGCCCGATGTCGCCGTGGTTCGAGAAAGGCAAGCAGATCTACTACACGCGGACCGGCCAGCTCGACCTCGCCTGCGCCTCCTGTCACGAGAAGAACAACGGCAAGTTCATGCGCGCCGATTTCCTCAGCCAGGGCCAGACCAACGGCTTTCCGACCTACCGGCTGCGCGATCAGCGGCTGGTCCCGCTCCACGAGCGGTTCGAGGGCTGCATGTTCGACGTTCGGGCCGTGCCCTATGCGCCGTTATCGGACGAGTTCCTCGCGCTCGAGCTGTACGTGGCCTGGCGCGGGATCGGCCTGCCGGTCGAGACGCCATCGGTCCGTAACTAATCAATGCCGCAAGGAGAAGAGCGATGATATCGCGCCGGGAATTCGTTCAGGTTGCGCTTGCGACCGCCGCCCTAAGTGCCGGCGCGGGCGGCGCAGCGACGCGCGCCTTTGCCCAGCAGAAGTTGACCGAGAAGGAGCTGCTGGCTTTCGAGCCGCTCGGCAATGTGACCCTGGTGCACGTCACCGACATCCACGGCCAGCTGATGCCGCTCTATTTCAGGGAGCCGTCGACCAATCTCGGCGTCGGCGACGCCAAGGGCCAGCCGCCGCATGTCACGGGCAAGGAATTCCTGGCTCGCTTTGGAATCGCGCCGGGCTCGTCGGCGGCCTACGCGCTGACCTCGGAGGATTTCGAGGCGCTGGCCAAGACCTATGGTCGGATCGGCGGGCTCGATCGCGCCGCGACGGTGATCAAGGCGATCCGTGCCGAGCGCGGCGACAGGGTGGTGCTGCTCGATGGCGGCGACACTTGGCAGGGCTCGTGGTCGTCATTGCAGACTCGCGGCCAGGACATGATCGACTGTATGGCGCTGCTGAAACCCGATGCCATGACCGGCCATTGGGAGTTCACTTACGGCACCGAGCGCGTCAAGCAGGCCGTCGACGGGCTTGGCTTCCCGTTCCTCGGGCTGAACATCCGCGATACCGAATGGAACGAGCCGGCCTTCGAGGCCTCGACGATGATCGAACGCGGTGGCGTCAAGATCGCGGTGCTTGGCCAGGCCTTTCCCTATACGCCGGTCGCCAATCCGCGCTGGATGATCCCGAACTGGTCGTTCGGCGTCCGCGAGGAGGACGTCCAGGCTCAGGTCGACAAGGCGCGCAAGGCTGGTGCCGGTCTCGTCGTGCTGCTGTCGCACAACGGCTTTGACGTCGACCGCAAGCTGGCGAGCCGGGTCAAAGGGCTCGACGTGATCCTGACCGGACATACGCATGATGCGCTGCCCGAAGCGATCAAGGTCGGCAAGACGCTGCTGATCGCATCGGGCTCGTCCGGCAAGTTCGTCTCGCGGCTCGATCTCGACGTCAAGGACGGCGAGGTGAGGGGATATCGCTACAAGCTGATCCCGCTGTTCTCCGACGTCATCACGCCGGATGCGCAGATGGCCGCGAAGATCGCCGAGGTGCGCAAGCCGTTCGCTGCCGATCTCGGCCGCGCGCTCGGCCGCACCGAGACGCTGCTGTATCGGCGCGGCAATTTCAACGGCACCTTCGACGATCTGATCTGCCAGGCGCTGCTGCAGGAGCGGGATGCGGAGATCGCGCTCTCGCCCGGCTTCCGTTGGGGCACCAGCGTCATGCCGGGCCAGGACATCACCTTCGAGGACGTCACCAACGCGACCGCGATCACCTATCCTGCAGTCTATCGGATGGGCATGACCGGCGCGCGGCTCAAGGAGATCATTGAGGACGTCGCCGATAACCTGTTCAACGTCGATCCTTACTATCAGCAGGGTGGCGACATGGTCCGTATCGGCGGCATGTCCTACGCGATCGACGTCAACAAGCCGCAGGGGCAGCGCATCTCCGACATGCGGCTGATCAAGACCGGCACCGCGATCGATCCATCGCGCGAATATCAGGTGGCCGGTTGGGCCAGCGTCAACGAAGGCACGCAGGGGCCGCCGATCTGGGAGGTCGTGTCCTCCTATTTGCAGCGCCAGAAGACCGTGCGTCTCGAGCCCAACCGCGCCGTCAAAGTCACCGGAGTGTGAGGATGATGTCCAAGGACAACAAGAATCAACCAGCCTCGCTGGCCCGGCAGTCCCGGCGCGGTTTTCTCGCTGCGGCCGGCGGGCTTGCGGCATCTGCGGTTGCACCTTCGGCGCGGGCGGACGGCAACCCGGCCAATCAACCGCCGAACGTGCCCGAATGGACGCGTTCGCTCGGTGAGGGCGTCGCAGCGCGCCCCTATGGCAAGCCGTCGAAATTCGAAAAGGACGTGATCCGCCGCGACGTCGAATGGCTGACGGCATCGCGCGAATCCTCGGTCAGCTTCACGCCGCTGCATGAGCTCGAAGGCATCATCACGCCGAACGGGCTGTGCTTCGAGCGGCATCACGGCGGCATGGCCGATGTCGATCCGGCCGATCACCGCCTGATGATCCACGGTTTGGTCGAGCGGCCCTTAATACTCTCTCTCGAAGAGTTGAAGCGCTATCCGCGTGTCAACCGCATCCACTTCATGGAATGCGCTGCCAATTCCGGCATGGAGTGGCGCGGCTCTCAGTTGAATGGCTGCCAGTTCACTCATGGCATGGTCCATTGCGTGCAATATACGGGCGTGTCGCTGCGTACTCTGCTGGAGGAGGTCGGCGTCAAGAGCAACGGCAAATGGCTGCTGGTCGAGGGCGCGGATGCGGCCGCGATGGACCGCAGCCTGCCGATCGAGAAGGCGCTCGACGACTGCATGATCGCCTACAAGATGAATGGTGAGGCGCTGTATCCGGAGCAGGGCTATCCGATGCGGCTCGTCGTGCCTGGCTGGCAGGGCAATCTCTGGGTCAAGTGGCTGCGCCGGATCAAGGTCGGCGATCAACCCTGGCAGACCCGCGAGGAGACGTCGAAATACACCGACCTGTTGCCAAACGGCAAGGCGCGGCGCTTCACCTGGGTGATGGATGCAAAATCCGTGATCACGAGCCCGAGCCCACAGGCGCCGATCAAGCACGGCAAGGGCTTCACTATCTTGTCCGGCCTCGCCTGGTCGGGCCATGGCAAGGTCAAGCGCGTGGACGTCTCGCTCGATGGCGGCCGCAATTGGTGGCCGGCGCGACTCGACGGTCCGGTGCTCGATAAGGCGCTGACCCGCTTCTATTATGAGTTCGACTGGAACGGTGAGCCGCTCCTGCTGCAGTCGCGCGTCCAGGACGAGACTGGTTATGTGCAGCCTTCCAAGGCGGAACTGCGCAAGGTGCGCGGCTACAACTCCATCTATCACAACAATGGCATCCAGACTTGGCACGTGCAGGCCAACGGTGAGGTCGAGAATGTTGAAGTCGCCTAAGCTTGTCGCAGTAGCCGCGCTGGCGTGCCTGACCGGGTCCGCCGCATTGGCCGGTGGGCTGAGCGGGTCCAAAGCCGAGTCGAAGCCAACTGTTGCACACTACGATATCGGCCGTGCACCGACGCCCGAGGAGATCCGCGGCTGGGATATCGACGTGCGCCCCGACGGCCAGGGGCTGCCGGTCGGCAAGGGCACGGTCGCCCAGGGCGAGAAGCTGTTCATGGACAATTGCGCGACTTGCCATGGCGAGTTCGGCGAGGGCAATGGCCGCTGGCCGGTGCTGGCGGGTGGCAAGGGATCGTTGACCGCCGACAATCCGGTCAAGACCGTCGGCTCCTACTGGCCGTATGCGTCGACGGTGTTCGACTATGTTCGGCACGCGATGCCGTTCGGCAATGCCGAGTCGCTCGGCGTCAACGACTACTACGCGCTGGTCGCCTATGTTCTGTACCTGAACGACATCGTTACGGATCAGAATTTCGAGCTGAACGAGAAGAATCTCGCCTCGATCAAGATGCCGAACGAAGCCGGATTCATCATGGATGACCGTGCGACCAGCGAAAAGTCCTTCTGGCAGAAAGACCCGTGCATGAAGGATTGCGTCGCGCCGGTGAAGATCACCGGGCGTGCGACGATCGTTGACGTGACCCCTGAAGACGCCAAGGAAGGAAAGTCTAGAGGAGTCGAATGACGCTGGCTGCGCCCAGTGGCCGCGGTCTGATGCTGGCGATCATCTCTGCCGGCCTTCTACTCATGACTGCCGCGCCGCTTCGAGCGGCCGAACCGCACAAGCTGGCGCTGCAGATCAGCGATGACGATCCGGTGAAGATGAACGCGGTGCTCGATGTTGCGGCCAATGTCTCGCGGCACTACACGGGACAAGGCGAAGAGGTCGACATCGTCGTCGTCGCCTTCAACGGCGGGCTCGACATGCTGCTGGCCGACCGCTCGCCGGTCAAGGAGCGCATCGTCGGTTTTGCCAAATCGATGCCCAATGTCAGCTTCATCGCCTGCGGCAACACGCTCGAGACTCTCGCCAGAAAGGAAGGCCGGCAGCCGCCCTTGATTGAAGGTGTCAGCGTCGTCGACACCGGAGTTGCCGCGCTGATGGATCTTGCGGAGAAGAACTGGACGATCGTGCGTCCTTGAATGGGATCATCCGATGCGCTGCCGGTTCGCGCTTGCGTTTCTCTTTCTGACCTCTGCATCGGTGCTTGCCGCCGAAGAAGCGCGCGAATTGACCATCGCCGGGCATGTTACCCTGGGAACGTTGCGGCTGCCGCCCCAGCCTTCGGCGGACATGCCCATCGTCGTGATGACCCACGGCACCCTCGCGCACAAGGACATGGGGACGGTGCAGGGCCTGTCGAAAGCGCTGGCCGAGCGAGGCATCGCCACCCTCGCTCACACGCTGTCGCTCGGTGTCGACAGGCGCAAGGGCATGTACGATTGCGCGATCGCCCACGACTATACGTCGGAGGATGCCGTGGCCGAGATCGCGGCGTGGATTGCCGAAGCGCAGCAAACGTCGTCGCGCGTGTATCTGCTGGGCCATTCGCGCGGCGGCAACCAGGTCGCGCGCTATCTGGCGTCGCATCCGCCCGGATCCGTCAAGGGAGCCATCCTGCTGGCGCCGGCCACGACCGCCGTCGAGACCGGTTTGCGCGCAGCCTATGCCGAAACTTTCGGGCAGCCGCTCGAGCCGTTGCTTGCACGCTCCGACGCTGCCGTGAACGCCGGGCGCGGCGGCGAGTGGATGACGATGCCCGGCTTCATTTATTGTCGCGACGCCAAGGTGACGGCTCGCGCTTTTTCGGCTTTCTATCGGGCCGACCCGCGCCAGGACACGGCCGGCCTGATCGCCGAAATTGCAGTTCCGGTCCTCGTGCTTGCCGCGGCTCAAGACAAGACAGTGCCGGATGTGCAACAGTCATTCGCACCGCTGGTCTCGCGGACAGGGCGTCGCGTGCGGCTCGAGACCGTCGAGGACGCCGATCATTTCTTTCTCGATCTCGCCGCCGATGATGCCACCGATCGCATCGCAGGCTTCATCACGGACGTGCGTTAGGAGGACTTCATGGAACGACGGTCGATCATGCGCGCCGGATTTGCCGGCCTCATCGGAGCTTTCGGCATCAGCCGGGCGATGGCGGCGCCTGAACGACCGCGGCAGCGCGTCGTCTACCATCTGGCGGATCAGGATCGCGTCCTGTTCGTTCTCGGTAATATCCAGAATCATATCGACGGTACCGGCGGGCCGGGCAAGGCGGATATCAGGCTGGTCGTGCATGGTCCCGCTCTGCGCGCCTTCCACGCGATCTCTGTCGATACCAATATCGCGGGACTCGCGGACCGCCTGATCAAGGCCGGCACCGTGTTCGAAGCCTGCGCCAACACGATGAAGGCGCAGGGCGTGAAGCTGGATGATCTCACGGATGGCTTCATCGTGGCCGAGAAGGGCGGGGTGGTCAGGCTGACCGAGCTGCAGCAGGACGGCTACGCCTATCTGCGCCCTTAGCGGCGAGGTCTAACGCGAGACCGTGGCCGTGTTCACCGAAGCGATCGATCTCCTGGGCGAAGATCTGGTCTCCCTGTTGGGCGGGCTCTTGGTCGGAGGCCTGTTCGGTTTCTTCGCCCAGCGCAGCCGCTTCTGCCTGCGTGCCGCGACCATCGAGTTCTCGCGCGGGGAAGGCGGGGCACGCCTGTCGGTCTGGCTGCTCACCTTTGCCTCCGCCGTGCTGGGGACGCAGGCCTTCGTCGCGGCCGGTCTGCTCGACGTCTCGGAAGCCCGCCAGCTCGCGCAGCAGGGCAGCATCTCCGGTGCCATCATCGGTGGCCTGATGTTCGGCTGCGGCATGATCCTGGCGCGCGGATGTGCCAGCCGCCTGCTGGTGCTGTCCGCCAACGGCAATCTGCGTGCCCTGTTGTCCGGCCTCATCTTCGCGGTTGCGGCCCAATCCGCCTATCGCGGACTGCTGTCGCCGGCACGGGAGTGGCTGACCAATCTCTGGTTGGTCGACGGCGGGCCTTCCCGTGACATCATGAGCTTGTTCGGCGGTGGCACGCCTGAGAAGCTCGGCTTCGGAATGTTGTGGCTGCTCGCCGGCCTCGCCGGCGCGCTGCGTTTCGGGGTCAGCCGGCGCATGATGCTGGCCTCTGTTGCTACTGGGGCAGCGGTCGTTGCCGGCTGGATCTTCACCTACCATCTGGGGCAGGCCTCGTTTGCGCCCGTGACCTTGAAGAGCCTGACATTCAGCGGGCCCTCCGCCGAGCTCCTGATGCAAGTGGCTGCCAACCAGCACCTCAAGCCCGATTTCGACCTCGGCGTGATTCCCGGTGTTTTCCTCGGCTCCTTCGTTGCGGCGGCGCTGGCGCATGAGTTGAACCTCGAAGGCTTTTCCGACGGCCGCGGAATGCGCCGCTATCTCATCGGCGCCGTGCTGATGGGATTTGGCGCGATGCTTGCCGGTGGTTGCGCGGTCGGGGCGGGCGTGACCGGCGCCTCGGTGTTTGCGCTCACGGCCTGGCTGGTGCTGGGCGGGATGTGGTTCGGCGCAGCGGTCACCGATCTCGTGGTCGACCGCTGGATGGCGGCCCCCAAATCGGACCTGCGTACCGGCGATCTCACCGGATCGACGGCGTCATAATTATCTTCACAAATTCGAATATACGAATATAGTAAATTTCATCAGCGTTGACGCTGTCGAAGGCAGGGAGGTGTTCGCCGTGACGATGATGACCGATGTCATGGTCCGTGACGTGCCAAGATCCGAACCGAGCAGATGGTCGCCTTATCTCGTCGGTGCAGGGATCGGCGTGTTGAGCTGGGTCGCTTTTGCCGTGTTCGGTGATCCGCTGGGCGTCACGACCGCTTATTCTCGCGTGGCATCGCTGTTTGCGCTTCCGGTGTTGGGGCCTGATGCCGTGGCGGCCAACAGCTATTGGAAAGCAATGCCGCTCAAATGGGATTATGGCGTCTGGTTCCTGGTCGGCATTCCGCTCGGCGCTTTCCTGGCCGCAATCGTCTCGGGTACCTGGCGGCTGGAACTGGTTCCGGAGGTCTGGAAGGAGCGGTTCGGCCCGTCAGTCTTCAAGCGCTTCGTCGCAGCGTTTTTCGGCGGCATTGTCATCATGTATGGCGCGCGGCTGGCCGGCGGCTGCACCAGTGGCCACGGCATCTCCGGCGGGCTTCAGCTTGCCGTGTCGAGCTGGCTGTTCTTGGCTGTGATGTTCGCGACCGGCCTGTTGGTGTCGCGCCTCATGTTTCGCAAATCGTGAAAGGGATCAGGTCATGACCTCGATGATGAGCATTGCCGGCCCGCTTCTGATGGGCGCCGTGTTCGGATATCTGCTGCAACTGGGCAAGGTCACAAGCTGCAACGTGATCGAGAACCAGTTCCGGCTGCGTGACTTCACCGTGCTGAAAGTGATGGGCACGGCAATCGTGGTCGGCGGCGTCGGTGTGCTGCTGCTGGTCGATACCGGCAATACCAAATACTATGTCAAGGACGCCAATATGCTGGCGGTTGCGCTGGGTGCCGCGTTGTTCGGCATCGGCATGGTCGTCTATGGCTATTGCCCCGGAACGGCTCTCGGCGCGATTGCCAGCGGCAGCGTGCACGCCGCCGTCGGCGCGTTCGGCATGATCGTCGGCGCCGTTCTCTATGCGCTCAGCTTCGACTGGGTGAAGGCGCATGTCCTCAACGTCTGGACGCTTGGCAAGGTGCGGTTGCCCGACATCACCGGCGTGCCCGACGCGGCCTGGTTCGTCCTTCTCGCGATCGGCGCCGGCGCGTTCTTCTTCTGGGTCGAGTCGTCGGAAGCCAAGCGGGCGCGTCGCTAGAGCGACCCCGGGAGGGGCGCAATGCAGTCAGATCATGGAGAGACCAACGATGTTGTCCGGATTATTGAGCAAGCTGACGGGATCAGCCAGCGTCCCGGCGATCGAGCACGATGAATTGGTTCGCGCGCATCAGGAGCGTAGCTGCGTCATTGTCGATGTGCGCGAGCCGCACGAGTTCAAAAGCGGGCACATTCCGGGCGCCGTCAATCATCCGCTGTCGCAGTTCGACCCGGCAAGCCTTGCCAAAGACCTTGCCGAGGACAAGCCGGTCGTCCTGATCTGCCAGGCGGGCGGCCGCTCGGCCACGGCATTGCGCCGCGCACTCGCTGCAGGCGTCGAGGGGGTGCGACACTACGCCGGCGGCATGAGCGGCTGGCGCGCGCGGGGCGGTCCGGTCGCTTAGCGCGGCGTCACCCGGGGCGGCTTGGCCATGGGCCGGCGAACTCGCCGGCGAACTCCTGGCGGCGTTCGACACTTCCGCGGGCGGTCGCGCTGCCGCCCAGGCCAGTCGAGGCGGCGCAGCTGAAGGCCCCAAGCTAGGCTGTCAGCGGACCTCTTGTCGTAGGACCGGGCTCTCCCGCCAAGTCGTACGGAGCTTCGCATCAGGCAACTGACGTGCCTGTGACGTTGAGGGGCGACGCAGAGCTATTGCGCGCTGCTAGAGCACATTGATCGGGACCTTCAAAAAGGTCTTGCCGCTGGCATCCGGTGGGGGCAGGTGCCCGGCGCGGATGTTGATCTGAAGCGAGGGAATGATCAGGCGCGGCATGCCGAGCGTCTTGTCGCGCGCCTCGCGCATGGCGACGAACGCGTCTTCGCTGACGCCGTCGCGGGCGTGGATGTTGTGCAGCCGTTCTTCGCCGACGGTCGTTTCCCAGCGAACCGCCCGGCCGTCGGGCGCATAGTCGTGGCACATGAACAGCCGGGTGCCGTGAGGCAGGGTTTCTAGGATCTTACGGATCGATCGGTATAGCGTGCGCGCATCGCCGCCGGGAAAATCCGCGCGTGCCGTCCCGCCGTCCGGCATGAACAGGGTGTCGCCGACGAAGGCGGCATCCCCGATGACGTGTGTAGCGCAGGCCGGCGTGTGTCCAGGCGTGTGCATCACGAATGCCGTCGTCTTGCCGATGGCGTAGGTATCGCCGTCCTTGAACAGCCGGTCGAACTGGCTGCCATCGCGGCGAAACTCCGTGCCCTCGTTGAACACCTTGCCGAACGTCTTCTGCACCGTCAGGATATGTTCGCCGATCCCGATCCGCCCGCCGAGCTTGCTTTGAATATAGGGCGCCGCCGAAAGATGATCGGCATGGGCGTGGGTCTCAATCAGCCATTCGAGCTGAAGCCCGTTCAACTTCACGTAATCGATCAGAACGTCCGCGGATCTCGTGCCGATGCGAGCGGCCGCATAGTCGATATCCATGACAGGATCGATGATCGCGCACGACGACGAGGATGGGTCCTTCACGACGTAGCTGATCGTGTTGGTCTCCGGATCGAAAAATCCTGCCACTTTCGGCTGGACGCTGATGTCGATGGGATAGGGCATGGCTGCTCCAGGGCTAGGGCAAGGAAGGCGTCGCGGCTCGTCCGCGTCGCCTTCCTCCGGGCGGCCCAATCATCTAGCGGATTTGGCTCCGCAAGTGTTGATGCCGAGCATCGCGTAGGGCGGGCACCAACCGATCAGCGCCGTTCCGAGCGGGATCAATCCCAGCAGTCCCCACAATGTCTTGGGGCCGACGAATACAAGGCTCAGGACCGCCAGTCCAACCACGAGCCGGATCAGCCGATCCGTCTTGCCGACATTCTGTGTCATCGAGGTGCTCCCCTTGGCTTTGCGATGATGACCGAAAGAGTAGGGCAGGGCGCGCCGGACGTATGTAACTAAGTCACCGAGCGGCGAGCGTCGGATTGGGACGGACCATATCAGCTGTGTTGCGCGAGCCGCGTGAGCGCTGCCCGGTCGACAATATCGACTGTCCCGCGCGACACTTTGAGCCAGCCTCGGCGGGCGAATTCGTTGAGCTGCCGGCTGATGACCTCCCGCGCGCTGCCGAGCTCGTTGGCAAGGTCCTGGTGCGTTGCGTTGATGTGTCCCTTCGGGCCGGAAAGCTCGACCAGCTTCTGCGCCAGTCTGACGTCGATGCGCGCGAAGGCGACTTCCTCGATGACGCGAAACAGGTTGGTGACGCGGCGACTGAAGGCGGTAAAGACGAACTGGCGGAATTCCCGCGAACTGGCGATCAATTGGTCGAACAACGCGCGCGGGATCGCAACCGCCCGGACCTTGGTTTCGGCTATTCCTTCGGCTTGGTATTCCTCGTAGCCCATCAGGCAGGCCGTGGTCAGCGCGCAGCTCTCGCCGGCCTGGACGCGGTAAAGCACGATCTCGCGGCCCGACTCCGATGTCTGCTGAACGCGAATCGTTCCTTCGAGCAGGAGCAGGAAAGACTCCGGGGCCTGGCCGGGCCCGAAGATCCGGCTGTCTTCGGGCAGCTCGACGATCAGGCTCGTGTCACGCAGTTGGACGAAGACGTCGCGCGGCAACTGCCGGATCGGCGGGAAGGCGTGCGTCCAGTCCTCGTTCGGCGACATGGCAGGATCCGTGCAAGTGGCAGGCCCACTTGAGGTGGTCTGCCACAGCATCATGAATGCGTCCAGCCGAGGGGGATGGCACGATCAATCGAGACTGTTGCCGCAAGAAGCGCGTCCAGCGCCGACGGAAATGCCTGGCGAAGTGGCCTTGGCGCGCTCGGAGAGATTCGAACTCCCGACCCTCGGAATCGAAATCCGATGCTCTATCCAGCTGAGCTACGAGCGCGTGCTGGGCCTATCGGCCACGGGGCCTCCGGATAGCAGACTTGGCGAGAGAGGGCCAGTGTCCGCTGGCCCTTACGCGCGGATCATTGCGCGGTTATGCCGGGCTACCGGTCGTTGCACGAGATCAGAAGCAGGGATGGCGGGCTCGGTCCTGGCCGACATAGGCGGCCGAGCTCTGATAACAATGGTTCGTCGACGGCCCGTCATAATAAGCGAAGGTTCCGGGTACCTCGCCGGGGCCGTAATTGTGCAGGTAGCTGATCGGATAGGGCAGTCCGAGATAGCTGCGATGACCGTGATGGTGGCGATGGTGGCTGCGCGCTTCTGCCAGCGAGGGGACTAGGCTTGCCGCTGACACAATCAAGGCGGCGGCGAACAGCTTCGACATGCTCATCTCATTTCTCCGGAAACAACGCTAAGGCCCGTTGTCGAACCAATAATCTAGCGCGAACGGGCCGGAAAAGCTGCGCAAAAGCGAATGAGGATTGCCAAAATTTTGGCCTTTTCCGGATGCTTAACCGATTCCTAAGACAGTCCGGCAAAAGTCCTGCAATGTAAGGTGGGGGTAGCGCCCCGCTGACATCCACCGGGGTTCTCTCTTTTGAAGCGCCGCCTCTCGCCTCTGCTGATGCTTTTGCTCGTCGCCGCGACGCCGGCGCGCGCCGACCTGCACATCACGCGCGACCATGGCGGCTATATCGAGGAATACAAGGCCAAATACCAGCACATCCGCGATACCAAGCAGCGCGTCATCATCGACGGTATCTGCAATTCGGCCTGCACCCTGGTGTTCGGCATCGTGCCGATGAACAAGATCTGCGTCACCCCGCGCGCAAGCCTCGGCTTCCACCTGGCCTATTACGACAAGGCCTTCACCTTCGGCATCAAGGTCACCAGCGTTGAGGGGACGTCTGAATTGATGTCCTATTACCCCGACACGGTGAAAGATTGGATCCGCCGCAATGGCGGGCTCACGACCGAGATGAAGAAGATCAAGAACGGGGTCGAACTCTGGAAAATCGTCGATCCCTGTCCCGACGCCTGGTAATGGCATCCCGTCGCCCCCGTCACGCGGCCGCGCGCTTTGCGGGCTGATTGGTTTCGGCCGAGACCAGTAGCACCGGCGCGCTCGAGCGGGCGAGCACGGTTGCAACGATCGCACCGAAATCCAGCGTCTCGCCTTGCAGGCGGTCGACGCCCAGCACAACCAAGTCTGCATTGATCGTAGCGGCTTCCTCCAGGATCGCTTCGTCCGGCGCAGTGTTGCCACGGGCGGATGTCGTCGCGCTCAACCGATAGTGTTCGGCGGCGATTGTGGCGTCCGCCAGCACCTGCCGCGCGCGTTGCTGTTCGCCGTCGGATCCGGCGCAGCTCGCGCCGTTGCCGCTCGTCGTGGAGATGTAGAGCAGATGCAGGCGCGCGCGATTCGTGCGGGCAATCGCAATCGCGACTTCGGCGCCACGGCGCGCTACGCTGCGCCCGGAGACCGGCACCAGAATGCGCCCGTCGTGCGGCGGAAGCTCAGCGCCCCCCTTGGCCAGCACGAGGGCCAGCGGCCCCTCGAAGCCAGCGGCGAGCTCTTGTACGGCCGGGCTGAACCCGCCCTCGGGGGACAAGACGCGCTCGATCCCGACGATCATAAGGTCAAAGCCCTTGCGGGCCTCGTCCTCCACAGCTTCGCGTAACGTGGTCTCACGCGCGCGCGTCGTCACATCGACAGCGCCCTGCGTTCCGCTCTCGCTCGCGCCTTGCTTCGCAGCATCCTTGACAGCTGCTTCCGAATTGCCGGTGGGGGCCGAGCTCGAGGCATGCGCGCGCTCGTTGACCTTGAGCACTGTGATCGGCCGTGCCTCCGGTCCGGCCAGAAGCCCCGCGATCTGCGCCGCGAGGCGGGCACTCGCGCTATCATCCACCGCTAGCAACAGCCGTTCGAGATTGCTGACAAAGCTCTTGTCTTCGAACTCCTCGCGCTCCAGCCGGTCTTTCTCGTCCTGTCGTGGCGGCAAGCGCGCCAGCGCGGCGCGCAGCATTGGCGGCATTGCCAACGTGGTCAAGATCGCCATGATCACGATCATCGAGAACATGGTCTGGCTGAGAACCCCGATCGAGAGGCCGATCGAGGCGATGATCACCTCGGTCGAACCGCGTGCATTCATGCCGCTGGCGAGCGCCAGCGACTCCTTGCGGTCGAGCCCGCCAATGGCACCGCCAACCAGCGCGCCGGCAAATTTGCCGAAGCTTGCGATCACGATCAGGCCGGCCGTGAAGAGCAGCAATTCGGGCATGCGCAACTGCGTGAGATCGGTTTCGAGACCTGCCAAGCCGAAGAATACCGGCGTGAACAGGCTCGTGATCAGGCCGCGCAGACGTTCGTCGATCTGCCGGGTCAGGATCGGAGATTCGCCGACCAGCACGCCGGTGACGAACGCCCCGAGCACCGTGTGAACCCCGATCAGATGGGTGATCAGTGCCATCGCGCTCATCAGGAGCAGGATCACGGTGACGACCGGTGATGAACTCACCAGGTGGTCATTGGCAAGCCTGATCAGCAGGAAGACCAGCCGCCGTCCGACGGTAAAGCTTAGAGCCAGAAACAGCAGTGTGCCGAGCACAGCCTGGCCGATCGAGCGCAGATCCAATGTGTCGTGCGCGGCGATGCTGAAGATCATCGCAATGATGATCCAGCCGATCGTGTCGTCGATGATCGCAGACGCCACGATGATCTGGCCGACGTTACGGCGCATGAAGTTCATCTCGCGCACGACCACAGCAACGATCTTGACCGAAGAGATCGAGAGCGCCGTGCCGAGGAACAGCGAGGCAACGAGCCGGGCCTCGGGCTGGGGCAACAGGCTCGCAGGCATCACCTCGCCAAGCGCAAAGCCGCAGGCGAACGGAACCGCAATCCCGAACAGGGAGATGGTCATCGCGGGGCGGCCGACCTTGCGCACCAGCTTGAGGTCGATCTCCATGCCTGTGAGCAGCAAAAGCAACAGGATGCCGAACTGGGCGAGGCCCTCGATCATCGCCTTCTGCGCCGGCGCATGCGGGAAGATCGCAGCCTGCGCCGAAGGCCAGATCCAGCCGAACACGGAGGGGCCGAGCAGAAGGCCGGCGAGCAGTTCTCCGATCACCGAGGGCTGGCCGATGCGCTGCATCACCTCGCCGAGCCCGCGGCCGATCCCGATCAGCAGGGCGACCTGGACGAGCAACAGGAACTCCGAGCCACGCTCGGCACCGCCGACCTCGGCATGCGCGGCCGGCGCGATCAGAACGACGGCGAACCCACCCCACACAATCGTTCGGAGCCTGCGGCCCATCGCATCCTCCGCGTTCACGACCGGTATTGTCGGTCGCAGCGGGCTAAGCGTGGTCGTACGGAGAAGTTCCAGCCCTCGCGCCGGTGGCCGGCGCGAGCAGGGCGGTATCGATCGAGCTCGCGACGGCGCGGAGCTCAAAACGAAACAATCCAGCACCAGACTGTCCCTCATCGGGCACTGGATTGTTTCGCGACAGCCAATCTCTGAGCGCCAAATGCGCTCTCGGATCGGTCTTGATCTCAGCGCTTGGCCTTCTTGGTCTTCTTCTTGCTGGCCTTCTTGGCCGTCTTGGCGGAACTCTTCGCGCTCTTCTTGGCGGCTTTCTTGACCGTCTTTTTCGCCGCCTTCTTGCCGGTCTTCTTGGCAGACTTCTTGGTCGCGACCTTCTTGGCCTTGGCGGCCCGCTTCGGCGCGGCCTGCTTCGGTGCGGCTGGTTTGGCAGCCTTCTTGGTCGCGCGTCCGACCTTGGCGACCACGGTCGTCACCGCTTCTTTCGCGGTGTCGGCCGCAGTGCTGATCGCATTCGTCGCTTGTTCGATGAGAGGCGTATCGTCCATATCGGTCCCCCGATGTGTTGAAACGCATGAACGATAGCTGGATTCTCGGACCTGTCAAAGCGAAGCGCAACTAATCAGCTCCGGCGAAGCGTTGCGTGGGCTGCGAGGGCGCGTTCCCGCGCTCGCTTGTGGTCGACGATCGGGGCCGGATAGGTTCGGCCGAGTTCGATGCCGGCGCCGGCAAGCTCGAGCGGGGGCGCGGTCCAGGGCTGATGGATGAGCGGTGCGGGGAGGCGCGCCAACTCGGGCACCCAGCGCCGGACGTAGGCGCCGTCGGGATCGAACTTCTCGCCCTGCAACACCGGGTTGAACACCCGGAAATAGGGGGCGGCGTCGGCGCCGCAACCTGCAACCCATTGCCAGCCGGCGGGATTGCTGGCGGGGTCCGCATCCACCAGCGTGTCCCAGAACCATCGTTCGCCGGCCCGCCAGTCGATGAGCAGATGCTTGACGAGGAACGAGGCGACCACCATCCGCACGCGGTTATGCATGGTTCCGGTGTGCCAGAGCTGGCGCATGCCGGCATCCACGATCGGATAGCCGGTCTGACCACGCTGCCAGGCGGCCAGCGCTCGGCCGTCGTCACGCCAGGGGAAATCGTCGAACGATCGCTGCAGGTTGCGCCTCGCGAGGTCGGGGTTGTCATAGAGCAGCTGGCGGCTGAACTCGCGCCAGCCGAGTTCGCTGAGAAACTTGTCGATCCCAGCCGAGCGAGCCGGCTGTTCGGCCGCGGCAAAGCGCGCGGCGTGCCAGACCTGCCGCGGACTGATTTCGCCGAACCGCAGATGCGGCGACAAATGTGAGGTCGCATCGAGATCCGGACGGTCGCGATCGGCGGCATAGGTCTGCACGGACTGCGCGAGGAACGCGGCGAGCTTTGTCCGCGCGGCTTGCTCGCCGACGTGCCAGGTTGCGCGCAGCCCACCGGCCCAGTCGGGCCTGGTTGGCTCGAGCCGGAAGTCGTCGATGGCAAGGCTCGTCAATCCTGCAACCGAGCGAAAAGAATGGGGCGCCGGCAGGGGATGCGGCGGGTCGCCCATCGCCTGCACGCGTCTCCAAAACGGGGTGAACACGCGCGGTCCGCGGCCATCCTTACCCCGCAGCACGGCGGGGTCGACCAGAAGATCGTCGGGAAAGCTCTCGCTTTCGATGCCAAGGGCGGCCACTGTCTCTGCGACCTCGGTTGCCACGGCTTGCTGCTGCGCCTGCGCGACATCGTTCCAGAACACGGCTGCCGCATTGGTCTCAGATGCGAGCGTGCGCAACACCTCGGCCGCCGCACCACGCCGCAGGACGAGGTCGGCCCCAGCGGCACGCAGACTTGCCTGCAGCGATTGCAGCGATTGCGCCAGCCACCAGCGCGTCGCGCCGCCCAGCGGGCGTAAGCCTGGACTCTCCTCGTCGAAGACATAGACGCAGATGACCGGCGCTCCGGTGCCGACGGCTGTGTGGAGGGCAGGGTGGTCCGATAGGCGGAGGCTCTCGCGGAACCACAAAATAATAGGACGCACCGGCATCTTAGGTGTCCTTCTACCGCGTGAGGGGCCCGAGTCCGTAATTCTCCGTGCCGGAAATAACGGGATCGAAACGAAATACGGGCAAGATGCGAACCGGTTGCAATTCCCAAAAAAGGTCGAATCCGTTGTCCGTCAAGCTCAAGCTGGGCACGAAGGCGCTTGTCGGCGCCGCCCTCGTCATCGCGCTCAACACCGCGCTCGTCATCGGCGCGGCCTATTGGTCGCTGACCTCCGACTTCGACGAGCGCGCCAAGAAAGATATCGAGGGCAATCTGCGCACCCTGGCGCTGACCTTTGCCGAGTCGTTCAAGGACGCCAAGGTGAGCTTGCAGGACGGCTCGGTCGTCCGCATCGAGATTCCGGCGTTTCCCGAACTCAAGGATCACGCCATCGTCGACCGCGCCGTCTCCTATGCCGGCGGCAACGCAACCTTGTTCGTCTACGACGATGCGAGCGGGCAGTTCGTGCGGCGTTCGACCAATGTGAAGAAGGAGAACGGCGAGCGCGCGGTCGGTACCCAGCTGGCATCCGATCATCCAGGGCAGGCCGCCCTGCGGCGCGGTGAAGCCTACAAGGGCCCGGCGACGCTGTTCGGGAAAACCTTCATGACGGCCTATTTTCCGCTCACCAATCCGGCCGGGAAGGTGATCGGCATCCTCTATGTCGGCGTGCCCATGGCCGAGCTCGACGCCATGCTGACGCAGGCGATGCGGACCATGATGATCGCAGCCGCCATCGCGGCGCTGCTCGTGCTCGGGCTCACCGTGGTGGTCGTACGCCGCCTCACCAAGCCGCTGTCCTCGGTGACCGCCGCGCTGACCGGCATTGCCGAAGGCCGTGACGACATCGCGATCGATTGCGATGACCGCGGCGACGAGATCGGCGAGATCGCGCGGACCTTGGCGGTGTTCCGCAGCGCCTCGAGCGAGCGGCAGCGGCTGCGCGAAGAGCAGGCGGCTGCGGCCACTGCCGCCGCGGAGCAGCGCCGGGCCGAACTGCGGCGGTTCGTGGATGGCTTCCAGGCCAGTGTCGGCGGCATCATCGAGCATGTGATGCGCGCGTCCGGCGAATTCGAGCAGGTCGCACAGCAGCTGACGCAGACCGCGCGCAGCACGGCGGAATTGTCCGGCCGGTCGGCGGGCGCATCGGAAGCGGCTTCCGAACACGTCCGCTCCGCGGCTGCGGCCTCTGAGGAGCTGTCCGGCGCGATCGGCGAGATCACCCGGCGCGTGGTGGAATCGACCTCGATCGCCGCCGAGGCGGTCAAGCAGGCCGTGGCCACCGACCAGCGTATCAAGGAGCTGTCGGAAGCCGGCAACCGCATCGGCGACGTCGTCAAGCTGATCACGACCATTGCCGAGCAGACCAACCTTTTGGCGCTGAACGCCACCATCGAGGCGGCGCGAGCGGGCGACGCGGGCCGCGGCTTCGCCGTGGTGGCCCAGGAAGTGAAGACCCTGGCGGGACAGACTGCCAAGGCCACGGAAGAGATCTCCAGCCAGATCGCCAACATGCAGCTGGTGACGCAGGAATCGGTCGAAGCCATCAAGGCGATCGGCCAGACCATCGAACGGATCAGCGAGATCGCCACCTCGATCTCGTCCGCCGTCGAGCAGCAGCGTGCGGCGACGCAAAACATCACCCAGAGCGTCCGCTCGGCCGCGAGCGGCACGAGCGAGGTCGTCAGCAACATCCGCAACGCGGCGCGCGGGGCGGATGAGACCGGCGAAAGCTCGCGCCGGATGTTCGCGTCCGCTCAGGCGCTGTCGGGCGAGAGCCTGCGCCTGAAGCAGGAGGTCGAAAACTTCCTGAACGGCATGCGCGCGGCATAACGCCGGCGCGAGGCCGTTCACTCAGTCCCTCCATCCATAGATCGTCCCGGCCTCGCCGGCCGAGACGAGTCCGCTTTCGACATCTTCGCGCACGGCCTCCGCCGTGCGGGCCTTGGGATCGCCGATGCCGGCGCCTCCGGGCGTCAGCACCACCAGCCGGTCGTCCGGCGGAATGGTCTGAAAACCTTTGCCGCGCAGCTTCTTTCCGCTCTTGAGGCCGACATAGCCGGCCTCGCCGTCACGGCCGCCGTCGCGGCCGCGCGGTGGATGATCGATGCGGTCGAAGGCGGCGAGAATGTCGAACGGCGCATCGACGCCGCTCGCCACCTCGATGATCTGGCCGAGCCCTCCGCGGGTGCGGCCGGCGCCGCCGGAATCCGGCCGCAGCTCCTTGCGCCAGAAGATCAGGGGCGTCTGCGTCTCCGCGATCTCGACCGGCGTGCCGCGCACGCCGCTGGGATAGGCCGTTGCCGACAGCCCGTCCTTGCCAAAGCGGGCACCCGTGCCGCCGTTCGAGGTCACCACCATCGAGAACCCGTAATTGCCGCCGGCGCCCGAGCGGGTCTGGCCGCGCACGTTGAGATTCCACAGGCAGGAGGTGCCTTCGGCCGGCACCCGTTCGGGGATGATCTGGCGCAGGCAGCCGAACACGACGTCCGGCAGCATCTGGCCGATCACATGGCGCGAGGCGACCGGCGCCGGCTTCGGCGCGTTGAGGATCGCGCCCGACGGCGCCGAGACCGTGAGCGGCGCCAGCGAGCCGGCGTTGTTCGGGATCTGCGAGGCGACCACGCAGCCGAGCCCGAAGACCGTGTAGGCGGTGGTGTAGGCGAGCGGCACGTTGATGCCGAACTTCGAGGCTGTCGAGGTGCCGTCGAAATCGACATGGACGCCATCTTCGGAGATGGTCAGTGCGGCCTTGAGCGTGACCGGAGCATCGTAGCCGTCCACGATCATTTCATTGCGCCAGGTGCCCTTCGGCAGCTTGGCGATCTCGGCGAGCACGGCCTCGCGCGAGCGATCGCAGATGTAGTCGCCGAGCTGATCGAGGCTTTCGATCCCGAACTCCTCCATCATCTCGACCAGACGCTGACAGCCGACGTCGTTGCAGCCGGCCAGCGAATAGGTGTCGCCCTCGGTATCGATCGGCAGCCGCGTATTGCTGCGGATCATCGCCATCAGGGTCTCGTTGACGGTGCCCTGATCGATCAGCTTCAGCATTGGGATATAAAGACCCTCCATGAAGACGTCGGTAGCATCGGGGCCGAAGCCGATGCCGCCGATATCCATCAGATGGCTGGTGCAGGAGAACAGTGCGACGACCTTGCCGTCCTTGAAGCAGGGCGTGGTGACGACGAAGTCGTTGAGATGGCCGGTGCCCATCCAGGGATCGTTGGTGATGTAGGCGTCGCCCGGCTTCATCGTGTGCAGCGGAAAATGCGCGATGAAGTGCTTCACCGACTCCGCCATCGAATTGACGTGGCCCGGCGTGCCGGTGACGGCCTGTGCCAGCATGCGGCCCTGAAGGTCGAACACGCCGGCCGACAGATCGCCGCATTCGCGCACGATCGGGCTGAAGGCCGTGCGCAAGAGCACCTGCGCCTGCTCCTCGACCACGGCGATCAGCCGGTGCCACATGATCTGGAGGTTGATCAGGCTCGTTCCAACAGTATCGCTCATGGTCAGGCTGCCTTCCGTTCCATGACGATGCTGCCGGCACCGTCGATATGGGCGTCGAAGCTCATCGACACGAAGGTCGAGGTTTCGTCTTCCGCGATGACGGCGGGGCCCGAGATGGTCGCACCCGGCGCCATGTCTTCGCGACGATACAGCGGAATCTCGACCACGCGGCCGGCGCGGCCGTCGAAGAACTTGCGGTAGCCGGAGGCTTTGCCGGCCGGCTTGCGCGCCATCTCCGACACCTTGGCGGGATTGCGCGGTTCGGTCGTCACCAGCACCGACCAGCTCAGCACCTCGATCGCCGCATTCGGGATCGCGCGCTCGAACAACGCCGCGTAATCCGTCTCGAACGACTGCCGAAGGACAGGGAGGTCGATCGCGGTGAGCGGCCGGTTCGGCAACTCGACCGTGATCTCATGACCCTGGCCGACATAGCGCATGAAAGCGGCGCGCCGCTCCCGCACGGGCGCGCCGGCTGCGCCAGGCTCGACCAGGGCGCGAGCTTCGCGCGCCATTTCGGCGAGCAGCTCGGAGACCGTCTTGGTATCGAAATCCTCGAGCCGGACGTGACGGCTGCGCACCAGCTCATAGGCGATGGGGGCTGCAAGAAAGCCGACGGCCGAGCCGACGCCGGCATTGGACGGCACGATGACCTTGGCGACGCCGATCTTCTCGGCGACGCGCGCCGCGTGCAGCGGCGCCGCGCCGCCGAACGCGATCAGCGTATGCTGGCCGACGATGGCGCCGCGCTCGACCGCGTGCACGCGCGCGGCACTGGCCATGTTCTCGCACACGACCTCGTGCACGGCGTAGGCCGCGGTTTCCGCCGACAGTCCCAGCGGTTCACCGATGTCGCGGAGCAGGGCCTGTTTCGACAGCTCGGGAGCGAGTTTGATGGTGCCGCCGGCGAAGGCGTCGGGATCGATCATGCCGAGCGCCACGTCGGCGTCGGTCACCGCGGGGCGCTGGCCGCCACGGGCGTAGCAGGCGGGGCCGGGCTCCGACGACGCGCTCTCGGGGCCGACGGTGACACGCTTGAGCGCATCGATATGCGCGATCGAACCGCCGCCGGCGCCGATCTCGACCATCTCGATCACCGGGATGCGCACGGGCAGGCCGGAGCCCTTGAGGAAGCGCGCGGCGCGATCGACCTCGAAGACCCGCGAGCTCTCCGGTGCGAAGTTCTCGATCAGGCAGATCTTGGCAGTGGTGCCGCCCATGTCGAAGGACAGCACCTTCTCCTCGCCGAGCCTTGCCGCGATCTGCGCTGCGAAGATCGCGCCGCCGGCCGGGCCGGACTCGACCAAGCGTACCGGAAAGCGCCGCGCGGTGTCGATCGAGGTGACGCCGCCGCCTGATGTCACGAGATAGATCGCGCCGCGGAACTGCTCGATTTGGAGT
Organism: Bradyrhizobium sp. SZCCHNS1022; assembly: GCF_032484835.1. NCBI lineage: Bacteria > Pseudomonadati > Pseudomonadota > Alphaproteobacteria > Hyphomicrobiales > Nitrobacteraceae > Bradyrhizobium > Bradyrhizobium sp. SZCCHNS1022. The sequence continues at coordinate 194,375 of NZ_JAUETT010000006.1, read as the reverse complement.
GCCTCTTCCATGCGTGCGAGATAGCTGTCCATCAACGGCTGCACATAGGCGTTCGCCACCGCCGTGGAGGTGCGCTCATATTCCCGGATTTCGGGACAGACCTCCGAGGACAGCGTCACGGCGACGCCGGGCAGCTCTTCCCGAAGGATGGCGCCGGCGCGCCGTTCATGCTCGGGATTGGCATAGGCATGCAGGAACGCGAAGGCGACGCTCTCGACGTTCAGTTCGCGCAATTGCGGCACGAGCGCGCGCACGGCGGTCTCGTCGAGCGGCAGCCTGATTTCGCCATGTGCATCGATGCGTTCCGGCACGGTGAAGCGCAGGCTGCGCGGCACCAGCGGCTTGGGCTTGTCGATGGTGAGGTCGTATTGATCGTAGCGGCTCTCAGTTCCGATATCCAGAACATCGCGAAAGCCTTGGGTGGCGATCAGCGCGGTCTTGGCGCCGCGGCGCTCGATGATGGCGTTGGTCGCAAGCGTGGTGCCGTGAACGAAGACATCGATGTCGCAGATATGGGCATGCGCGTCGGCAAGAATGAGACGCGTGCCGTCCAGCACCGCTTGTTCGGGCCGCGTGGGCGTGGTCAGCACCTTGCGCGTCCTGCGCTGCTTGCCCACGTCCAAGACGATATCGGTGAACGTGCCTCCGATATCGACGGCCAGCCGCACTTCGGCGCCCTCAAGCATTCCAAAACCTCCGCATCGCAATCGACCCAGTTCGGCTGCAGTTTGAGCAAGTTCTATGCCTTGATGCCAGGGCGGCAAATGCAGGGGACCATTGCGGACAAGAGGCCGCGCCTTCGCTTTCTCGCGATGCATTCGGCACCCGAGTTTTGCGAGGCGACACCCTCGAAATCGAGAGGGTGCAGGGAATGCCGGGTGAAGGCCTCACCCATGGCCCGCCTGCGAAAGAAAAGCAGGCGGCAGTTACCACAGGTGCAGCCGATCAACCGGCATTCCCTGCGCGATGGCTTACGGCTTATACGCGCTCTCCTCGGGGACCGGCTTTCTTGCCCCCGTCCGCGTGATGCGAAAGCATCATCGCGTCGCGACAACGCTCAGAAGCGTTGCGCAGGCGCCAGCACCGGGGCGCCAGGACCACACGACTTCACCGTGCGCACCGGGGTGTTCGTCGGCATGATGAGATCATGCTGCAACCCGCTGCGCCCACCGCATCCCGCCTCGACGTTCGTGACGACGCGCGTACGTCCCTCTGCATGAGGCAGGATGCGCGGAAAGATCGTCCTGATTTGCCCGACGCCGCAAGCGTAGCCACGTGCGACAGAGTGGCACGACAGGCAGTTCGTGCATGCCGCGCACGCGGGAATTGCTCGTCGGGCAGTGTGAGGGATTCGCGTGCGAGTCGTGCGCCGGATTTCAACGCGCGTTAACCGGCGCCGTCCAGGCGTCGGCGTCAACGATGATCGGCTTTCCTCGCCACTCCTGTACGCCTCACGACGACGCGTTCGTCTGCCGCAGGCGTTCGCGATAGGCCCGCGTCTTCATGCGATTGCCGCACAGGTCGGACATGCACCAGCGGCGCGTCGAAGGTTTCGACCGGTCGTAGAACACCCTTCGGCATTCGTCCGAGGCGCACATTTTCAGCCGATCGAGCGTGCCGCGAACGTTTCCGTCGTGGAGTTCGATCGCAATGGTGGACAGGCCGGCCAGCGCATCCTTGCGCATGCCGCTCAGCACTGTCCCGCCTTCTTCACGCATCTCAACATGTAACGGAAACCCCGCGAGCGCCGCGGTCAGCGCTTCGCTGACTGCCCTGTCGCTGCGCCGTCCGGCGGGCTCGCATTGCAGATAGTCCCGTAACGCCTGTCGCAATTGCAGCGCCTCATCGAACAGCGCGGACGTGATCCTGGCGGGGGCAGGCATGAGCGCGCGCTCGGCCAGCCAACGCGCCAGATCGGCCGGCGTGGCAAGTTCATCGGCCTGCGGATGCTGCACACCGAAACGCGTGAAGTGGCGCAGGTCGAGGGAGTTGGCGAAGTCGTAGACATTCGCCAGCTCGTCCGGAACCTTGAATTTGCGTGATTGCCGGGACATCGACACCAGTAAAGCAGCTTTAGCTGTTGACGGCAACAGAATCCGGTATAATAGTTTTAGTGGTGTTGTAACGCTCGAGGTTCCCATGCAAATCGAAACCGCGCTGCGTCCCCGCATCTTCTACGGCTGGTTCGTCGTCGCCGGGGCCTTTGCCGTGACCTTCGTCGGCTTCGGCTGCGCCTATACGTTCAGCGCCTTCCTGGAGCCGCTGCAACGCGAGTTCGGCGCATCGCGTGGCTCGACGTCGCTCGTGTTCTCGCTTGCCGGATTCCTTTATTTCGCGCTTGGCGTGATCAGCGGGCCCCTGGCGGACCGGTTCGGTGCGCGCCCGCTGGCGGTCGCCGGCATGCTGCTGATCGCGGCCGGACTTGCGGCGGCGAGCCGCGCGCATGGCCTTATCGAAGTCCATCTGGCCTATGGGCTCGGCGTGGGCCTTGGTGTCGGTGCCGCCTATGTTCCCGCCGTCGGCGCCGTGCAGCGCTGGTTTGTCCGCCGACGCGGCTTCGCCTCGGGTCTTGCCGTGAGCGGGATCGGCCTTGGCAATCTCCTCATGCCGCCCTTGGCATCGCAATTGATCGGCGGGTTCGGTTGGCGCAGCGCCTATGTCGTGCTCGCGGCGATCGCGCTGATCATGGGTGGCGGGCTCTCGCTGTTGATCGAGAACGATCCGCGCGACCGTGGAGCCGCGCCGGACGGCGATGCACCTGCGCCATGGCGTGTGGCCTCCAGGAGCGAAGGCGTCGCGGTCGTCGATGCGATCCGGTCGCCGCGGTTTCTTGCGTTGTACGCTTCATGCCTGATCTGCTCGTTCGGCGTGTTCGTGCCGTTCGTTCATCTCGTGCCCTACGCCAGGGACCATGGCGTGAAGGCCGAAACGGCGGTGCTGCTTCTCGGCATGATCGGCGTGGGGAGCACCGCAGGCCGGTTCTGCCTCGGCGGGATCGCCGATCGGCTAGGCCGGGAGCGCGCATTGCTGATGATGTTGATTGGGATGGCGCTGGCGACGGCGATCTGGGCCGTCTCCACCGACGCCGCCTCACTGGCCGTCTTCGCCGTCATCTATGGCGTGTTCTATGGCGGGTGGGTGGCTGTGCTGCCGCCGGTGGTAATGGACTCGTTCGGCGGCCGCAATGTCAGCGGTATCATCGGTGTGCTCTACACCAGCGTTGCCTTCGGGACACTGATCGGGCCGACAGCCGTCGGCTTCGCTTACGACGTGAGCCACAGCTACACGCTGGCCATTCTGCTCAGCGCCGCGGCCAGTTTCGCCGCGGCCGCGATCGTCGGCGTCCTCTGCACCAACGCCGCGTTCCGGCGCTAAACGCTGAGCGATGGCAGCCAGATCAGGCTCGCGACCCCGACCAGCGCGATCGCGCCGCTGCGCGTGACGAGGTCGGGATGGCCAAGACGGCGAACGCCGCGTCCAAGCGTTGCACCGAGCGCGAGCCATGCCGCTCCTGCGGTGACGATCTGGACTGCCAGCACCACCAGCCACGGCAACAGAGCGGGCAACTCCAGCTGGAGCGGCAGCAGGACGAAGGCGAAGACGATCGCCTTCGGGTTCAACAGCGTGGTGAGCAGGACATGGCGGAACGTCACGGCACGAGCTGCGCTCAGCTCACCCGCGCGGTGGCGCCAGAGCATCCCGGCCAAGCCGAGGATATAGATCGTGAGCGCCGCGCGAAGAACCAGGCCGATCAGCGGAATCTCGGCCACGACCGGGCTGACGACGACGCGGAGCAGCGCGATGGCCGCGAGATAGCCGCAGACTTCCGCCGCCAGCAAATGCAGCGAGCGAGAGATGCCGGCGCCCGCGCCCGACGTGGCGAGCAGCGTATTGGTCGGCCCGGGCACGGCCAGCAGGGAGTAGGCGGCGATGAAGAAGGTCAGGAAACTCATGCGCGCATCTAACCGGATGCGGGGCGCAGGACTTTGATCTCCGTCATTCCGGTCCCGCGGAGAGGCATGGTGATTTCGCTCCGCTTGGCGTAAAGCAGCCGAATCAAACGAGGTTTTCGGTCAATTGTCATTCCCCGCCACAAGTCCGCCGCTCGCCCGAGCTCTGGCCGAGCGCAGTTACGAGCATCCGACCCCCGTCCAGCTTGCGGTGCTTGCGGACGAGGCGGTCGACCGCGACCTTCTCGTCTCGGCGCAGACCGGCTCCGGCAAGACCGTGGCCTATGGCCTGGCGATCGCGAACAACCTGCTGGGCGAGGCCGAGCGGTTCGAGCGCGCGGCCGCGCCGCTGGCGCTGATCGTGGCGCCGACGCGCGAGCTCGCCTTGCAGGTCCAGCGCGAGCTCGCGTGGCTCTATCAACATGCCGATGCGCGTGTCGTCTCCTGCGTCGGCGGCATGGATCCGCGCCGCGAACAGCGCGAGCTCGAGGCGGGCGCCCACATCGTCGTCGGCACCCCCGGCCGATTATGCGACCATCTGCGGCGCGGCCGTCTCGACGTGTCGGAATTGAAGGCGGTCGTGCTCGACGAGGCCGACGAGATGCTCAATCTCGGTTTTCGCGAGGATATGGAATTCATCCTCGAGACCACGCCGGAGACGCGCCGGACCTTGCTGTTCTCGGCAACCTTTCCGCGCGGCATCGTGGCGCTGGCCAAGCAATATCAGCAGCACGCATTCCGGATCGAGGTCGCGGGCGACGAAGGCGGGCACGCCGATATCGAGTACCGTGCCATCCGTATTGCGCCTGGCGATGTCGAGCACGCGGTGGTCAACGTGCTGCGTTTCTACGAATCGCCGAGCGCGATCGTGTTCTGCAATACGCGCGAGGCGGTCAGGCATTTGCAGGCTGCGCTGCTGGAGCGCGGCTTTTCCGTCGTCGCCCTGTCGGGCGAACTGACGCAGAACGAGCGGACCAACGCCCTGCAATCGCTGCGCGACGGGCGGTCGCGCGTGTGCGTGGCGACCGACGTGGCGGCGCGCGGTATCGACCTTGCGAACCTCGATCTCGTCATCCATGCGGAGCTCCCGAACGATCCGGAGGTCATGCAGCATCGCTCGGGTCGCACCGGCCGCGCGGGGCGCAAGGGTGTCAGCGTCCTGCTGGTGCCGCCCGCACGGCGGCGGCGGGCGGAATTGCTGTTGAATCTGGCCGGCATCGATGCCGTCTGGGGCGCGGCGCCGCAGGCGGACGAGATCCGCAGGCTCGATCAGGAGCGCATGCTGCAGGATTCGATCTTCACCGAGGAGACGACGCCGGACGATCTGACGCTCGCACAGGCCTTGCTCGCGGAGCGCTCGCCCGAGGACATTGCCGCGGCGCTGGCGCGGCTCTATCGCGCCCGGCTTCCCGCGCCCGAGGATATTCTCGATCCGGGCCAGGATGGCGGCCGTCCTCGCAGCGATCGCGGTCGCGACGCCGTCAGGCCGGCGCGGGATGACGATCGCGTACCGGCTCCCCGATCGAAAACGGGAAAGCCGTCGCCGCGTCATGGCATGGGCGAGCCGAGCGTCTGGTTCCGGGCTGCCATCGGACGCAAGAAGAATGCGGAAGCGCGCTGGCTGCTGCCGATGATCTGCCGTCGCGGCGGTATCGACAAGCAGGACATCGGCACCATCCGCATCATGGACACCACGACCGAGTTCGAGATTTCCGAGCGCGTCGCGGACGCCTTTGCCGCCAACATCCGCCGTCCGGACAAGGAGGACAACATTCGGATAGAGCCGCTGGCCGGCCCGCCATCAGGGCAGGCGCGGTCGGACAAGCGGCCGCACGGGCGCGAAGCGGAGGCCGCCGACCAGCGTGCACCGCGACGCGAGGATGCTCGCGGGGGGACGGCGTCCAAGGAACGCAGCAAGCCGCAGCGGGACAGCCGATCGAAATCCGGCAATGAGCCGACTTTCGCGAAGAAAAAGAAACACGGCAACAAGTCCAATCACACTGGGCAAACGTTTCCGGTGAGCAGCTCACGGGGAAGGACGCCAGGCGGAAAGAAGGCGACGAACAAACGTCGCCGCTGATTTGTGCCGAGTGCTCCGCTTCCCAAGTTCGCATCATATTGCCGCATGTGGAGCAGGGCATGAGCCGGTATGCCGTTCTTTATCTGTCGACGCTCGCCGTGTTGCTCGGGCTCGATCTGCCGTTCCTCGGGCTGGTCGCCAAGGGCTTCTTCCAGTCGCAGGTCGGCGACATGCTGGGCGAGATCAGGCTCGCGCCTGCGGTGCTGTTCTATGTGCTCTATGTCGCGGGCGTCGTCATCTTCGTCAGCGGGCAGGGGGACGCGAGCTGGCGGTCCACCTTGCTCTACGGTGGGCTGTTCGGGCTGTTCTGTTACGCGACCTTCGAGCTGACATCGCTCGCGATGCTCAGGCACTGGACCTGGCCGGTGGCGCTGCTCGACATGAGCTGGGGTGTCGCGCTCACCGCGGTCGCGGCGACCGCGGGCCTCTTGATCGCGGATTGGGCCACGCCGCGCGGATAGTTCAAACTCGTTCGGGGACGCGACGAAGTCGCGACCCCGGACTCTCGAGATCCGGGGTTCGCCTCTGCCCGCACAAAATGGCTTTGCCATTTTGTCGCGTCCGGCGCCCCCGGGACGACGTTGGCGAACTTCGTTCGCCGCCGTCACGTAGGGGCACTTGGGCTTAGTTGGGCTTACTTGGGCTGCGGCACGATGCGCAGGTAAGGCTTCGGCGCCTTCCAGCCGTTCGGATAGATGGTCTTGGCCTCGTCGTCCGACACCGAGCCTGCGATGATCACGTCCTCGCCCTGCTTCCAGTCGGACGGCGTGGCGACGCGGTGCTTGGCGGTGAGCTGCAGCGAGTCGACGACGCGGAGAATTTCCTGGAAGTTGCGGCCCGTGGTCATCGGGTAGACCAGGATCAGCTTGATCTTCTTGTCCGGGCCGATGATGAAGACGTTGCGGACGGTCTGGTTATCGGCCGCGGTGCGCTTGCTCGCATCGCCGGACACCGCCGCAGGGAGCATGTTGTAGAGCTTGGAGACGTTGTAATCGGTGTCGCCGATCATCGGATAGTTCGGCGCGGCACCCTGCGTCTCGCGGATGTCCTCCGACCATTTGGTGTGGTTTTCGACCGGATCGACCGACAGACCGATCAGCTTGACGCCGCGCTTGTCGAACTCCGGCTTCAGCCTGGCGAGCGCGCCGAGCTCGGTCGTGCAGACCGGGGTGAAGTCCTTGGGGTGCGAGAACAGCAGCGCCCAGCTGTCGCCGATCCAGTCGTGAAACTTGATGCGTCCTTCGGTGGTGTTGGCCTCGAAATCCGGGGCCACGGAGCCAATCTGCAGTGCCATAGTCGACCTCACGTCATTGCGGGTAAATTCTTTCTCCGCACTATAAGAAACGGCCGGCGCGAAGGGAACCTCCGGTTAAAAAAGAGAAGCTAATTCTCTGCATCCGCAAAAGCACAACAACTTCTTTTGAGTTCCCGGGCTGCGACGAAACATCCGTGAGAGGACCGGCCGCCCCGATTTTGCCATGTCTGGAGACCACCACGCCGGCCCCCGGGAGCCGGGCGAACCCTGACCGGGGTCACTGCGACATATCGGCAACCGGGCCGAAAACCCACCGCGGAGTTTACAGCCGTTAACCACCCGTTCAGACCAAGACCGACATGGTGGGTCTAACCAGCAACTGAGAAGCGAAAATGTCTGCCTCTGCAATGAAGGACGTCGAGACAGCCGACGTCCTTGAGCCATCCTGTTGTCAAAGCGCAGCCTCGGCGCTCGAAATCGTGCGCGACGGCGTCATCACGGGCGAAGGCCCGACCACGAGCGGCCGGGTGCATTTCTCCCGCGTGCTCGACGCCGATGACGTGGCCTGGTGCGCGCGCATCCTGACCTCTGCCCCCGTCGACGACATCCCGGTGAGCCGCGCCGAAGCCGAGGTGCTGTTCGCCATCGACGAGGCCGCGACCGAGCGCAACGACCAGGGGCGCTTCGAGGACCTGCTTGCCAAGGCGATCGCGCATCACGCGGCCTCGAGCTCCGGCCTGCCGGTGCCGCCGCGCCATGTCGCGCTGTCGCCGGACACCGCGATCGAGAGCTGGGCGCCGGCCAACGCGCGCGGCGTCAAGACCGACGTATTGGAATGGGTGGCGCGCCAGATGCGCGGCAAGCGCCCGGGCAACAAGGCGCTGATGGCGATGGTGGCGACCTTCGTCGGCGTCACCGTGCTGCCGCTCGCCAAGCTGCCGTCGATGATCGATATCGGAATGTGAGGACATCCCGATATCGCTGAGTTTGTCTTGAGAGCGGCGGGGTTATTTCCCCGCCGTTTTCTGTTTGGCGCTCTCGGCATCGAGGCCGACGGTGCGGCCGGGGAAGCCGGCGGCATCGAAATAGCGCTGGCTGCCGACCCGCTGCAGCTTCAGCACGGTGCGCAGGCCACCCTCGGCACGGTCCGAGCGGATAGTGTCGGAGACCGCCTTCGGCGTCTGGCCGTTCGGCATCGCTTCCGTCATCACCCGGCCCACCAGCTTGCCGTTCGGCTTGGCCTTCAGGTCCATCAGCCTCGCCGCGGTGGCGCCGACATCGGCGTTGCTGACGGGCAGGGGATCGGCAAAGCTTGCCTTGAAGTCCGGTCCGATGGCGGCCATGAAGTTCATGGTGTCGCCGCGGCCGAATGAGCCGTGCATGCCCTGGCCTTGACGCAGCACGGTGTCGGCGACCTCGACCGAGCAGTTGGTCGGCTCGTTGCAGCCCGCCACGTAGGAGCGGAAGTTGACCACGATGGCGGGGACAGGCGTCACCGCCTTGCCCTTCAGGTTGATCTGCGACAGCGGCAGCGTGCCCGGAATCTCGCCGAGGCTGTCGTCGACGAACAGGCCGGACACGTAATCCTGCGCGAGCAGCGCCTTGACCGTGCGGCGGGCGAGCTTCTTGTCCTTGGTCGGCAGATAGATCAGGTCCGAGCCGCCATTGGTGGCGACCACCAGCTCAGGCTTTTCCGGATCCTTGCCGAGCAGGCCGTTGCCGGCCTTCGGGTGGCTGCCGTCCTTCACGGCTGCGTTCTTGTCGTTGGGATCGAACAGCGGCAGGTCGAGCGCCTTGGCGAGGTCGAGCGCCAAAAAGCCCATCGGCAGGAAATCCTTCGGCGTATCGTCGTAGGCGACCTTGGCCGAGGGGCTGGTCTTGCTTTCCTTGGAGATGGTCGAGAAACCGTGGTCGGCCGAGACGATGATGTTGGTCGAGGAGGCGAGCCCCAAATCGTCGAGCGCCTTGCGCAGCTGAGCCAGGTTGTCGTCGGCATTCTTGATGCTGGCCATCGTGGTCGGGCCATTGATGCCGGGGGTGACGGTGTTGAGGCTGTCGCCCTGATTATGCTGGCTGCCGTCCGGGTCGCGCGACCAGAACACCAGCACGAACGGCTTGTTGCGGGCCTTGAACATCGGCAGCACCACCTTGGTGGCGACATCGGCGAAATAGGCCTGCTGGGTGGTATTGGCCGAGGTCGTGCCGGGCGTCTTGGCATCGCCCGCCTTGCCGTTGTCGCCGCGCGAGGGCGCAGCCAAAGCGAGGTTGGCCTTGGTCAGCGCATCCTTCACCGCGTCGGACAGGGGAACGCCGGCCTTGCCGCCGGTGGAATCGTCGACCACGATCGAGTGGGTGGCGCCCTTGCACGGACAATCGGTGTGGTCGAACAGGTAGGTCGGGCCGACCTTGCCGATCGCCGCGGTCGAGTAGCCGGCCTTGCGGGCGAGCTTCAGGATCGTCTCCTCGTCGAGATAATCGTCCTGGAAATGCTCGTCGACGTCGCCCAGCACCGCATCGTTTTCGAGGAACGGCACCACCGTGTCGCCGGCCGGCTTGGAGACATAGCCGGTCCAGATCGTGTTGGAGAAGGTGCCGGTATCGCCGAGATAATGGCCGGTTGCCATCGCCGAGCTGTTGGCCATGGTGAAGGTCGGGAACATCGAATGCGGGTTCTTGAAATTGACGCCCTTGTCGCGGATCGCGGCCATGGCCGGCGCGGTCTCCGGCGTCACCTTCAGGGCGCGCAATCCATCGGGAATGAACAGGATCAGGTTATGGGGCGTGGCATTCTCCGCGGACGCCGCGCCGGCCGACAGCAGGGTCAGTCCGGCGCATAGCAGCACGAGCGAGCGGCGCATCAAAAACTCCTAAAAGCGAAAAGCGGAATCGCGACCTTCGGTCGCACAGAAGGGGTTTAGTTTTGCTGCATGACAGAATTGTTGCAAGCGGCCGCGTTTGCCGGAGCCGCGTCCGAAATTCGGAAAGGGCGAATTTGCGAGGCTTGCGGGTTCTGCCAGGAACCAGGGTCTTGCTGCGCGGTTGTCGCTCACAACAACAAGGAGCACACCATGCCTGCAGACAAGGACCTCAACGAACTCTTCCTCGATACCCTTAAGGACATTTACTACGCCGAGAAGCAGATCTTGAAGACGCTGCCGAAGATGGCCAAGGCGGCGCAGTCGGAGAAGCTGCAGCAGGCCTTCCAGAATCACCATGACGAGACCGAAGGCCAGATCGAACGCCTGGAGCAGATCTTCGAGCTTCTCGGCAAGCCCGCGCGCGGCAAGAAGTGCGACGCGATCGAGGGCATCATCGACGAGGGCAAGGAGATCATGGACGAGTACAAGGGCACCAGTGCGCTCGATGCCGGCCTGCTCGCTGCGGCTCAGGCCGTCGAGCACTACGAGATCTCCCGCTATGGCACCCTGAAGTCGTGGGCCACCAAGATGGATCTGAAGCAGGCGATCAAGCTGCTCGACCAGACCCTCGCGGAGGAGAAGAAGACCGACGAGCTCTTGACCAAGGTCGCCGAGAGCGAGGTCAACTACGAGGCCGCTGCTTAGAGCCTGCTCGGCTCGCCTCACCACATCGCCGCCGCCAGCGCTGCCAGCAGCGCCGGCGGCGTTGCTATGAGCCCCACCTTAAGGAACTGCCAGGCGCTGACGTCGATCTTCTCGCGCCGCAGCGCCGTCAGCCACAGGATGGTGGCGAGCGAGCCGGTGACGGAGAGATTGGGCCCGAGATCGACCCCGATCAGGATGGCGCTGACGACCTCGCGCGGCAGATGATCGCTGGCCGCCACCGAGCCCGCGACCAGGCCAACCGGAAGATTGTTGGCGATATTGTCCGCGATCGACGTGATGAAGCCCGCCGCCCAGGCCGTGCCGGCCGGCGATCGCGCCACGCCCTGATGCAGCCAGGCACTGAGCTGCCCGATCGTGCCGATCCGTCCCAGCGCCTCCACCATTACGAACAGGCCTGCGACCAGCGGCAGCACGCCCCAGGACACGCCTTTGATGATCGGCCAGGGCGATTGCCGGCTGATCAGCAGGATCGCGGTGGCGGTGACGATACCGCAGATGAAGGTCGGCAATCCCAGCTGGACGTCGAGCGCCGATGCCGTGAGCAGCACCACAGCGATGGCGAGAATCCCGAGCGCCGCCAGCCGGCCCTCGTGGCTGAGATGCGGCTTCTCCACGTCGGCCCGGATCGTCTCTTGCTTCAGCGGGCGGCGCTGCGTCAGCCACAGCGCGGCATAGGTCAGGGCGATTGCAGCGATCGAGGGCAGGGTGAACTGGCGCAACCAGTCCACCAGGTGCGGCATGCGCGTGCCGAACACCACGAGATTGGCAGGGTTGGAGATCGGCAGCACGAAGCTCGCGGCATTGGCGATGAAGGCGCAGACGAAGAGATAAGGCAGCGGCGAGGCCCCCGCGGCGCGCGTCGCGGCATAGACGGCGGGCGTCAGAACGATCGCGGTGGCATCGTTGGACAGCAGCACGGTGACCAGCGTGCCAACCGCGTAGACCAGGAGGAACAGCCGCTGCGGCGAGCCGCGCGCGTGCTCGACCGCATAGGCCGCGAGATAGTCGAACAGGCCCTCGCGGCGGGCGAGCTCGGCGATCAGCATCATCCCGATCAGGAACAGGTAGACGTCGACGCCCTTGCGGATGCCGGCAAGCGCATCGGTCGCCGGCAAGAGGCCGAATCCGACCAGTGCGATCGCGCCGGCGACGGCCCAGATCGCCTCCGGCCAGCGAAACGGGCGGATGATCACGCCGGCAGTGGCGGGAACGATGATGCTCCAGGCGAGCAGAGTGTCTTGCGGGGGCATGGTCAAAGGATGTGCTCGATAGGCGATGTCATTCGGCTGCGATAGCCGAAGGCGAGGGCGATGTCTGCCGGTTTGGCACGGAGGCTGCGGCGGTTTCCCGCCTCTCAGGCAGCATCCACCAGCACACCGCGAAACCGACAGCCGCGATCGCGCCCAGCGCGAGGAACGCCGCGCTGTAGCCGGCCTCCACCACGACTAGGCCGGCCAGCGCCGTCGACAGCGCAGCGCCGATGCTTTGCGCCGTGATGACGGCGCCCTGCGCGACGTTGAAGCGTCCGGTATTGCGCATCAGATCGGCGACGATCACCGGCATGATCGCGCCGAAGATGCCGGCGCCGACGCCGTCGAGCAGTTGCACGCCGACCAGCCAGGCTTTGGCGTCGGAGAAGGTGTAGAGCACCGCGCGCAGCGGCAGGATCAGCAGGGCTGCCAGGAAGAAGCGCTTGTGGCCCCAGCGGTCGGCGCGCGCGCCGACCAGCATCGCCATCGGCACCATCACGACCTGCGCGGCCACGATGCAGGCTGACATCAGGCTGGTGCCGAGGTTCTTGTCCTGCAATGCGAGCTTCTGGCCTACCAGCGGCAGCATCGCGGCGTTGGCGAGGTGGAACAGAGCGACGCAGATCGCGAAGATGAGAAGCGGCCGGCAGGTCAGGAGGATGCTCAAGCCCGACGGCTGCTCGCCGCCGGCCGGCGCCGCGCGTTGCTCGCGCAGCCCGCGCGCCAGATCGTGATCGATCGCACGTTCGGGAATCGCAAGCACGCTGGCAAGGCTTCCTACCGCCATGACCGCCATCAGATAGAACACCGCCGTGGGCCCGATCGCGTAGGCGGCCGCGCCCGCAATCAGCGCCGCGGCCGCGTTGCCGGCGTGGTTGAAGCTCTCGTTGCGGCCGATCCGCGCCGCGAAGGCCGCCGGACCGACCACACCGAGCGAGACGGCGGCAATCGCCGGCGGGAAGATCACGCCGGCCGCGTGCGCGATGCTCTGTGAGATGGTGATCGGCCAGAAGCCCGACATCAGCGGGAGCAGCACAGAGGCCGCGGTGACGATGAGAGCCGCAACCACCATCACCATGCGCTTGGCCCTGGTCGTATCGACCAGGGCGCCCGCCGGCGTTTGCGCGAGGATGCCGGCGATGGTTGCGATCGACATCACCACGCCGATGCTTGCTTCGTCCCATTTCTGCTCGGTGAGCAGGTAGACGGCGAGATAGGGGCCGAGGCCGTCGCGTACGTCGGCGAGGAAGAAGTTGGCGGCGTCAAGCGCCTGGCCCGCGCGGGTCAGCTGTGCGCCGTCGTCCCATCCTGCCATGCAGCCTCCCTGCAAGCCGAGCAGATGTAACAGAGAACGTCTGCGTCGGTTCCCGGCCGGGCGCGTTAGCGCGACGCCGTGGTCTTCTCCGCCATCGCCTTGCGCAGGATGCGTGACAGCGATTCCACCGAATACGGCTTCTTGATCAGCTCGAAGCCGTGATGCGCATTCTCCGCGAGCACATGACTATAGCCGGACGTCAGGACCACCGGAAGGCCGGGATAGCGCTCGCGGATGATGCCGGCGAGCTCGAGGCCGTTCATGCCGGGCATGATCACATCGGAGAAGACGAGGTCGACCTCGAACTCGTTTTTCGCGAGGATCGCGAGCGCATCCTTGGCATTGGCCACGCGACGCACGACATAGCCGAGATCTTCGAGCAGTTCCGTCGAGAAGCGGCCGACCTCGTCATTATCCTCGACCACGAGCACGCGGTAGCCGCGGCCGATCGTGGCGGGTTCGTGACGGATCGCGTTCACCTCAGCGTCGGCATGCGGCGCGTCGGCCTGCGGCAGGTAGATCGTGAAGGTGGCGCCGTGGCCGAACCGGCTCGTCACCGCAATATCGCCTTCGGACTGCTTGGCGAAGCCGAACGCCTGGCTCAGGCCGAGGCCGGTGCCTTTGCCGACCTCCTTGGTCGTGAAGAACGGCTCGAAGATCGCAGTGATGTGCTCCGGCGGGATTCCGGAGCCGGTGTCCATCACCGAGATCGCGATGAAGGCGCCGGCCCGCGCCGGCTGGCCGCGCAGGGCCGGGATCGCATCCGCGCGCCGCACCGCGATCTTGAGCTCGCCTTCGCCATCCATCGCGTCGCGCGCATTGACCGCAAGGTTGATCAGCGCAGTTTGGAACTGCGCGACATCCGCCAGGGTGAACAGGTTGCGATCGGGCACCCCGACGTCGATCTGAATGCGGGTGCCGACCAGCGGACGGATCAGTTGAGCGATGTTCTCGACCTGATCGCCGACATTGAACACCTGCGGCGTCAGCGGTTGGCGTCGCGCAAAGGCCAGCAGCTGCGCGGTCAGCTTGGAGGCGCGTTCGACCGTCTCTGAAATCGCATCGACATAGCGGCGGCGGCGTTCCTCGGCCAGATCTCGCCGGCGCAGGAAGTCGGTGGCCGAGCGGATGATGGTGAGCAGATTGTTGAAATCGTGCGCGACCCCCCCGGTCAGTTGTCCGATCGCCTCCATTTTCTGCGACTGACGCAGCACTTCCTCGCCTTGAATGCGCTCGGTGATGTCGACCACTTCGGCCACCGCGCCCGTGATCACGCCGTGCTGGTCGGACAATGGACGCATCGAGAATTCGAAGTGGCGCTCGCCGATCGGCAGCAGCAGCCGCATGTCGGTGCGGACCGTCTCGCCATTCAGCGCGGCCGCAAAAGCCTTGCGTACGATCTCGGCCATGCCTTCGCTGGCCGAGAACCAAGGTGTGTCCCAGAACGGATGGCCGAGGATGTCGTCAGCCTCCGCGCCAATCGCGGCCAGTGCCGTCTTGTTGACGTGCAGAACATCGCCGTCGATGTCGAGAATGGCCTGATACTGGTTGCTGGTCTCGAAAATGGCGCGCATCTGCGCCTCGTTCGCTTCGAGCTGGGCGGTGCGCTCCTTGATCCTCTGCTCCAGGGTCTCATTGATGCGGCGGAGCTCGATCTCGCCCTGCTTGGCCGCGGTGATGTCATGGGCTACGCCGATGAAGCCGATGTGCTTGCCGGTGGGGTCCCAGCGCGGCTGCGATTCCGAGCGCAACCAGCGCCATTCGCCGTCGGTGCGGCGATAACGCGCCTCCAGCACGAACGGTTTCAACGATGACTCGCCCGTGAACTGCTCATTGAGAATGCGCGGCAGATCGTCGGGATGCAGCACCTTGCGCCAGTCAAAGACCAGTGCATCCTCGTAAGGTTGGCCGAGGAAGTCGACATAGGCCTGGTTCACGAACGAGCGGGTGCGATCGAGCTTCGTCACCCAGATCGGCACCGGCGCGGAGTCGGCGATAAGGCGGAAACGCTGCTCGCTCTCGCGCAGCTTGGCCTGGGCCAGCATCTGATCGGTGATGTCGATATGCGCGCCCACCAGCCGCAGTGCGCGGCCGTTCCGGTCGCGTTCGATCTCCGCGATCACACGGATCCACCTGACCTCGCCGTCAGTGGGGCGGATGATGCGATATTCTGCAGTGTAATCCTCAGCCGTGCCCTTGATCGCATCGATGAAGTGCTGCTCTGCCCGCGTGCGGTCTTCGGGATGAACCCGCTGGACCCAGGCTTGATGCGTTTCGTTGGCGGCCTCGGGCGGCAGGCCGTGCAGGATCAGATATTCCGGCGAGCGACGGTTGCGCAAGCCATCGCGCAGGTCCACCTCGAACCCGCCGACCCGGCCGATGCGCTGAATGCGCGCAAGCTCCGCCTCGCGCTCCTGCACGGCGCGATAGGCTTGATCTCGGTCGCGCG
This sequence comes from Bradyrhizobium sp. SZCCHNS1022, assembly GCF_032484835.1. NCBI lineage: Bacteria > Pseudomonadati > Pseudomonadota > Alphaproteobacteria > Hyphomicrobiales > Nitrobacteraceae > Bradyrhizobium > Bradyrhizobium sp. SZCCHNS1022. The sequence continues at coordinate 178,492 of NZ_JAUETT010000006.1, read as the reverse complement.
CGACTTCTTCAAGGTGCTGGCGCAGTTCGGCCGCGGCAACGCCGTCGGAATCGGGCAGGACGTCGTGCGGAGCGTCCGGGGAAGTCATAGGTACCTTCGTTATTGTTATTGGAGCCGGCAATCACCTTGAGCAATGACACCTTGGGCAATGCACCTCCCGTGCAGCGCTAATGTGGCGTCTCGCAATTGCCGGTCCGGCTTGCGACAAGCACCGATCGGCAATTGCGAGACATACGCCACGATGGAGGAACGTCAATCGATCTGCAGACGAGAAGGCTCAGCGAACACCCGCGCGTGATGGGAACGTGAGGACGCAGAAAAAGTTCCGGCACCCCCGGAACGACTGATAGGGTCGGGCGTCGTCAGGCGCTGAACAACTGCAACGCGCTGGGAGCTCGTCGTGAAGCTGTTCGTTTGCCAGGCCTGTCAGAACGTCCTCTATTTCGAGAATCGCGTTTGCGCGCGGTGCGGCCATCAGCTCGCCTTCATGCCGGAGCGGCAGGTCCTGTCGGCGATCGAGCCTGCAACCGATGGCTTTGGCTTTCGCACCTTGGCCGACAACAAGGAAGGCCGCTTCTTCTGCGCGAACGCGGAGCATGACGCCTGCAACTGGCTGCTCGAGCCGGGCGAGGCTGGAGGCTTTTGTCGCGCCTGCCGCCACAATGGTACCATCCCGAACCTCTCCGACCCCGCCCAGCTCGCCGGTTGGCGCGAGCTGGAGGTGGCCAAGCACCGGCTGTTCTATTCGCTGATCCGTTGGAAGCTGCCACTGAAAACGCGCCTGGAAGATCCGCAGCACGGCCTAATTTTCAATTTCCTGGCGGACGGTCCGGACAGTCATCAGCGCGTCCTGACCGGGCACGACAACGGTCTCATCACCATCGCGCTCGCGGAGGCCGACGACACCGAGCGTGAGCGGCGCAGGCTCGAAATGGGCGAGCCCTATCGCACCTTGCTCGGCCATTTCCGCCACGAGGTCGGGCATTATTTCTGGGACGTGCTGGTGCGCGATGCCGGCCAACTGGATGCCTGCCGGGCCGTGTTCGGCGATGACAGCCAGGATTACGGCGCGGCGCTACAGCGCCACTATGACCAGGGCCCGCCCGCCGACTGGCAGCAGAATTTCGTCTCGGCCTATGCAACCATGCACCCATGGGAGGACTTTGCCGAGACCTGGGCGCACTATCTGCACATCGTCGATACGCTCGAAATGGCGTCCGAATTCGGCATGGAGGTGAACCCGCCGGCCGACCGGATCGGCGGGCTGACGGCGCGCGTCACCTTCGATCCGTATGCGATCAGGGACTTTGAGGTGATCGTGACGGCCTGGCTGCCGTTCACCTTTGCGATGAACAGCGTTGCCCGGGCGATGGGCGCGCGCGACCTCTATCCCTTCATCCTGACACCCCCGGTGATCGGCAAGCTCGGCTTCGTCCACGAATTGGTGCAAGACGCGGGGAAGGGAAGGATCGAGGAAAAGCTCGGCGACAGAACGAGGGAAAAGACCAAGGAAGCAGTCCGGATGGGGTGATCCCACCTTGACTCGAAAGAACATAAAGTGAACAATCGGCGTGCGAGCGGAGACGAGGGGTCGCCATGTCGCCTGATCACAAGCCAACATCCGAGGATAGCGAACTGGAGGTTGCGGTCGATCAGGCCATCGCCGCCTGCGGCGGCGACCTGCGCGGCACCATTCGCGCGTTGATTATTGCGAACGATTATCTCGAGACCGAAGTGGCCGAACTGATGAAGGCCGTGTCCAACGCCTATGCGCGCGGACGTTTCCACAGCTATTCCGGATGACGGGATCGGGGCCGGCGGGCTGCGGCGCAGCCCTGCCGTGCGGCATGTGTTGCGCGCAGCCGATTTTGCTATAGACGAACCGAGAAGATCCGTGGCCCACGCCATCGCCGCGGACGGGGAGCCCGCCCAAAGGTACCAAGCAAAAACATGTTCAAGACCATTCTGATCGCAAACCGCGGCGAGATTGCTTGCCGGGTCATCAAGACCGCCCGCCACATGGGCATCAAGACCGTTGCAGTCTATTCGGAAGCCGATCGCGATGCTCTCCATGTCGAGATGGCCGATGATGCCGTGCTGATCGGCCCGCCGGCTGCGGCCGAGAGCTATCTGTTGATCGACCGCATCGTCGAGGCCTGCCGCAGGACCGGCGCGGAAGCCGTGCACCCGGGCTACGGGTTCCTCTCCGAGCGCGAGGCTTTTCCGCGCGCGCTTGCCGAGGCCGGCATCGTCTTCATCGGGCCGAACCCGAAGGCGATCGCCGCGATGGGCGACAAGATCGAATCCAAGAAGGCGGCGGCCAAGGCCAAGGTCTCGACCGTGCCGGGCTTCCTTGGCGTGATCGAGGACGAACGGCACGCGGTGCGGATTGCCGACGAGATCGGCTATCCCGTGATGATCAAGGCCTCCGCCGGCGGCGGCGGCAAGGGCATGCGCATCGCGCATTCGAAAGCCGAGGTCGCCGAAGGCTTCACCCTCGCCAAGGCGGAAGCGAAATCCTCGTTCGGCGATGACCGTGTCTTCATCGAAAAATTCATCATCGATCCCCGGCACATCGAGATCCAGGTGCTCGGCGACAAGCATGGCAATGTGATCTATCTCGGCGAGCGCGAATGCTCGATCCAGCGCCGCAACCAGAAGGTCATCGAGGAGGCGCCGTCGCCGCTGCTCGACGAGGAGACGCGCCGCAGCATGGGCGAGCAGGCGGTCGCGCTTGCGAAGGCCGTGAACTACGACTCCGCCGGCACCGTCGAGTTCGTCGCGGGGCAAGACAAGAGCTTCTACTTCCTGGAGATGAACACGCGCCTGCAGGTCGAGCATCCCGTGACCGAGCTCGTCACCGGCATCGATCTGGTCGAACAGATGATCCGGGTTGCCGCCGGCGAGAAACTGGCCATCGCGCAGAAGGATGTGAGCCTGACCGGCTGGGCGGTGGAATCGCGCGTCTATGCCGAGGACCCGTTCCGCAATTTCCTGCCCTCGATCGGGCGCCTGGTAAAGTACCGTCCGCCGGCGGAGAGCAAGAGCCACGGCATCACCGTGCGCAACGACACCGGCGTGCAGGAAGGTGGCGAGATATCGATCTACTACGATCCGATGATCGCCAAGCTGGTCACGCATGCGGAATCGCGTGCAGCCGCAATCGAGGCGCAGTCGACTGCGCTCGATGCGTTCTATGTCGACGGCATCCGGCACAACATCCCGTTCCTGTCCGCGCTGATGAACCATCCGCGCTGGCGAGAGGGGCGGCTGTCGACCGGTTTCATCGCCGAGGAGTTTCCGAAGGGCTTTGCCGCGCATGCGCCATCCGGCGAGATTGCGCGTCGGCTGGCCGCCGTGGGCGCGGCGATCGATCACGTGCTCGGCGAACGCAAGCGGCAGATCTCAGGGCAGATGATCGGCCGTCCGGTGAAGCGGGAAGGGCGTCGTGCGGTCTGGCTCGACCGCGAGGAGATCCTGCTCGACATCGTCCGCGACGGCGGCAGCATTGTCGTACGCTTCGTCGGCGCCGATGACAGCGCGGGGCCGGCGCATCGTCTCAACTCGAGCTGGAAGCCCGGCGACCCGGTCTGGCACGGGACCATCGACGGGCAGACGGTCGCCATCCAGGCGCGCCCGATACCCAATGGCGTGCGCCTCGCTCATCAGGGCGTCGAGGCTGCGGTCTATGTCTACACCGAAGCGGAAGCGGGTTCGGCCCGGCTGATGCCGGTCGTCACCGCCGGCGACAGCGGCAAGAAGGTGCTGTGCCCGATGCCGGGCCTGGTGGTTTCGATTGCGGTGACCGAGGGGCAGGAGATCAAGGCCGGCGAAACGCTCGCCGTGATCGAGGCGATGAAGATGCAGAACGTGCTGCGCGCCGAGCGCGACGGCACCGTGAAGAAGATCCACGCGTCGGCCGGCGCGACCCTGGCCGTGGATGCGCTGATCCTGGAGTTTGCGTAAGTCTGGGCTTCGTCATTCCGGGACGGTCCAAAGGACCGGGCCCGGAATCTCGAGATTCTCAGGTGCCCAATCGCGCACCATAGTTCGATGCTGCTGCATCGCCCCGGAATGATATTGAGAAACAACATCCGTCATTGCGAGCGGAGCGAAGCAATCCAGAACCTGACGCGTTATTCTTGGATCGCTTCGTCGCTTCGCTCCTCGCAATGACGGGACGAGAGGTGCAATGACCTTCCGTGCACGTCGCGACAAACTTCGATCGATCCTGACGGGTGCTCGCTGCATCCGTCCCGGCTCCGTCTATGACGCGATCTCGATCCGCATCGCCGAGGATATCGGCTTCGAGCTCGGCATGTTCGGCGGCTCGGTGGCCTCGCTCGCGGTGCTCGGCGACCCCGACATCACGCTGATCACGCTCACCGAGCTTGCCGAGCAGATGCGGCGGATGTCGCGCGCGGCGTCCTTGCCTGTGCTGGTCGATGCCGATCATGGCTATGGCAATGCGCTGAATGTCCGCCGCACCGTGCAGGAACTGGAGGCGGCGGGCGCGGCCGGGCTGACGATCGAGGACACGCTGTTGCCGCAGGCCTTCGGGGAGACCAAGACGCAGCTGATTTCGCTCGACGAGGGTATTGGCAAGATGAAGGCGGCCCTCGACGGCCGCGGCGATCCCTCGCTGGTGATCCTCGGGCGCACGGGAGCCGTGTCGATCATCTCGCTTGAGGATGCGATCGCACGGGCGCGGGCCTATGAGGCCTGCGGCGTGGACGGCCTGTTCTTCACCGGCATCAAGTCGCGCGCCGAGCTCGATGCGATCTCCGAGGCGACGAGCTTGCCGATCGTGCTCGGTGGCGCGCCGGAGGAGATGTCAGATCTCGATTACCTCACGTCTCGCCGCGTGCGAATCGCGCTGCAGGGCCATGCCCCGATTGCTGCAGCAACCCAGGCTGTGCATGAGACGTTGAGGGCGCTGCGCGACGGCACATCGCCGAAGCAGCTGAAGGGATTGGCTTCAGGAGAACTGACCGCGCGCGTGACGCGCGAGGCCGACGTGAAGGCGCGCAGCCGTGATTTCCTCAAGTTGAAGCCATGACGAGCCACCATACCATCGTGCATGTCATGATCCGCGGCCGCGTCCAGGGCGTCGGCTATCGGGCCTGGGTCGAGGACCAGGCGACGCTGTCAGGCCTCGACGGCTGGGTGCGCAATCGCCAGGACGGCAGCGTCGAGGCGGTGTTCGCCGGGCCGGCGGCCGATGTGGCCGAACTGGTCGAATTGTGCCGCAAGGGTCCACCGGCCTGCCGGGTCGATTCGGTGCACGACATGCCGGCACATGCGGATCAGCTCCAGCTGCGCCGGGCAGGGGAAGAATTCTCGGTGTTGCCGACGGTTTGATTGCTCAGCCGGCCGCCGAAATGTGATCTGAGCGCCGCCATAGCCGTATGTGTTGTCCCCCCCAGGCGCCGGCGCGCCGCCAAGCAATGCCGCGATGCTTCAGCGCGGGGATCTGGCTAGCGTCGCCGACGGCAGTTCGCCATAGGTCTCGCGATAGTAGCGAGCGAAGTGCCCGGGATTGACGAAGTTGCAGGCCGCGGCGGCCGATGCCACCGTGATGGCGGGATCGCCAGTGAGCAGCATCTCGCGGGCGCGGCGCAGGCGGACCGATTTGGCGTAGGCGATCGGCGAATAGCCGCGCACGCGCTCGAACGCCCGAAACAGCGAGCGTGCGCTGACGCCGGATTCCGCGACCAGCCGCTCGATCGTCATGGCCTCGCGCCAATTCGCCTCGATGAAGTCCTCCAGCCGCTTGACCAGGCCGAAGTCCGGCATCTGGCCGGGCGCGGCAATCAAGTCCCTGAACTTATGACGGCTCGTGGACAGGAAGGCGATCTGCACGGCGTCTTCGAGTTCGCGATAGACTGCAGGCGCGAAGCCGGACGGATTCTCGTCGAGCTGCCACGCCAGGAACTTGAGCAGTCGGACCAGGCCGCGCGCCTGCGGATCGTCGGCAGCGATAGCGCCCTCGAATTCGTAGTCGGCTCTCGGCTTGACGTCGACCAGCGCAGCGAGGCGCCGCAGCAGTGGCTCCTGCTTGATGCGCAGGGTGAGGCGCTCGTGGCCGCCCTGGCAAACCATCTGCCAGGATACACCGGCCGAGGTGACTGCGTGCTGCCGCTCATTGATATCGGTGACCTGGCGACCGACGCAGGCGAGCCCGCGCCCCTTGAGCGCGATCTGCAGGCGCACGAAATCGGCGGCGAAGGTGTCGGCGACCAGATCGCAGCTCGTGGCCCCGAAGCCGAGTGCGATCGTCTCCAGCTCGACGGCGTTGAGCCGGGCCTGAAGGCCGCCGATGTTGCGCAAATCCAGGCGATCGGCGCCCAACCAGCGCGTCCCGAGTTGCCGCAGTTCCTCGGGGTCAGAGGTCCTGACCAGCGAGAAATGGTGCAGGGGATCAGGATGGGCTTCGCTCATCGTCACGCAGTATCTTCACGCACATGATTCGCGAGGAATTCGCATCGCTCGCGCAGCGGACGCGCGATCTGATCATGCTACATGACGAGGGGATCGCGTCAATTCCGCCGGTCTTGGCGGGCGCAGGTTCCAGGCAACGCGCGTCTCCCGGCCTTGGAACGACCGCAGCGCAGTGAGGCTCACGCCGTTTCCGGCAGTGTGGCGGCGGCCGCACCGAACACCTCGTCGAACGCCTGCCGAAGCGCGATATCGACGTCGGCCATCGCAACGGGATGACCGAGATCGACGAGGCTGGTGACGCCATAGCGCGGATCGACCACGCCGCACGGCACGATCGCTTTGAAATGCGACAGATCGGGATCGACATTGATGGCGATGCCGTGGAACGAGACCCAGCGCTTCAGCCGCACGCCGATCGCGGCGATCTTGTCCTCGTAACCGTCGCCCTTGTCCGGGCGCTTCACCCAGACGCCGACACGGTCCTCGCGCCGCTCGCCGCGCACGTTGAACGCGGCGAGCGTGCGGATGATCAGTTCTTCGAGCGCCGCCACATAGGCGCGGACATCGGGCCGTCGCCGCTTCAGGTCGAGCATTACATAGGCCACACGCTGGCCGGGACCGTGATAGGTGACCTGGCCGCCGCGGCCGGTCGAAATCAGCGGGAAGCGCGAATCGAGCAGGTGCTCGGCCTTGCCCGAGGTGCCGGAGGTGTAAACCGGCGGGTGCTCCAGCAGCCAGACCATCTCCGGCGCCTGGTGGGCCGCGATCGCAGCCACGCGCGCCTCCATGAAGGCGGCGGCCTCGGCATAGTCCACAGGCGCGTCCGAGATGCGCCATTCGACCGCGTCCGCAGAGCGGGCGGCAAAGGTCGTCAGGTCGAGGTTTTCGCGGCTGTTAACCATTGGCTAACCGTAACATGGTGTTCTCTCGGGCAGGAAATCCAGTCGTGACTTCGGTGGTCTTGCAGTGTCAACCCTCGATAAAGTGACCGTCGACCTCATGGTCGTTCTCGGGACCTCCAGCATGCCCATCCACCAGGTTCTGCGCCTGTCGCGCGGCGCCATCATCGAATTGGACGCGACCGAAGCCGACGAGGTCAAGGTGCTGGCCAACAATCTGCCGATCGCCAGCGGCGTGGTCCTGGTCGACCGCAACCGCATCGCGGTCGAGGTCAAGCAGATGCTGCCGAAATCCCCCGGCGGCGCGTAGGCGAGGAAAACCTCCACAAACCTCCCAATTGGGGAGAAGCAGGCCTTGTGGCCCCTGCACCGATTTGTTACATCGGCGCCACTGATCCGGACCGGCCCTGAGGCTGGTTCCTGGGGCCGGTTTCGGCCTTCCCTTCGCGCTCGTGGCGGAATTGGTAGACGCGCTGCCTTGAGGTGGCAGTGGGTAACACCGTGGGGGTTCGAGTCCCTCCGAGCGCACCACCCCCACGTTTAGGGTTGGAATCCTTATACTTTTTTCCGGAAGTTGCTGATCGGCGTCACGCCGACGCGCTGACGGACTGCAATTGGAAGGCGACCAAGGTCGTTACGCTGCCGCGCGAGCTCAAAAGTGGCTGCTATGCCATACGGCTGCGTTCCGGTAGCGGTGAGAGCCTCAGCGAGGAGCACGTTGTTTTTTTCGTGCGACCGGAAAAGCCGCGGGCGCGTATTGCATTCCTATTTCCGACGTTGACCTATCTTGCGTTTGCGAACGAGCGCTTGAGCTTCGACCATCCCGAACGCGAGGCATTGACCGGTCAGCCCGCCGTGCTGTCAGAGATCGATATAGAGATGTACAGGCGAGTCGATTTCGGTCGGTCGACCTACGATACGCACGCCGACGGCAGTGGAGTTTGCTACAGCTCCTATCACCGTCCAATCATGAACATGCGGCCGAAATACAGGATGCCGAGCCTCGACGTGCCAATGGGATTGGCTGCGGATCTCTCCGTCATCGCGTGGCTCGATCGGAGCGACTTCGAATACGAGGTTCTGACCGACGAAGACCTGCATCGCGATGGACCGGCGGCATTGTCGCCGTACGCCTGCGTTATCAGCGGTGCTCGGCCCGAATACTACACCGAGCGTATGCTGGACGCGACCGAGGACTATATCGCCGGCGGCGGCCGATACATCTATGCCGGTGGCAACGGATTCAACGCCACGGCAGGTCTTCGCGATGGCGAACCGTGGGTCGTGGAGTGTCGCCGCCGCGATGATGGATACAAGCCGTGGATATCGCGCTACGGCGAGCACTACATGGCCACGGACGGGATGCGCGGCGACCCGTGGAAAGTGCTCGGACGGGCGACCCAGAAGCTGGTCGGGATCGGCCTAGCGCCAGGACGCCGGAGGCGCTCGGCCCTGCCGGAATGGGCGCAGACGTCGAGACCGCGCTGCGGGCCAAACGGCAATGGTTGATCGAGCAGGGTCTGGCCCGTGAGCACGAGGGCCAAATGCGTTACGCGCGCGATCTGCTACGGACGCTGGAGACGATCGAGCTTCGTCGGGCAGCCGCTGACATAACTGTCCAAACCGGGCTTGAACGTCTGGAGGTTGGAACCGGCGACAGCATCAGCGGCGTCTGCAGGCGAATGCTGACACTCAACAGTGGCCGGTTTGCTTTGATCGAGCGCTCCCACGACTTCGCGCTGGTGCCGTGGCGGCCGGTGCTGGAGCGTGCGCGCGGCCAATTGGTCACCGGCCGCGTGGGCGGGGAGGGGATATTCTGGTCCGTCGGGATCAAACGCTAAAGGACGCTGGGTGTTGCGGGAGCGGGTTCAGTTTCCCCTGAAGCCGTTCGCGCAAATCCTTCCGAATGTCGCACAAGGTGCTGCGATTATTGCTGGTTATGCCATTCTCTTGCGAAGATCGTATAACCCGCGCGCGCGTTTTGGATCCTATCTCCGCCGGCTTGAGGTGGAGCCTCCGCTCTGATGCCACGCCCGAGCTTGCGTCCGATCCCGCGTCCCTTTGCGATTGGCCTCAGGAGGAGACGAGGGAGTAGCTCGTGCTCCGACCGCCACCTGGATCCTTGACGAGGACGTCCTGATCAACAAGGCCCTGAATGTCGCGCAACGCCGTGTCAGGCGAGCATTTCTCGATTTTCGCCCATTTGCTCGATGTGAGCTTACCATCGAGACCGTCCAGCAAGCGGTTGAGCATATCCCGCTGCCGATCGTTGATCTGGATTGTGGCGTGCCGTTTCCAGAAATCCGCCTTTTCGAGCACGGCTGCGAGAATGGTTTCGGCTTCAGTGAATGCGCGGTCGAGACAGCCCAGGAACCACTCGAGCCAAGGCGTGATGTCGAGGCTGCCCTTTTGCGTGCTCTCCAGCATGTCATAGTAGGTCTTGCGTTCCGCCCGGATCTGCGCCGACATGCTGTAGAAGCGCTGCGGAATCCCTTCCGAGCGGGCAAGCGACATGTCCGCGATGGCGCGGGCGATACGGCCGTTGCCGTCCTCGAAAGGATGGATCGTCACGAACCAGAGATGGGCGATCGCTGCCTTGATGATCGGATCGATCTTCTCTTCGGCGTTATACCAGTCAAGAAGCCCAGCCATTTCGGCGTTGAGCTTTGCGGCGGGTGGTGCCTCGTAATGGACATGCTCGCGTCTGTAGTCGCCGGAGACCACCTGCATCGCTCCCGCCGAGGCGTCGCGCCAGGCTCCCACGGCGATCTTCTTCATATTGCTGCGGCCAGTTGGAAACAGAGACGCATGCCAGCCGAACAGCCTCTCTGCCGTGAGTTCGGTTTTGAATTTCTGGGTGGCGTCGAGCGTCATCTCGACGACGCCTTCGACGTTGCGATCAGCGGACGGCAAGGCGCCCGCGTCCATGCCGAGCCGACGGGCGAGTGACGAGCGCACCATGTCCTTGTCGAGCTTCTCTCCCTCGATCTCGCTGGACTTGAGAACCTCCTCGGTGAGGGTGGTGAGGGCGGCTTCCTCCTGCTGGGGGAAACCAAGGGCCTGCATGCGGCCGATGAGTTGCCCCTGCCGCAGCCGGACAGCTGCAAGCTGCTTGGCCAAGGCAGTGGCATCCCAGGAAAACCGAGGCCATTCAGGCAGCTGATGGATATAGACTGTCATTCTCCGCATTCCTTGCGGAGAATATGGAGGTCTATCCCCGCATCCGCAAGAGTATTCTCCGCAAATCTTGCGGAGAATAAGGTTGGCATTCTCCCGCGCGATCGGCCTGAGAACGGTATCATAAAACCGTAGCGCTCCCCCTTGCGGTTCAGCAAGGCCCCGCGGACTCCGCCGGGAAAGAGGGACGACAGCGGGATCCGCTCCGCTCAGCGAATGTTTCCAGCAAAGATCTGTGTCGGTCAGATCACGATCGTGTTCGGGATCGTCATCGCGTCAAGCTGGGGCGCAACGCAGTGGACGGCAGCAGCTCTCGGATTTCAGGACCGGCTCGGTGCGCCCTGGTTCGTCATCGCCGATTATCCGGTCTATCTGCCGTGGCGATTGTTCGAATGGTGGTTCGCATACGACGCTTACGCGCCCGAGATTTTCGAACGGGGTGGTGCGATCGCGGCTGCAGGCGGGGGAGCCGGCGCGCTGTTCGCAATCCTCAACTCGGTCTGGCGTGCGCGACAGAACCAACTGGTCACGACCTACGGCTCGGCGGCTGGGCCAGCGCTGGCGAAATTCGGGCCGCTGGCCTGTTCGCTGCCAAAGGCGTGTTCCTCGGACGATTTGATAACAACACCTGTGTCATGATGGGCCCGAACACGTCATGTGCTTTACGCCGACGCGCTCGGGCAAGGGTGTTGGCCTTGTCCTGCCGCCGCTGCTGTCCTGGACGTCGTCGGCGGTGGTGCACGACATCAAGGGCGAGAACTGGGAACTGACGCCCGGTTGGCGCTCGACCTTCTCGCATTGCCTGCTGTTCAATCCCACCGACCCAAGAAGCGCCCGCTACAATCCGCTGCTTGAGGGTCCGTAAGGGGGCGGCCGAAGTTCGCGACGTCCAGAACATCGCCGATATCCTGGTCGATCTGGAAGGTGCGCTCGAACGCCGAACGCATTGGGAAAAGACCAGTCACTCGCTTCTGGTCGGCGTCATCCTGCACGTTCTCTATGCCGAAAAGGAGAAGACGCTCACCCGGGTCACCGAGATCCTGGCCGACCCGGCGCAGTCCTTCGAGAAGACGCTTCGGATCATGCTGGCAACCAATCACCTGGGGGCCGAAGCCGAACCAAAAGCGCATCCCGTCGTTGCCGCGACCGCGCGGGAGCTTCTCAACAAGTCCGAAAATGAACGATCGGGCGTGCTCTCGACCGCCGTCAGCTTCCTTGGCCTCTATCGTGATCCCGTCGTGAGCCGGCATCACGAGTAGATGCTCGGTGGTGCCGTGCTCGCGCTCCCGAATGAGCGCCGCGCCCGTCAGCACGATCGAGAGCATCGTGATGTTGGACATCAGGTTGTTGATGGCGCCGAACCAGGCCTGCTTGAGCTCCTGGTTGAAGCGCGCCCGGAGGTCCAGATCCACTTGCGGTGCGTCTGCGCTGCGATATCGCCTGAGGACCTCGCTGACCTCGCTGGCGAGGATCGACTGAATGTAGCTTGCGCCGGTAAATGCCTGTGATACGCGCGTCGCATCGATGTTGAGCTGAAGCGCGGGAGATTTCTTCGCCCGCAGGTCGCGCTGGAAGTTCGGCGGAGTGTCGAGCGCGAAGGTGTCGATGCCATTGTCCATCCGCGGATCCATCTCCGGTTGGGTGAGGGGGGCATAGCGCTTTCACGCGCCTTGAGTGGAATAGGAACGTTTAGGGGCGCATATCGAAGGTTCCCCATATTGCTGCGAATGCCAAGCAGCATATAACTAAAGAAGAATATGCTTCCTCCCAAGCCGAATTCGCGTCGGATGCGGACCTCCTCGACGTCCCCAGATCAGCGGACGATGCGTTCGACCGCGATGGCGGTTGCCTCACCGCCGCCGATGCAGAGCGAGGCGATACCGCGTTTCAGATTCTGCGCCTCCAGCGCATGCAGCAGCGTGACGATCAACCGGGCGCCGGTAGCGCCGATGGGATGACCGAGCGCGCAGGCGCCGCCGTTGACGTTGAGCTTCTCCCGCGGAATGCCAAGATCCTTCTGCGCCGCCATCGCTACAACGGCAAATGCTTCGTTGATCTCGAACAGGTCGACATCGCCCACGCTCCAGCCGACCTTGTCGAGCAGCTTCCGTATTGCCGGGATCGGCGCCGTAGTGAACCATTGCGGCTCCTGGCTGTGGGTGGCGTGGCCTTTGATCTCGGCAAGCACCGGCAAGCCGTCGCGATCGGCGAGCGAGCGCTTTGCCAAAATGAGCGCGGCGGCGCCGTCGGCATTGGCCGAGGAGGCGGCCGGCGTGATGGTGCCGTTGGCGCGGAACGCCGGCTTCAGGCCGGGAATCTTGGCAGGGTCCACTTTGAGCGGATGCTCGTCATTGGCAATGATCCGCTGCCCGGCCTTTTCCGTCAGCGTGATCGGCACGATCTCCGCCTTGAACGCGCCGCCCTCGACCGCCTTTCGCGCGCGGGTCAGCGTTTCTATGGCGTAAGCGTCCTGGTCGGTGCGGGTGAACTGATAGACCTCCGCGGTGGCCTCGCCGAAATCGCCCATCGATCGGCCGGTCTCATAGGCGTCCTCCAGCCCGTCCATCATCATGTGATCGATGATCCGGTCGTGCCCCGCGCGATAGCCGGCGCGCGCTTTCGCCAGCAGATAGGGCGCGTTGGTCATGCTCTCCATGCCGCCGGACAACACAATCTCGGCGGAGCCGGCCTTGATGATGTCGTGAGCCAGCATGGTCGCCTTCATGCCGGAGCCGCAGACCTTGTTGACGGTGGTGGCGCCGGTGGCGTCAGGCAATTTGGCGCCGCGCGCAGCCTGGCGAGCGGGGGCCTGACCCTGTCCGGCCGGAAGCACGTTGCCCATAAACACCTCGTCGACCCGCTCAGGAGGGAGTTTCGCACGTTCCAGCGCGGCGCCGATCACGTGGGAACCAAGCTTGTGGGCGCTGAACGGCGATAGCTCGCCCATGAAGCGGCCCAACGGTGTCCGGACGGCGGACAGGATGACGACGGGATCAGTGGCTGCGGGCATGACGAGTTCTCCACTACAAGCGCTGTTGTTTATATGACGATAGTCATCTAAATTGGATCGTAATGCAATGAAATATTGCCGCCTCATGAGAGAAGCGCCGTTTCTGATTTGCCCACAGGACAGGGTTAAGGGAGCAGGGACAAAACTGGGCCCTTGGGTGAATTGCACAGGTCACTAGTTTGCGAACGTGGTGCGAGTTCCCATGCCTTGGAGCCGTTGCCAGTCGCTTTTGGAGTCTTCACGGAGCTGGCGATGCGTTACGCAAAGGATCACAAACGTCAAACCCATAACCGGATCGTTGAACATGCCTCTTACGGTCTGCGGCAAACGGGTGCTCAAGCGTTAAGTGTTCCCGACTTGATGAAACTCGCAGGTCTCACACATGGCGGCTTCTATAGCCACTTCGATTCGCGGGCCGCACTCGTCGCAGAAGCGATTGCTTTCGCAATGGATCAAACTATTGAGCGTTTGAAACGGTTGACGAACGAGAGTGTTAACCAGGAGCCCTTTGGTGCAGTTGTTGCCGATTATTTAAGTCCGCGGCATCGGGACGATCCTGAACGCGGTTGCGCGCTTCCAGCGCTCGCAGCTGATATCGGGCGGTCAGACCCGCGAGCGCGGCAGGCATTTTCCCGCAAGCTGGATCAAATGATCGACATCATGGCTAAGACGCTTCCAGAAGAGTCACCCCAAGACGCCCGTCAAATAGCCACGGGCGCCATCGCAGCCATGGTAGGTTCAATCTTGCTCTCGCGTGCCGTCGATAGCGCAAAGGCGTCCAGCAAGATTCTCGATGCCGGTCGCAAGACCGTTGGCTCACTTGGAGTTCGAAAACCCCGTAGCGCCAAAGCTTCTGTCGAACCAAATGGCTCTTTAGACTGAAATTGAAGACGGATCCGGCAATTGTCGAAGCCGTTTCCCGATGATGGTTGTTATGCTGGCGCCGGGGCGATTCCGTCGTGCCGGAAGTGCTTCGCAGCCGCTCTTTCCGCAGGTGTGAGTTGCAAAGCCCTTGAGCCGGCAAAACCGCGGTTCTGAAGTTCGCCAAAAGCCATTGCGAATATCCGCGCCGACATTCTCCCCGGACGGGGGCTGTAGTCGGGTAGCTAAGCGCCTCTGGACCTCGAAATGGATCGGATCGCCAAGGCTTGACGCCCTGGTTAACGACGGGGCCGCTCGATAAGCCTTTGCAGCTTGTATCGCTGTCGGGGTGTAACGGCCCTGGCTCGAACGTCCGACAGCTCGCAGACCGCGGATCAGGCAGGCCACGGCTATCACGGGCGCTCGGGTGTTCAGCTAGCGCCGGAATGCTTAGCCTCCCGCAACGTCGGCGGGGCTTTCGGCAGCTGCCAACAGATCAATAAACCGTTGGAAAATACGACGCATCGATACTTGGCGTCCTCTGCGGTCGCAACGAGTTTGATCGTTCACCCGTGCGTTCGATGAGCAGGTGCATAAGAAGGCCGCAGTTTCGTGCATGCCGCTTTCAAGCACACGCTGCGGGTCGCGATTCGGCATTGGTATCCGCCTCGTGCCCGGAGTTGCCTAACAAAGAAGCCGACCGGACGTCCAAGCTGACGGCCATGCCTTTGAGGAAGCGCCCAGCGGCAGGAGCTGAACCCGACCTTCTCGGTTCGCACGGCTCTGGCAGACCGTGACGCTTCGCAGGGGCTGCAATCGTTTGTTCCTCGCGGTCCCGCTGCGCGCCAGCACAGCATCAGTCGGTCGCTAGCCCTTTAGGAGGCCGCTCATGATCTTGCGATATTTGGGGCCATAGGGAGGTCGAAACATCGCAATGATCTCGCTTCCAGTCTGCCGATACACGGCCTTCTCATGCGAGAACTCGATGAAGCCGCGATGTCCATGATACGCGCCCATACCGGAGGGGCCGATCCCCCCGAACGGCAGATCGGGCATCGCAATGTGCCAGAAGATGTCGTTTATGGTTACGCCTCCTGCGTGAGTCCGCTCCAGCAGCATTTCGCTCTCGATCTTGTCGGAGCCGAAATAGTACAGCGAGAGCGGTCGAGGCCTCGCGTTGATCATGTCGATCGAGTCCTCGAATGTCCCGTAGCGCCTGATCGGCAGGACGGGCCCGAAAATCTCCTCCTGCATCACCGTCATGTCATCCGTCGCGTCGACGACCAGGGTTGGCGGCATTCGCCGGTGTTGCTGTTGCGAGAAATTCTCCTTTGCCGGATTGATCTCGACAATTCGGGCACCCTTCTTCCGTGCATCGTCAATCAGCAACTGCAATCTCTCATAGTGACGCTGGGTGATGACGGACGTGTAGTCCGGGTTATCCTTGAGGGTTGGAAACATATTGGCCACCGCCGTCGTTGCAGCCGTGATCAATGGCTCCACTTGGTCGTCGGGCGCAAGGACGTAATCCGGCGCGACGCAGACCTGCCCGGCGTTGATCATCTTGCCCATCATGATGCGGTTTGCCGTCTTGGCGATGTCCGCGCTTCGGCCGATGACAACCGGACTCTTGCCGCCGAGCTCGAGCGTGACTGGCGTCAGATTGTCCGCCGCAGCACGCATCACATGGCGTCCGACATTGGTCGAGCCAGTGAAGATCAGATGATCGAAAGGCAGGCTAGTGAATGCGCTCGCGATTTCGGTGCCACCGAGAAACGTCGAAATTTCATCTTCATCGAAATAGCTGTCGAACAACTGCGCCACCAAGGTTCCCGTCGCAGGAGTGTATTCGGACGGCTTGAGCATCACTCTGTTGCCGGACGCGAACGCGGCTGCTGCCGCGTCCATCATCAATTGCAGCGGGAAATTCCACGAGGTGACGATGCCAATCACACCCTTGGGCTGGTACCTAACGGTAGAACGCGCGCCGAGCAGAGACAGGATCGGTGGCGATACCTTGCGTCGCTGAGGCCGCATCCACTTCGCTACATTCTTGTGCGCCTCCCGGAGCGGCTGCACAGAGCCCACGATATCATACAGCATCCCCATGTCGCGAGAGCGGGCTCCGAAGTCGGTGTTCATGGCATCAAGCAGCTCGTTCTTGTGCGTCAACACCATGGAGATCGCGCGCGCGAGGCGGTCTCTGCGAAGCGATAATGACGGAGGACCAAGGCGCGTCTGCTCGCCCTTTTGGCGGTCGAGAGTGGCCTGCAGTCGGGCCCTTGTCTCTTCTGTGGAGGGATTTGCCGTCTTGTTCATCGTCGTTGCCTCTCGTTCAAATCGGTTTGCTCACGAGTGTCAGAGATCGGGGGGCGATACATCGCGGAAGTTCGCGATTGCACTAGTTCGGCGCAACCGCTGTGGCCGACGCGAAGCGATGGACCTGCGCGCGTTGGGAGACTACGGCGTCCTCAGCAATCGGCGCCTCCTCGCGCGGCAATGGCGATCGTCCGCGCACCATATCTGCCGCCTTCTCAGCGATCATGATCGTTGCTGCGTTCGTATTGCCGCCGACGAGTGTCGGCATGACTGAGGCATCCACGATGCGTAGCCGCCTCACGCCGCGGAGCGTCAGATCCGGTCCGACCGGCGCCTTTGCGTCCGCACCCATGCGTACGGTGCCGACAGGGTGAAAGATGGATTGCCCTGTTCGACGCGTCCATGCGTCGATTTCGGAGTCGGTCTGTACATCGACGCCGGGATGTACCTCGGGCCCGCGATACATTCTCAATGCGTCCTGCCCAACAATCTGGCGAACCATGCGGACGCCGTCGCGGATCGTGCGCCGATCCACCTCCGATGAGAGGTACCGTGGATCGATGATAGGCGCGGCGAAGGGATCGCAGGCCGCCAGGCGCACCTCGCCACGGCTCTCGGGGCGCAGCTGACAGACGTGAAGACCGAAGCCATGGCAATCGGTTCTAAGCGGTTTATGATCAAGGAGCATGACATTCGCAAAGTGTATCTGTATGTCCGGCCGATCCAGTTCTCTGCGGGATTTGAGAAATGCGCCCGCCTGGACGTGATTGGTGCGTCCCTGGCCGGTTCTGAACAGAAAATATTCCAGTCCCAGCAGAATTTTGCGATGCCCTCGGATGAACGAATGGGCGGTGATGGGCTTGGTGCATTGGTAGCTCATCACCACGTCGAAATGGTCCTGCAAATTCTGCCCTATCTCGGGCGCGTCATGGACGACGGAGAGTCCATGCCGCCGCAACTCGTCGGCAGGACCGATGCCGGAAAGCATCAGCAGTTGCGGAGTCTGAAATACCCCGGCCGAGAGGATCACTTCGCGTCGGGCGCGTACGGTCTTCACGACTTTCATGGGACCGGACGCGTATTGCACCCCGGTTGCCTCTCCGTTCTCGACGATGATCTGCATCGCCTGGGCATGCGAAAAGACGGCAAGATTCCTGCGCTCCCGTAGGGCCGGTTCGAGATAGGCTGATGCCGCGCTGCAGCGCTCGCCGTTCTTGATCGTGAGGTGGAAAGGCCCGAGCCCTTCCTGCTGATATCCATTGAAGTCGCGGGTGACGGGATGGCCGGCCTGTCGTCCGGCGTTGATGAAGGCGCGGTAGAGGGGATTGCCGTTCGGGCCACTGGAAACCCAGAGAGGTCCGCGATCGCCGCGCCAAGTATCGCCGCCACTCTCGTTATGTTCGGATCGCTTGAAGTACGGTAACACGTCGGCATAGCCCCAGCCAGTAAGGCCGGACTGCCGCCACTGGTCGTAGTCGCGCGCGTGACCGCGCACGTAGAGCATGCCGTTGATGGCGGACGATCCCCCCCAACCTCGTCCACGCGGCTGATACAAGCGCCGCGCATCCAACCCTCCTTGAGGGACGGTTTGGAACATCCAGTTGGCCGATCCCTTCTGCATGAAGATGTCGCCGACGGCCGCGGGCATCCTCAGCTTGATGGACTTGTTTCGCCCCCCCCGCCTCCAGAACTGCAACCTTGACGTTAGGATCTTCGGTCAGACGGTTGGCCAGAACGCATCCCGCACTCCCAGCCCCGACGATGACATAGTCGAACTCTGTCCCGTATTTCGGCATCCTCTCGCCTCCACCCAACTGGCTTATTGTTTTGCTAGACTGCATCGCGACGTTGCGCGGCATTCTTGATGTGAAGAGTGACAAAGAAAGTGCGGCCGTACATAGCGAACATTCGCTATTGGTGACCTGGCCGGACGATGCCTCGGCCTACGGCAAGGCTGTGGAAGGGCGTCGCGCGAAGAGCGCAAGCGGCGGCCTTGCCATCACCTCCGGCTGCGACTAGGCTTGGTGACAACGTCAAGCAACCCGCTGACGCGGGTTGGCTAGATCATCGGGGAAGCGATGCCGCTGAAGTGGTGTAGCCGACTGCATGTTCATGCCGGCCCGATCTTGCGACAGAAGAGCAGGTGCAGTCTCGGGTGGTATCGCTTCATTGCCGACGAAGGAGCGTGGTCGTGGACGGGGAGGCAGCCTGTTATCTGAAGCAGCAAGCGCTGCGCGCGTCCTTGCTCGATAGCCGCGGTGCCATCTCTTTCGCGCCGGCGCGGGACCTCGCTGCACATATGTTGCTGGCGATCGATGATCTGACGCTGGCGGGAAATATTGCGGCGCAATGGTTGCAAGAGCGAGTGCAGGGCGAGCGCGTCGACGGCAATATCGGCAGTCCTTCCGACGCCGTTTACGTCTGCGGACGCTGGGAAAGCGTTTCCGCGGCATCCGATGCATGGAGCGCGAAAGGGGCGACACTCGATAACACCGATCCCGGCATGCGATATCTTTGGAAGGCCAACGGCCCGCTGATCCTGGAAGCGGTCTCCAGCGAGACGGCGATCAGCCCAGCCGCACGTGCTGCACTGCTCGCCACCGGCACCAAGGCGAAAATGATCATGCCGATGAGGACCGCTGACGGAAGGCCGTTCGGGCTGATGTCCGTTGACAGGCTCACTGTGGCCAGCCGGACATGGGACATTGCCTTGGTCGATCTGTTCAGGTCGGTCCTGCATGAGGTCGTCTCACCAATTCTCGCAGCGGCGAAATCGTTGCACGATGACCAAGGTTCGCCGCCACGTGCCTTGAACGAGATATCGATACAACTGACGGAAGCGGAGATCCGCGTCGCGCGTCTTGCTGCCAAGGGGCTGGGCTACAAAGAGATCGCCAGAGACCTTCAGCGCTCGGTTCACACGATCGACCATCAGTTGCGCAGCATCAGAACGAAGCTTGGCATTTCAACCCATGCAAGGCTTGTCCAATTCCTGTCACGTCAGCTGCGCTTCCGGGCGTAGAATCTAGCCGGCCTCATCCGGCGCCCGGTTCATGTGGAGGCGCGGCCCGGCAGCGCAAAGGCCGTGGGCTCGTCGGGTCGCTGCGCATTGGCGCTTCTCGACCGGCGCGCCAGGCCGCCGAACTCATTCCAACTTGACTAGTTTCCACGCCGAGGCCTGTGAAGTCGCAGACGAGTTCAATAATGGAATGGGCTGTTCTCGGCGGAGCGAGCCGCTGAGAAGTGTGGGCACAGGGATTCTGCCTGCGCATTACCCCGCTCGCGAGGACGCAAATTCTCGTGGAGCCGGTGTTACATGGCTTTCCACGTACGAGAGCAGCTGGCTCACCTCCTCAAGTCGCGCAGCCAGCGGATGCTTGACGAGTTCTAAAAAAGAACCGTATATGACAGGAAGAAGACGCCACAACAAAGCGACCGCGGCAACAAAGGCGAGCGGCCAGGGAGGAGAACATGTCTGTGAAATGGAGTGTCCTTGCGCTTGCGGCGTTGTTGCTGTGTCAGCCCGCACTCGCGGCCGACGAGCCCGGCGTATCTGCGACCGAGATCAAGATCGGCGGCGTCTTTCCATTCAGCGGACCGGCATCTTCGCTCGGTCTGGTCGGCAAGGGGCTGATGGCTTACGTCCAATCCATCAATGACCGCGGTGGCGTCAGCGGTCGCAAGATCAATTACATCGCCTATGACGACGGCTACAGCCCGCCGAAGGCGGTCGAGCACGTTCGGAGACTCGTCGAGAGCGATGAAGTCGCCTTCCTGTTCGGTCAGCTTGGCACGCCCGGTGTCTCCGCGACGGCAAAGTACCTGAAAGGCAAAGCTGTACCCAGCATTGCGATCATAAGCGGGTCGTCCAAGTTCACGGAGGTTGCAAGCTATCCGCTGATCACTACGGGGCTGGTCAGCTACGACACCGAAGGGAAGATCTACGCGAAATATCTGACCAGGGCGCTGCCGAACGCCAAATATGCCATCCTCTATCAGAACGATGACCTCGGCAAAGATTACGTCAATGCGTTCAAGACCTTTCTCGGCGGTGAGTTCGACAAGAAGATCGTGACCGCCTCCTACGAGGTGACCGAACCCACGGTCGACTCGCAGGTCGCCAACCTGAAGAATTCCGGCGCAAAGGCCCTGGTGATCGCAGGAACGCCGAAGTTTGCAGCCCAGGCCATTCGTCAAGCCTATATGCTGGGTTGGAAGGCGACGGTCATCGTCAACTTTCCTTCCGGATCGGTTGGAGGAACGCTTGCCCCAGCCGGTCTCGACAAGTCAGTCGGCGTGATCGTCGGGAGCACCAACAAGGACGTTCTCGACGAGACGTACAAGGACGACCCTGCGATGCAGGCATATCGTGCGTTTCTCGACAAGTACTTGCCGGGTGTCGATATCACCAACGGCAGCTACTTGACCGGTTACCAGCAAGGTATCCTGCTCGAACAAATCCTCAAGCAATGCGGGGACGATTTGTCCCGCAAGAACATTCTTGCCCAGGCCAAGAACCTCCGCGATTTCGTCGTCCCGACCGCGCTGCCCGGAATTAAGGTCAATACCAGCGAAGCCCAGAATATGATCTGGACGCAGATGCGTCTGCAGCGATGGACAGGCACGACCTGGCAAGCATTCGGGGACGTGCTCGATACCAGGTCGGAATGAGTCCATACGGCCAAATTGACCGACCCGGCTCCGAGCTCGTCCGGCTCCGGGGCCGGCGGGTTGCCGGCCACCGACCTCAACAGAGATCCAGGCACGCGAGCCCGCGGCCTTTCCGCAGATTCAGGAGTTATTGTCATGTCGACGGGTTCACTGACGTTTGCGCCTAGGGAGGTCTCGATCGAGCGTCGCGCCGGGGGCACGCTGATCCTGCGCTCGCCCATCGACTGGAGTCCGTGCGACTGGCGCGTCACCGATTTCCTTCCGCGCTGGGCAGAGGCCGCTCCCGATCGGGTATTGCTTGCGCAGCGCAATGCGAACGGCGATTGGGACGAGATCACCTATCGCGAAGCGTGGGCGCAGGTTCGGGCCGTCGGGCAGAGCCTGATCGACATGGGTGCAGAGCCCGGTGACAAGCTCGCTGTTCTCTCCGGAAACTCGATCGAGAACGCCGTGATCTCGTTTGCGGCGATGTCGATCGGGGCGGTCCTGGCGCCAATCTCGCCAAACTACTCGCTGATGCCGGGCGGGATCGCGCGGCTCATGGACATCGCAAAGGTGCTGCGGCCGACCTTCGTCTTCGTCCAGAGCGGGCGTGACTTCTCCGCGGGCCGAGCGATCCCTGAACTGGCCGCAGCGACCTGGATCAGCGTCGATGGCGCGCCGAAGACGGTGCCGTTCCGGCCCCTGACGGCCACGGCCAGCAGCGAAGACTTTGAGGCTGCATCTGCCGCCGTATCTTGTGATGCGGTTGCAAAGGTCCTCTTCACATCCGGCTCCACGGGACTGCCAAAGGGCGTGCTCAACACCCACCGCATGATGGCGAGCGCGCTGCAGATGGGAAGCCTGCTCGCGTCGCCTTCGGAGGCGCCGGTTCAGGTCGAGTGGCTGCCATGGCACCATACCATGGGAAGCAACGTTATCCTGCATGGCATTCTCAGGAACGGCGGGACCCTCTACATCGACGACGGCCGCCCGCTGCCGCAGCTTTTTCACAAGACCATTGCGAACCTGAAGGAGATTTCGCCGACGGCCATGTTCAACGTGCCCGCCGGCTACAACCTCCTGTGCGACGCGATTGAGAAGGACCGCGAGCTTGGAGCCCAGGTGTTCAAGCGGGTGGACCGAATAACCTACGCCGGCGCAGCCATCTCGCAAGCCACGCTCGAGAAGCTTTATCGGCTGACCTCGGAGATAATCGGGCGGCGTATTCCCGTGATGTCGGGCTACGGCACCACCGAAACCGCGCCGACGATCAGTTCGACGCACTGGGCCACGGACCAGCCGGGGGAGATCGGTCTTCCCGCGCCGGGTCTGGAACTCAAGCTGATCCCACTATCCGATACGTTTGAGGCGAGGGTCAAGGGGCCCAACGTCACGCCCGGTTATCTCGAGAGACCAGACCTGACGGAAATGGCCTTTGACGAAGAGGGGTTCTATCGCATCGGCGATACCGTCTCGTTCATCGATCCGGAGAAGCCGGAACTCGGTCTTCGCTTCACGGGCAGGATTTCCGAGAACTTCAAGCTCGCGAACGGCACCTGGGTTTCGATCGGGAATATGCGCGCCTCGATCCTGGCGGCCACGCGCGGTGTATTGCTGGACATCGTCGTTGCCGGAGAGAACCGAGAATCCTGTGCGCTGCTCTGCTGGCTGAACCCGACCGAAGCGGCGCGGATCTCAGCGAACCCGTCGGCGGATTTGACCCGCGATCCGGCCGTGGCTCAATTCCTGAAAGATCGCTTTCAGGAGTATAATGAAACGATCGGAAGCAGCGAGCGAGTCTGTGCCTTCTTGCTGCTGAAGGACCCGCCGTCGATGGCGGCGGGCGAAATCACCGACAAGGCCTATGTCAATCAGCGCGCTGTGTTGAAGAATCGCGCTGAACAGGTGGACTTCTTGTACTCGGGCGAGGCGGGCCGAGACGTGGTACGGATGTGAGGGACGCTGCCTCAAGCGGTTCGGGATCGGGATTTCGCCTTTGGCCCCTCGGAGGCCTTTGTCGCCGGGGCAACGCGGGCGCCTGGACCCGGGTGGGTATGGACCTCTTTGGCGGAGAGCGGCTCCCCGCATTCGGAACAGACCATGACCGGGTCGAAATCCTTGCCGCACTTGCGGTGTTCGTGCAGCACCGGCCGGCCCCGTTCGTCCACCATGTGGGTGTCGCCCCAGTGCACGATCGCCATCATGATCGGATATAGGTCGAGTCCTTTTTGCGTGAGGATGTATTCGTAACGTCTCGGCTGGTAGGGAATACGGCGCAGAATTCCCTGCCGGACCAACTTCTTCAGCCGTTCGGCCAGCAAATGGCGGGTGATTCCGAGCGCCGACTGAAATCCCTCGAAGCGGCGCGTGCGCAGAAAGCATTCGCGCAGGATCAGAAGCGTCCAGCGATCGCCGATCACGCCAATCGTTCGGGCCATCGAACATGGCTCTTCCTCGAGCTCTTTCCACTTCATGCAGTCTCTCCAGCCGTCCGGGCAGGCGCCCCTCGAATCCGCGATGTGACGGGCCAAGCCGTGCATTCTAGATAGGTACTGAAACTCAAACAATCCCCTGCCAAATAACCGTCAAAAACCGGCATCCGGGTCGATTTGACAGTTCTATTTTAGAACTATAGAAACGGGACGAAAATCCGGAGATCTCTGATCGCCGGCACCAGCCAATGCAAGCTCTGGGAGAGAATGGCCATGTCGCTGAGGGTGGAATTCCAGTTCGATTTCGGCAGCCCGAATGCCTATTTGGCGGAACTCGGCATTCCCGCCATCGAGCGGCGGACCGGCGTGAAGTTCGAGTACGTCCCGGTCTTGCTCGGCGGCATCTACAAGGCGACCGGCAACATGTCGCCGTTCGATTCGCTTCGCGGCGTCAAGAACAAGCCGGAGTATCAGGCACTCGAGACCCAGCGGTTCATCCGTCGGCACAACATCACGACGTTTCGTCAGAACCCGTTCTTTCCGGTCAATACCCTGATGTTGATGCGCGGCGCCGTCGCGGCGCAGTTCGAAGGCGTATTCGAGCCGTATTTCCGTGCCGCCTATCATCACATGTGGGAAGAGCCCAAGAAGATGGACGATCCGGAGATATTCCGCAGTGCATTTGCCTCGTCCGGGATCGACATCGACAAGCTGATTGCACGCGCGCAGCAGGATGACGTCAAGAAGAAGCTGATCGATCTGACCAGCAACGCTGTCAGCCGCGGCGCATTCGGTTCACCGACGTTCTTCGTCGGCAAGGAGATGTTCTTCGGCAAGGACCAGCTCCGGGACGTCGAGGAGGCGATCCTCGAGCAGACCGGGCAATCCAAGCCTGCGACGGCCTGAAATCGCGCATTCACGGCGAGCCGGCGAGGCGGGGGGGCTAAGCCGCATTCTTTTCGGCGACGCTAAAAGCCCGTCGATCGAGCACGCTTGTCCTTGGCCCGGAAAGTCTTGCGCGTGCCGCGCTCGGCCGCGCGCCGGCTTGCCGGCTGCTGAATTCACTCTCAGTCGCTTCGTGGCTTGTTGTGCCGGCTTCGTGCGTTCGCCCGGACTGCAGATTGACAAGTTCTAAAAAAGAACGTTCAATCGCGTGCAGTACACCGCCGCAAAGCCGGCGCTCAGCATCGGGAGATCGGAAATGACTGGGCGCTCAGCGGCGGCTGAAATCGTCGGCGGCCGGATGATCGTGGATCAGGAACACCAATCGGCTGACGTGTTGCGGGCTCGGCTGCAGATTCGAACAGTTTAACCTCGCGGGAGATGGCCCTTGCCAAAGAGAAACGCGACCGCCGCCGTGATCGGCGCGGGTGACTATATCGGTGCCGAGATCGCCAAGAAGTTTGCCTCGGAAGGCTTCACGGTGTTCGCCGGACGCCGCAACGGGGCCAAGCTAGAGCCGCTCGTGAAGGAGATCGAGGCGGCAGGCGGCGAGATTCACGCGCACTCGCTCGATGCCCGCAAGGAAGAAGAGATCATCTCTTTCCTGAACGACGCCGACAGGCACGCCCCGCTGGAGGTCTGCATCTTCAATATCGGTGCCAACGTCAATTTCCCGATTCTCGACACCACCGAGCGTGTCTTCCGCAAGGTCTGGGAGATGGCCTGCTATTCCGGCTTTCTCGCTGGCCGTGAAGCCGCGCGCCTGATGCTGCCCCGCGGCAAGGGCAACATATTCTTCACCGGCGCGACGGCGAGTCTGCGCGGCGGCAGCGGCTATGCAGCGTTTGCCAGCGCGAAGTTCGGCCTGCGTGCGGTGGCGGAGGCGATGGCGCGCGAGCTGGGGCCAAAGAACATTCACGTCGCTCATCTCATTATCGACTCCGGTGTCGACACCGAATGGGTGCGGCAGCGCCGCCTCGAGGCGCTCGGGCCCGGCGCGCTCGACAACCCCGACCTCCTGATGCCGCCGGCGTCAGTCGCGGGCGCCTATTGGCAGCTCTATCAGCAGCCGAGGAGCGCCTGGACGTTCGAGATGGAAATCCGTCCCTTCGGCGAGAAGTGGTAGGGGCAGGTTTCATGGAGCTTGCACTTTCTCTCGAGGACGCCGCTTTCCGCGACGAAGTGCGCGCCTTCATCGCCGAGAATTATCCGGCGGAGATGCGCGTGCCAAATCCGGAGACCGATCTGACCAAGGATCAGATGCTGCTGTGGCATCGCATTCTCTACAAGAAGGGATGGGTCGCCCCGCTTTGGCCGAAGGAGTATGGCGGCCCCGGCTGGTCGATCACTCGTCGGTTCATCTTCGAGCAGGAGACGACGCGCGCGGGAACGTTGCCGCCCTTGGCGTTCAGCGTCACCATGGTCGGGCCCGTCATCTATACCTTCGGCAGCGACGCACAGAAGAAGAGATTCTTGCCTCGTATCCTGTCCGGCGAGGACTGGTGGTGCCAGGGTTACTCCGAGCCCGGCTCCGGCTCCGATCTCGCATCCGTTCGCACCAAGGCGGTGCGCGACGGTGACCATTACATCGTGAACGGTCACAAGACCTGGACGACCCTTGCGCAGCACGCCGACTGGATCTTCTGTCTGGTCCGGACCGACCCTGCGGCAAAACCGCAGTCCGGCATCTCCTTCCTACTGATCGACATGAAGTCGCCGGGCGTCACCGTGCGGCCCATCATCACCATCGACGGCTCGCACGAAGTCAACGACGTGTTCCTGGAAGACGTCCGCGTTCCGGTCGAGAACCTGATCGGCGAGGAGAGCAAGGGCTGGACCTACGCCAAGTTCCTGCTCGGCAACGAACGCACCAGCATGGCCGGGATCGGCCGCTCGACCCGCTACATCGCGCGGCTGAAGAACATCGTGAAGGCCGAGATCCCGAAGAGCGATCCGCAGCATCAGGAGTTCATGAGGGACATCGCCCGCGTCGAGCTCGACGTGTTGGCGCTGGAGGCGACCGAGCTTCGGATCGTTGCGCAAATGGCGCGCGGCATCGATCCGGGGCCGGCCGCATCGCTGTTCAAGATTCGCGGCACCGAGATCTTCCAGAACATCACCGAGCTCACCCATCGGGCGATCGGCAATTACGGCCTGGCCATCCGCGAGCCATTCGTCAGCACCAACCATTTCATGCCGGGCCCCGACTACGGCCACACGGCCTCGGAGAAATACCTCAATGCGCGGAAGCTCTCGATCTACGGAGGCTCGAACGAGATCCAGCGCAACATCATCGCCAAAGCCGTGCTCGGCCTCTAGCGACAGGGCAGGAAGAGGATCGGATGGACATCCAGTTGACCGAAGAGCAGGAGTTGCTGCGATCGAGCGTCCAGCGACTGCTGCGCGACCAGTATGATTTCGAGGCTCGGCGCAAGATAGTCGCAAGTGAGGAGGGCTGGAGTCGCAGGCAATGGGAGTCCTTCGCTGAGCTCGGTCTGCTCTCCGCCTCGTTCTCGGAAGAGGTCGGTGGCCTTGGCGGCGGGCCGCTCTCGACCATGATCACCATGCAGGAGTTCGGCCGGCACCTCGTCGTCGAGCCGTTCCTGGAGACTGTCGTGCTCGGCGGAGGCCTGATTGAGCATCTTGGTTCGCAGGAGCAGAAGAGCGCCTTCATCCCGGACATCATGGCCGGAAAGACCATCCTGGCCCTGGCGTGGACGGAGAAGGGGGCGCGGTTCGATTTCGCGGGCATTGCGACCGTCGCGCGCCGCGAGGGGCAGGATTACGTCCTGACGGGCGAGAAGACCGCCGTCCTGGCCGCGCCTTGGGCCGATCACCTCATCGTCTCGGCGCGGACCTCGGGTGATGCCGGTGACGCCGGCGGCATCAGCCTGTTCGTGATCGATCGCCGGGCGGCAGGTCTCGAGCTGCGGGGCTTCAAGACCATCGATGGCCGCCGTGCCGCCGAGGTCAGCCTGCGCGGAGTGCGGGGAACCTTGCTCGGTGGGGAGGGCGAGGGCATCGCAGCCCTCGAGGCCTGTCGTGACCGCGCCATCGGCGCGCTCTGTGCAGAAGCGGTCGGCGCCATGGGTGAGCTGAACGCCGCCACGCTGGACTATTCGAAGACCCGCAAGCAGTTCGGCGTCACGATCGGCAGCTTCCAGGTGCTGCAGCACCGCATGGTCGACATGTTCATCGCACATCAGGAGGCGCTGTCGCTGATGCAGCACTACAGCCTCACTC
This sequence comes from Bradyrhizobium sp. SZCCHNS1022, assembly GCF_032484835.1. Taxonomy (NCBI): domain Bacteria; kingdom Pseudomonadati; phylum Pseudomonadota; class Alphaproteobacteria; order Hyphomicrobiales; family Nitrobacteraceae; genus Bradyrhizobium; species Bradyrhizobium sp. SZCCHNS1022. Next base: position 150,515 of record NZ_JAUETT010000006.1, on the reverse strand, counting down.
TGGCAGCCGGAGAGGCCGACACCTCCCGCCTCGCGTCCGGCGCGAAGTCGAAGATCGGCTATGCCGGCCGATTCATCGCCGACCAAGCGGTCCAGATTCACGGCGGCATGGGCATGACGGACGAGCTCAACGTCGGCCACTACTTCAAGCGGATTACGTCCATCAACATTCAGTTCGGGGATCCCGCCTATCACGTGTTGCGCTACGCCCAGCTCGAACAGGCGGCCTAAGGAGAGACATCTGTCATGACGGTCGAAGCAGTCATCGTATCCACCGCGCGCACCGCAGTCGGAAAGGCCTACCGCGGCGCACTCAACAACACCGACGGCCCGACCATGGTCGGTCATGTCATGGCCGAAGCCGTCAAGCGCGCCGGGATTGCGCCCGGTGAGGTCGAGGACGTCGTCGTGGGGTGCGCCATGCAGCAGGGCACCACGGTCATGAACGTCGCCCGCAAGGGCGCGATTCGTGCCGGCCTGCCGGTGACGGTGGCCGGCACCACCATCGATCGCCAATGCGCCTCGGGCCTGCAGGCAATTGCGGTCGCCGCGCGTTCGGTGATGCTCGATGGCGTCGAGATCGCGATCGGCGGCGGCATCGAATCGATCAGCTTGGTGCAGAACGAGCACATGAACCAGTTCCATGCCGTCGACGAAGAGCTGATGGCGATGAAACCCGAGATGTACATGTCGATGCTGGAGACGGCTGAGGTCGTTGCGGAACGCTACGGAATCGGCCGCGACAGGCAGGACGAATATAGCCTGGAATGCCAGCGCCGCGTCGGCGCGGCCATCGAACGGGGGCGCTTCGACCAGGAGATCGTTCCCATCACGACCAGGATGGCCATTCTCGACAAGGACACCAAGCAGGTCAGCTACCGGCAGATCACGCTGGCCCGGGACGAAGGTCCGCGCCCCGACACCACGGCCGAGGGACTCGCGAAGATCAAGCCGGTGTTCGAGGGAAAGACCATCACGGCCGGCAATGCCAGCCAGCTCTCGGACGGCGCATCGGCCTGTGTGATCATGAGCGACAAGGTCGCGGCCAGGAAAGGCCTCGAGCCGCTTGGCATCTTCCGTGGCTTCGTTGCCGCCGGCGTCGAGCCCGATGAAATGGGAGTAGGTCCGGTCGCCGCGATCCCGCGGCTCCTCCAGCGCCACGACCTGAAGATCGATGACATCGATCTTTGGGAGCTGAACGAGGCCTATGCGGTCCAGGTGATCCATTGCCGCGACAAGCTCGGCATCGATCCCAGCAAACTCAACGTCAACGGCGGTGCAATCGCGATCGGGCATCCCTACGGCATGACCGGCGCGCGCCTCACAGGCCACATCCTGATCGAGGGGCGGCGGCGCAAGGCGAAGTATGGCGTGGTGACCATGTGCATCGGCGGCGGCATGGGCGCCGCCGGCTTGTTTGAAATCCTTCACTGACGGGGAAAGCAGGAGATCTATCGTGAAAACAGCGATCACAGAACTGTTCGGCATCCAGCATCCGATCGTCCAGGGCGGCATGCATTATGTCGGCTTCGCGGAGATGGCCGCCGCAGTATCCAACGCCGGCGGGCTTGGCGTCATCACGGGCCTGACGCAGAGGACGCCGGAGCTGCTGGCGAAAGAAATCGCGCGTTGCCGCGACATGACGGACAAGCCGTTCGGCGTGAACCTCACGTTCCTGCCGAGCTTTACGGAGCCGCCTTATCCGGAATATATCGCCGCGATCAAGGAAGGTGGCGTCAGGATCGTGGAGACCGCGGGCCGCAGCCCGGAAGCATACATGCCGGCGCTCAAGGCCGCGGGCATCAAGGTCATTCACAAGTGCACCTCCGTGCGGCATTCGCTCAAGGCAGAGAAGATCGGCTGCGACGCGGTCAGCGTCGACGGCTTCGAATGCGGTGGTCACCCCGGCGAGGACGACATCCCGAACATGATCCTGCTGCCGCGCGCGGCCGATGAGCTGAAGATTCCGTTCATCGCCTCGGGCGGCATGGCGGACGGGCGCAGCCTCGTTGCCGCGCTGGCGCTGGGCGCGGCCGGCATGAACATGGGGACGCGCTTCGTCGCCACCAAGGAGGCGCCGGTCCACGACAACGTCAAGCAGGCGCTGGTCAAGGCAACCGAGCTCGATACCGTCCTGGTGATGCGCTCGCTCCGGAATACCGAGCGGGTGCTGAAGAACAAGGGCGTGGACCGCTTGCTCGAGGTCGAGCGCGAGAAGGGCGCAGGCCTGAAGATCGACGATATTCACGATCAGGTCGCCGGGGTCTACCCGAAGGTGATGGTGAACGGCGAGATGGATTCAGGCGCTTGGAGCTGCGGCATGGTCGTCGGCCTCATTCACGACATCCCGACCGTGAAGGAGCTGATCGACCGGATCATGGCGGAAGCCGAGAGCCTGATCCGTAGCCGGCTGACGGGCTTCCTGGAGGGTGACATCACGGGCGCGCGGAAAGTCGCGTAAGCGCCGAGCCCATCAGGACACGTGAAGACGCCCCGCCGTGGCACCCCGGCGGGGCGCTCGCGTGTTCGGCGTCCGTCATCGTCCGATGCGTCGCGAGCTTCGCGGCGCGCGTCTCGTTATGTCTGGAGCCCCATCGCCTGATGCCGGCTCAACACGCTTGATCCTGCGCTCGGCAGCAATGCTGCTTGCCGAGCGCAGGTGACCATTGCGAGCGTGCTCTCGTCTCGCATGGAAGCCTTTTTGTCACGCCTGAGGAATTCGAGGCCTCGGCGCCAGTTGAGTGGCTGGCGCCGAGACGCCGCAGACTGAGTGCGCCCGCTCTGTCAGCCAACCTGCTTGGCGTAGCGCGCCGCCGGTCGGCCGGACTGCGTCAGCGCGCGGATCAGCTCGCCGCGGGCGGCTTCGTAGGCTGTCCACGCCGACAGGTCCTGCAGCGCGGGAAGGCAGATCAGCTCGTCCTGATCCAGCGCCGTCAGCGCCGTGTCGACCAGTTCCTCCGCCGTCATGAATAATTCGTCGGGGAAGGGCGCTTGCTTCAGGCCGGAGGCTTCGAAAAACTCGGTGCGGACCGGGCCGGGAAGGACGGCCTGGATTTTCACCTTGGTGTTCGCCAGCTCACTCTGGAGCGAGCGGGTGAAGTTCAGCACATACGCCTTCGAACCTGAATAGCCGGCGCCGGTCGGGGTCGGCATCAGCGCGATGATCGAGGCGATGTTGATGATCGTGCCTCGGTCGCGGCGCAGGAAACCAGGCAGCGCCGCATGGGTCAGGCGCGTCAGCGCCTGCACGTTGATCTTGATCAGGTTGTCGAGCGCCGAGGCGGACACCTGAGCGGTCAGGCCGAGCGCGCCGAGGCCGGCATTGTTGACGAGAAGATCGATGTCCTCGCGCCCCTCGATCAGCGTGGCGACGCGGGACAGGTCGTTGCTGTCGCCGAGGTCGGCCGTCACGATCTCGACCGTGACATTCGTCTTGGCGCGAATGTTGCGAGCGGTCTCTTCGAGACGCTCGCGGCGGCGCGCGACGAGGATCAAATGATAGCCGCGGGCGGCGAGGCGCTCCGCATAGGCGACGCCGATTCCCGACGACGCGCCGGTGACAACTGCGAAACGCTGGTGATCACTCATTGATCAATTCTCCGATTGTGCGGCTGGAGCCGGGTCTTGGATGGGGTAGGGCACCGGCTTGTTCTCCTGAACCCAGAGCTTCTCGTGGTCGGAATGCGGTGGTGGCGGCGCGATGCCCTGGATCTGCCAGAGATCGAACGGGGTTTCGTCGATGTGGATTTCCCAATCGAATCCCCTGTCCTTGATGTAGGGAGCGAGAGCCATTTCGGCCCAGCTCAGCCATTTGGCTTTCCGCTCCTTGGCATCAGGCGGGAAGGACCGGGCGATATGGTCGACCCAGATCCGAACGAAATTGCTCGCCTCTTCGCCGCCCTTGTAGAACGAGTCCGGCGCCACCTCCTGAAACACGACGATGACGTAGAACTTCGGGAGCCCGCGATAGCAGCCGGTGATGCGCTCCGACAGAGCGCGCTTGTCGTCGGCGGTGAACGCTCCCACCGGATGATAGATCTTCCAGAACGGCATGAAACCTCCCTCGCGGCCCGTGGGGACCTATTATGATGATAATCATCATCATTGTTTCAGCGGTTGTCAATCTCCATTGATGACGTCTATCATTGTTATGGAATGGTACCGGAGGGATGATCGGGTGAGGATTACCGAGAGCCAGACGCTTAAGAACAGGCAGAAGGTGGTGGCGAAGGCGGCCCGGCTGTTTCGCGAGCGCGGTTTTGACAATATTTCCGTGGGAGGGCTGATGAAGGCCGCCGGCTTCACCCATGGCGGCTTCTACAATCATTTCGAGTCCAAGAGCGCGCTGGCCGGCGAGGCGCTCGCGCATGCGTTCCACGAGATGGAGCGTGTCCGCGAGACCATGCCGGGTCGCGAAGCTTTCGTGAGATCCTATATGTCGGACGCGGCCCGCGACGCGCCCGGAGCGACCTGTCCGGCCGCGTCGCTGGCTGGCGACATCGCGCGGCAGCCGGACGCCATCAAGAAGGTCTTTGCTGAAGGCATCGAACGCATGATCGACTGGGTGCAGAACGCGTCGTCGGCGACGCCCGTGGCGCGCGAGGAGGCGGTGGATTTGATCTGCCGCATGGTCGGGGCGCTGATGCTGGCCCGCGCCATGCCGGCGTCGAGCGATCTCGGGCGCGAATTGCTCACGACCGAGACGGAGCAGTGTCTGGTCGACCTCCCGAGATCTGGCGGCGAACATCGCCGCCGGCGCAAATCGTCGTGATGTGACTGCCAAGGGTCGCCGATGACCTTTGGTCGACCCGACGGCGCCTTGACAGCGTCCGCAGGCGCGTTCGCACGAGCATTCATTCGCAGCCCACCTGGATCACTGCATGGCAGGTCCGGGCCGCGGACTTTGACGTTGCGGCGCCCGTCATTAATAGTTCGATTTTTGAACTTACATGTCACCCGTGCAAGATCGTGGGTGACATTCATCGGTCGTCGTCCGTCAATTTCGTGCAGGTGACCCATATCGGAGGCCCACCCAGAGTTGACTGGTAGGACATAATGACGGTTGCTTGACGAGTTTTAAAAAAGAACTTTAAATGACTGGCATTGATATCGGTGCCAGCTGCAAGGCTGGGCGCCGGAATTCGGACGCCTTGCTCGTGACTGTCGCTTGGCCGACAGGCGGGAGAGGTCCGCCAGAAGCGACGGAGCACCGTTGCTCTTACAAACGATAACAAACAAGGAAACGTCCATGACCAGGGTGGGACTGCATCAATATCCTCCGATGGAGCAGGTCATTTTCGGCAAGCCAGCGGGCATCGCGCTGCGCGAGGAAGCCGAGCGGAAGGGCGCGCAGCGCGTCTTCCTGATCGCAAGCCGGACGCTGAACACGACGACGGACGAGATCGACAAGATCAGGTCGGCGCTGGGCGAACGCTATGCGGGCACTTTCGATCAGGTGCCGCAACACACCACGCGGGATTCGGTGGTCGAGGCCGCCGGCCATGCCGCGCAAGCGAAAGCCGACCTCGTTGTGGCGATCGGCGGTGGCTCTGTGGTCGACGCCGCCAAGATCGTGCTGATGTGCCTCGAGCACAGCATCACGGACGCGTCCGGGCTCGATGGTTTCGAGCTGGTCTCGACCCCCGAAGGGCCGCGTCCGGGGCCGTTCCGCAATCCCAAGGTGAGGATGATCGCCATCCCCAGCACGCTGTCGGGCGGAGAGTACAATGCCGGCACGCTGGTGACCGACACACGTCGCAAGCTCAAGCAGATCTTCGTGCATCCGCTGATGATGCCGATCTCGATCATTCTGGATCCGGCCATCACGGTGCACACGCCGAGAACCCTTTGGGTCGGATCGGGCACCCGGGCGATGGACCACGGCATCGAGGCGGTTTGCTCGCCCCGTGGCAATCCGCTGGTCGAGAGCGTCTGCCTGCGCGGTCTCCGCTATCTCTATGATGGTCTGCTGGCCTATGCCGACAACGCGGACAATCTCGAAGCCCGCCAGATGTGCCAGCTCGGATCCTGGCTGTCGGCCTTCGGGCTGCAATGCCGCGTGCCGATGGGAGCCAGCCACGCGATCGGGCACGTTCTCGGCGGGACCTGCGACGTGCCGCATTATTTGTGCACGGCGGTGATGATGCCGAGCGTGCTGAAATACAACAAGCCTGCGACCGGCGCCGCGCAGAGGCTCTTGGTTGAGGCGTGGCGCGAACCGGAGGCTGACGCCAGCGAGGTGTTCGCGCGCTTCATCGCCCGCCTCGGATTGCCGACGCGGCTGGTCGATGTCGGCGTCGCGGAGGATCGCTTCGGCCTGATCGGGAACAACGCGATGCTGTCGGTCTTCACGCCCGCCAACCCGCGAGCGATCAAGGGGCCGGACGACGTCGTCGAGATTCTTCGGCTGGCAGCATAGAGCGCGCGGCCTTCCCGCCGATCGACACGCGCTGCTCCACGCTGCCCGCGAATGCGTCGGTGGCGTGGGGGTGGCGGAGGTCGGCGCCGGGACTCTTTCCCCGACGCCTTGCATATCGAGAGTGCCCGGGCGCGGGAATGCGGCTTCCAGGTCGCTCCGGGGGCATGCCGCACGCGGCGAGCGACGACAAGCCGCCGCAGCAACGTCGGAGGCGAAGGACGCGGCGACGACATCCGAGCTGCCGGCCGTTCTTCTCGGAAATGCGGCCGTGGTGTTGTCGTTCAGAACTGATTGGACAGACCTTGGGGTGAATTGCAGGGGCGGGCCGTTCGTATGCTCTGCTCATCGGACTGTGTGCGTAGAGAGAGAATTCGTCTTCGAGCCGGTTGTCGGAGGTCATATCTTCTGCGGGCGTCTCCCAAATAAAAATCCCCCTCCACTTCCCGACGCCTTCCAAAAGAGAAAGAATGGTCTGTCTACTTTTGGAGGGCGTCGTGAAGCTGCTTGAACCCGTCCGGCTCGGCCGGCATGTTCTGAAGAACCGCATCGTTATGGCGCCGCTCGCCCGCGCTCGGGGAGACGAGCGTCGCGCGCCGAAAGACATCGTCGGCACCTATTACAGTCAGCGGGCGACCGCCGGGCTGATTGTTACCGAGGCTTGTCATGTCTCGCCGACGAGCGCCACCCGTGCGCGCGCCACCGCGAACCACGACGCCCATCAGACGCTAGCCTGGAAGCAGGTGGTGGACGCCGTGCATGCGGCGGGAGGAGTCATCTTCCAGCAGATCTATCACGTCGGGCGCAAATCACTCTTGTCCGGAATGCCCAGCGGGCAGCAGCCCGTGGCGCCATCGGCGATTGCCGCTTACGGCGGGATCATGAAGGAGGAGGGGCTCGAAGAGTTTCCCGTGCCGCGCGCGCTTGCGCTGCATGAAATTGCGCCGATCGTTGACGACCATCGCCGCGCGGTGCGCCGCGCTGGCGAGGCGGGCTTCGATGGTGTGGAAATCCTCGCAGGCAATGGCTTTCTGATCGATCAATTCTTGCGCGACTCCACCAACAAGCGCACGGACAGCTACGGTGGCTCGAAAGAGAACCGCGCGCGTTTCCTGCTGGAAGTGGTCGATGCGGCGGTCGCCGAGCTCGGCGCCGACCGCGTCGGGGTCCGCCTGTCACCGCATTTCCGCGCGGATCATATCGACGACTCCGATCCTGTGGGCACGTTCTCCTACGTCGTATCGGAGTTGAACCGGCGCGGCATCGCCTACATCCATCTGCTGGAAGGCACCGGCTACGACAATTCCGGCGATATTCCGTTGTATCAGCGGCTGGTGAAGAAGCCGTCGGCGGGCGGCGGCGGGGCAGGGCCGCGCAGCGGCGAGCCGTTTCTGGCGCCAATCCTGCGGCCACTGTTCCGGGGGGCGCTGATCCTGAACAGCGGCTATACGCGCGACAGCGCGGAGCAGGCCGTGCGCAGTGGCGCCGCGGACGCGATTTCGTTCGGCCGCCTCTACATCTCCAATCCCGACCTTCCGGAGCGCATCCGGCTGAACGCGCCGCTCGCCGAGCCGGACACCGCGACCTACTACACCAACGGGCCCGAAGGCTACATCGACTACCCGTCGCTCGGCGACCGCGTAGCTCAGGTCCCCGCGGCCTGACGATTTGACGTCTTCAGCTCAGCTCCGAAAGAATACACCCATGCTGTCTTTATCCGGTACGCCGTCCGACCCGATCCTGACCGATCAGTTGCTGTCCGAACTGCGTCAGGAGTTTGCCGCGACCGCCGCCCAGCACGACGCGGATGGAAGTTTTCCGTTCGCCAATTTCAGGAGGCTGGCCGAAGGCAGGCTGCTGGCACTGACCGTCCCCAAGAGCTTCGGCGGACTCGGCGGCGGGCTTTCCGAAGCCGCGCGTCTGGTCGCCGCGGTCGGGGCCGGCGAGGCCTCCACAGGGCTCGTGCTGCAGATGAACTGCATGATGCATCATCTGCTCGGGCGGCGTCAGCCGCCCGGCTACGACGCGATCGCGCGCGCGGCTGTCGCAGGCACCGGCACGGTGAACGCGCTTCAGGCCGAGCCGGACCTCGGCTCGGTGGTCCGCGGCGGACTGCCCGGTACGGTCGCGTCGCGATCTGCCGACGGGACGTGGCGGATCAACGGCCGCAAATCCTACGCGACCGGCAGTCCGATCGTCGGATGGTGGCTGACCTTGGTGCGCACCGACGAGGATACGCCGCGCGTCGGCACCGTCATCGTGCCCGCGGATTCGCCGGGCATCAGCGTGGTGCCGAGCTGGAATCACGCCGGCCTGCGCGCAACCGCCAGCCACGAACTGCGGTTTGACAATGTGGTCCTGCCGGCGGGCGTCGATCAGGCGCTGTTGCCGGCCGGTTCGCCGGAACAGGTCGCCGGTCGCGCGCTGGTCGACGAATGGTTCTGCCTGCTTACGGCGGCCTTGTACGACGGCATCGCGAGGGCGGGGCGGGACTGGCTGCTGCATTTCCTGCATTCGCGCGTTCCCAGCAATCTCGGCCAGCCGCTCGCCACGGTGCCGCGCCTGCAGGGCGTCGTCGGAGAGATCGAGTCGCTGCTGCTGATCAATCGCTCGCTGATCGACGACGCCATCCGGCGCGCGGAGGCCGCATCGGGGCCCGATCAGCTTCGCGCACAGCTGGTCAAGCATGTGGTCACCAACAATGCCGTGCGCGCGCTCGAACTCGCGCTGAGCATCACCGGCAATCACGGCCTTGACCGCGCCAACCCGCTGGAACGGCACTACCGTGACGCGTTGTGCGGGCGAGTTCATGCGCCGCAATCCGATTCTATTCTGACCAACGCCGGACGTGCCGCCTTGGCGGCCTGACATTCCGCTTCATCTCCAGAGAGTCCCATGATGCCCTCGACTGCCTGCTTTCGTGCGTGGACGGATCGGCGAACCGTGTGTGCGATGCTGATCGGCTTAGCGCTCGCGCCCGCCTTGGCGCGGGCGGAGACGCCTGTGGGGGGAGGCACCCTCATCGCGGTATCGAATCCCGGCGAGCCGAACGTTCTGACCACCGGCGTGGGGCAGGCGGGAGCGGTCCTCGCGGTGTCCTCGAAGATCTTCGACGGGCTGCTCCGCTACGGCGAGAACTTCGCACTCGAACCAGAACTCGCGACCGCCTGGGTGACCAGCGCCGACGGCAAGGAAATCCGGTTCACCTTGCGGCCGAACGTGCGTTGGCACGATGGCGTTCCGTTCACGTCTGCCGATGTGAAGTTCAGCTTCGAGCAGGTGTGGATGAAGGTCCATCCGCGCGCACGCGCGACCTTTGCGGCGGTCGAAGCGGTCGAAACGCCCGATCCGCTGACCGTGGTGTTCAAGCTCCGCAATCCGTCCGGCGTGATCCTCAGTGCGCTCAACAGCACCGAATCCACGGTGCTGCCGAAGCATCTTTACGAAGGCACCGACATTCTCACCAATCCGTACAACGTCAAACCGGTCGGCACCGGCCCGTTCCGGTTTGTCGAATGGGTGCGCGGCGAACGCATCGTGCTGGAGCGCAACCCCGATTATTGGGATACCGGCAAGCCCTATCTCGATCGTGTCGTCTATCGCATGATTCCGGACGCGACCGCGCGCTACGCCGCGTTCGAATCCGGGGCCGTGCATCTCGGGGTGCATTCGCCGATCTCGATCAACGATCTGACGCGGGCCGAGAAGAACCCGGCACTGCGCGTTGAGTTTCGCGGCTATGAATGGCTGGGTTCGTCGATCGTCGCTGAGTTCAACGTGCGCCGTCCGCCGTTCGACGATGTCCGGGTCCGCCGGGCTGTGGCTCACGCGATCGACCTGCAGGCATTCTCGCGCGTGACCATGCGTGGCATCGGCAAGCCGGGTACGTCGCCCGTGCTGTCGTCGCAGTCCAAGTTCTTCGTCGAGAGCGGCCTTGCGAGCTATCCGTTCGACCGCGCCAAGGCCGAGGCGCTGCTGGACGAAGCCGGGTATCCGCGCAAGGCCGACGGCAAGCGTCTGGAGATCACGCTCGACTGGCTGCCGTTCGGCGAAAGCTTCCTGCGCTTCGGCGAATTCCTGAAGCAGTCGCTGAAGGCGGTGGGTATCGAGGCGACCTTGCGGAGCCAGGATCTGCCGCAGTTCTTCCGCAGGGTCTATTCGCTCAACGACTTCGATTTCATCGTCACGCACCATTCTGGTTTCGCGGATCCGCAGATTGGGCTCGATCGCGTGTTCTGGTCGAAGGCGATCCTGAAGGACGTGCCGTGGTCGAACGGATCGGGCTATGCCAGCCCGGCCATGGATCGGCTGATCGAGGCCGCGCACATCGCCGCGACGGAAGATCAACGCGTCGCGCTCTACAAGCAGGTGCAGGCGCAGGCCCAGCTTGACGTTCCGCGGTTCACGCTGGCGGAAAACCGGCAGTACACCATCGTGTCGGCCCGGGTCCGAGACCTCGATACCGGGGTCATCGGCATCTATGATTCGCTCAAGAACACGTGGTTGGCGCCATGACATCCGCGGCGCCGGTTGCGGCGGGACCATCGGCGCGGCCGCATTCGACCGGCCGCTATGTCGGCCTGCGTCTGCTGCAGATGGTGCCGACATTGCTGCTGATCCTGATCACGGCTTTCCTGTTGCTCAAGCTCGCGCCGGGCGATGCGGCTCAGGTGCTGGCGGGAGACAGCGGCGGCGGCGACGCTGCCTATCTCGAGACCCTGCGCCAGCGCTTCGGGCTCGACCAGCCGATCGCGGTTCAGCTGTTGCTGTACGCTCGCAATGTGCTCACGGGCGAGCTGGGATTCTCGTTCCGCAACAATATGCCGGTTGCCGAGTTGATCGTCGCGCGGGTGGTGCCGACGCTGCTGCTGACCGGGCTCGCGCTGTTGGTCGCCGTCCTGCTCGGCGTCGCCGGCGGCGTCACCGCGGCGCTGACACGGGGCCGGCTTGCCGACAGGCTGATCGGAGCGGTCGCCTTGCTGCTCTACGCGACGCCCGGCTTCCTGCTCGGCATCGGCCTGATGATCCTGTTCGGCGTGGTGCTGTTGTGGCTGCCGACCGGCGGCTATGCCGATGCGAACGGAGCTGCGGAGGGATGGGCCCATGCGGGTAGCGTGGCGCGCCACCTGGTGCTCCCCGTGGTCACGCTCGGGATGCTGTATGCGGCGATCTACAGCCGGTTCACCCGCAGCGCGATGATCGAGATCTATGCCCAGGACTATATCCGGACCGCGCGCGCAAAAGGCCTCGGTCCCGCCCGCATCGCGTGGCGGCACGGCGTGCGCAACGCGCTGTTGCCGTTGGTGACGATCATCGGATTGCAGGCGGGCTCGCTGCTCAGCGGCGCGATCGTGGTGGAAACCGTGTTCGCCTGGCCCGGTTTGGGACGTCTGGCGTTCGAGGCTGTGCAGCAGCGCGACTATAACCTGCTGTCCGGTCTCGTTCTGTGCACCGGCGCACTGGTCGTGATCACGAACCTGATCGTCGATCTGCTGTACGCGACGCTCGATCCTCGTGTGCGCCTGCGATGACGCTGATCTCCGACATCGCTGCGCCACGGACGCTGCTGCGCCTCGATACGCTGCGGCGGCTGCCGTTCGCGCTGCGCTCGGGCCTCGTCATTCTCACGGCCGAACTCGTCATCGCCGTCCTGGCCAATTGGCTCTATCCTGGCGATCCGTTCGATCTTGCCGGTGCGCCGTTCCTTGCGCCGGGCGACGATCCGCAGTTTGCGCTCGGCACCGACATTCTCGGGCGCGACATTGCCGCGGGGCTGGTGCACGGGGCGCGGATCTCGCTGATCGTCGGCTTTTCCGCCACGGCGCTGGCGGTGACGGTCGGGACGACCGTCGGGCTGCTGTCCGGCTATCTCGGCGGCTGGGTGGATCATGTCCTGATGCGCGTGACGGAGCTTTTCCAGGTGATCCCGCATTTTCTGCTCGCGATCATCCTGGTCGCGATCCTCGGGGCGCGGATCGAATTCATCGTTCTGGCGATCGGCCTGACGAGTTGGTCGATGGTGGCACGGCTGGTGCGGGCGGAGACGCTGGCGCTCCGCGAACTCGACTATGTCCGCATCTGCGTCGCTATGGGCGGCGGCCCGGTGCGCGTGATGCTCACGCACATCCTGCCCAACGTGCTGCCGCCGATCATCGTGGCGGCCTCCATTCTCACGGCGCTCGCCGTGCTGACCGAGGCCGGACTTGCGTTCTTCGGTCTCAGCGACAGCAATCACATCAGTTGGGGAGGGATGATCGGCGCGTCGCGCGACGCGCTGCTGACGGCACCCTATATGACACTGATTCCGGGGGGCGTCATCGTCATGACCGTCATGGCGCTCAGCATGATCGGCGACGGCTTGACCGCGTTGCTGCGCCGCGGAGACGGCGCGTGAACGCGGCTCCGGTTCTCAGTGTGCGTGATCTGAAGGTTGGCGTGCGCGGCGCTCGCGGCGAGGTCGACGCTGTGCGTGGTCTCGATCTCGACGTCGCCCGCGGCGAGACGCTGGCGCTGGTCGGCGAGTCCGGCTGCGGCAAATCGTTGACGGCGCTCGCGCTCGCAGGCCTGCTGCCCGACGGTGCGCGGATCAGGTCCGGCACGATCGTGCTCGGCGGCGTCAGCATCGAGGGACTGCCGGAACGGCAGCTTCGCCGTCTGCGCGGGCAGCGCGTGGGTATGGTGTTTCAGGATCCCATGGCGGCGCTCAATCCGGTGCTGACCATTGGCGAACAGATCGTCGAGGCGATCCGTGCGCATCGCAGTCTCTCGCGCGCGCAGGCGCGCAGCGAGGCGGAGAGCCTGCTCGCACGGGTGCGGCTTCGCGAGGGCGCGCAATTGTTGCAAGCCTTTCCGCATCAGCTGTCAGGCGGGATGCGACAGCGGATCCTGGTCGCCATCGCGATCGCCAACCGGCCTGACGTGCTGATCGCCGACGAACCGACCACGGCGCTCGACGCCACCGTTCAGGCCGAGATTCTGGCGCTGCTCGACCAATTGCGACGCGACAGCGGCATGGCTCTGGTCCTGATCACCCATGATCTCGGCCTCGTCTCGCGCTGGTCCGATCGGGTCGCGGTGATGTATGCCGGCCGCGCCGTAGAAACCCGGTCGGCCGCGACGCTTGCCGACGCCGCGCATCCCTACACCCGCGCGCTGCTGGCCGCCCGGCCGCGCCGCCGTCCGCTGCGTGGTCCGCGACTGCGTCTTGCGGAGATCACCGGCCGCGTGCCGCTTCCCGGAGAGGCGATCAGCGGCTGCGCCTTCGCGGATCGTTGCGCCGCCATGACCGCATTGTGCCGCCGGCAAGCGCCGGAGACGCAGCGCCTCGGCGATGCCCGTGTCGCCTGCCACCATCCGTTTGCACCGAGCCGGGAGGTTGCCCTGCCATGACCCCGGCGCTGGCGCGAAGCGAGCCGCTGCTGCAGGCGGACGATCTGTCGGTCACGTTCGCCACGGCCGGGCGGCGCGTCGAGGCCGTCCGCGGCGTGTCGCTCGCGGTGCATCGGGGCGAGGTTCTGGCCGTGATCGGCGAATCCGGATCCGGCAAGTCGACGCTGGCCCGCGCCATCCTCGGGCTGACCCCGCCGCACAGCGGGACGCTGCGGCTGGACGGCGAAGTGGTGCCGCTCGCCGTCACCGCGCGCAGCAGGGTTCAGCGTCGCAAGCTGGGCATGGTGTTTCAGGATAGCGCTGCCGCCTTCAATCCGCGGTTCTCGGTGGCACGGATCCTCAACGAACCGATCCGGTTGCTCGGCGGCGACGCGGGCAGGGGCGCGGCTGAGGAACTGCTCGACGCGGTCGGTCTGTCCGGCGCATTGCTGGGGCGGCGTCCGCATGAACTCTCCGGTGGCCAGCGGCAGCGCGTTGGGATCGCCCGCGCGCTCGCGGGCAATCCCAAGGTCCTGATCTGCGATGAGGCGGTCTCCGCGCTCGATTTGTCGGTGCAGGCGCAGATCCTGAACCTCCTCGCCGAGCTGCTGCTGCGCCGCGGCCTCGCAATTCTGTTCATCACCCACGACATCTCGGTTGTTTCCTATCTTGCCGACCGGATTGCCGTCATGCATCAGGGAACGATCGTGGAATCCGGAACGGCAAGCGCGGTTCTCGATACGCCACGGGCGGCGTATACGCGGACCTTGCTGGCCTCCGCGCCTGACCCCATCCTGAGAGGCTAGCTCCGTCACGATTGGATTAGCTCATGGCCCGAGACCTCCTGCCTCCGATCGCCGAGCACATCATCGACGTCGCCGGCGGCCTGTTCTATCGTGAAGGCATCAACGCCGTCGGCATCGATCGCATCATCCGCGAAGCGGATGTGGCCAAGGCCACAATGTACCGCCATTTCGAGAGCAAGGACGATCTGATCGCGGCCTGCCTGACCCGCCGCCATGCCGCCGTCGTCGCGGCGCTCCAGGACGGGTTGCGTCGCTCGCGTGCGAAGGGGACCGACAAGGTCCTCACGATATTCGACCTGCTTGCGGTCAAGGCGCGATCCGAGACGTTCCGCGGCTGCGCGTTCATGATCGCCACGGCGGAGAGCGGTGGGTCGGAGACCGTGCGGAACATCGCGCGCGAGCACAAGGATGCGGTACGGGCGATCTTCTCTGATCTTCTTCCGGTCACCTGGTCGCATCGCGACAAGGTCTCTGCGCGGCTCAATCTGCTGTATGATGGCGCGCTCGCTCAGATCCTGATCTATCAGGATGGCTGGGCCGTGCGCACTGCGCGCGATTGTGCAAAGGTGATCCTGGAGGACGCTGCGCGCACAGCCTAGTTGGCTGCGGGCCCTGGGCGCAGGCGGCAGGCCCTTCGGCACGCCCCGGTCGAGGACAGGTCTTCCGGCCTCCTCAATCCGCGGAAGATGGTCGAAATTCCGGGAGAAGCAAGCTGATATCAGCTTCCCAGGACAGTGCATCAGGATGCTGAGAATTGGGACGAGGACCGACGCCAAATCCGCCCCATGGCTGTGCGGGTTCAAGTCCTGCATCACCCATCATCCGGCCGCGGCGTTCATGGATGGCGGCGATGTCCCTCGCCATCTCGTTGAGTGATACCGGCTACCGGCCGCCCCGCGAAGCGGTCGAGCTCGGCCGGTCGGAGTTTGCCCCGATCGTCGCGATGTGTGTCCTACCGACGGGTCCGGAGCACGTCGGCTAAGAACTCCTTTCGCGTGCTCCCACGTCCACGACTTCTTCGGCTTCTCGGCGTCGATTCTCATCTGCGTCTCGATCGTCGTGCTGGTGGCGACGGCGGCCAGGTCGTGCGCCGGTCCGCGCCGGGCCATCTTGGCGATCCGGGCGGCACGGGACCGCACCCCGTCGACGCTGAGGCCACCTACGTCGTCTCCCCCCTCAACGGCGGGTCCGAGGTCGCATCTATACTGCTTGCCGTGGAGGATCATGCATTTCGAACGATGGACGCGGCGCGCGCTCGAATTGGGAGCTTAGAGGAATTCGTTACGAGTTAACTGTCGGAGGGAAGCTAAAAACGCGCCTGGTTCAACCTGTCCAGCAGCAGCGCTTCCGGGAGAAATGGCGCGACAGCCAGATGCAATCAGAAGAGTGTTTGCCGAAGGGCTCGACCGCATGATCACATCGGTCGCAGATCGGTTACCGGAGTGAAAGCCAAGCTATTCGCTGCAGCAAGGGTTGGCGCACCGGAGCATTGGTCTGCAATCCAAACAGGCCGAATTTCCCTGCGTTGCGTTCCCCTTGACGGTCGATGACGATCAACTTTGCCGGTGGCGGCATGAGAGCCTCCAGGAGTGGCCGGCTCGCGCCAATGGATCTGCAAATTGGCATGAAATCACCTTCCGTTTTGAGATTATTCTTCGATAATTACCTCAAAATAGCAAAGGCCGCCGACGGAGTGGACGGGGCCAAAGCGCCGTCGCCGGTCAGGAGGAAGCAGACATGAACATCGATCGGCAACGGCTTGCGACCCATTCGCGCCATTCGCAAGGGGCTCGCTCAGGCTGCCTGAAGCGTCGGGAATGTAGATCTCTTCGAAGTCAATTCAATGAAGCTTTCGTCACCGCCGCGTTTACCGATCGTGGCGAACCGAAGATTCATGCGTCGAAATTCAATGTCGACGGGGACGTTGCCGCGCCTAACCATCCGATCGGCGCAACCGGCGCGATCCTGATCAACAAGGCGGCGTGCGCGCTCGAATGGACGCAGGGTGGTGGTTTCGTTGCGCCCAGGCCGAGAGAGGGGGATCGGGCTTTATTTTGAACGCCTGTGCTTTCAAGCGTTACCGACCCAGGCCCATTTGGCTTGTTCAGAGTTTCGAACGCTGTCCTTGCCTAACCAGAAAAGGGGATGCGATGTCCCAATACCCAAAGAGCCCTGTCATGGGCCAGATGATGAGCCAGCCTTTGCTCGTCTCGAGCATCATCCGGCACGCTGACCGCTATTTCGGCGGCAACGAGATTGTCTCGCGCCGGGCCGAAGGCGATATCCACCGCTATACATATCGTGACTGCCACGAGCGCGCGCGCCAGATGGCCAACGCGATCGAAGCGCTGGGAGTGAAGATAGGGGATCGTGTGGCCACACTGGCATGGAACGGCTACCGCCACCTGGAGTTGTACTACGCCATCTCGGGCTCCGGCGCGGTGATGCATACGATCAACCCCCGCCTGCACCCCGAACAGATCGTCTACATCGCGAACCATGCGGAAGATCAACTCCTGTTCTTTGACCTGACTTTCCTGCCCCTGGTCGAAGCCGTGGCTTCGCAGTGCAAGACGGTCAAGGGCTTCGTGATGATGTGCGACCGCGAGCACATGCCGCAGGCGAGCATGGTAACCAACCTGCTGTGCTACGAGGAGCTGATCGCCGCGGCGTCCGACCGCTATGAGTGGCCCCTGTTCGATGAAAATTCCGCGTCGAGCCTGTGCTACACTTCGGGCACGACAGGGAATCCGAAAGGCGCGTTATACTCCCACCGCTCGACCGTCCTGCATTCCTACGCGTCGGCGATGCGAGATGGACTGGATGTTTCCGCACGCGACGTCGTTATGCCGGTGGTCCCGATGTTTCACGTCAACGCATGGGGCCTGCCATACTCGGCGCCGATGACCGGCGCCAAGCTGGTGCTGCCCGGCGCGGCGCTGGACGGTAAATCGCTCTACGAATTGTTCGAGCAGGAAGGCGTGACATTTGCCGCTGGCGTGCCTACCATCTGGCTTGGTTTGCTGACGCATCTCGGCCAGAACAACCTTCAGTTCTCGACCTTCAAGCGCACGGTCATTGGTGGCGCCGCCTGCCCGCCCGCGATGATGAAGACCTTTCGGCATCAATATGGCGTCGACGTCGTGCATGGATGGGGCATGACCGAAATGTCGCCGTTGGGTACGACCGCCACGTTGCAGAACCATCACTTGAGTCTGCCGGATGCTGAGCAGGAGGCCATTCTCGAGAAGCAGGGGAATGTCATCTTCGGAGTTGACATGAAGATCGTCGGGAACGACGGCAAGGAGTTGCCCTGGGACGGCAGGACCTTTGGAGACCTGCTGGTCAAGGGGCCGTGGATCGTCAGCGGTTACTTCAAGGACGAGGGTGGCGATGTGCTGGAGGACGGCTGGTTCCCTACGGGCGACGTCGCCACCATCAGTCCGGACGGCTACATGCGGATCACCGACCGCAGCAAGGACGTGATCAAGTCAGGAGGCGAATGGATCGGCACCATCGAACTGGAGAACATCGCGATGGCGCACCCTGCGGTGGCGCAGGCCGTCTGCATCGGCGTGGCTCATCCGAAGTGGGATGAGCGCCCCCTGCTGGTTGTGGTGCCAAAGCCGGGAGCGGACGTCAGCAAGGAAGAACTGATCCGGTTCTACAACGGCAAGATCGCCAAATGGTGGACCCCTGATGACGTGGCTTTCGTCGAGTCGCTGCCGATCGGCGCCACCGGAAAGGTGCTGAAGAACCGCGTTCGCGAACAATTCAGGAGCTTCAATCTGCCAGCAGCTTGACCGCATCAATGCGAGAAAAACAGCAGCCGATCAGCCCTTGCGCACTGATACGAGTGCGCAAGAAATCTGGAGGAACCACAATGACCAGTTCAGCGCAAGACGGCAACAATCGCTCCGAGGAACCCACCTATCTGAAAATTTCCGACAAGCTCAGCCTGCGCTATCAAAAATCAGGAGATGGTCCGCCGCTGATCCTCCTTCATACCATCCGTACGCAGCTTGAATATTTCCGACATCTGGCGCCGCTTCTCGCAGAGAAGTTCACCGTTTTTGCCGTGGATTTGCCGGGCCATGGTCATTCTTCCGTCGACACGTCAGCGCCCTACGATGAGTCTTACATTCGAAACGGTATTGTGGCCTTTCTGAAGGCCATGGATCTGCGTAATGTGACCCTCGTTGGCGAATCGATCGGAGCCGTCATTGCCTTGACGTCGGCCGCCGATGCGCCCGAGCGAATCCGTGCGGTCTACGCACTCAATACCTACGACTACGAGACGCGATACGGAGACGGTATCCGCCGCGGCAACTGGTTTGCAAACCTGATCATCGGAAGCTTGCAAGTCCCGGTCTTCGGAGCGATTGGCGCCGCGATCGCCACCCCTTGGATGATTGGCAAGATTATGAAGGGCGGATACGCGGATCCTCGCAAATTGCCCGCCGACTTGGTGGTCCTCTTCCACAAGACAGGGGGGCTGCCCAATTTCCACTACGCCGAGCGAAGGGTGCTGGCGGCATGGCGCTCCTGGAGCAACGCGCGCGCGCATTATTCCGCCGTGCGAGCGCCTGTCACGCTCATCTACGGCGACAAGGACTGGTCACGTATTTCGGAGCGAAACCG
Source organism: Bradyrhizobium sp. SZCCHNS1022 (assembly GCF_032484835.1). Classification (NCBI taxonomy): domain Bacteria; kingdom Pseudomonadati; phylum Pseudomonadota; class Alphaproteobacteria; order Hyphomicrobiales; family Nitrobacteraceae; genus Bradyrhizobium; species Bradyrhizobium sp. SZCCHNS1022. The sequence continues at coordinate 131,286 of NZ_JAUETT010000006.1, read as the reverse complement.
CACAAAAGACGCGCTGCCAAACGCCCGCATGTTTACGCTTTCGAATACAGGTCATTTCTCGTCGGTCGAGAATCCGACGGCAATCGCGCGCATCGTTTTGTCGTGAAACTGGCGTGGTGTGCGAGGGCGAGCCGTGCTCACGTTGCAGCTGGCTTCGCGCAGAGCGGCCGGGCGAATTTGCTCCGGAGGGGTTGATGACCGTGATCGGATCAGACTGCGTCATCGCAAATCTGCGTCGCGGAAATCGCGTGGCGATCGCCCGGTCCATTTTTTGAAGGCTTTCCGAAAGTTAGACGGGTCTGAAAAGCCAACGCGCTCGCAGATATGTTCGACAGAGAGCGTAGTGCGTTCAAGGTACTCCACGGCGAGCGTCTTGCGCACGTCGTCGATGATCGATTGGTAGGACAGCCCCTCCGATGCCAGTCTACGGTTGAGCGTGCGCAGCGACATGCCCAGATGCGCTGCAATATCATCGATTTTTGCGAAGCGCCCCGGCCGATTGACGAGGGCGGCGCGGATCGAATCGGTCAACTCGGACCCCTGGGGCTGCTCCGACAAGACCTGCTCGCAGAAGCGCTGGCAGACCTTGGCCGCAGCGGGATTCGCGTTGGGCAATGGCAGCTGCCAGATAGATTCAGCAAAGTGCCACTCCATAGCCTCGGCTTCGAACTCGATTGGACAGTTGAAAGTCCGACCATAGGCTCGCCAATGGGGCGGTGCCGGGTAAGGCAACAGCATCCGCAATGAAGGAAACGGCCTCTCAAGCACGCGACTGAGGAAGGTAAGGTTCGAACTACGCCAGAACTCCGCGACGAATGGCAGGAGGTCGCCCAACGATTCTGGGTCGTGACTGCGCAGCTTGATCACGCCGTCCTCCACGCGTGACGTGATCTGCAGCACAGGTCCGGCCTGCCTGAGGTGTCGAAAGCTCAGGTCCAGCGCGTCCCCGAGAGTCCTACTGCTGGCCAAGGCATAGCCGTAGATGCCGAAATCGCTAATGCGCTGTCGAGCCCCCGCGAGCAGCGCAACATCGGATCGTTTCGCGAGACGCTGCGCGTTACGGTAGATGGCCAGACGCTGGTCACGTGTGATAAGCGACGCATCGTCATTGAAGTCCTTGCTTAGTACACCCGTTCCGCTCAGTACGGCGCGCGCAGTGATGCCTTGGCACTGCATTTCTTCGATCAATGCCCTCAACCCGAACAGGCTAAGTTTCCGCGCATGGCGTTCCCCTTGACGGTTGACGAACGTCAGCTTGGGCGGCGTCGACATAAAAGCCTCCGTAAGCGAAGCGAGAGTTGGCGGAATATGACCTGCATATTGGCATGAAATCACCTTTTCTTTCGGATGTCATTCGGCGTTAATCGCCAGACAAAAGAAAATGCTCCGATGGAGTGGGAGCGGTTGCCGGGGGGGGCGGGACGCCAACCGCTCCCTCGAGGCGCCGATCCAATGCCCCGGTGCGGGTCGGGAGGAAACAGGCACGAACATCTTTCAGCGATGCGTACGCGTCCATTGCGGCGATGCGATCCGGTGATCCCACGCCAGCGACGCTGTCGTTCGCAGGCGCGACGCGGAAATGCCCTTCTGCCGCTCCCCCGAGCCGCGCGCGTCCGACCCGTCAGGACGGCGCTGGCACTTCTCGACTCATATAGATGCACATGGAGACATACATGGAAAGTAGAAGCGCTGCGGCTGACGCGCAGGACACCGGGGCCAGCGAGTCTGCGTCTGCTATCTTAGGCGGCATCGTCGGCGGGATCATGCATGGTCGCGTCGCGGTGCTGACTATGCAGTACCCGCCGCACAACCTGTTCGATTTGGCGCTGAGTCAGGCCTGTATCGATGCGCTCGCCTGGGCGGAGGCTCAAGACGCGCGCGCGATCGTGCTGTCGAGTGCGATGCGCCATTTCTCGGCCGGCGCTGACCTCAACGCCATTAAGAACGGTCTGAGCGAGGAGGATGGGAAGCTGATGCTCAAACTGCTGCGCGCGTTTCGTGAGCACCCGGCTCCGATCATCGCCAGCGTGCATGGCGTGTGCGTAGGCGGCGGCTTGGAGATCGCGCTGGCCTGCGACTTCATCGTCGCGACCGCATCGTCGAAGCTGGGCTGCGTCGAGCCGATCGTCGGCCTGCATCCGCTGATGGGCGCCATCCAGCGTATTGCACAGCGCGCGGGGGAATCGCGGGCGAAGGAGATGGCGATGTTCGGTCGCCGCTATGACGCACAGACGCTGGAGCGATGGAATATCGTCAATCGCGTCGTTCCCGATGCGCGGCTTGAGTCGGCCACGATGGTGCTCGCGCAGGAACTTGCTGCCGGGCCGACTGTCGCCCACAGCGCAACGAAGAAGCTGGCCGCAGTGGCCGTAAGCCAGGGCGTCGAGGCTGCCGACACGGCCATGCTGGAGATCCAGAAGGCGGTCTTCGCATCGAAGGATTTCACAAACGCCGTGGCCTCCTACAACGAGCGCGGGCCGGGCTTTGCAATGTTCGAAGGACGTTGATCATGGCTGGAGCTCTTGCAGGCATAAAAGTCGTTGATTTCTCGCGTGTGCTGGCTGGTCCTCACTGTGCGAAAATGTTGCTCGATCTTGGGGCCGACGTCGTCAAGATCGAGCCTCCGGCGTCCGATTTCTCGCGCATGGCCTACCCGCGAAACGGCCAGATGTCAGGCTATTACGCGCAGCAGAATACCGGCAAACGAAACGTCTCGATCAATCTGAACGTTGCCGGCGCGCGGGAGATCGCGTTGCGCTTGTGCGACCAGGCCGACATCGTTGTCGAGAACTTCAGGCCCGGCACCATGGCCGCCTTTGGGCTTGACTACGAGACCATCCGCAAGCGCAACCCGCGCGTCGTTTATGCGTCGATCACCGGCTATGGCCAGAGCGGGCCCTGGAGTTCGCGCATGGCCTACGCGCCCACGGTTCATGCGGAAGCCGGCATCACTGCCAACACCGCCAAACAGTTCGGCGCGTCCGAAGGCGCCTTGCGCACCGACTCGCTCTCTCACGCCGATGTGTATTCGGGGCTTCACGGCGCCATCGCCATTCTGGCGGCGCTGCGGCACCGCGACCTGACCGGTGAAGGACAATATATCGATATCGCGATGGCGGCGGTTATGCTGTCGGTCAACGAGCGGGTGCATTACGACCTCTCCGACATCGATCTCGGCGACGAGACGCCCGTGCTCGGCGCGACCGACTGCCCCTTTTTCGTCGGACCCGGCGGCGAGACCTTCGTCAGCTCGATGAGCTTGGTCGGTAGTCTCTCGTTCCCGCTGTGGCTGATCGCGATGCGGCGGCTGGACATGGCGAGCGACCCGCGCTTCCTCACGCCCCAACTGCGCAAGCAGAACCTGGCGGCGCTTCACGACATCGTCCAGCAATGGATCTGGACCTTTGCCGACATGGCCACGCTGGATGCACAGCTGGATCTGGCCAAGATCGCGACCGGCCAGGTGCGCCACGTCAAGGAGATCGCCGCGAGCGAATGGGCGGCAGAGTGGTCTGCCGTCGAAAAGGTGTCGGATCGGGCCGGGGGCGAATGGAGGCTGCCAGGGCGCCCCTGGCGCTTCAGCCAGACAAGCGGCGAGGCAACGAAACCGCGGCTTCCGGCGCTTCAGGGAGAGCACAACGACGAGGTTCTCGCGGAACTTGGATTTAGCGCCGCCGAGATCGAGGCGCTTCGTGTGGCCAAGGCATTGGTTCAACCGAACCGAAATTCAGATTGAGCGCGCGTCGGCGGTACTGGAAACCATCATGACCATAATCATTGATCACACGCACGACCCGCGCGCGGAAAGTTGGGTGAGCAGCGCCAACCATTGGAGCGCCGAGTTTCCAATCCAGAATCTCCCATTGGGAGTCTTTTCCCCGGGCGGGGAAGCGGCGGCAAGGATTGGCGTCGCTATAGGCGACCAGATTTTGGATTTGGCCGCAGCAATGGACGGCGGTCTGTTGCCGGGTCTTCACGATCTGTTCGCGGCGCTACGCAGTGACCGGCTCAACTTGCTGATGTCGAGCGGCGCGGCAGCCAGGCGGGCGTTGCGTCATGCCGCCTTCGACCTCTTACGCGCCGGCCACGACAGCATCGCGACGGCGTCCAGCTTCCTGACGCCCATGAGCGCCGCGCGAATGCATTTGCCGGTGCGTATCGGGGACTTCACGGATTTCTTCACGTCGATCCACCATGCCCGTCGCACGGGAGAACTGTCGCGCCCCGACGATCCGGTGGCGCCCAACTTCAGGCATATGCCCATTGGCTATCACGGCCGGGCCTCCAGCGTGGTCGTGAGCGGGACGCCTTGTGTGCGCCCCAGGGGACAGGTCACGCCGCCTGCGGCGGCGGCGCTTGCGGTCCAAGACTACGGGCCGGCGCAATGGCTCGACTTCGAACTCGAAGTGGGGTGTTTCGTCGGTGCCGGGAATCCCCTTGGCGCGTCGATCTCGATCGACGATGCCGACGACCATATTTTCGGGTTTTGTCTGGTCAATGACTGGTCGGCGCGCGACATTCAGATTTGGGAAAGTTTTCCCTTGGGGCCTTTCCTCGCCAAGAGTTTCATGACGACGGTGTCGTCATGGGTGGTCACGCCGGAGGCGCTGGCCCCGTTCCGTGTCGCCGCGCCGACGCGGGGTGACGACGAGCCGCCGCTGCCCGCGGCGCTCACGTCGCCCAAGCATGCCGCGCAGGGCGGCCTCTCGATCTCGTTGCAGGTGCTTTTGCAAACGCCTGCCATGCAGGAACGAGGCATGGCGCCGGCAGTGCTGGCTAAGCCGCAATTCGGCGAGCAATACTGGACGCTCGCGCAAATGCTCACGCACCAGACCAGCAACGGATGCAATCTGCAGACGGGCGATTTGTTATCCAGCGGAACGGTCTCGGGCCCTGAGCGAGAAAACAGCGGATGCCTGGTCGAGCTCAATGCTGGGGGCAAGAAGGCCTTGTCGTTGCCCTCTGGTGAAACGCGCCTTTTTCTTGAGGATGGCGACACCGTGTGGTTGCGCGGCGAATGTCATCGGGACGGCTATAAGTCGATTGGATTTGGTGAGTGCATGGCCCAAATCAAGGGGACAACATGATACGCCAAAAGCTGACGCTCGCCGTCAACGGAGCGCCAGTGAGCGCTGAGATCGAACCGCGCGAGCTGTTGGTGCATTTTCTGCGGGACCATGCCGGGACGGGAACGCACATTGGCTGCGACACGTCGCAATGCGGGGCCTGCACGGTTCAGATTGACGGCAAGACGGCCAAGTCTTGCACGGTTCTGGCTGTTCAGGCCCAAGGCCACAACGTGACGACCATCGAGGGGCTGGGCACGCCGAAAACGCTGACGCCGCTGCAGCAGGCCTTCATGGAAGTGCACGGGCTGCAATGCGGGTTTTGCACGCCGGGGATGATCTTCGCCGGGCAGGCGCTGCTGGACCGCGTCCCGAATCCGACCGAGGAACAAGTGCGCGAGGCGCTGCATGGCAATCTATGCCGCTGCACCGGTTATCAGAATATTGTCAACGCGGTCCTGCTGGCTGCGGGGCATAGCCAGCAGGCGGCCAGCGCATCGGCCGAGCTCAACGGGGGTATGCAATGAACAAGCTCCGCGATGCTACGTTCGATGCTACGAAAGTCTCCTATGTCGGGCGATCCGTCACCCGGCGCGAAGATCCCAATCTCCTGAGCGGCCGCGGCCGCTACACCGATGATATTGAGATCAAGGGGCTGACCTGCGCCATGGTGCTGCGCTCGCCCCATGGCCATGCAGTGATCAAGTCGATCGACACCTCGGCGGCATTGGCCATGGAAGGCGTTGTCGGTATCCTGACCTATGACGACCTGCGCGGCAAAGTGGGCGACATCCGCCCCAACTGGGTGGTGGGCGAGGTCCACATCCCGGCCCATCCCCCGCTGGCCGATGGACGTGTGCGCTACGTCGGCGAAGCGGTCGCATTCGTTGTGGCCCAGACGCGCCAGCAGGCTGCCGATGCGCTCGAGGCCGTCGTCGTCGATTACGACGTGCTGCCAGCCGTGGTGGACGAGGAATTGGCCCTGCGGGACGGCGCGCCGCAACTGCACGCCAACGTGCCCGGTAACCTGCTGAGCACCTACCGGGCCGGCGGCGGCGACTACGCAGCCGCAGCCGAACAGGCCGACCATTTAGTGCAGGTGCGGCTGGTCAACAACCGGCTGATTCCCAGCCCCATCGAGCCGCGCGCGGTGCGCGCGGTGTTCGATGCGTCCGACGAGAAGCTAACCTTCTATCTGCCCTCGCAAGTGCCGCACATGTCCCGGCGCTGGCTGGCCGAAACCCTGGGCTGGCCCGAGCACAAGATTCGTCTGGTCGCGCCCGACATTGGCGGCGGCTTCGGGTGCAAGATGCACTTCTACGCCGAGGAAATCCTCGTTGCGTTCGCCGCCAGGCATTTCGGCCGGCCGGTCGGTTGGACCGAGACGCGCAGCGAGGCCCATATGGCCACCACTCACGGCCGTGCGCACACCGAATACGTGGAAGCCGCCGTTCGGAAAGACGGCCGAGTGCTTGGGATCAAGATGCGCTCGCTGGCCAATCTGGGTGCCTATCTGTCAAACATGGCGACCGGGATCCCGACCATCAACACGGTGTCATTCGCCTGCGGCAATTACGACATCCCCGCCCTGGACGGAGAGATGCGGCTGGTGACGACCAACACCACGCCGGTGGACGCCTACCGCGGCGCCGGGCGTCCGGAAGCCGCCTACCTCATCGAACGCACGATGGACGCAGTCGCCGCCGCACTTGACATGGACCCGGTCGAACTGCGCCGCATCAACCTGATCCGCAAGCACCAGTTTCCCTACCGCGCCTACGGACACCCGCTGTTCTTGTGGGACTCCGGCAACTACGAGGGTTGTCTTGAGGCTGCCGTGAAGGCGATCGGCTACAACGAGTGGCGCGGGAAGCAGGCGGCGCTTCGGGCTCAGGGGCGGTATATCGGCGTGGCCGTCACTTGCTACATGGAGCTAGTGGGCATGGCCAGTTCGGTCGTGCTCAATTGGATCGGCTTTAACCGTGGCGGTTGGGAAAGCGCGCTGCTGCGCGTCCATTCGGATGGAAAAGTCACGTTGTTCTCGGGGTCCATGCCGCAGGGCCACGGACACGCCACGAGCTATGCGCAGATCGTCTGCGACGTTCTGCAGTTGCCGCTGGACGATGTCGACGTAGTGCAGGGTGATACCGACCGGGTGCCCGTCGGTCACGGCACGTTCAATTCCCGCTCCATGGTCGTGGGCGGCTCCGCAGCCCACAATGTCGCGCGGAAAGTGCTGGCAAAGGCCAAGCTTATCGCAGCTTCCATGCTGGACTCGGAGCCGGATCAAATCCACCATGCGCAGGGCGTGTTCAGCGTTGTCGGCGAGCCGCAGCGTAGCGTCGGCTTCGGCGACGTTGCGCGCATGGCCTATGTGGGCTCCAAGCTTCCGCTTGGCATGGCGCCCGGTCTCGAAGAGACGGTGTTCTACCAACCGGAAGACATGGTGGTGCCGTTTGGCAGCCATGCTGCAGTCGTCGAGGTCGATATCGAGACGGGCGAGGTGACGATCCTCGACTACGTCGCGGTGGACGACGTCGGCAATCTCATCAACCCCATGCTTTGCCACGGCCAGATGCACGGTGGGATCGCCCAGGGCATTGGCCAAGCGTTGTACGAAGGCGCTGAATACGACGCGACCGGGCAGCTCTTGACGGGTTCGCTGCTCGATTACGCCGTACCCAAGAGCGACCAGATCCCGCCGATGCGCGTCAGCTTCCAGGTGACCCCGACCAAAGCGAACCCGCTGGGAGTCAAGGGCGTCGGCGAATCCGGCGCCGTCGGCGCACCGCCGGTCATCGTCAGCGCGGTTTGCGACGCGCTCAAGAGCTTTGGTGTCAAGCACATCGACATGCCGCTCACGCCTCCCAAGGTGTGGCGCGCCATCCGTTCCGCACAAGCTGAACAGAGGAGCAACGCATGATTCCGGCGGCATTCGGATACGTGCGACCATGCAGCTTGTCCGAGGCCCTGGCCCAACTCGTCGAATCGGGCGAGGGTGCCAAGTTGATCAGCGGCGGGCATTCGCTGCTGCCCATGATGAAGCTGCGGCTGGCGGCTCCCGCAACCTTGATTGACATTGCCGGACTGGCCGAACTTCAGGGCGTCACCGTCGGCGAGAACGAGGTCGTTATCGGCGCCGCGACCATCCACGCCCAGCTCGAACACCACGCCGAGGTGGCCAAGGCCCTGCCGCTGATTCCCGCCGTAGCCCACCTGATCGCGGACCCCATCGTCCGCAATCGCGGCACCTTGGGCGGCTCGCTCGCACACGCCGATCCTTCGGCCGATTGGCCTGCCGCCATGTTGGCCCTCGACGCGAAGATCGACGTCATCGGGGCGAAAGGCGCACGTTCGATTCCGGCTGATGCGTTCTTCAAGGGCCTGTTTGAAACCGATCTTGCGCTCGATGAGATACTCGTGCGCGTGCGCATTCCGGTGATTCCGGGCCGGCGCGTAGCTTACCGCAAGTTCCGCCATCCGGCCTCGGGTTACGCCGTCGTCGGCGTGGCCGTAGTGGTGGATTTTCAGGCCGAACGCTGCGCCGGAGGGCGGATTGCCGTGACTGGCTTCGCCGACCATGCCTTCCGCGCCAGCAGCGCCGAAGCCGCATTGGCAGGCTACGCCGGCCAACCGGACCAGGCGGAACGTTTGCTGGACCTGGCGTTCACCGGGACCATTCCGCTGGAGGACCGCTTCGCGGACGCCGACTACCGCACGCAGCTCGGCCGGACGATGCTTCGCCGCGCGCTGGCGGACGTCATGGCCAGCGATTGATCAGCAAGGCGACAAGGAGATTCGTTCAACTTCTTTTGGGGGACCTGAGGCCTGACCGTATGGAAATCATTGGAGAAAGACTGATCCCCGCGCCGATTGGCGCCACCTGGGAGGCGCTCAACGACCCCGAGGCGCTCAAGGCGTGCATTGCGGGGTGCGAGTCGCTGGAAGCCGTGGAGGCGGATACGTTTGTGGCCGTGCTGGCTGCCCGGGTGGGACCTATCAGCGCGCGCTTCAAGGGCATGGCGAGATTGAGCAATATACAACCGCCGAACAGTTATGAGGTGACTTTCGAAGGGCAGGGCGGGATCGCGGGTTTCGGCAAGGGATCGGCGGAGGTCTCGCTCACGGAACAGGGCTATCAGACGCTTCTGCGTTACTCGGCCCGAGCCCAGGTGGGTGGTCGCCTGGCGCAAGTCGGATCGCGCCTGATCGATGCCGCGGTAGGGAAAATCACCGAGGATTTCTTTTCGGCGTTTGAAGCGCGATTGAAGGCGGCATCGGGCAATGAAGCGGCGAACGAAAATTCCGTCCTCCGCCAGTCCTGGGCGTTCGTGCCTTCTCACCAGAGCCAGAGCAATGCCGCGTCGAAGAACGCCGCGCTGGTCTCGCCGCCAGTCCATGCCTTTTTGCGGCCACCCCTGACTCAGACCTTGGTGCACGATGCCAACGTTCAGCGCATGGCCGAGGCGCCGGCAAGGCGACGCCTTGTCAGGAGGGCGACGCCGATCGAGCTCGTCGGAGAAAGATTGATCGACGCGCCGTTGTTCGTGACGTTCAATGCGCTCAACAATGTTGAAGTGCTCAGGCGCTGCATTCCAGGATGCAAGAGACTGGACCAGGTGCGGGCGCACGTGCTGGAGATCGAGCTGGCGATGGGCGTCGGGCCGCTCAGCCTCGGCCTGGAGGGCACGATTCAAGTGAGTGACGTTCATGTGCCGACCAGTTATGTGCTGTCGTTCAAGGGCAGGCGCGGCACCAAGGGCTCGGGCAAGATTTCGCTGACCGAAGAGGGCAGACAGACCCGCGTGCGCTATGTGCTCCAGGCCGAGATCAGCGGTCATTTGGCCAGAGTGGGTTCGCGGTTGAACGAAATGGTTGCCGCGATCCTTGTCAGGATCTTCGTCTCGGCGTTCAAGGCCCGCCTGCGGGCGGAGGCGGCGGAACTGTCCACTGGTCGGAGCAAGATCGGATCGCCGGCTTCCAAATTGGGGGCGGCATCGTCTGGTGATTAGGGCAATGGTAAAAAGTCCTTGTGCGCCGGACATCCCATTCGTTTGGCTTGTTGGCTCAGTGTGGGGGTGGCGACCGCGCGTCAGATTTTAGCCTGCGATCCTCCATTTCTCCTGCATTGCGAAAAGGCCCATCTTCATGAAGGAAACCAAATTGAGCGATCAGCGAGTCAGCATCAGTGTGGATGACGACGGCGTTGCGGATGTCGCCATGGTTCGGGCCGACAAGATGAATGCGCTGGACGACGCGATGTTTGAGGCGCTTGCCTCCGCAGTCGACCGCCTGCATGCAGACCGGTCGGTGCGCGCCGTCGTCCTGCACGGCGAGGGGCGCGCCTTCTGCGCGGGGCTGGACAAGAGCCTGTTCGATCGGATTGTCGCCCAGGGCGCGGCCGCGATGGGCGATCTCGCCGAACGCACGCATGGCCTCGCCAATCTCTGGCAGCAAGTGTCGTGGGGCTGGCGGGAGCTGCCTGTGCCGGTGATTGCCGCGGTGCACGGTGTCGCATTCGGCGGCGGCCTGCAGATCGCGCTGGGCGCTGACATTCGCTACTTGCATCCCGAGGCGAAGCTCTCCGTGGCTGAGACCAAGTGGGGATTGGTGCCCGACATGGCGGGGTGCGTGATTTTGACGGAGCTCGCGCGTGCGGATGTGGTTCGCGAGTTGGTCTTTGGCGGCCGGGTGGTTTCAGGTGTTGAGGCACTCGCTCTCGGTCTTGCGACACGAGTAAGCGATGACCCCTTGAAGGAAGCTCGCGAGCTTGCGCGGCGGATCGCTGCCCACAACCCGGAGGCCGTTCGTGCAGGCAAACGCCTGCTCAACGCCGCCGCTCCTGTAGACGCCGGGCGGGTGCTGATGGTGGAGTCGTTAGAGCAGCAGCGGCTTCTCGGCAGCTCCAACCAGATCGAAGCCGTGCGGGCCGCAACGGAGAACCGTACGCCCGAATTCCGGTGACGACATCGCGATGCGGTTCGCGCCCCGTCAGAAGTCGTCCACGATTGCCCGTGGCGCGGATGCTGAGCGCCTCGACGGTCTCGCCTGGGTCGAACTGATGATGGCGCCAAACTCCTCTATCTGTCCCCCACCGTCCCGACTTCAATCCGATTGAAAATGCCTTCGCCAAGCTCAAGGCGCATGTGCGAAAGTCCGCCGCGCGCACCCTCCGAGGAACAGGATTGGCTGGACGGAGAGCAATCACCCGTCGGCCCCACCTTGCCAACCTCATGCTTGCCGTCCTGGTTGAGCTGGGCGCGATAACTCTGTTTCCCGAGTTTGCAAAGGTCGGCGGCTTCATGGCCTCCGGTACGAACCTTATCGATCTACTTTATCAAGCAGGCGTTCTGGTCGGGAAGGTTCTTGATGAGACAAAGGCTGAAGACTTGCCGGTCGAGCGGCCGTCGCGGTTTCAACTCGTAGTCGTTCTTAAAACGGCCAAAGCGCTCGGCCTTACCATTCCAACTTCGCTGCTTTTGCGTGCTGACGAAATCGTCGAGTGAGCTTCCGCGGACGGAATGCGATTTCGATGCCGATCAAGGCCAAGGGCGGTGAAACGACTCTGAACAAAACGTGGCGGGAATAGGCGACCATCCGCCTCACCCATGGGCGCGCGGTGGAGCTGCTCCCGGCGTTGAAGCAGAGCCAGATCACGGCGACTTGGGCGAGCTATATCGATTCTACGCCGGATGGAGTGCCTGCCATCGGCGAGCTCGCCGCGCTGCCCGGCCTGATTGTAGCGGCCATGGCTTCGGCATCGCCCCCGGCACCAGCCATCTCATCGCCGATCTTGTCACCGGCGCCACGCCGATCGTCGATCCCGAGCCCCACGAGCCCGCGCGTTTCGCGCGGCATGAGTCCAAGAAGGTCGCAGACTTCTGACGATCGGATGCGACTATGCGAGCGTCTGCCGGAAATGACGTCAGCCGGCTGACCTCACCGGATATCGATCGCTGCGCGAGAGGCGCGATGCGCGCCTTCACGATCGTCGCACCAGAATTCAACGTGTTCGAAATTCAAATCTGTTGCCGTGACGATGTGACCATCCGTAACAACCAATCGCGACGAGGACGGCGTGCGGTTTTGGGTAGCGTTCTTGAAACGTCTCGCAAAACAATGATGCCATCCTTCCCAAAACGGTTTGTCAGCCCGCTGATTTTGTTGGCTTCCCCGCTTCCCTAGCGGGAGCCAGCCAGGTTTGAACCTGCTCGTCCACCCATTTTCCGGCGACGAATTGCGAAGGAGCGGCGGCCTTCGGCGAACTATCGAGACTGACGTTCCGAGTAAGGTTCGCCGGCAGGAAAACAGAGCCTGGGGGCGCGATGTAGCGCCCCCGCTACCAATCGTGGCGATTTCTACGCCAAGCTACGACTGTGATTTTTGCCGAAGATGCGATGACCTCAGCGGCGCGGCAATTTGCCATGCGAAACGACGGCTTCAGCCCGTCCTGGTGACATACTCGACAGGGAGATGCTTGAATGGCTTGCGGTGTTCGCGCGATACGGCGCCACCAATGATGATTTTGGAGAACGCATGGAGGTCGGCGAAGAAGGCCGGCTTTAGGCTGTCGAGCTTGCTCGCATCGGCAACCAGAATGCTTTCGATCGCTGTTGCCATCGCCGCCTGTTTGACCGCCGTCTCATGAAAATTCGAGCAGCTCGCGCCCCGGGCCGCATGTACGCCGCCCGCCGAGATGAAGGCCTTGTTGATGCCGAGCCTGCGCAAATAGGACAGACCTTCTTCCGATGAGAAGGACTGCGATGAGGGATGATAGAGCCCGCCCACCAAAATCAGCTGCGTGGCGGGACGTCGCGTCACCAGCGCCGCCACGTTCATCGAATAGCAGATCACCGACAGCGACATGCCCTCCGGCAGCACCTCTGCGAGCGACTGCATCGTGGTGCCGCAGTCGATGAAGATGGTGTCGCCGTCCTGCAATGACGCCACCGCCGCGCGACAGGCGAGGCGCTTGTCATGGGTGTGCTGATCGATCTCCTGCTCGAGCGTGTACTTTGCCGCGCTCGGCGCGGCTGCATTCACGACATGGCCGCCAAGGCAGACCAGCGCGGCATCGGATGCTGCGAGATCGCGGCGCACCGTCATCTCGGAGACGTTCAGGAGTTGAGCCGCATCCTTCAGATGCAATGCGCCGTTTTCGGCGATGGCGCGCCGGAGCCGTTCCAGGCGCTGGGCGCGCGCGTCGCGCTGAGCTGCCGCGCCGATGGGGAGGTCGACCATGCTTTTCGATAACCTTGCCTTTGCTGGTTGACAATAGTCTCACATGATGTGAAAAATCCAACAAGAAGACGTTACGAATCTAACAAATCCGCCGGACGCAGAGACCGGCAGCATGGGGAGGCGGCGGCAGAGCCTGCGAATGCAGGGCTCGCAGTCGGGCTTCTTCAGGGAGGAAGCCGATGTTTCGATCCAAACATTCAGTGCGCCGCGCGGCCGGGTAGCGGGAGGCTGCGTTTGATGTCGCAGAGCGCTTCGATACCGGAGGCATCCCGCATGCCGTTGCGCGGACACGAGCGGCCGGTCTCGGTCCAGGCCGCCGCCCTCGCTCGCAATGCAGGCCGAGCCCTCGAGCTGGACTGGGTCGACGAAATCAGGGTGAATCTGTCGGCGGCAGAGCGGCGCATCGCGAGCCTGCCGGGCCGGCGCACGGTGAAGAACGAGGCGCAGGCGGCGTGGCTGCTGAAGGCGATCGCCTGCATCGATCTGACCACGCTTAATGGTGACGACACGGCCGGGCGGGTCAAGCGGCTTTGCGCAAAGGCCAGGGCGCCGGTGCGGGCCGATCTTCTCGATGCGCTCGGTTTCGCCGGCCGCAAGCTGCAGACGGGGGCAGTCTGCGTCTACCATCGTTTCGTGGCGACTGCGGTCGAGTCTCTCGACGGCTCCGGCATTCCGGTCGCTGCTGTCTCCACCGGCTTCCCCGCGGGCCTCGTGCCGCACGACGTCAAGCTCAGGGAAATCGAGGCCTCGGTGAACGACGGGGCCGAAGAGATCGACATCGTCATCACCAGGGAGCACGTGCTGACGGGCGACTGGCGCGCGCTATATCAGGAGGTCAGAGACTTCCGTGCCGCTTGCGGGCGGGCGCATCTCAAGACGATTCTCGCTACCGGCGACTTGAAGACTTTGCGCAACGTCGCCAAGGCTTCCATGGTCTGCATGATGGCAGGCGCCGACTTCATCAAGACGTCGACCGGCAAGGAGAGCGTCAATGCGACGCTGCCAGTGTCGCTGGTGATGCTGCGGATGATCCGGAGCTATCATGATCGCACCGGGTTCAAGATCGGTTTCAAGCCCGCCGGCGGCATCTCGACCGCCAAGGATGTGCTCAACTACCAGATCCTGATGAAGGAAGAGCTCGGGCGTGACTGGCTCGAGCCTTCGTTGTTCCGCATCGGTGCGTCCAGCTTGCTCGCCGATATCGAGCGTCAGCTCGAACATCACGTCACCGGTCGTTACTCGGCCTTCAACCGTCATCCCTTGGCATGAGGACCCGGCCGTGACCGTCGCACACTACTACGACACGATGGACTACGGTCCGGCGCCCGAGGCAGATGCCGAGGCGCGAGCGTGGCTCGCCAGGCACGAGGCCCGCTTCGGGCATTTCATCGATGGCGCTTTTGCAGTTCCTTCCGACGGCAAGTACTTCACGACGTCGGAGCCTGCCGCCGGCAAGGCGTTGGCGAAGCTCGCGCAAGGGTCTGCTGCCGACGTCGACGCGGCCGTCGCCGCGGCGCGCAAGGCGCAGCAGGCATGGCAGAAGCTCGGCGGCCACGGCCGTGCCAGGCATCTCTACGCGCTCGCGAGAATGTTGCAGCGTCATGGCAGGTTGTTTGCAGTCCTGGAGGCGATCGATAACGGCAAGCCACTCCGCGAGACGCGCGATATCGACGTTCCGCTCGCGGCACGGCACTTCCTGCATCATGCCGGCTGGGCTCAGCTCCAGGAGCGCGAATTCGGCGCCTACGCGCCGCTCGGCGTGATCGGGCAGATCATCCCGTGGAATTTCCCGCTGCTGATGCTGGCCTGGAAGATCGCGCCGGCGCTGGCGATGGGCAACACCGTGGTGCTGAAGCCCGCCGAGTTCACCTCGCTCACTGCGCTGCTGTTTGCCGAACTCGCCGCGCAGGCGGGCCTGCCCATGGGTGTGCTCAACGTCGTTACCGGCGACGGCACCACCGGGGCTGCGCTGGTCGCTCAGCAAGGCGTCGACAAGATCGCCTTCACCGGTTCGACCGAAGTCGGCCGGCTGATTCGCCAGGCCACCGCCGGCACGGCCAAGTCGCTGACGTTGGAGCTCGGCGGCAAGTCGCCCTTCATTGTGTTCGACGACGCCGACCTCGATGCCGCCGTGGAAGGAGTGGTCGACGCCATTTTCTTCAATCAGGGGCAGGTGTGCTGCGCCGGCTCGCGGCTGCTGCTGCAGGAAGGTATCGCGGAGACCTTCCGGGAGCGGCTCGTGCGGCGGATGGAGACGCTCCGTGTCGGCCCGCCGCTCGATAAGGCGATCGATATGGGGGCGATAGTCGATCCCGTGCAGCTCGAGCGCATCAGGTCCCTGGTCGAGACCGGTGTGACCGAAGGTGCGCAGAAATATCAGTCGCCGGGCGCGTTGCCGCCGCATGGCTGCTTTTATCCGCCAACCTTGCTGTGGAACGTGCAGCCGTCGTCGACCGTGGCTATCGAGGAGATATTCGGTCCGGTGGCGGTGGCGATGACGTTCCGCACGCCGGACGAGGCCGTGCTGCTCGCCAACAACACGCGCTATGGTCTCGCCGCCAGCATCTGGAGCGAGACCATCGGGCGGGCGCTTGATATCGCGCCAAAGCTGTTGGCGGGCGTGGTCTGGATCAACGCCACCAATCTGTTCGACGCTGGTGTCGGCTTCGGCGGTTATCGCGAATCCGGCTTTGGCCGTGAAGGCGGCCGCGAGGGCATCTACGAGTATCTCAAGCCAGTGGCTTGGAGCGGACGAAAGGCACGCATAGCGCAGCCCGCGCCCAGCGTAGCTGAAGAGCGCGCAGGTTTTGCGCTACCGCCGATCGATCGGACGCCAAAGCTGTTCATCGGCGGCAAGCAGGTCAGGCCTGACGGCAATTACTCGCGCGCGGTGCTGTCGCCTAAGGGAAGACTTCTCGGCGAGGTTGGCGACGGCAATCGCAAGGACATCCGCAACGCGGTGGCGGCAGCGCGCGCTGCCGAAGCGTGGAGCCGGGCGACGGCGCACAACCGTGCGCAGATCCTGTATTACCTGGCCGAAAACATGTCCGCCCGCGGCGACGAACTTGCCGCGCGTATCGCCGCGATGACGGGAGTTACGGCTGTCAAGGCGAAAGCGGAAGTTGATGCTGGAATCGCGCGCTTGTTCAGCTACGGCGCCTGGGCCGACAAGTATGAAGGTGCGGTGCACACGCCGCCGTTGCGCGGCGTCGCGCTCGCCATGCACGAGGCGATCGGGGTAGTCGGCGTCGCCTGTCCAGACGAGGCGCCGCTGCTTGCCCTCATCAGCCTGGTCGCGCCGTTGATCGCGATGGGCAATCGGGTGGTCGTGGTCCCGAGCGAACGGCATCCGCTGGTCGCGACCGATTTCTATCAGGTGCTGGAGACCTCCGACGTTCCGGCCGGCGTGATCAATATCGTCACTGGCCGACGCGACGCCCTGGTCAAGGTGCTGGCTGAGCATGACGATGTCGACGCGCTCTGGGTGTTCGGCTCCAAGCAGGCCGCAACCGACGCAGAGCGGTTGTCCGTCGGCAATCTCAAGCGAACGCTGGTCGATCACGGGCTGCTCACGGACTGGTACGACGCCGCGGCATCCGAAGGTCTCATTTTGCTGCGCCACGCGGTGCAGGTGAAGAATATCTGGATTCCTTATGGCGATTAGTGACGTGACAGAACGGACCTGAGCATGATCCGAACCAGCGGGAGCCGGTGTTCCGAAAGATCATGCTCCAAAAATCGATGAGATCATGATCCGATTTCTTGTCCTCGGATCATGATCGGGACCGCTGAGGTCCCCGCAATGACAAAACAACAGAAGGGAGGGAATATGCTGAAGACCATCGATCCGCTGCTCAACGCCGATGTCCTCTACGCGCTGCGCGCGATGGGCCACGGCGACCGTCTGGTCATCTGCGACACCAACTTCCCGGCCGATTCGATCGCGCGGCAGACTGTGTTTGGCGAGCTGTTGCGTATCGACAATGTCAGTGCTGCGCGCGCTATCCAGGCTGTGCTTTCGGTGATGCCGCTCGACACCTTCGTCGACGATGCCGCGATCCGCATGGAGATCGTCGGTGCGCCAACGGAAGTGCCCCCTGTGCAGCAGGAGGTGCAGGCCGTGGTCGATCGCGCGGAGGCCAGATCCTGGCCCCTGGTCGGCGTCGAGCGTCATGCCTTCTATGAGCAAGCGAAGCGCGCCTATTGCGTGATCGCCACTGGTGAGCGCCGGTTCTACGGCTGCTTCCTGTTCACCAAGGGTGTCATTCCGCCGGAGGCCGCGCAATGACCATGAGCAGGCAGGGCGTGGCCATTCTCGGCGTGTTCGTGGCCGATCTGGCATTCCGCGCAGCGCGGCTGCCGGCGATTGGCGAGACGATCATCGGCTCGGGCTTCGCGGTCGGACCGGGCGGCAAGGGCTCGAACCAGGCGGTGGCGGCGGCGCGCGCGGGTGCGAGCGTCAGCTTCATTTCAAGGATCGGCCGAGACACTTTTGCTGAACTCGCGCTCAAGACCTGGGCGGCGGAGGGCATCGTGCCGCAGGTGACGCAGGTGGAGACCCCGACGGGCGCGGCTTTCATCTATGTGCACGAGACTCGTGGGGAAAACGCCATCATCATCGCACCGGGCGCGGCCGGCGGCATCTGCGTCGCCGATGTCGATGCGGCGGCGGATGCGATCCGGGCGAGCAGGGTGTTCGTCACGCAGCTCGAGCAGCCGGTGGAGGCGGCGCGGCATGCGCTGGAGACTGCGCGCGGCGCCGGCAGCATCACCGTGTTCAATCCGGCACCGGCCGTCCCGTTTGACGACGCGCTCTATGAACTCTGCGATTATGTCGTGCCGAACGAAACCGAGGCCGAAGCGCTGACGGGCATCGCGGTTTCCGATCTCGCCGGCGCGCGCCGTGCAGGCGACGCCTTGCTCGCCAAGGGCGCCGGTACTGCACTGATCACGCTTGGTGAGCGCGGTGCGCTGTTTCATGGCAAAGGTCGATCGGTTCACGTGCCGTCATTCGCCGCTGGAAAGGTCGTCGAGACCACCGGCGCGGGTGATGCTTTCGTCGGCGGCTTTGCTGCAGCGCTCGCCGGCGGTGCCGATCCGCTCGACGCCGCGCGCTTCGGCGCGGCGACCGCCGGCATCTCGGTGACGCGGCCAGGCACTGCGCCGTCCATGCCGCGCCGTGCGGAGATCGAGGCGCTGCTGAAGGAGCAGCCCGCGCCATGATGCGCAACGATCCGATCAAGCACGTCTTCATCTGGCCGGCGGTGCTCGTCGTGCTCGCGATTTCGATCTTTCCTTTGATCTTTTCCCTGACCACGAGCTTCCTGAGCTACCGACTGATCCCACCGATGCCGCCGCGTGTGGTCTGGCTCGGTAACTACGGGCAGCTTCTGCAGGAGCCGCGGTTTTGGAACGCGATCCTGACCACGACGCTGATCGCCGTCGTGGCGGTTGGCCTGCAATATGTGATCGGATTTGCGGTGGCATTGGCGCTGAAAGCGCGCATCCCCGGCGAACGGCTGTTCCGGGTCGCCTTCTTGCTGCCGATGCTGCTGGCGTCAGTCGCAGTCGCGCTGGTTGCGAGGATGATGTTCAATCCGACGATGGGGCCGCTGAACCAGCTGCTCAGCCATTTCGGCCTCGTCAACCTGCCGTTCCTGACCAATGGTCGCTGGGCACTTGGCTGCATCATCGCGGTGGAGGTCTGGCAGTGGACGCCATTTGTGATCTTGATGTTGCTCGCCGGCTTGCAGACCTTGCCGGAGGACGTCTACGAGGCGGCCGAGCTCGAGAACGCCAGCAACTGGCAGCAGTTCTGGGGCATCACCTTTCCAATGATGCTGCCGATATCGGCCGCGGTCGTCTTCATCCGCCTGATCGAGAGCTACAAGATCATGGACACGGTGTTCGTGATGACGGGTGGCGGTCCGGGCGTCGATACCGAGACTCTCACCTTGTTCGCCTATCAAGAGGGATTCAAGAAGTTCAATCTCGGCTACACCTCGGCATTGAGCTTCTTGTTCCTGATCGCGATCACCATCATCGGCGTAACCTATCTGGCGCTGCTGCGGCCGCATCTGGAGAAACGCCGATGAGCGCGAGCAGCCTCCGAGGACTGTCGCCATGGTCGCGGCGCCTGATCGCGCTCGGTTGTTTCGCCTGGTGCCTGATCACGGTGTTTCCGCTCTACTGGGTTGTTGTCACCGCGTTCAAGACGCCGCCCGGCGTCGTGGGCGGGCCAACCTATATTCCCTTTGTCGATTTCACCCCGACATTGCAGCCCTTCATCGATCTGTATCAGGGCATCCGCGGCGAGTTCTTTCGCACCTTCCTGAATTCGACCATGGTCGGCTTCTCGGCGGCGCTGATTGCGACGGCGATCGGCGCGATGGCGGCCTATGCGCTCGTACGCTTCGAATTCAAGGTGCGGCTCGGCGCTGGACTCGTGTTCTTCGGTCTCGCGCTCGGCGGATATCTCGCCTTCAATACCTATCTCGGGCTGACGCGGCCGCAGGCACTGTTGTTGGCGTTTCCGCTGGCGCTCATATCGGCGATCATCGCCAACCGGCTGCCTTTGCCGGGGCCGATCCTGGGCAATGAGGACATCCTGTTCTGGTTCGTCAGCCAGCGCATGTTTCCGCCGATCGTGGTCGCGTTCGCGCTCTATCTGCTCTACAGCGAGATCGGCCGGTTCGGCTTTCAGCTCATCGACAGCTTCATCGGCCTGACCCTGTGCTACGTGGCTTTCTCGCTGCCGATCGTCGTCTGGCTGATGCGCGACTTCTTCGAGGCACTGCCGATCGAGGTCGAAGAGGCGGCGATGGTCGATAACGTGCCGAGCTGGCGCATCTTCCTCGGCATTGTGGTGCCAATGTCGATGAACGGGCTGATCGCGACGTTCATGATCACGCTCGCCTTCGTCTGGAATGAATTTCTGTTCGCGCTGTTTCTGACGAATTCGCGCTGGCAGACACTGCCGATCCTGGTCGCGGGGCAGAATAGCCAGCGCGGCGACGAATGGTGGGCGATTTCCGCGGCTGCGCTGGTCGCCATCGTTCCGATGATGGTGATGGCAGCTCTGCTGAGCCGGATGATGCGGTCGGGCATGCTGCTCGGCGCAATCAAGTAACGACCAAAAAGGAAGCCTATAGGAGGGAGAAGACACCATGCTGAGAAGAACTGTCCTGATGCTGGCGACATCGCTCGCCACGGCCTGCACCTTCGGTCCGGCGCTGGCCTGCAGCCCCGATTACACGGGCGTGACGCTGACCGTCGCGACGCAGACCGGTCCCTACATTGCGTCGGCGCTCAAGCTCGGTGCCGATGAATGGGCCAAGAAGACCTGCGGCAAAGTCAACGTCGTCGAATTTCCCTGGTCGGAGCTCTATCCCAAGATCGCGACGTCGCTCACGTCGGGCGATGCCACCTTCGACATGGTGAGCTTCGCTCCCGCCTGGCTGCCGGACTTCGTGCCGTATCTTTCCGAGATGCCGAAGGAGATGCGGTCCGGCAAGGATTGGGATGACATCGAGCCGGCCTATCGTGAGCGCCTGATGGTGTGGGAAGGCAAGATCTATTCGCAGTCGATGGACGGCGACGTCCACACCTATACTTATCGCAAGGATCTGTTCGACGATCCCAAGGAGAAGGAAGGCTTCAAGACCAAGTACGGCTACGATCTTGCGCCGCCGAAGACCTGGAAGCAATATCTCGACATCGCCGAGTACTTCCAACGGCCTGATAAAGGGCTGTGGGGCACGGCAGAAGCATTCCGCCGAGGTGGCCAGCAGTTCTGGTTCTTCTTCAGCCACGCTGCGGCCTACACCAACAATCCGAACTATCCCGGCGCGATGTTCTTCGATCCGGAGACGATGGATGCGCAGATCAACAATCCCGGTTGGGTAAAGGGGCTGGAGGAATATATTCGCGCCTCCAAGCTCGGGCCGCCGAACGCGCTGAACTTCTCGTTCGGCGAGGTCAACGCGGCGGTGGCCGGCGGCCAGGTCGCGGAATCGATCGGCTGGGGCGACACCGGCGTCATCGCCGCCGATCCGAAGCAGTCGAAGATCTCAGGCAAGGTCGGCTCGGCGGTGCTGCCTGGCTCCGATGAGATCTGGAACGCCAAGACCAAGAAGTGGGATAAATTCCCCGAGGTGCTGCCCGCTCCGTTCATGGCGTTCGGCGGCTGGCAGATCGCGGTGCCGAAGTCGGGCAAGAACCAGCAGGCGGCCTGGGACTTCGTCAAGACGCTGACCAGCCCTGAGGTTTCGGGGCAAGCCGCGATCACCGGCGGCACCGGTGTCAATCCGTACCGCAAGTCGCATACGGCGAACATCGCGCTATGGAGCAAGATCTTCACGCCCGAGGAGGCCAAGGAATATCTCGGTGCCCAGGCGGATTCGATCAACGGCAAGAACGTCGCGCTCGACATGCGTCTGCCCGGCTATTTCTCCTACACCGAGGTAGTGGAGATCGAGCTCGGCAAGGCGCTGGCCGGCCAGACCACGCCGCAGGCCGCGCTTGATGCGATGGCCAAGGAATGGAACAGGCTGACTGACGAGTTCGGCCGCGAGAAGCAACTCGCTGGCTATCGCGCTGCGATGGGCCTGCCGCCGAAGAAGTGATGTGAGGATGACAGGTCCCGGACGGTGCGAACCGTCCGGGATCGCATGAGAGACAGAAAGCGAATCATGGCCGACGTTCTGATCGACAGCGTCTCCAAAGCCTATGGGTCCTACCGGATCATCGAAGGGCTCGACCTCCACGTCGCTGACAACGAGTTTGTGGTGCTGGTGGGGCCCTCCGGCTGCGGCAAGACAACGACCTTGCGGATGATCGCAGGGCTGGAGACGGTGACGTCAGGCACGATCCGGATCGGGCAGCGCGATGTCACGGATCTGCGGCCGGGACTACGCAACTGCGCGATGGTGTTCCAGAATTATGCGCTCTATCCACACATGAGCGTCGCCGAGAACATTGGTTACGGCATGAAGGTGCGCGGGGAGCCGCGGCCGCAGATCGACAAGGCGGTCAAGGAGGTCGCACGTGTGCTCGATCTCGATCCTTATCTCGATCGCCGTCCCAAGCAGCTCTCCGGCGGCCAGCGCCAGCGCGTGGCGATTGGCCGCGCGATCGTGCGCAGCCCGGACGTGTTCCTGTTTGACGAGCCGCTGTCCAACCTCGACGCCAAGCTCAGGATCGAGATGCGCACCGAGATCAAGGCGCTGCATCGCCGGCTCGCAAAGACCGTCGTCTACGTCACGCACGACCAGGTCGAGGCCATGACGATGGCCGACCGCGTCGTGGTGATGAACAAGGGGCGCATCGAACAGGCGGCCGACCCGATCTCCCTTTATGAGCGGCCATGCAACCTGTTTGTCGCCGGTTTCATCGGCGCGCCCAGCATGAACTTCATCGAAGGCGAGGTGATCGCGCGCGACGGTGCACTTGTGTTCGCCGAAGCGTCAGGCGTGGCGCTCGCTCTGCCGAAATGCAGAGAAGCGGTCTACGGCAGACATGTCGGAAAGCCGGTGGTACTCGGCGTGCGGCCCGACCATATCGCCCGACATGGCACTGCGGCAGGCGCGGTGGCCAGCATGATTGTGAAAGATGTCGAGCCACTCGGCCCGCACACGCTGGTCATCGGTTCGGTCGGCCACTCCCCCTTCACGGCGCAGATGCCGGTCGGCGTGGCGGCCGAACCCGACAACCGCTTCGACGTGCCGCTCGATCTGGAAAAGGCGCACCTGTTCGACAAGGCCACCGGGAGGGTGATTGCGGTGTGAGATACGCGGTCTGCCAGAAGGCTGCGGCCGAAGCACACGCCGTGAGGGCGGGCCACTGGAGGCGGTTTGCGTGCCTCGTGAAGATCGGCTGCCCGATTGCTCGTCGCCGGCCGAGCAAGAGTGAGCAGAGGCGCGTCGCTTTCGCAGATCAGTACTGAGATCTTCGTAATCGACGCCGCGTTGCCTATTGCACCACGAAACGGGAGTGATACGGCAGGTTGGCTGCGCCTACGGCCTTGGGCGCAACAAAGTTCGCGCCGTAGAGGAAATCCACCTCGGGTACCTCCTCATGAAGCTGGGAGCACAGGGTCTCTCCGAGTTTCGGTGGCGCATAGCTCGAAACGACAACGGAGTTGAAGCTGACCAAGCTCAGGAGGGAACGAACCGAATCGACGAGTTGGCGGCAACACAGACGACGCCATTCGGTGTAGTATTCCGCGGCAGCTCTCGGCAGGGCTTCCGATCCGACATCGTTCAGCGTAAGCCCATGCCGCTTCAGCTCCTCGCGCAGGCGCAGCAGCCCGACGTCATGGCTCAAGCCAAACCTGCCCCTGTGGATTTGATAGTTCAGGACGAGCCGGCTGTGCAGGTGCGGGCCAAGATAGAAGAAGAGAAAATCGGATAGCGAACGTGCTACTCCGAGCGGGGCGAGACGCTCGATATGCATATCATGATATGCAATACGCCTGCCTGTCGCCCTCGTACACTTCAATCAGTCGAAGCCCTCATGCCGCCGATACGGAGTCGCTTGTCTGCGCATCGGTCGACGTCTGATCGATCATTCTCGGTTTGGCTGGAGCCGAAGTTGGTGGTCGGCGGTCTGTAATCGGAAAATTCAATTCAATCGTGGTGCCGCCACCGGGTGTCTCGCAGATTGCGACAGTGCCATTATGCGTGGCCATGACCTGGGAAACGATGGAGAGACCTAGGCCCATCCCCTCAGCTCGGGTGTCTCCACGCCGGAACGGCTCAAGCAGAAGGTCAGGTTGGCTGGCCTTCATACCAGGTCCTGTGTCGACCACACTCAGTTGTCCCGAGGCCCTGACGTTGACATGAATGGGACTGCTGGTCGCTGCGTGAAGCACCGCGTTTCGGATCAGGTTCGAAAGCGCAACAGAGATCGCCGCTTCCGAGCCGAGGACCCAGACGGCGCAACCGGGGTCGGTGAACGCGATCTCACGCCCGCTTCTCAAGGCCATGGGCACATGATCGGCCGCAACTCTGCGCGCGAGTGCCACAAGGTCGATCTCTGTACGTTCGGCAGGCTCTATCGAAATGCGGGCCAGCTGAAGGAGCATCGTGACGATCGATGAGAGTTTCTGGTTTTCGGCAATGAGCCTGGTACGGAGCTCGGGATCGTCGACCTGCTCAAGCGTCGTGCGCGCGTTGGTGAGCGGAGTTCGCAGCTCATGGGCCGCATTGGACAAGAACGCCCGTTGCGCGTTCGATGCGCGATCAATTCGCGACAATGCCCGATTGAATGCCGCGATCAGCGGTAGCAGTTCCGCGGGAGCGTCCTGTTCCGGCAATCTGCGACCGTCAGGAACACCGTCGATCATCTCGGCCGCAGTTGCGACTGCGCGGACCGGACGTGCAATCAGCGTTGGTACAAAGACCAGGGCCGTAAACGCCGTCGCGACGAGGACGATGAGGATCGGGAGCGCGACAAACGTCGCATCGGTGAGCGTTCCGATCATGAGCTGTGTTGCAGTGTAGGCGACGCCTCCTGTCTCGATCCAGACTTCGCCGGCGGGCGTATCTCGAACGGCCACCATTTTCCTGATGTTTCGGGTCTGGCCGTCAACCGCGTAAGCAAGGAAACTTGTTCCCGGCTGTGGCATAAGTGGTTTCTGTGGGCGCCACTTTGGAATTGCGCCAAAACTGACCTCCCCACTCTTGTCAGACACAACGTACCAGAACGTTGGGAAGTCGCGAACGATCTTGTCGAGTCGCTTGGTCTGTTTGACCTCGAGCTGTCCCTGCTCGTTGCGCGCGACAGCCTCTTTCAGAGCGTCGGCCACGTCGGCGGCCCCCCACGTGCCGTCGTCATCGCCGCCAAGTCGAAGAAGCAGAGCGGCTGCGCACAACAGCATGATGGTGGTCACGACTCCGATAAGAGTCGCGGACAAGACCGTGATCGAGCGACGAAGGCGTCTAAGCATTTCACACTTCAGAATTGTTGTTCAGCCAACAGATATCCGAGGCCGCGGACCGGTCGAATTACAACCTTGCAATTTGCCTCGCGAAGGCGACGGCGCAGTCGAGAGACATGCGACTCGATCGCGTTCGACTGGATTTCGTCCTCAAAACCATAGGCCGCGAGCTCGAGCGTTTCGCGCAACACGACGCGACCGGTCCGTCGAACCATGGCCTCCAGGATCGCCAATTCACGTCGCGGAACAACGATGGGAGTCTGGTCGATGCAGACCACGCGGTTGACGATGTCGTAGCTCAGATTTCCGATGCTCACCACGGCACCCTTGTCAAGGAAGAGACGTCGCAGCACGGCCTTTGCCCTTGCCAACAGTTCAACCGGTTCGAACGGCTTGGGTACATAGTCATCGGCCCCGTCGTTCAGCGCACGAGCAATATCGAGGGGATCGTCGAGCGAGGTCAGAACGATCGTTGCGGGGCTCGGCTTCTGCAACCTTAGGTCAGGTAGCAACGCCAGTCCGTCGCCATCCGGAAGTCCTCTATCGATCACGACGAGCTCGAAATTGCGGACTGCGACCGCGGCTCTGCCCTCGTCGAGCGTCGTCACCATATCGGAGGAGCCAAAGGCGGTCGCGAGCGCATCCCGCAGCCAAGGCCCCAATTGGGGATCATCCTCCACGACCAGAACTCGCACCATTCTCTCCTAGGGTTCTCTAGGTCATAACTCTCTCCAATCATTACCGTTAGATTGCAATAGGATTACGAGCCCAGCTCGAATTGGGCTGTTTGATAAACAATTGATTATGCGTGTTTTTTTGTGTCTTTGCGTCAGGTCGCGAGCACTTTGGGCCGGGACCCAAGGGCGTCCCTGCTATCTCGCCAACTCGGGCGGCGGCGACACCTGCCTGGTGTTGTAGAACGATGTCATGTCTCGTTGAGGTGGTGGATGGGGCTGTTAGTTTTGGTTCCCTCTAAGATCACCCACGGTCACGCAAGGCGAAAGAACGAGAACCGGTTCGCGCCGCGTAGTGACGTACTGCCGACTGGGGTGGGGGCGGATACTTCGTCCAGGATTGGAACCGCAGCACGCGCGCCGCGCGCCGAGCGGACGCCGGGAATCAGGCGCGCAAGCGAAGAGGGCGTCGTCTTCCGTTGAAGACCACGCCCTCAGCGTTCACCTGCCAGAGTCCGCCTCAGGGTTCACCAATCAGATGAGGCGTCATAGTAGCCGTCACGATAGCCTGAGGAATAGTCGTAATCCGGGTAGTCGTACCCAGAATAGGCCGGCACCTCATAGTATCGGTGAACGTGAACACGTCGCCGATACGACGGAACATAGGCGTGTTGATCCTCATAGACATAGACTGGCGCGCGATGGGAGTTCGCAATGGCAGATCCGGCCAAGGCGCCAACGGCCAGTCCGCCGATCACGCCGGCCGCAATGGCGCCGCCGTCACCGGCTTGCGCCCCCGACGGCGAAAACGATGCAACAGCGATCAGCGCCGCCGCCGCGATCACAACTGGCTTATTCATGGGATGCTCCTTCCGGATTCGTCGATGCGATGCCCTGCCATTTGCCTACCGAACATTGCCGGAGAATTACGCCTGCGATCTCCCGAGATCATCAAGCTTTGGACGCGAGATGTTGTCGGGCGACCGGAGCGTGTCCGGCAAAGCGTGCCCGCGTTGCTGCGGCTAGGGCAGAATCGGCTGCGTCTCATCGGAAGACGCGGGGGTCTCGTCGGTTGGCATCCCATTTTGGGCTCGGAGAGCCTCGGGCGCGCAAGGACGTCGCACCGCCATCAAGGCAACGATATTTCGCTTCAGCCCAGGCAAGCCGAGCAGATCAGATTGGACGGTGAACACGCGCCTGACGAACGCGACGTTCTCCGCCTGGAGCGCCGTCCGGTGCATCCAAGCGAGACAATCGATCTGGTCCTGGAAGCAGAGGGCAGCCCAGCCGCGTTCCATAGCCACCTTGTTTGGCAATTTCCATCCGTACGGATAGGCGAAAGCCCGTGCATACTGCGGATGATCAGGACTATAAAAGGCGACAGCAAAACCAAGGCTTTCATTTCCGTCGACGACTGCAAGCGGGACTCCGGTCAGCTCGCGCCAGAGCCGGGTAAGTTCGTTCGCCGCCTCGGGGTAGAAGGTACGCCCCTCCTGATAGCCGTAGCTGTTGCGGTAAAGCGCATGGATCGGAGCTGCGATCACCACGGCTACGGCAGCGATGCAGGCCACAAGGACCGTTGTGTTTACAGTATAGAACCGCTCGATGCGATAGCGCGTGCTGCACACTGCGACAACGACGAACAGAAATAGCCCTTGCAGGGCCCACAGGGAGGGCAGGTCGGTGCCGACCACGACCGCCGTGACGATTGGCAGAGCAATCGAACCAAGGGCGATGTAGAGAAGCAGTCGAAGACCGGCGTTCAGTGCCGCAAAATCGTGACCAAGGCGCCTGAGGCGATAACCAGCAATCATTGCCCAGGTTATCGCAGGGACGCTTATCGCCGCCGCAAGGCCGGCCAGGAAAGAGGCGACCTCTCGAAGCGATGTCGCTAGATCGGTGTGAGCGTGCGCCAGCGCATAGGAGAATGGTGGAGCTCCCTTCTTTATGAGCCAGAAGATATGCGGTGAGAGCGCGATCAGTCCCGTCGCCACGGAGATCCACGGCGCGGCCGTCGTAAAATATGCGCGCCGCGAGGGGTGGGCAATGGCGGCCAGAACAAAACTGGCTACCAAAAAGATGGAGTAGTATTTCCCCAACATCGCCAGGGCGGCGGTCACTCCTGCAGCGATGGCCCAGAGCGCAGTCCTCGTTTCAAAAGCGCGCAGAAAGCAGTAGGTTGCTAGTGGCCACGGCACCAGCAGGACAGCATTGGCATTGAAGCGTTGGGCGTGGAACTGATAGGCGGGAGTCAACATCAGCAAGAGCAACACGATCAGTCGCTTGTGACCGGTCACGAATTGTCTCGAAATGAGATCGACGAGCCAGAGCGCAAGAGCGGCGTTCGACATTGCCATCAATTGCAGCGACCAGTTGGTCGAAGGAAATATCGAGCTCCACGCGCCTGTGACCCAGCCCATCAATGGCGGATGTTTGACAGAGCCCCATGAGAAGTGCCGGCCTAGCGTCCATGTCTCAAGTACGTCGGGATGTAGGCCGGAGCCGACATAGGCAATCGACAAGGCGAGCGTCCAGACAACGACAAAGCAAAGGAGCAGGAGGGGCACCGCCCAACCTGCTTCGACTCCCTCGATCCATCGTATGAAGGGACGTCGCCATGGCGCGGGGCAACGATCCGATTGTCTGGCCATTACGGAAAACGCAAAGTCTACCGGCATATGATCCGCTGAGGACGCAAGAGGGGCAGGACGGAGATGCTGGAGCGCCGGAATTGGATCGGCGCCGAGACATTCCGAATGGGCTGGCTGGTCCTGAGGCTCGCTGGGCGCGATGGTGAAGCGGTCGCATTTGATCCTCGCGGACCGCGATCGTGCGTCGGCTTCGCTATGCGCCTTTCACAGGCGTTCCGTCAGGCATTCGGTGACAAGAGCTTTGCTCAGTCGCTTACCAAAGAATTACGCCGCGCTCTTCGTTGTGCGATTATGATGGCCGTGAGCGATTTTGATGCCCTACGCCGACGTTTGGCGTTGCAACTCAATGTAGGGTGAGAGGAGCGCAATTGTGTATCAGAGGTGCTTCGTGGAGTGCATGAATCGAAATCCATCACACTAAGAGGAGCAGGCCGATAACGCGGCGGCCGTAATGTTTCGGTAATGCAGGTAGGCGAGTTCGGTTTAGGAAACGGACTGGAGGTGCGAATGAGAAAGTTTGCGCTCATTGAGCGGGCATTATAGGGGACCGTGCCTGCGAGCCCGTTTGGTCCCGCTGAGTTTGTGGTGCGCACCGCCGACGGCAAATCGAACGAAAAATCAAGAGCATTCACTTTCAGCAATAGCTGGCGTTCCTAGGTGCTGGAACACGAGGTTCGATGTCAGGCGGCACTGCAATCCCACGTGGTGCAACGCCCGATGAGCAGGCCGTCCGGGACGCGTCTCCAGCCCCCGTGACACCCGGACGGCCTGCGGCCGGGGATGTGTCCATGCGATTCGCTGACCTCGATGATCCGAATCTTGAGTGGCGTCGTGTAGTCGCAGCGGTTGCCACGTCGTCGGCCCGGATCGCGGCGCCAACCGCGTAGCATCGTGTCGCGCCTCGTGGCCCCGTCACCAGCGCCAACGACTGCGATATCGGTGCTAAATCTGCGACGCGGTATCGAAAGGAAGAATGATCTCGAAAATCGAACCGCCGACAACGGATGGTCTGTACTGGGCTCGCCCGTGGTGAGCTTCGGCGATCGCGCGGACGACTGAGAGACCAAGCCCGGAACCACCGAATCGTCGTGACCGAGAATGCTCCGCCCGTGCAAATGGATCGAAGGCGCGCCCTGCGAATGCCAGGCTCAAGCCTGGTCCCTGATCCTCGACGGCCAGGGTGACAACAGCTTCTTCGGTGCACAGCGAGATTTTGAGCAGCCCCGGGTCAGCGTAGCGGCGCGCGTTTTCCAGAAGGGCGAGCAGCGCTTGGCGAAGTCTGGTGCCGTCACAACACAGCGTCAGGGGGGGAGCAATCATTTCGATCGAGAAGCCTGTTTCGGCGAGAGCAGGGCGCATTGCATCGACCGCCTGCGCAACTTCCGCGGTCAAATCCGTCCGTTCGAAGTGCATTTCCAGCCTGTGGCTATCCGAAAGCGTTACGATCCGCAGATCATCGACCAGCCGTGACAGGCCTTCGACCTGGGACAACAGGTTGCGGAGCAATTCGTCGCTGGGTTCGAACACGCCTTCGGTCAGTCCCTGCAACGTGCCGCGTAGGATGGTCAGTGGTGTCCGCAGCTCGTGCGCTGCCGCGGCATTCCATGACAGCATTGCGTCTGCCACGTCTTGTAGCCTTTGGGCCATGGCATTGAAATCGTCCACCAGCTGGGTGGTCTCGCCCAGGGAACGGTCGCCGGCGGAAGCGCGCGCCGTAAGATCGCCATCGGCGATCTTACGGGCGCTTTCGGCCAATGAATTGAGGGGGGTGAGGATTCGGTGGGCCAGCCGAAGCGCGACGTGAATGGCGATCGCAAGGCCGAGAAGCAGAAAGACGGCGATCAACATGACATCCGGTGCCTCCGGAAGAAGGGGAGGCGGGCCGGGCGGCTGCGGAAACCAGGTCAGATAAATTCCATAGAAGAGGAACGAGCCGACGAAGACCATCAGGATCGCGATGACCGCGACGGCGCTCATCGAGAGTGTGATCTGCCGACCGAGACGATGTCGTCTCATATCGCTGCCAACCGGTAGCCGATCCCGCGGACAACCGCCAGCATTCCTGCTGCTCCGGCCTCATCAAGCTTGCGGCGAAGGTTGCTGACATGGCTGTCCACGGTTCTTTCGAGCGCATCACCGCCCGGAAGGCAGGCATCCACGAGTTCGCCGCGGCTAAAGGCCCGCGTCGGCGATTTTGCCATATGAACGAGAAGCCGGAATTCGGTCAGGGTCAGCTGCAACGGCACTGTGGCATCGTCGGCGCGCACGCGCGCGAGATGGCTTTCCAGGTCGACTTCGAGCTTGCCAATCCGAAAGACGGCACTGTTTCCTGAGGGCCTCGATCTTCGGAGGACAGCCTTGGCGCGGGCCACAACCTCAGCAGGGTTGAAGGGCTTAACCACATAGTCATCGGCCCCTAGACGCAGCCCCTGCAGACGGTCGATGTCCTGATCGAGGGCGGTGATCACGATGACAGGCGTGTCGCCGCGCCGCCGCAGCTCGGTCAACACCTCCCAGCCGTCGACCTTCGGCATCTTGAGGTCCAGAAGAACCAGATCGGGCTTGAGGATGACGTGCTGATCGAGCGCAGCCTTGCCATCCGTAGCACCTACGGTCCGGAATCCTTCCCGCACCAGATATGCGTCCAGAATCTTGGCGATTTCCGGCTCATCTTCCGCAACCAGAATAAGTTCGTTCATGTCTGGTAGCCCGGCTGATCTGCAAGCGTACTCTTCATCCGATCAACAGAACTCCTATCGTCGCACCGGTTCAGGAACCGCCTGCCTGACCGTCTAACGTTGCGACCGACTTCGCCCTCGATCAGGTGAGTGCTGATCCAAACCCGATTTTTCGATTTGGCATATATCCTGCTACGAGCGCGCTTGCGACGCGACGATCTGTCGCCTCCATCAGACCTCCATCAAATCTCCACGATCGCCCAATGCACGCCGGATAGGTGGCGCGTGCACTCCGCATCGCGTCTCGGCAACGGCTGGGACCGATCGCTGTGCGCTCGGAACGTGGAAGCTCATGGGTTATCGTTCAAAGATCGTAAACATCGCTGCCGTCGCGGCGAGCGTTGCGCTGGCCGGCTGCAAGCCGGTATCAAACGATGCGGTCCCTGCTGCTGGAATGACGACTCCAGAGGTCGGCGTCGTCACCCTGCACCCGCAGGCTGTCGCGATCACCGCAGAACTTCCCGGTCGCATCGTTGCTTCATTGACGGCCGAGGTTCGTCCCCAGGTCGCCGGCATCATCCAGAAGCGGCTGTTCACGGAAGGGGACGAAGTCGCCGCGGGCGCGCCGCTCTACCAGATTGATCCGGCCCCCTATCAGGCGGCGCATGACAGCGCTGTGGCCGCGTTGCAGAAGGCGGAAGCGGCCTTGCCGAGCGCGCAGGCCAAGGTCGAACGATACCAGGGCCTGGTCAAGCACGACGCCGTCAGCAAGCAGGATCTCGATGATGCCGGTGCCGCGCTGGCTCAGGCCAGGGCAGAGGTGGCGACTGCCAAGGCCAACGTCGAGACCGCGAGGATCAATCTCGATTACACGACCATCAAGGCGCCGATCAGTGGGCGAACCGACAAGTCTTCGTTGACGCCAGGTGCGTTGGTCACCGCCGGTCAGGCGACGGTGCTCACGACAATTCGCAAGCTTGACCCGATCTATGTCGACGCCACCCAGTCGAGCACGAACCTGCTCAACCTACGTCAAGCGATCGACACCGGGCGGGTCAAGGTTACCGGCACCAATATCGCCGTGAAATTGAAGCTCGAGAATGGAGCGTTCTATCCGTTGACGGGCAGACTCGAATTCTCGGAGGCCAACGTCAGCACAACGACGGGCACGTTCACCGCCAGGGCCGTCTTTCCCAACCCCCAGCGGTTGCTACTGCCGGGCATGTATGTCCGCGCGAGCGTTGAGGAGGGCGTGGCGCAGAACAGCTTCCTCGTGCCGCAGCGCGCCGTTGCCCGAAATGCCAGGGGCGAGGCGACGGCCATGTTCATCGACAAGAGCGGCAAGGTCGAGGAGCGCGTACTGTCGGTCGCGCGCAGCGTCGGCAACAACTGGCTGGTTGGCGCCGGCGCCCGCGACGGCGACCGGGTGATCGTCGAGGGCACCCAGTTCGTGCGCATTGGGCAACAGGCCGCCGGCACCGAAGTCGTGATCGACGAGACGACGGGCGAGGTACGCGAGCGCGGGATGAGCTCACCGCGCGATCAGGACATCAAGGGCTGACAGATGATCTCCGCCTTCTTCATCAACAGGCCGATCTTCGCCTGGGTGATCGCCATCGGGATCATGCTCGGCGGCCTCCTGGCGCTGAACACGCTATCGGTTTCGCAATATCCGGAGATCGCACCTCCATCGATCCAGATCAGCGCGAGCTATCCCGGCGCCGATGCGCAGACGGTCGAGAATTCGGTGACGAAGATCATCGAGCAGGGCATGACCGGCCTCGACAACCTCGACTACATGACGGCGTCGTCGACCTCGACCGGGCAGGCCGAGATCACGCTCACCTTCACCAACAGGGCCAATCCCGACGTCGCGCAGATGCAGGTGCAGAACAAGCTGCAACTCGTCACCGCCTTGCTGCCGGCCATGGTCCAGACCACAGGTCTCACCGTCACCAAGTCCTCCAGCGGCTTTCTGATGGTCATAGGCTTCGTCTCGACAGATGGCCGGATGAGCGAGACCGATCTGTCCGACTACGTCAAAAGCTCGCTCAATGACGCGCTCAAACGCGTCGAAGGCGTCGGCAATACGCAGCTTTTCGGCGGCGGCTATGCGATGCGGATCTGGCTCGATCCGGACAAGCTCGTCAAATATGCGTTGATTCCGGCCGATGTCGCGGCCGCGATCCAGGCCCAGAACACCCAAGTGTCGGCCGGCCAGCTTGGCGGTTTGCCGGCCCGCAAGGGGCAGCAGCTCAATGCGACCGTGACCGCCCAAAGCCGCCTGCAGACGCCGGCGCAGTTCCGCAACATCATTCTCAAGAGCACGGCCGATGGTTCGCTCGTTCGTCTCAATGATGTCGCAACCGTCGAACTCGGCGCCGAAGACTATACGAGCTCATCGACCTATAACCGCCTGCCGGCGACCGGGCTTGCCATCAATCTCGCAACCGGCGCCAATGCCATCCGCACAGCCGTTGCGGTCAAGGACCTCATCGATCGGCTCGCGCCGACCTTCCCGCAAGGTTTGAAGGTCGTCTACCCGTATGACACCACCCCTTTCGTCCGGATCTCGATCGAGGAGGTGACCCGCACCCTGGTCGAGGCGATTGCGCTGGTCTTCCTCGTGATGTTGGCATTCCTGCAGAACGTCCGCGCCACGCTCATCCCGATGCTGGCGGTGCCGGTCGTGCTCCTCGGGACATTCGGCGTCCTGGCGCTTGCCGGTTATTCGATCAACACATTGAGCATGTTTGCCATGGTGCTCGCCATCGGCCTCCTGGTCGATGACGCCATCGTGGTGGTCGAGAATGTCGAACGCGTCATGCACGAGGAGGGCTTGTCGGCGCGCGATGCGACCGCAAGGTCCATGACGGAAATCGCCGGCGCGCTGGTCGGCATCACCACCGTGCTGTCGGCCGTGTTCGTGCCGATGGCGTTCTTCGGCGGCTCGGTCGGTGTCATCTACCGCCAGTTCTCCGTGACCATTGTGTCGGCCATGGTGCTGTCGGTGCTTGTTGCGCTGATCCTGACGCCGGCGCTGTGCGCGACCATTCTGCGTCCGCCGAAACCGCACGATGGGAAGAGGAGGGTATTCGGCTGGTTCAACCAAGCGCTCGAACGAAGCGCGGATGCTTACTACGGCCGCACGGGCGCGATCCTGCGGCGGCCATGGCCTGGGCTTATTGCGTTCGCTTTGATCGTCGTCGGCGCGGTCCTTATGTTCGTCCGCTTACCCAGTTCGTTCCTCCCGGAGGAGGACCAGGGCCTTCTCATGGTGGTGACGCAATTGCCGGTCGGTGCCACGGCTGACCGGACCGAGCGCGTGCTCGATGAGGTCACCCGGTATTTTCTCGATCGCGAGACGAAGGCCGTCGATGGCATCATGACCGTGACGGGTTTCGCCTTCTCGGGCCAGGGCCAGAATGTCGGCATGGCTTTCGTGCGGTTGAGGGATTTCGCTGAACGCAAGACTCCTGATCTTTTTGCCGGTGCTGTGATGGGCAGGGCAATGGCGGTTTTCGGCGGTATCAGGGACGCTCGGGTTGTTGCCTTGGCGCCGCCCGCGATCGAGGGGCTGGGCACGAGCAACGGGTTCGACTTCTACCTCAAGGACATCGCCGGCGCCGGCCACGACAAGCTCATGGCCATGCGCGATCGATTGCTCGGCGCTGCCGCGCGGAGCAGGCTCCTGCGCGGCACCCGTCCAAATGGCCAGGACGACACGCCGCAGTTTTCGGTCGGTATCGATCAGGACAAAGCGAGCGCGCTCGGCGTCAATCTTGCCGATATCAACACGACGCTCTCGATGGCTTGGGGCAGCAGCTATGTGAACGATTTCATCGATCGCGGTCGCGTCAAGAGAGTTTACCTGCAGTCGGCACCGGGTTTCAGGATGCAGCCCGAGGACCTCGATCGCTGGCATGTTCGCAATGCCTCCGGCACGATGGTGCCGTTCTCTGCCTTTGCGTCAGGCCGCTGGACCTTCGGTTCGCCACGCCTGGAACGCTACAACGGATCGCCGGCCGTCGAGATCCAGGGCGACGCGGCGTCCGGCGTCAGCTCCGGCGATGCGATGGCCGAGATCAACCGTCTCGTCGCCGCGTTGCCCGCAGGCGTCGCCCATGAATGGACCGCGCTCTCGCGGCAAGAGCAGCTGTCCGGCAACCAGGCGATATCGCTCTATTCGGTCTCTATCCTGGTCGTCTTCTTGTGTCTTGCAGCGCTCTACGAGAGCTGGTCGATCCCCTTCGCCGTCATGCTCTCCGTTCCGGTCGGCGTCCTGGGTGCGCTGGTCGCGGCACTTCTGCTCGGCCAGAGCAACGACGTCTACTTCAAGGTCGGCCTGCTGACGACGATCGGCCTTGCCGCAAAGAATGCCATCCTGATCGTCGAGTTCGCGATCGCTCGCCAAGACGCAGGACTGGAATTGATCGACGCTACATTGCTCGCCGCCAAACAACGCTTGCGTCCAATTCTGATGACCTCCTTCGCCTTCATCCTCGGGGTTGCGCCTTTGGCCGTCGCGAGCGGCGCCGGCTCGGGCGCCCAGAACTCGATCGGTGTCGGCGTGATGGGCGGCATGATCGCCGCAACCGTGCTCGGTATATTCTTTGTACCGTTGCTGTTCGTCTCCGTGCGGCGCGTCTTCAAGGGCGGTTCCCGGACGGATGCATCGATGGACGGCCCCAGGGCGAGCGCGACAGATGCGCAGCGCTGGGGATAGCAATGAGAACGCAAGGAGCGACAGCACAGGCGCCTGGCGCCTCTTCGAAGCGCATCTGCTCGCTGTCTAGCGGGATGTCCTTGTTGGCCGTGGGCGCAATGATGCTGGGCGGATGCGCGGTCGGTCCGGATTATCAGGCGCCGCTGCTCGCATTGCCATCGCATTGGAGCAGGGCAGAAGCCGCAAGTCCATCCCGGCCGCCTGACCTGGCGCATTGGTGGACCCGGTTTCGCGATCCGCTGCTGGATCAACTCGTCGAGGAGGCGGTTGGCGGCAATCTCGATGTCGCCGCCGCTAGGGCGAGAATCCGCGAGGCGCGGGCCAGCTATCGGCAAGCCGTCGGCGCGCTATTTCCGACGCTCAGGAACACAGAGTCGGCAATGCGTTCCAAAGGCCCTGGCTTTTCGTCACAGGGGGTGTCGGGCTTGCAGCCAATGGGCAACACACCTTCACCATCCCGACCTGGGTTCGACGGACCCTACACGCAGTTTCAGGCTGGTTTCGATGCGAGTTGGGAGCTCGATTTGTTCGGCGCGAACCGGCGGGCGGTCGAGGCGGCGGCCTATGGCGCGGAAGCGTCCGAAAACAATCTTCGCAGCGTCCTCCTGACGCTCGTCGGCGACATTGCTTCCAACTATGTTCAACTGCGCGGATATCAGGCGCGCATCACGCTGGCCCGTCGTACTGCAGTTTCTCAGGACGTGACGACCCAAATTACGCGCAATCGCCTGGCCGCCGGCTCCGGCTCTGCCGCCGACGTCGCAAATGCAACAGGACAGGCCGCAACCACGCGCGCAGCGATTCCGACGCTGGAGATGTCTTACGCCGAAGCGGTGCATCGGTTGTCGGTATTGATCGGGCGGCCACCGGCAGCCTTGGATGGCCGTCTGGCCAAACCGGCGTCGATCCCAATGCCGAAATTGCCGATCACGGCCGGCATTCCGGCCGATATCTTGCTCACGCGTCCGGATGTGCGTCTCGCCGAACGTCAGTATGCGCAATCCACCGCCAGGATCGGGCAGGCCGAGGCTGCGCGCTATCCCAGTGTCAATCTCACCGGAAGCATTGGGACCTCGGGGACGCAACTGGGTGATCTCGGCAGGAATTCATCGATCAGTTGGTCGTTCGGTCCGAGCTTGAGCGTGCCGGTCTTCAACGGTGGCAAGCTGCGGGCAGCGGTTGAGATCGCGCAAGCCCAGCGAGACCAGTCCTTCATCGCCTATCAGTCGTCGGTCCTTGTCGCCCTCAGGGACGTCGAAGACGCGCTCCTCTCACTTGGTAAGGAGCGGTCGCGGAGCCGTATGCTCGCCGCTTCCGCAATGGCCTATCGGCAGGCGGCAAGCCTGTCTCAATCCCTCTACAGGGCGGGATCCTCGAGTTTCCTCGATGTGCTGACTGCCGAGCGCTCGCTCTACAGCGCCGAAGACACGCTCCTTCAAAGCCAGGTCCTCATCGCCGCCAACTATATTGCGCTCAATAAGGCGCTCGGTGGTGGCTGGGATGGCCAGATCGATGTCGCAAAACCAGAGGTGGCCGACACCAACACGGGGCCGCACGCGCTGGAAACGGACTAGTTCCCAAACCTAAGCCGAACGGTCATGCCGCTTTGACCTGTGCGTCCTGCGGATCGGTCTGGCGCAGCACGCAATTTTATCTCGGACCGGAGTTTCATGTCTCAGCGCAACCGAACCGGTCATCCTTGCCGCAATATAAGGGGCCAGGGCGACGTGTTGCGTCAGCCGCCCGTGTGCGGGGCGGCAGCCTGGCCGCTCGAGACGAGGAGCCCCCAGGTTGCGCGAATAAGCACCGTTCGGCTGCGGTTGTAATCTGCCGGTAATCTTGATCGAACAATTCGGAGACGGCTTTTGGGAGATAAGGCAACAGTGGCGCTTCGATCGAGGCTTGATCATCAAGGCCTATTTCGTGAGGATGTGCGGTCCCCGCTCACACTCAACGATGCTCTGTCGCTGGTCTTCACGATATTGTTCGTTTTGATGTGCCTTGCCCTGTTAACGCGGCCTGTGCAAAGACAACTCATTAGGGTCGCGCCCGACGCGAGCGAGCACGCCAAAGTCCATCAGCGCATGTCGCAGGGGTCTGTGACAGTATGGTACAGCTGAAAGCGGCACTCGACAGCGCTGCGCGCCAATATTGAACCGGTCAAGATCTGGATCCATCTCATAAAGAGGCGGTTCTCATCGGAGCTGCAGATCTCTGGCGAGCTTCGGCTCTTAAGATCGGCGGCACGATTATTCCGGATCGGAATAGGATAATGGAATCCGGCAGGGGCACGGGAAGCTCGCTGCGATTGAAAAAGCGCTATAGTGAACAGTCGTAAGGATACGATCGAAGACGGCCAAAATCGATCTTTTGACGCTGCAATTGTTCGTGGCGATCGTCGAGGAGCAGAGTATCGCGAAAGCGGCGGAAAAGAAGAATATCGCCGCGTCCGCAGTGAGCCGCCGCATCTCGGATATCGAGCACCTATTTAAGGTTGAATTGTTGCGTCGCCATTCGAAAGAGATCGCGCCGACACCTGCCGGCTTTGCCTTGCTTGAGCACGCCCGCGTCATCCTGGGAAACCTGAGTAAGGCTCGAGACCGAATTGACGGGATATCGGCAGGGCAAGCGTGGGTTGATCCGGATCTGCCAACAAGTCTGTGATCCTCGAAGCCCGCGGACGAGCTCAGCCTCTTCCTTGAGCGGCCCCCGTTGGTCCGCATCGACCTCGAGGAGGATCTCAGCCCCGCGATCGTGCGCGCGCTGGTGGAGAACCGGGCCGATATTCACATTTTCGGGGCCAACATCGACGGCCAGGATATGGAGTTGCTGCCCAATCGCTGCGATCTTCATCGTTGCTTTCGTTCGATCTGCTTTGCGCACCGCTTTCCGGGGAATGCCGGTGGTGCGGCTGATGCTGATCGGTGACACCTTCGAGCTCGAGGTCTGCCCGGTGATCAGGCTGCCGAAGTTCGGTCCCCTTTAACGACCGAATCCGCTAAAGCTCAGGCAGATTCGCTGGGGCTCCCTGGCGTTTGCCCATCACGCACGAGATCTCGTTGTCCTCTGTTCTTCGTACCCCTCGCAGCTCAGCGCAGCGAAAGACCGCTTCACCAAAGCACTCCACGGCACCAAAAAAAACCGCTCCGCGGAAGAAGGCGACACGTGCGCCCAAGAAGGCGGTGCCACCCCGGATTGGCGTTTCCTCCTCATCTCCGCTCGGCATGTTGGCGCTGCATGTCGTGACGCAGTGGCGTATGTCGGGGCGCCGCGGTCTCGTGTTTCTCGCCGAGAACGAGCGCCGCGCCGAGCGGTTGGGTTCCATCATCCAGGTCGTCGAGCCCACTTGTGATGTGCTCGTCTATCCGCGCTTGAACACCCTGCCATTCGATCAGCTGGAGCCGTCACGTGATATCGCGGGCAGGCGGAGCTCCGTGTTGAGACGCCTTGCGGGTGCGAAGCAGCCGATTCTGCTGATCACCACGGCGGAAGCAATAATGGAACGCTTGCCGTTGCCGGCGAACTGGTCTCGGCTCGGCTTGCCACTTCGCATCGGGGGCGTCTATTCCGAAGACGATCTCGAAGCCCGCTTGCGTGCTCTCGGATACGATCTGGACGACAGTCCGGATTATCCCGGTGGCGTTCTGTTTCACGGCAATACGTTCGAGATCTTTCCAGCCGGCGCGCTCGGCCCCTTCAGAATTGAGCATTCCGGAGGCAGGATACGGCGGATCGCGGCCTTCAACCCGATGGATCAGGAGGTGATTTCCGAACCCAGGGAGCTCCTGATCGATCCAATGTCCGAGCGCCTGGCGTTCAAGGACCGAGCTCGGAAAAAGTCTAACCTTGTCGAGTACTGCGCGCGCGCCAAATGGATCGCTGACACCGGCGTACCCAGGAACGCCGCCACCTGGCTGAGCACGATCGAGGATGCGGCCGCCCGTGGCGAGCGTGATCGTGCGTATCTGAGCCGACGCGAATGGGATCAGGCGGCGAAGAGGATCGCCCTGTTGCCCCCGACCGCTCCGTATCGGGCGACGCCAGAGTTCTATAAGGAATCCTCTCCGCGGAAGGCCCTTCGAGCGTTTATCGAGGAAGTTCAGCGTGGTGATGCACGTCTGGTGTTCGTCGCCGCGGTGGAAGCGGATTTGCGTCTCATGGCCCGGATGAGCGCCATCAAGGCCGAACGCGTCCCTGATTGGGCGCAGGCGACCGCGAAGGGCAGGCGAGAGGCCGCGATGCTGGCTGGCTTCGATGCCGGTTTTGTCGTTCCCGGACGAAAGCCGCTCGTGGTCATCACTGCTGCCGATGTGCTCGGCAGCAGGGCGCATCAACCGCAACCGGCGAACTGGGCATGGACGCCGGGCTTCGATGCGGTGGACCTGCCTGAGCTTGGATCTGTGGTCGTCCATCTGCAACGTGGGCTGGCACGCCTTGGCGGTTTGCGGTCAATGGGCACAGGAGATCTCACCGCACGCGAGATGGTCAGGTTGGTGTTTGCCGGAAACGACGCTGTTTTGGTGCCTCTTGCGGAATTGGCCTTGATCTGGCCGTACGCCGGTGAGCTTGGAGACATCTCGTTGGACAGGGCCGACGGCAGCTCATGGCGGCCGCGGCGAACTGCTGCCGAGACCGAGATTCACGTGGTCGCCAACGAGCTCGCCAAGCAGATGAGGCAGCGCAGGCGGCGCCCAGCACCGAAGCTCGTGCTGCGCCCAGCCAGTTATGAGCAGTTCGTCGCGCGGTTTCCGTATTTCACCACCCCCGATCAGGCCAAGGCCATCCGCGACGTTCTGGATGACCTTGGGTCGGGGCATCCCATGGACCGTATCGTCTGCGGCGACGTCGGCTTTGGCAAGACCGAAGTGGCGTTGCGCGCGGCGGCGGCAGCTGTGCTCGCCGGAAAGCAGGTTGCCGTCGTCGTGCCGACGACGGTGCTGGCACGACAGCACGTCGAAACATTCCGCAAGCGCTTTGCGCCGCTCGGCATCGAAGTCGGAAACCTGTCGCGGGTCGCGTCGGCTGCCGAGGCGCGGCAGGTGAGAGAGGGACTGAAGAGCGGAGAGCTCAAGGTCGTCGTCGGAACGCTCTCGCTCGCATCGAAGGACGTGAGGTTTGCCGATCTTGGTCTGATCATCCTCGATGAGGAGCAGCATTTCGGAGCGGCCGAAAAAGCCACGCTGTCGGGCCTCAATAAGAACGGTCACCGGCTTTGGATGAGCGCGACGCCGATCCCCCGCACACTTGCGGCCGGTTTGACCGGCCTTCGGGATCTCAGCGTGATCGCAACCCCGCCGGCCCATCGTGTTCCGGTCGTCACCAAGGTGGCGCCGCTCTCGGACATAGCGATCGCCGCCGCTCTGGTCCGCGAGCATAGACGCAATGGTCAGAGTTTCGTCATTTGTCCCCGGATTCAGGATCTGGATCCCATGCTCGCCAGCATCCACTCGCTGGCGCCTGAACTACGTATCATCACGATTCACGGCAAGCTGCCCGCAGATGAGATCGACGAGAGGTTGATGGACTTCGTCGAAGGCAAGGCCGATGTCTTGCTTGCGACCAACATCGTGGAAAGCGGGCTCGACATCCCGCGTGCAAATACCATCGTGGTGTGCTGGCCGGAACGATTTGGCTTGGCACAACTGCATCAGCTCAGGGGGCGGGTGGGGCGCGGCGGTATCCGGGCGTTTGCGTATTTTCTGACGGAGGGTGGCTCCGATCGCTCGGAGAAGCGGCTGGCCGTTCTCGAGGAGCTGAATCGTCCGGGCGCAGGTTTTGCGATCAGCGCGCGCGATCTCGACCTCCGCGGCGGCGGCGACATGCTCTCGGATCGGCAGTCCGGCCACATGCAGGTGTTCGGCCCGACCCTCTACGGCCATCTTCTGACCCTAGCCCTGGACGGAGATCGCGACGGAATGGGCGCGCTCTGGGTTCCGGAGCTGAATTTGCCTATCGCTGAGCTGCTTCCCTCAGTCTATGTGCAGTCGGAGGCGGTCAGGCTCGAGATCTATGCTCGAGCCGCTCGGTGCCGAAGTTATGACGAGCTGGAGGAGCTTGAGGATGAAACGCTGCGCCGGTTCGGCAAGTTGCCGCCTGCGGCCACCAATTTCTTCGCTGTTGCCAGGCTCAGGGTAAGCTGCAGGGAGCGGGGCATCATGCGCCTTGATGTCGGACCGGAGGCGATTGCCGCAACGATGCTCGGGGGAAGGCTCCGGAAGTCATATTCACGGTTGCTGCAGCGCGACGGCAATCGGGTCATCTATGTCGGACGGAGCAGCGAGGACGCGTTGCGAAGGGTCGAACAGTTCTTGGATCTGCTGGACGAATGACGGATCACGCGTAGCTTCGCTGACGCAAATGAAATTAGCTAGTGCTTTGCGGGGGCGCTACGCGAGCTCCGTCTGTCGAAAGCTGAGGTTCTACCAGCCTTGGCTGGATTCAACGTCGGAATCGAGCTGGCGCAACTCGCGATCATTGCTACCGTATTTCTGACAGTCGCTATGTGGCATCGCGAAAAGCGGTGGTATCGGGTCCGCATCGTTCTACCTGCTTCGTCCGCCATTGCGGTCACCGCACTGTTCTGGACATTGCAACGCATCGTCAGATAGCGATGCGGTCGCCCAATCGAAACGAATCCGGCTTTTGCGGCCCGGTGCGGCGCGCTTTGCGGCCGATCGTACTTCCGCGCCTACGGCAACACAGACTGGACAATTGCCAGTCGCATCACCGAAACTCAGGGGATTATTAGCTACGTAGGCATACAGGTTTATGCCATCAGCAATGCCAATCCGATCCTCTGAGATAAAGCGGCCCCAGGCCGGATATATGCGATAGCTGTAAGTTGCGAGTTTGCATACCGTTGCTCATTCAACGGATATTCGACGGTTTCTTCAAAACGAGGCTAAGTCGTAGAACTCTTGGTGCGTCTAGGGGGAACCGTTCCCTGTTCGACCTTGAGCGAGACTCTTCGCTCTTCACAAGAACACTCCCGAAAGTCCGGCCACGGTTCGCCCACGCATTCGGTGACGCTCGGACTTACGATGTACGGCATCATTTCGCTGTCGCCGGGTATCGTCGAACCGCTCATCGCTCTCTCGTGCCATGTTGATCTTCCGCTTCATCGCAGCATCGAGCGATGCCCTCGCGCAAGAGCACGAACTGCGGCAGAGACCGGAGCTGCGGTGGCGCCGATCTTCGTCGGTGTTCCCAAGGGACCGAGTCGGGCAGGGACGCGGAAGGCTTCAGAGGTGCCACCTGTATGTGCCCGACGGGGCGCGTGTCGATTGACGCATCTCAATGTCAACAGATGGGAGTCTGCCTAGACTTGAAGTACCCGGACTGGGGCAATGACCATGAGAGTTCCAGCAGGTTGGCGGGCCCAAGGTATAGCCATCATGGCAGCGGTGACGCTGCTTGCCTCTCCCGCGCGCGCCGGGTGCAGCTTCGAGGACATCGGCAACGCCTTCTACGGCACGCTGAAGGCAACATTGGATTGCAAGTCGGTCTGCGAGGATGAGGCATCCTGCGCTGCGGCGGTCGCCTTGGACATCGCGCTTGGGGGAGTAGCCCTCCAAGGATCGGACACCGGAAAAGGACAAAAGCTGGTCGATCAATTCTGTGCGGAAGCGCAGGTGAAAGGCAAAGATATCGTCGGTGCGTTGAACACGATATTCGGCAACGCCATCGCAAAGGAGGTGCTCGGCGATCTATCCGCGCAGCTTGCGGCGGTCGGCTCGGCTGCCAAGGTTGTGCAGTGCGCCTGCGAGACGGAGCAGAGCACAAACTCGATCGGTGGCGATATCGGCGAATGCATTGAAGACGCGCTGTGCGGCGGGCTGGGAATCGGCTGCAACTGTAAGCGGCCGCCGCCTCAGATGGCCTTTTGCGGATCGGTCGACGTCAAGCATTGCCAACCGCAGGGCCACTACGATCAGATGAAGGACCCCGCCTGCATCCCCTACAGCTCGATCGCGAACTGTAACGACAAATGGCAGAAGTGCGGCTACGGCGACAACATCCCAACGGTGGAGAGGATCGAGTCGCCAGAGGGAACGCTGGCCATTCAACTGCCGCCGACGCAGGAGAACACGGGCTGTGACCCCGTCCAATCCTGCTTCTGTCCCAAGCCGATGGTGCCCGCCTGGCATGAGGTCGCCAATCCAGGCACCGACGTGCATCGCTGGCTGTTCGCCTGCGATTGTCCGTATGAGGCCGATAATCCGGATCATCAAACACATCCGGGCCCGATCCTACCAAGCGGCCTATCGCAGTGCCTCTGCGACAACACGGGCCAGCCAGCGAACCTGGGCTTCGCACCATTCGGCATGTGTCCGCCGCCGGCATGTCCCACCGGACAGGTCCGCATCGGCGGGGTCGGCGCCTGCGTAACACCGTGCGCCGATCCAAGCCAGGGCATGGCGTTCGATGGGAGCTGCTGCAATCCCACCCAGATGTCTTCCTGTGGGCAATGCTGTCCGCCGAGCACCGTGCCTGACCCGAAGAGCGGCACCTGCGTCCCCCGACCTCAGCCTCCGAAATGAGGAGACAGAGCGTCAT
Source organism: Bradyrhizobium sp. SZCCHNS1022 (assembly GCF_032484835.1). Classification (NCBI taxonomy): domain Bacteria; kingdom Pseudomonadati; phylum Pseudomonadota; class Alphaproteobacteria; order Hyphomicrobiales; family Nitrobacteraceae; genus Bradyrhizobium; species Bradyrhizobium sp. SZCCHNS1022. Next base: position 86,756 of record NZ_JAUETT010000006.1, on the reverse strand, counting down.
GGAACCTCGTCGACATCGGTCGTTTGTCATCGCAGCCCATGCGATACGCTGTATCGCCGTCGCAGCAAGCGTGGCTCTCGCGCACGGCAACACGGCCTCGGCTCAGGCGCCCCGCGGCATCTACGCGCCGGGCCAGGCCGTGGTCACCGGCTTCTCCGGCGGTCTCCGGCCGTTCGAGATCGAGCCCGGCCAGGACGCCGATGCGCACTCCTTCCTCAATCCCGACGGGTCGTCGCTGCGCGTCGTCGATCTCAGTCGCATGGGCGCTCCGCCGGAGGCGCAGCTCGTCGGCGCGCCAAAACCCTTTACGGTGAGCGCGAAGTGGATTGGGCAAGTGTTCGGTGTCGCGCTCGATGACCAATCGCCCGCCAACATCTACGTCGCGGCGACGTCGGCCTATGGGCTGTCGATCGTCGCACCCGGAGCCGATGGCAAGCCGCAGCACATCAGGTATGGGACGAACAATGCGGCCTTCATGCCGGCGCAGTGGGGACCCGGAGGCGGGCCTGGGTCGATCTGGAAGATCGACGGCCTTACCGGCGAGGTGAAGCTGTTCGCCAATGTCGTCACTGGCGGGCGGACGAATTCGGGCGCAGCGCTCGGCGGATTGGCCTACGATCCTGCCACGAAATCGTTGTTCGTCGCCGATCGCGAGACCGGCCTCATTCATCGCTTCGGCATGAACGGCACCGATCTCGGCGCCTATGACCACGGTGTTTCCGGCACCGCCGCCATCGGTCTTGCCCCGGTCCCCGCAGCTGCCGGGCCCGGCATTGATCTCGCGAGCCCGCAATTCGACAGCGCAGGGCCCGAGACCTGGGAGTACACCGCGCCGGAACGGCGCGTGTTCGGCCTCGCGATCCGCGATCACCGTCTCTACTACGCTGTTGCCGACGGACTGCGGGTCTGGTCGGTCGGACTCGACGCGGACGGCTCGTTCGGCTCGGACATCAGGATCGAGGTGGCCGCGCCGCCAGCGGCCGGCCCCACTGAAATCTCGCGCGTCACGTTCGACGATGCGGGGCGGATGTATCTCGCCGAGCGGCCGGCGCCGACCGGCGCGCAGGATTTCGAAGCGCTGTCGGTGCCGTCGATCGGCCGCGTGCTGCGCTACACGGTGATCGGCGTGACCGAGGCAAAGCAGCCGATCTGGCAGGCTGTGCCGGATGAATACGCGGTGGGTTTCCCCGAGACCTTCCGCAACGACAATGGCGGCGTTGCCATCGGTTACAGCTATGATGATCGCGGCAACATCAATCCGCGCTCCTGCGGCGGTTTTGTCTGGACGACCGGAGAGCAGTTGCGCCACGCCACGGATCCGAAAGCCGCCGCACAGCTTGGCCAGCCCGATATGCTCGCCATCGATGGACTGCAGGGCAATCCGGCCTGGCGTATCCGCCGCGACCACGAGCCGCCGCGGCTCAGCTATTTCATAGACTACGCCGATGCGCCGCCCGATCTGTCGGCGCGGGGACATCTGGGAGACATCGCCATCCTCCGCACCTGCGCTGACCAGCCGGCGCAACTCCAGCCGGGCATACTCCCGTTCGGCGTGCCGCTGCCGCCGCCGAGCTTCCGTGCCTGTCAGACCCATGTGTGCGGTCCGCCGGGTTGGCCGGTCTGTCCCGTCAACCAGGTCTGGAGCAAGGGCGCCTGCGCGCCGGGTTGCGCGCAGTCCGAAATCCTCATTGGCGGCAAGTGCTGCTCGTCTGCCGACCTCCGGCCAGGCGGTGCCTGCTCGAGCGGAGGCTCCTCGATTCCGTCGACCGACATCGCCAAGCCGATGTGTGGCACGACCCAGACGGCGATCGGCCCCAACCAGGAGTGCTGCAACAATGATCACATCTATTCCGGTCCGGGCGGGGGCCAGCTCTGCTGCCTGAGTGCGCTGGTGAACGGGGTTTGCGAGCCGTCGATCCCGAAAATCCCGAACGGAACATGCACCGATTGCTGTTCTCCGGGTTATGTGAAGATCGCGGGCAAGTGCTGCCTGAAGAGCCAGGCGACCTCGAAAGGGGTTTGCTGTCCGGCCGGACAGTCGCCGAGCGCCGACGGGACGCAGTGCCAGCCGACGTTCAAGATTCCGAAGATCTCGCTTTGCTGTGTCGCCGGCTACGTTCCGACCGCGGCGGGCAAGTGCTGTGCGACTGCGAACTTGACGACGAGCGGCGAGTGCTGTCCGGCTCCCGTCAATCCGAAGGACCGCTCGCAGTGCATTGCGCCCGCCCAGAAGAAGTTCGTTCCGCAAGAGCCCTGTCGCGTCGGCGAGGTTCGCGACGATAAGGGCGCCTGCGTGGCGCGCAAGCCGGCGGCTGTGCCGATTGTGCCCGGGCCGGTGCGGCGGCAGCCCTCAACACCGAAGGTGCCGGAAAAGCGCGCGCCGGAAAGACGTGCGCCATCCATCACTGGCCCGATCACGTGTCCTCCCGGAATGGTTCCCGGGCCGCTTGGGAAGCGCTGCTGGCCGATCGCGCGTGGTCGCATTGCGCCGCTCGCCCCGCGACGGCTTGCGCCGCCGCTGCTTGAGAGGCGACCGTTAGGAGGACTGTCGGGGGGCCGGTGATTGCGGCTGCCGTTCGATGGCGACAAGACATGAGTGGAGGAACTGAGCGATGATTGGACTGGCTGATATGCCAAAGCGCGCCTTGGTCCGGATACGCGCAGTCGCCGCGGTGGCGCTCGTCGCCGCGACGATCGCTGTGCCCGGGACATCGCACGCTCAAATGCGGCGCGCGGACGTCGACGAGGCGATCCAGCAATATCTCGCCGCGCATCCGGAAGCTCTGGGGCCGGCGATCGAGAAATACCTGGCCGATCACCCGGAGGCGGTCCGCACTGCGCTGATGGCGCTGATTGCCAAGCGCAACGCTACCGCGCAGACCGCACCGACGCTTGCGGCGAACAACGCCAAGCAGGTGATCGGCGACAATGCCAAGGCGCTGTACATGGCGCCGCTGCAGACGACGCTCGGCGCCGCTGATGGCGCGCGCACGGTGGTCGAGTTCTACGACTTCAACTGCGGCTATTGCCGCAAGGCCCTCGGCGATACGCTTGCGCTGATCGCCGACGCGCCGAATGTGCGCATCGTGCTCAAGGAACTCCCGATCCTAGGCCCTGACTCCGTCGAGGCCGCAAAGGTCGCGATCGCGCTGCAGATGCATCATCCAAGCGCGGCGGAATCGCTTGAATTTCATCGCCGCCTGTTGACGAAGCAGGGACGGGTCGATCGCGCAGCGGCGCTCGCGGTTGCAGCTGACCTCGGCTTCAATGCCGGCGAGATCGAAAAGGAGGCGGCGAGCGCCGAGGTGAACGAGGCCTTGCAGCAGAACATGCGCCTAGCCTCCGCGCTCGGCATCAACGGCACGCCCGGTTATGTGATCGGCGATAGCGTCATTCCCGGTGCGGTCGGCGCTGCGGCGCTGAAGGCGCGCATCTCGGCTGTGAAGGAGCCGTAGGGCGCGAGGGATTGGATGAGATATCGCAGCTTCGGTTGATATGGGTAAAGGCGGTCGCGTTCCCCCGCTACCAACGGATCCCCCACCTTTCTTTTTTGCGCGTTGATATGCCTGTGGGCGGTCGATGAACTGAGCGGGGCCGGGTGAGCCACGTGACGACGGCTGTTGCGCCTAATTGGAAGCGATCCAATTGCGCAAACCTTCCACCGAGTGAAAGCCGTCGGCGGCGTAGCAGCGGATGGACGGAACAAAGTCCTGCATCATCTCGGCGAGCGCATGCCCTGGACCTAGATCCAGCGCACGGTCGACCCCAAGCTCGGAGAGGGCCTCCAGCGTCGCCGACCAGTCGATGGGTTGCGCGATCTGGCCCGCGAGCTTCGCTGTCGCATGCCCTGCATTGAAGATGCGCTCGCCCTCGCTACCGGAGAGCAGGATGCGCTGGTCTGCGATAGGAGAACGCTTGCTGGCATCGAGCGCTCTCTCCAGCGGCTCGCAGGCGAGCTTGAGCCGTGACGTGTGCGAGGCGATCTTCACGGCGAGAAGGCCAGTGCGCGCGGCGCCGAGTTCGGCGGCCTCCCGGCAGACTGCGATCACGTCCCGCTCCGCGCCGCCGACTACAAAGAGAAGGCTGGGATTCTCGATCGCGATCTCGCAGCGATGTTGCTTGACCTGGCGTTCGAGCGTGGCCCGATCCAGCCCGCGGACGTAGCCAAGGCGCCCATCGGCCCCAGCCGCCTCTTCCATCAGCCGCGCGCGAACGTCCGTCAGCCGCAAGGCTTCGTTCGCTGTCCATACTCCCGCAATGCTCCAGGCCGCCATCTCGCCGACGCTGTAGCCCGTGACGGCGGTCTGCTCGTCCAGCAGGTCGGCAACGCAGGCGTGGATTGCGAGGGCTGATGTGACCGTCAGAATCTGACTGACATGGTTGGCGGACAATTCGTCAGCGCTCCGCTCGCGGACCAGCATGCGCGGATCTTGCCCGAGATAGAGGCTTGCAGCGGTGAAGACCGGCTGCGCCGCAGGCTGGTCGGCGACCAGATCGAAGATCTTGCCTGAAAGAGTGCCTTGTCCACCGCAGAGCAGTGCGAGCATCAGCAGTCCAGCCGATCGACGAACAGTGCCATGGCGAGCAGGTCCGCGGAGCCGCCGGGGCTCAGGTTGCGCTCGACGAACGCGCGATGAATGCCGGTGGCGCGCTCGCGCCATCCTGGAGATTCGATGCCTCCCGCGGCCAGGAACGCGGATGCGCTGGCTTGCGCGAAGTGCAATCCCGTCGGACCGCCTCTGTGCAGGAGGTTGGTATCGTTGACATCGGCGATAAGCGCCATACACGTCTGAATGCGGACCGCCTCTTCATCGTGAGGTGTGCGCGCGCGCGCAGCACGAAGCGCGGGGAGGGCGACGTCATAGACCGATGGGAAGCCGTGTGCCGCTTCCGCCCTGGCACCGCCGGCACCATAGCGACGGGAGGCCACAGCGCCATGGCTGCGCAAGGATACGGGGCCGGCGAGGATGTCCTCGCCCCAACGCTGCGACACCAGTTCGCCGAGCGGTTTTCTGATTCCGAGCGCGCCGCGATATCCGGCCGCGGCACAGAGCAGACCCAAACCGAAGATCGCGCCGCGATGCGTGTTCACGCCCGAAGTCACGTCGAGCATGGCGCGCTCCGCGGCAACGCCGATCGCGCGCAAGCGGCTCATGCCGGCGCCTTCAGCGCCTGCAGCTGCCAGATTGCGGAAGAATGGCCGCAAGGTATTGGCACTTCGGCGCAGCAGCTCAGCGTGCATGTCGTGGTGGGCACCATTGTCGACATGGCTGACGAGACCCGGCTTCGGGTAGGTCTCGACTTCGAGCCTCAGGCACATCGATGCCAACTGGCCAACTTGCTCCGCATGGAGCGGGTGCTCCGGCAGCGCTTGCCAATTCAGCGCTAGATTCATGACACGGCACCGGAGAGAAATGCAGCCTTCGTCATGCCGTGGACGCCATTGAGCCGCTTGACGAGAACTTCGTCCGTGTCCTCACACATCAGTTCGCGCCATTGCACGTCGCCGACAGGGCAGGTGATCTCTCCATCCAGCCGAATTGGAGCGTTTCGTGCGATGTTGGCGATGTCGGCGGGCAGGGTGCTTGCTTGCTGGGCCGAATACAGCGGCCAAATCAGGTCGAGGTCCGAGGACGCCGTCAGATAGCGCAGGCCCGTGAGATGCTGCCAGGCCAGGCTGCCGAAGGTCCGGGTCTGCGGGCAGAGCCGGAGAAGTCGATCGATCGTCTCCCGCCATGCGGGTGGTGCTGTGGCTGCGGCATCAGCGAGGAGCGGAGGCGGCTCGCGTTCGATTATCTCGCGGGCTTCGAGCGTGACCGCGATGCGTCGCTTGCCGTGAGAGGGCGGAAGCGGCAAGCCGAGCGGGATGGCTCCGGCCGAATCGCTGCAACTTTGCCGTCGCACGACCAGAGGGCGACCATCGCGCACCCAGCCCTCAACGATCGCGTGCTCGGCGAGTTCGGGATGACGTGCCATGAGCGCGGCCCAGGCTGCCGCGGAGGGTGTCACCATCGTATGCCGGCTCAGAGGTTCACGCATGCTGCTGCTCGGGATCTGTGCTCGCCGCGATTGCCGCGACCCGCTCAGCGATCTCGGAGGCCTTGCGCCGTCCGCCACGCTCCAAGCCGAGTCGGGCGCGATCATCCTCTCCTGTCGGCCGTGCCAGCGCTGCCGCAAGCTGCTGCGCCAGAGGTGCGTGTTCGTCCCAGACGACGTGAACGCCGCCGGTCTGCACCATGTTGTCGAGCCCGGGCGCGAACACAGGCGTCGCTTCGGCCTTGGCTTTCAGCACGTCGATCGGCAGCTTCGTCACCCGCGCCATCGACGGCAGATCCATCACGGCGGGATGCGCGCCGGGCAGCGCCGCCAGCGTGCCGGTCGCGAGCGCCGTGGCGATGAATGCGCCAGCTGCGCTGCCGCCGTAGAGCAGGCCGACCGTGCGATGTCCTTGCGCTTCCGCGAGCAGCAGGGTCTTGGCGAGATGGGCGAGGTATTCGCTAAGGCCGAGCAGCTCATCACGCTTGCTCATGCGCTGGCTGGCAGAATCCACCAGGACCAGGATTGGCGCACGATCGCCTGATTTGATGATCTCGATCACGCGCCCTGCAAGCTCGATGGCCTCGTCGACGCCGAGCGGCTGGCCTTGGGTGATCCCGAGCACGTGGATCGGTTCCCCACCGGGCAGGGTTGCCGTCCCGGCGATCATCGTGCCCGTGAGGTCGATCCCGCTGTCGTTCGGGAACAGAGCGCCCACAATCTCATCGAGCGTCATCGGCGTTCTCCCTGACCTGGGCCGCGCGAAGAAACCGATCGGTCGGCAGGGCGGGGATTTCGGACGGCTCGTCGATGCCGAGTCCCTGCCAGATCTCGACGGCATCCTTGGCCTCGCCGAAGCGCTGCAGCCGCCGCTCCAGGCGCGTTTGTTCGGCTTCCAGATATGCGACGCTGCAAGCGCGTTTGATACGAAGTACGTCGATCGCGGCTTCGCGAAACGCGCGAGCGTCATCGTCCACGAATACGTCGGCCCCGCCGATGAGGTAGCGGTGCTTCCCACCCATCGTGCGCCAGACCAGCGCGCGGTCGCGCGAGTCGAATTCTTCGATGCCCTTGTTGGTCTCGATCACTTCGGGGCCACTGACGCTGATCCGCCCCTGCTCGGAAACGATCAGGCGCGAGCAGGTGCCCGCAATCAGGCTGCCGCCGCCATAGCATCCTGCGCGACCGCCGATCAGCCCGATGACGTTGACGCCCGCGCGCCGCGCTTCCACGACCGCGCGCATGATTTCTGCGATCGCGAGCTCGCCGGCATTGGCCTCCTGAAGGCGCACGCCGCCCGTGTCGAACAGGATCAGCACGTCCTGATGCAGTGCGCAGGCCGCGCCCAACAGACCGGTCAACTTCGCGCCGTGAATTTCACCGAAAGCGCCACCCATGAAGCGACCTTCCTGCGCGGCAACGAGCACCGGCTCGCCCTCGAGGCGCCCGCGGCCGATGACGATGCCGTCATCGAACTGTTCCGGCAGATCGAAGATGGCCAGATGCGGGCTCACCTCGCGCAGCTCCGGTCCGATGAATTCAGAGAAGCTGCCGGTGTCGATCAGCGCATCGATTCGCTGCCGGGCGCTTGCCTCATACCAGCTGAGCGGTTCCATGTTGGTTGCGGCCGCTCTCATCGTTCCGGCTCCTCGATCTTGCGGATGCCTTGTGCAAGGCGCAGCGCGACCGTGTCCGGCCGGGCGCCGCCGTCATTGATGGAGATGCGCAAGCCTCCAGCTGAGCGGCGAGCAACGAAGTCCCGAACCACGGCGTCCCAGACCATGCCGAAGCCATGGGCGGCTGTGGCAATGTCGATGGTGCAGACGTCGGCCGGCGCGCTCCGTTCGAGCAGCACTTCGAGATTGCCGGAAGCGACGACGCCGACGATCGCCTGGGTACGGGTGCCGCCGGCGGATCTTGCTGCGGTCAGCCTGAAGCTGAGTTTTTCCATGCGAAACTCCTCACCAGTTGCGGAAGCGGCTGGGCGGACGGTACAAGCCGCCGGAGGCCAGCATGAGATCCTTGATCGAGCGTGCCGCCAGCAGGCGACGATCGGCATCGAGCGGATCGATGCCGAGATCCTCGGGCCGGCGGATCACGCCACGTGCACGCAACGTCTCGACCATCTTCGCATCGCGAGCCCGGCCGATGTCGGTGTATCCGGCGACGCCGCGGATCGCCTGCTCGCGCTCGTCCTTGGTCCGGCACATCAGGAGGTTGGCGATGCCTTCCTCGGTGACGATGTGTGTCACGTCGTCCGAGTAGACCATCACCGGCGCGAGATCGAGCTTGAGCTCGCGCGCCAGGTCGAGCGCATCGAGCCTCTCGACGAACAGCGGTGCATTGCGCTCACCGAACGTCTCGCCGATCTGCACCACCAGCTTGCGGCCGCGGCGTAGTGCGGCGTTGTCCTCGGGCGCCGCCTCGGCGCCGGCCTTGAGCCAGGGCTCGCTCGGGTGGCGGCGGCCGCGCGGATCGGAGCCCATGTTCGGCGCGCCGCCGAAACCGGCGATGCGGCTGGTCGTCACGGTCGAGCTGTGGCCTTCGAGGTCGATCTGGAGTGTCGATCCGATGAACATGTCGCAGGCATAGAGGCCCGCGGTCTGGCAGAAGGCGCGATTGGAGCGCAGCGACCCGTCGGGCCCGGTGAAGAAGATATCGGAGCGCGCCGCGACGTAGTCCTCCATGCCGACTTCCGATCCGAAGCAATGGATCTGGTCGACCCAGCCGGATTCGATCGCCGGAATCAGCGTCGGATGCGGATTGAGCGCGAAATGGGTGCAGACCTTGCCCTTCAGGCCGAGCTTCTCGCCATAGGTCGGCAGCAGCAGCTCGATTGCGGCGGTATTGAAGCCGATACCATGGTTGAGCCGGCGCACGCCGTAGGGCGCGTAGATGCCCTTGATGGCGAGCATCGCTGTCAGGATCTGGGTCTCGGTGATGGCGGCCGGATCGCGGGTGAAGAGCGGCTCGACATAGAAGGGGCGACCGGCCTCGACCACGAAATGCACGAGATCGCCGGGAATGTCGACCCGCGGCACCTTGTCGACGATCTCGGTGACCTGCGCCACGACGAGGCCGTTCTTATAGCTGGTCGCCTCGACGACCGTCGGCGTGTCTTCGGTGTTCGGCCCCGTATAGAGATTGCCGTCCTTGTCGGCGCTCACCGCCGCGATCAGTGCCACGTTCGGCGTGAGATCGATGAAGTAGCGGGCGAACAGCTCGAGATAGGTATGAACGGCGCCGAGCTCGATCTTGCGGCCGAACAGCATGCGCGCGATCCGCGCCGATTGCGGGCCCGAATAGGAGAAGTCGAGCCGCCGAGCGATGCCCTTCTCGAAGATGTCGAGATGCGCAGGCAGCACCACGCCCGATTGCACCATGTGAAGGTCATTGATGTCCGCGGGGTCGAGGCTCGCGAGCGCCGCAGCGAGGATGTCGGCCTGCTTCTGGTTGTCGCCCTCAAGGCACACCCGGTCCCCTGACCGGATCACCGCCTTCAGAAACGCGGGAAGGCCGGGGACCGGGACGACCTTTCCCTTGGCGTGCTGGCGGCCAGCCGCTAGGCGCAGTCCGAGGGCGGTCCTTTGCATACCCCAATCGCTCATTTCGACTCCCTGGCATGCCCGAGTGGGTGTGATGTACTTCAATGTATGCGTATTTCCTTAAATCGTCAATTAAAGTATACGAAAAGCTATAAACGAGAAGTGTTCGCATACACAGGAGGAAGTATACGATGCGAATGCATACAAGGTGTCCAAGTCCTGCGACCGCTACTCCGCCCGCAGAAGGGAGGCGCCCGTGACCATTTCCGGCGTAGCGCTGCTCGCGATCTGCACGCTGTTGGGGGCTTCCTTGGAGATCTGCTCGGCGTCGCACTCGGCGTGAAGGCCAATGTCGGCGGCGTCGGCATTGCCATGATGTTCCTGATCGCGGCCCGGCTCTGGCTGGTGCGGCACAAGCTGCTCAGCCACGGCCTCAAGACCGGCGTCGAGTTCTGGGGCAGCTTCTACATCCCGATCGTGGTCGCCATGGCCGCGCAGCAGAACGTGGTAGCTGCGGCAAAAGGCGGTCCGATCGTCATCATCGCGGGGGTCGGCGCGGTCGTGGTGTGCTTCGCGATGGTCGCCCTGACCGGCCGGCTGAGCGGTCGTGTCGAGACAATGGACGAGATCGAGGCGCGAGAGGCAGCGGATCTCGCCGCGCCTCACTTTAAGTCCGGGAGGATCGCATGACCATGATCTCTCACGTGCTGGTCGCCAATGCGCTGCTCACCGCCTTTGCCGCCGTCGGGATTCTGATGTGGATCTCCGGGGTGATCTCGAAATACCTCACCTTCGGGCGCGTTCACGGCTCGGCGATCGCAATCATGCTGGGCCTTCTGCTGGCCTTCTTCGGTGGGCTTGCGACCGGGGGCGAAAAGGGCGTGGCCGACCTGCCGGCGCTGACCGGAATTGCTTTGATGGGCGGCGCGATGCTGCGGGATTTCGCCATCGTCGCCACCGCCTTCGAGGTCGATGTCGTCCACGCGCGGAAGGCCGGCGCAATCGGTGCAATCGCGCTCGGGCTGGGCACGGTCGTTCCCTTCATTCTCGGCGTGTTCGTCGCCGCGGCCTTCGGCTACACCGATGCCATCTCGCTGACGACGATCGGCGCCGGCGCGGTCACCTACATCGTCGGTCCGGTGACGGGAGCGGCGATCGGGGCGTCCTCCCCGGTTATTGCGCTTTCGATCGCGACCGGTGTATTCAAGGCGGTCATCGTGATGATCGGCACGCCGTTTGTCGCGAAGATGATCGGCCTCAACAATCCGCGCAGTGCGATGGTGTTCGGCGGCTTGATGGGGACGGTCAGCGGCGTGTCCGGAGGCCTTGCGGCAACCGATCGGCGTCTGGTGCCTTACGGTGCATTGACCGCGACGTTTCATACCGGATTGGGATGTCTGGTCGCGCCGTCGATCCTTTATTTCGCGGTGCGCGCGATCATAGGAGCGTGAATGGCAGGTTTGCTCAAGGTCGCAACCGATGCGGAAGACGATGGAGGGCTGCTCTCCGATCGCATCCGAAATGCGCTCACCGACGAGATTGCGTCAGGTGCGCTCGTCGCCGGCTCGGCCCTGGAGGAGCAACAGCTTGCCGATCGCTTCGGGGCTTCCCGCACGCCGGTGCGGGAAGCTCTTCGGCAACTCGTCATCAGCGGGCTCGTCGAGGTCCGCGGCCGCCGCGGAGTCGTGGTTGCTCGCCTGACCCCCGAGCGCATCATGGACATGTTCGAGACCAGCGCCGAGGTGGAGGCGATGTGCGTCAGGCTCGCCACCTATCGCATGACGCCGCTCGAGCGAAGCCAATTGATCGAGTTGCACGAAAACTCGCGGGCGATGGTCGAGGCGAGCGACGTCGATGCCTATGACGCGTTCAACCGCCAGTTCCACGAATGCATCTACAGCGCGACGCACAACGCGTTCATGGCGGAACAGGCACAAGACGTGCGCGCGCGGCTCAGCGCCTTCCGTCGTACGCAATTGCGCCAGGGTGATCGCATTCGAAAGTCCCGTGACGAGCATGATGCCATCATGCAAGCGATCGCGGAGGGCGATGGTGAGACCGCATCGCGCAGAATGCGTGCGCACATGTTGAATGCGGCCGCCGCGCTCAGGCGCTACATCGACGATCGCTTCGGCAGAGATGCGCCGCCGGGCGTCGGCGACGTGCCACACGAGTAGAGGATCGGAGATCCGATCTCCTCAATGGAGCGACTGAGTTCAGCACGTCTTCAGAACTATTGATCCAGCCGCAGTTGTCCCGACCAGCAAAGGTCCCTACGGTCCGTACCTCGAACCAGGCAGATCGGAGTCCATCGCAACCTGAGCTGTCGCCGGGAGAGCCGTTTTTGACAGACCGCCACGCTCTGCCGGGTTCGCGATCCTGAACGGGAAGCAAATCAGTTGCGGCGGAGCATCCGAAATCTGAGGGGCAGGGGAGTACTCGGCACTCGCGCTGGCCGCCCGGAGTCTGCGCTTGAGCTCACGGCATCCTTCCTCGAGACGAGCGATGTCCGCGCGCGCTGCACGTTCCTGATCACGCCGTTCCATCACGCGGATCTTCCGACCGGTGCGCTTGTAATGAACGATGCTCCAGCACGGCAAGCGAATTTCGGCAGCAGCGGTCCATTCGTCCTTCTGCTCGAGCAGGATGGTGCTGACTATAGGCGGACGATGGCGTCTTCGTTGGGGAAGATGCCGACGACCTCGGTCCTGGCTTGATCTCGCCGTTGAGGCGCTCGATCGGATTGGTCGAGTGCAGCTTGGCCCGATGCTGAGGCGGGAAGCTCATGTAGGCGAGCACGTCGGCCTCGGCTTCATCCATGAAGGCGGCGAGCTACACCACTCGCGGGGACACACGGTAACAAGGCGGATTTTTCCGTCCACTGAACTTAGTGCGGCATCTTGAGGCATATGTCTGATAACAATCGGGAAACATTCCCGCAAAATCTACGTTTTCTTCATGTTGCTTCACGATGATCGAGATTTCATGTTTATAGCTCTGCGCATTTTGGCACCTTGCGTAGATCGTTCATTCTATCCCAACTCAAGCCCGTCTCTCTGAGGCGGGCTTGTTTTCTATCCGTATCATTCACGCCTGTCTTGTACTGCTCCAGAATTGACGCTTCCCTCGATAAACGCCTACGATGCGCGAAGGTCCGTTAGTTAGAGACCAAAGGGAGGAAACATGATGGGATGGCTACATCCGGCTTTCGCGCGTCTTGCGTCACGAACAGCTACGCTTTTGGTGACTCTTGCGCTGCTCGCAGGCGTTGTTATCGCTGACGAGCTGACGCCGGCGCGTATCAGGACCGCGATTTCCGCTGTCGATGAAACGATGATCAAGGCCAACACCGCGACGTCGAAAGACTGGCCTACCATCGGCCTCGATTATGCCGAGACGCGCTTTTCCAAGCTTGACCAGATCAATGCCGACAACGTCAAGGGGCTGGGACTGGTATGGAGTTATAGCCTCGATTCCGAGCGTGGCGTCGAGGCGACGCCTGTCGTGGTCGACGGCATCATGTACCAGAGCGCCTCGTGGAGCATCGTGCATGCGATCGATGCACGCACCGGCAAGAAGCTCTGGACATTCGATCCCGGTGTCAACCGGGAGCTCGGTTACAAGGGGTGCTGCGATACGGTCAATCGCGGCGTCGCCGTCTACAAGGGCAAGGTGTTCGTCGGCGCCTATGACGGCAGGCTGATTGCGCTTGATGCCGCAACCGGTCAGAAGGTGTGGGAAAAGGATACGCTGATCGACCACGCGCATTCCTACACCATCACCGGTGCGCCCCGGGCATTCAACGGCAAGGTCCTGATCGGGCAGGGCGGAGCTGAATACGGCGCGCGCGGCTATATCACCGCGTATGACACCGAGACTGGCAACCAGATATGGCGCTGGTTCACCGTACCCGGCGATCCGTCGAAGCCGTTCGAGGATGACTCGATGGCGGCTGCCGCCAAGACCTGGGATCCCGCCGGCAAATACTGGCTCAATGGCGGCGGCGGCACGCCGTGGGACACCATCACATTCGATCCCAACCTGAACATGGTCTATATCGGCACCGGCAACGGCGCACCGTGGAATCGAGCGATCCGTAGTCCGTCCGGCGGCGACAATCTTTATCTCAGTTCGCTGGTCGCGCTGAACGCCGATACCGGGAAATACGTCTGGCACTATCAGGAGACGCCCGGCGACAATTGGGACTATACCTCGACGCAGCCGATGATCCTCGCCGACATCACGATCGACGGGGCGCCGCGCAAGGTCATTCTGCATGCGCCGAAAAACGGTTTCTTCTTCGTCGTGGATCGGACCAATGGCAAGTTCATCTCGGCAAAGAACTTCGTCGATGTGAACTGGGCCACCGGCTATGACGTCAACGGGCGGCCGATCGAAGTGCCGGCCGCGCGCGGCGCTGCGCCCTATGATAGCGTGCCGGGCCCCTATGGTGCGCATAATTGGCACCCGATGTCGTTCAATCCGCAGACCGGCTTGGTCTATCTGCCGGCTCAGAACGTGCCCGTGAACCTGACGCCGGAGCAGAAGTTAGAACAGAATGCAGCGACACCCGGCAAGTTTGGCGGCGCGACCGGCTGGAATGTCGGCTTCGTACTGAACGGCACGCCGCCGAAGGCGCCTGCCTTCGGTCGACTCGTTGCCTGGGACCCGGTGAAGCAGCAGGAAGCGTGGCACATCGACTATGCGTCGCCCTGGAACGGTGGCACGCTGACAACAGCCGGAAACCTGGTATTCCAGGGGACCGCGGACGGGCGTTTCGTCGCCTATGATGCAAGGACCGGCAAGAGCCTATGGGAGACCCCGACGGGCACCGGCGTGGTGGCGGCGGCGTCGACCTACATGCTCGACGGTCAGCAATATGTCTCAGTCGCTGTCGGCTGGGGTGGCGTTTATGGAATCGTGCAGCGTGCGACCGAGCGCAGAAGCCCCGGCACGGTCTATACGTTCGCGCTCAACGGCAAAGCCAAGCTGCCGGAGTTCGTGAAGTATCAGGTCGAAGGCTTGCTGCAGGGCGTCAAATACGATCCGAAAGATGTGGCCGAGGGGGCCGCGATCTATGTCGCCGCTTGTGCCACCTGTCATGGTGTCCCTGGCGTCGACAAGGGCGGCAATGTCCGCAATCTCGGCTACGTGCCGGCCGAGGAGATCGCCAACCTGAAAGACGTCGTGTTCAAGGGGCCGTTCCGCGAACGCGGCATGCCGGACTTCACCGGCAAGCTGCAGGACGAGGACGTCGTCAAGATCCAGGCCTTCATCCAGGGCACGGCCGACGCGATCAGGCCGAAAACGACGGTGAGTCAGGACAGCAAGTAAGGGCGCGAGCCTGCCGTCGCGTCATGGCCGAGGTGTCACATATGTCTCGGCCATGTCCCGAATTTGATATCGTGCTTGACCATCAGCGCGATGGAGCCAGCGGGTAAGCGCCTATCACGGTCAGCTGGCATCAGGCATCAGAATGGCGAACACAAAGGGAAATGCAGCTTATACGTCTGAGCTTATGGTGCCTTCTCAAGGATCTTCACGATCGCGCTGCGAAGCTCGCCCTCGATCACCAGGGCTGAGCCGTAATGCCGCTCGATATCGAAGGCGAGACGCCGGTTCATGTCAAGCGAAGCGCTCTGCATCGCGATGAGGTGATCGCTGTCATCGAATAGGCCGGAGCCCGAGCCGCCATAACCGTCGTTGCAGTCATGCCGGGCCCTGCGGATGCCGCCTTCAGTCGGCGGATCGATCAGGTGGATCCGGCATGGCTCTATGCTGGTGGGTCCATTGTAGTTTCCGTGCCCCGCGGGCGAGACCATCGTCACCTGGAGGACGCCATAGCCGGTCGTCAATATCGAAGCCTTCGGGACCGGTTGAGGGGCGACGTCCGCGGCAACCGCATGCTCGAGGCGCGCAAGCGCCCAGTCGTCGGTGATGTGCAAGGCATCTGCGTCTGCAGGGATGCCGAGCTGCAGATCGCCGCCAAAATCGTAATTCTTGCCGCCGACCTGAAAATAGCAGTCATTGATAGGACGCGTCTGTCGTCCATGACGGTCGCGAAAGTTATGCGCGTTCATCATCACCAGCGAGCGGCTTCCAATCAGCCAGGCAGCGGCAGCTTTCTGGAATAGTCGGGCTTCGTCGCGGCAGAACAGCACGCCAGCGCCGGGGTAACGCTGGTAGTCGCTGCTCGACATCGCGCGGCGATGCTCTTCCAGATAGAGAGCTGCCGGCATTGGCTTGATCCCGTGCGGATGTGTCAGGCCAAGCAGGATCATAAAGCCGGCGCCAATGGCGGAAGCGATCTTGAGCGGCATCCACGCGATTCCTTCCATCCATATCCGGGTTCTTTGCCGTAGGAGAGGCCGACGCCTCCCCGGGGGAGCGCGAAGCCATTCCCGGCAAATGATGCCCTGGGAATTTTTCCCGCATTAATAGCAAGATTGCCATAGGAAGTTTGAGACATCCTCTTGCTGCGCAGAAGAAGAAGACGACTTAGGATTGTTTGATGCAATCCTCAACATAGCGAGGATCGCAGGAAGTGCGACCAAATGGCACTTCTTAAAATCATGGGCGCGGCACCTGCCGAATACAGGCAGGGCAGGAAACAGCAGGAGATGGGCCTAAATGCACAGGCTTTTACAAACCGCATCATTTGCAGCGCTTCTTGCGATGGGTTCGCTGGGAGGGGCAGGCCTTGCAAGCGCGAACGACAAGCTCGACCAGCTCTCGCAGAGCGACGAGAACTGGGCAATGCCCGGCAAGGACTATAAATCGGACAATTATAGCAAGGCTAACCAGATCAATACGGATAACGTCAAGAATCTGAGGCCGGCTTGGACGTTCTCGACAGGACTGCTCAACGGCCACGAAGGCGCGCCGCTTGTCGTCAATGGCACGATGTACATCCACACATCGTTCCCGAACAACACCTTCGCATTAGACCTCAAGGATCCAACACGGATCTTGTGGCAGGACAAGCCGAAGCAGAACCCGGCGGCGCGAGCGGTCGCGTGCTGTGACATCGTCAACCGAGGTCTTGCCTATTGGCCGGGAGACGCGAAGACACCACCGCTGATTCTGAAGACACTGCTCGATGGGCATATCGAAGCGCTGAACGCCAAGACGGGCGAGTTGCTCTGGAAGATGGAGAACTCGGACATCAAGGTCGGCTCGACGTTGACGATCGCGCCCTACGTGGTCAAGGACACCGTGCTGGTGGGCTCCTCCGGCGCCGAGCTCGGCGTTCGCGGCTATCTGACGGCCTATGACGTGCACGATGGTGCACAGAAGTGGCGCGCCTACGCGACCGGTCCGGACAAGGATTTGCTGCTTGCATCAGACTTCAATCTCAAGAATCCCCAATACGGGCAGAAGGGTCTCGGCCTCTCGACGTGGGAAGGGGATGCCTGGAAGGTTGGCGGCGGCACCAACTGGGGTTGGTACGCCTTCGATCCGAAGACCAATCTCGTCTATTTCGGCACCGGCAATCCGGCACCCTGGAACGAGACCATGCGTCCGGGCGACAACAAGTGGACGATGACCATTTTTGGTCGCGATGTCGACACCGGCGAAGCCAAGTTCGGCTATCAGAAGACGCCGCACGATGAGTGGGATTATGCAGGCGTCAACGTCATGATGCTCTCCGAGCAGAAGGACAAGGACGGCAAGACTCGAAGTCTGCTGACGCATCCGGACCGCAACGGCATCGTCTACACACTCGATCGCACCAATGGCGAATTGGTGTCCGCCAACAAGATCGACGATACGGTGAACGTGTTCAAGACCGTCGATCTGGCGAGTGGCCAGCCGGTACGAGATCCGGAATACGGCACAAGGATGGACCATCTCGCGAAGGACATCTGTCCGTCCGCGATGGGCTATCACAACCAGGGGCACGACTCCTACGATCCCACCAAAGAGCTCTTTTTCATGGGGATCAATCACATCTGCATGGATTGGGAGCCCTTCATGCTGCCCTACCGTGCCGGACAGTTCTTCGTCGGCGCGACGCTCAACATGTATCCTGGTCCCAAGGGCGATCGCCAAAATTATGAAGGTCTCGGCCAGATCAAGGCCTACAACGCGATCACCGGCAAATTCAAATGGGAGAAGATGGAACGCTTCGCCGTCTGGGGCGGCACGCTGGCGACTGCCGGAAACCTGGTCTTCTACGGGACGTTGGATGGCTTCATCAAGGCCCGCAACAGCGATACCGGCGAATTGCTGTGGAAGTTCAAGATGCCTTCCGGGGCCATCGGCTATCCGATCACCTACATGCATGACGGCACCCAATATGTCGCCATCTACTACGGTGTCGGCGGCTGGCCGGGCGTCGGTCTCGTATTCGACCTGCAGGATCCGACGGCTGGTCTTGGTGCGGTCGGCGCCTTCAAGCAGCTCGCCAATTACACCCAAATGGGCGGTGGCGTAATGGTCTTCTCGCTGAACGGGAAAGGCCCCTATGACGACGTGAACCTCGGCGAATACAAGGCGTCGAACTAACCTCGTCGGATGTTACGCAGAGCCGTCGACAACAGTGCTCTTTCCGGCCGCATGGCTGGAAAGAGCGGGGTGTGGTGGTTCGCGCGCTCGCTGGCCGAGTAATCCCTCAACGTCAATTGGCTTCATCCAAGGTTTGGAATTGTGATGTCGCGACCATTAATGGTTTCTATGTTCGCCTCTGCCGGCGTGATCGCCTGTCTGCTTGATCCTTTGCCGATTGCGGCTGCGGCGTCCGATCCGGATGCGTCGGGCCGTGCGACGCAGGCAGGCACGAGCGACGAGTCGAAGCTGCGCATTTGCGCTGCCGGAAGCGAATTGCCGTTCTCGTCCAAGGATCGGACCGGCTTCGAGAACAAGATCGCCGCGACAGTCGCAAAGGCGATGGGCCGTGAGTCCGTGTTCGTGTTCTCCGACAAGCCGGCGATCTATCTCGTCCGTGACTGGCTGAACAAGCAGAAATGCGATGTCGTGGTCGGCCTTGACAGCGGCGATCAGCGGGTGCTGACCACCAAGCCATATTACCGGGCGGGCTATGTATTCGTGACTCGCAAGGACAAGAACATCAATCTGGAATCGTGGGGAGACCCGCAGATCAAGTCGCTCGGACATATCGTCGTCGAGTTCGGATCGCCCAGCGAGGTCATGTTGAAGGAGGTCGGAAGATACACCGACAACATGGCATATCTCTATTCGCTGGTCGGCTTCCGTTCGCCCCGCAACCAGTACACTCAAATCCCGCCGCAGAAGATCATATCCGAGGTCGAAAGCGGTAACGCAGATCTGGCGGCTGTGTTCGCCCCTGACGTCGCGCGTTACGTCAAGACGAACGCGGCGCTGAGGATGACGCCTGTCAAGGACGATGCGGACCGCGATGGCGAGCGGGTGCCGCAGCAATATGACCAGTCGATGGGCGTGCGGCTCGGAGATGACGCGCTTCTCGTCGCACTCGATACCGCCCTTGCAAAAGCGGCTCCAGAGATCGCGGACATCCTCCGGGACGAGGGTATACCGACCATGCAAGTTGCGAAATCAAACTAGATAGAACTTGCCGAAATCGTGTTGGGATCAGGAATGAGAAAATTATCGCTCATCATTGGTTATCTTGTCTTTGGTATGACTGCGCAGAGCCTGTTCGCGACACCGGCCGAGCCCATACCGCCCACCTCGCTCGACCTTCGCAACACCGACACCGGAGAGCCGCTCGATCTGTCGGAAGCGCAGAAAGAGGGGCGCAATACGGAGGGCGTGCGCAAGTTCCTTCAGACCGGGGTCAATCCTTACGCCGAGGACGTCAGTTGCTTGAAAGTGGGCGAGTCATTTTATCTCACCTCCTGCTCGGGCTGTCACGGAGAAATCGGCGAAGGAAAAATCGGTCCGGGTCTTAATGACGACTACTGGACTTACCCGAAGAACACGACCGATCAGGGATTGTTTGAGACGATCTTTGGCGGTGCAAGAGCTCAGATGGGGCCGCATTACGACGATTTGACCCTCGATCAGATGCTCGAGGTCATGGCTTGGGTGCGGCATATCTACAAGGATGATGTCAAGGCGGCGACGTGGCTGACGGCGGATCAGAAGAAGAAGTTCAAGCCGTTCACGCGGGGAGAAACCTTTCCGGATGATCCGCCGGGCCTATGCAAGGCACCATGACATTCCGGCCGACTGTCGAGAGCCGTCAAGGAAAGAACTGCTTCAGCGAGAGGAGAAGACCAAGTGACAAATGCCCTGAACTCTATCACCTTGGGAATCGTCGTGGTTGCGGCGGTGGCCTTAGCCGCGCCGGCGTCGGCCTATGACGGCACCAAGTGCAAGGCGCCTGGAAATTGCTGGGAACCGAAGCCTGGTTTCCCGGACAAGATCGCCGGCTCGAAATATGATCCCAAGCTCGATCCGAAGGAGGTCGCCAAGCAGGACGCCTCTGAGCGGGAGATGGAAGCGCGTAACGCCAAACGTGTCGAGAATTTCCGCAAGACCGGAAAGTTCGTCTACGAGATCGATAAGATATCCGAGAAGTAGTCGGGATCGGGCGTACCGATCCAGCGCAACAGTCTCGCGCTGACAAATCGGCAGAGTGAGACATCTCGGCCGGACCGTATGACGTTGAAGCCGATCGTCAAGGATCCGTTCGGCTTCATGTCCTGCCGTCCGGGCGGCAATCCGTGACGGTCATCCCGCGGAGTCTCGATGAACGATGCCGTTTCAACCGCCTCCCTGTTGGAGCGCTGGCGATCCGCCGCGTCGGCATTTGAGGCGTCGGTCGAGCAGGTCATTGTTGGACAAGCGCGTGCGGTCCGCCTGATCACGATCGCGGTATTCGCGCGCGGGCACGTGCTGCTCGCTGGCGATGTCGGCGTGGGAAAAACCACGATCCTGCGCGCGGTGGCGCGGTCTCTCGGTGGCAGCTATGAGCGCATCGAGGGAACCGTGGACATGATGCCGAGCGATCTGCTCTATCATACTTATCTCGGGGATGACGGCCGGCCGAGGGTCGAGCCTTCAGCGGTTCTCGAACGATCGAAGGAATTATCGGTCTTCTTCTTCAACGAGATCAACCGGGCGCGGCCGCAGATGCACTCGCTGCTGCTGCGGCTGATGGCGGAACGAAGCGTTTCGGCCTTCAACCGCACGTTCGAGTTCCCCTATATGCAGGTCTATGCCGATCGCAACCGCGTCGAAAAGGAGGAGACCTTCGAGCTGCCTGCCGCTGCGCGAGACCGCTTTCTGATGGAGATCGCCATCGAGACGCCGATCGAAGCGGATGTGCGCCGACAATTGGTATTTGATCCACGCTTTCATGACACCGAAGAACTGTTGCAGGCGATCGCTGCACCAGCCCTCGATTTCAAATCGCTGACTGTTTGTGCGCCGTTGATCCAGCGCAGCATTCATACGAGCGAGGCCGTGGAGGCCTATGTGGTGCGCCTGTGGGACGCCATCGTGCACCCTGGGGCGGCCGGGATCTCGATCCCCGGTGTCGATACCGGGCGTCTCGTTCAGGGCGGCGGAAGTCCAAGAGGGCTGGCATTCGCTGTCCGCGCCGCGCGCGTACGTGCCTGGCTGGAGGGCCGTGACATGCTGGTCCCGGAAGACATCCGCGACGTCTTCATCGAGACCATGGCGCACCGGATCTTCCTCGATCCGATCTATGAGCTGCGGCGCGAAGAGATCGTCCACGATCTCTGCACAGCCGTGGTTGCCAGCGTGCCAGCGCCATGACCGAAGCCCGCGACATCCATTACCGGCCGCGTGGCCGCATCTCGGGCCTCCGGGCGGGCGCGCATTCGAGCTTGGGTATCGGTGCTTTCGGCACTTTTCGTGATCAGGTGCCGTTCATGGCGCATCCCGATGCGAGGCGGATCGACGTCCGTGGCACGCTTCGCGACCCGTTCGAGAACACGCTGGTCCGCCGCTTTCAACAGCGCAGTGCGATCGACGTTTATGCATTGGTCGATCTCACGCGGTCGCTATCCTATGAAGGGCGGGCACGCAAGCAGGACCTGGTTGCCGAGCTCTGCGGTGCGCTGGCGCGCTCGGTCGTTCGCAGCGGCGACCGCTTTGCGCTGATCGGCTTCGATTCCGGGATCAGGGAAGACTGTGTCATCCTTCCAAACCGCCGTCTCGGTGCCACTCTGGAGGTCGAGGCACGCCTGCGGCAGGCAGAGTGGAGCGGGCGGAATGCCGATGGCCTGATCGAAGCCGCACGATGCGTTGCCGGCAAGCGGAAAATCGTCTTCGTGATCTCCGATTTCCTATTACCGCTCGATATGCTGAATTCGGCATGCGAGGCGCTCAGCCGGCACGATCTTATCCCCGTTGTGATCAACGATTCCTCGGAAAATGAAGCATTGCCGGATTGGGGGCTGATGGAGCTCACCGATCTCGAGACCGGGCAGTGCAAGATCGTTTTCATGCGCCCGGCCTTGAAACGGCGCTGGCGCGAACAGGCGGCCGAACGACAGGCCGGAATCAAGCGAACCTTGCTGCGGTTCGGGCGCGCGCCCATCGTGATCTCAGACGCGTTGGATGTCGACCGGATCTCCCGGCAGCTCATGGAGGCTTAGAGCCGTCATGTGCAGCCTCATGCGGGGTATCCTTGCCATTGCGTCGATGCTGGTGGTCTGCGCGATCGCCCCGGCATCGACCTTGGCGGCGGCCGACGCGCCCGCAGTGAAGCAGGTGACGATCCGTACGCCGCGCGACATCGGCTATTTTGTCGGCGATTTGATCCGAGCGGATATCACGCTGGTTGTCGATGGCCGTACCGATATCGATATGGCGTCGTTGCCGCGTCCTGGCGCCGTCGCTTATTGGCTCGACATTCGTTCCGTCGATATCAAGCAGCGAAGTGACGGCGCCGATCGTCGCTACGTCCTGACGATCATCTACCAGAATTTCTATGATGCGCTCGATGTGCGGCTGCAGGAGATTCCGGCCTTCTCGCTGCTGTTTCACCGGGCGGATGAGACCGCATCGTTCGATGTTCCGGCCTGGACCATTGGTGTTTCGCCGCTGCGGGAAGTGGCGCCGCCGGCCAAGAGCGATCCAAAGGACTATCTGCGGCCGGACCGCGGCGCATCCGTGATCGATCTCAGTCCGCATGTCTGGTCCCTGACCGCGGCAGCCGTTGCTGTGCTGTTCTGTCTGGTCCTGGTGGCTCATGACCGCGCCTGGTGGCCGTTCGTGCGGCGTCCGGCGCGTGCGTTCTCGCTGGCCTCAAATCGACTGCGGGGCTTGCGCAGCCGGAAGAACGAAGTCGCGGCCTATCTCGAGGCGTTGGAAGCCCTTCATCGCGGTATCGATCAGGCCGACAATCGATCGGTGCTGGCCGATGATCTCGAAATATTTCTGCAGCGTCATGCGGCCTATCGGGCTTTGCGAGAGGGCTTAGGCGGCTTTTTCGGCGCATCGCGGCTGGCATTCTTCGCCAACGATCCCGAGCGCGCGCGGCGGGAGTTTTCGTTCGATCGGATCGAGATGCTGGCGCGGAAGCTGGCTGTTGCGGAAAGGACCGGGGCATGAACCTGGCGGTGGATCGGCCATGGGTGCTGTTGGCGCTGGCGTTCGCGCTGTTGCCCCTGGTCTTCTCCGGGCATCGCGCAGCGCAGGTCGGCTCCGTGGCCGTGATTCCGGCCGACGCGGTTTCGATGCTGATCGGCTGGGTCTTGCGCTGTTCCGCAATGGCGGCGATTGCGCTGGTGGTCATCGCACTCGCCGGTCCATATCGCCTTGGCCAGACGATCAGCCGGGCCGGCGAGGGGGCGCAGGTCGTCATCCTGCTCGACCGCAGCGGAAGCATGAACGATACGTTTGCCGGCCGTACGCCCGAAGGCAATGAGGAATCGAAGGCTTCGGCAACCAAGCGCCTGCTGCGCGAATTCGTCGGCAGGCGACCGCACGATCTGTTCGGAGTCGCTGCCTTCTCGACCTCTCCGATGCTGGTGCTGCCGCTGACCGATCACCATGACGCCGTCAGGGCGGCGATCGATGCCAGCGATCGTCCAGGCTTAGATTTCACCAACATGGCGCGCGGCCTCGGCATGGCGCTCTCGATGTTTGCCGCCGATCGGCCGGACGAGCACCACGCGATCCTGCTGGTCTCCGATGGAAGCGCTGTAATCGAAGCCCGTCTGCAGGACCAGTTGCGCGCGGAGTTCCGGAAATTCAAGGCGGACCTGCTTTTCCTGTTCCTGCGAACGGCCGGAAGTCGTGGCATGTTCGACAAGCCCGGTCCGGACGAAGACACGCCACGCGCCATGCCGGAGCGCTTTCTCAATCTTTTCTTCCAGACGCTCGGCGTCCCCTATCGGGCATTCCAGGCTGAGAATCCGGATCAGGTCGCCGATGCCATCAATCGGATCGACCAGCTCGAACGCTATCCGATCACCTATGCCGAGCGCGTTCCACGCAGGGATTTGACGGGATTGGCTTACGCTGCAGCCTGCGGCGCCATTCTTGTGCTGGTCGCAGGCAAGCTGGTTGAGGTGCGTCTGGTCACACGCCGCGCGGCCTCTGAAACGGCGATCGGAGTGCCGATATGAC
Source organism: Bradyrhizobium sp. SZCCHNS1022 (assembly GCF_032484835.1). NCBI lineage: Bacteria > Pseudomonadati > Pseudomonadota > Alphaproteobacteria > Hyphomicrobiales > Nitrobacteraceae > Bradyrhizobium > Bradyrhizobium sp. SZCCHNS1022. The sequence continues at coordinate 62,625 of NZ_JAUETT010000006.1, read as the reverse complement.
CGGAGCTTCCAGCCATGCGCTCGGTCTCCATCGGACCAGGTCTCGGCCGGGCAGGATATCCTGGACGCTGCTGTGGCCACGCTGGCGGTCGCGCCTGCTGGTCGCGCTATTGGCGCTGTTTGTCTTGGCGTTTCTTGCGCTGCTTGTCGAGATAGCTCTCATCGTCAAGGCCAATGAGGCGATCCGTCGGTTGAAGACGAACCATGATGTTCCGGTCGCCGTGGACGCACCGGCAGAATTGCTGCTGGCACGGGTGTCCTTCCTGCTCGATCACGACCGCATCGACGAGGTGCGACCTTATGTCCAAGCACTCGACAAGCAGGACGCCGGGCGGCTTGCCGCGATCGCGCATTACGATCTTGCCAACAGCCGCCTGCGGCAGGCGTTCGATCTGATCACGGCAAGCAAGCTCGACAGTGCAGGCCCCTTTGTCGTGCTATCGCGCGAAGAATATCGGCGGGCGCTCACGCTATCGCCCGATGATTGGGATGCGAAATTCAATTTCGACGTGGCCTCACGGCTGATCCGAGATTTTCCGACGTTCGAACGCACGTCCGGCGACGACGTCAAGGCGGACCGGAAGAAGATCTGGACCGACATCCCCGGCAAGCCACAGGGGCTTCCCTGATGATCTTGCATGGTGACATGGTGATGTGGAACTGGCGGCAGAATCTGCGCGATCCGATGGCCCTGCTGCTGCTCGCAGCGTTGGCGCTGGCGTGTGTCGCGATTGCGTTGCCGCCTATGCCCATGACCGTGATCGGGGTCGACGTCCTGGCGATCGTCGATATCACCGGCAGCATGAATACACGCGACTATCAGGTCGCTGGCAAGCCGACCAGCCGGTTGCTCGTTGCCAAGGCGGCCCTGAAGGACATGATCGGCAAATTGCCATGCCCGAGCCGGCTGGCGTTGGGCTTGTTCAGCGAGCGCGTACCGTTCCTGCTGTTCGAGCCGGTCGATGTCTGCCAGGACTATGGTGCGGTCTCCGGCGCGATCGAAGCGATCGACTGGCGCGAAGCCTGGGAAGGCGACAGTCACGTGGCTGCCGGTCTTTATAGATCGATCGAGATGGCCAAGAGCCTCGGCGCGGATCTCATCTTCATCACCGACGGCCAGGAGGCGCCGCCATTGCCGGCCTCAGGCGCTCCCGCTTTCGAGGGCAAGCGCGGCGAGGTGAGGGGGCTGATTGTCGGGGCCGGCGGTTACTCTCTGTCGCCGATCCCGAAATTCGACGATCGCGGTAACGAGGTCGGATTTTGGGGTATTGATGATGTGCCGCATGAGAATCGCTTCGGATCGCCTCCGCCCGATGCCGAGAGCCGGCCGGGCTATAATCCGCGGAATGCGCCGTTCGGGGCCGCCGCCGCAATCGGGACGGAACACCTGTCCTCCGTTCGCGAGCCCTATCTGAAGCAACTCGCTCAGGAGGCGGGCCTTGGCTACGCGCATATGGACGGTTCGTCCCACCTCGCACAACGCTATCTCCCGATCGCAACATCTCATGCGAGCCCTGGCCTGACCGATCTGCGCTGGGTGCCCGGGGCTCTCGCGCTCCTCGCTTTGCTTGCCGTTTTCTCGCCGTTGGGCCGGCGCCTCGCCGGTCTGAAGTCCGCCAACCTGTGAGGGTCTTCCGATGCGCCTTTATCCTGTCTACGCCGCCACCTGTCTTCTCGCCTGCACGGCGGGAGCCCTTGCGCACGGCCCGACGCCGCAGAAGGTCGACGAGACGATCGCGATCAAGGCGGCGCCGGACAGGGTCTGGGCGATTGCGGGCGACTATGCAGGCATCTCGAAATGGGATGCTGTGGTGAAATCGAGCGAGGGTTCGACCAAGAAACGGGTCATGACCTTTGGCAATGGCGAGCAACTCGAGGAGGAAGTCGACGAGTACGATCCGGCAAAAATGACCTATTCCTATCGGATGCTTAATCCGAACGTACGAGCCTTGCCGGCGAGTTCTTATTCCGCGACGCTTGTCGTGACATCGGACGCACATGGTGGCAGCAATGTCGAATGGACCGCGCACGTCTACCGCGGTGACACTGACAACGAGCCGCCGGATGATTTGAATGACGAAGCGGCGAAGTCGGCCCTGCGCAGATTATTCCGGGCCGGACTGGAAGGGATCAAGGCGAAGGCCGAGGCAGAGTGACATGGTTTTCGAACGGCCGACCCCGAAGATCGCCACGGGAGGCGGAGCAGGTCTCGGGTGGTCGGGGCCCGCCGGCCGCCGCGGGATTCCTCGCATCAAGGTTGCCGACCGATCGGGAAGCCTCGTGCCGTGCGCCGTGCGGAAATAGGGGCGCAAATGCTCTCGGTGGCGCGCAGCAGCCGATCCTTTTCCGTGCTTCTGTTCCTGTGTACGGCTTTCCTTGCCGCCTGCAATGAGGAGCCGGAGTCGCGAGACGAACGGACCGTTGTGGTCAAGAAGCCGGAAGACGTTTCGACATGGCTTGCGGTCACCGACAAAATCGAACCTGCGGTCTGGTTGCGGGGCCGGGAGGTCGGCCATGAGGTGCTGGCGACCGATCCGGAGGTCGATCGGCTGCGGAGGGCGATCCGGCAGGCCGTGTCCCGCTTCTATGAAGACGAACGCATGATCGCGAACCGGACGGTGCAAACGGCGGATGCGTTGGCGGAAGCAGGGCAGCCCGAGCGATACGTCGATATCATGGCCGGCATGGTCGATGCGGCCGACGTGTCGCCCGACCGTAAGCTCTATGGCGACATGTGCCAGCACTATCTGATCCTCAGGCGCAATGGTGAGGGCCGGACTCAGGCGCTCGAACATGTCGGCGCCTCCTATAGGCATGCGGCCTCTTGCAAGGACGCCGCATGCACGGATCCGAAGTGACGAGAGAACCACTGGTACCGGCGAAGTGAAATGAAATGACGAGTTATCACCCGTCCTGGCGACACGCGAGCAGGACTCTCTTGCGGTCCCTCTCCTTCCGTTCGTTGCGGATACGCCTGATCGCGATCGTGCTGCTCATCGACTGCATCGCCGCCGCACTGACGACCACAGTCGTGATCATGAATGCGCGAACCAACACGAGACGTGAAATCGCATCCTCGATGCAGCTTGCCGATGCCCTGGTTGGAGATACCATCCGGTTGCTACGGGATATGCCGCCGGCCATTCTGCTACGGAGCATCGATCTGCATTTTCAACCCGTTCGTCACATCAAGATATCGGTGATCGATGCAGAAGGAAGGTCTGTCGCGGCACTGGCATCGTCGTCCGATAAGGCCACGGATGACACGGATATCCACGACGCTCCCGAATGGTTTACTCGCCTGATCGCGCCACCGATCGAGCGAAATCGGTTTCAGATCGTTGCGTCAGGCCAGAAGATTGGAACTGTGGTGATTACGTCCGAGCCAAGCGACGAGATCAATGAAGCCTGGAATTATGTTCGAGCTCTTGTTCTGACCGCGTTCTGCTTGAATGCAGCTGTTCTGTTCGTCCTGTTTATTCTCTTCGGCCGAATATTGGAGCCCCTCACGCGCCTCGTGTCCGGCTTGAAACACCTCGAGGACAGAAATTACGCCGTGCGCCTGCCGAGCCCGTCGATGTCGGAGCTTTCCATCATTGCGGATCATTTCAACAAGACGGCCGAAGCGCTGGCTGTCGCGTATCAATCCAACCGCAGTCTGAATGTAAAGCTTCTGACGGCGCAGGACGAAGAGCGGCGGCGAACCGCTCTGGAGCTCCACGACGAGGTCGGCCCATGCCTGTTCACGCTCGAAGCTGGCGCGACCGCGATCGCTCGTATGTCCAAGGATCGACCCGAGCTCACGCGATTGCACGATAGGGCGTTGGACGTCATCGATATCGTTTCGCAAATTCAGAGCATCAACCGGCGGCTGCTTGACCGGCTTCGTCCGATGGCCTTGGGGCAGATTCCCTTGAAGGATTGTCTAATCAAGCTGATTGTTGAATTCGATAGTACGGATAATGCTCCGGAATTCGAACAGACAATTGGCGAGTTGCAGGAGAGCTATGGGGCTGTCATCGATCTGACCATTTATCGATGCGTTCAGGAAGGCATGTTCAACGCGGTCCGGCATGCTCAGGCGCAGAAGATCGTTTTGACGATAGATCAGAAGGACGCCTTGAAAAGACAGTTTGTGTTCGTGCAACTATCGGATGATGGAATTGGCCTGCGGAGACCGTTCAAGCCTGGGGTCGGGCTGGCCGGAATGCGCGAACGTGTCGAGGCGCTGAGCGGTGCGTTCAATCTGGAGAGTTCGTCGTCCGGAACCATTTTGACGGTGATCCTTGCCGCGGATGGAGGTGACGTGCCGGTTGAAGCATTTGAAGGGAGCGTTGTGTCATGACAAGCGCGCTTCTCGTTGACGATCACCCCATGATGCTGAAAGGCTGCCGGAATCTTTTGCAGGATATCGGCGTTGCGCCGATTCACGAGGCGACCGACGTCAGGACCGGCTATGGGGCGTTCCTGAAACATCGGCCCGATGTCGTCATCGTTGATCTCACGCTCGCCGGGGATGATTTGGGCGGGCTGTCGCTGATCCAACGCATCATTCACTGCGAGCGAAAGACGCGGATCCTCGTCCTGAGCATGCACAATGATCCTGCGATCGTGAAGCGAACGCTCGACAGCGGGGCGGCCGGCTATGTGCTCAAGGACTCGCCGTCTTCGGAATTCGTCAGCGCGTTCGAGCGCGTGGCTGCTGGCTCCACGCATCTCAGCCACGACATGGCGGTGCAGGTGGCTCTCTTGCACTCCAAGAGCAACGAACTGGCGGCCAAGAATCTCTCAGATCGCGAGCTGCAGATCCTCTCGCTGCTCGCAAAAGGAAATAACTATGACCAGATCGGCGTCAAATTGGGCATCAGCTATAGCACGGTGACCAACGCCTGCTCGTCGATGCGAACGAAGCTGCAGGTCAGGACACTCGCGGACTTGATCCGTTTTGCGATCCAGAATGACCAGGGTGGTTCGCAGTAAGGTGCGGGACGACGCGACTTGTCGGCATGGCGTCACCGACAATCTTTGCGCCTTGGATCTCTGCGGTTGGGCTCCGGCTGGGCCGTGATGCCCACGGGACCTTCGCCATTTTGGCGCAAGCATGCTCAATGCTCCCAACCCAGCTCGGATGTGATCCAGTGGGCAAAGGCGCGCACGGCCATGCGCTGGTGATCGTTGCGAGGAAATACCAGGCGATGGCCCACATAACGGATGTCCGTGGCGCGGCCGGCCAGCGGCGCGACGAGCCGACCTGACGCGAGCTCACGCTCGGCCAGCAGGGTCGATTCAAGCGCGACACCGAGGCCTTCGGCCGCGGTCGCAAGCGCCAGGAAGCTGCGGTCGAAGCGCATGCCGTGAAGGGCGGGAGATTCAAGACCGTTGGCAGCGAACCATTGATGCCATTGGATCTGCTTGACGTCGGAGCGGATCAGCGTTCGTTCCAGCAGATCCGCCGGTCGCTTGATCGTTGCTGCGAGCGCAGGTGAGCACAGCGGCGTGATCGTCTCCTCCGCCAAGGGCACGATCTCGACGCCTTCGGCATGTGGCTCGCCGTAGACGATATCGATGTCGAAATCATCGTTCTTGAAGCGTGCGTAGTCTGTGTTGGCCGAGAGTCGCACCTCCAACTTGGGATGCGCGGCGAGGAATTGTGCCAGGCGCGGCGTCAGCCATTGCGCGGCAAAGCTCGGTGCAGAATGAACGCGCACGAGCTGGGGGCCGCGTGCGGCGACTTCTTCCAATCCTCTGCGCAGTTGGTCGAAGGCGGCGCCGGCGTGGCGCATCAGGTTTTCGCCGGCCGGGGTGAGGTGAACCGCGCGCGCCTTCCGTTCGAACAGCACGGTGCGCAGGGTGGCTTCCAGCTTGCGGATCGCATGGCTGACGGCTGATGGCGTCAGGTGAAGCTCATTTGCTGCATCGCGAAAGGAGCCGGTGCGCGCAGCGGCCTCAAACGCCTTGATCGACGAGATCGGGATGTTCGATAGCATCCGATAAGTGAACCAGATTCATCGATCCATGACAACTGCGCGTTTGTCGCCGTCACTTCCGCCGGTCATGGTTGCGCCCACGAAAACGAGACATCGGGAGGACAAGGATGCTGCTGAGCGGCAAGACGGCGATCATTTCGGGTGCAGCCTCGCGGCGAGGCATCGGGCTTGCGACCGCGCGGCGGTTTGCGGCCGAAGGGGCCCGCGTCGCCATCCTCGATATCGATGCTGCCGCGGCCGCCGATGCGGCTGCCACGCTCGGCGATCAGCATATCGGGCTTGCCTGCAACGTCGCCGATAAGGCCTCATGCAACGACGCCGTCGCGCAAGTGGCCGCAAAGTTCGGCGCCATCGACGTCCTGATCAACAATGCCGGCATCACCCAGCCGGTCAAGCTGCTCGACATCACGCCGGAAGACTGGGATCGCATCCAGGACGTCAACCTCAAGGGCGTGCTGTTCCTGTCGCAGGCCGTGATCCCGCACATGCGCGCCCGTAAATCGGGCTCGATCGCCTGCATGTCGTCCGTCTCGGCGCAGCGCGGGGGTGGCATCTTCGGCGGCCCGCATTATTCGGCAGCCAAAGCCGGCGTGCTCGGCCTTGCAAAGGCGATGGCGCGCGAGTTCGGCATCGATGGCATCCGCGTCAACTGCGTGACGCCGGGCCTGATCGGCACCGACATTACCGCAGGCAAGCTGACCGACGAAATGAAGGTCAAGATCCTTGAAGGCATTCCTCTCAACCGTCTTGGCACCGCCGACGATGTCGCTGGCATCTACACGTTCCTTGCGTCGGATCTGTCCGCCTACGTCACCGGCGCCGTGATCGACGTCAACGGCGGCATGCTGATCCATTAACAAGGTCTTAGACGATGGACACCGCAACGACTCGGCTCGTCAACGCACCGACATTGGCGCAGCGCGCCTACAACATCCGCCGCAATGCGCTCCGCATGGGCGAGGTGCAGGGGCAGGGTTATATCGCCCAGGCGCTCGACATCTCGGACGTCCTGGCGGTGGCCTATTTCCATGCGATGCGCTACCGGCCCGATGATCCGGATTGGGATGAGCGGGATCGCTTTCTGCTGTCAAATGGTCACTATGCCATCGCGCTGTACGCCGCGCTGATCGAGGCCGGGATCGTCCCGGAGGCTGAGCTCGAAACCTATGGGAGCGACGACAGTCGGCTACCGATGTCGGGCATGGCATCCTACACGCCGGGCATGGAAATGTCCGGCGGCTCGCTCGGTCTCGGCCTCAGCATCGCCGTTGGCATGGGCCTCGGGCTCAAGCGCAAGAAATCGAGCTCGCGAGTCTACACGCTGTTCTCCGACGGCGAGCTCGACGAAGGCTCGGTGTGGGAGGCGATCTCGTCCGCCAGCCACTACAAGCTCGATAATCTCATCGGCGTCGTCGACGTCAACAATCAGCAGGCGGATGGTCCCTCGACGCAGGTAATGGGATTCGAGCCGCTGGTGGCGAGGCTCGAGGCGTTCGGCTGGTTCGTGCAACGCGCCGACGGCAACGATCTCGACGCCGTCGTGGCGGCCTTCGATGCCGCCAAGACCCATGAGGCGCCGAAGCCGCGGATGATCGTGGCCGACACCTTAATGGGCAAGGGCGTGCCGTTCCTCGAACAGCGAGAAAAGAACCATTTCATTCGCGTCGAGCAGCACGAGTGGCAACTCGCGCTTGCCGCGCTCGAAGCCGGGAGGCCGTGATGAAGACGCCGCGAGCAGCGCCAGATCTGAGCAAGCCGCGCTTGACGACATCGGCGATGATCGCCTCGATCGCCTCCGAAGGCCAGCGCACCAAAGCCGCGCCATTTGGTCATGCGCTGGTCGAGCTGGCACGCAGCCGTCCCGAGATCGTCGGTATGACCGCCGATCTCGGCAAGTACACCGACCTGCACATCTTCGCCAAGGAATTTCCCGACCGCTATTACCAGATGGGGATGGCCGAGCAGCTCTTGTTCGGCGCCGCTTCGGGTCTAGCCGCCGAGGGATTCATGCCGTTCGCGACGACCTACGCCGTGTTCGCCTCGCGCCGCGCCTACGATTTCATCCATCAGACCATCGCGGAGGAAGACCGCAACGTGAAGATCGCCTGCGCGCTGCCCGGCCTGACCTCCGGCTATGGTCCAAGCCATCAGGCGGCGGAGGATCTCGCGCTGATGCGCGCGATGCCGAACATGACCGTGATCGATCCTTGCGATGCGCTGGAGATCGAGCAGGTGGTGCCGGCGATGGCGGCGCATCAGGGGCCGGTCTACATGCGGCTGCTGCGCGGACAGGTGCCGCTGGTGCTCGACGAGTATGATTACAAGTTCGAGCTCGGCAAGGCCAAGCTGTTGCGCGACGGCAGGGACGTGCTGATGATCTCGTCCGGCCTGATGACGATGCGTGCTCTCGAGGTGGCCAAGGCGCTCGCTGACGATCGTGTCGACGTCGCCGTTCTGCATGTGCCGACCATCAAGCCGCTCGACGCCGAGACCATCGTGCGCGAGGCCGGCCGGTCCGGCCGCCTGGTCGTCGTCGCCGAGAACCATACGGTGATCGGCGGTCTCGGCGAGGCCGTCGCGGGACTGCTGATGCGCTCCAGCGTGCATGCGCGCTTCCGGCAGATCGGCTTGCCCGACGAATTCCTCGACGCGGGCGCGCTGCCGACGCTGCACGACCGCTACGGCATCTCTCTGTCGGAGGTCGCCAGGCAGGTGAAGGGCTGGCTCAAATAGCCAGCCGCCTCTCACGATCATCGTCGATACTCCGGTGCGCTTGAGCGCCGGGCATAACAACAAGCTCATATTGGAGGAATGGTAATGCGCAAGGGGAAGACGCGTCGACAATTCCTGGCGGGGACGGCAGCCCTGCCTTTCGCCATCGCCGTCTCGCGCTATGCAAAGGCGGCCGAGTTCACGATGAAGCTCGCGACCGGCCAGGATCCGTCGCATCCGGTCAACAAGCGCGCGCAGCAGGCCGCCGACCGCATCAAGGAAGCCAGCGGCGGACGGCTCGAGATCAATCTTTATCCGGCCAACCAGCTGGGCTCGGACACCGACCTCATCTCGCAGGTCCGAGTCGGCGCCGTCGATGCGATCAACATCTCGAGCTCCGTACTCGCGACACGCGTGCCGCTCGCCGGCATCGTCAATACCGGATTTGCCTTCACATCTTACGACCAGGTCTGGAAGGCGATGGACGGCAGCCTGGGTGACCACATCCGCAAGGATATCGAGAAGACCGGCGCCATCGCGCTCTCCAAGCCGTGGGACAACGGATTCCGTCAGGTCACCTCGTCGACCCGCGAGATCAAGACGCCGGACGATCTCAAGAGCTTCAAGATCCGCGTTCCGGCCGCCCCCATCCTGACCAGCCTGTTCCAGGCGCTTGGCGCGGGTCCGACCCCAATCAACTTCAACGAAGTCTATACCGCGTTGCAGACCAAGGTCGTCGAGGGGCAGGAGAACCCGTTGCCGATCATCGCCACGGCCAAGCTCTATGAAGTCCAGAAGTACTGCTCGCTCACCAGCCATGTCTGGGATGCCTACTGGATTCTCGGCAATCGGGCCGCCTTCGGCAAGCTGCCGTCCGACCTGCAGACGCTCGTCCTGCACGAGTTCAGCAAGTCGGCCGATGACGAGCGCGCCGACATTGCCGCGCTGAGCCAGAGTCTGCGCGCGGATCTCGCAGCGAAGGGCTTCACCTTCATCGATGTCGACAAGAGCACGTTCCGCGCCGTGCTCGCCAAGAGCAGCTTCTACAAGGATTGGCGCGGCAGGTTCGGCGAGGAGGCCTGGACGATCCTGCAGTCGAATGTCGGAGAGCTAGGATGAACACCGTCGACGCGTCTCTGGCAGCATCCACGAAGTACAGCATCGTCGACGGCCTCGAGCGGGCGCTGACGAAGCTGATCGAGATTCCCGCGATCGTCGCCTTGGTCGCGGAGGTTGGAATTCTCTTCACCAGCGTGACGGCGCGCTTCGCCTTCAACCGGCCGCTGACCTGGGCTGACGAACTCGCGTCGATCACCTTTCTCTGGCTCGCCATGCTGGGCGCGGTGCTCGCCCTCGGCCGCGGCGAGCACATGCGGATGACTGCGCTGGTCGATCGCGTCGCGCCGCGCACGCGCGCGGTTCTGGAAAGCGCAGCGCTGATGGCGCCGGCATTGTTCCTCGCCATCCTGCTGCATCCCGCGATCGACTATGCGAGCGGGCAGGCGTTTGCGGAAACGCCTGCGCTCGGCCTGCCCGACAGCGTGCGGGCCGGCGCGGTGCCGGTTGGAATCGCGCTGATGCTGGCAACCGCGCTGCTGCGGATGGCACGCCACGCCTCGCGTGACATCGCGATCACGCTCGCACTCCTGGCGACGATCGGAGCCGCATTGTGGATCGCAGCGCCGGCGCTGAAGGCGCTCGGCAATTGGAACCTCGTGGTATTTTTCGCGATCCTGCTGGGCGCGGCGGTCCTTTCGGGTGTTCCGATCGCGTTCTGCTTCGGTCTTGCCACGGTGGCCTATCTGCTGACGGTGACCACCGCGCCGCTCGAGGTCGTCACCAGCCGGATCGACGAAGGCGTCTCCTCGCTCGTGCTGCTCGCGATTCCGCTATTCATCCTGCTTGGCCATCTGATCGTGATGACGGGAATGGCAACCGCGATGGTCGGCTTCCTGGTCTCGCTGGTTGGGCACGTGCGAGGTGGCCTGTCCTATGTGCTGCTTGGCGCGATTCTCCTTGTCTCCGGTATCTCCGGTGCCAAGACCGCCGACATGGCCGCGGTCGCGCCGGTGCTGTTTCCGGACATGAAGCGGCGCGGCATTCATGACGGTGAGCTGGTCTCGCTGCTCGCCGCCTCCGGCGCGATGGCGGAGACCATTCCGCCCTCGATCGTGCTGATCATCATCGGCTCGGTCGCCGGCGTTTCGATCTCGGCGCTGTTCACCGGCGGCATCGTGCCGGGCCTCGTGCTCGCGGCGGCGCTGGCCATCGTCGCCAAGCGCCGCATGGTCGAACCAGAAGGCATCATCCGGCCGCGCCCATCGTGGACCACCATCCGCTCTGCGCTGATCACTGCGATGCCGGCCCTGCTACTGCCCGTGCTGATCCGCACGGCGGTGACCGAGGGTGTCGCGACTGCGACCGAGGTCTCGACCATAGGCATCGCCTACACGGTCCTGGTCGGGCTGTTCGTCTACCGCCGCTTCGATTGGCGCAATCTCTATCCGGCGCTGGTCCACACCGCGGCGCTGTCGGGGGCGATCCTGTTCATCATCGGGGCCGCCACTGCGATGGCTTGGGCGCTAACGCAATCGAACTTCTCGCATGCGCTCGCGGCGATGATGGTCGCGGTGCCCGGCGGCAAATATGGCTTCCTCCTGATCTCGATCGTCGTGTTCATCCTGCTCGGCAGCATCCTCGAAGGTCTCCCCGCCATGGTGCTGTTCGGCCCGCTGCTGTTCCCGGCGGCGAAGCTGCTCGGCGTACACGAGGTGCACTACGCGATGGTGATCATTTTGGCGATGGGCATCGGCCTGTTCGCGCCGCCCTTCGGCCTCGGCTACTACGCGGCGTGCTCGATCGGGCAGATCGATCCCAATGCCGGACTGACGCGCATTTGGCCCTATCTCGGTGCGCTGGTGCTCGGGCTGCTGCTGGTCGCCTTCGTGCCCCGGCTGTCCATCGGCTTCCTCTGAGACGATGCAATGAAACAGCCCGCATCATGAGCACCGAAATGCCAGTCGCGCGTGAGATGATGACGCAAGAGACGAACGCGACAGCATCCGTCCTCGAAGCCCGGGACATCGAAAAGAGCTTTGGCGCCACCCAGGTGCTTCGCGGCGCCAATCTGTGGATTCGCCGTCGCGAGATCCACGCGCTGCTGGGCGGCAACGGAGCCGGCAAGTCGACCCTGATCCGGATCATCTCCGACTCGCATCGCCACGACGGCGGATCGATCAGCATCGACGGCCGGCTCGATCCGGATGCCAAGGCGATCGCCGTCGTGTTCCAGGAGCTCGCGCTGCTGCCGCATCTGTCGGTGGCCAAGAACATCTATCTGCCGCATCGCAAGCGTGCTTTTGCCAGATTGAGTGAAGCCGAGTGCTTCGAGGAGGCGCGCGCCGCGCTGGCGCTCGTCGACGAAAGCCTTGCCGAACACGTTGGATTGGCCGGTCGCCAGGCTCGATCTACATGAGCGGCAGTTCGTTGAAATCGCTCGGGCGTTGAGCTCCGGGGCGCGCTTGCGGTAAGAACCTCCGCGAATGATTCCGGCGCTCGGGCTGTCAGCGAGTGCCGATGCACAGGCGGAGTCACCGTTGCGCTCGAGAGATACTGCGCGAATGATCAGTGCCGGGCGCTAGTCATGACGGTTCGTTTGCGCGGCGGCGCGGCCGCGGCGGAAGCGGGAGCGTGTGCCGGGTGGGTAGGCCCGCGCGAGCTGATTGTGCTCGATCCGATGCTGCATCATGTCCCGGCGGGTTTGATGCTCGTCCAGCATCAGGACGAGATCTGAGCATGGCTTGGTCGAGCACAGCAGCACGAAGCCGGCTTCGGCGTCCTCGGGATAGACGGTGAGCGCGGCGGAGCGGTCGACCTCGCCCTGGAGCAGTCGCGCCGCGCAGGCGAGGCACCAGCCCTGCTCGCAGATGAAGGGGCTCTCGATGCCGGCATCGATCATGCTGTAGAGCAGATATTCGTCGGCTGCAGCCTTGAAGGTGAGTGTTCCATCGCTACGCTCGAGCCTGACGTGAAAACGGCTGGCGTCGGCTTCGTCGTTCATGATCGTCCTCTCGGTCACGGCTCACCAGCGGCTGTCGGGCAAGGCGACCTCGCCGATGCGGCCGCGCGCGTAGCAATGCGCCGCCGCGATGATGCGTATCGCGATCGCGAGTTCGCGGGGATCCCGCGGCGCGTAGACGATGAGGCTCTGCGGCGGGACGGCGCCGGCCATGTAGCGCGCGAACGGATGCACCGTGCCCCAGCCCTTGGCCGCGACCTTCTGCGCCCATACCGGCCGCAGGGTGAGGTGCAGCGATCCGTCCGGACGAACCAGCAGCCAGACCGGCGCGAATACGAACGCCTCCGGCTGGCCCATGGCATTGGTGTCGTCGAGCGCGAAGGCGCGGCCTGCAGTGTTGAGCGGCGGCGGCACCTCTTCGACGCCGGCCAGCGCGCATGCGCATGAGGCAAGCTGCCCAGCATATCCGGCGGGCGAGGCGTCATCGAGCTGATGGCAAGGCCATGTCAGCGCGAGCCGCGGGGCGTCGCCCTGCCGCGCGGCGAGACGGCGCAGTCCCGGTGCCATGACCCAGACCGGCGCGCCGTGCAGCCACATGCTAGGCGAAGCTGTCATAGTGGACCTGCGTGATCGGTACGTCGGCGCTGCGCAGCAGCGCCTTGACCGCGTTGACCATGACCGGTGGCCCGGCGACATAGAACTCCGCCGCGGCGGGATCGGTGACCGTTGCCTTGATCGCATCGGTGACGAAGCCGGCTGCATGTGGCCAGCTCGCCGGCGCCTGTTCGACGACCGGCAGGTAGCGACTGTGGGCCACGTGCGCGATCGCCGCTTCCAGCATGTCGGCCGCAGCGAGATCGGCCGGCGCACGCGCACCGTAGATGACGTCCACGGGCGATCCGAAATCGAGTTGCGTTTGCGCCGCCTCGCGTATCATCGACAGGATCGGCGCAAGGCCTGTGCCTCCGGCCACGAACACCTTGCGGCCCGGCTCGCGCCGTAGCGTGCAGGTGCCGAACGGGACCTCGACGGTGATGCGAGCGCCCGGCTGCAAGGCGGCAAGCGTATTGCTGCCGTGGCCGCCGTCATAGCGCTTGGCAATGAACTGCAGGATGGCGCTGCCCGGCAGGTTGCACATCGAGTAGCAGCGTCGTAGGCCTTCGCCGAGATGCAGGATCGCATATTGGCCAGGCCGGAAGTCGATCGGCGCGGCGGTCTCGAAGGTGAACTGGCGAATCTCCGGCGCAAGATGTTCGACCTCTCGCAGGATCGCCTGTTGCTCGACGCATCGAGGCGTCGGCGCGGACCAGTCGCCGGGACCGCGCGCGATGGTGACATCCGAGGCTGCGCGAGATTGACATGCCAGGATGCGGTTGCGCCGCGCGTCGCGCGGATTCACGGCTGGGGCGCCGGGAAAAATCAATTCCACTTGCCCGTCGACGAGGGTCACCTTGCAGGAGCCGCAACTGCCCCAGCCGCATTCGTAAGGCAGCGCGACTCCGCTTCGCCGCGCGGCCTGAAGGATGGTTTCGTGTTCGGCCGCGTCGATCGCGACACCATCGGGCTCGATGCGGAGTTGCCGCGTCATCAACGCCGTCCTTTCGGCCTTGACGGTCGGCTGCTCGATGCCGACCGTGCTCGCCAAACTACAGTCCGCAATCCGCGATCAGCCTTGCCTGCGCCGTCATGGTCCGCTCCAGGATCGCTTGCGCACTGTCGGCGCCTGGCGCGGCCGCGAGCGCCTCGCTCAGGCCACGCGCGGCGCGTTCGCCGAGCGGCATCCATTTCGCGGCCCATTCTCGCAACAGCACCGCATGGGTAGGAACCTTGCTGGCGGCGTATCTCACCAGAGCCTTCGTGGTCTCGATGGCATAGGATTCGTCATAGTTGCGGAAATCGTCGTGCATGAGCGCCAGCAGATCGTCATCGTTCGCTCGCGCCAGATCGGCGATCTCGCGATTGAACACGTGATCGAAGATCGGCCGCAGCACGAGATTGCGGGAGACGAAGGCCTCGCCCCAGTCGTAGGCGACCAGATGCTTCTCGATCAGCTCGCGCAGGCCCTGCCATTGTGGTGCCTGCGTCCAGATCGCGCGGGTCCTGTTGCTGTCGGCAAGCTCCGGGCGTCCGGTGTCGAGCGCAAGCGCCTTGGCCAGATAGGCCTGGCGCTGCACGCGGCGCATTTCGTTGCCCATCTGGAAGTAGAAAGTGTTGGTGACGAAGGCCGACGGCGCCATCTGCGCGACATAGGCTGCGCTCATCTGCATCGCGTGCCCGGGAAACCGGACCGGCAGATAGGCCTGGCCGAGGAAGTCGAGCCAGGGCGTCGGAAGCTTGCGGTAGCTGTCCTGCCGCTCGAACTCGTCGATCAGATTGTCGCAATAGACCTCGCGGTCCTTCTGATCGGTGACGTAGCGGCGATAGGTATAGGTGAGGGGATCGCGATAACCCTCCCAGTCGTCCAGCGAAAGTTTCGAGCCCTCGCGATTTTTGAGATAGAACTGGTTGATCGGCCAGTTCTCGGACAGTTCGAACGGGGCGGGCGCGCGCCGGAAATGACTGTGGAACTTGTATGTGACGGCTTCGTATTCCGACGGCAGCCGCCGCTCGGTCCACAGGCTCCAGGTCTTCTTCTGCTTGCGCGCAGCCGGCTTCGCGGTCATCGCGGTCATGGCGTTTCCTCCCAGGATTTTTATGTATGGATGGTCCAGACCCACTCGTCGTCCATCGAATCCAGCCGTCCGCCGAACGACACTAGGCTCGGCTCGATCTCGGCGAGCCGGAACGGCCGGCCCAGTGCCGCCTGCATGCTTTTCTGCGTCAGACGGAAGTTCCTGTCGGCCTGGATGCGGACGTAACCGCCGCGGTCCTCGACCACGATCTCGACGTCCGGATTGTCCTGCTCGCTTGCCGCGATCACTGCGTCGATGATGTCTTCGTCGACGCCCCTGATGACGGGACCGACGAGCTTCGGTGCTGCTGCTGTTGTGGTCATGGTCTTGTCCTATGCGTCCTGTTCGGCCTTGTGGCGCAGGCGGCGCGGCCGGCCGTCATTCGGCACGCCGACCAGAATGGTTTCGCCGTCCTTCTTCACCGCGTAGCGGAAGAGCCGGCAGTCTCGCGGGTTGAGGCCGCGACCGTCATCCATGCTGAACTCCCACTCATGAGCCGAACAGGTGATGGTGCCGGCTTCGAAGTCGACCGTGCCGTCCGCCAGCAGGATTTCCTGGTGCGGGCACATGCCCTGGAAGCAGCGCAACTCGCCGCCGGGCAGGTGCACGACGATCACTTCCTCCCCGTCGACCTCGACGCCGAGGAAATCGCCTTCCCACAGGTCATCCAAGGTTGCGACCTTTATCCACGAGACGTCGGCATCGTCAGACATAGGCCACCTCGATCCAATCCATCGGCTGGATTCCGGACTGGGCGACCGTCATCCCGGACGGCAGTTCCTTGCCGTTGTAGTAGACGCATTTTGACGCGCTCTTCTCGGCCACGCGCAGTCCGACCGCGTGCTGTGCGACCTTGTCGGCCACGATGCTCATGTTATCGCCGTCGTCGACGGGGATCAGCATGACGACGAAATCGCCGCGAAAATTGGCTTGAAGCGGGAACAAAGCCACGCTTACCTCCCATGTCTGTTGTTGTATCGATTGGGCGGGCCGCTCGTGAGCGGCGCTTCTCAATCCCTGTTGTGTCTGTCCTGTCGCCTGTCTCTCGCGCCGGTCGACGCGTTACTCGGCGGCCAGGCGTGACACGCCGTTCCAGGCATAATTTTGCGCGTCGTTGCCGGCCACGTCGGGCGTAATGCCCATGTACTGCAGTGCGCCCTCGAGCGTCGGAGGCTGGATCTGGCCCGCCAGGAAGCGATCGACGACCGAGAGATGGGTATCGTAGCGCTCGGGCAGGCTCTTCCAGACCCACTCGCAGACCTCGCAGCAGAAGTTCAGCTTGCGTCCGTTATGCGTGGTGATCCGCGGCGCCTGGCCAATGCTCGGGCTGCAGATCGGAATGTGGCAGCAATTGCAGACGATCGGCAGCGTTGCGGGATAGGTCTTCTCAATCTGACCGGTGCGCACGTTGTGGCCGATCACGTCCCACAGCTTGCCGAACCGATCGTTCCAGCCGGGATATTTCTGCTCGAGCCAGTCTCGCTCGGCGGCGGACACGCCCGCGTCCGGATTCCACCACACCGTCGGCCGCCAGAACCACACGCCCATGTGATAGGCGTGATGGACCCAGTCGAGCTCGGGTAGGAAATGCTTTTCCCAGTACCACGGCACGTTCATGCCGAGGTCCTTGAACTGGTCCATGAACTGCCGACAGATCCAGTCCTGCATGAACTCCTTGAACGACATTGTCCGGCTTTCCAGCGGCGTATAGTAGTCCATGGAAATGCCGGTCAGTAGCGCGAACAGCTTCCACGAGCGCCAGAACATCTGGTCGACCAGCTTCTGCGCCTCCGCCTTCTTGCCGTTGTTGATCATGATCTTCAGCGTCGGCTCGCCCTGCTGCGAATGCCGGGCCTCGTCGGTCTGGATCGAGGAGATCAGAGCGCCGAACTCGATGTCGCCGACATGCAGCGCGTCCGAGGCCATGCCGAGGAATTGCAGATTGGTGAAGCCGGTCTCGAAGGTGAAGGTGAGCTGGATGGCCGTCGACACCGCATCGTTCGCGGTGAACATGTCGTCGAACAGGCTGCGCGCTGCGATCACACCCCATTCGTTGGTGTGCATCGCCTTGTGAGCCCAGTCGAATTGCGGGTCCTTCGCCAGCAGGCAGTAGGGGAAGTAGATTTGCGCCTGGCCGTGGCGGCATTCGTCGAGCGTGCCGAACGCGGCCATGTTGCGCCACGCGGCCGCCCGGCCGAAGCGGGCCATGCGCGCCTCACCGATCGAGGCAAAATATTCCGGGACCGGAATGGCGCCGTAATGCGCCTTGATGGCCGACTTCCAGCCGGCGTCGAGATTGTCGTACAGGTTGGAGCGCGCGATGGTCGAACGGATGGAGTAGATGCCGTCGTCCTTGCCGGCCTGGTTGTGGACGTATTCGCGATAGGTCAGCTTGTAGGGCTCGTCCCAGCCCCACCATTGCTCGCCGTGGATGCCGAAGCTCTTCGAGAGCGCCTCGGGAAAGGCCTCTTCCTCGCTGACATAGGAGAGGGGCCAGTTCATGTCGCGGGCGATATCGTAGTAATCCCGCCGCTGCAGCTTCGGCATGCGCGCTCCTCCCGAGCTATGATCGCGTTTCGCTCTTGTGTCGTTCCGGACCGCGCCGCCCGTCTTGAACAGGTTGCTTTGCGCGGTTCGTGATCGATGCGTCCAATCTTCAACAGCAGATATGAAGATCGCCGATCGAAATTTGTCGGACAGTGTATGTCTCGTTCTTTGGTTTTTCTTTAGCCTGGTTTACGCACGTGATTGAGTTGGTATGCAGGCCTGATGGAAAGCGCGAACGCGGACGCGCGGAGATGAATGATGCAGTGCGGGGGAATGATGCGAGCAGGCCCTCAGCGCGTCGGCTTCGCTGAAGCGAGACGAGAATCGATTGACCTGAGAAGGGCGGCTATCCTCGTCAGACGAGTGAGTTCGGATGAGCAGGCATCGCAAGGCGACGGATCGGCTGTCTGCGGTGCAGGACGTCAGCTCAGAGCCGTCAGGTGAGAAGAAAGTGCGCGAGAACAGCGTGGGCTTGTCGCGATCAGCGGCTGCGGCCGACGACCCGCAGCAGCAGCCCGTCGAGGGACTCGGTGATCGGGATCTGGCAGGCGAGGCGGCTCTCCGGGCGGACGTCCGTGGCCTCGAATTCGAGCAAGTCGGCCTCGATGTCGCCCGCTGCGCCGACGCGCGCGATCCAGGTCTCGTCGACGTGACAATGGCAGGTGGCGCAGATGCACGATCCACCGCATTCGCCGATGATGCCGTCGACGCCGTTGCGCTTCGCCGCCTGCATGGCGCTCTCGCCGGGCTCGGCGTCAACGAGGCGCACGGTGCCGTCGGGCTCGATGAACGTGATCTTGGGCATGGATCTTCGAATTCCTAGATGAACTGCCGGCCGCCATCGATGATCAAAGTCTGGCCGGTAACGAAGGTCGCGGCAGGCGAAGCGAAGAACAGGGCGCCGCCGACCATGTCGTCGACATCGGCTGCGCGCTTCAGCGCTCCCCTGGAGACGCCATATTCCGCAGCATTCTCCATCAAGCCGAGGCTGGCTTCTGTGAGGGTGAAGCCGGGGGCGATGACATTGACCGTGATCTTGTCATCGCCCAGCTCACGCGCCAGCGCGCGCGTCATGGCGATGACGGCGCCTTTCGACGACACGTAGTGAAGCCACATCGGCGAGCCGCTCATGACCGTCGCCGACGACACGTTGACGATCGCGCCGCCGCCGGCGCGGCGCATCAGCGGCGCCACGGCCTTGCTCATCATCCACACACCCTTGACATTGACGCGCATCACCCGGTCCCATTCGGCCTCGGGTATCGCCTCGAAGCCGCGTCGTTCGAGTCCGGCATAGATGGCAGCATTGTTGACCAGTACGTCGACGCCTCCCATGCGCGCCAACGCTGTTTGCGCCAATGCTGCAGTGGACGTCTCGTTCGCGACGTCGACCTCTGCGGCATGTGCCTTGCCGCCGCGGTCGCGGATCAGCCGCGCGGTTTCCTCGACGCCGCTGAGGCGGATGTCAGCGGCGACGACCTCGGCACCTGCTGCGGCGAAGGCGAGTGCGAATCCGCGGCCCAGCCCGCCGGCGGCGCCGGTGACGATCACGCGTTTCCCAAGCAGTTGGATCGTACTCATGCAGGAACCTCGATAGGCAGCAGATCCGCCATGAACGCGGACGCGACGCCCTCCGCGATCAGCGCCTGAGCCATGCCGGCGCCAGCGTCGGTCAGCATCGACGGCAGCACGAAGCTCTCGAGCATCGCGAGCGTCTCCTTCGGCGGGGTATCGAACCAGCCGCCGATCGTCGCGATGCCGTGAGCGGTGAAGCGCCACAGCTTGTCGGCGTCCTTCATCAGCGCATCCTCGCGTGAGATCGCAGATTTTCGCGTGTCATGCCCATCGATGATCGCAAGGATCGCATCGGCCTGCAGCCAGGGAAGCGCCAGTTGCGAGAAAGTCTCGGCCGCGATCTTGACGCCCTCGATCTCATGAGCGCGCTGCAGCTCGGGATACTTGGGATTGGGGCCGACCGCTGCGGCGAGCTGCTCTGGCGGAAATTTCTTCCAGCCGACGTCGTGCATGAGGATCGCGGGCAGGACCACGGAGGCGTCCGCTTCGGGATGAATCCGCAGTAGCGCCTGGCCAAGACGATAAGAGATCAGGGTGTGCTCGTCGTTGGACCGCACATCCAGCCATGGCCGCGCGGCAAGCCAGATCGGCAGATCCTGTTCGCGCAGAAAGTGCGTCATCGCAGCTCCGCGTCGTAGGTGAGGTAGATCGTCTTGTATTCGAGATAGTCCTCGACGCCGTAGCGGCCCTTCTCGCGGCCGATCCCGCTCTGCTTCATGCCGCCGAATGGCGCGCGCTGGTTCGATCGCTGGATGTCGTTGACCCAGACCGAGCCGGCTTCCAGGCGCTCGGCCAAAGTCAGCCCCGTCGCGAGGTTGCGCGAGAAGACGAAGGCGGCCAGTCCATAGATCGTTGCATTCGCGAGCCTCACGGCCTCCCTGCGATCGTCGAATGGGGCAACGCCGAGCACCGGCCCGAAGGTCTCCTCGGTCATGAGGAGAGAAGAGGGACCGGCATCGGCGATCACGGTCGGCGGCAGGAACCAGCCCTTGTCGTAGATCCCGCCCGTCAAGCGGGCTCCGCCGGTCAGCACAGTCGCGCCGTGGGCGCGGGCATCGGCGATCTGTCGCTCGCTGTTGAGATAGATCTTTTCGTTGATCAGCGGGCCGAGCGCGCAATTCGAAGTCAGGCCGTTGCCAACGTCGAGCTGCGAGACCTTGTCGACGAGCGCATCGAGAAACGCAGCGTAGGCCGCGCGCTCGACATAGACGCGGTTGACGCGATAGCAGAACTGGCCGGAATTGGCGAAGGCGTGACGCGCGATCGCCGCAGCGGCGGCGCCGATATCGGCGTCGGCGCAGACGACGGCCGGGCATTGGCCGCCGAGCTCGAGCGTGACGCGCTTCATCGTTCCCGCTGCTGCGGCGGCGATGGCCTTGCCGGCCCTGGTCCCGCCGGTGAAGGCGATCTTGCGCGGCGTCGGATGCTCGATCATCTGCATGCCGATGTCGGGGCCGCGGCCGGTGACGACGTTGAAGCAGCCGGCCGGAAAGCCCGCCGTTCGGAAGAGTTCAGCGAGCCGCAAGGTCGACAGCGGCGTCTCCTCGGCTGGCTTTGCGACGACCGTGCAGCCGGCCATCAGCGCGGCTCCGAGCTTGAAACAGAGCAGCGTGACCGGATAGTTGAACGGGGTGATGGCGACGACGACGCCGACCGGCTCGCGGGTGATGATGATCTTCTCGCCGGCCATGCCCGTCAGCGGTATCTCGGCATGCAGGCGCTGGCCTTCCTCGGCATAGACGTCGAGCAACTCGGCCGAGCGCCGGATTTCGGTGATCGCGCCGGCCAGGGGACGGCCGAGCTCCCTGGTCAGCAGACGGCCGAGCTCGTCGGCCGCCTCGCGCATCAGCCCGGCGGCGCTCTTCTGCAGCCGCGCACGCTCGGCGACCGGCGTCGCCTTCCAGGTCTGGAAAGCCGTCTCGGCCGATCGGATCGCGGCATCGACATCCGCGCGGCCGGCATCCGGAACGCTATCGATCGTCTCGCCCGTCGCAGGATCGAAGACGGCGAAGGTCGCGCCGCTGCGCGCCGCAACCCAACGGCCGTCGATGAAAATGTCCATGTCCGCGGCCTCTGGTTCAAATCAGATCGAGCATCAGCGCTGCCCGGGTCTTGTCCAGTGCCTCCTCGGCCATCAGCCGTCCGGCCTCGGTCTCCAGCAAGGCAAGCTGCGTCGTCAGACGCGTCGCATATTGGTGCGGCGTCATCTTGAACCAGTCGCAGGCGACAGCGACACCGGTGGTCGTGAAGCGCCACAGCTTGTCGGCGTCGCGTACGATCCTATCGTTGAGGGAGCGCGGGTAGGGACGGGTGTCGTGGCCGTCGATGATCTCGGCGACCGCAACGATGACCGGCTCCGGCCAGTCGGCCTGCTCCAGCACCTCGCGCGACATGCGGACACCTTCGCTCTCGTGCAGGAAGCGCACGTCGGACTGCATCATGTTGGGGCCGAAGCCCTTCTCGATGATGTCGTTCATGTCGATCGAGTACCAGCCGATGTCGTGCAGGATGATCGCGAGTGAAACGATGTCCTCGTCCGCGTCGGGGTAATGCTCAAGCAGCCTGCGGGCATAGGCATAGGACAGCGGGATGTGAACGTCGTTCTTGCGGGCGCGCATGTATGGCTCGCTGATGCGCCAAACTTCATCGTACCGGCTGCCGATCTCGGGCCTGTCGAGCATTGCAATTTCCAATCTTGCAGGGAAGGCCGGCTTTGCCGACCTTCCCTGGTTCGGGGGTCAGGACAGAACGGTCACTTCGCCGGTCGAGCCGTTGACGCGCAGCATCTGTCCGTTCTTGATCGAGGAACTCGCGCGACCCGTGCCGGTGACGGCAGGCAGGCCGTATTCGCGGCACACGATGGCGGCGTGGGACATCATGCCGCCGATATCGGTCACGATCGCGTTGATCTTGCCGAAGATCGGCGCCCAGCTCGGCGCGGTGACCGGCGCGACCAGGATCTCGCCCTGCTCGATCTGGCCGAGCTCATCAGCCGACCGCACCACGCGGGCGCGACCTTCGACGATGCCGGGGGAGGCGGCCATGCCGGAGAGCTTGGTGGTGTTCGCGGCGCCATCGAGCCAGCGGCCGATGCTCTCTGTGGTGATGCCCCAGAGCATGATCGTGAACGGCTCGGTGATGACATCGGGCGGATTGTTGAGCGCGGGCTGCGGCGGCGTCGTCGCCAGCGCGGCAAGAATCGTCTTGCGCCGCTCGATCTCGGGCGGCCAGTAGGTCGGACCGATCGCCGGTGCGCCGACCGCCCAGCCATTGCCGTAGTCGAACAGCGCGTCGCGGACTTCCTGACGGTTCAGATAGAACAGGTCGTCGGCGTCCTTCCAGAAGCCGGCATCGCGGAAGATGGCGCCGAGCTCGCGCATCTTGCGCCAGAACACGCTCATCGACCAATGCTCGATATAGAAGTTGTGGTTCTCGACATAGGGAAACACGGTGCGGGCGAGACCGAGCTTACCCTCGAAGGCGGCACGGGCGTCCGTATCGAGCATGTCGGCATATTCGGACGTGATCCGGTCGCGCTCCTTGGCGATGGCTTCGGTCGGCCGCTCGATTTCCTCACCCCGCTGCACGCGGACGATGTAGTCCCTGATGTAGCCGAGCGGGATGTCGAGATGCTCGATCCAGTACTTGTCGGTCGAATAGAAGCCATTGCCGGAGGTAAAGTTGAACCAGGGATCCTGCGCCTCCTTCCAGGCCTTCAGCCATTCGGCGCCGTTCGGCGCATCGCTGACGGCGGCGAGCGCTTCGTCCACGGATCCGCTCTTCATCGCGTCGGCCACACCGAGCTTCACCGCGAGCTTGGCGAGCTTCTTCAACTCGTCGTCGGGACGAAACAGGTCTACCTCGACACCCTGCACCATCTTGGCGATGGCCTGGTCCGGAATCGTGGGGAACTGGCCCTTCATGAAGCTGAAGAAGTCGAGATAGGCGGCGTAGCCAAGGTTCAGGAACTCGAAATGATACTGCCAGGTCTTGTAGAGCAGCTGGATGGCTCGATCATAGGTCTCCGTCAGCGCATAAGTGTTGTCGAGGCCGACGCCGCCCGTAATCCAATCGAGCGGCACGGCCTCGGGCAGCGGCTCGAAGTTCAGCGCTTCGAGCTCGGCGATGTTGGCGCGGACCTTCTTGTCCCAGTTTGCGAGCAGACGGTCCCAGTTCTGGAAGTAGTAGCCGGCGCGCTCCATGAAATGCGGCACGCGGCCGCCGATCAGCTCGGGCGCAACGGCAACCGGGCTCATGTAGCAGTAGCCATTGTGGATGCGGTATTCGACGCCATTCGCCGGCGGGATCAGGTAATGCCGCGTGTTGTATTGACCGAGGCACTTGACTGCGAATTCGACCGTGACGGCGTCGAACGGCTTGAACGGGCTCGGCCAGTGCTGCGAGTCGCAGAACCAGAACTTGCCGTCCTCCTTGTCGCGCAGGCTGTTCTGGAACTGAAGGTAATAGGGGTAGAGCGTCTCCCAGCCCTCGGCGCCCACAGGCGTCTTCAGATCATAGGGACTTGGAAATTTCGCATGCGCTGTCATGGATGTTTCCCCTGCTTGGTGTTTTCTCTGTTTGTTGTTTGCTTGCTTGGTGACGATCACCGCTTGGCTTGAACCGGGGCCAGCAGCGTCCCCAGCACGCCCGCGATTCCGGTTTCGTAGATGGCGGTCGACTGCTTCTTCTTCTGGCTCCAGACGGTTTCCGGCCGGCTCTGCAGCGCGACGAGGTTCTCGTCATCGGGGAGATCTGCATCGATCGCCCATTCCACATCCTGTGGGCAGCCCATGCTGCGCTCCAGTGACTTGGCGAGCTTGGCCACGGCGAGGACCTGCGCATTGCTCAGGGAGGGCAGGGTGCGGCGCTCCGGCGCAATCACGCGCTCGACGGTTCGGCGCTCTGCGCGATCAGCCACGAGCTCGAAATCCTTCTCAGCGATCCGCTGCTTGGTCACCTGCAGAAGCACCTTCTCGACCACGAAATTGTCGGGTGTGATTTCTCCTGAGACCACCGGCTCACCGAGCCCGAAGGCGGAATCGATCACGATCTTGGTGCGGTCGCCATTGATCGGATCGAGCGTCATCGCAACGCCCGCGGCGCTGGCATTGACCATCTTCTGGACGCCGACCGACATCAACACGTCGATCTGGCCGAGCCCGTTCTCGGCGCGGTAGGAAATGGCGCGGGCATTGAAGAGGCTGGCCCAGCACGCCTTGACCTTCTCGACCACGGCGTCCTCGCCGACCACCCAGAGATAGGTGTCCTGCTGGCCGGCAAAGCTGGCGTCGGGCAGGTCTTCCGCCGTTGCGGACGAGCGTACCGCGACCGGCAGCTGGCCATCGGGCGACAGGCGACGATAGGCCTCGCGGATCGACTGCTCGACCACGCCCGGCATCGGCTGCGCCAGGATTGCGTCGCGGATCTCGTGCGACAGTGTCTCTTCGTCATCGACATCGTCGAGCACGATCCGCGACAGGCGCTCGCGGATCGTTGCCTCGAGGCCGTTGCCTCGAAGATGCAGGGCGTAGGCTTCGGTCGCAACCGCAAATCCCGGCGGTACGCGGACGCCTTGCGCGATCATACGTGCCAGGCTTGCGCATTTGCCGCCGATGCGCGGGAAGTCGTCCTCGCGTGCGGCTTCGAACGGCACGATGAAGGATGCGGCTGCGTTGGCGCACATGCGTTTGTTCCCCACCTTGTGATCCGGATCGACTCCGGACTTGTTGTTGCTTTCGACCGCGCGCGGTCAGACGTCCCATTCGATACGCAGGGCCGTCGGCACGCGAAACGAGATGTTGTGAACGAAATCGATCTTCTGGTCCGCTGCGAGGCGGAGGCCGGGGAGCCTGCGGGTCAGTTCACCCAGGGCGATCGCAAATTCGATGCGTGCCAGCTGCTGGCCGACACAGGTGTGAATGCCGTAGCCGAACGCCAGATGGCTTCTCGCATCGGAGCGCCGGACATTGAAGCGGGTGGGATCGCTGAACACAGCCTCGTCACGATTGGCAGAGCCGATCAGCAAGAGGATGTTGGAGTCCTTCGGCACCGGGACGCCACCGATCTGGGTGTCCTTCAGGGCGCGCCGGCGCCAGGCTACGATCGATGGGCTGAAGCGCAGGGATTCCTCGACCGCGTTCGGAATGAGCTGCGGTTCCGCGATGATGGCTTCCCAGTTTTCGCGCCGCTGCAGCAACTCCCGCATGCCATTGGCCATCAGCGTCGTCGTGGTCTCGTGTCCGGCGAACAGCGCGCTGTAGAGGACGCCGGCGATCTCCTCGTCGCTGATCTCGGCACCTTCGTTCTGAAGCCGAACCAGATCGCCCGGCAAATCGTCGCTCGGGTCGTCATGGCGCAGGCGCACCAACTCGCGGCAGTAATTCCAATACTCGACCATGTTGCGCGCGTGGCCGACCTGCTCCTCGTCGCTCAGGTCGCCCCAGGTCAGCAGCGCGCGGCTGACGGCCCAGGACTTCACGCGCGGCACGTCCATGTTGGGAATGCCGACCAGCTTGAATAGGACCAGTGCCGGCACGTCGTAGGCGAATTCGCGGAAGAAGTCGGCATGGCCGCGATCTGCGAAGGCATCGATGGCTTGGTTGACGATGGCCTTGATCTCCGGCTCGATCGCCCTGAACCGGCGCGGCCCGAAGCAGCCCTGAACCAGCTTGCGAATGCGGGTGTGATCGGGCGGCACACGGGCCGACAGGCCGGAATAGGCCGTGAAGCCGCCCTCACGCATGATGCGCTTGCCTTCCTCGCACATCGGACGCAGCGGCGCCTGCGCGTTCTCCGAGGAGAAAGTCCGCCAGTCGTCGAACACGGCCTTGATGTCGGCGTGGCGCGCGACCACGAAATAGTTCAGCTCGTCGGAGAAGAATACCGGCGCCTCGGCCCGCGCCCATTCGTAGAACGGGAACGGATCGCGCATTTCGAAGGGATCGAAATCCTTTGCGGCGTCGCCAAAGGGGCATCGCGCCAGCTGAGCAGCCGAACCGGGCATATCATCCTCCCATTCGCCGCCCGCGATGGCGACGTTGTTATGGGCACACTCTAAGCGGCGGCCTTTGGGTTTTCTTTAGTCGGTAACTCTATGGCAAATTTGGATAAATCGTCAATGTGCGGGCGCACGGCGTCTTTTCCAGCTTGCGAACTCGGGACAGCGAGCGGCCTTTCGACGCAGCGAATGGGCTGCTCAAGCCGTGAGCTTGCGGTGCAGCTCCTGAAGCGAGGCGCTCTTCGGCCGGTCGTCGAAATGCTTGAGCGAGTCGAGATAGAGCTTGAACTGGCGGTCGATCGCCTCGCGTCGCCCCTGCGCCTTGAACACCTGCATGGCCTCGGCATGCGCCATTTCGCACAGCGGATCGATCGCGAGCGCTTTTTGGCAATGCGCAAGCGCGGCAGAATAGTCGTTGCGTTCGAGATAAATGCGCGCGGCGTCGCGCTGGACCTTGAAGAACATGTCGCGCAGCCAGTAGCGTTTGCTCCAGCACCAGTCGCGTTCGCCGTCGTCGGCATACTCGACCGGAATATCCTCGAACAGGTCTCCGGTGTAGAGACGATCTGCCGCCTGCAGGCAGATCAGCGCCTCGTCGCTGGCGCCGGCCTTGATATGGCCCTGCGACTGGCGGCACAATTGTTCGAAGGTCGAGATGTCGAGCCAGCTGCGCTCCGGCGGCACCAGCACATAGCGCGAGCCCTCGCGGCGGATGTAGTTGCGGCCGTCCTCGCGTCCGCTGGGCTGGCCGAGCGCCAGCCGCAGGTAGCGGACGGTGTGATAGAGACGGTTGCGCGCGGCCTCGATGTCCTCGGCATCGGGCCAGAGCAGATCGGCCAGTTCGTCGGTGCCGGCGCCGTGGCCGCCCTTCTGCAGCAGATACGCGAATAGCGTCTTGGTCTTGCGGGTGGCGCCGCCGGGCGGATCCCAGTTCACCTGGCTGCCGTCGTTGCGATAGATCCGCAAGCGCCCGAAGCATCTAATCTTCCAGCGGTCGCGGCTGTCGAGATGAATGGTCCCGGTTTCTTCCGCCGACCGGCGCAACAACCACATGGGATCGGCGCCCTCGGCCGCATGCAGCGCCGCGGCCGAGGTGTCGATCCGCAATTCCGGCGCGATCGCGCCGAGCCAGAAGTCGACCTGCTCGCGCAACGCGCCGCGCGTCTGCAGCCGCGAGGGAAGCCAATGCGGATTGTCCACCAGCCCGCCGCTGGTCAGGATTTGCGGGTGGCCGCGCAGCGCCACCAGCAATTGCTCGTCGATCAGCACACGGCGATTGTAGAGCGAGGCGATCGAGAGTTCGGACTGCCGCGCGAGTGCCTCGGCCAGCGCCGGCCAGCCCTCGAAATTCGCCGTCGCCGAGTTGGTCTCCAGGCCCCAGCTCATGTCGACGACGAGCAGCGCAGGGCCTTGATTGCGGGTTGGCGACATCCACTTCTCGATCCGCGCCCCGACGTCGCGAAACGAGATCGGCACCTGCAGCAGCGCCATCTCGTTGAAGCTCTTGCCTTCGACGAGACCGATCTTTTTGACGTGTCTTGCGAGCTTCTCGACGCGTGCAATCGCATTCGCGTCGGCCGCGATTGCGAACAGGCGGCAGGGTTGTGCAACCGTCTGGTAAAGTTTGAAGAAGTCCGCAAAAAGCCGCTTTTGCTGCGTTGCAAATAGCGCGAGGTTGACGGATCGGTTTTCAGCCATGGGTATTCAGCCGCGACAACCTCATTGGGATCGGCAGACTGAAGCAGTCTAAAAGCGGCTGTCAACGCGATGCAAGCCTTTGTTTCCCAAGCTTTCCTCACAAGGCTCGAAGCAGTTCGCTCGGCTATTCATCGGCTCGGAAGCCGCGAGCTGCGCTAATTGTCGTTCCACATCGCGACCGATCGTCGCTCGAACATCTCGCGGAACTGACGGGTCGATTCCGGAAGCAGGGCCCCGCTGCCCCAGTCGAGGATGACGGCGTGCTGGCGGACCGCGTCGAATGCGTCGATCTCGCCATTTCGATAACGCTCGGCGACGATCTCCGGATCGAGCCTCGCATTGTGGATGCGCTCGGCCTTGACCTTGGCGCGCAGCGCTTCTGTCGCGGATAGATCGACCACGTAGTCGCAAAGCTCCGCGTCCACGGTCTGGACCACCACGCCGTAATCCTTGGCGGCGCGATCGACCGAGACATAATCGTCCTTGATGTCTTCGAGCACGAGGTTCGGGTCGCGTGCGAGCGGATCGCCGAAGCCGCCGCCGCCCGCCGTGGGGCGAGAGAACACGTCGCCTTCGCCGAGCGGCACGTCGGAAAAGATCGAGCCCAACCGTTCCTCAGCATCAGCGCCGGCACGCTGCAGGGTCAGGCCATGCGGCATGGAGGGCAAGCCGCCCTCGATGCCCCACACCACCGCGCGTTCGCGGTCGCAGATGTAGGAGATGACAGTCTTTTCGGCCTCGAGCATGCGCGAGGTCTTCACCACGCCGGCGCCGCCGCGCCATTTGCCGGGTCCAGGGGAGTCGGTGAGGATCTCGCATGCCGTGGTCAGGATCGGGTTGGCGCGCTCCTGGCCTTCGACCGGCTGCGACATCAATCCGGTGCCGAAGCAGGCGGTGGTGACGTTGCTGCCGTCCTTGCCGTTGCGGCCGCCCCAGCCGCCGGGCAGCCAATCGTAGAACATGAAGATCGGCTTGTCCGGACTGCGCGCGTCGAGCCCGCCGGTGAGCAGATATTCGAGATTGAAGGCGCAGGCGAGCGCGCGCTCCGGCATCAGCTTCGACCACATCTCGTAGATCGAGTTCATGATCTTCTCGAACGGCATCAGGAAGCCGGTGACCGCGATCGGCCATTTGGCGTCGACGATCGAGCCTTCCGGCGCGATGATCTCGAAGCAGCGGTAGAAGCCGGAATTGAGCGGCAGGTCGGGGAAGAACGTTTTCATGCCGGCCGCGACGGCGGAGAAGGTGGCGCCGAAGGCCGAATTGTAGATCGAGCCGATCGTTGGATGGCTGCCGGTGAAATCGTAGATCGCCTTGTCGCCCTTGATCGTCATCTTGATCCGGATCGGGATCATGCCTTCGCCGCCGGCCGGATCGCGGTCGATGAAGTCGACCGTCTCCCATTCGCCGTCGGGCAGGGCGGCGATGCGCTGCCGCGCCGAGCGCTCGACATAGTCCTGCACCGCAGCGAGCCCAGTCTCCACAGTGTCGCGGCCGTATTTGTTGACCAGGCGCAGGATCTCGCGCTCGCAGACCTGGGTCGCCTGCGCCTGCGACTGGATGTCGCCGATGATCGAGGCCGGATCGCGCGTGTTCGACGCGATCAGGTGGGCGACATCCTTGCAGAAGCGACCGCGGTCGAACAGGCGCACCGGCGTGATGCGCAGGCCTTCGCGGAACATCTCGCGTGCGGCGACGTCGAACGAGCCGGGCACGCTGCCGCCGACATCCGACCAGTGCCCGTTGGACTGGCTGAAGGCGATGATCCTGCCGTCGGCGAAGATCGGCCGGATCAGGCGCACATCGGAGAAGTGCGTGCCTCCGGCATAGGGATCGTTGATGGCGAAGACGTCGCCTTCGTGCATGTCGCCCTCGAAGTGACGGATCACCTCCTGGCAGGTGAAGTGCAGGGTGCCGACGTGAACCGCGATATCCTGGTTGCCCTGTGCGGCGCATTCGCCCTTGGCATCGTGCAGCGCGCTGGAGAAGTCGTGGTTATAGATGACGAAGGAATAGCAGGTCCTCAAGACCTGCTCGCCCATTTGGTCGACGCTGGTGATGAAGGAGTTCTTCAGAACCTCGAAGGTCACGGGATCGAGCGCGAGATCTTGCGTCATCGCCTCACTCCTTCACGCTGATGATGATGTTCAGATATTTGTCCACCTCCGCCTTGGCGCCGGGCGGCACCACGGTGGTCGCGTCGATCTGCTCGACGATGGCAGGGCCGCGGAAGGTGAAGCCGCATGGCAGGCTTCCGCGCTGGAACACCGGAGTGTCATGGGCCTCGCCGTCGAACCAGACAGGACGCCGAGCCACCGGCTCCGGCGTTACGCCGGTCGGCTCATGGACGGCGAACTCCGCTTTGGGCACGATGCCGACCGCCTTCAGGTTGAGGCGGAAGAAGCTCACCGGCGCGCTGTCGCGGCGGAAATTGTATTCGCGCTGGTGCTCGGCGTGGAAGCTGGCGACGAGATCGGCGATCGCGCCGATCGGACGTGGCGCGTTCACCGCGAGCGAGCGCCACTGGCCGCGATACATCATGTCGATGGAACGCTGCAGGACGATGTTCTCGGGAGCGACGCCCTCATGGGCCAGCCGATCCAGGGCTTCTTTTTCGATCGCGGCAAACTGCGCTTCGATATCGGCGGGATCGGCTTCCGCTGCGTCGACCATGCAACTCTGCGAGAAGTCGTGCTGCATGTCGACCAGGAGACAGCCGAGCGCGGAGGTCACGCCCGGATTGGGCGGCACGATCACGACGGGAATCGCGAGCTCGCGGGCGACATCGACCCCATGCAGCGCGCCGGCGCCGCCGAAGGCGACCAGGGCAAAATCGCGCGGATCATAGCCGCGGCTGATCGAGATCAGCCGGACGGCATCCGACATGTTGGCGTTGGCGACCTTGAGGATGGCGTCTGCGGCCTCGTGCAGGCCGAGTCCGAACGGCTTGGCGACGCCGTCTTCGACGGATTGGCGGGCGAGGGCAGGGTCGAGAGTCACCTTGCCGCCGGCAAGGCTGGTGCCGAGGCGACCGAGCGTGACATTGGCGTCCGTATTGGTCGGCTGCGCATTGCCGTTGCCGTAGCAGGCCGGACCCGGATAGGCGCCGGCCGATTGCGGCCCATTGCGCAGCGAGCCCGCGGGATCGGTCCAGGCGAGAGAGCCGCCGCCGGCGCCGATGGTCAGCACCTCGATGGAAGCGAAGCGGATCGGATAGCCGAATTCGACGTACCAGTCCTTGGTGATGCGCGACTGGCCCTCATAGGCCAGCGAGACGTCGGTCGAGGTGCCGCCCATGTCGAGCCCGATCGAGTTCGGATAGCCGCACAGGCTGGCGATGGTGCGGCTGGCGATGGCGCCGGCGGCAATTCCAGAGCCCGCAAGCCGTGCGGCAAAATCCTTGACGCTTGCCGGCGTCATCACGCCGCCGCCGGTGTGGAGCAGCAGGAGGTCGCGGGTATAGCCCTCGTTCGCCAGGCGCTCGCCGAGCCGGCTGGTGTAATCGACGACCACCGGGCTCACCACGGCGTTGGCGACTGTGGTTGAGAAACGCTCGTGCTCGAAGATCTCGGGTAGCACCTGCGAGGAGATCGAGACCGGAATCTCGGGCATTGCTTCCAGCAGGATGTCGCGCATGGCGCGCTCATTCTCGCCGTTGAGATAGGCGTTCATGAAGCAGACCGCGACCGCGGCGACGCCGCGGCGCTTGAGGATGCGGGCGACCTCGCGCGCGGCTTCGATATCGAGCGGCTCGATCACGCGGCCGGCGGCGTCGACACGCTCGGGAACGGTCAACCGGTCGCGGCGCGGCACGTAGGGCCTGACCACGTCCTTGTAGGTGTCCCAGAGATCTTCCTTGTTGGCGCGACGGATCTCGATGACGTCGCGAAAGCCCTTGGTGCTGACCACGGCGGTGCGGGGCAGGCGGCGGGTGATCAGGGCGTTGGTCGCAACGGTCGTGCCGTGCGAGAACAGCGCGACCTCGGCAAGGTCGATGCCGGCCTTGGAGACGCCGCCCATGATCCCGTCGATGGGATCTTGCGTCGACGCCGTCTTCTCGACCCGGATGAGGCCGGTCGCCTCGTCCATGATACAGATGTCGGTAAAGGTGCCGCCGACATCGACGGCCACGCGGAGAGTCTGCACGATGCGAGGTTCCTTCGAACGCGGGATCGTAAAGATTATGGACATGCGGTGGCGGCCGCGCTTGACGCTGAGTGCAGGATGTTTTGCGTCAGAGCGCAATCGATTGCCGAAATGACGAGTCACGGCTCTCCGCAGATTCAGGCTCACATCGCGGACAGCATCGGACATGAGATCACGTTCCCGCGGCGTTGATGCCCGAGTTGTGCGTTTGGAGAGGCCCTTCGAAAGATCGAAAGGGCGCAGGGAATGCCGGATGCTGGCCGCACCCATGGCCCGCCTGCAACAAAGAAAGCAGGCGGCAGTCACCACAGGTCAGCCGAAACAATCCGGCATTCCCTGCGCGATGGTTTTACGCTTATACGTGGTCTCCCCGGGGACCGGCTCGATTGCCCCCGTCCACGTGAAGCAAAGCTTCATCGCGTTGCGACAATGCGCTGTCAGCGCATTGCGCAGGCCTCAGCACCGGGAGGCCAGGACCGCACGACTTCACGTCCGCATCGATGTTGTTCGTCGGCGCGAGCAAATCACGCTGCAACCCGACACGGCCACCGCAACCCGCCTCGCGCATCGTGACGACCGCGCGTACGCCCCTTCTCATCGAGGCGGGATGGACATAGTCATACACGATTTCTGGAAAAACGAAATAGAAAAATTTCGTCGGCGGGGGGAGCCTTGCCGTTTGAGCTTGAAAAGTCTGGTGAAACGAGTTTTTACGCGCGGGCGATTGTCAGCGTCTTCCCGGGGGAACGCGCTGCGAAACCATGCGAAATCGCTCAAGTGATTTGCCCGACAAGCAGGCGTGATCCTAGCTGGCCTTGCCGGTTAGCATAGTGACGATTTTAGGAAGGATCGTGCGGTATCCTTGTTTCGGGACGCGGCTTTGTCGCGCTCCCTCACAGGAGGGGTCAAGGTTGCCGCGAATAAATTGAGTGGTGCCGGGGGGGCGGCGACCTCGAAGGATGGCAGGCGGAGATCGCTCATCCGACTGCGTCCCAAAACCTTGCGTATCGCTTTTTTCAGCGTCGCGAAGCGCGCCAGCTTTTCCCGCACTAAGGCGCCGACGTCGACCGCGTGGGCGAAGCCAAACATGGTGCCGAGCCGGCAACAGCTTGCGCTGAGGGACTTCCTGATAGGCCAATTCAATCGTCTCGGTACGATGCTGCCGCTCGTTGAGCAAGGCCGGGAGCCGCGGATATTTTGCTGGCAAAAGGTTGCGTTTCAAAGCAGTATGCAACCATAAGGGGCGTATAGGTCGGGGGCTCCGGGAGATGAACTATTCCGGAATGAGTATTGCAGCGGAGACCCGTGCCAGCCGCGATCAGATTGAATCTGATCCGCTTACGCCGCGGCAGCGCGCGCGCCTAGAGCGCGACCAAGCCCGCGGGTACTCCATCAATACGAAGCAGATCGTGCTGGCGTTCGCTGTCGAGTTTGTCATCATCGGACTCATTCTCACGAACAATGCTGCCACGGTTGCGCAACTTCCAGACACGTCCCTCTTCAAAATGATTCAAGCGATGCTGTTCCCCATTGCCATGGCCATGGTGGAGTTGGCGCGAGTGCCGCTTGCCGTCGCTGTACGAACCCAGACCTCCTGGAACATCAAGCTCGCTGCATTGGTTGGCGTGCTCTGTGCGGTTGCAGTCACATCTGTCTCTCTAATCCTTATCGGTAATTCGACCTTCAATCCTCGTCTCGAAGATACGAGCAAGAAGAGCACTATTCTTGTTGGGCTACAGCAGAGGAAGCAAGAAATACTTCTTCGAGTTAAGGCGGCTGACGAACTGGTTCGGGAGCGACGAAATGAGAGGGACGCAGCCGAGCGCGACAGGCAAAATTTGAATCTGCAGCTGAACGCTCAGCCTAGACCGCCCTGTGTCGTCGTAACTCGCCCAGCTTCTACACCCGGGGGGCCGCCTGAAACGCGCTCGGTTTGCCCGGAGAATCCTGTGCTTAAACCTCTACAAGCCGAGATAGCTTCTTTAAAGGTGAAACTCGTGGACCTCGAAGCGGCTCTAAAAGCCGCCGAAACTCAACGCGCGTCGCCCACTTTGGACACTGGGCCGATAGATAAGGAGATCGAAGAGGCGGAGAAAGACAGTCGCGGATCAGTCCAACAATCGCAACTGCATGCTTACGCCGCAATGCTGTTCCGCAAGGCGCCTGCTGATATAACCGAAGCGGACGTCAAGACACTTGAGCTGTACCTTATCGTAATCCCCTCAATTGCTGCGGCCTTTTCGTCGACCCTCATCGCCATGACAGCCGTTCGGCGGATCAAGCCAACATCCACGTCAGAGGGGATGATCTCGGATGAGGCTGCGGCCTATCTTTTCGGACCACTCGTCGCAGCAATTCGCTCTGAGGCCCGAGAAGCAGTCAAATCGGCTATGAAAAGCTCCCAACTGGCATGAAGCTCCCTCGAACCAGCCTGAACGAAGAGTTGTCCGCGGCGATAAAAAGTCGCATCGGCGCAGAGGAGTTTTATATCCTGGGACGAAGTGGATTTTGGCGTGCCATCGGAGTTGGATTCATTGCTCTCGGTCTCGAGACGACGATCGGATTGGGGCTGTATGGCTATTCAAGCGTCACGCGGAGTGAAGAGAATTTGTCGGTCATGGCCGCGGCTATAAGCAAGGCGCTTGCGGATATTCAGGTGAGAGGGAGCGCCATAGGTACCATCGAGATCCAACCGAGCGAAATTAGGCTGGCTAGAGATCAAACTGTCATTTTAGATGAAAGCTCTCGCATTCGACTTGATCCGGCGACGAAAATATTCGCTGATGGGGAGATGAGGGTTCAAGCGCCGACAGTATCGGTTCCTCTGACGGTGACGCCCCGAGCCAGAACGACTACCCCGACGATCACGAACTTCACGGTCTTCAAGAGCGTTCCATTTGACAAAGGCTCGGTACAGACCGGTTGGGTATTTCTAACCAGTGCGCAGAAATTTCCGACGACGCAGTATTGCTATTACACGGAAAGCGGTGACAACCCGGATGTATCCTTGCGAATTGAGCTAGGCAAAGACGAGCAAAGCGAAAACGAGAAAAATGTGCCGGCCAAGTTTGCCTTGGCTGCCGCGTTCGCCAAATGCGTTTGGTTCCGCAAGGATGCCCTATGACCGATCAGAATCACCACGATGATCTCGGTACATTCGCGGCCATACTGAACTCAAGGCTTGCTATCAGCGCACGGATCGTACGGGCCAAGTCATTTGCGCTTCAATGCGTCGGATGGTTGATCGCCTTTGTGATGATGGGCACCGGGTTGGTGATCGCCTTTTGGGGATATAGCACCACCATATCTCCGGTACCCGCTGCCGACATCGCTGCAAATGCAATTTCTGACGCGTTCAGGCGTGCACAGATACGCACGATTGTTTCCGGCACAATGACGTTGTCGCCTGACGCAGAACTCACGCTTGCCAAGGATCAACGTGTCAAGCTCATGGAAGGATCGATAGTCAAGCTTGATCCGTCGTCGACGGTCCGAGTGGTCGGTGATCTCAAGATAAACGTTCCGCAACCATCTAGAGAGCAGCTTCAATTGGATACGACGAGTGGAAGCAACGAACTCCCGTTTACGCGGTATACGATCTTCAACGGTGCCACGTTTGGAGCAGGCACTGTGGTCACTGGATGGAACTTCGAGGTCTCCGACCCGACACGCCCGACGTACCAGAGATGCTATTTTGAGCAGATATTGGATAAGGGTATAGCTGCGACTCAGACAATAGCCGTAAACGGCGCCCCGAAGCGCGTCTCGCCGCTGAGCAAGTTGCCGTTTGATTTCGATGGCGCAGTATCAAATTGTGTTTGGTTTTCCGGAACGTAAAGTCGTTGCGCAGGAAAAAGATGTGGATGGCCGGGACTATGCCCGGCCATGCCAACTTTGAGAAATCGGTCGCGGCGATTGTGTGGCCTTGAACAGTGGAGGCGTGCCCGCTCAGCCCTCCGGCATCCCCGCATTGACCCACGCCGTGACATCGTCGAGCGTGGCGGCGAAACGCTTCAACATTTCGTCGACCTGCGCCGTGGTGATGATCATCGGCGGGCACATCGCGACGCTGTCGCCGACGTTGCGGATGATCAGGCCGTGATCATGGGCGCGGTCGAAGAACTTCATGCCGACCTTGCCGACCGGCTCGAACTTGGCCTTGGTCGCCTTGTCGGCGACCAATTCGACCGCCGCGATCAGGCCGCGGCCACGGACTTCGCCGACCAGCGGATGATCGGCAAAGCGCGCCAGCTTTTCGCGCAAGTAAGCGCCGACCTCGGCAGCATGCGCGACCAACCCGCGCTCCTCGATGATCGCGAGGTTCTCCAGCGCAACCGCGGTCGCGACCGGATGCGCGCTCGTGGTATAGCCGTGGCCGAAGGTGCCGAGCCGGTCCGATTGATCGGCCATCGCCTGATACATGGCGTCGCTGATGAGCACGGCGGCAAGCGGCTGGTAGGACGAGGTCAGCTGCTTGGAGCAGACCAGGATGTCCGGCTTGATGCCGAAAGTGTCGCAGCCGAACGTGGTGCCAAGACGACCGAACCCATTGATCACCTCGTCGGCGATGACGAGCACGTCGTATTTGCGGCAGACTTCCTGGACGCGCTGCCAGTAGTTCACGGGCGGCACGATCACGCCACCGGCGCCCATCAGCGGTTCGCCGATGAAGGCGGCCACCGTGTCCGGTCCCTCGCTGAGGATCAGCTCTTCGAGCTCGGTCGCGAGCCGCTCGGTGAACGCTTCCTCGCTCTCGCCGGGCAGCCCGAAGCGGTAGTAATGCGGGCACGTCACGTGCTTGGCGAAGGGCAGGGGCAGGTCGAAGCCGCGCTGGTTGGCCTGCAGCCCGGTCAGGCTGCCGGCGCCGATCGTGATGCCGTGATAGGCGCCCTGGCGGGCGATGAACTTCTTCTTCTCGGTGCGGCCGAGCGCGTTGTTGTAGTACCAGACGAACTTGATCGCGCTGTCATTGGCTTCCCCGCCGGAATTGGTGAAGAAGACATGCTTCAGTCCGGGAGGGGCCATGGAGACGAGTTTCTCGGCCAGCAGCGTCGAGGGCTCGTGGGACTTGTGGGTGAAGATGTGGTAATAGGGCAGCTTGGCCATCTGCCGCGTCGCCGCCTCGACCAGCCGCTTCTCGCCGAAACCGAGCCCCACGCTCCACAGGCCCGCGAGGCCTTCGATATATTCGCGCCCCTCGTCGTCATAGACATAGATGCCGGAGCCGCGGCTGATCACGATCGGACCGACGCGCTCATGCCGCCTCATATTGGTCGCGGGATGGATCTGGTGGGCGATATCTTTGCTCTGCAGGGAATTCGTTCGCATGGACAAGGTGGCTTTCTGAGGACGGAAGCGTAAGCTTTATCGCGATCCAGACGGTGGCGATAGCGATTTTCAGGAATCGCAGGCGCGGTATGCGGCGCGCGCTTCGCTCGGCGTGCGACCGAAACGACTGCGATAATGGCGACTGAACTGCGCCTGGTCGCCATACCCCCAATGATAGGCAATTTCAGCCAGGCTCTTCCGGCACGCCGGATCGCGCAGCATGGCGTCGCACATCGCGAGCCTCTGGTTGCGGATGTAGCTGCACACGGTGATGCCCTCGGCCTCGAAGATCTGGTGCAAATATCGCAGCGAGATACCGCATCGATCGGCCACCACCTGGGGGACGAGCCGCATGTCGTCGAGATGGGTCCGGATGAAATGTTCGCAGCGATGCAGGTGCGCGTTGCGCACCGAGGAGGACTGGCCGACGAGCTCGCTCCGATCGGATTCGACCGCCATCACCAGGAGGTCGATCAGATGTCTGCCGGTCAGCGCGCGCGTGGGCTCGTCGATCTCCTCGATCCGTGCGCCGGTCAGGCGGAGCGTATCGACGAAGAGGGCGCCGGCGCCGCGTGCGGCATCGATCTGCCGGGTGGCAAGACGTTCCGGGCAGCCGATGCGCGCGCGCAGCGCGGCGCCCGGAATCTTCAGCACCCAGAGCGCGGCGGGATCGCGATGACTGAACTCATATGGCGAGTGGCTCCGCTCGATCAGGAACGCTCCGGGTCCGCAGCGGACGTCCTTGCCGTCCTGCGCGAAGCGGATCTCGCCATGGTCGGGTACCGTGATCAGGTAGCTCTCTTCGCGTTCGGCGAGGAGATGGTGCGCATGGCGCTTGTAGAGCAGGCCATCCGAGACATTGCGGGAGACGGACACCGGGCCCAGCGACCACGCCGCCAGGCTGCCCTGAAAGTCGCGACGTCCCGGGAAGGACAGATCCAGCGGAAAATAGATCCTGGATACGACGTCCTGCCAGAACTGTCGGCGGCTGTGGCGGGGGATGTCGGCGGTCGCGTAACTGGCCTGCATATCACGCACTCCGAGGATGGGACGCAATTCTACGCAGCAATTGCCGTGCCCGATCGCTCGACATGCGACGATCGGGCCGGGGTCTTGTCGTCAGCCTCTTGAGCCAGCTGTCCCGTGCGGAGGCAGAAGGGGGACTCCAGTTCCGGCGATTAGGCCGCGAGCGAGGAGCGGAGCCCAGCCAGCAGTTCGGCTTTGTCTTTGCGGGCCGACAGCGCCGTCTCCATGTCCACCTTGACGAACTTCACCGGCGTGTTCGGCTGCAACTGGCCGATCAGATCCATGTCGGCGGAGATCACGGTGCCGACCATGAAGTAGCCGCCACCCGACACCGCGTCTCGATGCAGCACGATCGGTTCGGTGCCGCCGGGCACCTGGATCGAACCATAGGGATAACAGGCATCGGTGATGTTGGAGGGATCCGAGCCGGCCCCGAAGGGCGGCTCGCGCGGCACGAATTCGAGCGGCTTGCCGCCCCTGAAACGGTAGCCGATCCGATCGGCCTCCGGTGCGACCTTCCAAGTATCATCGAAGAAGCCGATGCCTGCGGCCTCGGTGATGCGGTGCCAGTAGAGGCCGGGCATCACGCGCAGCTCGGTCGGCATGCCCGGGGGCAGGCCACGCAGGGAGGCGGGGACGGTGCGTCCTTCCGCAACGGCTGTCGCCACACCGACCGGCAGCTCGTCGCCGGCCTCCAGCTTGCGACCCTTGAAGCCGCCGAGCGCGCCGAGCGCATAGGTCGAGCGCGAGCCGAGCACCACCGGCACGTCGATGCCGCCGGCCACCGCGATATAAGCCCGCGCGCCTTTCTTCAGGAAGTCGAACGACAGCTTCTGGCCGGCCTTCACCTTGAAGGATGACCAGGTCTGCTGCGGCTGGCCGTCCAGTTTCGGCGGCAGCTCGGCCCCGGTCACGGCGACCATGGCGTCGTCGGTGAATTCCAGCTCCGGCCCCATGAAGACGGCCTCGAGCACCGCAGCGCCTTCGGGATTGCCGACCAGCAAATTTGCGGCCACGAGCGCGTGCCGGTCCATGCCGCCCGAGAGCGGGATGCCGATGTGATAATAGCCCGGACGTCCGAGGTCTTGCACAGTGGTCGCCAGACCCGGCTTCAACACCTTAATGGCCATGGAGAATGCCCTCCAGCTTGCGATTGTAGCCGTCGATGTCGCGGTTGAATTCGGCGAGCGAGAACGAGACGTCGCGGACCACGGGAGCGAAGCGGCCGGCGTCGACATCGGCGACCGCCGCATCATAGGCGGCGCGATCGATCGGCTTCCACTTCACGATGTCACCGGGCTTGAACAGGCACATGAAGTCCTTGAGATAGCTGATGGTCTGGTTGGGATCGTAGATCGGCATCGGCGTGACGCCGTACATCTGGTAGCCGCCGGCGCCGCGCACCGAATAGATGCAGCTGAAACAGCCGCCGTGCCCGATCGTCAGCTTCGGGGTGTCGGTGCGCGGGCGCAGATATTTCGGGGCCTGGATCTGCCGCTGGCGTTCGACCATCTGGTACAGGAACGGCAGGCCGGCAACGAAGCCGACCATCGAGACAAACCAGGGCGCGCTGGAATGCGCCTCGATGAAGGCATCGACGCCGTCGAGATTGTTGATGCGTGCGGAATATTCGAGATCGGTGCTGGCCGGGTCCTGATGGCGTTCGCGGAAGCGCATCAGGGTCTCATGCGTCCAGGGATCGTTGTAGAGCACGGGAATCTCGATGATCCGTGTCGCGATCACGGGCTCGGACTTGTCGGCCGCCGCATCCATCCGTTTCAGCTCGGCGAGCAGATCGTCCGGCTTGATCACGTCGGGATCGAACTTCACCTGATAGGACGCGTTGGCCGGGCAGATCTCGGTCACGCCCTTGATCTTGGCGTCGCGCACGGCGTTGGTGATGAAGAGGCTCTTGAAGAATGCCTCAAGCGACATCGCTTCGTCGACCTCGGCGAAGATGTGCTCATCGCCGCCGAAGGAAAATCTGGTTTGCATCGGGATCACTGGCCTCCTGTTGCGGACGGGGAGGGTTCTGAGATGACGGCACGAGCTGGCGCGGCAGGTGCGACGAGCCGCGCGGCATTGGCTTCCAGCCATGGCTCTAGCCAGGCGGTATGAAACCGCGCCGCCTGCACCTCGGAATCCTGTGCGAGCGCCTGATGGAGAGACTTGGTCGTCACCAGGCCTTCGATGTTCAACTCGGTCAGCGCACGCGCGAGTCGCCGGATCGCAGCGGCCCTGTCCTCATCATGCACGATCAGCTTGCCGAGCAGGCTGTCGTAGAACGGCGGCACCGTATAGCCGGGATAGAGCATGCTATCGAAACGGACGCCGTTGCCGCCGGGGACGTCGAGGGCAGTCACGGTGCCCGGGTTGGGCATGAAGCCCTTTGCGGGGTCTTCGGCATTGATCCGGACTTCGATCGAATGACCGTGCAGGCGCACCTGATCCTGGCTGATGCGCAGGCGCTCGCCGCCCGCGATCCGGATCATCTCGCGCACGAGGTCGATGCCGGTGACCATCTCGGTGACGGGATGCTCGACCTGAATACGGGTGTTCATCTCCAGGAAATAGAACGCGCCGCTGCTGCTGTCATAGAGATATTCCAGCGTGCCGGCGCCGCGGTAATGCACCGCCTTGGCGAGCGCAACGGCGGAGGCGCACAGCTGCTCCCGAACGGCGGACGGCAGCGATGGCGAGGGCGCTTCCTCCCAGACCTTCTGCCGGCGCCGCTGCAGCGAACATTCGCGCTCGTAGCAATGGATGACGTCGTGCCCGTCGCCGAGCACCTGCACCTCGATGTGCCGCGCGCCTTCGATCAGCTTCTCGACGTAAAGGCCGCCGTCGCCGAAGGCGGCGAGCGCCTCCGCTTGTGCCTGCGGCATCAGATGATGAAATTCCTCGGCCGAGCGCGCGATGCGAATGCCGCGACCGCCACCACCGGCCGCCGCCTTGATCACCACCGGGAAGCCCGTCGTCTCCACCAGGGCGAACGCCTCTTCCGCCGACTCCAGCCGGCCGCGGCTGCCGGGCACTGTGGGCACATCAGCTGCGGCAGCCGCCGCGCGTGCGGCGACCTTGTCGCCCATCAGGCGGATCGATTGCGCCGTCGGTCCGACGAAGACCAGCCCGGCTTCCTCCACTGCCGCCGCGAATTCGGCGTTCTCGGCAAGGAAGCCGTAGCCGGGATGGATCGCGTCGGCGGAGGTCTCGTTGGCTGCGGCCAGGATCGCATCACGCCTGAGATAGGATTTCGACGCCTGCGCCGGCCCGATCTCGACGCTCTCGTCGGCGAGCCGGACCGCAAGCGACTCCTTGTCCGCCTTGCTGTAGACCTGCACGGTGGCGATGCCGAGCTCGCGCGCAGCGCGGATGATGCGCACGGCGATCTCGCCGCGATTGGCGATCAGAAGTTTTTGGATGGTCATGGATCGATCGGGCGCCCTCAAACCTCGACCTCGGCGATCGGCTGACCGGCCATCACGGCGTCTTCATTCTCGGCGAGGAATCGCACGAGCTTGCCCGTGATGCCGGCCTTGACCTCGTTGAACGACTTCATGACCTCGATCAGGCCGATCGTGTCGTTGTCGGTGATGGCGTCGCCGTCGCTCTTGTAGGCCGGCTGGTCGGGCGCGGGCTTGCGGTAGAAAATGCCGGGCAGGGGAGAAAAGATCTGCTGGATAGCCATGGTGTCCTCGTGATTGTCGCGGGTCGATCGGATTAGCGCGCCGGCAAATAGGAGCGGAGGGCCTCGCGCACGGCCTTGGTGATCGCGACCGCGTTCGGCGTGTCAGAATGGACGCAAATGGAGTCGGATCCCACGGCGACGTCGTTTCCGGCCACCGTTTTCGTCTGGCCGTCGGTGATGGCGCGCAGGCAGCGCGAGGCCGCCTCGGTCGGGTCCTTGGCGTCGTGCTCGCGGGTCACGATCAGCGAGCCGTCCTGATTGTAATCGAGATCGGCGTAATATTCGGCGACAAAGCTGTGGCCGCGACGCGGGTAGACCGTCTCGTGCAGCGTGCCTTTCATCCCGAACAGCGGCACCTTGTAGACGTCGGCCACATCGCAGACCGCATCTGCGATCTCTTCCATCCGCGAAGCCATGCCATAGAGCGAACCGTGCGGCTTGATGTGATTGAGGGCCATGCCCTCCGCATCCAGGAAGGCCTTGAGCGCGCCGACCTGATAGAGGATGCAATTGGTCATCTCCTCGCGGCCGAGCTTCATCTCGCGCCGTCCAAACCCCTGCAGATCGGGCAGCGAGGGATGCGCCCCGACCTTGACGCCGTATTTCTTGGCCAGACGCACGGTCCTGCGCATGTGGTTGAAGTCGGAGCCGTGGAACCCGCAGGCGACGTTGGCAACGTCGATCAGGGGCATGAGGCTGTCGTCATCGCCGAGTTTGTAAATACTGAAAGCCTCGCCCATGTCGCAATTGATGGTGACCATTTCCCGTCGTTCTCCCGGCGTCTGCGCTCTTTAGATCATCAGAGTGAGGGGCGCCGCAGACTACGTAGGAGCTGCGGCGCCTTTCAAGGGTCTATTTCGACACGAGATAGTCGACCGGAATCTTTTCCGAGATCGTCCACTCGTCGATCACCTTCGGCTTGCCCTGCTCGGTATCGACGATCAGATACCGGCCCTGGTTCTGGTGGTGCAGCTCCTTGCTGAAGGTGCGCGGTCCGAACAGGGTCGGCTCGTTGTTCATCTTCTCGAGCTCGGCGACCACGGCTTCGGCGTCGGTCGTCTTGGCCCGCTCGACCGCCTTGGCCCAGACGTCGATCAGGACGTAGCCCGGATAGACATACTGGCTCGACGGATCGCCGCCCGTCACTTCCTTGTATTTCTTGTTGAACTCGCCGACCTTCGGATTGGGATCGTCGCCGTAGA
The DNA here is from genome assembly GCF_032484835.1 of Bradyrhizobium sp. SZCCHNS1022. Taxonomy (NCBI): domain Bacteria; kingdom Pseudomonadati; phylum Pseudomonadota; class Alphaproteobacteria; order Hyphomicrobiales; family Nitrobacteraceae; genus Bradyrhizobium; species Bradyrhizobium sp. SZCCHNS1022. The sequence continues at coordinate 19,030 of NZ_JAUETT010000006.1, read as the reverse complement.
TCGAGCCCTGCACCGGCACATAGAAGTTCGAGAGGTCCGGGACGGCATTCAGCCAATAGCTGCCATCCATGCTCGATCCGTTGAGGATCATCGACTTGATGCCGGCGGCCCGGATCTGTTTCACCGCGGAAACTGCGCCCGGCATCATCGTGCACAGCATGATGGCGTCCGGTTCCTTGGGCAGGCTCTTGATGCGGGTGATCTGCGAGGCGATCGAGGCGTCGTCATTCTTGAAGGTATCGCTGCCGGCGAGCGTGGCGTCCTTGAGATGCGGCATCATCCAGTCGAAGCCGTCGCAGATGCCCTTGTTGTAGACGGTCCAGCTGTCGAGCAGCCGGTAGAAGCTGCGGGCGTTCTTCTTCTTGTACGCCCATTCGGCCATGGTTGCGCCCTGCACGGCCGCCAGCACGGACGCCGAGAAGGAGTAGGGGCCGACGCCGGGGATTCCGGCCTTGATCGATTCGGCGCACAGGAAGAACGAGACCTTGTTGGCGGCCTGCGCCTGCAAGGCGGCTGGCGCACCGAAATCATAGTCGCAGGAGACGATGACGAGGTCCGCACCCTGGTCGAGCACGGCCAGGCCCGCTTTGGCGCCTTCGGCCTGGTCGGTCTTGGTGTCGGCGAAGACCGCCTTGATCTTCTTGCCGAGCAGCCCGCCGGCCTTGTTGATCTCCTCGATGCGGATCATCGCTGCATCCTGGGCCGGCTTATCGTAGGCCTGCATGAAGCCGGATGCCGCGGTGGCAAAACCGACGACAATCTCGTCTGCTGCCTGGGACGGTGCACACCACAACGCCACCAGCACGGCGAGCCCCCCCGCCAACTTCGTCAAACGCATCAGTAACTCTCCTCCGTTGTCTCGACCAAAGTATCAGTTAGACTCTTCAAGCGCGGGCTGGACCGGGCGCGGCACCACTTGCCGCCGCCGCCATCCACTCCAGGACAATTCGCGATTGCGGGTCAGGCCGGTCGGCAGATACATCAGGATGACGATGGTGATGACGCCGATCGCGACCTCCTGAACGCCATTGGGGAGGGCAACCGTCAGCCCGCCCAGGTTGACGCCCTTTTCGAGGTTGCGGAACAACTCGATCAATGTGGACATCGCGACGACGCCGATCACGGCGCCGCTGAGGCTGTACATGCCGCCGACGACAAGCATCGACAGGGTGATGAAGGTGGTGCGCAGATAGAACGCGCCGGGATTGACGATGCTGAGGAAGTGCGCGTAGAGCGCCCCCGCAAGGCCGATGATGAAGGCGCTGACGACGAAGGCGATCAGCCGTTCCCGGACGATGTCGATCCCCGAAGCACTGGCGGCGACGGCTTCATCGCGGGTGGCGCGCAGGGCCAGGCCCGAGCGGGAGATCGCAAACAGATACGCGATCGCGATGGCGACGGTGGCGCCGAGCCAGCCGTTCCAGACGTTCATGGTCGGCGGGATGCCGACGATCGAGCCTTGCCCGCCGGTGACCGAGTCCCAGTTCGAATAGACGTTGTTGACGACGCCGAGCAGGCCGAAGGTGGCAATCGATGCGGCGATTCCCGATAGCCGCATGATGACGCGCCCGACGACCAGGGCGAACAGCGCCACGAACAGGCCGGAGATCGGGGTCGCCAGCCACATCGATAGCTTGGCGTGCAGCAGCCATGTCGGCAGGCCCTTGAGCGTGATCGATTTCATCACCGGCGGGATGGTCAGCCACGCCGTCATATAGGCGCCGAGGCACATGAAGCTGATATGGCCGAACGACAAAAGGCCGGAATTGCCGATGAAGACATAGAGGCCGACGACCACCATGATGTTGATGAACATCTCGACGATGGTGCGGTTGAAGGCGCGGCTGCCGAACTGATAGCTGAGAGCCGCAATCACGAGCAGCAGCACGGCGAGGATGACCGGCGTCGCGATGGTCCGCCATAGGACTGAAGGCCGCTGTGACATGGCTCAGACCCTCTGCTTGGCGGATTTCGGTGCGAACAGCCCTTGCGGGCGCACCAGCAGAACCACGATGACCGCGCCATAGACGAAGGCGTCGCGGAAGACGCGGGCGTCGTGCGGCAGCGTGGCCTGGAACACGACGCTGGCCGCGCCGATCAGGAAGCCGGCAGCGACCGCGCCCGGCACGCTGCCCAGACCGCCGATGACGGTGGCGATGAAGGCGATCAGCATGACATTGGCGCCCATATTGATATCGGCCGTCCCGGAATTGGTCGCCAGGATCAGCCCGATCGCAGCCGCAAGCATGCCGCTGATGGCGAAGGCGAACAGGATGACCGCGTTGGCGCGGACACCGAGCATCCGGGCCATGGTGAAGTTCTCGGCTGCGGCGCGCATTTCGAGGCCATAGCGCGTTCGCTTCAGGAACAGCGTCAAGGCGGCGAGAACGGTCAGCGTGACGACGATCGTGACCACCTGAAGCATCGGAATGCGGGCACCCAGCACCTCGACCGGCAGGCCGAGCGTCGGCCACAGCGTGATCGACTTCGGGCGGCTGGAATACAGCATCAGCAGGAAGTTGCGGATGGCGAAGCCGAGCGCGAAGGACGCGATCATCATGGTGGCCGGATTGGCGTTGCGGAAGCGACGGAATACGATCACTTCCGACAATACCGACAAGCCGGCGCCGATGATGAGGAGCAGCGGCACCAGCAGATAAAAGGGCAGGTTACCGGCAAACACGATAGCGGCTGCACTGGTCGATGGCCACAGCATTGCGAACACGCAAGAAGCGATGAAATCGCCATGAGCGAAGTTGACCAGCCGCATCACGCCGAAGATGAGCGCGATCCCCAGCGCGCCGAGCGCGTAGAGGCTGCCGAGGCTCAGCGCATCGAACACGATCTGCAGCAGCTCCGTCATGCTCAATGGTCTCCGAACCCGAAATAGGCCTGCTTCAGGCGCTCATCCTTGACCATCTCGCTGGCCGGCCCTTCGAGGACGATGCGGCCGCCGCGCATCAGGATCATCCGTCCGCCGGTCATCATGGCGCGGGTCGAGCTCTGCTCGACGATCAGCAGCGTGAGCCTCCGTTGCGCGCGCAGCCGCGCCAGGATTTCGTAGACCTGATCGATGATCTTGGGCGCGAGGCCAAGCGACGGCTCGTCGATGGCGATCAGGCGGGGCGACGTCATCAGCGCGCGGCCGATGACGAGCATCTGCTGCTGGCCGCCGGACAGCATGCCGGCAACGGCATGGCGGCGGTCCGCCAGAATTGGGAATTCGCTGTAGACGGCCTCCAGGTCGGCGGCGATCTTGTGCTTGTCGGACCGCATGCCGGCGCCGACTTTCAGATTTTCCTCAATCGTCAACGCGCCGAAGACATTGCGTCCCTCCGGCACCATGGAGAAGCCGCGCCGCGCGATCTGCTCCGGCGGCGCAGCTGTGATGGTCGCGCCGTCGAACGTGATGCTGCCCGAGGCGGGCGGCACGACGCCGGCGATCGCGTTCAGCAGTGTCGACTTGCCGGCGCCGTTGGGCCCGGTCACGAACAGGATCTCGCCTTCCTCGATGGCAAGGCTGACGCCGCGCAGCGCGGTCAGGCGGCCATAGCGCACCGTGAGATTGTCGACCGTGAGCAGCGTCATCAGACGGTTGCCCCATCGACGGCAAGGGCGGGGATCACCTCATCGTGCTGAGTGCCCATATAGGCGTGCCGGACCGCGTCGCTCGAACGAATCTGGGCGGGGGGGCCGACCTCAATGATCTCGCCGGAGTCCAGAACGAAGATGCGTTCGCACAGTTCGAGCACCAAGCCGATATTGTGCTCGATCAGTAGCACTCCTATGCCGAATTCTGAGGCAATGCGCCGAATGATCGACGCCAGCTCATGGCTCTCGTGCTCCGACATGCCTGCCGCCGGCTCATCCAGCAGCAGATAGCGAGGCTTGCACATGATGGCACGGCCAATCGCGACGCGCCGCTCGTCGGTGTAGGGCAGTGCTCCCGCGAGGGTGTTGGCGAGATGCGCAATGCCCAGCCAATCCATGACGTGCTCGGCTTCCGCGAGCGCCTCGCGGCGGCTGAGGCCGAGACCGACGCCGGTGACCTCCAGATTATCGACGACCGGCAGCTCACGAAATAGTCGGCCTGACTGAAAGGTACGCGCCACACCCTTATGGCGAAGCTTGTGAGCTGAAATACCTTTGATCGTTTCGCCTTCGAGCGCGATCGTGCCGTGACCTGCCTGCTGGAAGCCCGTCAAAACGTTGATCAACGTCGTCTTTCCAGCGCCGTTCGGGCCGATCAGTCCGGTGATGCTGCCGCGCGGTATCGCCAACGAGACGTTCGACAAAGCTTTCAGTCCCTCGAATTGGACGCTGATATTTTGAGCAATCAGGTCCAATTGAACTGAAGCCATCTTGACGCCTCTCAGGAACCGCGAGCGAACGGCTTGATTTTCGGCGTCGCACCAAGCAATTGTAAAACTCGAAAAATTGTTCGCTGATATCGGATTTTTTGATGGCTCTGACCTTCCGTCAGGTCCGCCACTTCATCGCGACGGCCGAAACCGGCAAGGTGTCGGCGGCTGCTGCTACGCTCAATGTCACGCAGTCGGCCATTACTGCGTCGATCAAGCTGCTGGAGGCCGACCTCGGAAAGAAGCTGTTCGACCGGCACTCGAACGGCGTGACCTTGACATTCGACGGGCAGCTGTTCCTGCAACGCGCCCGGGCGATCGAAGCCTGTGTTGCGGACGCGGTGCGAAGCCCTCATCGCTGGGGACGGCAGGTCGATGGTACCGTCGATGTCGCCGTTAGTTACACCGTCGCCGGATATTTCATGCCCTCGCTTCTGTCGCGCTTCTGGCGCGCATTTCCGAGCATCACCGTCCGCCTTCACGAAAATGAACGCGACGCGATCGAGTTCGGCCTCGTCAACGGCCGCGTCGATGTTGCAGTCATGCTGGTTTCGAACCTGCATGACCGGGGGGCGATCCGCTCACGTCTTCTGCTCCGCTCGCCGCGGCGGATGTGGGCGCCCGCCGGTCATCCGCTGCTCCAGAAGGAGCGGGTTCGCCTCGCCGACCTCGCTGCGGAGCCATATTTGATGCTGACCGTCGACGAGGCCGAACGCTCGGCCATGCGTTACTGGCGGCCTACGCCGCACGTTCCCAACGTCATCTTCCGGACCATGTCGATGGAGGCCGTGCGCAGCATGGTCGCGGCCGGCATGGGCATCACCATCCTCTCGGACATGGTGTATCGCCCATGGTCGCTGGAAGGCCATCGGATCGATCTCAAAACGCTTGATGATGATATTCATACGATGGATGTCGGCCTCGCCTGGAAGAGTGATGCCGACTTGTCTCCTGCCGCGCAGGCCTTCTGCGAGTTCGTCGCCATGGCCTATCCCGCAGCAGAGCCGGTGCATTTCGAGTGAGAATGGCACGAGTTGCGCGCGGGCGGGCGGCGCGACGCCCGTATTTTCAGCCCAACGAGCTTAGCTCAGAGCGCTTTCTTCTTGAGAACCAGCTTCATGGCAGCACCGCCATGACGCGACTCGTCGATCCACAATTGGCCGTCATAGAGAGCGGCCAGATCTCGGGCGATTGCAAGCCCGAGCCCCGTGCCGGGCTTCTGTTCGTCCAGCCTCACGCCGACGTCGAAGATGCGCGTTCGGTGCTCTTTGGGGATGCCGGGGCCATCGTCCTCCACCGAGATCAGAACAGTGCTCCCGAGGTCGGAGACTGAAACGACGACGTGCTGCCGCGCCCATTTCGCGGCGTTGTCGAGCAAGTTCCCGATCAGCTCGATCAGGTCATTCGGATCGCAGCCCACCACGATGTCGGCACGCCCTTCGACCTGAAACCGCTTGTCGCGCCCTGAACCAAATCGCGAATAGGTGCAGATCAGCGTCTGCAGGATATCGGACAGAACCGCGCTGGCGCCGGCATTGGTCGATGCTGACGCGCGTGCGCGCGCCGTCTGGTAGTCGATCAGCAGGGCCATCCGCGAGCATTGCTCCAACAGGATCTTTGCCATCTGCTCGTTGCCGGATGCCTTGAGATCCTTCGCCTCTTCGTTGAGAATGGCCAGTGGCGTCTTCAACGCATGAGCAAAATTCCCCGCCAGGACGCGGGCGCGTTCGACCATGCTGAGATTTGCAGTGATCATTCCGTTCAGCTCGGTGACCAGCGGCATGATTTCGTCCGGCAGGTCCTCGGGCAGCCGGCTGATCTTACCGGTCCTGACCGCGGCGAGGTCGCTGCGTATGCGCGCGAGCGGCCGCAGGCCATAAGCAACCTGGGCGTAAGCGGTACCAACCATTGCGAACGCCATGAGGCCCAGCGCGGTGGCGAGAGTGAGGTTCAATTGCTTCATCTCGTCGCTGATCAGCCGCTCGTCAGCACCGACACGAATGTCGATCGCTTGGTCCAGATGGGGCGGGCGGGTGATGTTCCGAACCATGCGCATCGGCCCGGTCGGTCCCGCGACGCTGATCGGAGGAGCCACCGATCGCGGGCGGTCCTCTTCAGGACCGGACGGAAGAGACAGCGTATCCTGCAATGACGGCGAACGGATCGTGGCGCCATTCGGCAGGAGGACCTGCCAATAGAGGCCGGACTGGGGAGGCGAGAATCTGGGGTCGCTGAGGTCGCGTGCGATAAAGGGCTTCAGCTCGGAATCGATGCCCACGAGGCCGATGAGTTCGCGGGCATGATCCAGAAGGTCGTGATCGAACTGTGCTTCGACGACGCGGCGGAAGACTGCCGAGAGGCCGAGCCCACTGACGAACAAGACGAGCGAAATCCAGATCGCCGCACCAGCGATCATGCGAGCACGGAAGTTGCGGCCGAACATTGGTCTATCCGATGCGATATCCCATGCCTCTGATCGTGCGAATGCAGTCGCGCCCGAGTTTCTTCCTGAGCCGGGCGATATAGACTTCGAGTGTATTCGAGTCGCGAGAATTGTTCCCCGAATAAATATGCTCCAACAGCTCGGGCTGGGACACGATGCGGTCGGGGCGGCGCATCAGGAATTCAAGAATACGTAGTTCGAGCGGACTCAGGCTGACTGTCTCGCCGCCCTTGCTGACGAGGCCGGCAGCAGCATTCACCTCGATCTGGCGCTGACGGAGCACCGCATCGGGCTTGCTGGACGCGCGACGGAGCAGCGAGTTGATCCGGGCGACAAGCTCCTGGGCCTTGAACGGCTTTTCCAGATAGTCATCCGCGCCGGCATTGAGGCCGTTGACGCGCTCCATCCAGCCGCTGCGGGCGGAGAGGATCAGGACAGGCAGCGTCCGCCCCGCGTGCCGCCAGCGCTGCAGCACGTCGAGACCGGAGATGCGGGGCAAGCCAATATCCAGGACGGCGGCATCATAGCTCTGAGTGTTGCCGAGCATCCACCCCTCGTTACCGTCTGTCGCGAGATCTGCTTCGAATCCGGCTTCACTCAGGCTTTCCCTGATCCGGTCGGCGTAAACAGCCTCGTCCTCTATCAGCAAGATACGAATGGTAGCCACCCCGATCGCCCACTATGGATCTGCCTCGTCACGCTGCGTGATTACGCCCTTCGTACTCGCTACGGGTCGACGCCGAGCTGCTTCGCAGCGTCCGCAATACGGGTTCGTTCCTCGCTATCGTCGGCAAAGACGGATAGCGCCCGCTGCAGCGACTGGCGGGCAAGTTCAGTCTCACCCAGCACGACCCGCGAGCGGATCAGCTTGATCCAGCCTTCCGCATCGCGCGGTGATTGTTCGAGCCGGCTGGCAAGATTGTCGACCATGCCCCGGATCATCGCACTGCGATCCTGCGGCGACATGCCTTGCGCGGCGCGGACGTCGTCCTGGCTCGGCCCTCTTGGAGCCGCGGTCTCGGTCGAGGACTTGGCCTTGTCGGAACGGAGCAACTCCTGCATGCGTTCGGAGGAGAGGTTCGGGCCGCTTGAGGCTGGAGCTTGCTCCCCTCCGAGTTCGGCCAGCCGCCGCTTGAGGTCCGGCAGCCACGGCTCGTTCGGATCGGCATCCAATATGATCGCCTTCCAATCGGCGATCGCCCCTTCCTTGTTGCCGTCCTGTTCTTTGGCAAGGCCGTTGAAGAAGCGCGCGCGTGCGTCCTTGGGATCAAGCCTCAGCGCTTCGTCCAGCTCCTTCTTGGCCTCGGCCTTGACGGTGCCGTCGGCCGCTCGCACGAGCGCTTCTCCACGCGCACTGTGGTACTCGGCGGAGTCGGGGCGCAGCTCGATTGCGCGAGAGTAGGCCTGAGCCGCATCCGCAAAGCGTTCGATATTGAAGAGAGACCAGCCGAGCAGCCGCCACCCCTCGACATCCTTCGGATTGCGATCGAGCCGCGTCTGCACACGCTGGATCATCTCCTCCACCGGAGGCAATCCGGCTTGCTGTGACGTGCGGCCTTGCGAATCCTGGGCGGCCGAAGGTTGCGACGACGCCACGCCTTGGGTGGTCGCGATGGGGCGGGCGTCAGCCGTCGCTCCTGGAGCCGGTACGTTGCTCGCTTGTCCCGGCGATGCGGAGGGGACGTCCGGACTTCCGATCACCGCATAGAGCAGAATGGAGCCGAAGACCACGATGCCGGTGACGACCGTGAGCGCAAACTTCCGTTCGGAGTTACTGAGTGGAGTTGCCGCTGCCTCGTCAGCACGATCGGCCGTGAGGATACGCCGTTTGATCTCGAGCGTCGCACCCTCGGCCTCGGTCTTGTCGATCAGACCGCGTGCCGCTTCACCCTCGATTTCCTTGAGCTGGTCGCGGTACACGGCGAGCTCCTGAGCGGAGGCCAACTGCGCCCGCTCAAATCGGCGGATGAATGGGGTCGATATCAGGACGGCAGCGGCAGCAATCATTGCCGTCAACATCAGCCACAGAATCATACGGAGCTCCGTCGGTCGAGGATTGCGTCGATCGTTTTGAGTTCGTCAGCATTGAGTGGAGGAACCTGCACTCCATCGCGCGCATTGGCCGCAGCACGTCGGACATAGCGGCCAAAGCCGATGACAGCCACGAGCAGGGCCAAGAACGGTCCGAGCCAAAGCAAGATCGTGTTCCACTGCAGAGGTGGCTTGAGCAGGACGAAATTGCCATAGCGGGCGACAATGAAGTCCACGGCCTGCCGATCGTTGTCCCCGGCCTGCAGGCGGTCTCGCAGTAGCACGCGAAGGTCGTGCGCCAAGGGCGCATTCGAATCGTCGATGCTCTGGTTCTGGCACACGACGCAACGCAGCTCCTGGCTAAGGACGCGTGCGCGGCCTTCCAGCTTTTCGTCTTTGAGCATCTCGTCAGGCAACACCGCACGGGACGGCGGCACGACGACGGTCGACACGAGCAGGGCGACGAACAATGCCAGTCGGCTGAGCCTTGGCTGGGTCATGACTCGCTCCGCAATGCTTTGAGCAACGGCTCGAATTCGTCGTGCCAGACCTCCTCGGTCAAAGGACCGGGATAGCGAAAGCGGATCCGGCCGGTGCGGTCGATCACGAAAGTCTCGGGAACCCCGGTGACGCCGAAATCGATGCCGATCCGGCCAGACTCGTCCGTGCCGACGCGGGCATAGGGGCTCCCGTGTCGCGCGAGCCAGCGCGCGCCGTCGCTGCGCATATCTTTCCAGTTCAGTCCATAGATCGGAATTCCCGAAGTCTCGGCCAGCTTCAGCAGCATGGGGTGCTCGACGCGGCATCCAGGGCACCAGGACGCGAACACGTTGAGCAACATGACGCCGCCCTTCAGATCCGTGCTGGAAAACCCGCCGTCCTTGCCGTCCAGCGATGCCATGCTGAAGGCGGGTGTCGGCTTGTCGATCAGCGTCGACGGCATCCTGCGGGGATCGTTGGACAGGCTGAAGGCAAGTCCGGCGGCGAGCCCCAGGAAGGCGAGCAGGGGAGCGAGATAGGAAAGGCGCAGCATCGGTCGTCCTACTCGGCGGGGATAGCAGCTGGTATGGCCTGTGCGGCACGTCGCGGCGCGCCGACGCGAAACCGGCGGTCGGCGAGTGAAACAAAGCCGCCACACGCCATCATCAGCGCTCCGATCCAGACCAGCGGCATCAAGGGGTGATAGTAGAAACGGACTGCCCAGGAGCCTTTGTCGTCGGGATCGCCGAGGGTCACATAGACGTTCCAAAGCAGATTGGTGCGGATGCCGGCGGCGGTCGTGAGCTGTTGGCGAACCGGATAGAAGCGACGCTCGCTGAACAGCTGCGTGAACGGCTTGCCATTGCGCGTGATCTCGAAGACCCCGCGTTCGGCCTCGTAGTTGGGGCCCGGTACCTTTCCGACCGAACGTAGCCGGACATCATAGCCGGCAAGCTGCAGGCTTTGGCCGGGCCTTAGCATTTCGATCTTCTCACCGGCCCATGCCGTCATTCCGGTGATGCCCGCAACCGTCACACCCATGCCGGCATGGGCAAGCACCAGGCCATAGACGGCGAGCGGCGTCGTCGCCGCAAGGTTGAGTGTCCTTGCCAGCGGCGTCGACGTGCCGAGGCGTATGCGGTGAGCCAGCACCATCAACGAGCCGACGATGAGCCACGCGGACACGCCCAGGAAGAACGCAACCAGGAAGTGGCGCCCGAACGTCGCGACGAGAACCCCGAGGAAGACCAGCGCAGCCAGGCCCGCAGCGGTCTTGAGCCGCCGAAGCGCATCAACGAGGGCGTCACGCTTCCATCGCAGGACAGGACCAACCGTCATGGCCAGCAGAAGCGGCACCATGATGGGAACGAAGGTCATGTTGTAATAGGGCGGTCCAACGGAAATCTTGTCTTTTCCGATCATGTCGACCACGAGCGGATAGAAGGTGCCGAGAAAGACCGTCGCTGCAGCGGTGGTGAGCACCACATTGTTGAGCACGAGTCCGCTCTCGCGGCTTACCGCGCCAAATAGCGCGCCATGCTTCAGCGTGGGCGCCCGGATCGCAAACAGGGTCAATGCGCCGCCCGTTGCAACCAGGATCATGGCAAGGATGAATGCACCGCGGGCGGGATCCTGCGCGAAGGCATGAACACTGGTGAGCACACCGGAGCGGACCAGGAACGTGCCGATCAGGCTGAGCGAAAATGTCAGGATCCCGAGCAGGATCGTCCAGCTCAGAAGCGCATTCCGACGCTCGACCACCAAGGCGGAATGGAGCAGCGCAGTGCCGGCGAGCCACGGCATGAAGGAGGCGTTCTCCACCGGGTCCCAGAACCACCAGCCGCCCCAGCCCAGCGTGTAGTAGGCCCAGGCGCTGCCGAGCGTGATCCCGATCGTCAGGAAACACCATGCAGCGAGCACCCAGGGGCGGACCCACCGCGCCCAGCTCGCATCGACCTTGCCCTCGATCAGCGCTGCGACCGAGAACGAGAACGCCATCGAGAAGCCGACGTAGCCGAGATAAAGAAACGGCGGATGGATCGCGAGGCCGGGATCTTGAAGGATTGGATTTAATCCATTGCCTTCGAGCGGAGGATCGACGAGCCGGGTGAACGGGTTCGAAGTCCAGACAACGAAGCTCAGGAATCCGAGGCCGATCATCCCGTGAACGCCCAGCACCTTGCTTTGCAGTCCATCGGGAAGATTCGTGCCGAACAACGCGACCGCAGCGCCAAACAACGAGAGAATGAGGACCCACAACAGCATGGAGCCCTCGTGATTCCCCCAGACGCCGGAGACCTTGTAGAGAAGCGGCTTGAGCGTATGCGAGTTGGCGGCCACGACCTGGACTGAGAAGTCCGAATGCACAAACAGCGAGGTGAGGCACGCAAACGCGATAGCGATGAACAGAAACTGGCCGAGGGCTGCTTGGCGGATGAAGGCGGCAATCGTCGGCTCCTGGCGCCTCAGTGCGACGAATGGCACGACCGACTGCACGAGCGAGATGAGGAGCGCCAGAATGAGAGCAAAGGATCCGGCTTCAGCTGTCATCTTGTCCCCCGTTGGACGCGTCTATTCCTGCGACGGACTATCAAGTGTCCGTGATGCGGCGCACTCAATGCGCCGAATGGGGCATCAATCGTACGGAAACATGATGTTCGTCAGATTGCGGTTGGTCGCTATTTGCAACTCATTCTCAGCGAGGAGAACGGCGCGACGCTCACACCGTATTTCACTGACGAATGCTCGCTTGCGTGCGGACGACAGAATAAGTGGCAGCTGCAGCTGCGTCGTTGCGTCGCAGTTGCAGGAAGCGATCTCGTCGTGTGTCCGAGATGAAGTGAGCGTGGCCGCTATTCGAGCAGCTTGGCGATTTCGCCGTGGCCGCCGATCGTGGCGATGTCGCTCGCTCGTTCTCGCCGTTTGTTTTTCAAGGACTTGTCGGCGCCGGCGGCAAGCAGGTTTTGCGCGATCTCGACGTGACCTTCATGGGCCGCCATCATCAGCGCACTCATCCCTTGTGCGTTGCGAGTGTTGATATCGACCTTGCGCTGCAAGAGTGTCCGGACGACATCGGTCAGTCCGGCACGCGCCGCCAGGATCAGGGGGGTGTTGCCGCTCTTGGTCGGAGCCTTCGGATCGGCGCCGCCCTCGAGTAGAACAAGGGCGGCCGCAGCTCCGCCGTTCTCCAGAGCTTTCAGCAGTGGCGTCATTCCGTCGGCATCGGCTCGGCCAACCTCAGCGCCGGCGCGGATCAGCTGGTCGAGCGCTCGGACGTTGCCATGATCCGCCGCGTACCAGAGCGCGGTCCGGCCCTGCTTGTCGGTCGTATCAACCGCAGACCGCTGGACGAGCTGTGGCGCGATCGCCTCGTTGGCGCAAGACGCAACGGCGACCATCAGCGGCGTCCGGCCGTCTTCGAGGACCGGCAGGCCACCCGCATGTTCAAGAAGCGGAGCGATCGTCTCGGCCTTGCAGCGGCTGACGGCTATTGCGAGCGCGGTCGAGCCGTCTGCCCTGGTCGCGGATGCGTCGGCTGATTTAGTCAATAGCAATTTGACCATATCGGCGTAGCCCTTGTCTGCCGCCAGCATCAGCGGCGTATCGCCGTGCCGGTTACGGACGTTGGGGTTGGCGCCTGACGAGAGCAGGAGTTCGGCGAGTTTGACCTGGCCGGCGGCTGCGGCAATCGCCAACGGCGTGTCGCCTTCGTCGTTCGTTGCGTTGACGTCGGCCTTCGCTGCGATCAGCTGACGCATTGGCGCGATCTGGCCGCGCAGGGCTGCATCGATGATATCGGGCTGACCATTTCTCGACGCGGCTTGGGCGTCGAGTTTCGGATTGGCTGCCACGCGTTCGACAGTGCGAACGGTGGCATCGGGACGCTTCTGGGCAGCCGCAGGGTTGCGGCTTGCGACCTCGGTCAGCAGCCGCCCGGCAGGTTCGTAGCCGGCCGCCGCGGACCGGCGCAGCCACTCGCGGGCCTTCTCGACATCGGTCGACGTTCCTCGTCCGGCGAGATACATCGACGCAAGGTTATATTGCGCCTTGGTGTGTCCCTTCTCGGCGCTGAGCTTCATCCATTTGAACGCCAGGCCGTCATCAGGTCTGGTCCCGAGCCCGGACCGATAGAGCGAGGCAAGGCGATATTGCGCGTCGCGATCCCCGCTTAGAGCGGCCGGCTCGAGCAGCTTCAGCGCTTCGGCGGGACGTCCGGCCCGGATCGCCGTATCGGCAGCCCGGCTCGCGGCAGAGGACGCGTCCGTCGTGACGGTCGCGCCGTCGCGCAGCTCCGATGGACTGGCCGCTCGCGCGAGGGGCGGGATGGCTTCGTAGCCGAAAAGACAGATCAGGATGGTAGCGACATGAGCGGGCCTAGGCTGTGCCATACTTGGTCTCGACTTCGATTCCCATGCTTTTGAGAAATGCGGTCGGCAGGATGCCGCCGACACAGACGATGATCGCGTCGTTGGGTATCGTGCTCAGCTTGCCTTTGGCGTCGATTTCGACATCGTGCTCGCCGATCCGCTTCACCGATGAGTTCAGGACGACATTGAGACGTCCGGCGCGTTCTGTAGCTTCGACCCGTTCGCGATTCTTCGGCTTGGCGCGATTGAACGATTCACTGCGGTGCGACAAAGTGACCGTGGTGCCGGGTTCGTCGGCCACCGAACAGGCCGCCTCGAGCGCCGCATCGCCACCGCCGACGACCAGCACGTGCTGCCCCTTATATTGTTCCGGATCGATCAGGCGATAGACCACCTTGGACTGCTCTTCGCCCGGAACGTCGAGCTTGCGGGGCGTTCCTCGCCGACCGATCGCCAGGAGAATCGCGCGCGTCTTGTAGCTGTTGCGGTCGGTCTTCACCTCAAAGCCGTTGTTGAGCTGGATGACGGCATCGACCCGTTCGCCGATATTCACCTTGAGCTTCGTTTTGTTCACAATGCTCATGAAGAAGCTGATCAGTTGCTCCTTGCTCAGCTCTCGGAAGTTGAACTTGCCGGCCAGCGGCAGTGTGAAGGGGGCGGTCATCACGAGCTTGCCGCGCGGGAAATGAGCGACCGTACCTCCGAGCGAGTCCTGTTCCAGCGTGACGAAGCGGAGCTTGTGATGCATTGCCGCGAGACTCGCCGATAGTCCGGCCGGACCGCACCCGACGATCACCACGTCGAGCATGTCGGACTTGCCGAGATCCTTCATCTTGCGAACGGAATCGATCGCTTGACGTCCTTGCTCAATGGCATTGCGGACCAGCCCCATCCCGCCAAGCTCTCCGGCAATGAAGATGCCCGGCACGTTGGTCTGGAACTGCTCATTGACATTGGGGATGTCGATGCCGCGCGTTTCCGTGCCAAAGACAAGGGTGATGGCGTTCACCGGACATACCGCCTTGCAGGCACCATGCCCGATACAATGCGAAGGCTCCACCAGCGAGGCCTTGCCGCCGATCAGGCCGAGAATATCGCCTTCGGGACAGGCTCTGACGCACGAACCGCAACCGATGCACAATGCCGGATCGATGATCGGATGAAGCGATGCCGGTTCGAGCAGTCCAGCCTCCTTGGCGGCTGAGAGCTTTGCCACGCTCTTGAATTCGCGATGTTTGCGCGCTGCGACGTAAGCGGCCCAGACGCCGACCATCGGAGCGGCGTAGACGACGAGCAGATCCAGCGCCATGTCCTCTCTCGCACTCACATTGTTGTTCTGCGGGTCATCGCGCGTCAGCAGATATCCGGACTGACAGGAGCAGAGGAAGTCATTGCCGCGCACGGATGCCGAACGTTGCTTCTCGGCACAGGCGCTAGATGCAAATTCTTCTCAACAGCTCCCGACACAGAAATTCCAGAATGATCACTACACGTGCGCGCATGACCAGCCGCGATCGTTAATCAGTAGCGGCTGGCGGAAATAAGGCTCAGATCAATGACAACGGCGTCACCTAATAGAGCAATCATCAGTGCACAATCGGCTGGCTTCGTCGGCCCGGTAGAACCTCGATTAGCAGGCGACGAATTGTCGCATGTCGTGAGCAGTGCATTCGACCTGGCGCGGGGCTTCGCAGGATGAGCGGGGCGACGAGGGCGCGTACGGGCGGCAACCCGCTTCGACAAATAGTGCCGATTCTGCTGACCGTGATCGTCTGTTGTGCGGTGGGCGTTGGATGGTTGCAGAGGGATGAGGAATATGTGACGCCCGATTCCGGTACCGGGTACTGGCTCGGCATCTACGGCAGCTTGGCGATGTTATCGCTGCTGGTCTACTCGCTGCGCAAGCGGTTCAAGTCGATGCGCCTGATCGGGTCGATCCCATTTTGGTTCCGAACCCACATGCTGCTCGGCATCTTCGGGCCCGTCCTGATTCTATTTCATGCAAATTTCAAACTCGGGGCGCTCAACAGCAACGTGGCATTTTTCGCGATGCTGATCGTCGCCATCAGCGGCGTCATCGGCAGATACATCTACGGCAAGATCCATTTGGGGCTTCACGGCAGGAAGGCGCATGTGAAGGAACTGTTGGCGGAAGCCGAGGCGATGAGAGCGGACCTTGGCCAGGATATGAAGGCTGCGGCCTTTGTATCGCAGCAGCTGAGCGCCTTCAGCAAGGGTCTCGAGAACAAGGTGCCGCGAACTGCGCTCGGCAGCCTGCGCACAGGCGCGATCATTACCGCGCGCACCAGGCGATTTCGGCACGACGTGGTGACGGAAGCACGACGGCTCGTTCGCGCCGAAGCCAAAGGAGCGCGCTGGTCATGGTCGGAGCGGCGAAGGCGCCAGAAGCGGATTGAAAATGTGGTGCGGCGTTATGCTGCAGCGGTTCGAAAAGCGGCGGAGCTGACGTTCTTCGAGCGGCTGTTTTCGCTCTGGCACATCTTTCATCTGCCGTTGTTTTTCCTGATGTTGCTTGCCGGCATCGTGCATGTGTGGGCGGTCCATCATTATTGACGGAGTTGCGTGATGAGATGGCGCCTTGCAGCACTTGCGATCGTCGCAATCGGTCTTGCGGCCGTCGGGGCCCGAGCCCAGACGGTTCTGGAAAAGTTGGTTATGCCGGGACCGCTGGCCGGCAAGCACGCCAAGTTCGAAACCGAGTGCGGCAAGTGTCACGAAGCGTTCACGCGCAAGGCGCAGACCGGCCTCTGCCTTGATTGCCATAAGGAAATCGCCGCCGATCGCAAGGACCACGTGCGGCTGCATGGACGCGAGCAGGGGGCGCTCAGCCAGGAGTGCCGGCAGTGTCACACCGACCACAAGGGGCGCGACACCGACATCGTTCAGCTCGACAAGGAAACCTTCAACCACGATTTTACCAATTACCGGCTGGTCGATGCACACAAGAACGTTCCGTGCGCCGGGTGTCATGTCGCGAAAGTCAAGTTTCGCGACACGCCATCGACCTGCTTTGACTGCCACAAGACGATCGACCCTCATCACGGGCGGCTTGGCGAGCGCTGCGAGAATTGCCATGTCGTCGTGAAATGGCGTGACACCAAGACCTTCGATCACGCAAAAACGAAGTTCCCGCTTGTCGGTGCCCACAAGTCGGTCGCTTGCGCCACCTGTCATTCGAGCCAGCAATACAAGGATCTGCCGACGTCTTGCGTATCCTGTCATCGGCTCCAGGATGTCCATGCCGGCCGCTTTGGCGAGAAATGCGAGACCTGTCACGACCAGGACAAGTGGAAAACCACCCACTTCAATCACGACAAGACCAAGTTTCCGCTGCGCAACGCACATGCCAAGGTGAAGTGCGAGAGCTGCCATACGGGCGATCTCTACCGCGACAAGCTCGCCACCTCCTGCGTCTCATGTCATCGGAAGCAGGACCCGCACCAGGGGAAGCTGGGGGAGCGCTGTGAGAGGTGCCACAACGACACGGGCTGGCGGAAGAATCTTTCGTTCGACCACGAGCTCACCCGGTTTCCCTTGATCGGCCTGCACAAATCGGTCCCGTGCGAGGAGTGCCACCGCTCCCAGACTTACAAGAACACGCCCACCGCTTGCGAAAGCTGTCACAAGGATTTCCACCAGGGGCGGCTCGGAGGGCGATGCGCGAGCTGCCACAACCCGAACGGCTGGTCCTTGTGGCGATTCGATCATGCGCAACAGACGCGCTTTCCGCTCGTAGGGCAGCATCAGAAGATCACATGCGAGTCCTGCCACAAGGCGAAAGCTCCACCGAATCTGAAGCTGCCGATGGACTGCTACAGCTGTCACCGCGGCTCAGACGTGCACAATGGTACCTTTGGACAGAGCTGCGAGCGCTGTCATGTCGCGACCGGGTGGCGCAACGTTCAGATCAGAAACTGAGTCGGATCGAACGCCGCTGCGGATCAGTCCGGTTCGTCTGTAACGCGATCACTCTGTAAGGCGATCGCCTTGTGAGGCGATCGTGAAAGCGTGCGCTCAGGCGCACGCTTGTCCTGGCTTTTCATGAGCAAAATCAGGCCCGTTCCGGACGCCTCGCCATGCGCGAGCAGGCGTCTCGCGAGCAGTGCGCGGAAGTTCGCGTGGCCGTTCAGTTTGAATTCAGCTTGGTCAATTTTTGGGCCAGCTTGAAGCCTCTTTCTCAAGCTGCGGTTCGGTGTATTCGCACCGTAACGACTACTACGGCTGACGACCGCGCATGGGGTCGCGTGCGTTGCCGCAGAGATGAAGCGAAGGAGTGCGTGGCTATCTGAAGGGCGAGTGGATGGGGATCTGAAACCATCTCGCCAAATCGGACATGCGTGACAGCTTTGATGGAATTCCGAGAGGCGACCGCCGGGCGGTTTTGCCTGATGGATCCGCTTTGCCTGACGGTCAGACGACCGCATCGCGCAGCTCCGAATCTTGTGGTCGGGAAGTTTGGAGACTGGGGTGGAGTGCACGTACCGCATTGTTAGGCCGCTCGCGCGTCAATCGCGCACCGCACTGTGGTGCGCGATCGCTGCGATCCTGTTCGCGTTCGCAGCACTCGACCCGGCCGTGGGGCAGGGATCGTTCGACCATTTCTCCACTGGATTTCCGCTGACCGGCAGTCACCGCGCGGTGGAATGCTCATCGTGCCATGTCGGTGGGCGGTTCAAAGGCACGCCGACGCAGTGCGCGAGCTGTCACAACGGCGCGCAGACCGCGGGCATGTCGGTGAATCATCCCAAGACCACCACGCGCTGCGAAAGCTGCCACCAGACCTCGACCTGGAAGGACATACGAGTCATCGATCACACACAGGCGAAGGCGCCGTGCGCCGCCTGTCACAACGGTCTGATGGCCCGTGGTAAGCCAAAAAATCACATCACGACCACGGCCCCCTGCGACACGTGCCACCGGACCGCCGCCAGCTTCCGCGTTGCGATGAGGATGGATCACACCGGCATCGTCGCCGGTTGCGCCAATTGTCACAACGGTACGGTTGCCCGCGGCAAGTCGAGCGGACACGTGCCGACAGCGCTTCCCTGCGAATCCTGTCATACGAACACGTCCAGCTTTGCCGGTGCCACATTCCAGCACAGGGCGACCGACACCAACTGCGCGACCTGCCACAACGGCAAGACCGCGATGGGTATGACCACGCCGCCGCACATCCCGGTGACGGGCGTGCAGTGCTCGAACTGCCACACGAACACCGCGGCGAGCTTCGCCACCTACACGATGAACCACGCGTCGGTGTCGACGGCGCGCTGCGACAGCTGCCACAACGGCTCCTACACCGGCCAGGGCACCAAGGGCGCGATGGG